>MFJD01000018.1 GCA_001779095.1 Candidatus Gottesmanbacteria bacterium RBG_16_52_11 | reverse complement strand
GTCCACTGCATCACTGCATATTCCTCTGAATACCGGGTAAACCAGTAATCCAAGTCGCCCGCATCCCGTACAGGCCGGGGGATTTCCGGGGGTGTCGGTGTCGGCAGCCGGGTCGGAACGGGCGTTTCTGTCGGAGTTGGTTTCGGAGTCGCCGTTGGCGTTGGGCTGGGACGGATCAGCAGCGTCAGTGAGCCTTCGTGCCGGTCACTTCGGGTATCGACCGGGTTGATATCCGGATATTTCTGCCATCGCCCGGTAACCGGTAACGTATCCGGATCACTGCTGCGGTCGAAACCGAAGAGGGAAATACATAATAAGAGTACCAGTGCTCCCTCGAGCACGGCGCGGATTATCCCGCCTCCGGATTTACCGGAAATACCTGTCATGCCCATAAAAGGTAACAGAGTTAGATTATACACTAACGGGGAAATGCCGGGAGTCAGGTACTATTATCCGGCTGTTTACCCGGTGAGATCAGTGAAAAAAACATAAAAGCAATCATAGCCATGATGCTGCCGTACCAGAAAGTCGCTGCCGGGCTGATTCTGGTCCAGATGATGCCACCGATTACCGATGCGGCAAAACCGGCAACGGCATTCAGAAGCTGGTGAAGCCCGAAAAACGTACCGGACTGGTTTTCCGTCACATACTGTGAAATGAATGCTTTCGACACCCCGTCCGTTGCGGCAATATACAATCCATAAACCGGAAACAACAAAAACAGGTGTGCGGGACTTCTGGCAAATCCGAACAGGAAATACACGATGGCAAATACCAGGAGTCCCCATAAGTATACCTTCCGGGCTCCGATTCTGTCGGAGAGTGATCCGGCAGGGGTCGCCAGCACCGTCTGGGTTACGTTGTACAGCACATATGCCAGTATCACCAGTGTTGTTGTCATGCCCAGGGATTTGGCTTTGAGAAGAAGAAACACGTCTGAGCTGTTTCCGAGCGTAAACAGGAAACTGACCAGCAGAAACAGTTTGAGTTTCTTCGTCAGCAGGCTCCAGTCAACAGCGAATCGCCGGCCGGGAATCTCAAATTTCCTGGCCTCAGGGACAGTGAAAATTATTACCAATACGCTGACAGAAGCGGGCAATACCGCCCAGAAAAATATTTTCCTCATGTCGCCCGCGTAAATCTGTATCAGTGCCAGACCGAGAAGCGGCCCGATCACCGCGCCGAGTGAATCAAAAGCCCGGTGAAATCCGAATACGAATCCGCGCCTGCCGGCAGGAGCGCTTGACAGGAGCATGCTGTCACGGGCAGCAGTCCTGAGCCCTTTGCCCATCCGGTCGGCAAACCGAGCTAAAAGAACAGCCGGCCAGCCGGAGGCCAAGGCGATCATGATTTTGGATACTGCCCCGAATCCATACCCGAGCGTAACGAAAGGTTTACGCCGCCCGACGCGGTCAGAAATGTACCCGAATGTCAGCTTTGAAATACTGGCAGTGGCTTCCGCAATTCCTTCGATTACTCCGACGATAGCCACCGGAGTTCCCAGGACCTGAGTCAGAAATATCGGCAGGACCGGGTAAATCATTTCCGAAGCGATGTCGTTGAAGAAACTTACCAGACCTAAAAAAACAACCGGGCGGGGTATATCGGGGGAAATTCGCCGCTTCATATTTATATTATTTTGTGATTACTTCAGAAACGCAATGATTAATAATCCCGATTTGAACCGATCTGCTTACAGCGACCTTGCAGTCATTATTATACGCGGTTTGAACATATCCCTGAGAGGCGGTACTATATTCATATGAATCGTATCCGCGTCCTGATACCGGCATTGGGTATCTTCATTGTTGTCATATCAGCTGTCGTGTTTTTATTGTCCCGTCGGGCACCGCCTTCAGCAGTACCTGATTCGGTTCCGACACCGCAGCCGACCAGCTTTTTTATTCTGAGCCAGGCTTTTACGGACGGGGAGACAATCCCTGCTAAATATACCTGTGACGGGCAGGATATCAATCCGCCGCTGACGATAGGAAACATTCCCGAGGGTACGAAATCACTGGCTCTGGTAATCGATGATATCGATACTCCCAGCGGCACCTGGATACACTGGCTGGTTTGGAATATTGAGCCTGCCGCTTATTTAGATATAGGTGAGAACACCACACCGGCCGGCAGCACTACCGGTAGGAACGGATTCGGCAAATCTGCTTACGGCGGCCCGTGTCCGCCGGACCGGGCGCATCGCTACGTTTTCTCGGTATATGCGCTCGACCGGCATCTGATATTGCCCGCGGGAAGCGGTAAACAGGATGTGCTGAATGCAGCAAATACGCGGATTCTGGGATCCGCAAGGATAACCGGTCTTTACGTCCGTCCCCGGAGATAGTACCGGTATTACCGAATCCGGTCCCAGCCGAAACCACGTAAGGGAAAAACGATAGGGATTGATCTAAAGCAGTTGTGATGTATTATATTTATATATATAGATATTATTGTAATTAATCATTCATGAAACGGGCGAAACGGATACTGTCCAAATCAAAGCGGTCGATTATTAAAGCCCTGACTTTCCGGTTTCTGGTAATTATCACCAACGGAATACTGGTATACCTGGTAACCGGGAAACCTGATGTGACCGCCGGCGTTGTCACTGTGACCGCAATTGCCAATACGACTTTATATTTTTTTCACGAAAGACTGTGGAGCCATGTGAACTGGGGCCGTCCGGCCTGATCCCTACTGACCACCCAGGGCTTTTACGAATCCCAGATACAGCGGATATCTGATATACAGGAGGTATCCGTTAAGGATCAACAGTCCCGGAAATACGACGATCTTTTCCACGAAACCTCCGGTTCTGATGCGCAGTTGCCTGATAGGGGGAAATCCTATCCGTACCGGCAGCGGAAAAAGCCACGGCACCCCCTGGGTGGTCAGAGAGTCGGTGATCAGATGGGAGGCATATCCGACCATAACCGACCACCAGACGATTTCCATGTCGGCAATCAGCACCGTTCCGACGGCCGGCAATATCTTTTTCAGGACAAATCCGGTCAGCGCCAGTCCGCACAGGGAATGCGACAGCATCCGGTGGCCCCCGATCAGGGGTTTTATGATACGGCCGGCGACCGTTCCGCCGCGGAATTTATCCCAGATGTCCGACGTTGCGTTATCGATATCAGGGAACAATCCGCCGATCA
This sequence comes from Candidatus Gottesmanbacteria bacterium RBG_16_52_11, assembly GCA_001779095.1. Taxonomy (GTDB): domain Bacteria; phylum Patescibacteriota; class Microgenomatia; order UBA10105; family UBA927; genus RBG-16-52-11. The sequence goes on along the minus strand of MFJD01000018.1, from coordinate 13,140 downwards.
TGTTGGCTCCGAGAGCTACAAAGGCCGTGGCAATAGACATCCGCGGCAACGCCGCGGTGACAAAAACGATATTGAGAGCTGTGAATGCAGCCAGGTCATGGGTCCGTCCGGTCATATTGTCTTATAACAATATCACATTTATTAACACAGCCAAGGTATAATACGGTTAATGACTTTCGTAATCATCCACGGCGCTTTCGGCAGCCCCGGGGAAAACTGGTTCCCCCAGCTGCGCCGGGAGCTTGAAGCCCTCGGTCAGAAGGTTTTGGTTCCGCAGTTCCCCGTAGATTCCTGGGAGGACCTGAAGCGTGCCGGGCCGGAATATACTATCAGCAATCAGACTCTTCCGAACTGGCTATCGGTATTCGAACAGGTTAAAGAAGCTATTCCCAAAAATGAAAAACTCTGCTTCGTTGGTCATTCGCTCGGACCTTTATTCATCCTTCACGCGGTTGACCGTTTCAGTCTGAAACTTGACTCGGCAATTTTCGTCAGTCCGTTTCTTGACAAGCTGGACAGTTGGGAAATCAATCTGGCTAATGCATCGTTCTACAAAACCGATTTTGATTTCGAACACCTGAAAAAACTCATCCCGGTTTCTTACGTCCTCTACTCGGACAATGATCCGTATGTAGCAAAACAGCATTCATTGCTGTTTGCCAAAGCTCTGGACAGTTCTCCGATTCTGGTCAGGCGGGCGGGGCATATGAACAGTGCCGTAAACCTGAACGAGTTCCCCCTCGTTCTCGACCTGTGTCTGACCAGGCTTGACCTGTCGCTTTATCAGCGATATCTGGCACACCGGAAGAAAATCGACGCTCAGGCTTACATAATGGAGGAAAAAGACAGGGGCAGGATAACACTGCGCCCGGGTGACGTGGTCGACGAAGGTCTTTTTCATTTCACACACCTTTCGAAGCAGGGATTCTGTACGCTGTATGCCCCCCTGGCGGATTACTGGGATCCTGACTCAATTTACATGCAGAAAGCCCGGGAAGCCGCCGCCAGGGTGCGTGATTTCACCCGCGTGATAATATTTGACAAAACCGAAGAGCTGGTACAGGAAAAAATCCGGAAACAGATCCGGCTTGACCTTCAGGCCGGTATCAGGATTTTTGTAATACCTTACGAAAGTATCCGGTCTCAAGTCCCGGAGCCGGATTTCGGCATCTGGGATAATGAGTATGTATGTATCGTCCGGTCTGACCGGGTGAAACACAGAGTTACCGAGGTCGAACTGACCAGCAGGCAGGACGACATCTCAGATGCCCTTGGATGGAAGCAGACAATTATGGAAAAAGCCACACCGATAAACGATCCCGAAACGGATACCGCAGGATATATCGGTAATCTCTCCGTGTGATGTTGTGCAGCCGGCACTGACGGTGGTACCATGACTGCGGAGGGATAATTATGATTATCGCCGGACCGTTGCTTTTTATACTGCTTTTCGCCGGCATTATCCTGGTTCTTTCCGGACTGAAAGTCATCGATCAGTACGAACGGGGCATTGTTCTGACGCTCGGATCATATTCCTATACCCTGCCGCCGGGTCTCCATGTGGTGGTGCCGGTTTTCCAGCGGCTTATCAAAGTCGACATCCGTATCACCACTTCGGATATTCCCCAGCAGGAAGTCATAACCAAGGACAATGTGCCGGTGGGAATCAACGCAGTCGTATATTTCCAGGTCGTCAAACCTGAAGTTGCGGTGCTGCAGATACAGGACTTCACTTATGCCGTCACCCAGTATGCCCAGACGGCTCTGCGGGATGTTATCGGCGGCGTCGAGCTTGACAGTCTTCTGATCGAGCGGCAGACGATTGCCGAGGAAATCAAGAAAATCGTGGATAGTGAAACAACATCCTGGGGCGTAGACGTCACTGCCATCAAAATCCAGGACATCGAACTGCCGGCCGATATGAAACGGGCGATGGCCAAGCAGGCGGAAGCCGAACGGGAGCGCCGCGCTACCATCATCAGATCCCAGGGGGAGCTGGCAGCATCGGAGAACCTCCAGAAAGCCATGGCTTTCATGTCAACATCCGGTGCCATATCCCTTAGGACTTTGCAGACCATAGAAGCTACCACGGCTAATCCGGCAAATACGGTGGTGTTTGCACTGCCGATAGAGATTATCGAAGGCCTGAAAAAACTTGGCGGTAAATAATCACTCCCTGGTGCTGATGCTGACAGCTTTTTCGTTTGCGATCGCTCAGGTTGCCGTCGACCTCAGGATCTTGATCAGACTGAAACTCGCGGGATAACAGCGGTCCTGCGGCGCAGAATGTTGTAACAAATCTGCAACCGGTTATTTGATGACCCTCAGAAATTCCCCGGCCAGCTTGCCGGTAGATGTTGTCGGAGCGAAGAATTCCTTCCATACAACCACGATATCCGCATCGTTGAATATTGCCCGCTGGACTTCGCGGATGGTATCTCCCCCGGCTACGGATATGCGGACATCATAAGTAGATCGGATTTTGTTTATCTGCAGGTACGGAATCGGTTTATCCCGGTTGAAAGTTTCCTCATCCACACCGCGGTGGAGGATGACGACATCCGGCAATTTCTTCAGCCTGCGCAGCACCTTTACCGGGGCGTCGACATTCATCATGTCGACCATGCTGTCCAGTTTTTCGCTGCGGCAGCGTTCGATGAAAACGTTCAGGGTTTCTACAGGTGCAATACCAAGCGCCACTACGGCTGATGCACCGGCCCTGGCCGAAAGCATAACCTCCGTGGCACCCCGGTCCATCGTTTTCATATCGGCTGCGATATATGGGATAATTCCGGTTCCGGCTGTCACCATCGCCCACCAGTCCCTGAGCGCGCTTATGGCACGCATGCCCTGTTCTTTAATGAGCGGCGTACCGGCCTCGATAATGATACGGTCGCTCGGCGGCAACTGCCGGAGTATGGAATAACATTCATGCAGCGAGCCGTTCAGGGCTATCTGAAGATACCTTTTCTTTCGTTCCAGCATGTTAATCATATTGTAGGGGATTGTGAAGAAAGCGCAAACGGAATGGGCTATAATGGCTGCACGATGAATCGGGAGATTACCGTTGACGGCAGGACGCTTAACCCGGATCAGAAGAAGGCGGTTAAGTTCGGAAACGGTCCGCTTTTAATAATTGCCGGGGCCGGTACGGGTAAGACCACGGTGGTAACCGAGCGGATCAGGCATCTGATTTCAACAGGCAAATGTAAACCTCAGGAAATATTAGCTCTGACATTCACTGAGAAAGCCAGCCGGGAAATGGAGGAACGGGTCGACCGGGCAATGCCGTATGGCCTGCCGGAGATGTGGATATCGACATTTCATTCCTTCTGCGACCGGGTGCTCAGGGCTGAGGCGATCAATATCGGACTGGATCCTGCCTTTAAACTCATGACGGAGGCGGAAACCATCCAGTTTTTCCGGAGCCACCTGTTTGAATTTGACCTCTCGTATTTCCGCCCGCTCGGCAATCCGGCGAAATTCATCAGCGGCATGATTACGCATTTTTCGAGACTCAAGGACGAGGATATTAAACCGGGTGAATATCTGGAATGGGCGGAAAAATTATCCCGGAAAAAGCGCCGGTCAAAAGAGGAAAAACTTGACACTGTCAAATATCTGGAACTGGCAAATGGATTCCGCAAATATGAAGAACTAAAAGTTTCCGCGGGATGTGCTGACTATGCGGACCTGATTTCAAATACCCTGAAGCTGCTGCGGACCCGGATCGATATTCTCGGGCGTTACCGGAAGCAGTTCCGCTATATTCTGATAGATGAATTCCAGGATACCAACCATGCGCAGAACGAATTGGCGCTTCTTTTAGCCGGTCAGGACCGAAATATCACCGTGGTCGGGGATGATGACCAGGCAATATACCGGTTCCGTGGTGCAGCGGTTTCCAACATCCTGACGTTCCGTCAGCATTTTCCCGATGCCGAAATTATCGTACTGACGAAGAATTACCGGTCAACCAAAGAGATACTGGACCGTTCATACGATCTGATTCAGCACAATAATCCCGACCGGCTGGAAGCGGCTGAAGGCATTGATAAGAAGCTTGACAGCATGAGACGGGTAAACGGCGGGAAAATCAACTTAGTTTACACTGACCGGGTTGAAAATGAGGCCGAACAGCTGGCCGGTAAAATTAAGAAAATTAAAGAGTCCGGGCCTGGAGACGGAAAAACCTACGAATGGAGTGATTTTGCCGTGCTGGTCCGTGCCAATAACCACGCCGAACCCTTCATCCGGGCGTTTTCCCGGGCCGGCATACCTTATCAGTTCCTCGGACCGGGGCAATTATTCCGTCAGGCGGAGGTGAAGGATCTGGTCGCCTACCTCAAGGTTTTGGCGGATTTCAGTGACTCCGTTGCCGCATACCGGGTAATGACGATGGATTTTCTGGGACTGTCTCCCCGGGATATGGCAGTTCTTCTCTCTTTTGCCAAGCGTTACGGCCTTTCGCTTTTTGAAGCCACCGAAAAAACGGTCGGACAGGCCGGTGACGGAAACGGTGTAGCGGATAACGAGCCCGTACCCCAAGTTTCACCGGGAGGCCAACAGCAGTGTATCCGTTTCGTGGCTATGGTCGGAAGACACATGAAACTGATCAAGTCCGAAACGGCAGGTCAGATTCTTTATTACTTTCTGGAAGATACCGGACTTCTGAAACAGTTAACGGGTTATAAGACCGTCAGGGGAGAACGGATTGCAGGCAATATTGCGAAATTTTTCGATAAACTGAAATCTTATGAAATAAACCACGATGACGCTTCCGTATTTGCAGTTGTCGACTGGATAGACCTGTCTCTGGCCTTGGGTGAGTCACCGCTGGCTTCGGATACCGACTGGTCGGTAAATAATGCCGTCAATATCCTGACGGTGCATTCCGCGAAAGGCCTGGAATTTCCGGTTGTGTTCATGGTTAATCTCGTCGGCGCCAGGTTTCCGACGACCGAACGGCGGGAACAGATTCCCATTCCCGAGGAACTTATAAAAGAGCTACTTCCGGTGGGTGATTTTCACCTGGAGGAGGAACGCCGGTTGTTTTACGTCGGCATGACCCGAGCCCGGGACAGGCTGATATTTACGGCAGCTAAATATTACGGGGAAGGCAAGCGCGAGAAAAAAATATCACCGTTCGTAGCGGAAGCGTTGGGCAGTGAAGGCGCACCAGATCTAGTTACATTATCTTCCCCGGACAGTCAGTTGCCCCTTCTGGAATGGTCCAGACCTGCCCAGTCCGGAGCCGAAGATGCCGGCAGACATCCGGTATCGTTTCTTTCATTTTCACAACTGGATACTTTTGAGACCTGCCCGCTTAAATATAAGTACCGGTATGTGCTGCGTATTCCGGTGCCTCCGTCGGCAGCACTGACTTTCGGCGATACGGTTCACCGGACCCTGAAATCTTTTTATGACAGGCTGAAAAAAGGGGATAAGCCTTCGGTTAACCTGCTCCTGCGGATTTTCCGTTCTCACTGGTCACCGGTCGGATACGGACATAAACCTTACGAAGAGAAAATGAAGCAGCGGGGAGAAGCTATGCTGAAATCGTATTACCGGACCGGATTTTCACCGGACCGGCTGCCCGGGGAGATGGAGTATCCTTTCAGAATCCGGATATCGGAAGGATTGACTGTCGGCGGCAAGATTGACAGGATAGACCGGCTGCCGGACGGAACGGTCGAAATTATTGATTACAAAACCGGTAACGCTCCCAAGTCAAAGGATGCCGCCAGCGACATGCAGCTGACACTTTATGCTCTGGCTGCGGCCGGTCAGCCGGATTTGGGTGCGGATCCCGACCGGACACTGGTATCATTTTATTTCCTTGAAGACCAGACGAAGATGTCCGCCAGTCGAAGTGCAGATGAACTGGCCTCAGCCCGCCGGAAAATTGCGGATAAAGCAGCCCAGATCGGCAGTAGCGAATTTGCCCCCACGCCCGGAAAACACTGTGATTTCTGCGAATTCCGCCTTATCTGTGAAGCCTGGCAGTAACCGGCAGGGTAAACAGACCAAAAGATGTCAGATAGAAAGACACTGCATCGCCGGGGCAAGCCTTGTGTAGCCTGCCAAAAGCGGCATATAATAAAGTATGGCCGGAAAGTTCCGTACATCAGACAAAAAGTATTTGCTGATAATATTAGTCGCAATCAGCGGAGTATTCCTGATTTATACTGCCCTGGGATTTTTCCGGCGCAATGTCACAAGTACTACCGTAGCGCCGCCGGGATGCTATTATGATAAAGTTAAGTGTTATCAGGATCCGTGTCCGACCGTACTGGTCTGTCCCAACCGGGATTCCGGCAAGTAATCACCGCTTCAGGGTACAATTCAGTTAAGTCCGGCAGTTCACCTTACTACCGGGTAATATATATCAGTCCCTCCGAAACCCTCCTTAAACCGGGTGAACCCCAACCAGTTGCGGTTTCGCCGCGGAATCCGTTCATCCCAGACTCCCACGAAATCAAAAATCCGGCATCCGCGGGATTTGGCAATCCGGATTGCCTCCCACGCCAGAAGGCTCGGCGCGGCGGCCTGTTTACCCTGCCGGATCGATCCGGCTACCCAGTAATAAGACCGGGGGGCAACCGTGATGATAAATACGCCGGCTACGGTCAGGAGTCGCGGACCGCGGGGTATTCCGGCCAGAAGTATCGCCGTCCGCCGGGGACCCATAACCTCATAAATTTCGGACAGTCCATAGGTGGTCAGCGAGCCCAGCATTCCGGCAGACCGGGCTTTTATCCTGATGAAATCCGATATACTGCCGGACTGGCGCACGGAAACCCCGTTCTTTACCGCTTTTCTGATATTACGCCTTTTGGCCGGGCTGAATCCGGAAAATATTTCCGCCTCCGTCCTATTCAGGTCGACGACAGTTGACTTCGTCGGCAGAAACGGATCCCGGTTCATCCGGACTCCCTGAGACCGCAGTCCTGCGACAAAATTGTCGAAGTCGTCCTGTGTCACGCAGTTATCAGGTTCAGCTGCCAGGTTTTTAATCCCGAGAGACTTGAGAACGGTTACTGTTTCGGTAACCGCCGGCAGTTTCCGGGACCGTTGAAATTTCGCCAGACCCCCGAAAGGGAAGCGGCGCCAGATCAGCGTACCGGCAGACAGCCGGCTAGTCTGCCATTTGAGCTTCCTGATATAGCCGAAATAGAGCGGATTCTGCTGCAGTTCCATATCAGCGGCGTCTGCTTTTCAGCAGCCGCCATCTGACGGTATCAGCGGCAGTATATACAGGGTATATTAGCGGCCGCAATACCAGATCGAATGATCCCGCAAATTCAACCAGGTCGGGTGCATACCCTTCCTTGAACCGGTGAAAACCATACCAGGGGTCACGTCGGTCCGGATTCGGACCCATAGCCCCCCAGAGGTCAAACGTTTTGTATCCGCGGGCTTTTGCCCAGCGGACAATTTCCCACAATGTCAGATTCGGTGCCATCATACCTGCGTCTTCCCGTGATGACGCGCCGTACGGATAGTATATTCCGCTTTTCCAGGCAAATATGATCCAGGCTGTCAGAATTCTGCCGCCCCTCGAAGCCGTAAAAAGCCTGGCTGTACCGGCCCGGTGCATATACTGCCACATCATGCGATGGTATTTTTCATCGTGCGCATAAAAACCCTGCCGGGCCAGCGTCTCGCCGGTCAGCCGCAGGTAATGACTGAAACCATCAGCGGAGTTATTTTCCCGGACTATGACACCGTGTTTCTGTGCCAGCCGGATATTGTAACGGGTCTTATGGTGCATCTTATCCAGCAGTTCATTTTCGCTCATTGTCAGATCGAGTACAAACGTATATTTCGGAAATAAAGGCCGGTGACTGCTTCTCAGCCGCGGATCCGTCCGGAGCATCCGGCTGACAGCCGTCGGCATTTTCCGGTCCGGCTTTCCGTTGATACTGACGACGGCATCAGGTTCCATCTGAATGAATATGGCATTTTTCCTTATTCCGGTATTTTTCAGTGATTGCAGAAGACCTGTATCCGGAAGTTTGCTTTTCGGGCAGTAACCGACCGTAAGCGGCAGGTGCGGCAGTGCATGGAAAGTCATCTGACAGGCAGATGGGGAGTTGCCGGTTTGTTTCAGGAGCCTCACGGTGTCAATACCCAGAGACCGGCGGAAATCTCCCCAAGCCCAGGATTGGAGCGGATGGTCAGCAGTTTTGTCCCAGATGTCCCGGTCAGCGGGAGTCGCTTCGCGGATTGCCATAGCGTGCTTAATTATCTGGTATTATCACTCTTTTTAGTGTATGTTACAATTGGCTATGATATGCCAAAGAGGCCAAAAGCTGTCCGTCGCCGGCCGAAAAAAGCGTTCCAGCCGCTTTTCTGGTTACCCGTTGACAGCAGGATTCTGCCCGATATTTTCGCTTTCGGACACGTCAGGGGAATTGCCCGTATTTTTCTGGAAATCGAAATCACACTCGCGATACTGATCGTCATCGGAACACTGACGATCGTGATACTCCGGACGTTTTTCTCCTAAATCAGCATTTCGTCAGAACTGAACCTACGGCCAGGATCAAGCGATGCCCGGAAATCCAGCAGATCCTGCGGAATATCGGCGATAAACCTGGATACCAGATTTTCCGTCCTGGTTCCGAAATAGAGTCTCCGGTTGGCAAACGTCAGATAAAGGTTCTGCTTCGCCCTGGTGATGCCGACATAACACAGCCGGCGTTCCTCTTCTATTGACTCCCGGTCCATGAGTGACCGGCTGTGAGGGAATAGCCCTTCTTCCATACCGACCATGAATACGACTGGGAATTCAAGCCCTTTTGCAGCATGCAATGTCATCAGCGTGACTGTGCTTCTTTTTCCGTTTTCCTGAAGCTTCCGGTCAGGCATGTATTCTTCCTGTGTCAGCGCCACGTTTTCCAGGAACTGATTTATATCGGGAAATTCCGTAGCGACGCTTCTTAATTCCTTAATGTTTTCCAGGCGGTAAGCTTCTTCTTCGATATTTGCATCATACAGTTCCAGATATCTGGTTACTTCAAGCGTCCGGTCCAGCAGTTCAAGTGTGGTTTTGGCAATCAGCACCCGGTCTGACTTTACTGAATCCAATAATGTCTGAAAACGCGTCAGCCTGCCTTTTCCGAGTTTCTCTACCCGCCGGAGGCTGACCGAATCAGCCGGATTGACCAGGAGCCGGAGAAATGCGATTACGTCCTTGATTTCCTTTCTCTCGTAAAATCTGGTGCCGCCGACAAGTACGTAGGGTATTCCGGCATGCAGGAATCCCTCTTCGATTACCCGCGACTGGGCATTGGTCCGGTAAAGCACGGCGAAATCGGTGAAATCCCTGCCGGACTGAAGTATCGTCTGGACAATGAAAGTCGCTTCATCGGTTTCGTTACGGGCTTCGTACAGTCCGATCCGCTCTCCTTTGTCACCCCGGGTCCAGAGTTTAAGTACCGGATGTGACGTATTTTTGGCGATAACGCCGAAGGCAGCATCGAGAATTATCTGGGTTGACCGGTAATTACGTTCCAGATGAAATTCAGCGGCGTCAGGGTAATCCCGCTTGAAATTGAGGATATTACGGTAATCCGCGCCCCGCCAGCGGTAAATGCTCTGGGAGGCATCGCCGACGACACAGATATTCAGGTATTTTGCACCGAGCAGCCTGGTCAGAGCGTACTGGGTATGGTTTGTATCCTGGTACTCATCGACCAGAATATACCTGAAGTTTTCCTGATAACGGGCCCTGACCGGGTCTGCATCCGTGAGGAGTCTGACGGTTTTCATCAGGAGATCATCGAAATCCAAGGCTCCGTTTTTGTTTAGTATGTCGCGGTAGGATGCGTAAACCCTGGCAACCGTTTCCTGGAAATGTCCCCGGGCAACTGCCGCGTACTCTTCCGGTGTCAGCATTTCATTCTTAACTTCGGAAATTACATGAAGTACTGCTCCGGGGTGGTACTGCTTCCGGGAAATCCCCAGTTTCTCCATCGATTCCCGGACTGCATCGGTCTGATCTGCCTCATCATAAATGACGAAATTAGCCGGTACGCCGATATGCCTGCCGTCACGGCGGAGGATTTTGGCACATAAAGAATGATAAGTACTGGCCAGCGGTACCTCAGCGGCACCTTTCAGCAGTTTCCTGATACGTTCCTTCATTTCATTGGCAGCTTTGTTGGTGAAGGTCACCATCAGTATCCGGTCAGCCGGAGCCTGTCCGATACCGACCAGATAAGCAGCCTTATACGTGAGCACACGTGTTTTTCCGCTTCCGGCACCTGCCAGAATTAGCATCGGACCGTCGACGTGTTTCACCGCCTTCTGCTGCTCGTCATTGAGTTCATTGAGGAAAGGCAAATCCATAGGTTATAATCTTAGCATATGAAACACATGTACATTGCGGCAAACTGGAAAAGCAATAAAACCGTATCCGAAAGCTTAGAATGGTTGAATTCGTTTGCGGAAAAGTTGAGCACGGACTCGGCAATTCTCACGTCCAAGGACATAATCGTCTGTGTTCCTTATACTGACCTGTATGCCCTTTCCGAAATGCGGCATAAACTGGCGCTTCCGATATCACTCGGCGCACAGGACGTATCGCCTTTTCCTGACGGAGCCTATACCGGGCAGATCAGTGCCAGGATGATACGGGGCATGGCCGACTGGGTAATCATCGGACACTCCGAGAGGCGGAAATATTTCCGCGAAACCGAGGAAGAACTCAACCGTAAAACTGAGCAGGTTAAAAAAGAAGGTCTGCGGGTGATTTACTGCGTATCGGAAGCCGGCATGCAGGTCCCCCCAGCTGCCGATATCGTTGCCTATGAACCCCTCTGGGCGATCGGAACCGGTAAAACGGATACGCCTGAGAATGCCGGCCGGGTACTCATTACAATCAAAGAAAAATCCGGTGTCGGGATTTCGCTGTACGGGGGCAGTGTTACTTCAGAAAACGCGGCCGCATTTCTAAGTCAGCCCGGCATTGACGGCGTGCTTATCGGCGGCGCCAGCCTGGATGCCGGCAAATTCCTCAAGTTACTGGAATCGCTGCGTGACGTGGCGTCATAACGGCCGTTTCCGCTTTAGTTTTCAAAAGGGATATAAATTCGTTATTGCCGCATATCCGGAATTAACGGATAAATCCCCGTAAATGTTCTTCCCGCCGTCCATACCTGCTGCTATTGACTTATAAGTGGATTTCCGTTTACTCTGGAAACAGGCCAGATTTATTTGGCCGGTTATATATTTTTATTTTATGCCAGAAGATCCCAAGAGTGATCCTGCGAAACCGGTCACAACGCCTCCGCAGGAATCACCTGCGCCTCCGGCACCGCCTCCTATGGCGTCTGTCGGCACGACTGCAGGTACTACTCTTTCCGCTCCGACTGGTCCGGCGAAAAAGCCGGATATTGCCGGCGGATTTCCAAAGCATCCGGATGATCCGCCCAAGCCTGTATTGCCGGAAACACCGAAATCCGGTGAGGAATCCCCGAAAAAACCGGGACACACCGGTGCCTTAAGCAATGCCAATATATCCGATCAGGCTACATCCCAGCTGATAGAGTCGCTGATGCGGCAGTCAAATATACCCGGTCTCAATCCGGTGCCGCCGGATACGCAGCCGGTTACCGCCGCCGCACCGCCGGTAACCCCGGCGGCTCCTAAACAGACCGATAGCGGTAAGCCGAAAAAATCCAGAAAAGGAATCGTTTTGGGCCTCACCATACTGATGCTTCTGATTACGGTACCGATCGGGGTGTATTTCGTTTCCCAGCGTGCCCGGGTCACCGAGCCGGCTTCCCAGGCCCATCACGTTCCGAAAAACAGCGATATCATCAATTTTGAGGCTAACCGGAAAGTGAAGATTTGGGCGAGAAACTATTTCTTAAAAATTTCCCTGCGGGACGTAAGCACGGACGAACAGAAGTTCTATATCGAAGGACCGCCGACCGGGCACCCCGCAGATACGCCGTGGGTGTCGGAATGGTTTGACGTACCCGCCAACCCGACACAGTACAAAATCGTCATTACCGTGTGCCAACAGGATAACCACAGCGATTGCGAAGATAATCCGGCGTACGGCTGGAGGGATCCATACCAGAGTAACGGCAGGTGGTACTGCGGTAACGGGATCGACGACGGGATGGCGGAAGTCGATGTGACCGATGAACTAAATGACGCCAACAGCCAGCTGCAAGAGCCGCGTTTGCCGATGTGCTGGGCTGATGCCTGGATCGGAGATCCGACTCAGGATGAGGATTTCAATGATTTCCAGGTTGTATTGGGATATGCCCGGCCGGCAGTCTGCACCTCGGCGACCCTGACGCCCACAGTGATGCCGGTTGGCGGGCAGGTTACCTTTACTCTGACGGGGACTCCTCCGGCGGAGGCGTCAATTTCTGCATTTATGGCTGCGTTTTACAATCTTGACAACCTTTACAGTCCGGGCAATGCCAAACCTATCATTTTTAACGGCCAGCACTATACGACCCAGGTCTGTGTCAGGGGCTCTAATGATACCCTTAATACCTGCGTTTTTACAATCAGACATGCAGATATCAATAAACCGGACGAAAACTGGAATAACCAGATTCCCAAGAATATCAGCGTGACCGGGTACTTCACCCTAACGAACGGGGGATTTTCGGTTCCCGATCCGAAATGTATTAAGCATTTTACAGTCGGTAATGCTCCGACTTTGACTCCGACGCAGACTCCATCACCGACTCCGACTCCGACGCCACCGCCCCAGTGTCAGACCATCAAAGCTTTCCGGAAAGAAGGTACGAATTACGTCGATATTACGAATGCTTTGAGAAACGGCAATTCCGGTACACAGCCGGGTGACAAAATCTGGCTGGGGGCCAATAAGGGCGCCGGATCTCGCGGAGCCCGTTTCCGCTTCACAAATGAACCGTCGAATACCTGGCATACGACAACGACTTCCATCAGCACCCAGGTGGGTCAGTTCTGGGGCTGGGAGTATACGGTACCGCCGGGTCTGACACAGGAAACGCAGTTCCAGGTTGAGGCTGAGCTTTTGTATATCCAGCCTTTATAGGACGATGAATCGATAACTATGGTATTTTTTAGGAAATACTGGTATATCTTGCTTCTGCTGGTACTTACGGCGGGTCTGGGTGTCGT
>MFJD01000017.1:16516-25208 GCA_001779095.1 Candidatus Gottesmanbacteria bacterium RBG_16_52_11 | reverse complement strand
GACGCTACAGCAGAAATTGCCCGGAAATATAAGTGCCGGATATTCCGGCGTCCGAACCTGCCGATGCTCAATTCGAACAAAAATTTCGGATTCACCAAAGCCCGGGGGGACTGGATACTGAATCTGGACGCCGATGAAGTCGTAACTTATGTACTCAGACAGGAGATAGACCGGGTCATCTTAAGCGGCGGGCAAATTTCCGGTTACTGGATTCCCCGGAAAAACATTATTTTCGGCAAATGGATCCGCCACGGCATCTGGTGGCCCGACCGGCAGATCAGGCTGTTCAAAAGGGGACGCGGGTCATTTCCGGAAAAGAAGATCCATGAATACCTTACGGTAGACGGGCCGGTTGGTGAACTGACGGAAAGCTATGATCATTTCAATTACCGTAGTGTCAGCCAGTATATTTCCACGCTGGACCGCTGTACCACCAGTGAAGCACGGGAGCTGGCGGAGGCGGGATATTCACCGGCCTGGCATGACGCTATCAGATTTCCGGTATCGGATTTTCTGAAGATTTACTTTGCCCAAGCGTCGTGGCGGGACGGACTGCACGGGCTGGTGCTGTCTCTGATGCAGGCATTTTATGCTTTAGTACTATACGCGAAAGCCTGGGAAAACCAGAAGTTTCCCGAAATTGATCCGCCGTTTTCATCACTCACGCGTGAAATGGCGCTGGCGGCCGGCGATTTTAAATTCTGGTTACTTTCAACCAGGATCGAACGCGAACGCAATCCTGTCAGAAAGCTATACCTCAGAATCAGAAGGTCGGTCCTCCGAAGGCTGAAAATCTGACTAATATGAGCAGGAAAGTTGCATGTGTCATCGTCAGCTGGAACGGCAGGGAGGATACCTTAGACTGCCTTGGCAGCCTTCGCCGTATGCGGAAACCTTATCCGCTTGATGTTATCGTCGTAGATAACGGATCCGCCGATCACACTGCCCGGGCAGTCAGCCAGAAGTATCCCGGAATAGCGGTAATCAGACTGAGTGAAAATGCCGGATTTGCGGCCGGAAATAACAGGGGAGCCGAACTGGCGTTCCGTCGGGGATGCGCGATTATCTGGTTTCTCAATAATGACACCTTTGTAGATCAGGGCGCACTGAGTGCGGTTGATGCTTTTGATGATCCGAATGTCGGTCTGGTTGGTTCCAAAATCTATTTTGCGGCCGGTCACGAGTACCACCGGACGCGTTACAGTGGTCTGGAGAAGGGACACGTTATCTGGTATGCAGGAGGAATTATTGACTGGAATAATATGTATGCTTCCCACCGGGGGGTAGATCTGGTGGATGACGGCCGGTTTGACGATCCGGTTGAAACTGATTTTATAACCGGCTGTTCGCTTTTTGCCCGTGCCGAGACATTGAGGTCAACCGGTATGTTTGATGAACGGTACTTTCTGTACCTTGAGGACGTTGACCTGTCGCTCAGGGTCCGGCGGGCGGGCTATCGGTGCGTGTATTATCCTAAGTCCGTCGTCTGGCATAAGAATGCTTCTACCAGCGGCCGTCCGGGAAACCGGACTCAGGATTATTATCTGACACGGAACCGGCTGCTGGCAGGTTTCCGGTATGCACCGCTTCGCACCCGGTTTGCCCTGATCAGGGAGGGTATCGGCGTACTTCTATACGGAACGCCGGTCAGGAAGCGTGCGGTCAGGGATGCATTTACGTTCAGATACGGTAAACAATATGAGCCGGAAATTTAACCTCAGTGCGGTAGTGATTGCCAGAAATGAAGCCCGGCGGATCGGCGGCTGCCTCAGGCGCCTGTCGTTTGCCGACGAAATGATAGTTCTCGATAACGGATCGGCCGACCGGACAGCGGTTATAGCCGGAAAAAGCGGTGCCCGCGTGATTTTGCATCCTTCAGGTGATTTTTCGGATCTGCGTAACGTGGCTCTGGCAGCCTGCCGCGGCAACTGGGTGCTCTATGTTGATGCAGATGAAGAAGTAACCGACTCCCTGCGGGACGAAATCATCAAAGTCACAACTGACAGCAGCAATCCGATTGCGGCATATGCCCTGAAACGGCGGAATTACTATCTCGGCCACCTATGGCCGAAGGAAGAATCTATCCTCAGGCTGTTCCGGAAAGACGCGCTGGCCGGCTGGTACGGGCCGGTACACGAATCAGCCAAGGTCACGGGAAGCACCTCTCAGCTGAATTCTCCGCTTATTCACCGGACTCACCGGAATCTGTCGGACATGGTGCAAAAAACTAACCGGTGGAGCGAAATTGAGGCGGAGCTCCGGTTTGCGGCCGGCCACCCCAGGGTGTCCTGGTGGCGGATTTTCCGCGTCATGGCTACCGGTTTCTGGGATTACTTCGTCAGGCAGGGAGGTTACCGGGCCGGTGCAACCGGCCTGATCGAAAGTATCTACCAGGCTTTCAGTTACTTTATTACGTACGCAAAATTATGGGAAAAACAGCAGGCAAAAACCGGCTGAAAAAAATAACCGGCCGACTCATGCCGGCTATCCTGCCGGCAGTTCTGATCGCCGGAGCCTGGTTGTTTTTCGCCAGGCCGTATCTGACAGCCGGCCTGATACCTTTCCCCGGTGATTATCTGGTTTCTTTTTTCCCGCCTTGGAATGCCGCGTACGGCATGCCGGTGAAGAACGCGGCCATGCCGGACATTATAACCCAGATTTATCCCTGGAAAACACTCACCATGGAGGCATGGAAATCCGGTCAGATCCCGCTGTGGAATCCGTATGCTTTTTCCGGAACGCCGCATGCTGCCAACTACCAGTCAGCGGTTTTTTCACCCCTGAACCTGCTATACGGGGTGCTGCCCATGGCGGATGCCTGGAGCATATCGGTACTGCTGCAGCCGATTCTAGCGGCAGTATTCATGTTCATGTTCCTCCGGTCGCTGGGAATTTCCGGATGGTCGGGCGCCACCGGTTCTCTCGCTTTCATGTTTTCCGGTTTTCTCGTCGGCTGGATGGGATATGCCACGCTCGGATATGCACTGCTGTTCCTGCCGCTCTCGCTTTACGGTGTCCGCCGGTACCTGGACACCGGCCGGCCGGCAGCGGCACTGCTGGTGACGGCGGCAATTTCGCTGTCACTGCTATCCGGTCATTTCCAGATCAGCATTTATACCGTAATTTTCAGCCTGGCTTATATACTGTATGCCGGCCGGAATTCCGGGTGGCGGACACTGGCCATACTGCTTCTGCATGCGGCGGGCGGTATCGGTATTGCCGCCCCGCAGCTGTTTCTAACTTACCGGGCATTTGCCGATTCCACCCGGTCGGCATCAGCCGTACCCCGGGAAATCATACCCTGGCAGTACCTGGTGACACTTTTCGCTCCGGATTTTTACGGTAATCCGGTTACCAGGAACGACTGGTTCGGACATTATGCGGAATGGGCATCCAGTATCGGTACCATCCCGTTGGTTCTGGTATTTACCGGCGGTATGCTGGGGACAGTCCGGCGGTACCGGTTTTTCTGGGCGGCCGCCTTTTTGGCTTTGTTCCTGGCTTACGATACGCCCCTGTCCGCACTCCTGTTTATTCTTAAGCTGCCTGTCCTATCTTCCAGCGCGGCCGGAAGGATAATCGGTATCATGAGTTTTTCGCTGGCAGTATTGGCTGCTGCCGGCATGGATGCAGTTCGTGCTTCCGGCCGTAATGACCTGGGGAAATTCGTCCGTATAGCCGTAGCCGCCACCCTGATGCTTCTGGTTATCTGGTCAGTGGTGACCGTGTTTCCGGTTTTTTCGCCGGAACGAACCCATATCGCACTGCGCAATCTGGTGCTTCCGACCATCCTGACGGTAGCCTGTCTGACCGCCCTGATAGCCGGAGCGGTGCGGGTTCCCAAATCATGGATTACTGTTACGCTCTGCATTGTTGCCGCGCTGGAACTTCTGCGGTTTTCCCTAAAGTGGATGCCGTATGCACCGCGCAGCCTATTGTATCCCGAAACCGGCGTACTTAAATTCCTCAGGGCCCGGGCAGGGAATGACCGGATATTCGGGAACATCGGCAGTGAGGTAGGCACGACCTTCCGGTTGCAGCTCATCGAAGGGTATGATGCCCTGTATCAGGGCAGGTACGGACAGTTTATCAATTCAGCAAGTGCCGGCAGACCGGATCCGGGCGGCCGGTCCGTGGTGTCCTTTGATAAGCACGGAACATACCGGGACCGGATGATGTCGCTATTGGGCGTTAGGTATCTGATACACAGACTGAGCGACGGCCGCAGTGTCTGGGCGTATCCTTACTGGGATTATCCGGCAGGTGTTTTCACACAGGTTTATAGAGATGACCAATACTGGGTATATGAATATAAAGATGCGTTACCGCGGGCAAGTCTCATGTCCGACTTCGTTTTGAGACATACGGATCAGGAAATAGTCGGTCTCCTTCTTTCCGCGGATTTTCCTTACAGGGATGCCGTCATTCTGGAGACCGATCCGGGCTTACAGCCGGAGGCCGGCCCGGGTTCGGCATCCATAACCCAATATTCCCCGAACTCAGTGACCGTGACTACGCAGTCGGATGCTGATAAGATTCTGCTTCTGAGTGATACCTATGATACCGGCTGGCGGGCGAGTATTGACGGCAGACAGACGCCGGTTCTGCGGGCGGATTATGACCTGCGCGCCGTTGCCGTACCGGCCGGCCGGCATACGGTTGAGTTTAAATATCTTCCGGAGGAATTTCTGGCCGGCAGCGCGCTGGCAGCGGCAACCGCAGTATTGTTAACCGGATATCACCTGAGGAGGGCGTATGCGAATCGGCATCGGTAGTCCGTATCTTGACAGTCTCGGCGGAGGGGAGCGCTATATGCTTACCCTGGCATCGCATCTGATCCACCGGGGTCACTCCGTGCATATTTTCTGGAACGATACCGGAATCCGGAATAAGATTTTGCGAAGTTTCGGACTGGATTTCCCCCCGGATTCTTTCAGACCGGATGTTTTCCGCGGCATCCTGCCCCGGAAATTACTGACCACCAGTGAGTATGATGTCATTATTTACCTGAGTGACGGCAGTATTCCGTATTCCCTGGCAAAACGGAATATTCTCCATTTCCAGGTGCCGTTCCCCCGGGTACAGACCAACTCAGTAAAAAACGGCATCTGGAAGGAAGTGATAGTGAACTCTAAATACACCCGTGAAAATCTGGATCAGGCGTTCTCCCGTAAAGCGGTTGTCATATATCCTCCCGTCGCTTCTTTCCGATCGGAAAAAACGGTCAAGAAGTCCCGGATGGAAATCCTGTCAGTGGGGAGATTCAGCAGTCATTACCGGGCAAAAAAGCACGAAGTCATGATCGGAACATTTAAGCGGGGGTTTGGGGAAGGGAAGCTTAAAGACTGGAAGCTGATTCTGGCCGGAGCCTGCCTATCGACGGATAAAGAATATCTGGAGGAACTGAAATTACTTGCGCGCGGCATTCCGGTGGATTTCCGGGTCAATATCCCTGATACCGGGATGCGGCAACTCTATGGAGAAGCGGTAGTTTACTGGCATGCGGCCGGTTTCGGGGAAAAGGATCCCACGAAAATGGAGCATTTCGGCATCAGCGTAGTGGAAGCCATGTCAGCAAAATGCGTACCCGTGGTATTTAACGGCGGCGGTCTGCCGGAGATAGTCAATGAAAATAACGGATTCCTATGGCATACGCCGGAAGAGCTTCTCACGCATACCGTATACATCGGAAGTCATCTGAGAGACATCAGGATTAAGAAAATCATGAATTCAATGGGTGATACCGTAAGAAAATTCAGCACTGATGTGTTTAAACAAAGGATAGATGAGTTAATCGGTAAATCTGACAGAATATGAGTATTAAACGGGCGGATCTGCTGGCTGTTTTGGTACTGGCCGTCCTGGCAGCGGTTTTTTTCCATAAAGTATTCCTGGGACTGATACCGGTGCCCTCAGATGCGCTGATCGGCCTTTACCATCCCTGGCGGGATAAGTTCGAAGCCCTGTACCCCAGGGGTATGCCTTTCAAGAATTTTCTGACCACCGATCCGGTCCGGCAGCAGATACCCTGGCGGAAAATTGCCATCGATCAGTGGAAAACAGGAGAACTTCCGGGATGGAATCCCTATAACGGTACCGGGAGCTCCCTGGCTGCCAACGTCCAGTCCGGTGCCTGGTACCCGTTTAATCTGCTTTTCTCGGTTTTGGACTTTCCGGCAGCCTGGACTGCACTGATAGTCCTGCAGCCGCTGCTGGCGACAGTTTTTATGTACGTTTTCTTAAGGAACCGGAATTTGAGAACGGTTGCGGCCGGATACGGGGCGGTGGTGTGGGGATATGGCGGATTCGCCGCAGCCTGGATGACCTGGGGGACGATTGTACAGACAGCCGTCTGGCTGCCCCTGTCACTTTATGCCATTGACAGACTGGTTGCGGCCTCAGTCCGCCGGGAGAATCTCATTTCGGGGACATTGCTGTCAGCATCAGTCATCATGATGCTTCTGGCCGGGCACGCCCAAATTGCACTATATTGCCTTCTGGCAATTGCAGCTTATCTGGTTTGGGTTTTCCGGGAGCACCGGTCGGCATATGCCAAAATTTTTACAGCGGCGGCTGCAATGACGGCGGCCATCGCAGTTTCCTCAGTTCAATTGGCACCATTTATATCCCTGGCGCTCAGGTCCGCGCGCGTGTCCGACCCGTCGGTATGGCGGATCCCGGGTTGGTTTATACCATGGCAGCATCTGGCCCAGTTTCTGGCTCCGGATTTTTTCGGAAATCCCTCAACTCTCAATTACTGGGGCGTCTGGAATTACGGAGAATTTTTAGGCTACTCCGGCATATTTACCGTTGTGTTGGTGCTGGTTGCACTGTACCAGCGCCGGAAGGAATATGAGTTTTTCTTTTGGCTTCTGGCAGCGGGAATGCTTGTGGCGACGCCGAATCCGGTATCGATACTGCTGGCCCGGGCAGGGATTCCGGTGTGGTCCGCCATGCAGCCGACCCGGATACTCAGCCTCGTAGTATTTACCTTGGCGGTTCTCTCAGCCGCAGGCCTGGACAGCATCAGAGGCAGTAGCCGTTCGGCACTGATACGCGCACTGATCCCGGTAGGACTCGGACTGTCTGTCCTGTGGTCAATAGCCGTTACCGGCAGCCGGACCGGCAGTGCACTCAGTCCGGCGTTAGGTATAGCACTACGAAACCTGGTATTGCCCACCGGAGTTTTTACCATCAGCGGCATTTCCGTCTGGTTTCTGATGATATCAAAGCGCAAGGCAGCCAAGCCGGTACTGATGTTATTTCTCACGCTGATTCTGACGGCAGATCTGTTCCGGATGGGGTGGAAATTCATTCCTTTTACCCCGGCGCCCCTTTTTTATTCCGAGCCGGCTTCCATAACATATCTCAAAAATCTTCCGAAACCGTTCCGGGTGGCCGCCACCGATCTCCGGTTGGCACCGCCGAACTCACTTTCATATTACGGTATCGAATCCGTCGATATATATGATCCGCTGTATGATGTCCGTCTCGGAAATTTTATGGAGGCTATGAACGGGCAGACCGGTCCACCCGGCGCCGGGGAATCTTTTACCAGGATAATTACCGTTTCCGATCCGCAGTCACCGTTTCTCAGATATGCTAACGTCACGCATATATTATCGCTGGACGCCATTAATCTCCCCGGTTTTACAAAGGTTTATGAAGAAGGCCGGACTAAAGTGTATAAACTGGAAAATACCTCTCCGCGTTTTTATCTGGCCGGTGAAATCTTGCAGGTGTCGGCAGATAACGAGGCTCTGGAGTTAATGAAATCCGGATTCGCTCCCGGCCGGGCAGTGCTTACCGGCAGAGGGACCGTTACAGGTCTGAGTGGCCGGCAATTAACTGAAGATGAATCAGTCAGCGTACTGTCATATGCCGCCAATTCGGTAAAGTTGCGTGTCAGAACAGCGGATACCCGGTTGCTGGTCAATATCACGGCTGCCGATCCCGGGTGGACGGCGGATGTAGACGGACAACAGGCCTTTATAATTCCGGTGAACTATCTGTTCCAGGGTGTTGCCGTGCCAGCCGGGGATCATCTCGTCAGTTTCCGGTATAATCCGGTGGCCGCAGTATTATGAAACAGCTACCCCTTACCGTATCCGTCATAATTCCCAACCGTAACGGAGTTGATCTGCTTAAACTTCATCTGCCGCAGGTAATGAAAGCCTGTGCGGGATGTGAGGTAATCGTGGTTGACGATGCCTCAAGTGACCAATCGGTGGAATTTGTCAGGGAAAAGTTCCCCGGCATCACGGTTCTTCAGCTTCCGCGTCACAGCGGTTTTTCCTCGGCCGTGAACCGCGGCGTGACTGCTGCCAACGGCGAAATTGCAGTACTTCTGAATACCGATACCGTTCCCGCATCAGGATTTCTGGCGCCGCTTCTGACGCATTTTCAGGACGATGCGGTGTTTGCGGTCGGATGCCTGGACCGGAGTCACGAAAACGGCCATGTCGTCACCCGCGGCCGGGGAATTGCCGTCTGGGAAAAAGGATTTTATCTCCACCGCCGGGGAAATCCGGAGTCCCGCGAAAGTGCCTGGGTATCCGGCGGCAGCGGAGTTTTCAAAACCGCAGTCTGGCGGATGCTCGGGGGAATGGATGAAATATATGCGCCGTTTTACTGGGAAGACGTCGACCTGTCGTAGCGCGCCCGGAAAGCCGGATACCGGACCATTTTTGAA
>MFJD01000017.1:347-16457 GCA_001779095.1 Candidatus Gottesmanbacteria bacterium RBG_16_52_11 | reverse complement strand
AGTGACGTTTCCGCGATATCTTACCGGAACCAGTTCCTGTTTGTCTGGAAAAACGCCTCCGATCCGGCGGTAATCCTAACCCATCTCATATACCTGCCGGTGCATCTGATAAACGCAGTCAGACAGAGAAACAGCGATATGCTCCGGGGATTTCTGCAGGCACTGCCTCTTCTTCCGGCAGCATTGTCGCATAGGGTGACCCAGTCGAAATACTGGAAACTTAATGACCGGGTTCTCAACCTTCCGGCTTAATATTCCTGTATTTCCGAAATCTACTTATCGTAGTTATTTGTACCAGCACATTGTGAGGCGCTATAATACAAACCATGACCGGTAAGGATAATCCATCAGGGGCAGCCAGTGGCGAACTGATGCAGGGAATAAATCAGGGTATTATCCGCCAGGGAATTACGGACCTTCCCGAATTCTGGGGCCTGGCACCCCGTCACCTGGTAATGGAATTACCGGCTGACCTGCGGGTAGCGTACCTGGAAACGCTGGCGCTCCCGACAAGGTTTTGGGACAAAGGTAAATACCATGCCACCGGTCCCGACGGCCGGAAAATCACTTATCACATCTGGTCGGGTTTTCATCCTAAAATTGAAGTATGGCTGCCGGATGGCAGGCCGGCGATGAATGTAGATCTCAGCCAGAATCAAGAAATAATGGGGGCTGAAAGACTCGACTATGATACGGATGCAGAGTACCCCAGGCTGGTCACAACGATTAATTTTCAAATCGGCGCCATGCATACACAGCGTCAGCCAAGGCCACCCCAGATGGATGCCATTGATTTAGCAGAAATTATTCAGCAAGGGGTATCGATTACTGAGATATCCGAGGCTGAAGCTGCACAATATAACGGCCGGTTTTTGGATATTACCTTACCGGAACTGGCGGATCAGCTCAGGCAGGTAAAGGTTGTGATTGAACCTGTAGTTACTGCAATGCTTTCTGCCAGGTCTGATCACTGATCGCTGAATTTTGTATGACTCGCGTTTCAGCCCCCAGTCAGTTGTGGTAGTATTAAGTCGGTATGCGGCGGTTTGTTCGGCAGTACCGGGTCTTATTTTTCATCATCACTACACTTTTAGCGTTGTTTCTGGTCAACGCATTCCATGAGGAATACCCCGACGAGTATGACAGCATCAGCGGGGGCAAATTCATCACCCAGTTGAAAGTTCCGTACCGGGACTGGTTCCAGCATCACCAGCCGGGGGCATATGCGCTGGCCGCCCTGATCCTGCCGTTTTCCGGTCAGTCTTTTGTCCGGTTCAGGGTGTTTTTAGCCGTATCATTTTTCACCATATGCATAGCCGGATTTGCCGTGATCCGGCGGCGTGTCAGGCAGAAAAACCACCTGTTTTACCTGTATTTATTATTCTCGGTTACCCTGGGAGCGACGTATTTCTGGGGCCAGATGCTTCTGGCAGATACGCTTTCGGCATATCTGATTCTTCCGGCATATGCGCTTCTTATAATGAAGGTCTATTACGGGGAAAGGCTGGAACCGGCAGATATATGGATCATCTGCGGTCTGGCATTTTTAACCTGGTTTACTTCGATGACTTATACGTTTGCCCTTTTCGGCCTGACCGCTTTTACTGTTTTCACATACTTCAGACAGCAGGGCAGGGCCCGGATCCGGCAAGCCATAAAAACGGTTTTTCTGGCTGCTGTTCTCCCGTACACCCTTTTCTTCCTGTTTTTTACCCTGACCGGCAGTCTCAGGGATTATTACTTCGCAAACATTACGTATAACCAGAATTTTTATATTTACAGTTACCCCCGCCCGCCGGGAGCACCGGTGAATCCGGTCAGGCTGGCGGTGGTTATCACCAATGACTTCATCCGGGAATTCACGGCCGCCGTCATGCGGGTGCAGTTTCTGCCGTTCGACCAGCCGCTGCCGACTGCATTCGGTTTATCGGCGATAGCACTGATTGCCCTGTTTCTCCGTAAAAGGCGGGTACTTCTGGCCCTCCTGGTCCTGTACATGGCAATATTTGTCAATGCAAGGAGTAATCCGGGAAGTCTAAAGGAAACCGATTACCAGGCGGCCGTGTATATCATATTGTCATTGTTTAACGGATTTTTCGCACTTTCCGAAATCAGCAGACTGCTAAACGGCAAATTGATTACCAGTACCTGGAGATTGCTATTATCGGCACTGCTTGTTCTGACCGGAAGTTTTGTGATAGCGTCGCAGGTGTTTTTCCTGAACCGGTATCTCCAGAAGTTTTTTCCCAAGTACATGGGTACCATGCCGCTGATTTACGACCGGCCGCAGATAGCGCCGTACGTGAATGCCATAACTTCAAAAGGCGACTATGCATATATCGGACCGTTCGAATTCAAGGAAGTTTTTTATCTGGAAAACGCGCGGATGCCCTCACGCTTTCACTGGTTTCTGGACCATGCTGCCAGGTCGAAAATCAAGGACGAGCTGATTGCGGACCTGAGTAAAAACCGGCCGAAGGTGATAGTTTTCAAAAGAAAATACGCCCCATGGGGCGGAAACGCATCCGATTACAATAAGTTCTTTACGGACTTCCTGGACGCCAACTATTTCCGGATTTTCGAACTGAATGATGGCGGAAAGTCTGATATTTACCGATGGAAAATCGCCAATACCCAGGATTTTGATATCGACGGGGATTTCAATTTCGACAAAAACCGTAAGGAAGAAATCATCCGGAACCTTATCGAGGCAGGTCTGATTGAACGGACTTCGGAATCTGTCTGACCGGCACCTTTTCCGCCGCGGCGATGAATACTTCAGGGGCATAAACTCCGTGAATAGACCGGATCAGCGTCAGTTCGGACTTATGAGCACTGTACTCTCCCGGGGAGAGTATATACAGATTTATACCCGGGGGCGCCAATGAATTGACCGGGATCCGGGAATCCGCCAGCGGATCGCTATGGGCATCCCAGCCTGATTTGACGAAACGGAATTTACCGAATCCGTCAACCGAACCCGTATTCTGGTACGAAGCCGGATCATAACCTGTCCAGAACAGGGTGAAGATATACGGTCTCCAGTATCTGCCGGTAATAATGATGTTTTCATATTCGGCAGAATGCACCGAAGCGAATCCGACCATCTGCCTGTATCCGTCACCGAAAGCTAGGGACCCGAGCGTCATATAGTTTAAATAGCCGCCGAAAAATGTTATTGCGGCTGATACTACTAATCCGGTAAAGCCGATCAGCATTATCCGGCGTACTATCCGGTGCGTATTGCCCGGGTAAGCTGTCAGGACTATAAATCCCAGGGCCGAAAATACCGACAGGACCGGTGAGGCGGCTAGTGTACGAAGCGCATTCGGCTGGTTCTGGGACAGGGCACCCGGCAGAAATGCTGAGAACGCCCATACGGCGATGATCCATTTTACCGGTGACGTCAGTCTGAGCAGGGTGGCAATTCCCAGCAGGAGAAGCGGCAATTCATACAGGTACATGAGACCCCCGGATCCGGTACCGGTTAAAAACACGTGTTTCGGCGACAGGTTTTTGGCATAGTTTTCGGCGATGGTGAAGGCCAGGGCAACCCGCCGGTTATAACGGACCCGGTTTAACAAGTCAGGTTTTGCGGCCGCAATTTCAGAATATTTCCGGAGCCTCCCGATATAGCTGTCATCGTTGACGACGCTGACCATGGAAATGCGCGAAAATCCTTCAGCCGAGAAAATCCGGGGTAGCAGAGGTGACAGGAGCAGCAGACCCAGAATCGCAGCGGCTATGACTGTCCGGACGGATTTGGCCAGATCACGGCGGTAAATAATTACGTAAGCAAGCAGTACCGGCGGAATTACCAGACGTACCGAATAATAGAAATAAATCGCGGCAGCAAATGATACGGCTGCCGTAAACAGAAATTCCAGCTGCCGGCGGCTTAAAAGGAGGGCATAAATCCCGAGCATGAGGAAAAAAACCGCACCGTTACTTTCGAATGACTGCCGGGAAAAATTGATATGCCAGACAGAGACGGCAAAAAACATCGTGCCCCAAGTCCATATCGGAACCCCATACACTTTCAGGCGTTCGAACTGTGTGCCCCGTAAAACTTCCGCCGTCAGTCCGGCAAACACCATCACCGCCAGTATACCGAACACCGCGGACGGCAGCCGGACGCCCCAGGGATTAAGTCCAAGTAGCGCAACCGTTGGAACTGTCGCGTAAACCATGCCGGGCAGTTTGTAATCGTCAAAAGACCGGAACATCAGCGGGACGGGTGTCCCGTATTCATCCCGGCCGGTTTTAAGGACGGAATAGGCGTTATAACCGATGGCAACTTCATCGTGGGACAGTGACGGCGGAAAATCAGACAGGTATGCCAGCCGCAGAAGTGCAGCAAGGCCCGTAATCAGGCACAGCACAACCAGCGTCCTCCCGCGGTTGTGACTGGGCGATGTTTGTACGGCGCGTGCGTTCATCGTCTTTCCTTTCCCGGCTGTATCACAGCTATCGCGGTAAACAGGATGATTATACCTGCTGATACGAAGGAGATAATCACGCCGGTTTTAAAAGACGCCGGACGATATGCCAGAATGACCGTGTGGGCTCCGGCTGGAACGGAAACGGCGCGGAAGGCATAATTGGCCCGTATGACCGGTACGGTTCTGCCGTCTAAACTTGCCGTCCAGCCGGGATACCAGGTTTCGGGCAGGTACAGAATCCGGTTTCCAGACACCGTGACATTAAGCTCTATATAATCCGGTTGTTTTACCGTGACCTCGGTTTTATCCGCCCCATTACGCGGCTGCGGTTGCGGGTCCGGAACAGTTTCAAGCAGCAGTCGGCCTCCGTCGGCGAAAAACTTTGAGCCGAAGTCATATTTGTTGTTGTAGCGGGTGTAGCTGTCAAATAAGACAAAATTTCCGACAGCTTTCAGGTTCCGGTAAACCTGGAATCCGTCACGGTCATAAATAAGTCCGTACCTTGCGGGATCAGCCGTTTCCACGGTAGTATCGCCACTGCGGCCGATGATGCAGGTGACGTTAAGCGCGTCTATTGCCCTGCTGACGCGGGATGTCAGTGCCGGATCGGATCCGAACACCGGCGGCAGTACTGCGTCGGACCGGAATTGTTCCGCGTTTTCAATAACCCTACCTTCCCAGACGGATGAGATGAACTCACCATAGGTGCCGGGATACAAAGGATCATATCCGGCCGGACTGTCAATACCCAGCTGCGATTCCGTATTCGGTGTCAGCAGTGCTGCCCCGTTTCCGATTACCTTGCCGGAACTGCATTCGCGCTTGATGACAGCTGTCAGGACGGTGTCCGGAAAGATATATGATGCCGGTACGAAAGGATTGAATTTCCAGTACATTAACATTAGCTCACCGGTCAGTACGGTAAAGATGATTGCGGCCGGAATCAATCGGCGCACTTTCAGAACCATAAGCAGTGCGGCAAAAAGAAATGAAGCGGCGAATGCCGTGGATTTGACGGTTGCCAACAACGGAGTCTTAATGGCAAACATCGGAGACCCGGATCCGGCCAGAACTATCAGAGCTGCGCCTGTCCAGGCGATACCTATGAGAACTGTCGCCAGCAGCGCTGATACCTTAGCTATTTTTGGGTCAGACAGTAAAGTGTCCAGTCCGATGGCTGACAGCGTCGCCAGACAGAATGTGAGCAAAACGACAGCCAGTGTCGGATTGCCCGAAGAGACAAACGGGATTCCGACAGCATATAAATGTACCGTTACCGGATTTCGCATAACCAGAGCCAGTACCGCCATGACACTGACTACCAAAAAGCCGGTCAGGCGGTGCGGTTTTTTCCGCAGTACCGCCGTTGCCGCCAGTACCAGCCCCGCAAAACCGACTGAAGTTACTTTACCGATATAGGTATCTCCCGGAAAGTAGGTTCTGGTAGCCGGATTTCCGAAGATGTCCGGTACTACGAGCATCAGAAGCTGTGCCGGCTGGATCAGGATTTTATTTAGCAGAGTCGGGATATTCAGGCCG
The DNA here is from genome assembly GCA_001779095.1 of Candidatus Gottesmanbacteria bacterium RBG_16_52_11. Taxonomy (GTDB): domain Bacteria; phylum Patescibacteriota; class Microgenomatia; order UBA10105; family UBA927; genus RBG-16-52-11. Next base: position 10,476 of record MFJD01000017.1, on the reverse strand, counting down.
GTCCGGGCTGACAACAGCATGAGTTCCACCCCCGGTATTACCTGCACCGCTGCCAGTGCGATACCAGTTATGATTGCGGTCAGGATAAAGAGCAGTCTTTTCCTGACGCGTACAACCGCATAGAAGGCTGAGAACATTATCTGGTAGAAAGCGACCTGGGGATGGCCGGCAAGTATGGCGAGTGATATGGCAATGCTGTATAACACAAACGGCAGGGATGACCGGGTGCCGGCGGCAAGCTCCAGCGATAGAAGCATCAGCGGTAGAAATGCAGCCACGTGGACGATACTGTTGTACTGGCTCCAGACTGCTGCAAATGCTGAAAAGGCATAAGCTACAGCGCCAGTTACTGAAGCCGCGGGTGATAAACCGACTTTACGGAGGTATACGTACATAAACAGGAGTGCCGCACCGTGAGACAGAATAACCAGAGCCGTCCAGGCTGCCGCAGGTTGAGTCACGGCGAAAAGCAGATTAGGCGGGTAGAAAACCGCTGATTGGAAGTTAGCCGCCAGCGGAGTACCGGAAAAATTATGCGGATTCCAGAGCGGCACCGATCCCTTCCTCCACTGCTCTGCAGCGACAATGCGCCACGGGTAAATCTGCCTGAGAGTGTCGGGATATTGGGCTTTGTGGGGAACGCTCCCGGCTACATATCCGTGAGTTGGATATGACCGCCATGGCTGATATTCTGAGAGTAGCAAGTCGCCCGGAAACGGTACCAGGCCGCGCAGAACCGTCAAACGGAAAAATAAGAGAAGTACGGCAACCAGAATTGCAAACGGAAGGAAACGGCGGCGGTTCATATCCCGGGCGGGGTAAGCCTGACCAGCCGGATTGGAATATGCTTCCGCGTCCCCGTCATAAAGCGTTGGCAATAACTTGTGAAACCGGTGTAACCGTTTTATTATAACAGAGCCGTGATCCAAAGGCTTACTAAACACCTGCACCTGATAGTGATTATCGGGATTATCGGTGTTGCCTCGTTTCTCCGGCTTTACCGGCTTGGGGAACTTACGGAATTTCTGGGTGACCAGGGCAGCGCCGGGGTGATGATTTACGAAGCCTGGAAAAGTAAAACCCTGCCGCTGGTGGGTCCCAGATTCAGCACCGGTCAGGAGACCGGTCCGGCATTCTACTACCTGATTGCACCGGCACTGATACTCTCGGGTTTCAAACCGATAGCTGCGGCCCTAGTGATGGTTATTTCGGGAGTCGGTACGGTATTTCTCCTGTACCGGACCGTGTCCATCATATCCGGAAGCAATGCCGGTCTGGTAGCTGCCTGGCTGTATGCGGTAAGTCCGGTAACAGTCGCCGTCAGCCGCAACATCTGGAATCCGACGACGATTCCGTTTTTCCTTTCATTGGTTTTATATTCCATGGCCAAAATTGCCCGGGAAAGAGCATACGGGTATGCGGCGGTCCTGGGCGGCTCTGTCGGCATATTACTTCAGCTTCACTACACCAACCTGTTTACGCTTCTGGTTGCAGTGATTTTCTGGATATATATCGGGTACCGCCGCGATACCGAAGACAGCCTGTCGGTCTGGATCGGCCGGTCGGCAGCCGCGCTGGCGGCATTATTAACAGTCCTGTCGCCCTATCTGTGGTATGAGTATCTCCACGGATTTACCGATATCAGTTCGGTTTTTCAGACTTTGATGGGTACCAGAGGACTGGCCGGCTTTGCCTTCCGGGTAAATCCGGATATCGCCGGAGTGATAAACGGGACTGTTGGTGCCGTCACCCCGCTGCCTGCCGGCATCTGGATACCCCTGCTGGGTGGAATTTTAATAATGACATTACTCTGGGGATCCAGATGGCAGAAGATGATCATTGTCTGGCTCCTGGGGGGAATCGGCGTAATGCTACTTTACCGGGAAAATATTCGTGATCATTATCTGTATTTTTTACAGGTATTATCGTTTGCCGTTATCGCTTCGGTGCTGGGTTCGAATTTGCGAAAATGGACTGCAGCCGGGCTGGTATTGGCACTCGGTACGGGAATTTTCAGTCTCACGCGGACCGATATATTCCGGAAGGAATTCAGCGATATCCGGAGAACTGAAGCAGCAGTAAACTCCATGGTCCAATATGCCGGCGGTAAACCGTTCTCATTCACGGTTATCAGGTCGCGCAGCTTCAGCGACTTCCATTACCGTTATTTCTTCACGCTCAGGCGACTGCGGCCGGTGGAAATAACCAATCCTGATTATTCCCTGTTATTTATCGTCTGTGAAGATCCGCTGTGCCCCGAGCTTGCTGATCTGGCCTCTGTCAGCAGACTATACGTACTCTGTTACGATCACCACTGCGGACTCGACTACCCGGTTATCAACCTGAATGACTGGCGGCCGGCCGGCGTGACCGAGGTTTCGAATAGATATATTTACCGGTTTCTCCGCTGAGCCGGAAATCGCCCGGGTTCGCATGTTACAATGTGGGTATGACTGCGGACCGGCTGGACGCTATTCTTTTGTTTGCGTTCGTACTTCCGGTGATTTTCCGTTATAAGATATTGCCCGGAGAAGTGACACCGTACTGGCTGTTCGGACTGCTGTTTGCTGTACTGACCATAAATACCGCACTGTCGTTTTTCCGAGACGGACTCAAAGGATTTCTGAAGATAAACTACGAGAAAATCCGTACCGTTCTGACGGTCTCCGTAGTAACTGCCGTCATAGTCGGCGTCATGGGGGGAGCGATTGTCGACCGGGGAAGGATTGCCCCCGGGCAGAATTTCGGCGTTCATGACATTATTCTCCAGCTGGAGGCGGCTTTAACTAAATTGTCTGACGGAGTAAATCCTTATGACACGACCTATTTCGGCACCCCGCTTGAGGACTGGCATTATGATGAGCTGGGTAAGCCGGCAGTAAATCCGGCACTTTATCATTTCGTGATGCCGCCGTTTTATCTCGTTTCGGCATTTCCGCTGCGGTTTATTTCAATCCGGCTGTTCGGGTTTTTCGACGGACGGATGCCACTGCTACTGGCTGCCGTAGGACTGATTGCAGTACTTGTTTTTTATTTCCGGAAACCGGAACTGAAGCGGACTGCAATCATTTTCACGCTGCTTTCCCCGGCAACCATTGACTTTCTGATAGAAGGACGAAGTGACATGTTTGCCCTGTTTTTCCTTGTATTATCGCTTTATTTTTTGGGGAAGGACAGGCTGATTGCTTCAGTCGTGGTCTTTGCCCTGGGCATGGCGTCGAAGCAGACGGTTTGGTTTGCCTTGCCGGCATATATCTTCTTAGCCCTGCACCATACCGGGTACGGGAAAAAGTTTTTCGTCTGTACGGCCGTACTTACGGCGGTACTGGCCGCGGTATTCTTTCCGTTTCTGGCGTGGAATCCGGGGGCGTTCCTGGACAGCGTAGTATTTTATCTGTCGGGAAATACCGCTCGCGGCTATCCCGTATCGGACTGGGAATGCTGCTTTACCAGTTCGGGGTGCTCCGTGACATCCACCAGTACTATCCGTTTTATATCTGGCAGCTGTTGGTGGCGGTTCCGGCAGTCACAGCGGCGTATGCATATATAAAGCGCCGGCCTACACAGACTGCGTTCTTTTTCTGGTATGCACTCATACTGTTTGCAGTCTGGTATACCAGCCGGTATTTCAATAACAGCCATCTGGCATTCATATCTACGCTGCTTGGGATATCCGCATTGAAATCGGGTGACGGCCGGAAAGTATGAAACCGGGACTTACAGGGCTTGTTATTCTGGGCGTAATAACCGTTGCGGCTTTTCTGATCCGGGTGGCAGACATAGGGAATTTGCCCCCCTCTCTGTCCTGGGATGAGGCATCCATCGGCTACAATGCCTATTCAATTCTGACTACCGGCCGGGATGAACACGGCAAACTGCTGCCGCTGTATGCGTTTGCCGCCTACGGGGATTACAAGCCGCCGCTGCCGGTTTACCTGACAGTCCCGTTTGTGGCGGTATTGGGTCTGAATGAGACAGCCGTCCGGATGCCTTCGGTTTTGTCAGGTACGGCCGCGGTGGTTCTGACATATTTCCTGTGTCTTGAGCTGTTCCGAAGGGTTAAGATAGCCGGACCGTCCCGGAAAAAAGGGATAACGGCCACAGGTTCGCTGCCGTCATTGCCGGAGGGTCAGGTTGCTGCCGTCGGGCTGACGGCGGCAGCAGTGCTAGCCGTTTCACCTTGGCATATCCAGCTCTCGCGCGCAGGCTGGGAAGCCAATATCGCGACAACTCTAGTCATCGCCGGCGTCTGCCTGCTTCTCATTGCAGCCCGTAAACCGTTTCTTTATACCGTATCTCTGTTGCCGTTCGTTCTGGCCATATACACGTTTAACAGCGCCCGATATGCCGCTCCGCTGATTGCCTGTGCAGTACTTATCCTGAGTAATAAAACGTGGGCAAAATACCGGAAAAGTCTGGCCGCCGGTCTCGTAATTGCTTTTGTCACGCTACTACCTATCTTGCCCCACCTTTTATCTCCCCAAGCCCGGCTGCGGTTTACCGAGGTCAACATTTTTACCGATCCGGCACCGGTTAACCGGTCAAACCAGCTGACCGGAATCGACGGTAATACCGTAATTGCCCGGATTATCCATAACCGCCGGATCGGATATATTCGGTCTTTCCTCTCACATTACCTGGACCATTTTGAACCGGATTTCCTTTTCATCAGGGGTGACGGAAATCCCAAATTTTCCCTCCGCGATACCGGGCAGCTCTATTTGCTGGAATTCCCCCTTCTGGTAGCGGGCATATTCCTTCTGTGGAGAATGCTGCCCCGTACAGCGCTGATACTTAGCGCCTGGCTGCTACTGGCAATCATACCCGCAGCAACTGCGCGGGAAACTCCGCACGCTTTGCGGACCGAGGGGACTCTGCCGGTGTGGCAGATATTTATCGCTTTTTCGGTTGTTACCTTTACCTCCCGGCTGAGGGGATGGTGGCGTTATGGTGTTATCGGAGCGCTAATTCTGGCTTATCTTTTCAGCTGGTCCCATTTCTGGCACGTCTACCGTAACCATTACGCCTACGAATATTCCGGTGAATGGCAGTACGGATACCGGGAAGCCATCCGGGCTGCCGGAAAAATAGGTAACGCGTACGACAGGATCGTGATCACGGAAAGCATAGGCAGACCTTATATGTACGTACTGTTTTATACCCGATATGGTCCGGCTGAATTCAGGGCCGGACGGGATGACTCATTCGACACAGCCGGCTTCTACCATGTAAACGGATTCGGCAAGTACCGTTTTTCAGACACAGTAACCGAGTGGCAGGGTGACACACTCTATATAATGCCGCCGAAAGTCGTACCGACGAACGCCCGGGTACTGGAGACGGTGAAGCTATTGAGCGGCGAGCCAGTCCTGGTACTTTTCGACATAATATGAAGACGGGGATAATTTTAATTTTAATACTCCTGATGGCGGCGGTTATCCGGTTTTACCAGTTGGGCTTAGTTCCCCCGAGCCCTGACTGGGATGAGGCAGCACTCGGGTATAATGCTTACTCGGTACTTAAAACCGGCCGGGATGAATACGGAACACTGCTGCCGGTGACACTCAGGTCCTTTGACGACTATAAACCGCCGCTTTACATGTATCTGGCAATTCCGGGTGTTTATGTGTTCGGCCTTTCCGTCTGGTCCGTCCGCCTCCCGTCTGCAGTAATGGGAGTACTGGCGGTCTGGGGAACGTTTATATTAGTGCGGGAACTTTTCCGGACCGGAAAATCCGGTCAGCAGACACAGTCCGAGGCGCTGCCTCTTCTGGCAGCATTTCTCTTAGCTGTTTCGCCGTGGCATGTCCAGTTTTCCCGGATTGCCTTTGAGGCAAATTCCGGCATCACGCTGAACATCTGGATGCTCTGCCTATTACTCCGGGCCCGGACAAAACCGGTATATTTCATTCCGGCTTCAGTCCTGGCCGGTATGGCACTTTACGCTTACCACAGCGAACGCATTTTCATACCCCTGATACTCATCATTTATTTCTTGATATTCCGCCGTGAGATTCGGGAAAGCCGGAAATTTATTACCGTCTCGCTGATTACAGGAGCTGCAGTCGTCATGCCGCTTATGCCGGTATTTTTCAATTCTGCCAGCTGGACCAGGCTAAGGGGGACATCCAGTATTGCAGACCGGACGGCGCTTTTTTCTACCAGCGTCAACCGGCTGGAACGGGACACTGCTACCGGTAATCCCTGGGGTAGGGTGTTTGACAACCGGCGACTGGTGCTGGCGCGCACCCTGGCCGCCGGATACCTGTCGCATTTTTCCCTTAAATGGCTGTTTCTGACTGGCGATAACCAGCGTCACCATGCACCCGATATGGGGCTTCTTTACCTGGTTGAGCTGCCGTTTTTCCTGGCCGGCCTATACGGATTGGTCCGTCACGCAGGCAAACCCGGTAAATTCGTGATTCTCTGGCTCCTTCTGGCTCCGGTTCCGGCCGCCCCGACTTCCGGGGTGCCGCATGCAATACGGACAATGGTGGCACTGCCGGCTATCCAGGTGGCGACCGTTTTCGGCATACTGCGGTTCTGGAAATACCTGACCGGTATGTCCGTACTGATGAAGCGGATCTGCGCTGCGCTGTTAATCATGGCTGCGGCGGCAAACGGATATTACTTCCTCGATATGTATTTCCGGCATATGAGCTATGAGTTTGCGCCTTACTGGCAATACGGATACGAACAGGCAGTGAAGTATGCGGAGATGCACAAAGATGAATACGCCAAAATCGTAGTTTCCACCAGACTGGAACAGTCGTATATGTTTTTCCTGTTCTTTACGAAGTATGACCCTGCCCGGTATCTGGCTTCCGGCGGCACAGCCTCCGGGGGTTTTGCGGAATCGCGCAACCGGTTCGATAAATATGAATTCAGGCCGCTGGATTGGCCGCAGACCCGGGACACCAGGGTACTTTATATCGGTTCGCCGGATGAAATTCCGGATCCCGGGGTGATAATCCGCAATCCGGACGGAACCGCAGCAATTCATATCAGCGGTACCTGAACGGCATTACCTAGTGTCTTATTAAATTTATAAGAGGATCGGCGTTATCGGTACGATTTAATACTGTGAAACGTTTATATGACAAGACAAAGTGACTGCCTGATATTCGCAGTTCTCGCAAGCGTCTTGGTTATAGCCGGAGTCTTCCGGCTTGTTAAACTGTCAGCAGTACCTCCGGCGGTGTCGCTTGACGAGGCGTCAATCGGCTATAATGCCTATTCAATACTTCTGACCGGGCGGGATGAATACGGCTATCGCCTGCCGGCAACGCTGCGGGCTTATGACGACTGGCGGCCGGCTCTTTACGTCTATCTGGTTGTTCCGGCTGTCCGCATGATCGGGCTGACAGCTTCCGCCGTCCGGTTGCCGTCAGTAATTCTGTCTCTAGCCGTGGTGGTCCTGACTTACCTGACCGGAAGGTTGCTATGGAAGGGGAAAGGCGGGATGGTCATCGGATGTCTTGCGGCATTTCTGGTTGCCGTTTCACCGTGGCAGGTGTACCTGTCCCGGCTCGGCCACGAGGCAAATCTCGGGTTGTTTGCAACGGCGCTGATGGTTTTTCTGATTTTGCGGTTTGCCGTCCGGCAGCGGCCGGCGGATATCATGTTCATATTTATTACCGCTGCAGTTACTATGTTTACCTACCAGAGCCAGAAAATAATCACCCCGGTACTTTTATTCGGCTTTGCGGTTATTTACTTCCGGAAAATCCTGGATGTCCGCCGGGGAGCAGCCATCTTAGTGTTTGGGATGGCTATTTTCGGAGTAGCGGCGTTCTTTAGCTTGACGCCGCAGTCCCTGACGCGGTTTTCCGGCACCACCGCTTTTTCTTCTGACCACCCGCTGGTCAGGGAATACCTGGCGGGATACGTGAAAGCCAAAACTGAAGGTGACACGGTCGGGATTGTTGCCAGCCATCGATACATCGCTTTCGCGCGGATATTCGCGGATAACTACCTGGCGCATTTGGCTCCCGGATGGCTGTTTACGGGCACTTTCAGGGAAAACCATAAAGCCCCGTACACCGGTCTAATATACCTGTGGGAAGCAGTTTTTATTGCCGCCGGAGCTATCGTCCTGATCAGAAGGGCAGGGAAGTCTCAGGAGTTGCAGTTTTTACTGATCTGGCTGTTAAGTTCGCCGCTTCCTGGCGCTGTCACCACCCAGGCGCCGCATGCGATGCGTTCCTATACAATGGTCCAGCCGGTCGAGCTTTTAGCGGCGTTTGGAATATACGGTATCTGGATTGCTGCACTAAAGACTGACATAAAACTCCGGTTGGTGGCAGCAGCAGGCATCGGTATTTATGCACTCACGAACATTTCCGGATTTGCCGTATCATATTTCCGGGTATTTCCGTATACCCAGTCCGACTCTTTCCAGGCGGCTGCAGCCCCGGCTTTTGCGTTTGTGAATTCCCGGATTGACGGTTATGACCGGATTCTGGTAGCCAATGACGGACAACTGTACCAGTCTTACATGTTTTACCTTTATTACAGCCGGTATGATCCCGGTAGATACCTGTCAGAAGGCGGCACGGTCAGTGGTGGATTTGCGCAAAAGCACCGGATCGGAAAAATTGAATTCGGACCGCTGCCTGGCGCTCCGGTTGGCGACGGTCGGGTACTGTATGTCGGAAACACCGGCCGGATGCCAGCGGGGACAACCGGAATTGCCGAATTCAGCCTGGCCGACGGTACACCGGCTATCTCAGTTGCCCAGTCATATGCAAAGAATCAGTAAATATGCCCTGCTGGTAACGGCAATGTCGCTGCTGCCTCTGGTGGCCCTCCTCCATCCGGATTTGCCGGGGACCCACGACGGCCGTGATCATGTCGTCCGGATAGCCAGTTTTTATACGTCTCTGACTGAAGGGATAGCGGTTCCGCGTTGGGCCGGCAATCTGAATTGGGGATACGGACATCCGGTGTTGATGTTTCTCTACCCGTTGCCGTCGTACGCTGCATCAGTGTTCCGTTTTGCGGGATTTTCATTTGCTGACAGTACCAAGATGGTTTTTGCAGCCCTTTACGTCGTCAGCGTCACGGCTATGTATGCCTGGGTGAGCCGGCAGTGGGGGAAAACGGCCGGCATCTTTGCGGCGGTATTCTACGGATTCGCGCCGTACCGGTTCGTGGACCTTTATGTGCGCGGGGCAATCGGGGAACACGCTGCTTTTGCCTTTGCACCGCTTTGCGGATATTTCATCGCACTTTTGGGTGTTCAGGCCGGTAGTCCGGGTGTACGTGCCCGGAGGCTGCTATGGTTTCCGTTTACCGGACTGGCTGTATCGGTTGCTGCCCTGATACTGTCACACAATGCACTGTCCCTGATGTTCCTGCCGCTCCTTGTTCTTTATGCGGTTTACGTGTCAATAACCGGAAAAAACACCTGGATAGTTCTGATACTGACCGCAGCCGCCTTTATTGCGGGATTCGGATTAAGTGCATTTTTTTGGCTGCCGGCTTTCTATGAAGGCAAATATACTCTACGCGAAATCGTCACCCGGGGTGAAGCACTGACACGGTTCGTGCCGGTTTCATGGTTATTCAGGTCAGCCTGGAATTACGGCGGGGGCAACGAGTTTTCCAAGGAACTGGGGGCGGTTCACTGGATCGGAACTGCTGGAGCCGTATGGCTCTTAATATCCGGGCGGTTGCCGCGCCGGGAAAAGATTGCCGTCGGCGGATTACTGGTTACCATTTCGCTATCGGTGTTTCTGATGGTGCCGGCGGCAACGTCGGTATGGCAGGCAATACCGTTTCTGCAGACGATCCAGTTTCCCTGGCGTTTCCTGTCGCTTTCAGTCCTGTCCGGCAGTCTTCTGGCAGCATATGCATTGGCGCGGCTGACGGCAGATATCTTGCAGCGAAAAACACGGATACTAGTCCGCACCGCCATTATGCTCTTTCCGCTATTGTTAACCCTCCACATGTGGCAACCGGAATCATTTATACCTATACCCGACCGGGAAGTCACCGGAGCATATCCGGGAACGACCGATACCGGCGAATCAAGCCCGGTCTGGTCAGTCAGATTCATGGAGCATTACGCTCCGGCGCCGCTTGAGGTGGTTGAGGGGGAAGCGTCGGTCCGTCCCCTGACGCGGAC
>MFJD01000017.1:0-337 GCA_001779095.1 Candidatus Gottesmanbacteria bacterium RBG_16_52_11 | reverse complement strand
CATGAATACGAAGTTGCCGCCGTTTCAGGCGTCAGACTGGTTGAGAATACGCTTTACTTTCCCGGTTGGATTGTACTGGTGAACGGCGCTGAAGCAGGTATAGAATTCCAGGATCCGGCATACCGTGGACTAATGACCTTCCGGCTGCCGGCGGGCACACGCCGGATTGCGGTGGTATTCGGACGGACTAAGGTCAGGAAAGCGGCCGACCTCGTCTCTGTCTTTTCCCTGAGCACGGTTATTCTATTCACTGTCCTTAACCTTACCCGTAGCCGTAAACGTCCGATTGCGGGATAATACGGGAAGTGATTTCACTATGAGACTTTCTGTCGTTCTG
>MFJD01000016.1:97311-106748 GCA_001779095.1 Candidatus Gottesmanbacteria bacterium RBG_16_52_11 | reverse complement strand
GCCAGCTTGACGGCACCGACCAGAATAAAATTCCCGCCTGAAGCGAAATAGGAAAACGGATTTGCTACGGAAACGGTGTCAAAGGCCACAAAACGGCGTTCACGGAGTGCGGGAAACCAGAAAAAGGCAGACATTACAACGCCGGTCAGAACATACGGGATTGCCCGGTACCGCCCTGTGACAAGGGTGTAGATGCCGGCTGCTCCCAGAAAGAGAAGTGCCAGGGAGTTATGGCTGGTAATTACCAGCGCGCTGACGAAAGGCAGGAAAAGATACCGGCGGCGGTCAATCAGTGCAAACATCACCGTCCCGCTGAAAACGGCCAGAAGTTCCCCCACGGATCCGCGTTTATATATATCAAATATGAGGTAAGGCGAACTCAGGACGCTGACCGCGCCGACCAGAGACGGAAGCAGCAGGTATTGTGTCCTGAACCACAGGTATGAAGCCGTAGCCGTACCGATGATGCTTAACGAAATGATCACTTTTACGGTAGTTATAAACGGAATGCCGGCGGCATGGACCAGCGATCCGATATACATGAAACCGGGATACAGGAAATTGGCAACCGGGTACCCGTAACTGTGATTGAGCCTGCCCAGAAACCTGACCGGAAACTGGCCTTCCCTCAGGCTCTGGAAAAAAGCTGACAATCTGATGATCATCCAATCACCATCGTCGGTGACAATGAATCCCGGCCTCAGAAGCGGCCAAAGAACGACGGCAGCGGACAGAATGATCAATGCAATTGCCGCAATATCGCTCCGTTTCATAATTACCGCGGATCATTTTCATCCGCCGGTCCCGGCCGGGCTTCAACTTCATACACCCTGAGCGTACGGTCGACCCGGTTGCCTTTCTGATACTGCGCAATGAGTTTCATCGGCCAGCTTGGAGCTACCTGCCGCTGATTTAGTATGACCAGTGTCGGCTTGATCCGTACCAAATTGATAATGTCTGCCGGTATGGTTTCCGGAACCGGCCAGATTCCCCTGATTTCCACGTTGGGATTGTCCACCAGGTATATTTCAAACGCATACGGCAGCAGGCCGAAGGTGCCGTCGGTAATAACGGCAACCGGGCCGTTTTGAGCCCGGTCACGTATCAGATCTGTTGTCTCCCGGACGCCGCCGCCGGCAGGCCAGTCGTCTATCAGCTGTCCCCGGTCGGATTCGGGAATCAGGGCATATCTCGGATTGGTCAGAATAAAGTAGGAAACCGTAATGCCCGGCAGCAGCAGAAGGATTAATGCGGTTGCTGCAGCCGTTCTGTTTCTGACCAGCCGGAATATCCCGGCGAAAGTCACACCCGCCAGGACATAAAGCGGCATGGACATAAACAGGATGAACCGGGGATAAAGTACCTTACCCATCAGTGCCAGACCGGTGAACGGAAGGAAAAAATAGAGAAACAGAACGGTCTTTTCCCGCCACCTGTGCCAGATCACGGCCAGGGGCAAAAGCGATGCGGCAAGTACCGGCTTGGTCATATAATGTATCAGCCAGTCAGTCAAACCGTTCAGGTTTCCCCTGAAGAATCTGAACGGCTGCGATAACCAATCAGACAGGGTGTAAACGAATACCGTATTTTTAAGTCCGATCATATGGAAATGGGGTGACAGCCTCAGAACCGAGTAATAAACCAGAGCCAGTACCGCAGCCAGAGCTGCCAGCAGAGCATAAATAAACAGCCGCCGGGTGGGACGGATTCCCTGAAATAATAGATAAGGCACGGGCAGCAGGTAGATGCTGATGAAACCTGAAGATTTGTTCAGGACTCCGGCACCCAGTGCCATGCCCAGAATCAGTGCGTTATCCAGCCTGAGCGTACGGACAAGCCGTACGGTAATATATAAGCTGCCGACGTACAGTGCCGATACCAGCGAATCATAGAGCGCCAGGCGGTCATACATCAGCGTATAAGGACTGACTGCATATATCAGGCCGGTGAAAAGTGCCGCAGCCCGGCTTTTAAACAGTTCATAAGACAGGAGCGTCAGCCCGGCCAGCGTGACAAATCCGGCAAAAACGGATACCAGTCTGCCGACAACAAGCGGATCACCCGGAATCAGTCTTAAAAACACCATCATGATCCAGGTAAACAGCGGTTGTTTGCCGTCAGTCAGTGATATGAATCTCCAGGCAGCATCACGGCTGCCGATCTGTGACCAGCGGATGTAAATAGCTTCATCGGTGAAAATCGGCAGCAAACCCAGATTGAATAACCTGGTGAATGCATATATGAGAAACGGAATAATAAACACCAGAAACGCCATCCGCTGCAGCCTAGGGGAGGATGCCATACTGAATGATTATACGGTAATGCCGTCATAAACGGCAAATTAAAGGGCTGGTTTTCCGGTCCTGCCGGGTCCGCCTTTAGGAAGCGGTATCAATGCCAAAACTCCGGCTGTCACACCCGCCAAGACTATCAGAGTTTTGGCAGTAAGCTCCTCCGGACGGTAATCCCCGAAGTACATATGCGGTGCATACGAAAAGGCAAATCCGATGCTGACTAACGCAAAAAACAGGGTCAGCCTGGTAAACCGGACATTTAAGGCGGCAAACGGCAGCACCCATAAGAGATACCACGGCAGCAGTTCCTTGACCGCAAATCCCGCTAAAGTTGCCAGAGTCATGGCAATCAGGGCTCTCATTGGATTCCACCCTGTCAACGCCACCGGATAAAGGAATACGGTCATGGTCTTGGCAGCAGCAGAGACAGCCAGTGCTAAAAAAGACAGCAGCCGGCGGCGCTTGAGGTAAATCAGATATGACCCAACCGCCAGAAGGGCCATGACAATATCGTTATGAGGGCTGATCACCGATTCCATCAGTACCAGCGGATTCAGGCCGAAAAATATCATAGCTCTCAGACGCCGGTCCGGATCAATATTCTTCATGATTTCCCCGATGACGACCACGGTGGCTACGAAACAGGCTGCCAGGAATGCCTTGAAGGTAAAAAGTACCGTCACGAAACGTCCCAGACCGATCAGATACAGCGGCACGGTGAAGGCAATCCAAAGCGGTGTATAGGCACTCGGCAGGTGAGTCCAGCGCATGAATGAAAGCCATGGGTCAAATGATGCAAAAGCCAGCGGAACCGTAGTAAATGGATTCTTTCCGTATACAACTAGGATTCTGGCACTGAACAGGTAGTTAAATATATCGTGGGAATAGGCCGGATATCCTAAAACCAGGATACCGGTCACAGATGCCAGAATCAGGTAAAAACCTGATTTTGTGATTGATTTATAAGCCCTCAAGGTAAGGAAATACAGTACCGTGAATCCGGAAACGATGCCGGTAAACAAAGTCAGAGACAGCGGCCGCCGGAATCCCAGTTCCTGGAATCCCCGGATGATCCTGGCCGGCAGCTGGAAACGGGTAATCGACAGTCCGGGATCCACCTGGGTATAGGAGTAAAACAGAAATGCGGCTGAAAAAATTATATAACCGATGAGGATAATTCTGAAATTCCGTGCGGAACGTTTCATGGATTAGGCGTATTTTCCTTTCCAGGTATTAATTCTGATCCTGATGATATCAGACAGTGCCTGGACTGAATCCTTCAGCGGATTCACCCTCCGGGTTTCCACGTAGTGCCAATCGACCGGTACTTCCTTGATTTTCAGACGCAGCTGCTTGGCCAGATACAGGACTTCAATATCGAATCCGGCCGTCACCATTGATCCGGACACGGTGTGCTTGGAGCCATACAGCTGTAACCTGCCGAAAAGGTCATTGACTCTGCTTCTTCGGAAAGCCTTGAATCCGCACTGGGTGTCGGAAATGCCGCTCATGCCCAGCATCACCGACCGGATCAGCATAAAGCCCCTGGCCATGATGATCCGCAGTGTCGGCGCACCTCTCCGTTGGCTATTCCGGGATCCGATAACGACATCGAATCCGCTTTCAAACCAGGGCAGTAGCTTCTCTACTTCGGAAAGCGGAGTTGCCTGGTCCAGATCCGTAAAAAGTACAACCGTCCCCCTGGCCGCCAGTATTCCGGTTATAACGGTAGCCGCCTTACCCTGGTGCGGATTTTTCACAACCCTAAATCCCTTGTTCTGCCGGGTAAAATCTTCTAAAAGAGACAGCGTTTCATCCTCTGATCCGTCGTCCACCAGAATGACTTCAAAACGGTAGTCCTGCCGGGACAGGTAATGCTCGACCTTATCGAGAGCTCCGAGACGGATATTGGTCTCCTCATTGTAGGCGGGAATAACGACAGTCAGAAACGGTACACCTGTGTCATTTTTCTGCATAATGAACCAGCCGGTATATTGTAACAAACGGAACTCTGCGCTGATCGGTAATCTCCGCCTGCCCGAAACCGGCGATCTCCCACTGGGAGTGGCCCATGAGATTGCACTCCGCATATTCACAGATTACGACCAGCTGGTCAGTTACGGTTCTGCGGTCCGGATCAGCCGTCAACGGCTCGATGGTGACCGGAGTATTCCCCCAGATTTCGAAAAAATACCGGTATGCATGATCAGAATTGTGGGTAGCAACCAGAGCGAAATTGAAAGACTGACCTCCGGTCAGCTCCAATGCCGTCCGGGCAATCCGTTTCGTCTGTTCAAGCTGGTTATTCGGCTGGTGCCGGAACGGATTTCCCCAGACATTCAGGATAACGAGTATTGTCAGTGCAATTACCGCAAGAATTTTCGTCCGGATGTATATCCGTGAAAGCAGGTAACCGGTGGTGAGAAACGGCAGTGTAAACATGATACCAAGGTAATAATCATATATTTCCCTCCGGTAGAATCCGAACATCACGACAACGGTTAGAAACCAGACAAAAAGCATGGCCGCCGGCATCTGGGCTTGTCCGCCGGCGCCCCTGCCTTCTGTACCGGATCTCAGGTACCGGTTAGCGGCAATTCCCAAGACTCCGATGCCGATAACCGCCAGCACCCAGGTTCCGCCTGTCCACGCCAGACTCTGATAGGCAGCCAGTGATTCCAGCCTGTATCTGTCGGGCAGCCACAATACCAGGCGGCCGAATAACCGGTACGATACATCCGCGAGGTTGCCGGCAAATGTTAGGGCTGTGAAACCCGTTTCATTTCCGGTAAGCAGGAACCGGATTATGGAACGGGTGTTGGGAAAACTGTGTCTGAGTTCAAACGCCAGAAACAGCGATATTCCTATGACCCAGCCACCGGCCAGAGCCGAAAGATGCCTGATCCCGAAAGGCTGACGCCTGCGGATCACCCATAACCAGACAGCGGTGGTAAGGTAAAGAAATCCGAAGAGATAATGGAGCTGCACCCCGATACCGAGGATTATCCCGAGCAGGAAAAAATATCCGGTCCGGGCAGCCCCGGTTATCCGGTATAGCAGATATGCCAGGGATGTTGCAAAAAAGGGTACAATGTTCGGATTCCATGATGAGCGCGAGTACGATATCACCAACGGGGATAACGCATAAAGACAGGCCCCTGCAAAACCCGCAAAGTCACTGAACATTTCCCTACCCAACCGGTAAACGAGGTAAACTGTAGCAATCCCGAACAGCGCAACCATGACAGCCGGTCCGGCCGGATCCAGCCGCCAAAGCCAAAGGAAAGGCATCATAAAATAATAGTAAACCGGGCCAAGAAAGAAACCGCCGACTGATGCGGTCGGACCCAGCAGAGTAAATTTGTGGTCCACTATCATCCGCTTGACCACCAGAACGTCACGTCCTTCATCTCCCAGGAATGTCATGTACTCGCTGATCCGGAAGAGCCTTAAATACGCTGCCGTCAGCAGAACGGCGGCCAAAGCCGCCCCCTGAATGATTTTCCCTCTCCGTAAATTAATCGGTTTACGGTTACTCATGATGGGATTTTTTCCAGATAAACCGGGAGTAGACCGTGTAATTCCAGATTAAAAGAAGTGACGTCCCGATCAGAAAAAACAGAAAATAGTAACGGTCGCCGAAAAGACGGACACCGGCACCGATCGTGCCGGTCTGAATCGCCAGCACCCCGAATGCGCTGGTAACATAGAACTGGACCAGCTTGGCCCCGTACTGAGCAATACCCGAAATCCGGTTTTCCCGGAAAGTCCACCGGTTATTGAGATTGAAATTGGAAAAAACCGCTCCTGCAGCACCGGTGATGTTGGACAAGGTTGCATCCCAATGCGCCAGATCATGTAAGAGTACGAGGACGACAGCATTGATGACAAATCCGATGGCGCCGACTACCAGGAATTTGCCGAACGGACTGGTCCAGATACTCCGCAGGCGTTCGCTGAGGACATACTCGATGACGTTCCGGATATATTCAGACGGTGCGATTTTTGACCTGCCGTATCTGCGGTCGGTGAAATTTATCGGTACTTCGCGGACTTTAGCTCCGGACATGACCGCTTTATGAAGGAAAGCGATCTGGAATACATAACCGCGGTATTTCGCCATCCCCGGGCTTTGGCTGTCCACGAATTTACGTTTGTATGCCCGGAATCCGCCGGTCCAGTCATGGACATGCGGATAACCCAGTCCGAAACGGACGAGGGCGTTACCGACGATGCTGAAAATTTTCCGGTGGATACCCCAGTTACTCGGGATGGATCCTCCCGGTATGTATCTGCTGCCGACCACGAAGTCGGCGCCCTTCTCAATCTCGCGGATCATGGCAGGTAAGACAGAGGGATCATGTGAGGAATCGGCGTCGAGCTGCAGCACGATTTCGGCCCCGTGATCCCTGACGGCGGTGAGCATGCCCCGCAATAGCGCTTTCCCCAGACCTTCCTTCCTGCCTTCGATAACGGAAATATCCCGGTGTTTTCTGGCGTAAGACCTGACGGCAGCGGCTGTGCCGTCGGGTGACATATCGTCGACGATCAGATATTCAAAACCGTGCCGGACTTTTGCCTGGGACCTGCGTAAACCTTCGAGTACCGTGATGATATTTTCCCGCTCATTATACGTGGGCAGAATAACGACTATTTTCATACACGTGCTCAGACTCTTGTACGCCAGTAGTTCAGAAGGTCCTCCATGGTTTTTTCAAAAGGTATCTCGGCTTTCCAGCCTGTCTTTTTCGTGAATTTGGTATTATCGCCGATAAGGACCGGCACATCGCTGGGACGCATGCGGGATGGATCCGGTTTGATTTCCACTTTTATTTTTGACTTCGACAACAAAAGCTTCAGCATATCGCCGATCTGGATTGCGTGACCGGAACAGATGTTATAGACGTCTCCGGGATCGCATTTTTCAACAGCCAGGAGATATCCCCGTACCATATCCCGCACATCAGTGTAATCCCGCTGGGCTTCGAGGTTTCCGACATGGATCACCGGAGGCTGTTTGCCTTTTTCTATAACGGCAATCTGTTTGGCGAAATTCGATTCTGCGAATGTATCCCCGCGCCGTGGTCCCGTATGGTTGAATCCCCGGGTTCTGACTACCCGGACCTTGTATGACTGGTGGTACTGGTATCCCAGGTAATCCATGGCGAGTTTTGAAACTGCGTAAGGCGATAACGGCCGCAGCGGGTTGGTCTCCCTGATAGGCAGCTCATTCTCGTATACCAGTCCGTATTCCTCGCTGGAACAGGCAATTTGAACTACCGGATCGATACTTGCCTGACGTACCGCTTCGAACAGGTTAGCCGTTCCGACAATATTTACCTCCAGGGTGACTGAAGGGGATACCCACGAAGTGGGAACGAAGGATTGGGCTGCCAGGTGAAAAATATAGTCCGGCATGATCCTGGAAACCGTTGTGTACAGACTGTGGGAGTCTAACAGATCGGCATCCTCCAGGTGAAGTTTGCCGATAATCAAGTCGATGTGGTCCATTTTGCTGCGGGGCCTGGTAAGACCGTAGACTTCGTAACCTTCAGCCAGCAGAAGTTCTGCCAAGTGACTCCCGACGAAACCCGCGATACCGGTGATGAGTGCTTTCTTTTTTGCCATACTCCTCCTTTTAAAGTTAAACGTCACATCCGGCCGACGCCGTAATACGAAAATCCGAGATTCTTTACCTGAACCGGATCATAAATATTTCTTCCGTCGAACATGACCAGCTGTTTCATACTGCGGGCCAGTTTAACCAGGTCCAGCTGGCGGAATTCGTTCCATTCAGTCAGTATCAGTACCGCGTCCGCGCCGCCGGCTGCTGCATATGCATTGGCTGCATACGTGACTGACTTAGGCAGGACCTCCCTGGCGTTGGTCATGGCTATCGGATCATAAGCCGAAACTTGCGCGCCCGCGGCTACCAGGTCACTGATGATCCGAATGGACGGTGCCTGCCGCATGTCATCAGTATCAGGTTTGAAAGAAAGACCCAGAACTGCCAGTTTCACCGAACCGACAGCGCCATTGAAGTGTTTTTTGACCTTTTCCACGAATTTGGCACCGGCTTCACGGTTTATCTCCTCCACCGCTTTCAGCAGTTTGAAATCATAACCGGCTTTTCTGGCAAGTGCAATCAGGGCTTTCACGTCTTTGGGGAAACAGGAACCGCCGTAACCGACCCCCGGGTAAAGGAAGCTCCTGCCGATCCGCCGGTCCAGTCCGACACCGGTCAGAACCGATTCGACATCAGCGCCCACGTTTTCGGATAAAAAGGCGATGGCATTGGCAAAGGAAATTTTTGTGGAAAGTAAGGCATTTGAGGCGTATTTAATCAGTTCGGCGGTTTCAACATTGGTAAATACGGTTTCCGCCTGAATCCCTTTATGAAGCTCCGTTAAGAGCCGGAAAGCCCGGTCTGAAGTCGTACCGATGACCAGCCTGTCCGGATGCAGGGTGTCGGAAATTGCCGTTCCTTCACGCAGAAATTCCGGGACGGATGCGATGGCGAAGGTAGATCCGTCCGGCTTCACCTTCTGGATAGTTTCGGCGACCTTCCGGTTAGTGCCCGGCGGAACAGTACTTTTAGTGACAATAACCTTGTACCCGGTAATCGCCTTCCCGATATTATCGGCGGCACTGAAAATGTCACTCAGGTCCGCCTCACCGTTATCTCCGGACGGCGTACCCACGCAGATAAATATTATCTGGCTGGGTTTTACCGCTTGTTCATATGACAGGGTAAATATCAGCCTGCCGGCGGTGGTGTTTCTTCTGACCAGTTCTTCCAGACCGGGCTCGAAAAACGGCATGACGCCTTTTTTCAGGTTTTCGACTTTTTTCCGGTTTCTTCCGACTACCCAGACGGTATTTCCGAGATCGGCAAAGACCGCAGCGGTAACCAACCCGACGTACCCGTGTCCGATAAATGCAATCGTCATTTACGTGCCATCCTTTCCTGCTTCCGGATTTCGCTAAGACCGGCACTGAATGGCTTCGTCATAATGCCGGATCTGGCTATTTTATCATTATTGAGATTTGCCCGTAAGGGTCTCGGTGCCCTGCCCCGGAAATATTCCGCAAATGAGGTGCCTGTTATGGCATCCACATTCAGACCGTACTGACGGGCTATTT
>MFJD01000016.1:95851-97301 GCA_001779095.1 Candidatus Gottesmanbacteria bacterium RBG_16_52_11 | reverse complement strand
GGTGACAGGGAATCCCCGCCGATGACATGGTAAATGCCGCTGGCGCCCGCGTTTATGAGCACATCGATTGCCAGGGCAATATCGTCGATCAGAGTCGGTATGAACAGTTGGTCCGCCGGTGCGGTTAAATGGTTGCCTGCTGCCAGCGAGTCGATTATCTTATGCACGAAATCAGGTTTACCGGGCCACTTTGCCCGGTAAGGATTGGCAATCCTCAGAATTAAACCGGCATCCCCGAGTGCCGCAACGCTTTTTTCACCTTCATACTTCGTGATGCCGTACCATCCTTCGGGATCAGGCAAATCCGTTTCAGAGTAGGTGTCTTTCTTTCCGGAAAACACATAATCCGTAGATATATACATCAGACGTTTTTTCGTCTGCCTGCAAAGCCGGGCCAGGTTTTCAGTTGCTGTCACATTTACCAGCCAGACTTTTCCGGCTCTGCCGTTTGGCCTGTCAGTTTCGGCATTATCGACGTCGGTGAAGGCTGCAAAATGAAATACGACCGGAGCGTCTGATTTGGTTATCCAGCCGGACAGGGAATTAAAATCAGTAATATCAACTCCGGTTTCCAGGCTCAGGTTTTCAAAACTCATCGCCGACGACAGAAGTTCGACCACACGGGATCCGACAAGTCCGGACAATCCGGTTCCCAGTATCTTCATGAGCTGCTCCCGTACTGTTTCCGGTAATATTCCCGGTATTGTCCGGATTTGACATTCATCCACCAGTCGCGGTGCTCTTTGTACCAGGTAACGGTCCGGGCCAGATAGGTGTCAAAATCGGTTTCCGGTTTCCAGCCCAGTTCTTCCCGGATTTTCGTCCAGTCAACCGCATATCTTCTATCATGCCCGGGCCGGTCGGACACGAACTTAATAGACGATTCATCGCGGCCCAGAAGGCCAAGAATTTTCCTGACCACCTCCAGATTGGAGATACTATCCGTCAGCCCGCCGATACAGTATGTCTCCCCTGCACGGCCGGCCGAAATGACCAGGTCTATGCCCCGGCAATGATCCTCCACATACAGCCAGTCACGGATGTATTTGCCGTCACCGTAAAGGGGAACCGGTTTCCCCTCGAGGCTGTTGGTGATGGCAAGCGGTATCAGCTTTTCCGGGAACTGATAGGGTCCGTAATTATTGGAACAGTTGGTAATAGTTACCGGCAATCCGTAGGTATGGAAATAAGCCCGAACCAGATGATCCGAACCTGCCTTTGAGGCAGAATAAGGACTCCGCGGGTCATACCGGGTGGTCTCGGAAAAAGCCGTACCGCCGGTTAATGGCAGCGCTCCGAACACCTCATCCGTCGAGATGTGGTGGAAACGTCTGACTTTCTGTTTAAGGCTTTCTTCAAGTAGCACCTGAGTACCCAGGATGTTGGTACTCATGAATACCGGTACATCAAGTATGGACCGGTCAACGTGGCTTTCGGCGGCAAAGTGCAC
>MFJD01000016.1:84690-95844 GCA_001779095.1 Candidatus Gottesmanbacteria bacterium RBG_16_52_11 | reverse complement strand
TCAATTCCGTGCATTGCCCGGCTCACATCATCCCGGCTACGGATATCCCCTTTCCGGAAACTGTAGTTGGGATTTTGGTCCGCACCGGCTAAATTCTCCAGGTTCCCGGCATAGGTCAGCGAATCGAAGTTTAAAATCCGGTCTTCCGGGTGTTTATTAAGCCAATAACGGATGAAATTGCTGCCTATAAATCCGGCGCCGCCGGTGACGAGTAGCTTCATATTTATCTGTCTGACATAATACTGTCAGACCCGAAATTTAAATACTTCCGGTATTAAACTCTTCAGGTAATTTTCTTGTTCGTAATCGGCATTCCCTGCACCCAGTCATATCCGATGTCCGGGTCATCAAAGGCAATCCGGCCTTCTTCCGACGGGTCGTAAATGCCGCTGGTGACATAGACCAGGTCAGACGGGCCTTTCAGCACTTTCAGCCCGTGGGCAACCCCCGGGGGAATCTTGAGAACTTTCGGATCGGCTTCATCCAATACCATTTCCAAAATTTTTCCATGGGTTTCTGAATTTCCGCGCCTGTCGGAAAGGGCCACCCTGATGACTCCGCGGACCACAAACCACCAGTCCGTCTGTGTCTTATGGATATGCCATGCCTTTACCACTCCGGTCTTCATATGCGACCGCGAAACCTGACCGAACCCTTCGGCAAAAAAACCATCCGTTTTCCGGATGATTTCCTCGAAGTATCCCCGTTCATCGGGATGACGGATCAAATTCTTCGCTACCACCCCGGTGATCATAGTTTTCCCCGGTGGACTAGTTCTGACACATGGATGTTGGCTGCCAGGAGCTCATCGTATGAGGTTCCGGCATCGACCCACCAATCGATAATTTCGCACCGCAACTTGCCCAGTTTCAGGTAGATATTATTGAGGTCCGTCACCTCCAGCTCCCCCCGGCTGCTGGGCTTGAGCGTCCTGATGTGACTGAATACGTTGCGGTCATACATGTAGATGCCGGTCTGGGCAATATCGGATTTCGGGTGTTCCGGTTTCTCTTCTATCGACAGGACTTTGCCGGTGGTATCGATCTCGATAACGCCGTACTGCCGGGAATCGGTATTCCGGTGCACACCGAAAACGACGGCACCGGATTCGGTTTTCCGGAAAGATTCAACTGTCTTTTTCAGGTCATGGCTGAAAATATTGTCTCCCAGTATTACCAGCACCGATCCGTTCCCGGCAAATTCCTCAGCCAGTGATATGGCTTCGGCGATGCCTCCCTTGGGGTTTTCCTGAATTGCAAAGTAAAGCCGCAGTCCGAACTCCTCACCGCCCTTTAAAAGATTTGCGAAATGACCCGAATGGTCGGCGGATGAAGTCAGAAGCACCTCCCGGATGCCGGCTTTGCGCATTGCCTCCAGGGCAAAAAAAATCATCGGCTTGTTGTATATCGGCAGCAGGTGTTTATTGGTAACCAGTGTCAGCGGCCGTAATCTGGTTGCCATCCCGCCCGCTAAAATGATACCTTTCATAAAAAGTTACCAAGTCCGCCGGATATTACCAGAAGCAGCATGGCAATAATCCCGATCAGCAGGTATTCTACCACAACCTTGGGGTACAGGGTTCTTAAAACGGCGTGATGTATGGCGCCCCAGATCACATAAGCGGCAACCGTTACCGCTCCGACTAAAAAGCGCAGGTCCGGAAACTGCCGGACACTGAAATAGCAGAAGGCACCGACGGCAAGAATCAGAATCAGTACGGACAGGTTAAGAATTTCGGTCTGCCTGTGACTCTTCATAATACGTTCCCGCGGGATGCCAGATTAATCAGTACAAACAGTCCGGCCAGAAAAAGAAAATGCGCCAGCGGGTGTCCGGTCACCCTGACGATACGGTGTCTGACAACGATAATACTGTCTACGGTCAGTACTGCCAGAAACAATCCGAGAAATCCGAGGGCAAAGGTCCGGGACAGGCTCGGGATATCCAGTAACGGTTGCCTGGTAACTCCGGAAAGCCCGGACACCGCCGTAATCGGCAGCGGCGTTCCCGGCGCCTGTTCACGCGCCAGAATTACCGGTGATGGACTGACCGGTATCGTCGGCATGACTGTGGGAACGGCAACCGGCGTCACCCTGGGAACTGTTGTCGGCTGGAGCGTCGGAATACCGGTTGGAGCCTGGGCAATCTCCCGGGGAACCTGGACTTGAGCTGCCACCGGCGAACCTGTCGCACCGAACATCTGCACGACCAGGGTTGTCTCTTCACCGGACAATACGCCGTTGACGACTGCAAATCCCACATCCGTATATCCTGATTTGAGCAGATTTTCTCGGTGGGACTCTGAGGCCATCCAGGCATCCACTACGTTACCGCTGGACATGAAATTTTTAGCCAGGTTCTCTCCCGCCAGGGTATACTTATAACCCACGGCATTAATGAAATCCCAGGGGGACTTGCCGTCCGGGGCGAAATGTGCCCAGTAATTATTGGCAAACATATGCTGGGCCTTCAAAGCTGCGGCTTCCGAAAGTTTGGCGTTTAAGTTAAGCGGTGCCAAGCCCGCTTCGGTGCGCTTCTGGTTGGTAGATATGAGAAGCTGTTCGGAATGGATATCAGTGGCATATCCGAGAACGTCCGGTGCCCGTGAGTGTCCGATTTTGATAACCAGTTCAAAAGCCAGCAGAAACAATGCAAAAACCAGAAGCGAATCGATATGAAGTACTTTTGCCCGGTGGTTATTCCGGTGATGCGGCAGAAACAGGTATCTTAAAAGATCCCTCATATAACCCATCTTACCCACCGTAGCCGAAAAAATCCAGAGCGCGGAGTTGCCGGAAGGACCGGATGCAGGTATTTACTCAGGAGTCGAATTTGCTTTTCGCATAGCGTGGTTTCACGGTCCGGCGGGCATCCCGGCCGTTAACCGTAATCCCCAAAAGAAGTCCCAGCGTACGCGCTACCGTGATACCGATTCTGATTCCGGTAAATGAGCCGGGACCGGTTGCCACACGGATGGCCGTCAGATCCTCAAAATCAATTCCGGCTCGGATTAGAAGTCCCCGGATAAGCGCCACAACCGAATCGGGGCGGCTGCCGGAACCCGCACGGGAAACAGCCGTCAGATTTTCAGCTCCGGAAATGCTGACGCTGATCCGACCGGAATCAGTCGTATCAATAAAAAGCTCACGGCGCGCTTTTTTGGTCATATCCTGACCGCTCCCTGTCTGATTATACGCACTTTACTGCCGGTACAGTCGATTACGGTCGAAGGCAACCGGTGCTCAACGGTGCCGGACATCACCCCATCAGAATGCATAACCAAAAGCGGGTCAACATCGCTAAGGGAGTAAGGTGTCGGCCGGCCATGGATGTTGGCGGACGGACCCAGAAGCGGAGTGCCGCAGCTGGCAATCAACGACAAAACCGGAGGGTAATCAGGCATCCTCAGGCCGATTGTTGTCCCTCCGCCCGATATCCTTAGGTCAATCTTTCCGGGAACTGCCGGGGCAACTATTGTCAGCGCGCCGGGCCAATGCGTCCGCATCAGCCGGCGGACTGTCGGGCCGGGTCTGTCAAAATAATCCAAAGCCATTTCAACCGACGCCACCAGAGCCGGCATTGCCTGCCGGGCCGGCCGCTGCCGGATTTCAAACAGCCGGCGGACAGACTCTGAAGCTCCTATCAGGCATCCGATTCCAAAGGCCGTATCCGTCGGGTAAATCAGGATTCCCCCTGCATTAAGCAGTATCTCAGCCCTTTCGGGGGATACGATTTTGGACTTAAGTAAACCGGTGACGGATTTCATATCCGGATAGATTGCGGTCCGGCAAAGGATATTCTCCGATATTGCCCTGTCACTTCGAAACGGATATCGGTTCGCTCTTTGGGCAGAAATCCTTTAACCCGGTCAGCCCATTCAACGGCTGCAATCACCCCCGGGGCGGTTAAAATTTCGCCAATTCCGATACTGTCCAGATCATACCGGTCATGCAGGCGGTACAGATCCAGATGGAATAATCTGCCCGAAGGCTTAAGGTTATACTGCCGGATCAGGACAAAGGTAGGCGAGATGATGCGCCCGGATATTCCCAGGCCCGATGCCAGCCCCCGGATAAAAGTCGTTTTGCCGCTGCCGAGCTTACCGTAAAGCGCAAGAATTACCGGTTTGCCTGACCGTTGTTTCAGGTTATTCCCAACCGCCTGACCCAGATTCCTGGTTTCCCTTTCAGAAGAGGTGCTATATAAAGTACTGCGTACCATGAAAATGCCGCCCCCACGCTGTCAATTATAACATCGCGGAGCGCGCCTTCGCGTGTCGGAACAGAAATCTGGTGAATTTCATCACTGGCCGCATAAAGGCCGCTATACAGAAAAGCCCAGGCTGCCAGGCGCATTAATGGCAAGGCCGGAAAAGTCCGCCGGAGTGCACGGAATACCAGAAGATGAAGCATCCCGTATTCCAGGACATGCAGTGTCTTGAAAAAAAGGAAATTCAGCACGTGGATATCGGACACCGATACGCGCGTCCGCGTGGAAAAGAAGAATATTACGGCCATCCAGATCAACACCGGAATCCAGGCGGCGGATATTTTCATCCCACCAGTATACTGCAATGCGTAATATCTTCACCAGCTGACATTCCGGGATTTCCGGTACGCCATGGCAGCGGACAGGACTGCCAGGCCGCTCCCGATAAAAGCCAGTGCCACGGTGGAAACGGGAATCCGCATCCCGGAGGCACTGCTTCCTTCCGGCGACATTGAAGCCGGCTCGGACAGGGGCAGGACATCATTCAGAGTCGCCGCGGCAACCGTTGCAGTGTCTTTCCGAAAACCGGCCGCTGTCATTACCGGTTTCTTGGTAGGCGTCAGACGTAGTTCCGGGCGTTTCGTCACTGACGGAGTCAGTTCCGGGGTATCCGATATCCCGGATTCCGGATCCGGCCGCGGGGTATTCGTCGGATGGCCTGTAGGCACGGGAGAAAGGGTGGGCGTGGCAATAGTGACTGCCAGACTGGCAACCGAGCTGCCCTCAGTCGTAGCGTTTCCTGACTGGGTATAGCGCATGATTTTGAAATCATACGGTCCGCTGGTATTGCACGCCGCTGACTGCCTGTCGATTCTGGCCTTTAGAATTCCCGACCAGGATCCCTCCCGTATTATTACCTGCAAAAAATTCTTCCACCCTTCGCCGGAAGTTACCGGACCTGAATACCACGTGCTTCCGTTCCAGGTAAATCCGCAGTATGAATCCGTATCGGGTCGGGAAAACACCCCTCTCAGATAATACTGGGTTCCGTCCGTCTGGGAAATTGACAGTGTGGCATTGACTTCCAGATCCTGATCGGCAGTCATGGTACCGGTGGCGGAGGTAAACTGGATTGTGGCAGCGTAACTGCCGGCAGGATTTAATAGTATGGCCAGCACAATCGCGGTTGGCAGGACGTATGGCCGCATGAATTATTCCTATTGGACGTGCAGATAAAAACTGACCGAATCACCGTGTTCGATATATTTGATTTTGATGATGCTGGATGAACCGCACGCCTGGCTGGACGAATAGAGGGTACCGTCAGCGGGAGCCTTTATCACGGTGGACGACGTCGAAACCATGTCGTAACCGGTATGGACACCGCCCGAATATGCATACCGCCAGGAATATGGTGTCTGACCATACCGCTGGGTCAGCCTGATAGTATCTTCAAGCGGCCAGTCCCAGCCACCGCTGCCGAGAGTCGCGCTGCCGCCGTTCTGTTCGTCGGTCACGGATTTTGCCGAAAGAAATCCCCCGGGATCTGTCCAGACTCCGCCTCTTCTGACTTCAAAATGAAGGTGGGCTCCGGTGGAACAGCCGGGATATCCTGAATTACCAACCAGGGCAATCGGTTCACCCCGCTTAACCGGACCGACTTTCACTCCCTCAACCAGTGCCCGCTCCAGCGCCTGCCTTTCCGCCAATGCCTGTGCCAGCAGTTTCTGATAAGTTGCCTCACTGTTTCTGGTCTGGTCCAGCAGGCCCTGTTTCATCCGTTTCTGTTTTTCCTGTTCGGTAACGTCAATTTCCAGCTGGGCTTTAAGTTTTTCCAGTTCGACCTTTTTGTCCTCCCTTAGTTTCTTGCGTTCTTCGAAGTTGCTCTGGGTAGCTTTCAGCTGACGCAGAACAGACATGTCTTCGGACTGGACAGCGGCCAGGTATTTCGCCCGCAGCAGAAACTCCTGAAAATTCTGGCTGAACAGGAGCATGCCGAACTGCGGCAAGGAATGGCGTTTATAAGCCTCGGGGATGCGTTTCAGCCAGAGCTCAAGCCGCTTGTTGAGAAGCACCTCCAGCCGCTCAATTTCGGTCGTGAGCTGTTCCGCCTCGATGATCAGTTTGTTTATGGCTGACTTCTTGGCCTCAATATTAAGGGATAGCAGCTGGATTTTAGTGTTTACGACACCGATTTCCCTGGATAGTGAATTTTCCTTACCCTGAAGTTCGACAATTTTTGACTTGAGTTCATTAATTCTCTGGTCTGCGTCCTTGTTTTCCTGCGCCAGGGATTTGCCAGGGAAAAATGTGACTAGGCAGGCTGCAAAAATCAGAAATATTATTTTTTTCATGTCCGGCGAAGCTATGCTCAAAGGTTCTGCTGCACTTGCCCCGGTCAGGCTCGGATTCACTGGAAACGCAGGTACCTGCCGACCGATGCAATGCTGCCGATTAGACCGAGAATGGTACCGGACACGATCATCAGTCCGAGAAAAATACCGCTGCCTGATATAAACGGCAGGCCGGCAGGATTTGTCATTATTGTACTGATAGCCGGAATGACGCCTAAAAACTGAAGAATATAATCCCTGAATATTACCATCAGCGTTGTCAGTACGGCCCAGGCTCCGACCGCTCCGGCTGCACCGTAAACGATACCCTCCAGGACAAACGGCATCCTGATATACCAGGGTGAAGCCCCGACCAGTTTGAGTATTTCAATTTCATCCTTCCGGAGGGCTATTTTCATGCCGATGACGGTAATGATGATCAGGACCGCGTCCACCGCCAGAAGCCCGGCCAGTACGCCGCCTATTGTCCGGATGGCATTTGTCCAGGCGATCAGCGAATCCACTACGTCCTTCTGGTAAATCGTATCTTCGACACCCTGGGCCTGTTTGATGACCGGTTCCAGCTCGGACAGGAATTTTGGATCACGTGCCGAAATCTCGAGCGATGCCGGCAGGATATCCGCGGTCACCATTTCCAGAAGCAGCGGGTCCTTCTTGTTCTGTTCACGGTAAAGCGCCAGCGCCTCCTCCTTGGAAACATATGTAATTGAGGACACTTTGCCGGTATGTTCGAGGTCGGCTTTCAGCTTATCCGCTTCTGCCTGACCCGCAGTATCGCTGAAAAAAACCGTGATCTGCGGTTTGCCCTCAAAATAATTCAGTGTGAATACCGATGCGATGGTGGCCAGAAAATAAAATCCGCCCAGAAGGAAAGTCAGAAACACTGTCAGGACTGCCGTCGTCGCCTGATACGGGCTTCTTCTGATATGTTTCCAGGTCACGCTTCTGACACCCATAATACAGAACTTACTTTTCTCCTCCGCTTGTATCCGGTAAATGGTATCGTCCTTTCGGATCGTCGGCCAGCACAGCCCCGTCTACTATTGTTATCGTGCGTTTTTTAAGGTCATTGACTACGGAAACATTGTGGGTAGCCATAATGACCGTAGTACCGATTTTATTAACTTCCTGAAGTATATAAAGCACTTCCCATGCCGTTTTCGGATCCAGGTTTCCCGTCGGCTCGTCCGCCAGGAGTATCTTCGGCCCGGCAATGATTGCCCTGGCAATGCCCGCCCGCTGCATTTCCCCGGCTGACAGCTGGGACGGAAACAGGTCCCGCTTTTCATAAAGTCCGACCAGACTCAGCATATTCCGGACGTCCTTTTCAATTTCCCGGGGTTTCTTGTTGAGGATTTCCAGCGCTATGGAAACGTTCTCCTGTACCGTCCGGTCATACAGCAGTTTAAAATCCTGAAACACCATTCCGATTTTGCGCCGCAGCAGAAAAACCTTATGCGCCGACAAAGTTTTCAGGTTAGTATCGTCAACGATAACCTCACCCTTTGTGGGCACGATATCCCTCAGAAGCAGCTTCAGAAGGGTTGTTTTTCCGGCCCCGGACGGTCCGATCAGAAATACGAACTCCCCTTTACCGATAGTGAGATTTATATCACGCAGGGCAGGGTTATTTGCGCCGTACTGCTTGTGTACATGATCAAATTTGATCATCTTTCATTCAATCTCCACTTTACCCACATCCATAAGCCAGGCTGCCTTTTCCGCTGCCTGAGTCTGGCCCCAGACTGTAATTTTCTTACCGACGAAATCGTCAAGGTTGACGACCGATGAAATCAGATAGACTGTCTGTGAAGGACCTCCGTCCCGGATCAGCTTATGCGTGCCCTCGCCGTTGAGTCCGCCTGTTTCGACCGTTCCGGTGGCGGAGTCCTTGAATGTCTCCGTATCCGTGCTTCCGACCGATTTGGCATCAGATACCGAACCGGGGGCGCTGTCCGAACCTCCCAGGGACGTGCCGCCTGATGTAGACAGCAGGTATCCGGTGGCTATACCCAGAAGTATCAGAACCGTGAAGACTGCAGCAGCGGTTTTTTTCATTGGTTTACCGTCATCAAGTTTCCTGACGATCGGTTCCTGCGGTTTTTCCGGCACCGCGTCATCTGACACGGTAACTGTTTTTTGCATAGTCGGAATTACTTTATCATTATTGCCGTTCAGGCGACTTTTTTCAAGTATGAAAGGATAAAATCCTCAATATCTCCGTCGAGCACCCTGCCGGTATCATTGGTCTCGTGTCCGGTCCGTAAATCCTTGACCATATGGTAGGGATGCAGAACGTATGAACGGATCTGATTACCCCATCCGGGCGTCTTGTATTCACCTTTCAGTTCTTTGGTTGCTTTCTTCTGCCGCTCTTCCTCGATCGCCCAGAGCCGGGCGCGAAGAAGTTTCAGAGCATACTCACGGTTCTGACCCTGATATCTCTCCGACTGGCAGGTAACCACGATACCGCTGGGCTTGTGGCGGAGCCGTACAGCCGTAGACACCTTGTTCACGTTCTGCCCGCCTTTACCTCCGCTTCTATAAAATTCCCATTCCAGGTCATCCTGGTTGATATCGACTCCGGTACTGTCCTCGATCACCGGAAATAATTCAACCATGGCAAACGACGTCTGACGGAGATTGTCAGCGTTAAACGGAGACTGCCTGACCAAACGGTGCACGCCGGCTTCGGCTTTCAGGAATCCGTAGGCGTACTGACCGGTGACTTCGAGGGTAATGCTTTTTGTACCGGCCTCGTCTCCCGGCGTATAATCAATTTCCTCCGAATGCCATCCCTTTTTTTCGATATACCGGCTGTACATGCGGTTGAGCATGCTGGTCCAGTCCATCGCCTCCGTACCTCCCTGACCGGCATGGAGTCCCAGAATCGCATCTCCCTGATCATGGGGTCCGGACAGGTAGAGCGAAAACTCAAGTCTGTCGACTTCGCGGGCCAGGTCCTCCTCCGGTCCTTCAGCCACCAGAAGCTCCAGCATTTCCGCCGCTTCAATTTCCTTCCGGAGTCCGGCTGCCTGACGCATAGCCTTGGCAGCCTCTATGTGGTCTTTCCAGAAGTCCGGTTTCATGCTGTCGGACTCAATCTGCTGCAGACGGCTGCGCTTCTGGTCAATCCGGAGCTTGCCGATAAGCTGTCTGGCCCGCTCTACGGTTTCGCCTTCCATGGGGATTATTGTACCATGACTACGACCTTTACATAGCCCTGCCGGCTACCAGAAAATAGATCAGGACCGCGGTCGAAACAGCCATTACAACCAATGTCAGGGCACCGAAAAAATTATCGAAAAATCTGTTTTTCAGATTTCCGACGACGTTGCTGTCATTGCATAATTTAAGGAGTATAAAAATGAGAAAAGGTGCCAGCATGCCGTTTAACACCTGGGAGTAAAGTAACGCATGAAGCGGCCGGATACCGCTGACTGAAAAAATGAATCCCATAATTATCACTGCGGTCAGAACTGCGTAGAATGCTTTGGCTTTCCTGACCGGATCGGACAGCGAATCCTTCCAGCCGAACATTTCAGAGACTGTGTAGGCGGCGGATGCGGCAAATACCGGCACAGCCAGAAGACCCGCGCCGATGATGCCTACGGCAAAAAGTATCATTGAACCCGAACCCGCCAGAGGCTCGAGGGCTATGGCTGCCTGGGTTGCGCTTTCGATCTGGATTATCCCCCGCCGGTGAAATACTGTCGCCGTTGATACCATGACAAAGAAAGTAATCAGGTTACTGAGTATGAATCCCGGTGCGACATGCATATCTTCATGTTTGGCTTCCCGTTTAAGCTCTGACGGCGGAATTTTTTCCTCAATTTCCTGTTTGGACTGCCAGAAAAAAAGTGGCGGGGTAATGGTGGTACCCATCAATCCCAATGCCATAATGAAATAATCCTTGGAAAAAGTTACGGACGGAATTAAAGCCGAACCCAGAACCGCCAGCCAGTCCGGTTTAGCCAGAAATGCGGCGATCACATAACAGACAAAAACCACGGTCAGAAGCGACAGGTATTTCTCAACAATCCGGTACGACCGGAATACCATTATGTACCAGGCGGAAAGAGCAGCAATGATTGCCAAAAGGTAATACGGTACCGGTATGAAAACAGCGGCCGCTTCCGCTATGGCCGACAAATCAGCGCCAAGTGTGGCAATACTGGTAACAACGATTATACTACCGGCCAGAATTCCTACCCACGGCGGATAGTGGCTGCGGATGATAGACATGAGACCCTGCCGCTTCAGATCCCCGAGCCGGGCACTCATAGCCTGGACGCTGATGAGCATCGGTGTGGCAATTATCGGTATCCATAACTGCTGGTAACCGAACCTGATTCCGGCAACCGAGAATGTAGAAATACCCGACGGATCGTTATCTGCAGCACCGGAAATAAGTCCAGGTAGGAATTCCTTAGTTTTTGAATGGACGCGGTGTTTCATGATCGGGTTGACTTAATCGGTTGCTTAATCCAAAGACCCTTCAGTAATTTCCGGACGTCCCCTGATTGTCACTGTGTCCCCGGTTCGCATATAAGCGACCGGATCTGGGTTTTCTGGCCGTCGTCCAAACTGT
>MFJD01000016.1:81173-84674 GCA_001779095.1 Candidatus Gottesmanbacteria bacterium RBG_16_52_11 | reverse complement strand
ACCGCCTGGGTAACGATGACGGTCTGTGCCCGTTTGCCGACCGCGGTGACCGCCGTATCCACCAGGGTTCCGGCAACCGAAGCAATATCCAGCCGCTGCGGTCCGGAAGCGAATCTGCCGGCAATGGAAACTCCGAGCGGAGTCGCGCGGACTGCTTCATAAACCAGACGGATGGCTTCGGGCCGCGGTCGGCCGGAAAACCGGGGCCAGAGTACGGATATGGCGGTCAGAACCACTCCGGCGACAGATGCCACGATGACGAAGCGTAACAGGTTGCCCATATACCTACTGTTTAATAGTATACACATTCGGTGGAACCGGTTTGTGGACCCGGAGCCGACATGGTATAACATTGGCATGCTAGTGCTGGGTATTGATCCCGGAACGCAGATTGTCGGGTGGGGTGCGGTAGCCTTGGGCAGCGGCCAGCAGGTCAGCCTGGTCGAATATGGCTGTATCCGTACCCGGTCCGGCCGGCCGCCGGAGGAGAACCTCATGGTCATTCATAAAGAATTATCAGGCCTGATCAGCCGTCTCCGGCCGGATGAAATGAGTGTCGAAAGCCTGTATTTCACATCCAATGCCAAAACGGCAATCGGCGTCGGGCAGGCCAGAGGCGTAGTGCTGCTGACTGCCGCCATGCGCAATCTCCCTGTCACATCCTACGGCCCGCTGACGGTCAAGGAAACAGTCACGGGCGACGGTAAAGCGGGCAAAAGAGAGGTGCAGAAGATGGTTCAGATGACCCTGAAACTTGCACATACGCCCCAGCCTGACGATGCGGCGGATGCGCTGGCAATTGCATTGACCCATGCATTTTCGTATAAACTGAAACGCCGCATCTTATGATCGGAACCTTAACCGGATCAGTCGACCGCAGCGGTATAAATCCGGCTTTGATCAGGGTCGGCGGCGTGGGTTACTTGGTGCATATGCCGCCCGGGTCACTTTCCAAAATCACCTCCGGAGAAGTCACCGTTCATACGCACCTCCATGTCCGGGACGATGCGCTGGAACTCTATGGCTTTCTGACCCTTTCCGAACTGGATATGTTTACCATGCTTTTGACGGTACCCGGCATCGGACCCCGGACCGCACTTCTGGTAATTGACCGCGGCGTCGACAGAATTAAGGACGCCGTTTCCGGATCGGATACCGACTTTTTCCTGGGCATTCCCCGGCTGGGAAAGAAAAATGCCCAGAAAATCATCATCGAGCTCAAGTCCAAGATCGGCAGTGTCAGGGATCTTGACCTGTCAGGAGCTGCCCCTTCTGAAACGAAAGAAGTTTTTGATGCTCTGGCCGAGCTGGGATTTGCCAAACCGGAAATCCTCCAGGCGCTGAAAAAACTTGATGCCGGTGACGTGACGGTGGAAGCGAAATTGCGTCATGCTCTGAAAATTCTCGGCCGGCCGGCAAAAAGTATATGACCAAAAAACCAGACCAGAAAAAGGAAAACGAAAAAACCGTCCTGCCGGAAGAAGAACGGCTGTTTACTTCGCTGCGGGCCCGTTCCTGGAACGAATTTCACGGTCAGGAGGTAGTTAAGCGTAATCTTTTGATTGCCATCGCCGCCGCCCGCAAACGGAAAGAGGCCATCGAACATATTCTCCTCTACGGTCCGCCCGGGCTTGGTAAAACCACGCTGGCACACCTGATTGCCCGGGAAATGGGGGTAAATATCCGGGTCACCTCCGGACCGGCAATCGAACGTTCGGGCGACCTGGCATCCATACTGACCAACCTGGAACAGAGGGATATCCTGTTTATCGACGAAATCCACCGGCTGAACAAACCGGTTGAGGAAACTCTCTATCCGGCGATGGAAGATTTCTGCCTGGACATAGTCATCGGTAAGGGTCCATCAGCACGGACACTGCGTCTCGACCTGCCGCCTTTCACCATCATCGGCGCCACCACCCGGATCGGTCTTCTGTCATCGCCCATGCGCGACCGGTTCGGAGTGGTCAACCGCCTGAATTTTTATCAGCCAGCCGAGCTGGAGCACGTCCTGTCCCAGGCGGCCGATAAACTGAAAATCTCCCTGCCTGCTGATGCCCGGCAGGAACTGTCAATCAGAAGCCGGGGTACACCCCGGATTGCCCTGCGACTCCTGAAGCGGGTCAGGGATGTCGCCGAGGTAGAAGGCGATGGGGTGATCACTCCCGGGATACTGGCCAAGTCGTTGCGCATGCTCGAAGTCGATTCCTTAGGCCTCGATTCATCGGATCAGAGGCTGATTCTAACGATAATCGACAAATTTTCCGGCGGACCGGTCGGGATACAGACGCTGGCGGCGGCGCTGTCGGAGGATGCGGGCACCGTCGAGGAAGTGCTGGAACCTTACCTGATGCAGGTCGGCTTTCTGAAACGGACATCAAGAGGCAGGATCATTACACCGCAGGGTTTCCGGCATTTCGGCAGAAACGTACCCAAATCTGTGGAACAGGAATACCTGATTTAACTGCCGCCGGTCTCAGAGTACGGACCAGTCCTGCTGATTTTTGAAGAGCTGATCATGAAATTCCCAGAATTTCCCCTGATCCCTGGCGCACTCTGATGCCTCAGCCGCTTTCTGCGCCCGGGGATGAATCATGGACAGCGGCATATGCCGGTATACCAGCTTCACTTTGCCGTCATAATCCTTCATAATCCTTTCAGTGGTCGGAAACGCCCGGGAGCAGTACGGACACTGGAAATCGGAAAATTCGATAATGGTCACGCCGGCCTGCGCCGGACCCCTGGACACTCCTTTACCGGTTTCAATTGTGGCTTTTTTAGGTACGAAAGCCTGCTGGTCAGCCGCTTTCTGCAGCGTTTCTGTATAGCTTTTCGCTTCGTCCGATCCGGTTCCCGCAATCTCCCGGTCGATGATTTCTTTGAATGATTCGTAAGGAAAAGCGCCGGCCAGCATCCGGCCGTTAATGAAGAAAGCCGGTGTCCCGTTCACCCCTACCGACTGGGCGTAGGCGGAATCGGCGTCGACCAGAGCCTGTTTCTCGCCGGAATTCATGCAGGTTAACAGCTTGCCTGAATCCAGACCTGCATCCTTGGCCAGTGCCTTGATGGCCTCATCGAAACTGGGATATTTGGATGCCGCTTTGGCGGTACCTGCCTGGGTCGGTGCCTGAGTGGTACCTTTACTCAATGACTGTACCCTGGCTGTCAGCTGTCCCAAAAGAAACGCCGCGATCACCAGCAGTGCGACGAAAACGTAAAAAGCCAGGGTCAGGGGGGTAGCCGTCACCGTCACATTGACCTGGGGCAATTCCGTATATGTTTCCCTTTTTGTCTTCATTTTTTCCATATCTCCGTTCCATTCCGTATAAGCGGACAGATAATTCATTTTAATGGCAACGGGCTGATGAATCAATAGCCGTGTCAGGAATAAGACTTGACATAAAATTAGCACTCATGATATAAGAGTGCTAAACGGAATAATAAAACCCCTCTGCGTCAGATGGGTTTTCCCGGTCCGACAATTACTGTTTTCCCCCGGCC
>MFJD01000016.1:78152-81158 GCA_001779095.1 Candidatus Gottesmanbacteria bacterium RBG_16_52_11 | reverse complement strand
GAAGGCGATATAAACCAGCGGTACTGAGCCGGTATTTTTCATCCGGTGGATTTCCCGGCCGGGAATGATCACCGCATCACCTTTACCCAGAAGTGCCGTTTTGCCGCCGGAGATAATCCTGGCTTTACCGTTGATGATCACAAACACCTCATGCAGGTCCTCATGGTAATGTGCCCGGAACTGCCGTCCGGGAGGCATTTGCGACCAGTTTACCATCATGATTTCACCCCGGGGCAGTATTTTCCGGCCGATCAGTACCCGCTTGACGACACCGGGTAATTCCTTCGGCTCATGGGAAGCCGGACTAAACGGTACTTCTTTCCCGCGTATTACCAGCATAGGAAATTAAATTCTGAAAACCGTTCTTTCTTATATAATACCTCACACGTTATGACAGTCAGGCATACTTCAATTATTCCGGAGATCTGCGGGCTTGACGAATCCGGACGCGGAGCGCTGGCCGGCCCTCTGGTCGGGGCGGCAGTGATATTTGCTAAACCCCTGCGTCCGGGAAGCCGTATCGCCGGGGTGCCACTGCGTGACGGTAAAACGCTGTCGCCGGGTCAGCGCCGCAGAATTTATGAATGGCTCCTCCGGCAGGGTGCCGGTATCTATACGGAAACGGTGCCGGTGTCTGCTATCAACCGCCGGGGAATCCAGCATGCCAATGTCAGAGTGTTTATGTCCCTGATGCGGCGGATTCCGTCGCAACTTTATTTTATTGACGGCCGGCTGAAGTTGCCGCATCGGATTAACGGTAGAGCTGTCATATCCCGGCCCAAAGCGGATACTACTGTCTCCCAGGTGATACTGGCCGGTATCGTTGCCAAGGTCGTGAGAGATGAAATCATGTCCGGACTACACCTGGCGCACCCGCACTACGGCTGGATTACCAATATGGGTTACGGTACCGACGCGCATGTCCGTGCACTACTGCGCTT
Source organism: Candidatus Gottesmanbacteria bacterium RBG_16_52_11 (assembly GCA_001779095.1). Taxonomy (GTDB): domain Bacteria; phylum Patescibacteriota; class Microgenomatia; order UBA10105; family UBA927; genus RBG-16-52-11. The sequence continues at coordinate 80,217 of MFJD01000016.1, read as the reverse complement.
TGGTCCGACATCGCACCACCGGTCTCTGTTTGTCCGGACCGCAATATCGAAACGTCTATAACAGGTGTATAATAATCTGCGTATGATGGGTCTTATCCGCCGGCGCTGGAAACTCATTTTGGTGATCCTGGTACTTACCGGGGCATCATTCTGGTTTTGGAAAAGCCGGGCGGCAACACAGAAAAACACCAAGGTCACGACCAGCCGGGCGGTAAAAGGTGATTTCATAAAGTCCGTCACATCATCGGGGAAAACCACGGCCGATAAGACAGTAACCCTGCGTTTCCAGACTTCCGGACGGTTGGCATGGGTCGGCGTGAAGGAGGGCGATACTGTGTCGGCATACCAGGCTATAGCCGGCCTCGACGTCCGTGAGGTGAGCAAAAACCTGGAAAAAACGCTCAGGGATTATGCAGCGGCGAGGGATGACTTTGAGGAAACATACCGGGTTACTTATAAAGGTATGAAACCGCAGGATGCTCTGACAGATACGGTCAAACGGATACTGGAAAAAAACCAGTGGGATCTGGAACAGGCAGTACTAGATGTGGAGCTGAAATCATTGGCGGTCGAATATGCGACTCTGGTTTCTCCGATATCCGGCACAGTCACCCATATCGATACGCCGGTTGCCGGTGTAAATATTACACCGGCGGGATCGGAGTTTGAGATATCCGACTTGAGTACTCTCCGCTTTGAGGCCAAAGTGGATGAGGTGGATATCGGGGGCCTGGAAATCGGACGTCAGGCTGTGATTTCGCTCGATGCGTTTCCCGATGCGACATACTCCGGAACGATATCATCTATGTCATACGTTTCCGAATTAAGTAGCGGTGGCGCTACCGTTTTTCCGGTGAAAATCAATTTCAGTCCGCCGGCAAACTCCAGGATTGGTTTAAACGGCGACGTATCCTTCGACCTGGTCCGGATGGATGACGTAGTTATGGTTCCGACGGAAGCAATCAGGGAAGACGGTAACCGGAAATACTTATATATCTCGGAAAACGGTTATTACCGGAAGGTATATGTCGAAACCGGACCCAGGAACGAATCGGTAGTCGTGGTGACTTCCGGAATTACTGATGGAAACGAAGTTGTAACCAAAGGATTCAATGATATCCCGAAACTTCAGGCTGAGTAAGCGGTCAGCCTGAAAAATTCCGTTGAGTCATACCCGATATTCTGATATGGCTGAAGAAATACTCCGGATCGATAACGTCTCTAAAGAATACCGGATGGACGGTATTACTTTCAGAGCGCTGTGCAATGTGTCACTCCGGATTGCGAAGGGTGAATTCCTGGCTATTATGGGCCCGTCAGGAAGCGGTAAATCTACCCTGATGCACATTATCGGATGTCTGGACCGTCCGACCGAAGGTAAGGTCTACATCGAAAACCGCGATATATCCGATGCCGGTGACCAGGAACTGGCCAAAATCAGGAACACCTATATCGGTTTCGTATTCCAGCAGTTCAACCTGCTGCGGCGAACCAGTACCGTGGATAATGTGGAACTTCCGCTGGTCTATTCCCGAACTGCGCCAGGCGTCCGGAAATCGAAAGCCAAGTCGATACTGGAAAAGGTCGGCCTGGGAGACAAGCTGCGCAATTTTCCGTCCCAATTGTCCGGCGGACAGCAGCAGCGGGTGGCTATCGCCAGGGCTCTGGTAACGGATCCGAAAATCATCCTCGCCGATGAGCCGACCGGCAATCTGGACAGCAAATCCGGCCATGAAATCATGGAAATACTTAATCAGTTGCACCGGGAAGGCCATACGATTGTCCTGGTTACCCATGACGCCAATGTCGCCCGGTATGCCAAACGCACGGTCAGGATGATCGACGGAACAATCGTGTCAAAAGCCGGCAAAACATGAATCTTTTCGAATACATCAAGCTTTCGGTCAGCGCCTTGAAAACCAATAAGGTCAGGTCGCTTCTGACCATGCTCGGCATAATTATCGGCGTCGCTTCGGTAATTCTTCTGGTATCAATCGGTTCGGGACTCCAGAATTACGTCACCGAACAGTTTGCGTCACTGGGATCAAATACCATTATGGTAATG
>MFJD01000016.1:76006-77964 GCA_001779095.1 Candidatus Gottesmanbacteria bacterium RBG_16_52_11 | reverse complement strand
AGAACTATTTCAGTATCGGCAAGTTCGAGCCCGAGTACGGCCGGATTATTACTCAGAACGACGTCGAACGCAGCCGCCGGGTCATAGTCCTCGGCAATAAACCCGCCAAGGACCTGTTCGGAGAGGGTGTCAATCCGGTCGGAAAGTCACTGTCCTTAAACGAAATCCAGTATGAAATCGTCGGCGTTCTAAAATCCAAGGGCGGCGGCGGGGCAATGGGCAGCGCGGATGACTTTGCGGCCATACCCCTGACCACAGCCATGCGTCATTTCGACCGCGACCGCCCGTTCATGATGTTTATCGAGGCTGTCGACAGTGACCGGGTAACCGAAGCTAAAAAAGACACCGAAAGAATACTCGGACGCCGGCTGAAGGAAGACGAATTCACCGTGCTTGAATCGACCCAGCTTCTGGAAACGATCACCCAGTTTCTTTCGGTTATTACGGCCGCCTTGGGAGGCATTGCGGCCATTTCACTGGTGGTCGGCGGAATCGGCATCATGAACATCATGCTGGTTTCAGTGACCGAACGCACCCGGGAAATCGGACTCCGCAAAGCCGTCGGTGCCAGGCCGAAGGACATAATGATGCAGTTTCTGATCGAATCGACCATCCTGAGTCTGATCGGCGGAGCGATCGGGATCAGTCTGGGTGCGCTGGGATCATCTGCCATGAACGTTTTCATTACGACATCAGTCACTGCCTGGTCAGTGATGTTGGCTTTCGGATTCTCAGCCGCCATCGGCATAATCTTCGGGGTCGCACCGGCAATCCGGGCTTCACGGCTCGATCCGATCGAAGCGCTGAGGTATGAGTAATATAAAAATTCAAATATCAAATCTCAAAACTCTAAACATAAATAGCCTTAAGGTAGAAACAATATTTCTACTCCGGCAGACACCCTTTTTTGAAGTTGAAATCTGAAACACATTTATTAAATGTGGAATTTTTACGCTATATAAAAATTCAACGGAGTGACTTCAGAATCTTGTCCATCGGCAGGGCTTTCATGGTATGACCCTGATGACCGGTCATATCCTCGGCATAAAGCAGTGAATTGATAAAGGCTTCCTCGACCGCTTCGATTGTGGATTCGAAAAGCCCGTCAACTTCACCTTCATTCAGAATCGACATTTTCCAGCTGCCGGTAGTCCGGCGCAGCGGCACCTGATTCGCAGTCGAGAATGCTAATGTAAACTCGCCACTGTCAACGTAAGAAACCGCACCGATCCGTCCCATGCCCAGTACCGACCGGCGGGCGAGCCGGTTAAGTTGCTGGGCGGCCAGCGGAGCATCAGTCGCGATAACAATTATTGCAGAAGACCGTTGGGTATCCAGATATGGAGGTTCCGTTTCGGTCGCTCCGGTATTCCTATACAAAACATCAGGTCCTAATCTGCCGATCCGCAGGTAGCGGTGCCTCCCTTTATCGATTCCGAGGTTATTGTTTACGAGTACTCCGACGGTATACTTCAATCCGGCTATTTCCGTAATCCGGGAAGAAGTGCCGATACCGGCTTTAAAACCGAATGCGGTCATACCTGTTCCGGCACCGATGTTCCCCTGTCCGACCGGACCTCCGGAAGCTGTCTTAATGGCGCGGAAGACATGATCCGCAGTCACACGGCGCCCTTCAATATCGTTTAGGTACCCGTCCCAGCATTCCCCGACTACCGGAAGCGGCACCAGGCCTTGATAATAATCTACTACCGCACTGTACACATCACCGAGGGAAAAAGTGTTCGTCAGAAAGACCGGACTTAATAGGCGGGCTTCCTCCAGGATATACTGGAGCCCGGTCATTTCGCCGTTGGCGTTGAATGCGTGTCCGCCTGCTACCAGTTTCGATTGTGTCAGATCGACGGGAGGAATGATGACCGTAACTCCGGTACGCACCGACTCTCCGTCAATCAGTGTAACCTGGCCTACCGTGACGCCCGCAACATCGGTAATGGCAT
>MFJD01000016.1:67009-75946 GCA_001779095.1 Candidatus Gottesmanbacteria bacterium RBG_16_52_11 | reverse complement strand
TAAATCCCTGTAACTATACCGTACCATCCGGAACATTATTTAATGTGAGATTTTACCTTTTCCGTCAGCTCATCGATTGAGGTGTTTGATTTGACGACGTAATCTACTGCCCCTAGAGACAGGGCGGTTTCCTTTTCGGAATCCAGATTGGTGAACATTATGATCGGAATTTTGCCCAGCTTCTCGTCGCGTTTCAGCTGTTCCATCACGTCAAAACCGTTCATGCCTTCCGGAAGCATGATATCCAGAAGTATCATGTCCGGGACTTTGTCTCTGGCGAATGTCAGCCCCTGCTGACCAGTATATGCCTGAAAAACCTCAAACCCCTCCATCTCGAACTTATGCTTGTACACCAACTGGAGGCTGGCATCGTCTTCAATAATCAGCAGCTTTTTCTTCTGGGATTCCATACTTACTACATCTTACATGCAGCGGTCCGGCATTTCAAGAAACTTAACCTGCCCGTATCTGTGTCTGGGGTATTATTAAGGCATCCCGGTCGGACTGCGGCCCCGGAACAGAATATTTATAATGCCCGGGATGATGCTACCCTTATCGTTATTGGCACCGACGGCGACAATCCTGTCTCCCGGTTCCACAGTCTCTAGTCCCTCCCCTGCCCGGGCAGACGAACTGATTACGGGCTTAGGCAGCAGCAGCAGTGAATATATCCGGTTGATGTACGGTTGATTCACTGCCACGGACGGTCCGTTCACGGCTGTCACGTTTCCGAAGACCACTACTTTTTTCTTGTCCAGCATCTGATCCTCCGGCAGCAGTTCTATACGCGTTGCGGCAACAGTTCCGTTACTGCCCCCGCCGAATACGGCAACGTATGACCCGGCGCTGATATCAGCCACAGCTGAAGGCGTTCCTGACTTGAAAACCGGCACGGCCGCGTCAAACGTGACTGTAATGGGTGTATTTTCCCTCAGATCGGTCATCGACAGGGAATTCGGACTTACTTCAATGACCGGTCCGGCGGGTACGGAAGTGCTACGGGAATCATCCGGTGTTGTTCCGCCGATCATTTCATTGAACGATCCGAAATTCTGCGCGGCAACGGTCTGTGGAAACAGAAATGTCACGAATAATCCGGATACCAAAGATCTGATCAGGAATTTATGGTTCATAGACTACGTAACGGAACTGCGTCGATTCATTACCATCCGATGCGATAGCCTTTATGCCGATGCTATCCAGACCCGGTCCGACCTCAGCTGAACCTGAGAAGCTTCCGTCAGTACCTGCTTCCAATACGCTTTCACCGGTTTTCGTATATAACACGACTGTCGCCTGCGGTACGGTTGTTCCGCTTACATTGATTATATTGCCTGGAGACACGAAACCGTTGGCGGGAGTACTCACGGTCAGCGAAATTCCCACCGGTTTTTCAGGCTGCGTTTCAAATGCGACATTCTCCGCTCCGGCGGGAACATCAGCCGACTTATTGCGCATTAATCCCAACCTGACAGCAAAAACTGCAGCAACGACAGCCAGAATTATGACTGCCAGTACTGTAATTATGACCGGTAATTTCCGTCCTGACGGTCCTCCCATTGATACGGGGGAAACTGGCGGTTGCTGATAAACCTGATCTGCCATAATTCAGTGATAACACAATATACAAAATTTGTGAACTCTTTCTATAAGTTTTTATTTCTGAATGTCACGTTTAACCGTCATCCGGTCGTATGAACGTCATATCGGACTACCCTGAGATTTTTTTCGGATAAATAAGAATTACCGGACCGATTCCCTTCGATCCTGATAATTTCGGCATAGATGCCAGTATACCCGGTACCTTATTCCGGTCAACTCCGATGGCATATACCGGAAAAATCGGGTACCATGTACTCCTGCGGTACGATCCGGGGAATGCATCATTTTACCGGATTTTTGCCAAGCGACTATACATGAACGCACGCACGAAAAAAATGCTGACCGTTGCCGGATCTGCGGTATTGATCTTTACCGGCCTGTATTACCGGATATCGGGATTTCATATTCCGGAAGGCACACCTGCCGGCAAAGTACCGTCTGTGGTGCCGCCGACCCGGACACCAAGTCCGACCCGGGTACCCAGCCCGACTCCGACGGCAATACCCACGCCGACGCCGGATATTTTCAGCGGACTGGAATCGGAAATGTTTTATATCACGTATTACGGCTGGCCGGATAATTCTCCGCCCGGCGATGCGATTGCCTACCCCAAACACAGATACCCGGATGCCGTCCATGAAACAGCCGGGGGGTCCGGTACATTTACCGATCCCGTGACCTTTGCAGCCGTGACCGGATCGGTTGATATCGGGACTGTTTATTACCTTCCCTATATCGCCAAATACGTCGTTATGGAAGATATCTGCTCTAACTGCCGGCAGTACAATCATATCGATATCTGGATGAATAGCGGACCGGAATTCGCCGGAGAGGTCGAAACCTGCCAGCGTAAATGGACAAGACAACAGGAGAAAGTGATAACCGATCCCCCTCCCGGATTACCGGTAAATCACGCACCCATTTTCAGCCGGGAAACCGGCTGGTGCCGTTAGTCCTGCGGCTCCCGATTATCCCGCTCGGGATATTGGCATTTTCTGAGATGTAAAAAAACCAGGGTTTTCAGAAGAATTAACACCCGACTTTCAATTTCCAGCCGATTTGAAGCAGAGTATGTGTTGAAAGGCTTGGATATAAAATTCTGTTCGCCTCAAGTATTTCCATATATTTTGTTCCGCTCCCAAGCTGAGACGATGCAATTCCCCAAAGTGAATCTCCCGGCTGCACTGTATACTCGCACGTATTCCGGGAATCAGCATCCGCATCTTTTTTTGAAGTAACCGATGTCCCAAGTACGGATACATGCCGGGGTAAAAATGAAATTATCCTGGAAAGAAAATCTTTATAATACCGGATACCTCTGGCAATACCCTGTTTTGGGGTTGTTATTTTCATTTCATTCCCCCAGTTTCCGGGCATACAGCCGTTCCCCGCCCGGACTTTAAAATAATATCCGGTGTTCGGATTCAGGTGGTCTACTGTATATGAAATGACTCCTGTAGATACGCTTTGGTTAATTTCTGCCCCGAAGCGGCTGTCTCCCGTAGTATACCCATAGGCGATGAAATATTTATCGGCGGATCCCGAAACAGGAGCAAAGTATAATGTTGCCTGTGTGCTGCCTGCGTCAATTTGAAACAGGTTCGGAACAGATTGCGGAGCTTGGTCACCGCAGGAAGGAACGGGTGAGCCCGACGAACTACCGGGTGAAGAGTTTTGGTTAGAATCTGAGCCGGAAGCAGTCTCATGAGTAGTAGCATAATAGGAAGCTTTGGTCGTTTGAAAAGTGCAAATTCCGGATGCGACAACACAGGTTGCCGGTTCAACAATTCCGTCACTTGTCCAACCTGAGCTGGTATTGGCGGATCGGACTACACTGAGTGTCTGACCGTTCAGGGATGTTCCGACAAAAATATTCAGGGTAATAGCCTGGCTGAATTCCAATCCGAGATCCGGTATCCCCCATTGCATGGCTCCGTCAACCACGGTTCCGGTGGTGAATCCGGACAGGTCAGAAGTTGAGGTGTTTGCAGATGAAAGCATAGTGGCATCCATCGATCCGCCGCCGTTTTTGGTGATTACAGTTCCTGACGGAAGCTCGACACTGCTGATTCCGCCGCCGGCAGTGACACTCAGCGTTACATCTTCATTGACGGTGATTGAGGTGGTGCTGTTCGGATCGCTTCCGGCGATAGAGAACGAGCCGCTTGTGAACAAGTCCGTGGGGTTAAAACTGTCCGCTGCCGGAGCCAGTGTGCTTAGGGTAGTTTTTTCGGAATCGGTGTAATACGGACGGTATAACACCAGGTCGGTAATCGTATCCCCCGCTCCCTCCGGATTCGAGCTGTGGGTGGGTCCGGTTGAACTGCCCCACCAGTTCCTGCCCGCGTTAAAGGAAGTGTCCGCCTCGTTATGGATTCCGGTCGCCGGCGAGGTGTTACCGGTGATGGTATTGAGCTGGAAGGTCATGCTGGTTATGATGACACTCGGGCTGATGTACACCCCTGTCGAGTTATCATGGATGTTGTTGCCCGTGACCGTGGCATTAACTTGTTCGCCTGCGTTAACTGCTATGCCGTAATAGTCTCCGTATATGTTATTGTCGGTAACGGTAGTATCGGAGTTTGCCCCGAACTGGACACCGGCATAACCCCCGAAAATCTGGTTGTTGGTGACTGCCGCACCGGTTACGCCTTCTCCGATTGAGACTACCGCATCGCACTGACTGTTTTCCACATCATCAAGAACGAAACCGTTGATGCTGACATCGTTGGCAATAATATAGGCAGCTATATCACATTCAACATCAACGAAAGCATAGTCTCCCGATAAACCCGGCCCGATCAGACTTAAGGACTTGTCGATGGTGAGGGAACTGGCGTAAATCCCTGCCGCGACAGTTACTGTACCGCCGTCGGACACGACGGCAATTCCGTCGGAAATCGTATTAAAAGCATCTGTCTGCCAGGTATGGCCATCATTCTCTCCTTCGGCACTGTAATTATCATCAACATAAACTTCCGCAACTCCGGCGGTATTCATCTCAACGGTATCATTGGAATTATCTCCGCTATTGCCTACCGTATCTGTCAGAAAGACGGACAGGGTCAATGTGCCATCGGCTAAAGATGAAACGTTAATACCTGTTATCTGGTCGGTTGCGGTAATTATATTACCATTGCCGTTCACGGGGGGAGTCACTTCGGAACCATCGTCGATGGAATAGTAGTAGGTCGCGCCTGCTTCGGCATCAGCGAAAGTAAAGGAAAAGGCATCCTTATTGGAGTTATTGATTTGGGGTAGGTCAATTGAAACTGTATAGCCTGACGGAGCAGTTTTATCTATTGTATAAAACTCGTCGCCAACGTAGGGAGAATTGCTCACCGGCAGACCGTCATCGGTATCAGTAATACCATCCGCGTCGGATAAATCCAGCCCGACTGTGCCGTCACCCAAACCGGTGTCTACGGTGACGTTATAAGTTGCTGACGGACCCGGACTTACTGATGACACAGACGGGGCCTGAACATCGCCAGATAAGGTGAAGTTTCCGGTACCCAAGCCGGTAACTTCTTCCGAAAAAACAACAGTGAAATTGACGCTGCCGGCATTAGTCGGATCTGCATCGGTTCTGATTATCGATATCACCGCCGGCGGATCACCGGGTTCTTCTGACAGTGCCTGACGGGGGACTAAAAAAGCTCCAACGCAAAAGAGCAGTACTAAAAAAATTGCCCTTTTAATATTTTTCACAAAAATCTTCAGCATTCTCAATCAGTCCGACTAAGAATTATAGTAACACAGCAGTAAGCGATTATGTCAAACTATCTTGAGAATAAGTTTTATTGAAATACTAAGCAATACGGATTCCGGTCCTGTCAAAAATATTCGTACCGGAATATCCGGCTTATATGATGCAGGGGTGAAGATTTACATCGAAAAATCAAACCGGAGTCTGAGGATAACGGCACTTCTTATCCCCAGTCGGTGATTGACGGTTGGTAAACCCGCGGATGTGAATCCGCCCGCTAACCGACCAGTCAACATTTCTTTCCAATCTCTTTTACGGTATTAGCGGGTAATGACACTTCTTCCACTTTTTACCGGACCCGCAGGGACACGGGTCGTTACGGCCGAGCTGCTTTTTCCCGGCGGGTGCAGCGGAAACCGCGGACTGGTTCTGTCTGACGCGCTTGGCCTCCCGGGTAATTTTCGTTTCCGCAGGTACAGCATTAACTTCCGGACGGGCAGCTTGATTGACAGGGGCGCTTCGGGCTGCCTGCGGAGGCGTCATCGAAACCTGCACCCGGTATATCCGGTGGACGATTTCATTTTCGATGGAACTGACCAGCCGCTCGAACATCCCGAAGGCTTCGTTTTTGTACTCGACCAGGGGATCGCGCTGTCCGTAACCCCGAAGCCCGATGCCTTCCCTCAGGTCGTCGATTGCGTCCAGATGTTCCATCCACAGATTGTCAATGACACCGAGGGAAACCCAGCGCTCGACCTGCCGCATAACATCAGGCGACAGCTGCTTCTCCCGGTTTTCGTACATCTGGCGGGCGATTCCGGTCAGAAAATCAGCCATTTCGTCGCCGCTGCGGTATTGGGACAGCTGTCCGCCCAGATGTTTCTGGGAGTCAGGGTCAAACGGAATAATGGAAACGAATTCCGCCATAATTTTCCCGGTGTCGGTTTCGCTATCCTTACCGCCGGCATACATGGCTACGGTATTTCTGACCGAACGGTCGATATACTCAGCAATGGTATCCCGCTGATTTTCTCCCTCGAGCACTTTCCGGCGCCGTCCGTAAATGATTTCCCGGTGCTTATTTAGAACGTCATCATATTCGACCAGGTGTTTCCGGGAATCGAAATGGAAACCTTCAACCTTCACCTGCGCCTGTTCGATGGAGCGGGATACCATGGCGTGCTCAAGCGGCACATCCTCCGGCAGCTTGAAAACGGTCATCAGTTTCGCCACTTGTTCCCCGCCGAAAAGCCGCATAATCTCATCCTCCAGGGATACGAAAAACCGTGACGATCCGGGGTCTCCCTGGCGTCCGGACCGTCCGCGCAGCTGGTTATCGATACGCCGGCTTTCATGCCTCTCGGTGCCGATGACATGGAGACCGCCCAGGGCTACTACTTCATCATGGGCTTTCTGCCATGATTTCAGCAGTTCCTGATATTCCTTGTCGTTATCTACCTCCCAGCGTTCCTTTTTGGATCCGCCGAGGATGATATCCACCCCGCGGCCGGCCATATTGGTGGCAACCGTCACCTGACCCCTTTTTCCGGCCTGGGTGATGATCAGGGCTTCCCGGAGGTGGTTTTTGGCGTTCAGTACTTCGTGCGGCACACCTTTCCGTTTCAGAAACTCGCTGATGATCTCGTTCTTGTCGATTGAGGTGGTGCCGACCAGGACCGGCTGGCCTTTTTTATACCGTTCGATGATGTCGGCCACGATGGCCGCATATTTTGCCCGGGGGGTTTTGTATACGCTGTCTGCCTCGTCCGTCCGGCGGACAGGTTTGTTCGTCGGGATAACGACAACATCCAGGTTATAGATTTTCTTGAATTCCTCGGCTTCGGTAGCTGCCGTACCGGTCATGCCGGCCAGCTTCTGATACATCCGGAAATAATTCTGGAGCGATACCGTAGCCAGGGTTTTGCTTTCCTGCTGGATCGGCACGTTTTCCTTGGCCTCAATCGCCTGGTGGATGCCTTCGGAAAAACGCCGCCCGTGCAGCAGCCGGCCGGTAAATTCGTCGACTATGACCACCTGATTATCCTTGACGATGTATTCCTTGTCCTTTCTGAAAAGTGTCCGTGCTTTCAGCGCGGCTTCCAGATGGTGGACGGTCTCGAAATCGTTTTCATAGACATTCCCAACCCCCATGATCTTTTCGATTTTTAAAAGCCCGTGTTCGGTGAGGTGGGCGGTCCGCAGTTTTTCGTCGATTTCGTAATCGATATTGCTGGTCAGCTTGTCGACCATGCGGGCGTAATCATAATACTTGTGCGTGGCTTCCGTATCAGGAGCGGATATGATATGCGGGGTCCTGGCTTCGTCAATCAGGACTGAATCAACCTCGTCGACGACTGCGAAATGATAGTCCCGCTGGACTACCTGCGACATGTCCGAAACCATATTGTCCCGGAGGTAGTCAAAACCGAACTCGCTGTTGATGCCGTAGGTGATATCGGCCCGGTAAGCGTCTCTGCGGCTGATGGGTTTGAGGTGCCTGAGTCGCCAATCCTGGGCTGATTCGTCGGTATATTCCGGGTCGTAAATGAATGACTTTTCACTGATGATGGCAGAAACCGACATACCCAGCAGGTGGTATACCGGTCCCATCCAGCCGGCATCCCTCCTAGCCAGGTAATCATTTACCGTCACCAGGTGCGCACCCCGTCCGGACAGAGCATTCAGGTATAGTGCCGGAATGGCAGAAAGCGTCTTACCTTCCCCGGTTTTCTGCTCGGCAACTTTACCGCGGTGCAGCGTAATACCAGCCATCAACTGGACGTCATAATGCCTCTCGCCGATTGTTCTCCTGGCCGCTTCCCGCACCAGCGCAAAGGCCTCAGGCAGGATATCGTCGGGCACTTGTCCTGAAGCTATTCTCTCCCGCAGTTCCGCCGTCCTTCTGGTGATGCCGGAATCCTTCAGTTTTCGGACTTCCGCCTCGGCTTCGCCGATCGTGGTGACGATACGCCCGAGTTCGGAAATTTCCTTGGCATTGGTATCAAACAGCTTATTTAGTACTTTCAGCATATTGCTAATCCCGACGCTTGGTGGGATGCGCGTATTTTACCATAAAAAAACCCTCAAAAGGCATTGTTTGAGGGTCTGGGCAGGCTCCCCCGCACACGGCATCAAAATTTTAATTCCGTATGCGGGGCATAGAAAAATTTATGGGTATAAATTTCTCTCTTAAGTACAGACTGGAATAATTTCCGGAGTTTGTCAAGCAGGGATTTTTCGTCCCCGGGGCTGACCTCAAGCGATGAATAATTGATCACCAGCTGACCGGCCGGAGACAGTGCTGAGGCCAGTTTCCGCAGAAATTCCGTGCCCGTCTCGAAATCCGGCATCGTATCCCCGCTGTACAGGTCGGCGATAATCAGGTCGTACCGGCCCGGCCGGATACGGGTGACGAATGATTCGGCATCCTCTGTATAAATCCCGAGGTCCGACCCCGTCAGAATGCCGAAATATTTCCGGGCTATACTGACGATTACCCGGTCGATTTCTACCGCATCCACCCGTACACCGGGACAGAGCGTCCGGATCAGGCGGATGACATCTCCCCCGCCGAGTCCCAGAACCAGCACCCGGCCGACGGACGCAGTTTTTTTCCGGATGGTATC
>MFJD01000016.1:51227-66998 GCA_001779095.1 Candidatus Gottesmanbacteria bacterium RBG_16_52_11 | reverse complement strand
GATCCGGTAAAGCGCCGGGCCGGACTGGCGGACGCCGCTGACAATCAGTTCCCGGCGGCCGCTGACCTCACGCACGATGATGTCAGGGTTAAACGGAGAAATCCCGCGCCAAAGCGTAACCGGTATTAAGTATGAGAGTATACCCACACCTTATCGACTGATGACGTCTTTACCTACATAGGGTACCAGGACTTCCGGTACCCTGACGGAGCCGTCTTTCTGCTGGTAATTCTCAAGTATGGCAATCAGGATCCGGGGCGATGCTACAGCCGTATTGTTGAGCGTATGGCAATACCTGACTGTCCCGTCTTTCGTGCGGTAGCGGATTTTCAGGCGTCGGGCCTGAAAATCTCCCATGAAAGAATTGGACATGGTTTCGCCGTAACCGCTGCGGCCCGGCATCCAGGTTTCGATGTCGTATTTCTTAACCTGCGGCTCACCCATATCACCGGTGCACATCAGAAGCACCCGGTACGGGAGTTTCAGATCCCGCAGTACCTCCTCGGCGTTTTCCAGCAGTTCCTCGTGGATTGCCAGCGACTTATCGGTGTCGGCCGCATTGATGACCACCTGTTCCACTTTGTTGAACTGGTGCAGGCGGTATGCCCCGCGGGTATCCTTGCCGTAACTGCCGGCCTCCCGCCGGAAACACGGGCTGAACGCTACGAATTTCCTCGGCAGATCTGATTCTTTCAGCATTTCGTCGGCAAAGTATGCCGTCACCGGGACTTCGGCAGTGCCGGCCAGATACAGATCGTCTTTTTCCAGACGGTAGACCTCTTCGCGGCCCCAGGGTAACTGGCCGTTGCCCACCAGGGTAAATTCCTTCACCAGGCTGGGCGCTATCAGCGGGGTATATCCTTTGTCAATCAGTTTCCGGTAGGTGTAGAAAAGTACCGCGAATTCAAGTACCGCCGCCTCATTTTTGAGAAAATATGCCCGGAATCCGCCGATTTTCGCGCCCCGCTCAAAATCAATCAGGTCGAGATTTTTCGCAAGCGTGATATGGTCAAGGACCGGAAAATCGAATTCCGGCGGCTTTCCCCAGGTCCGAAGCTCCCGGTTACCGGTTTCATCCTTGCCGACGGGGACAGTTGGATCCGGTACGTTCGGAACGGTCAGGAGCAGCCGGTTAAGTTCGTCCTCGGTCTGGCGCAGGCCGTCTTCGAATTCTTTAAGCTCCGACTTAATCAGCCTGCCTTTTTCCCGGTTATCGGGGGAATCCTTGCCGCTGATGCGGTTCCTTTCAGCCCGCAGGGTGTCGATTTTGGCGATAAATTCACGCCGTTTGTCATCCAGTTCCAGTATCCGCTGCCAGTCCACCTGACGGTTTTTGTTGACCGCTGCCCGCTTCACAGTTTCCAGATTGTCACGGATGAATCTGATGTCTAACATATGCCTCCCTCCATTATAACTGACGGGGGTTTTCCACAAAAAAACCGCCCGTATCAGGGCGGTTTACTCAGCTAGCGGTGAGCTTGCCGAACCGCGGTGCCACCTGAATTTTCCTTCGACTTCACTCAGGACTCCTTCTCCGCCTGCCGGCGGATAAGTCGCTCCGGATCTGCCAAAAGACTCATTATTCTTCTGTGACGGGAAGCCCCGGCAATCCTTAATTCCGCCGGTCGGCGGATTTTCGGATGCGACGCGTCCTCAGCATTTTCGAAGGACTTGTCCTGATCCGTCAACTGACGGACGAAGGACTTGTCCTGAGCCTGCCGAAGGACTCTGCCGGTGGAAGCCGGCAGACAACGCCTGTAGGCAGTATTGTAACTATTTCACCGCGTGTGTCAACCAGTTACGGATTGCCGGCATTACCGTCCGGAGCGCCCGTTTGCGGTGATTGTACTTTTCGGTTTCCCGGGGCGTTAAAAGTTCGTGATTATAGAACTTCCGGATTTCCGGTAGATACAGAAGCGACCGGTAGGGGTAACCTTTCGTCCTCACCGCGGCCGGTTTTTCCGCTATGATGCCGCGCACCGTCCCTTCGCCGAAATGTTCTGATCCGTCCGGCAGCACCAGCGCCACAACTACACGCAGCTGGGCGCCGCGCTTTCCGGCCGGTACCCCGGATAGCGCCGCCAGCGTATGCCGGATGATGGCATCATCCCCGTCATCCCCGGGGCGGAACTTGGCCCAGCGGTGGGAATGTACACCCGGAGCCCCGTCCAGCGCGTCAATCTCCAGACCGCCGTCATCGGCAAGTGACGGCAGTCCCGACTCCCGGAAATAATACCTGGCTTTCTCAATCGCGTTTTCCTTAAACGTTACCCCCGTTTCCGGGGCATCGGCAGTCAAACCCACGTCACTCAGCCCCAATAGTTTAACCGGGAGGCCGGACAGGAACAGGCGGATTTCGTCAAGCTTGCCGGGATTGGAAGTAGCAATGAGAATATTTTTCATAAATCCGAAATCCAAAATTTCGAAATCCGAAACAAATCAGAAATATTAATGTCCAAAATCAGTTTTTCGAATTATTGCTCCAAAAATCATCATCAATTCTTTCGACTCATTCTGTAGTCTCTCTTTTTCCATACGTAAAGTTTTATCATCACCTATATCAATTAGTTTTAACCAATATATGGATTCTTTAGATTCTTTGCGGCAAATTTTTAATCCGAAGCATGAAATCCTTTTTACTGAGTGCTTCATTGGCTTCAATATAGTTTGCACCTACTGATCCGGATGATCTTACTAATTGAGGTATATCTTCGTAGTTATTAATATTTTTCGGAAGTTTTTTACAAAAAATCCGACAATCATTTGCAAAATTATATGTTCTTTCTTCGAGATCGTAGGTTTTGGCAGGCTTATTGTTCATTTGATATTATTTCGGATTTCGTGCTTCGAATTTCGATATTATTATAACCCCAATTCCGCATGAATCCCCTGCATGGCGGTAAGTGCGATGGAAATAAACTCCGGCAGCGGAATTCCGAGTTTGGATTCACAAAGTCCGATCTGTTCCCGGTGAACGCCTGCGGCAAACGCCTTCTGTGGCCATTTCTTGAGTACCGATTCGACGCTGACGGTAGCGAGGGATTTTTCCGGTCTGACCAGGGCGCAGGCGATGACCAGTCCGGTCAGCTCGTCGGCGCAGTAGAGCGACCATTCCATCGGGGTGGCAGGTTCCGGCAGCCCGGCCCGGTTGCCCCAGCCATGGGCTCTGACGGCATTGATGATCGAAGGGTCGGCGCCCCGTTCCTCCAGTTTGGGGAAAATGACCGACGGATGTTTTTTCGGATCATCCTTAAACTGCTCGTAGTCGGCATCATGTACCAATCCGGCAATCCCCCACACTTCGGCAAGCTCAGTGCGGGTATTTCCCTTAATGTCAGATACCGATAAAACACCTTTATCGTATAAATAGAGACACAGCGCCCGCATGACAGTTTCAACCGCCAGCATGTGCTTGACCAGATTGGGATTTTTCGTCCATTCATGCACCAATGCCAGTGCTTCGTCGCGCGAAAATTTCATATCATGTCAGATCGGATTCGGGACATCAATAAAGTCGACATTCAGTTTCCGACCGAACTTCTCCGCTAACTTTTCTCCCAGCTCACGCACTCCGAAGACTTCGGTGGCGTAGTGTCCGCAGACGAAGTAGTTGATGCCGGATTCCTTCATTTTATGGGGCACCGATTCGGTTGACTCGCCGGTAATGAATAGCTCGACCCCCTTACTCTCCATTTCCGCCAGGTGCTCCGCCTGCGGTTTGGCGCCGCCGCTCACAACGCCGATTGTCCGGATCATCTCCGGACCGGCCAGCACGGCATACACCGGATGGCGGAAAAGTCTGGAGCAGTCAGTCAGCAGCTTTTTGACCGGCTTCGGCTTGGGAAATACCCCGGTGTACCCCCATCCTTTAAACAACGGTTCTCCCAGGACGGCGCCGAGCTTCCGGACGATTACGGCATTATTGCCGATCTTGGGGTGAACGTCCAGGGCGTAGTGGAAACCCATTATCGTCATCCTGCTAGCGGTGATCAGGCGCAGCCTTTCCTGAGCATATGCAGGGTACCGGGATTTCCATGTCCGGGTATCTAATCCGTGGTGGAATATGCAGAAATTAGCTCCGCGGCCGACGGCTTTTTCCAGGAATTCCGCATTGAGGCTGGTACCGACTGCCAAGCCGGATACGTCCGGATTGCCCAGGAACTGAACCCCGTTGAGCATGTCGTCTTCGGCAGTCGCCCGGTCGATCAGCTCGCGGCCGATGATTTCCTCTACTGTCCGGATCAAAGTATCGCGTTTCACCATACTATCTGACCACCCCGGCAAATTCGACCGTTCCGCCGCAATACCCGGTAACCAGATCAACGCAGTCCCGGAGCGTCCGGTTGACCTTCTCAGGGGTGATATCATATACGCCGTCCACATTAATCAGAATATTCCGGGTTTTTTCCGTTACCATCGTCCGCCGGGCATCCCGGAAATTGAAGTTGATGTTATAACCGCCTTCCTGATCGTAATAAGCCAGCTCCCGCCCGGAATACGCCGCCGGTTGGTCGTCCCCGATCAGAAGTATTTCGTCTCCTGCCCCCGCAAACCGGAGCCGGGTCGGAAACCGGATGTGATCGGCGTCAAAAGCCCCGTTTGATACCCGATGCCGGATCACCGTCAGATTGTATGCGTCGACGCATGTATTGACCGCAGGGATGCCTTTCCCCTGGGCAATGCGCCGCAGCAGCGCTTCAGTCGTCGGCCTTTTGGAATGCCAGTCGATGCCCATCTCCCGGTACAGCCGGCGGTAACTCAAAACTTCGGGGAATTTCCCGATCCGTTCCGTGGTCAGCCCTGATAGTTCGGTTATCAGCGCCTGTTTTTCCGCTTCCAGTCCCGGATCCGACTTTTTGACGGTAATTCCGCGGATCACGGCAACTCCAACGGAAACCGACGGGAAGCGCCGGCGAACCTCTTCGTCGACTGAAAATATTTCCGGTTTCGTGATGAAACTGACGGACTGGTTTTCCGGCCGGTTTCCGGAAATGCCGGCTGCCGCCTCTTTCAGGCGGGATATTACCCGGTCTGCTGGGTACTGCCGGATAAGCCAGGCTGCCTTGGGACCGGAATCCCTACCGATCAGAGCCAGGTACACTGCGGCGAATGCCTGTTTCGGATTCACGCCGGAATCTTTCGCCGTTTTATAGAGGGCCTGCTGCAGTTGGTCGGCCGGCATATCTGACTTGATAAATCCGGTGATGCTTTCAAGATACCCGGACTGCCCGGCGTCCAACCGTCCCACCGTATCCGGAATCTTATCCGTCAACCGGTACCGGTACTGGTCCGGGGCATACCGTTCTGTCCAGACAGCGGCATAATGCAGGCGCTCTGTCAGAATCAGTTTTTCCGCCTGATTCAGGGGTGCTCCCTTTATTCCGGCAAATTTTTCAGTCAGGTCAACGGAGCCCTGCTGCCGGTAATTGGCAACGTCACGGAAACGCGGCAGGAAAACTTCTTTTTTGGGCGGACTACCGTCAATCTGCGACAATTCGAAAGCCCGGGCCAGGTTGGCATCGCTGCCTGTAACGTGTGCCCGGTAAGCCCGGTCATACTCGTCAAAGAGGTCCGGGATGGCCATCGTACCCACCGGTTCGAATTCGATTGCCTGGCGGTAGTCGGTCCTGACATTGAGAAACCTCCCGACGACCGGCGGCAGCACACCCGTTAAATCACGGGCTTTCAGCCCCAGGCCTTTGGATGAGGACATTTTTTTGCCGCCGATCAGGAAGAATTCATACGGCAGATTGAACGGATCCGGGTAATGAAATACCTCGTCGCACAAAGCCCGCGCGATATCGCGCGATCCGCCGGCCGAGGAATGATCCTTGCCGGCACCCTCGATCGTCACGCCCATCACTTTCCAGTGCGCCGACCAGTCTACTTTCCACGGCAGTTTGCCGTTCCCGTCAAACGGATTGATCCGGCCTTTATGCCCGCAGCCTTTTGCCCAGGTGACCAAATCAGGCTCGCAGGTGTATCCCACGGTCCGGCCGTCCCAATCGTGAACCCGGGTAGTTCCCAGGCGGCCGCAGGATTCACAGATAACCTGAAGCGGCAGCCAGCCGCGTTCGCGTTTCCGGCTCCCGCTGACCCGCTGATAAATATCCTGAATCCTGTCTGCGGCATCAAGCGCAGTCCGGACCGCATCGTTGAATTTGCCCTCGTGGTACATGTCCCATGATGACAGGAATTTCCCGCCGAAACCGTATTCGGTCAGCACCCGCCTGAAATCTTCCGCGAAATAATCACCGAAACTGCGGGCTATGCCGTCCGGAGAAGGCACGCTGCGCAGCGGAAAGCCCATGTAACGGGTAAATCCTTCCCTCAGTTCATCGGGCAGCCCGTCAATCGGGTCGAAATCGTTGAAAACATAGGTCTGACTGACATCCTCGCCGGCATCCCTGATAGCGCGGAATACCATGTCGTGAACCAGGGGTCCCCGGAGTGATCCGGTATGAGCGTACCCCGATGGGGTATACATATCATCCACCCAAAACGGCCGGTGCCGGCCTGACTCGATGATTTCCCTGGCTATCCTGTCTGCCCAGAACATAAACAAAAATTAAGGTGTCCTTCAGGCGGAAGTGAACTGCGCCTTACGGACATCGGGGTATTAAACTGATTATACTTTACTTACACCCCTTTAATACGAATGAACCCGCCTTGCGGCGGGTCATTTCAAACTTCTTTTTATTTATTCGATATCAAGTATTTTATAGAGGATCTTGCCCGCCGGCGCCTCCACTTCCACTGTATCGCCGCGCTTCTTGCCGATCAGAGCCTTACCCAGAGGTGACGAGTGGGAAATCTTTTTCTGTGCCGGATCGGCCTCCCATTCTCCGACCAGGGTAAATATATCCTTCTTACCGTTGATATGGAGGGTGACTTTGCACCCGAGGTCGATCGAGCCGCGTTTGTGGTTAGTGACCACCTTGGCTACGTGGAGAATTTCCTCCAGCTCGACGATCCGCCCGTCAATGAACGACAGGTCCTGCTTGGCTGCAGTATATTCGCTGTTTTCCGACAGGTCGCCCTGGTCGCGGGCTTCGGCCAGACGGGTGACGATCTGGGGCCGTTTCACGCTAACCAGTTCTTCATACTCGCTTCTGAGCTCTTTCAGCCCTTCTGCCGTCAATAGTTTTTGCTGACTTGTACCATCCATATGCTCAAAAAAATCTCCCCAACGGTCAAGGACGCCTGGCCAGGGAGCGATAATTTCAGCTGCAAAATACAGCTTTCAAGATCAAAGTGTAGATGAACTTCTGTTTGATGTCAAGTATTCAAACCGCATCTTTCCAGGCCGTTACAATGGCATTTTCCGGACTGAAACAAATGTGTTACAGAGAGTTACGGATTGCTGAGGACAGACAATTAAAAAACATGGTAAAATACCATACTAGCGCCCCCATCGTCCATTGCCTCGCCAAAGCGGTTGAGCTGGCAGGCATTGCCTCGCCGAAGCGAATGCGCAGGCGGGTAGCGGCCTGGGTAAGACTGAAACGAACGAGTTACATTAAAATCTAAATACGCCCCCATCGTCTAGCGGCCTAGGACGACACGTTCTCAACGTGTAGATCGCCGGTTCGAATCCGGCTGGGGGTACACTCGAAAAAAGCACCCATTAGGGTGCTTTTTTCGTGCTCCCGGTCGGATGAGAACCGGCTTGCCGGTTCGCAGTCCAGCACTTAACGAGTCATCGAGTATTAGTGCTGGTGAGTGGTCCGCCTTTGGCGGACCAAATCCGGCTGTAATTCGTAAGTAATCAGGTTCCCGGTTCGCAATCCAGCAGTTAACGAGCGACTTCCCAGTCGCGAATCTTACTGCTGGTGAGTAGCCTTGGCTAAATCCGGCTGGGGGTACATATTGGTAAATGATAAAATCACACTGTGGAACGAAAAACAGGTAAACTTCCGGAAGTTATAACCTTTGCAGTAAATACATTCCTGGAATTAGGTCCTGAAGCTCAGGAAGTGGCATTACCTCTAATTACTGAAGCAACTATACAAAGAGGCAGATTCTTTAATGAAGGTCCATACTCAACACAGGCGGAAGGCACAGCTCTGGAAAACCGATGGAAAGATTATCTCAGAACAATAACTGATACATTTGCACAGACAATAGATCCAACATATTGGCCTGGACATGGAGCTAATTTGACTGAACTCGACAGACAACGGATATTATTTCTAAATATTTTCAACAATCTAGATGGAACTACGCTTTTACAGACGTTGGATCAGATTGAGTGGTTACTTCAGAAATAGACTAGCTGAATCCTAATCCGTTCCCGGTTCGCAATCCAGCAGTTAACGAGCGACTTCCCAGTCGCGAATCTTACTGCTGGTGAGTAGCCTTGGCTAAATCCGGCTGGGGGTACAAAAATACCAATAAAATTTATCAAATCTGAGGCTACAGGAGAACCGTCCTCTATTACACTCACTTGTTCACTGTCGAACGTTCAGACAACATCGCATCCAATTCAGTAATCTTTGCCTTGAGTTCCACCATTTTCAGTTCCCGGTTTACCATCAGATTATTTATTTTCTCCAGTTCCTTAACCTTCTGCTCCAGGTCGGTCTTGGCATTCTTAAGATCTTCTTCGGATTTTTTCCTGTCGGTAATATCCTGATTCACACCGTAAGATCTGATGGTTTTTCCCTGATCATTTTTCACGATAAAAAACCGTACGGTAATATAACCGGTCTCCCCGTCGGCATAACGGATACGGTGTTCTAGAGATGCAAAGAAATTCGGATCTTTGGTATCTATGGCCTTTTGAATTTCCGTGCCTACCAGCGCTACATCTTCGGGGTAAAGAAAACGGCTGGCATACTCGGCTGATTTGAGGGTGTAACTGCCGACTTTATCAACGGTAGTACGGAACATGGCATAAAACAGGTCGTTGAATGTAAATATATCTCTCTCGAAATCGTATTCCCACGGCCCCAGATGACCGATTCTTAAGGCATTTGACAGTTGGGCTTCGTTTTCCTTCAGTTTTTCCTCGACCTTCCTGCTATCGGTGATGTCCCGGGCGCATGACAAAGCTCCGACGATTTCTCCGGTATTGTTTTTCAGCGCATGGCACCACCAAGCCAGAAGACGGGTTTGTCCATCCTGCCTCCGCTGCCAGCTTTCCACATAGTAAACATCACTTGAACCCTTAAAAAGCGGTTCTACTTTCTCGTATACAGACTGCTCCCCAACAAAAAATTCCTCCGCTTCCTTTCCTACGGCTGCCTCACCGAAAAAATCCCGACCGGCCTGATTCATCCAGGTATAAATTTTATTTTTATCCACTTCAGCGACGATATACGGGATCATGTCGGCAATTTCGTCACTTTCAGTGATAAATGACGGGCGGTGGCTGTCATTTATATTGTGCTGGGGTTGAATCGGAGCAGACATATTATTAAATATTAAATATTATTCTATACCCAAATGCAATGTTTTTTATTAGGAAACGGTTCTCTTTCACTGTACCTCAAAGTCCGTTAACTGACGGACGAAGTACAGTAATACAGTAGGGACGGAGGTTGAGAATGTTATTCAAACGCTCCGGTTATTACGTAGTTTATTGTATATAACTTAATAAAATCATGGGAATTGCTAATCCGGTTACGGCTGTCATATTTGAGCGTGTAATACACTTTGAAGTTTCCGGGTCGTTCTGTCGGCGGTTAAAACCTCCGTCCCTGAAATACTGAAATATTGAGGCTATTAACCTTCCCTTAAGTTGTGGCTGACAAGGAAAGAGAACCGTAACCGATTTCATTATTTCACGCCATAGTACTAAAATGACACGGATAATATGACTATTAAGGAGCTGATATATCTTCAACCGATTGAAGTCGATCCAACTGACGCAAATGATATTGAAAAAAAAGCCCGAGATGCTATGACTTCGGCATTTGTGCATAATTTGAAACCCGGTAACTACGACATTACAGATTACAGATGGAATAATCAGATTGTCAGATGGAGGCTCACAGTATTAACTGACGGTACCGGAGTCCTTTCTCTCACGCCAGATGTACCATGGGCTGGAGTATTTATTACGGGCACCCATGAAGAAGGCACAAATACTCGCGGTGTGGTACAGGTGATTAATAATCCTGACGATCCGTCACAGTTAATCGGTGAACAAAAGTTGCAGGACGGAACAGTGGCCTACTTGCTGTTCAAAAGTGTTATTTACGAGCGGAGCTGACACCATAAATTATATTACAAAGTTACACACCAGGTGTGAATCTGATTAATGCTCCCCCTGAGCCGGATTTACGAAATCCTGAATTTGAGGAACTACTGTTGCAACAAATTCTTCAAGCGATACCGTATTGTCATAGATTACTTCCGCGCGGCTTCCTTGTGTTTTCATCCATTCTATTACTCCCCGAACAGAGTTTTGTTCGTCAGTGAGATTTATGGCATCAGTCTGTGTTACACTGCCCGATAGGATTATTAACAGTGATTTATTTGTCATGTTAATGTCTGCTCCCGCTGCAGCAAATCCGAGTTCCATAAACGCTCCCGGAGAATTTTGAGGATAGGTAACGATATGATCAGCTTTTGATACCTGATCATTATCCAATACAACTGCTTTCTCAGGTGACATTAGCCTTTCACCCCAGCCTTCCCTTTCCAGGGCACAGTGAACGCTGAAATCATCTAATCTCAATATTTCCATCAGTTTTTCTAATTTCCGTCTAGAAGGATTATCCGGAGCTATGATACCTTCAGGGTTTTCCAAAAGAACGGAAAAAGCATGTCCCAGAAATACTCCTTTTCCCGGACTGGCAGGTAGTTGTGTATTGGTGTCAACTAAAGTTTTGAATCTTTTTGCTGTTTCTACCCAACCTGATCCGTATTGATCATTCTCTGTGCTCATATTATTGAATTATACCGTAAGAGAACTAATAAACATCCTCTCTACCCGAGATTTGAGGTAAATAGTAGAGGGACGGAGGTTGAGAAAATTATTCATACGCTCCGGTTATTACGTAGTTTATTGCATATAACTTAAGAAACTCATGGGAGTTGCTAATCCGGTTACGGCTGTCATATTTGAGCGTGTAATTAAACTTTGAAGTTTCCGGGTCGTTCTGTCGGCGTTTAAAACCTCCGTCCACGAAACGGCTGGAACTACAATCTAATTCTCATCGTCATCCTTGACTTCAAAGGCAACAAACAGTGCGATGATAAATCCTGCGATAACGCCGGCAATTGCGTATCTGATCCATAAATTGAGGAGAAAATCCCGAGTAATTAATGACGAGACGATAATGATGGCGTTGTATACTATGAAAACCAATAGAAATATGAATATATATTTTAAACAGGAATGTCTTTTGGGAAGACTGTTATCGGAAACCATATAATTCTTCTATTATACCCCGACAGAAGCGTACGGCCTTAAACCGACCTTGTGCCGCAGCGGCTGGTACTGACTGATCAGGCCAGGGGAATAAATTGGTTTTATTTTTTGTAAGTAGAGTAAGTGTTGTTCATTGGTATTTGTTCAGTTACCTTGAAGCCGCATTTTTCGTAAAAGGTAAATAATTCTGCATTCACGTTTATCGGTATATACAGCGCACCGGCTGAACGTAAATTTTTTATAACTTTTTCGAGTAATTGTTTACCCAGGCCTTGTTTCCGGTAATCTTTTCTCACCACCAGTTTCTGTATATAACCCCTTCTTCCGTCAAATGGCCCGAGAACAGTACCCACAACTTCCCCTTTATCTTCTGCCAAAAGACTTAAATCCAGGTTTTTCTCAAGAAACGACTTTAACGGTCCCAGTTCGTCTAATTCATTTACAAAATAGTTTTCTTTCCAAAAGGAAAGTAATTGTGTATGATCATTAATTGTGACAAATCTAAATGTCATAAAATGATTTTATCAGGTTTTAATAAATATTTACTTACTTTTAAAAACAAACCAGCTAATGTATCTACTTAATGGCAAATAACGTTTCAGTATCGTCCCAACAGGTGTGCTTAACTATTGTTATAATATCTCCATGAACGTTTTATTCATCTGTAAATGGAACCAGGGAAGAAGTCAGGTTGCTGAAGCATTATTTAAAAAATACACTTCCAAACATACATGTTTAAGTGCGGGAACGCATGCGAATGAATTACCGGGTATCACACTTGCTATATGTGCTCCATTGGTTGTCCAGGTGCTAAAAGAATGGGATATAGATGTATCAAATAAAACCACAAAAAGACTGACTCAGGATTTGATAGACCATGCGGATAAAATAGTTTTTATGTCAAAACAACGTGAGCTCCCGGAAGTTCTTACTCAATCTGAAAACGTTACTTTATGGTCAATAGACGATCCTGACGGTCGCGGGTATGAATTTCATGTATCTATGAGAAATCAGATTGACATATTTGTTAAAAATTTCCTATCTTCATTGGGGTAAATATTGACTTTCCAGCCAAGTTCGTGATTAGTCGCAACACATGTACACACAAAAATACTTGATTAAACGTTATTTTTGTATTTCCGGCTGTGTTTGAACCGGTCCCGGTTCGCAGACCGCAACTTTACGAACCTTCGAGCAGTAGTGCTGGTGAGCACTCGCAGCGAAGCGGAGTGGTGAATCCAGCTGGGGTACATATAAAAATCGTCCGGCTAAGTCCGGACGGTTTTTGTATCTCCGTGTCGGTGAGAACCGGTTTACCGGTTCGTTAAACCGGTAAATGACGATGAATAATGAGTATTGTTGTAGGTTACCCCAGAGTGATGCGGAATAGAAGCACGACTCGAATTACTAAACTGACCTGTTCAGTAATAAAAATTTAAGCCGGCTCATAAAACAGGGGGTTTGCGGTGGAGTTCTCCGCCGTTACTTCAGACTCAATCCGCATTATTTCACCTGTAAAATTCTCCACCGATTGTAAAATTTTATCAACCCGACCTTCGATGTCTTCAAGCGTTAAATCAGCAGGGAATCGCGTTTCATATTCCGGCCGGTCATATATCCAGTAGGAGATTTCCGGACTTCCGTCTGCTTTGCGTATTCTAAATGTATTAATTTCATCAGTTTCAAAATCATAACGGATGGAAATTCCATTCCGCGAATCAGGAGCGGACCGTATATAGACAACCAGTACTTCACGTTGTGGAAGTTCATCCATACCATGCTGCAATTGTGCAATTCTGCCATCCAGTAACCTGACATATCCCTCTGCCCACACTTGTCTACCGTATTCCTGAAATCCCTTCTGTCTGACGGTTTTACCGATATTCCGGGCTCTGCGGCTGATTGAAGCATGTTCTGCACTTTGTTCGGAAGAAACGTCCGGCGCGGAGTGGTTAAGAGGTAAAGGCAACCGGCTGACTAAAGTTTCAAGCTTAGTCAGCAGGCGTTCAGGTAGTAGACTCATATATTTCAAATATACAAGCTACAAAAAACAAATCCGTAATGCTTCACCGTCAATCATAAACATAAACAGCAAACAGCATCAGCTTCATACTTATTTAGTGTATCATACTGTGTCAAAATTAACCGCTTCTTATAGTTACTCCGGTCTTACATACTGTACTCTTTTCAACTAAGACAAATAAGTTCCGGCTACGTCCCAACACTTACTCTAATTATTCCGGCTGAGTGTCGGATTTTTTATTGTAACCGTGAAAACCGCAGGTGGCCTCGACGCATTGAATGAAGTGAGGAGCAAGAGGTGAGTATTCGAGCCAAATCCGGCTGGGGGTACAGAATCAGATTCTTTACGAATAACGTGGCTGAAAGAGAACCGTCCCCCATTTTATATAGACAATTCAAAAATATCACCCTTTTTTATCACACATTTAAATTATAAATTACAGACTTTCGAATGCCTCCACCTGATTCTCATATTCGTATTTAACCATTTCATAATCATCTGCCCATTTTTGCTTTGCTCTTTTCAGAATGTCTAAGTGAGTGTTTTGTCTTGCCAACCAATCATAAGCTTCCATTTGATTGTCAATTGTGTATTTAACCATTTCATAATCATCTGCCCACTTGCTTTCCGCAGCGGCTTTAACAATGCTTTTTGCGTCTTCTCTCGATGGTAATAAATTTGCCCCAGTTTGCTGAACTTCTACTGTTGGTGTAAATTTTATTACTGGTGTTACTGTTATACTTACTTTTTGTACAGGTGTACTTACAATCGGTGTCTCTATCGGTATTTGTGACTGTGTTATAGCTATTGTAGTGTTTGGACTTGGTACTGTTTCTGACTTACTTTTAGATGTACTTTCATTTTGATTTTTATTAACAGAACTTGACGAAGCAAAAATAACAAAAAGTACAATAAGACCAATAACAGTTAAAAACGGGTGTCGTTTAAACCAACCTCTTTGATCTGCTTGACAGTGAGGGCATTTTGTAGCTTTTAAATCTATTTCCGTTCTGCATGCTTTGCATTTCTTCATTCTTTTCACCTCCTCAAACAGAGGTTTACTCGCTTGTGTTTTATTATACCATAATATCAGTCAAATTATCTTGTACTAATAGGCTAAACACGTATTTTTGACTGAAGCTAAAAAAATTCCAACATCATACCAACAGGCGTATAAGTAATTCCCGCCGCATGGCGGGATGTTTTTTTACCCCTAACGTTAGAACCAAGCCGTCAGGCCGGTTCGCCCTTGCCCGTAGCTTCTGAATGAAGGAGGGAATCCGGCAATTAGCGATCCTGATCCGCCAGCTGGCGGAGATCGAGTGCATAAGTGCCGGTGAGTATTTTGCTTTTGCAAACCAAATCCGGCTGAGACTAATAAAATATTTTCACCGCCTTTCTTTTCCGGAAACACGACTGGTAATTTCGTCTCGAATATTAATTGTTGGCTTTCCGATTTCGTCATCTTTAAGTGCACCGTCAGAAAGCACATCAAATAATCTCTGAATAACGGGCTTTTCGCAGTATCCCCAAATTCCTGCCTGCTGTGCGGCTTCCCTGAATGAATCTAATCCGGTTAATAAAATAACCCGGCACCTTCCTTCGGTCTTTTCCAATAAATAGCGGGATAACCGTAAACCACCGGTCAGGCCGTAACTTTGTCCGTCCAAAAATGCCTGTCTCCCGGTGGGAATAAGATAATCAATTATTGCTGTTTCGGGATAAAATCCATTCTCAACTATTCGTACGGCAGCATCTTCTGATCCTGCTATGCGGCATTTAAAACCAAATCTTGTAAGTATTTCTTTAAATTCAACTCTGGTAATTTGTTCATCATCAACAACCAGCGTTGTGATCCGATTTGGCATATGGGAGATTATAGCGTTACAGCAATATCGATACAAATTACCTAGTAGGAGGGACGGAGGTTGAGAATGTTATTTAAACGCTCCAATTATTACGTAGTTTATTGTATATGACTTCAAAAATACTCATGGGAATTGCTAATCCGGATACGGCTGTCATATATGAGCGTGTAATACACTTTGAAGTTTCCGGGTCGTTCTGTCGGCGTATTAAACCTCCGTCCCGGAATACATATATCATTAATACCCGAACAAGCCGCCTCCCGCCATCACCGTGATGATCGGATAAATTTCCTATTGTACCAACCCCGTTCATATATTAATATCAAACCTAATTTCCTGAAATTACGTCCCATAAGAATTTATGGCATTGTCTGAGCTGGCTGCGGATGTTCCGATATTACTTGAGAACGAAAACCTTTCGGTATCAATCGGGGAAGTACCGATTAATACGCTTGAGATACCGTCCGGGCTTTCGGATAGATACCCCAAGGATTACGACC
>MFJD01000016.1:50884-51183 GCA_001779095.1 Candidatus Gottesmanbacteria bacterium RBG_16_52_11 | reverse complement strand
CCCCCATGCGCTGGTCACCAAAGAAGTATTTGACCTCGAAGGACGTCCGCACCTGGAGCTGCTGCATAAACCGTCGGTTGTTTTTGCCCTCCGGAAAAACGGGACGGAAACCGCGGACGTAGTCATTATTCACGGTAACGATGAATTCGATCTGGATACGGCGACCGACGGACAGCTCATATTCCTGGGGGAAATGGGCGCACTCATCGACCATATTGTCAGGGATATACCGTTATCGGCGGTAATCGCGGACGAAAGCGTAGTTGATGAAGACCACCGGGACGTTCTGGAAGACCAGC
>MFJD01000016.1:37588-50854 GCA_001779095.1 Candidatus Gottesmanbacteria bacterium RBG_16_52_11 | reverse complement strand
CAGATGGTAGCGGGTCATATGGTCTACGATATCGTGGATGGATATCACAGAACTGCAGCACTGAACGAAATCGGGGCCCGGCTGATCATGGCCCGGCTTTCATTCGGGATGACTGACGAGGAACTGCATGACGAACGCGTCCGGGCAGCCGCACGCTCGGCAAAGGCGGTCAAATTCCCCCGGATGATCGGTTCGATGCAAAATTCCTATGCTAACTCCGTATGGCCTAAACAGGGTTTACGGCTGTCACAGATATTGAGCATGGCGGTAAATGCGGGATCAACCAGACAACCCGGAAAGATCCTGGGGATACCGGAAGATATTGCCCGGAGGGCAATCGACTGGGTAACTCAAAAAGCCACACTATGGAACAGCGATGTCGGATCGCTCAGCCAGCAAATCCGGTCTGCTGAAGCTTCTTTTCCGGGAATAATCGCCCAAATACGTACCACCCAGGGCGGAGGCCATGTTGGCGACGGCGTTTTCAATCCCGCCAAGTTTTACGCGATGACTGAATATCTGCCCGGAAACCTTCACCTGCAGCGGATCATGGTTGGCATCATCAAACAGCACAATTTGAATACCGACCAAGTCAGGATCGTCTCCCAGGCACTGACTAAAATTGAATCCAACCAGGAACTCATTGATCTGCTGATCAGCAGTCCCGCCGATATTGAAATCCTGTCCGGAATTTTGGGGGGTAAAGTCGTGTACGTTAAGGGAAAAATGGTCCACCAACCCCATCAACCCGATACTGATGATAGGGAAAATACTCAGGAGGAAGCCGGAGATACTCAGGAACCGCTGTTTTCCCACCTTGATGAAATCGCCCCAATTGTGGAAATCGAAGCTGAGGCGGTCAACGATACCATTTTCGAGGCACCACCCCCTGACGACGAGACACACCCAGATACTGAGGACCCCGGTGAGGTCTTAGTTACCGGAGCTCTTAGGGTTGCGCCATTACCTGCCAGACATGATATTTCCTATAATGTTCATCCGACTCAAGCGGAATATGAACGGCAAATTGCAGAACTTCAGGCGGCCCTTGATGAAGCCAACTTGAGACTGGCACGGGGAGAAGGCAACGAACGGGCTTGGTATGAAACACTGGCCACCCTGACGTCCCAGGAACGGGAAATCATTAGGTCAGTCATGAGCGGGCTCAAGAACGGAAATGATACCGCAGAGATCAACGCCGGTTTAAGAAAGCGGTTAAAACTGACTGAAAACCAGTTGTACCAGCTTAAGAAAAGCGCTTTGACAAAATGGGGACTATTCCTCTCGGATCTTCTGGAGGCGGAATACGGCCGGATAATTTAAATGTAGATATGGGAACTTAGGGGATGATATCCTTTATCACCCACAGGAGATCAATCAGGAGAGCAGGTCCCGCCAGAAATCAGATTACTTCATCTCCTGCCGAAGGCGAATTAATGGGCACAACTGACAGATGAACTCTGCCTTGCAGATCATGATGACGTTCGAATCTGTGTGTCCCGGCCTGAACTCCCAAAATATTCGGATGTTTCAGTATGTCTTCGTCACCGGGGAATATTCTGGTACCTAACACGTCGGATAATCCTTCGGCGATATCTGCGGGCGATCCCTGAATTATGCCATTTCTTTCCTGGATAGCCATATAAGCTCCTTTTTACGGGTTTAGCTGATTATACCACTATATCTGAAATCGGCTATCAGGTGATGTTTTTTTGGTATTCACACACTGATTATTTCCTATTCAGATTACAAATATGTTTGGTGATTTTCCGAATTTATTTAGAACTTCTGACATTTTTCACACAGGAAGCTATAGTAGAAGGACGGAGGTTGAGAATGTTATTCATAGCTCCGATTATTACGAAGTTTATTGCATACAACTTAAAAAACCTCATGGGAATAACTAATCCGGTTACGGCTGTCAATTTTGAGCGTGTAATTATACTTTGAAGTTTCCGGGTCGTTCTGTCGGCGTTTAAAACCTCCGTCCCGGAATACTGTTTCGGTAGCTGCCTTTGATCGGAAGTCAAAAGTCGAATCGTACGACTTAGCGGCGACAGCTGCCACAATCAGTACGAACATCGCAACATAGGGAAGGTAAAATAATTTTTTCTTTCATATCATCATTGGGTTAAATCACTCCTGATACCAGCAAAGTAACTTCACTGATTAATATCAAGAAAGTCGGATTCGAACCAACGGAACACTAATCTTTCTTATATCCCAGAATCAGGAATTCCGGAATATTTTTAGGTCTGTTATCGGGGTATTTTTCAATGAATTCCTGAGTAAACGGCGGGTACGCTTCCAAAAATTTCTTTAATCCGTACTTTGCCGCCAGCGAATCGAACTCGCTTGATCTTCGGATAAATACCGGAATATGAATATCACCGAAATCCTTCATTCCTGATGTCGGATTTATTACAGAGTCGAATCCGGAAAAACCGATACCCTGTTTGAGGCATTCGCTTACCCAATCCGGATTATGAACCGCAAAAATCAGAATTCCGCCTGGTGAGAGCGATTTTATCAGAACGGAAAATACCGTTTCGATATCCC
Organism: Candidatus Gottesmanbacteria bacterium RBG_16_52_11; assembly: GCA_001779095.1. Taxonomy (GTDB): domain Bacteria; phylum Patescibacteriota; class Microgenomatia; order UBA10105; family UBA927; genus RBG-16-52-11. The sequence goes on along the minus strand of MFJD01000016.1, from coordinate 48,295 downwards.
GTATAAACTGAAAAACCATAATTGATGAGATTACTTTATACCCGTTTTCAGCTACCGAATAATCACCCTTGACATAAGTAACGGTTGCCGGAGAATTCTGCTTAGCGATTCGTATCATTTCTTCTGAAGGATCGATACCTGTCACGGAAAAACCCAGTTTCTGAAGCGCAATGCAGAAGGCGCCTGTTCCGCATCCGAAATCCAAGGCTCTACCGGTCAGTACGTCTACCTCTTTTGAAATCGCACCGAATATAACCGGCCAGGCGATCAGGACGTTATCCGCCACCCGGGGATCAATTTCTCCTTCCTGAAGATTTGTATTGAATGTTTTCCTGCCTAATGAATCCCAAGGATTGCCCTGATTAACCATCATAAGCTTATTATATCGTGTTAATATAATGTTACCTAAATCACCATAAACCTGTACGGGTCCCGGTGATTTATAAAACAATAGGGGCTAATGATTTACCGGCATCGCGGTCAGGCAAAAAATTTCCGGTAGTATACCCTTTTCCCTAATTCAGCCGTTACCAGGTAAAGTCCTACTATTCCCGCCAGAAGCAGCATCACCGCAGGCGGCAGCGGTGTGAATCCGAAATATTTCCCAAAACCCGTAAACGGAATAATCCAGCCGACGGCTACTACGGCAGCCGTCGATATGCTTAGGAATTTGCCGGCCGTGCTTTGGATAAATGGCAGTTTCCTGGTCCGGATGATATGGATGACCAGTGTCTGGGTAGCCAGGCTTTCCAGAAACCATCCGGTCTGGAAACTCCCCGGCATCTGCCGGAAAAATAGAAACAGCACAAAAAACGTCAGGAAATCAAACACTGAACTGATCGGCCCGAAGATAAACATGAAATTCCTGATGTGTATCATATTCCACCGCCTGGGGCGCCGGATAAAATCCTGATCGACATTATCAGTGGGGATGGCTACCTGGGATACGTCGTACAGGAAATTATTCAGCAGGATCTGGATCGGCAGCATCGGCAGAAAGGGTAGAAATATGACGGCTCCGAGAACGCTGAACATATTTCCGAAGTTCGAGCTTAAACCCATCAGGATATACTTCATGGTATTTCCGAAAGTTTTCCTGCCCTCAATCACACCGTTTTTGAGTTCGTGCAGGCTCTTTCTGGTCAGAATAATATCGGAAGACTCTTTAGCGACATCGACACCGTTTGATACCGATATCCCGACGTCAGCCGCTTTCAGGGACGGCGCATCATTGATGCCGTCCCCCATGTACCCGATGACTTTCCCGCGGTCTTTCAGCACTTTGATTACCCGTTCCTTCTGGCCGGGGGAAAACCGGGTGAATACCGTCGTCTCCAGGGATTTGCGGTAAAGCTGCTCGTCGTTCATACTGTCGGATTCATGCCCCAGCAGCATACCTTTAATTTCTATGCCGGCCGTGCTGCAGATTTTCCGGGTCACCAGCTCATTATCTCCGGTAATTACTTTCACCTCGATGCCCATTTCCTCCAGTTCGTCGATTGATTCCTTCACGCCTGATTTGGCCGGGTCCATGAATGCAGCCAATCCGACAAATGTCATACCCGATTCATCCGATTTGGAATAAACGGCCTTTTTATCGGTAATGACTTTCTGGGCAACAGCCAGAACCCGGAATCCGTCACTGCTTAATGCACTGAATGCGTTCTCCAGGTTTTGCCGGTGCTGCGTATCCAGTTCCCTGCCCGACCCTGATTCCTCAACCCGGGAGCAGACGGAAATTACTTCCTCCGGCGCACCTTTGGTGATAAGAATTTGCGAACCTTCCTTTTCGACGATGACACTCATCCGTTTGCGGTCAAAGTCAAACGGGATTTCGTCGATTTTCCGGTATGCGGAAATGTCCGCACTTTTGAATTTCATCACGGCTTCATCCATGGGATTGGTGATGCCGGTCTGGAATGAACTGTTAAGGTATGCGGACAGAAACACATCTTCGGAATCGCCCCCGTCGTAATCGAGGTACTTAACCAGGGTAATCCTGTCCTCGGTCAGTGTCCCGGTCTTGTCGGTAGCCAGTATCTCCATGCTGCCGAAAGTGGGAATTGCTGTCAGCCTCTTGACTATTACACCCTTTTTCGCCATATTCTGAGATCCCTTGCTCATGGTGACCGAAAGAATCATCGGAAGGAATTCAGGAGTCAGTCCGACGGCTACGGCGATCGAAAATGTCAGCGCCTGGAGAACGTCCTGTTTGATGAATGCGTTGACCAGGAATATAAACAGAACGAACAGCAGAATAATCCGCAGAATCATGACACTGAAATCACCGACGCCTTTGGTGAATTCGTTCGTCTCACCCGCTGCAGCAATTTTTTCGGCCACCTTACCGAATTCAGTCCTGACTCCGGTCAGGATCACGACCGCAGTAGCAGATCCCGAGATGACGCTGGTTCCGGCAAAAGCCATATTGGTAAAAAGGGAAATATCCGGCTGACTGATATCCATCGCACCGCCACTCTTGGCAACCGGGAAGGATTCACCCGTCAGGACGGACTGATTGATATACAGATCCTTGGCCTGGACAATCCTGGCGTCGGCAGGAATCATGTCACCGGCATTGAGCTTGAGGACATCACCGGGAACGATATTTACAGCCGGAATTTCGTCCGCGATCCCGTCCCTTAAAACGCAGGACGTGTGGGCAACCGTGTTTTTAAGTTTCCGGGCGGCAATGTTTGCCTGATGCTCCTGATAAAAGTTGAGGACAGCGCTCATAATCACCATGCCCAGCACAATCAGGGCATCGATCGTTTCACCGAGGAACAGCGATACGGCGACGATACACAGAAGTATCAGGATGAGCGGATTTCTGAAATTAAGAAGGAATTCAATAATGACAGGCCGGAATTTTTCCTGAACCACGGAATTATGCCCGTATTTTTCTAACCGTCCGGGGATTTCCGCGGCGGGAAGTCCGTTAATTGTGGTACCGAACCTGGTATAAATTTCTTCGGGCTTATCGGAGACGAAGGAAGTCAGCTCATTTCCGCCGGGCATAGGTATATTGTAAACCCTATCCGGGATTGTGGTACATGAAATTTAAGGCGATACATATCCACCAATAGTATAATATTATGGGGATATCGTATGGGTAGCTTTGTTGAAATTAACGATACGCTCCGGATTTCCCGTGTACAGGGATTTCCAGAAGTATTGGACTACAAGATACATTTTAGAAAACCGTTCACGGCATCCGATTTCAAGGGTAAAGTTTTTGAATTCAAAAACAAGCCGAATATCCGCCTGTACAAGGCTCCTCCGGTGAGGAATTTTTTCGTCGAAGATGTCAATGGAAAATGGCTGTACTGGGGTCTGGTGCTGATAACGGAGGTCACCCTGGATTACGTGAACAAAACTACATCCGGTAAATTTGAGATCATCTATATCAATACGCCGGAGGAAATGAAAACCGCGCACCGGCTGATTGACCGGAATCCCGAAACTGACTTCTTCCGGTAATACTACTTCCATTCGTTCAGGGGCGGGGTGGGAACAATTTTTTCCGTCAGTCTGAATACTATATCTTTGGTAATCATGTCGTTCGGATAGGTTTCAAAAACCAGAGCCGGGAGCAAATTCTGCGTCAGGTCCGAAAAAGTATATCCGTAGCTTCTTTGTTTGTTTTCCCCCGTCAGTTTGGCAATCAGCTGGAGATCCGCGTCCTCAATACCGGTTCCGCTGAGGTAAGTCTTGAGGAGCGCGTATCTCTGGGTTTCGTTGGGACGGCGGAACTGAAAAATCGCTGCCGCCCTCCGGCGCACCGCCGGATCAATCGTACCCAGCCGGTTGGTACACATGACAATCAGGACCGGCAGGTGATCCCGCTTCATCGAATCCAGTCCCTGGATCAGGCTGTTTACTCCAGCCCGGTCCTCATGTTCCATCCGTTCCGTATCGCGTGATTCGGCCAGAGCATCGGCCTCATCGATAAGCAGAATACAGCCCGACGCATAGGTGCCGTCAGTCGACAGGAACTGGCTGGTAAATTTCTTGATGTGGTGGAATGCCGTTGCTATAAAATTCGTCATTTCCCCGGCATTTCCGCTGCCGCGGGCATTGAGACTCAGGCTGAATAGCGTCAGGCGCAGGTTTTTTTCGCGGGCCAGGTGATCGCCGAAAGTTTCTGCCAGGGTTGTTTTCCCCGTACCTACATCACCGCAGAAAATAAAAAACGGGTGCCGGCTGTGGAACAAGCTGATGATCGGCAGCACGCTACCGTGTTTTTCCTGACTCCACTTGGCCAGCGACTGGGGATTTAAGAGGATTTCCGATTCCTTATTCAGACGGGCTTTCAGGTCATCCAGTCCGACCAGCGAATTATACCGCCTCTGCGATTCCTCATCCGGAAACTGGATAATGTCGTCAAAAAGCATCTGTTCCATATCATTACAGCGGCCGCGGCGGCCGTACTATTTTCATTATAGCGATTAAACGGAAAAATACTGCCACGGATTTTATGACCTGAATAAACCGGAGATTTATCCCGTACGGAGGGTTATTTTCCTGACCCGTATCTGTCCCGGACACCCGGTGGGCGGTACGCGACAGTCAACGGAGAGATTTCCGGACGTTTCAGTTTCCGGAAAAACCCTTTGACAATTCCGGCCAGGGCGAAGAACGCCCGTTTGCCGTAATACGCTTCGTGGTTCATGATATTATGAGATGTTCCATACCCGAAATTGGCTATCGGACGCAGCACCTTAACGTGTCCGGCATTATGGACGACAGCCACCTTCCTGCCGTCGGCGTGATAAAAGACACCGTCCCTGATACTGAAGTTTTCCTGCTCAGTCCCCGGCATGAAATTGTAGGTATGGTCGAGGAATTTAAAACGTTCCCGGTAAAGAAAATAATTTACGGCCACCTGGTCCGGACCGTACACACTCCGGTTGCCGACCAGCCGGCCGACCATACGGCATAACCTGATGAATTTCAGCCGGGGTGCAAAGATAACACCGGCGTTGAGTACCGGTTTATCCTTAAGTTCTGACCAGAGTTTTTTCCTGGTCACCCGGTTGAAATTAGTCCCGATGAACTGTTCGAAAAACATGATTTCCATGTCCACCCCGGCGACCCGGAAATCATCGCAGTGGGTTGTAAACACCCGGGATATATCGGACTGGATTATGATATCCGCGCTGTCAATGAAAAGTACCTGATCATGCTCTGTTGATGCCAGGTACCGTCCGGTATCGATAAAACGCGAGGTTACTACATGTCCGTCGGACTTTCCGGCTATCCTGATGATTCCTGTGTCGTCCAGCAAATTCCTTTGATATGCGGAAAGTCCGTAATCAATGACAGCCACGTCTGTGCTGTCGAGTCTGACATTATCTTTCAGTGATCTGAGCCAGTGGCCGACCAGAAAATCTCCGTGCCGGCGGTCGCTGGCTGTGATGATAATTTGCTTATTGCCCATAACAAAGGTTTTCCGTCACCATGTCCGGCTGGTCAGCATGGTCCGCCGGTAACTGCAGCTGAGTTATGCCGGAGTAACGGTGTAAACTGCACCCGAGTATAACACGGTTCGGACCTATCGTGGTATATAATTTACCGGATTATTTCGTGGGAATTATCTGAATCAGATAATTACCCGGAAAGTTATTTAAGTAGCAACAGTTCAAGTAAAGTAACAACTGCTATCATATTGAAAACAAAATATATCCAGAATATATTATCCGGGATAGTTAAACGCTCCCAGGCAAGTTTAAAAACCGTGATTGTATGCCTGCCAGTATGGCCATTGCAGTGACCACGGAAACTGCAGTATACCCACCGTTAGCACGCTGAGCTGTCCGAGCTCCGTGTCCGACAGGCTGGTGTAAGGTCAAAACTCTCCGGTTTGTCGTTTCTGTACCTATTCCAGGACCGGTACCCCGTTCCCCCACATATATCAGCATGATGTGTTGAACGGTCATTATCATTAGACCTATATCTATACATTTCTTGCTATCAGCATATCCGTATGCTATAGTAATCATTATTAAAATTTATATCTTCTGAACGGAGGCGCGTATGAAATATTCCCTACCTAAGCTCCCGTACGCCTACGACGCACTGGAGCCGCATATAGATGCCAAAACGATGGAAATCCACCATACCAAACATCATCAGGCATATATTGATAAGCTCAACGCCGTGCTTGAGAAGTATCCGAAACTGGCTGATGCCGGTTTGTCTGACCTGATGCGGGGACTTGAAAAGCTCGATATGAGTCCGCCGGACCGGAAAATTCTCCAGAACCATGGCGGCGGCTATCTGAATCATTCGCTTTTCTGGACCATTATGGGACCGCAGAAGGAACCGGATAAGAATCTCATTTCCAGGATCAGTCAAACGTTCGGATCGGTCGCGGCATTTACCGAAAAGTTTACCGAAACCGCCACGAACCATTTCGGCAGCGGTTGGGCCTGGCTGGTTGATGACGGCACCGGGAAGCTTGATGTATACTCATTGCCGAATCAGGACTCACCGTATCTCAGAGGCCATACGCCGGTCCTGGGACTTGATGTGTGGGAACATGCTTATTATCTCAAGTACCAGAACCGCCGTGCGGAATACATTAAAAGCTGGTGGAATGTGCTTAAATTATTATAAATCCGAAATACTAATAAAAAAATCCGAAACACTGTTAAAATTTTTTAATGATTTAACCGTTTCACTGATCAGAAAATTGTAACATTTGAATTCGTTTCGGATTCCGCACTTCTATTTCAGTGCATCATTTCAGTTTTTAATTTGCTCTATTTCCTCATCGCTTATACCGAAATGATGGGCTATTTCATGTATGACCACATCAGTTACTTTAGCCCTGACTTCTTCCGGCGTCCGGCATACTGAAAGAACCGGCAGCATGTAAACCGAGATGATGTCCGGAGTCACTCCCTGATATCCTCTCGGCCGGGTCGAGCGGGGTATACCGCGGTATAAACCGAATAACATGCTGCGGTCAGGTATACCAAGCTCTATCAGATCTTCCGAAGCCGGAAAATCCTCCACCATTACCACTACATTATCCAGTTTCTCCGAAAATTCTTCCGGTAATCCCCTGACGGCCTCCGCGACCAGTGATTCAAACGTGGCCCTGTCCACTACCAGCTACCGCCTCCTCCGCCTCCTCCTCCGCCGCCGGATGAACCACCGGAAAAACCTGACGAAAATCCGCTGGATGACGATGTGGGCGTCGCAGCCCGTACCACACTTCCGAGTGATGACCTGAGTGAATCGGTGAGCGCCATACTATTATATGACCGCCATGAATAACCGCGGTACCACTCCGGAGGTTGCATAGTGATATCGGAAAAGCGCTCAGCCCAGATCCGTTCGACCCCGAAGGCAACGGCGTAAGGCAGAAGTTTTTCGAAAAACAGCTGGTTCTTCGCCTGATGTCCCAGCGGCTTTTCCTGGCTGGTCAGGAAATTTTTAAGCGACACTCCGACGGCAGCGGTCTGGGCGCCGTATAAAGTCTTCCGGGGCATAGCCCGTCCGAAAATGAATGCGATTAATACCAGCGGCAGATTCAGGGTTACTAACGCCGCCACCCCCAGAAGGGTATATTTAGTCCGGACCGACTCGGGATTATCCGGGAAAAATCCTTCGGAAACCAGCGCATCGTACAGCTTTGATTTAACCGACTCGACCTCGGAAACCAGCCTGGCGTCTTTTACCCGCAGTTCATCCCCGGAAGCAAACAGGCTCACATACAACTTTTCCTCAAACGGCTGGAGGCTCCCGATATCGGATTTTGCGGTTTTAATGATGTAGAAGTCGTTCTTTTTCCGTTCTTCGATGACCGCAAAACCGCGGCGCGCCAGGTCGACGATGGTGGCAGTAATATCGCGCAGATCTGCCGTTTCATCCACCAGCGCCCCGGTTTCACCCGGCGTTAATGCCCTTAACTTTCTGGTTTTCGGAGCGTCAAACCAGACTGTTTCCCCCATCGGCGGCCTGGGATCACGTCCGTAAAGCCACCAGCGGTAAACAACATAAACCGGCAGTGCGATATACCAGAACAGCGAAAACAGGAACAAAACTACACCGAAAACGGCCAAAAGCGCGGCACCCAGCGGCGTATCGGTGAAATTGACGACTTCCCGGGGTTCCAGGACCGCCATCATGCCGGTCGGAACCGACACGGCAATCGTCAGACCCTGTCCGGCTTCAAGCTGTCCGGCGGTCACCAGCGCCTTGTTGTCCCGGTAATCAGCTGAACATTTGCTCTCCCGCGAACCTTCGTACCCTGTGAAGCATAGAACTTTTACGTATACGGGCTCAATATTTCCCGGGAAAGTCACGGAGGCTTCTGTTGTCTGAATAGGAATTTCCCACCCGTTACCGGTTACGTTCCAGTAAAACTCGTCATGATCGGAAAAATAGGTGACGGCCCCGCTGACAGTGTATCCGATGACATACCGCACTATCCCCGTAACCGTACGGTCCGGATCGCCGATTTTCAGAACCGTCTCATCGTTTTCCCGGGTGAGCCGGTACGGACGGGCATTGCCCGATGAATCCAGAACCGAGAAGTCGGAGAATGTCATAGCGAACCGCTTTCCCTCCGCATTGGTTTTTATATAGGGGATATTTCTGAAGATTCCATGCCGCTCCAGCGTTCCGAAGTCATAGTCAATGGTTTCGGTTATCCGGACCTTCCCGTCGCTTTTGAGGTCGAAACTTGCGGTAAAGCCGGTAATTGATTCCGCCCGGACTGTTCCGGCGGACAACCACATAAAACAAAAAGTGATGATCAGGCAAGCGGCAAACTTCACTGGTGACTTCTTCACATTGTGAAGAGTAGCACAGAACGGCCTTGTGATACAATTCACCCATGTTCACGCTCCCCGCGTCCGCGACTGCCCGGAGGCGGCAGAGAAAATCCTCCGGAAAAATAATCATCATCATCGGCATTATCCTGATAGTCCTCGCCTTATTGCGAAGGGACAGCGGTGCCGTCATATCCCCCCTGCCTGAATCTCCACAGCCGACTAATGCCCCGGAGCTGCCGGTCAAGGCCGGCAAAAAAAACCGCAACCCCCTGGAACTGGAAAATTCCATCCGGCAGGCAGTCGGTAATGCATGGAAGAATTACTCTGTCGTCGTTGAAGACATGAACTCAAGTTTCACTGTCAGCATTGACGGCATGGTCATGCACCGGGCGGCTTCAGTCAATAAAGTACCGATTCTGGCGGCTCTGTATGTTTTAAGCGAAAGGGGTGAAACGGACCTGAACCGGGTGATTACGCTCCAGGCCGGGGATATCCAGAATTACGGTACCGGATCAATCCGCTATGATTCTCCGGGGAGCACGTACTCAGTCAAAACACTGGCTAAGCTGATGATCCAGAAAAGTGACAATACCGCCGCCTATATACTGGCACAATACATCGTCGGCCAGCAGCGGCTCAAGAAAATGGTATCTGATTTCGGACTTGTTCAGACGGACATGGACGAGAATACTACATCCAATGCAGATATGGCCAAGCTTTTCCGCAAAATCTACCGGAACGAACTGACAAATCAGGCTTATTCCGGTGAAATGCTGGCGTTTCTCAAAGACAGTGATTTTGAAGACCGGCTTCCGGGCAAACTTCCGCCCGGAACGACCATATACCATAAGATCGGCACCGAAGTCGGCAATATCCATGACGTCGGTATCGTGGAGACGCCGGATGGGGCTTTTTACATCGGTGTACTTACCAGTGACGTAACCGATGAAACTCAGGCTACTGAACTTATAGCAATGATTTCCCGGCTGGTTTACGACTTTATGCTCTGAGGGTCCTGACCTGTCCGACCGGTTTTTTGAGGGCTACTTTCAGGACTTCATCCATATGCTCCACGAAATGGAAATCGAGCTCATCCAGCACCTTTTTGGGTATATCTTCCAGGTCTTTCCGGTTGTTTTTCGGCAGGATCATGGTCCGGATTCCGGCCCGGTGAGCAGCTATAACTTTCTCTTTGACTCCGCCGATTTCCAGTACCCTGCCGCGTAGCGTGATTTCACCGGTCATGGCAACAATCCGCTTGATCGGAATCCGCGTCAGTGCCGACACCAGGGCAGTGCCGATTGCAGCACCGGCTGAAGGTCCGTCTTTGGGTACCGCACCTTCGGGAACGTGAATATGGACATCCAGTTTCTGGAAAAATTTCTCACCCAGACCCAGAACCCGGTACCGGCTTCTGACATAAGACAGTGCCGCCTGGCCGGATTCCTTCATCACATCACCCAGCTGGCCGGTCAGGGTTAGGGTACCTTTACCCGGCATCAGTGCTACTTCAATAAACAGGATATCTCCGCCGGCTTCGGTCCAGGCTACCCCTGTCGCCATCCCGATTTCGTCCTTCTTCTCTGCCAGTGAGGACGCGTACCTGTACGGCCCCAGGTACTTCTGAACGTCCGCGTTACCGATAATTACCTTTTTCCTTATTCCGTTGGACTCATCGGCAATCTTCCGGGCGATTTTCCGGAAAAGTGTGGCAATCTGCCGCTCCAGGCTGCGGACGCCGGCTTCCCGGGTATATTTATTGATGATTTCCAGCATTGCCGCATCTGACAGTTTGACCATGTCTTTGGGAATGCCATGCAGTTTCCGCTGTTTTTCAAAAAGGAAGTCAACGGCAATATGAAATTTCTCGTCGATGGTGTATCCGGGGTACTGAATGATTTCCAGACGGTCCCGCAGGGCC
>MFJD01000016.1:33575-37563 GCA_001779095.1 Candidatus Gottesmanbacteria bacterium RBG_16_52_11 | reverse complement strand
CGTCGGATAAATCAAAAGGCACTTCCAGGTAATGGTCGGAAAAAGCGTAGTTCTGTTCCGGATCCAGGGCTTCAAGCAGAGCCGCCGAAGGATCCCCCCGGAAATCCGCTCCGACCTTATCGATCTCATCCAGCATAAATACTGGATTTTTGGTACCGGCCTGTTTGACACCCTGAATAATACGCCCCGGCATGGCGCCGACATACGTCCGGCGGTGACCCCTGATTTCCGCTTCATCCCTGATTCCGCCAAGTGACATTTTCACGAATTTCCTGCCCAGCGACCGGGCGATCGATTTACCGATAGAGGTCTTACCGACGCCGGGCGGCCCGACGAAACAGAGAATGGTAGGTGCGGTTTTGCTTTTAGGCTTTTTCGCGTCCTTTCCCGGTGACTGCTTCTGGTCTTTCGGACCGGCAGGTCCGCCGCTTTCCTCGTCTTCATCTTCATCTTTTTCGGCCGCCCTCAGCTTCATGACCGCCAGGTATTCGAGGATCCTCTCCTTCACTTTCTTAAGCCCGTAATGATCATCGTTTAAAACCTTTTCCGCATCGGTGATCCGGACATCGTGAGGGCTGGCAATCGACCAGGGCAGTTCCACCAGCCAGTCCAGGTAAGTCCTCACATACGATGTTTCGGGATTGTACTGTGACATCTGAGCCAGGCGTGAAAGTTCCTTTTCCGCTTTCTGGCGGACTTCACCCGGCATGTTCGCTTTTTTGATTTTGTCTGCCAGTTCCTTTATTTCCTTGTTTTCGCTTTCCTCTCCAAGTTCTTTTTCTATTGTTTTCATCCGCTCGCGCAGTACCTGTTCGCGCATGGATTTATCGAATTTCTCCTGGGTTTTATTGGCGATCTTGCGTTCAATTTCCAGAACCTTCAGCTCGTTGGCCAGGTATCCGACTTCCTTTTCCAGACGGGTTTTGACTGAGGACAGTTCCAGAATTTCCTGGCGTTCGCGGGGCTTAATATCAAGAATTCCGGCTACCATATTGGACAACTGGATTTCCGACACGCCCGACATAATATTCATGAATGTCAGGAAGTCCATGGATTTACCGAGATTCACGGCGCGGCGCAGCTCATTGGTGAGATGCCGGGCCAGCGCTTTGGTTTCGTCATTCGATTCATCCGAATCCCCAATCTGGGCAACTTTCGCCACGAAAAACGGTTCGACTGACTCAAACGACTGGACTTCAACCTTAACGATTCCCCGGACCAGGGCGTTGATTTCGCCCTCATTTTTCATCATCTGGACTATTTCTGCGATCGTGCCGATCTGGTACAGATCTGACGGAGTAGGATCGTTGACATTGGCGTTACGCTGCATCACCAGGACAACCCGCTTACCGGTGGACTGGGCGGCTTCGATGGCGGCGACCGACCGCTGGCGCCCGAAAGTCAGAATCATTTCAGTACCGGGAAATACCACACCGTCCCGTATGGGTACGACCGGATATATCTGATCATGCGATAAAGTTTCTTCAGCCATAGAATATTTAGCACTCAAGTATAGCAACTGCTAATAATTACGTCAACACCCGGCCGCAGCATAACTCTGCTGACTGATTGCCCGTAGCATCACCGGCGGGGTATTTATATGAATTCAGCCAGCATGCTGTCAATGTCGGGGATTTCCAGCGGCTGCGCAACCAATGGCAACTCCGCTATTGCGGCTTCCCTGTCCTCACTGGTCGGTTTCTCTTCCTGGTAAAAAACGCCGGTCGGGATCCGGTCTCCCCATTCGAACGCTTTGGCAAGGGCAGTAGCTTTATTGTCCGGTTTATAGCCTTCGGCATCCAGCCGGTATACCCGCTGTCGGTAATATGCGTATGTATGGATTTTATCAAACGTTACGCAGGGCTGAAGTATATCGACCAAGGAAAATCCCTTATGATTAACCGCATCTACTATCAGCTGGGTCAGGTAAGCGGCATCTCCGGCAAAACCCCGGGCAACATATGTAGCGCCGGCAGCGATGGACATTGTCAGCGGATTAATCGGTTCGTCATATACTCCTTCCGGCGTCGACTTGGTTTTGAAGCCGGGCTTGGCGGTCGGTGATGCCTGACCGGTAGTCAGGCTGTAAAGCTGGTTATCGTGCAGAATCACGGTAACGTTGGGATTGCGCTTGGCAGCGTGAATGAAATGGTTACCGCCCTCACCCAGCCCGTCGCCGTCACCGGAAATGATAATTACCGGCAGCGGGTGATTGGCCAGTTTAATTCCCTGCGCGACCGGCAGGGTCCGGCCGTGCAGTCCCTCACAGGCATATGTTTTCATCCAGCTGTACATGTTGCCGTGGCAGCCGATGCCATATACCAGGAAAACGTCGTCCGGTCCCAGCCCCATTTTCACCAGTGCGTTCTTAAGCGATATCCAGATTCCGAAATCCCCGCACCCGGGACACCAGGTCGGCGACTTGCCGGTATCATAAGATGCTATGGTCAGCTCTGACTGCGATCCCATAATCAGGTTTTCCTTTCACACCCCGATACGATTTCCTCCGGAAAAAACGGCCGGCCGTCATACTTCAGAAGCCGCTCGGCAACCATGATTCCGGTATGCTCCCTGATCAGGTCGGCCAGCTGTCCGGTGGCATTATTTTCGATATCAATTACCCTGGCCGATTCCCTGAGCAATTTCTCAATAGCAGCAGAAGGGAACGGATAGAGCCAGGTGAAATGAACCAATCGTGATTTCCGGCCTTTCTGATCCAGAATTTTCATGGCTTCCAGAATCGGTCCTTTCGTTGTACCCCAGCTGACGAAAGTCAGTTCCGCGTCACTTTTTCCGTATACATCGGGCGGACGGAAGTCTGAAGCAATGGCCGCGAGCTTACGCATTCTCTTGTCGGTCATGGACTTCCGGAGTGCCGGGTCCTCAGTCACCAGACCCACCTCATCATGTTCATATGAGTTGGCAACATACGTGCCGTGTTTGGTGCCGGGAATACTCCGGGGGGACACGCCATCCGGGGAATCAGTCCGGTAACGCCTGAACCGGGACTCCGAGGTCAGTTCATCCGGTCCGACCAGTTTCCCCCGTTCAACTTTCACCGGCGCGCCGTACACTTCCTTCGGGACGCACCACTGGCTCTCATTGAGGTATTTGTCGGTCAGGATAAAAACCGGTATCTGATATTTGTCGGCCAGGTTGAACGCTTCGACCGTAACGCGGAAAATTTCTTCCGCATCCCCCGGAGCCAGAACAATCCTGGCAAACTCCCCGTGTCCGGCGCTGATCACGAATCTAAGCTCACCCTGTTCCGTCCAGGTCGGCATGCCGGTAGCCGGACCGACCCGCATCCCCAGATCGATGACAAGGGGAACCTCGATCATGCCCGCTAGCGCCAGCCCTTCGACCATCAGCGCAAAACCGCCGCCTGAAGTTGCCACCATGCTCCTGACACCGGCCAATGAAGCGCCGATAGCCATGTTGATGCCGGCAATTTCATCTTCCGGCTGCTTGTATACAATCCGGTATTTTTTGGCGTGATCAGCCAGATAAGTAATCAATGCGTTGATCGGAGTCATGGGATAAATCGCGGCAAATTTAAGCCCGGCGCGCACAGCCGCAACTCCCAGCGCCTCACTGCCGTTGATGATCAGCTTTTGTCCTCCGGGTTTGACGGCATCCAGATGCATGGAAGTCAGGTCCTTGAAATGGCCGGTGACGTAATCGTATCCGGCTTTCGCCAGCGAAACATTCTGCTTCACCACTTCATCGCCTTTCCGGCGGAACTGGTCGGTGAGCATAATACTTAAGTCCTCAAAAGGCGCCCCCATCAGGGCAATGGATGCGGCGATTGCCACTGTATTGCGCATCACCGTCTCGCCGCCGAAATTCCTGTTGATCTCCGACAGCGGCACGGGCACCGGAACCGCCTTTTCCGGCAGGTCCCCGGCTTTCCATTCATGATCGCGGGGGTCATATACGACCAGGGCGCCGGCAGAAAGTTCCGATTTATGCTGTTCGACCGTCTGCT
>MFJD01000016.1:33191-33553 GCA_001779095.1 Candidatus Gottesmanbacteria bacterium RBG_16_52_11 | reverse complement strand
TGAGTGCGGCGAAAGTCTCGCAGGCAATTCTTACGGTTATCACATTATGGCCGCCGCGGATCAGGGACGGGTATTCATTAAGTGCAAAAACGTGATATCCCCGGCGGGAAAACAACCGGGAAAGCATGATGCCGGACGACATTATTCCGAATCCGGCTTCCCCGCCGATTTTCCAGGTCACTGACTTTGTCATATGCTTACCCTATCATGACCGGACTTTTTTGACAACGCAATGTCCGCCTGCTTGCCGAAGTCCAAGACTATGGGTTCAATCAGGGGAAAACCTGTTTCCCCGTTTCATCCGTGATAATAATTGCCGCTACCGGACACCCCTTCGCTGCTTCAAGAAGCGATTGGTCTGT
>MFJD01000016.1:26105-33168 GCA_001779095.1 Candidatus Gottesmanbacteria bacterium RBG_16_52_11 | reverse complement strand
TAATTGCCTTGGCTTCGTCATCCAGCGCCCAGGCTTTCGGCGCCAGCGCAATGCAGGTAGCGGCACCGATACAGAGGTTCCTGTCGATGCGCATGGTCAGGGATCTGATTTTCCGCTGAACTTTCGGGTCGCCGGAGTCCATACTTAATAACTATAAACTGCCTCCGGCGACCGTTCAAGGACTGATACCGGCAGCTTTCTGGATTACCTCCAGAGGTAACGTCGCACATTTGACCCGGGACGGGGTCAGCCGGGTATCCAGCATATCCAGCATATAATTTCCCTTCAGGGTAAGTAACTCCCGGACCTTCATTCCTTTTGCGCGCTCTGTCAGCATTGACGCCGCAGCCTGGGAGATGGCACATCCGACGCCGGAAAACCTGATATCGGATACGGTAGCGCCCTCGCCGGTACCCGATATTCTGATCTCCATCCTGATCCTGTCACCGCAGGTGGCGTTAAATTCTTCCGCCGCGGCGTTGTGGCCGTCGAGGGTTCCGAAATTCCTCGGATTTTTATAGTGATCCAGAATGATATCCCGGTAGATATCCATAGCTTCGAAAATCTGCGATCATCCGAATACTTTTTTCACTTTCTCAATTCCTTTTATCAGTGCATCGATGTCATCCTCGGTACTGTAAATATAAAACGATGCCCTGACGGTCGGTCCGCATCCCAGGTATTCGTGAAGCGGCTGGGCACAGTGGAAACCTACCCTCACGCAGACGTTATCCGTATCCAGAATCTGCGCCGTATCGTGCGGATGGATCCCGTCCAGGGTAAACGCGATGACACCTCCCCGCAAATCCGCTGTTTCCGGCCCGTAAATTTTCAGGCCCGGAACCTGCTGCAGCCGCTTAAGTGCATAGGTGGTAATCGCCTGTTCATGGGTGCGCACGGACTGCATCCCCAGTGAAGTCAGGTATCTGACTGCGGCACCCAGTCCGATAACTCCGGCGATATGCGGGGTACCGGCCTCAAACTTATGGGGGATGTCATGAAATACTGTCCGGTCGCGGTGAACTTCCCTGATCATTTCACCGCCGTACTGGTATGGCGGCATCACCTCAAGCAGTTCCCGCCTTGCCCAAAGCACCCCGATTCCGGTCGGGCCGAGCATCTTATGTCCGGAAAAGGCAATGAAATCAGCATTCCAGTCGCCGACTTTTACCGGCATATGCGGCACCGCCTGTGCCGCATCGACCAGGACTTTAATCCCGGGGTTTATCTCCCTGACGCGTTTTACGATTCCGGCGACCGGAAGTATTGTCCCGGTGACGTTTGATACGGCAGTCATTGCCAGCAGTTTTGTCCGTTTGGTGACCAGAGATTCAAGATCATTAAGCGACAGGTTGCCCTTCGGATCGGACTGCCAGATCCGGAAACCGGTTTTGGATTGAAGTGCCATCTGCTGCCAGGGCACGAAATTAGAATGGTGCTCCAGAATCGTAGTGATAATTTCATCTCCCGCGTGAAGGAATGTTTTAGCCCAGCTGCTGTAAACGACATTGAGCGCCTCGCTGGCATTCCTGACGAAGACAATTTCGGCCGGGTCGGCACCGATCATGCCGGCGACCAGGCCGCGGCTTTCCTCGAATTTCGCGGTAGCTTCTTCGGATATGGCGTAAATGCCCCGGAAAACATTAGCCGTATACCGGGAGTAATACCCGGTAACCGCCTCAATCACTTTTGCGGGCTTAAGTGTGGTTGCCGTAGAATCAAGATAAACCAATGGTTTACCGTTGATCAGACGGCTGAATATGGGAAAATCCTTCCTGATTTTCCCGGGATCTACGGTCGATGGCGGTAAATTTCCTGAATGAGTTTTTCCGGTAAGAGTCATATATCGCAAATCTTGCAGTTTATACGGTCAGCTTTCCGGTACGGCAGAATGGTAAGCCATGCACAGAGATAAAAATAAACCCATACCGGAAAAACGGCGGAGGTATTCACAGGATTATCCACACGTCCCCGCCCTCAATTTCCGTCCTGTACGACTTAACGTCTTCGGTCGCCGGAAGCGACAGAACCTTACCGGTTACCAGGTCAAACCGGGAACCGTGGCATCCGCACATGACTGTTAATTCATCCACAAAACCCTCGCTGCCGAGCGAACACTCAGCATGGCTGCAGGCGTCGTCTATGGCATATATTTCCTGTCCGATCCGCGCAATTGTCAGAACCTTGCCGCCCACACGGACGGTCTTCATGCTGCCGTCGGAAAGTTCAGCAAGACTGAGTGCCTTAATCCGATTCATGAGCGTATTATAGCCAACGGTCAGTGATGTCTTCAACAGTACGGCGTACTCCGGCATCGGAAATCCGGCTGAGAAGCTTGGCAATAAATCCCCTGGCAATCAGGCTGACTGCCCGATCCGGGCTGATGCCGCGGGTTGTCAGATAATAGAGCTGATCCGGGTCAACCGCGGAGACGGTGGCCCCGTGGGTACACCGGACATCATTTGCCAGTATCTCAAGCGCCGGCTTACTGCGGACATCGGCCCCTTCCGACAGCAGGAGGTTTTCGTTTCTCTGATAGGCATCCGTTTTCCGGGCAGCCGGAGCCACGAAAATGCCGCCGTCATAGGTCAGCCTGCTATCGCCCGAAAGCACGCTGTTAAAATGCAGGTAACTGGTCGTGTCCGGTGCGTCATGCCGCTGCAGCGTATGGATCAATGCCTCATCCCTGCCATTAAGAACCGCCAGTCCGATACAGGTAACCGTTGCGCCCCTGCCGGCAAGTATTAACGACCTGGTGATTTCTGCCGTTTTAGCAACCGGAATGACTATCGTGGTATTGCTGCCTGCTTCCAGACGGTATTCAAAACCGGGCCGGGTTTGCGGATCCGTCTCAACTACCAGCCGGGTAGTACCTGCAGGCACCGTCAGGGAATAATCCGCCATACTATCCTACCGATCCTTCCATCTGCAGTGAAATCAGGCGGTTGAGTTCGACTGCATACTCGAGCGGCAGTTCCTTTACGATCGGCTCAATGAAACCGTTAACGATCATAGACTGCGCCTGGGAATTATCGATTCCCCGACTGCTTAAGTAAAACAGCTGCTCATCCCCGATTTTGGAAACCGTGGCTTCGTGTTCTACGGTTACATTTTTTTCCTTTATCACCATGTCCGGATAAGTATCGGATCGGGATGCCTCATCCATTAAAAGCGCGTCACAGACGACTTTGGTTTTGGCGCCTTTGGAACCCTGCCGTATATCCACCAGACCGCGGTATGATGTGCGGCCCCCCTGACGGGAAATGGATTTGGATACTATCTGCGACGTAGTCTCAGCCGCTAAGTGTATGGCCTTGCCGCCGGCGTCCTGATGCTGACCGGGCCCGGCATAGGCTATGGACAGGACTTCGCCGTGGGCTTTCCGTCCGGCCAGATATACACTCGGGTATTTCATGGTGATTTTGCTGCCCAGGTTACCGTCTACCCATTCCATAATGCCCTCTTCGTCCACCCGGGCTCTTTTGGTCACCAGATTGTAGACATTATTACTCCAGTTCTGTATTGTCGTATAACGCACCCGGGCTCCTTTTCCGACAATAATCTCAACAACTGCGCTGTGGAGCGAATCCGTGGAATAGACAGGCGCCGTACAGCCTTCCACATAATGCACGAAACTGCCCTCTTCGGCGATGATCAGGGTCCGCTCGAACTGGCCCATGCTGGCTGCATTGATACGGAAATACGCCTGCAGCGGCAATTCTACCCTGACACCTTTGGGTACGTAAACGAAAGAACCGCCTGACCAGACAGCACTATTGAGAGCTGCAAATTTATTGTCTGCCGGAGGCACAACCGTACCGAAATAACGTTTCACGAGTTCCGGATACTTCTTAAGGCCTGAATCCATGTCGAGGAATACCACGCCTTTTTTCTCGAGCATTTTGTTAATGCTCTTATAAACAACCTCGCTTTCATACTGTGCCGATACACCCATAAGAAAGCGTTTTTCCGCTTCGGGAATACCGATTCTGTCATAGGTGTCCCTGATTTCCTCCGGCAGATCCTGCCAGGAATTCACCGGTCGGTCGGTCGGCTTTACGTAATAATGGATATCGTCAAACCTGATGCCTGACAAATCCGCTCCCCATCCCGGCATACCTTTAGATGAAAAAATCTTCAGACTCAGGTTCCGTAGTCTCCGCATCCATTCGGATTCACCCTTCATTGCTGACATGTCCGAAACCACCTTCTCGGAAAGCCCCTTGCCGGACTTATAAACGTAGCGTTCGGGCTTTCTGAAACCGTATTTATAATCCTGATCCGACGGTAATTGCTGCATATCCGATAAAAACCGGGGTTGCGGTACCCCGCATCACCTATCTGTCAAATCAGCGTAACCCCGTTTCTCTATCTGCCGGGCCAGTTGCCACCCGCCGCTCCTGATGAGGCGCCCGCCGACGATGACGTGGACCCGGTCAGGCCTGATATAACGGAGAATCCGCAGGTAGTGGGTGATAATGATGCATCCGGTACCGCGCCGCCGGAGAGTCCGGATGCCTGCCGCAACGATCCGAAGGGCGTCAACGTCAAGACCCGTGTCTATCTCGTCGAAGATCGCGAATTTAGGTTTTAAAACCAATGCCTGAAGAATTTCCATTTTTTTCCGCTCACCTCCGGAAAAACCGTCATTTATCCCCCGATTAAGGAGTGCTTCGTCAATATCAAGCGCCCGGGCCTGATCTCTCACCGCTTCCGAAAACTCCACCAGTGAAGTATCGGCCGCTTTCCACCGCCTCGAAAGCACCGGATTCTGAACGCCGTTACCCGTCCCGTCCGTCATGCCCGTGGAGTGCAATTCCTGATATGCCGCCCGCAGCAGCTGCATCACACTCACGCCCGGTACTGCTGCCGGTGACTGGAAAGCCAGGAACAAACCCCGGCGTGCCCGCTCCTCGGCCGGTAACCCGGTCAGTTCAGCTTTTCCGATGCTGATCCCGGAGCGGTCAGCGCTGAGGGCGTAAACCGGGCTTCCCATCGTCACAGATGCCAGGGTCGATTTGCCGCTGCCGTTGGGACCCATGACCGCATGTACTTCACCCGGCGCAACCCGGATTGTGACATTCCGGAGAATATTTTTACCGGCAACACCCGCGCTGATATGATTTAGGCTCAAAATCTGTGTTGGCATAGTGAATTAACCTAAGAGATCAGATAGTTTAACGGCAGACAGGCTGCGCTCAAGTGTCAGCGACAATTTTGACCTGACCCGCTGGGGAAGGCAGACAGCAATCAGCGGACAGTCCGGATTCCGCTGCTTCCGGAGCGGCCTGATGCCGGAATTCAGTACGTCCCAAACCGATATGGTATCGGGCGCCGCGGTGAGGTAATAACCGCCGTTGGCCCCTTCCCTGCTTGATATCAGTCCGGTGATTCGCAGTTTTCGCGCAATCTTCTTGAGGTATAGCCGGGAAACACCGTGACGGCCGGAAATGTCTGTCAGGGATACCGGCCGGCCACCGTATTCGGCAGCCAGTTCGCACATGAGAATGACAGCTAAATCTTCTGTCCAGGGTATCTGCATAACTGATACTATTTAGGTATCAGTTTACTCTTTCCGGATGACTGTTGCAAGCACCGCTGAATCTGATACTAAAGCCGGTCACCGTACCGGTCGTTTCTACCCATGAATACTTCGGTGATTCCGTTCATCCGAAGGATAAAGTATTCCCTTTGAAGTAACGGGTTTTCCGGTACGCTCAAAAATCTTTCTATATCCGTAATCTGGCTGGCATGAGCATGAAGCGCCTTTATTTTGTTAGCCGTGAAACGCTTCCCGTCGATTATCGTAGTAACCTTCCGGTCAGGCGTGCCCAGCCAGGGCTTGCCGAACATCTCCGCCGGATATATTTTCGTCGAAATGGCATACCTGACGACAGTTTCGGGTGCACATACATAATAAAGTTTCGGTTCGCCCGCCTTCTCCACCAGATCGGCAAACCGTTCCTCCCGGAGAGCTACGGCGTGCTTTTTCACAAAATACCTCCGGGGTGAAGCTTTACCCTTCTCCCTGACAAAATTCCTGGTTTCAATTAGCTGTCGGGCGTACGTCTGAAAAGCATATGTCGTCGCCAGGCAGATTCTGGCATGATCCGGATGATTGGATATGCCCGTCGGGTCAAAGGTGATGACAATGTCCGGGGCCAGTCTGACTAAACGCCGAAACAGTACATCTTCCAGGTCCCCCGGGCCTACCGCATCCAGACTGCCATCCCGGTAGCCCAGAAATTCGACAGATGAGATTCCGAGTATGTCCGATGACGTCCGGGCTTCCGCCTGCCGCAGCTCTCCCAGGCGCTCCGGAGTCAGATGTCCTAGTCTGCCGCTCTTCCCTTCCCGGCCGTCAGTGGCACATAAGAGGTAGACTGTCCAGCCATTATTGACATATTTGGCGACCGTCATGGCGCAGGTGAAAACATCGTCGTCCGGATGGGCAAAACTGAGCACCATGGTTTTCATGCCCGGGTATTGTACAGGATGGTAATACCGGATGGAATTGGGGACCGTGTAATCTATTTCTGGTAAGATTGCCGGATATTGTATATGATGGATATAGATCGGAGGTGAGCCTGCCCTTATGAAACACCACAAAAATGCGATGAAGTTTTTCGGCAAATACCCGATTCAGACCATGCTTGCCAGCGTACTTCTGGGTATCGGAATCGGATTTGCGCTGACCTACCCGGTCGCCCGCGAACATCCGATGCGCTGGGCCGGTCTGTTCGCCCTGATGGCCCTTGTAAGCTACCTTTGGGCCGGTACGCAGAAAGTCAAATAACGCCGGCACGGACTAATGATAGCCTTTTCCCCGGGGACTGTTACCGGCATCTGTTTCGTGCGGAATAAATGATACAATCCGCCCATGGAAACTATCCCTGTTTATTTTCCCGGCCTGTGGAGGGATTATGAGCTTGTCGACAGCGGACTGGGAGAGAAACTTGAACGGTACGGTAAATACATCGTCACCCGGCCTGATCCCCGGATTATCTGGCAAAAAGCCGCACCGGCAGATATCTGGATTAAAGCAGACGCGGCATTCATACGG
>MFJD01000016.1:0-26092 GCA_001779095.1 Candidatus Gottesmanbacteria bacterium RBG_16_52_11 | reverse complement strand
AGGAGACAACCTGGAATATCCACGTACCACCGCCTGATCCCTGGAGCATCGGTTACTCCGGCCTGAAATTCACACTGCGCCCGACCGAGTTTAAACATACCGGTGTATTTCCGGAACAGGCCGTAAACTGGGATTTCATCATGAATTATCCCCAAAACCGCCGTCCGGCAACAGTTCTCAATTTATTTGCCTATACCGGCGGAAGCACTATGGCGGCAGCCTGCCACGGGGCCCGGGTAACTCATGTTGATAGCGCAAAAGGATCAGTAGAATGGGCTAAACGCAATCTCATCGCATCCGGCCTGGGGAAGCGACCGGTACGCTGGATCGTGGATGATGTTACAAAATTCGTCAGTCGGGAACTTAAGCGGGGTGAGGGTTACGATTCTATCATCATGGACCCGCCGCGGTTCGGCCGGGGCAGCAAGGGTGAAGTCTGGAAGCTGGAAAAGGACCTGCCGGACCTACTGTCATCCGCAGTCAGACTGCTTTCAGCCAATCCCAGTTATGTCATTATCAACACCTATACAGCAGACATATCTCCGATCGCGCTCGGAAACCTCCTGCTGAGCGTACTTGGTAACAGACCGGGTCATCTGGAAAGATTCGAACTGGGGCTGAAGGAATCGTACGCCGGGAGGATTCTGCCCTGCGGAATCTGCGTCCGGGCTGATTTCAGAGCATAAGCAGAAACAGTCCCGCGATTATCCCGGCAACACCAGCCATTTTTCTTAAGCTGAAATCGTCACCGAAAAAAATAGCCGCCAGAACGGTCACTGCGGCAATAGACGAAGCATTAACCGCGTTAACATATCCGATGTTCGGTGCCAGTCTGAATCCTTCCTGCATGAAATAATTGAAAACGGCGGAAAGAATTCCTATAAAGATTAATAACACGGTCTCAGTCTTAGAATCCGGAATTACGGATTTCCTTTCTACTACCGACTGGCCGATTACCAGGCCGCTGACGATACCGGTGATATACCAGAGTCTGGGAATCACGGCTACCCCGAGCAGTATCAGGTATTTTGATGCAATTGCCAGAAATCCCCAACAGAAGAATGAACCAATTGCATAAACCAGCCACCAGTAACCGCTTCTGCCGGATCTTCCGGCCCCAGGATCCAATATTACGAGCGGTGAAAACCCGATAATGCAGGCTATCGCAATCGCACCCGGCAGCGTCAGCGTGTCGCGGAAAAGGAATACCGAAGCCAGTGCTGTCAGTAGAACATAACTTTTTGAAACTACCAGACTGTAACCGGGATTCGGAGCCAACCTGATGCTCATAAGGGAAAACACGTTTCCTGCGTAACTGAAAAGCAAAGCGGAAATAATCAGTACCGACAACTGTAAAAATGTAACTGACAGCATCGCCGGACTGCCGGCAGCCAGGACTGAATACAGAATAAATGGAATGAAAAACATCGCCAGATTTATCCGGATTGGGGAATATCCGCTTGTAGTACCCCGCCTGACAATCAGGTACATGGCAACCGATGCGACAAACATGATCAGGCTGGCTGTTATCCAATTCATGGTTCAGGGCTATTGTATCACCGGATAAAAGCGCTCAGACAGTCCCGGATAGCGTTATTCTGATACAATACCGGTATGAAACCGAGGCACGGGGTCCTGATCCATTTTGTCTGCACCGGTAACACCTACCGGAGCCGACTGGCGGAAGCGTATCTTAATTCAAAAAAAGTTCCGGGTGTGACAGCCACATCAAGCGGTGTGGAAGCTTACCAGAACAACAACGGACCGATCGTCTGGTATAGCCAGCGCATAGCCAAACGCTACGGTCTGATACCGTTTATGAAACCCGGCTGGACGCAAACCACGCCCGGGCATTTCATTTCCGCTGACATAATCGTATTCATGTATCCGAAGCATCTTGAAAAAAGCCGGGCTATGTTCGGATTTGATAGCGACAACCGCCTGGTCTGGGAGATACCTGACCTGAGCGATCAGGGATTTACGTCCGTGACGGATGACCCGGACTCTGATCTCCAGCGGATATTCGCCACCGAAGAGACTTTTACCGAGATCCGCAAACGCGTCGATGACCTGGTTGATTCAATAATCCAGACCGGTGCGCTTGGGGAAACCGGGAAAAAACCCGGAAAATCCCGATGATGAGGAGTTCGCAGGCGGTTTGATCCCGACTTTATGGCTAACCTGTTAGCGATTGCTCAACTCGGTCACCCGGTTCTGCGGGCACAGGCTGAGCCCGTGAAGAACATCAGGGACGTCAGAATCCAGTCTCTGATCGACGACATGCTGGTGACGCTGAAAGACTTCAGTGGTGTCGGACTGGCCGCACCCCAGGTTTACCAGCCGCTGCGGATCTGCATCATCGCCTCTTATCCTAATCCGCGGTATCCGGATGCTCCTTATTTTGAACCGACGGCCATGATAAATCCCGTCATCACTCCGGTCGGAAAAGTCACCGAAACGGACTGGGAAGGATGTCTGAGTATTCCCGGAATCAGGGCGATGGTCAGCCGGTTAAGCGTTTGTGAAGTGTCATTCGTCAGTCGGGACGGAATCAGGCAGAAGCGGACTCTCCGGGGTTTTATCGCCCGGATAGCCCAGCATGAAACTGACCATCTCAACGGCCTGCTATTTATCGACCGGGTCAATAACAACCGCGACCTGATTTCGGAAAAAGAATACCTGAAATTGATGGAAAACAAGCCTAAGCGGAATGCTTCTTCGGCACGTTCCTGAAGGCTTTGCGCAGTGACGCCGTGGCATTGCGCCCCCGCTCCTGAATTTCTTCGATATGCGCCAGGGCGGTATCGATCTTACCCGTAACTTCCTCCGTCAGTTTCTCTTTTTTACCGTCCACGGTTTCCAGCACGGATGACTTGAGCTGCTCGCTCTGCTGCGCCAGTTCCCGGCCCTTTTTCTTGAGGTCCTCCAGGCGGTCCTGGATGTCACCTATCAGATCCTCCCCGCTGGTGTGGAATTTCTTTCCCATTTTCTGACCTTCCTTGGTGCCCAGAAAAAAAAGAATTATGGCGCCGATCAGACCGCCGAAAAAGAAACCGAACCAGAATTTATTGTCGCGACTGCCTGTCATGTCAGTCATCCTTTTCATTCTTACCGCGGAGCGATGCGATGGCACCGATGCCGGCTTTGAGTCCCGATATGAAGGTCGATACGTGTTCAGCCGATTCACCGACAGTACCGCTGACCTTTCCCATATCTTCGAGCATTTTGTTGATTTTCCGCAGCGACACACGGATTTCCTTCAGAATAAAAAACACCTGGATTCCAAGAATGAGGACTAATGCAGAAAGAGTAATTGTGACCGTGATGATGACAAAATCAGTCGTTTCCATAGGCAGACTCCTTTTCGCGTTTTGATATAACTATTATACATGCAGCCGGTATGTTTGCAACGGATCGAAAGACTGCGTACCGTATCCGCACCGGTCCAACCCGTCATTGCGGCATAACGGTGACGGTCAGCGTTTCGGTTACGGATTTCCCGAAGCGCGAAGTGGACGAGATGGTTATCAGATTCGATCCGGGCTCCAGCGACACCTGGTCAAAAAACTTACCGTCAGACCGGACCAGAATTCCGATTCCGTTGACGGAAACGGTTGCGTCCGGATCGGTCCTACCCAATACGTCTATCCGCCGGTCAGATATAATGATACCGTCAGCGGGTGATTCAACCGACAAAACCGGCGGATGCTGTATACGGCGGACTTGGAGCCCGAAATAGGCAATGAACGCAGCGGCGAATCCGAGAATCACCAGCATCAGAAATCTGCCCGGAGTCAGCCGGATCACCGAGGCGTTCAGTGGTTCCGCCATTCCCTTGGGAAGGAGTGTTGATTTGGGAGCTTCCATTGTCTGACGCCGGAAAAAAGCCAGCACCCTGGACTGATCCAGTCCGACGAAGTCACTGTAATTTCTGATGAATCCTTTGGCATAAGCCGGAGACGGAATTGAGGTGAAATCATCTGCTTCAATCGCGGTCAGGAATTTTTTCCTGATCCTGGTGGCTTTCTCTACGTCCTCGATGGAGAGTTTCCTGGCAATCCGGGCAGACCGGAGCATCGATCCGACGGTCATCATTGACCAGCTCCCTGTCCCGGATTTTCCCTGGCGAAGTAATCATCCGGATTCTTGATCAGCACATCCCGGGGTTTGCTGCCTTCTCCGGGACCGATAATTCCGGCTTCCTCCAGCTGATCAAGTATCCGGGCTGCCCTGGCATAACCGACGGCCAGCCGCCGCTGGAGGAGCGATGCCGAGGCCTTGTCGTGCTGGCAGATCAGCCGGAGTGCATCTTCAAACAAAGAATCCTTTCCGTCGCCTCCGGATCCGACAATGCCACCGCTGCCCTTCTTCCAGCCGGTCAGAGGCTGAGTCAGCACTTCTTCGGTGTACTGTACCGGATAATTCTTGTGCCTCATATGCTCGACAACCTTATTCACTTCGGCCTCGGACACGAACGTACCCTGTATCCGGCTGGGCTTGGACTGATCCGGCGGAATATAAAGCATATCCCCCCGTCCCAGCAGTTTTTCAGCGCCGGGCATATCGATGATGACCCGGGAATCGATCATGCTGGATACGTTGAAGGCGATACGGGCAGGGATGTTAGCCTTAATCAGTCCCGTCAGAACGTCAACCGAAGGACGCTGGGTAGACAGCACCAGGTGAATTCCGGTTGCCCGTGCCATCTGGGCCAGCCTGCAGATGCCGTCCTCGACCTCAACCGGTGCATAAGCCATCAGGTCAGCCAATTCGTCGATGAAAATTACGATATACGGCATGGCCTGGAAACCGGACATTTCGTTGAAACTGTCGATATTACGGACGCCGACTTCGGCGAACTGTTTATAGCGGTTGTCCATTTCAGTCATAGCCCATCTGAGCGCCGACAGTATCTTATCGGGTTCGACGATGACCGGCGTTAACAGATGCGGGACGCCGTTATAACCTATAAGCTCAACGCGTTTCGGATCCACCAGTATCATTTTCACTTCCTGCGGGGTAGTCCGGAAAAGTAGTGACGTGATCCAGGAGTTAACAAGAACCGATTTTCCCGATCCGGTTGTGCCGGCAATCAGAACATGCGGCATTCTGCCGATATCAGCAATCACATGCCTGCCCGATACGTCAAGCCCCAGCGCGACTGCCAGCTTACTTTTGGTTCTGTGCATTTCTTCAGACTGAAGCATGTCCTTAAGGGTGACAAATTCCAGTCCCCGGTTCGGGATCTCGATGCCGACCAGATCGCGGCCGGGAATCGGTGCTTCAATACGCACCTGTCCGGTGGGTGCAGCCAGGGCTAACGCAAGGTCGCTTGAGAGTGACGTGATCTTGGACACTTTCGTACCCATCGAAGGCCTGAGGGCATACTGTGTGACTGCCGGGCCTTTGTTTACCTCCTTGACTTCGGCCTGGATGCCGAAACTGTCCAGTGTCTGCTCGATGATATGGACGTATTTCTTCACATCACCCCGGTCTGCTTTCTGACTCGGCCCTTCGGAGAGAAGTGTCAACGGCGGATATTCCCACATTTCCAGACCTTCGGCGCTGGTATTGAGCGGCGCACTTATTTTTATATCCTTTTTCCCGGTTGCCGGAACCGCCGCTAACTGAGCTTTACCACCGGCGGGTACGGTAAGAGGACCCTGTTTGGAATCGGATTTAAAGTCTTGGGCGCTTTTAATCTTCGTCAAACCCTTGCCGGTCAGGTCGATACCCTCTTCCCGTTTCCGGAAGAGTCCGATAAACAGTCTAGCAACGGCATCAATCAGACTTTGCGAACCCACTCCGATAAAATTAATCAGCTGATCGAGTGAAGAATTAAATGTGATGATCAGCCCGATCACGACTATGCCTAAAAATAAAAGGACCGATACTTCAGCGGATACATAACCGGAAACCACGCCCCATAAACTGTCTCCCACTGATCCGGCCCGGGTTAAGCCCAGTAGCGCTATCATTAGTATGCCGTAACCCATCGGTACATTGGCTTTGCCGATTTCTGATTTGGTCTTGAAAAAAAGAAATGACAGAAGTACCAGGAATGGCGGCAGCAGATAATACACCCAACCGACTTTTTCATCCATACCGCTGCGCAGGCCCACCAGTGCCGGATTATCAGAGAAAAAGGATATTGTAATCGCACCGGCAATCAGCCACATCCAGATCGCCCCGACAGTATAGACGGTCTGTTTTTTCAGTTTGGTCTTATATTTCGTCCGCTTCCGGTATTTCCGTTTTTTTGCCATAACTGACCACACCTAGTATAGATCCTGGAGTGCCTTTACATCAACAACGTATCAAACTATACCTCTATAATGACCGGGACAATCAGCGGGCTGCGCCCGGTCTTCTTGTTGAGGTAAGAAGCCAGGTTATCCTCGATACGTTTCCGGACGAATGCCCAGTCGACTATTTTCCCCTTCTTAAGGCGGATTGACCGGGCTACGACGGCCTTGGCTCCGTCAATAATCTCACCGGAATCCTTCAGGTAAACAAAACCGCGGGATATGATATCCGGTTCGGCCGTAACCCGGCCGCTGGACTGTTCCATCGGCACGACCACAACGACAATACCTTCCTTCGCAATCGTCTGGCGGTCCCGCAGGACGGTGGTGCCGACATCGCCGATCCCGAGTCCGTCAACCATAACGTTTTCAAGTTCTATATGTTCTGCAATCCTGGGCCGGGTGCCGTGCCTGAATTCTAGAACCTCCCCCTCCTCCGGTACCAGAATACGCTGCGGATCAAACCCGAGTTCCTGAGATATTCTTTTGTACTGCATCAGGTGCCTATAGGTTCCTCCGATCGGGAAAACGTACCGGGGGCCGAGTGCAGACAACAGAAGCATCAGATCCCCCTGGCTGCCGTGACCGGAAACATGCAGGTCTTCCATAATGTCCGAGTAGGATACCCGGGCACCCCGCCGGTAGAGTTCTTCTATCAGCGAATTAACGTTGACCTCGTTACCGGGAATCGGATCCGCGGAAAATACCACCGTGTCGCCTTCCCTGACCCGGATGAACCGGTGGGAATCATTTGCAATCCGGGTCATCGCCGAATACGGTTGCCCCTGGCTGCCGGCGACAATGAGGAACTGTTTGTGCGGCGGAATCCGTCTGAGATCCCGGTCACGGATTATTGATTCTGCCGGAAAATGCATATATCCGATCTGTTTCGCGGCCTCAACATTCTGATCAATCGACCGGCCGACGAAAGCCACCTGACGGTTGAATTTGAATGCCAGTTCGATGGCCAGTTGTATCCGGGAAATATTGCTCGACTGGGTGGTAAAAAGGAACTTACCCCTGGCGTGCGTCAGCTCTTTTTCGAGTGTTGTCCCCACTACCTGTTCAGAAGCCGTCATACCGGCCCGTTCCGAACCCAGGCAGTCAGTCAGCATGACCAATATCCCCCGCCTGCCCCAGTGGTTTATTTTATTGATTTCCGGCAGCTTACCGTCAAGCGGAGTAAAGTCAAACTTAAAATCACTGCCGTGATAGATTATCCCGACCGGAGTTTCAATTACCAGGTGTGCGGTGTCAGGTACCGAGTGGGTCAGCCGGATGAAGGAAATCCGGAAAGGCCCGGCAATAACCTTATCGTCATAGCTGACGGTTCTCACCCGGTCCTTGACTCCGACTTCTTTCAGCTTCAGGTTGGCAAACGCCGCAGTCAGCTTCGTGGCATACATCGGCATACCGCCGAGTTTGCCGAAATGGTACGGGATTCCACCGATGTGATCGTCATGACCGTGTGTAAAAACCAGACCGCGGATCTTGTCTTTTTTGCCTTCGAGGTAACGGATATCCGGAATAATCAAGTCTACACCGTACATTTCCGGTTCCGGGAAACCGATGCCGCAGTCTACGATCAGAATATCCCTGAGTTTACCGTCATAACGGTACTCATATACGAACATATTCTTGGTTACGTTACCGGTTCCGCCGAGCGGCACGATACGGACGGAATCCTTACCTGTTGATACAGTCTGATTATGGGATAATCCGGGCCTGCCATGGTGCCGGCTGCCGGAGGTTCCGGTAAAAAGGACGTGACTATCGTGCTGCATCATGACAATAACCCGACTTTCTGCATATACCCCTCCAGCTGCATGGCAGAGTCAAAAAGATAAGTTGACATTCCGAGGGATGTACCGGCATCTGTGTTTTCTGCCTTGTCGTCAACATAGAAACATTCATCGGGGCTTATACCCAAATCTCCCAGCAGATGGTCAAAGGCTTCCCGGCTAGGTTTAACCAGACCGGTAACTGCCGACAGGTAGACTTTCCGGAAGTACCTGAACATGTCGCGTTCCCGGTTGCAACGGACGTGCAGATCGTTCATGTTTGAAAATGCCACGACCTGAAATCTGCCGGCAACCCGTCTGATAATATCCATGACCGCAGTGTTGATTATCGCCTGAGTTTTGTAATACCGTCCGTATTCGGTTTCCAGATCCGGCACATGCGCACTGGCTGCATATCTGACCCGGAGCTGCTCCACCAGGTCGCGAACCGTCAGTTGGCCTGCCCGCAACCGTTCCACGGACTCCTTATAGACTCCGACTGCCGTTTCCAGGGGTATTCCGAACATTTGAGAAAGAATGAAGGGGGTAATTTTTTCAGACGGCGTAATCAGGACACCGCCGATATCGAAAATGAGAGTCGTGATCATACCATGTTATCGTAAGCAGCAACGAATTCCCTGATATTTTCGGGCGTGATCCGGAAAGTATTCCCTTTGCCTTCAACAATCAGTCTGGCCACCCGCCGGCAGACTGAATTCAGCGTCCTTTCAAGACTGCGGATTCCGGAATCGTAGCCAAGAGGCCGTACCAGACGCGGCCAGATACCGTCATCAATTTCCAGGTTCTCTTTTGTCAGTCCGCTCTCGTGCATCAGTGCGGGCAGTACGTAATCTTTGGCAATTCTGATCTTCTCCTCATCGGTATAAGAAGGCATCTGGATCGGCTCCAGCCTGTCCAGTACGGCTGTGGCTATATGGGTTGTGTTGTTGGCCGTGGCGATAAACAAGACGTCGGACAAATCAAACGGAAAATCCAGATAATGATCCACGAATGCCGCATTCTGCTCGGGATCTAAGAGTTCCACGAGTACTCCCATGATATCGCCGCGGGCATGCTCGGCAATCCGGTCGACTTCGTCAAGCAGCATCACCGGATTTTTTGATCCGGTGTATCTCAGGCCTTTAAGTATCAAACCGATTTCGGCATCCGGCCTGACCCTCGATTGTCCGCGCAAATCAAGCGCATCACTCATGCCGCCGAAGGGAATTCTCACATACCGTCTGCCCAGGGCTTCGGCAATCGATTTTGCCAGAGTTGTTTTTCCGGTTCCCACCAGGCCGACCAAGCAGAGAATCGGAGCCCGGCGAGCAAGTATTGCGTGCGATAATTTACGGTCAGTGGCTATGGTTCCGGCACTGCCGGCAATGGAATTTGCGGATTCATTTTCCCAGCGGTCCTTGTTCAGTTTCAGTACCGACAGGTATTCGAGTATCCTATCCTTGACCGGATCAAGACCATAATGATGGCTGTTTAGAATACGGGCGGCATTTCCGATATCCAGATTGTCCTGGGTCCGCTTCATCCAGGGCAGGTGTATGGTCAGGTCAATATACCTGAGCATCTGTTCGACATGGATACGCGCTGTTACATCAGTCCGGAGACGGTCTATTTCTGCCAGCATATCCTCCAGCCGGGCGACCAGATCCGCAGGCATACCGACAGTGTTAATAGTCTCCCTGAGGACTTTAGTGTCAGTACCGAATGTTGCCATAATCCATAATCATTTCTATCATACTGTATCCGGGACTGTGAATGAAGTTGTAGGGCAGCGGGTGCTTCTGCCCGGAATAATTCACCCTGAAGGATTCCGCGTACGGTCCGGGAAATATCCGGGTGCCTGATACCGGTCACCTATTTCCGGGAATCCGCGTTTCCGATGCTCCTGACGTCAGAACTCATCTCCTGCGGAAACGGTCCGGCCGGCCCCTGCGGTTGTGATCCCGGCCGCCCTGACCTCCTCCGAAGGAACGGCGGGGTGCGGCCTTGCTGGCATCTTCACCGAAAAGCATCGACAGATTAATCCGTCGCTGATCGTCAATTTCCATGACCCTGACGTGTACCTTGTCGCCGATTTTCACCACATCCTCAGGACTGCCGACATATTCCGTCGACATCTGGGAAACGTGCACCAGCCCCTCTTTGCCGGGTAGGATTTCGACGAAAGCACCGAAAGGCATTATCCGTTTTATTTCGCCATCATATTCCTCTCCCGGCTGGACGTCATGGGTCAGTCCCTCGATCCAGGTCACGGCTTTGCTGACTGATTCATCGTTGGTTCCCGACACCATCACCTGACCGTCATCATCAACATCGACCGCCGCGCCGGTTGAAGCGATGATCTGCCTGATCATCTTTCCTCCGGGACCGATCACTTCACCTATCCGTTCAACCGGAATCTTGACTATCTGCACCTTGGGGGCATACTGGGAAATTTTAGCTCTCGGCGCCGGTAAAACTTTCAGCATGGCTGTGAGTATCTTCAGGCGGGCTTCACGCGCCCGGGTCAGGGTTTCCCGGATGATCTCATCAGTCAGCCCGTCGATCTTGATGTCCAGCTGGATGGCCGTAATTCCGTTTTTGGTACCGGCCACTTTAAAGTCCATATCACCTGAGAAATCCTCCATGCCTATGATGTCAGTCAGAAGCACATGCTTTGACTTATCCGTAACCAGTCCGATGGAAATTCCCGCCACCAGCTCCTTTATCGGCACGCCGGCGTCCATCAGGGCAAGTGTTGACCCGCAGGTTGATGCCATCGATGTGGAACCGTTGCTGGACATGATCTCCGATACCAGCCGGACGGTATAAGGAAATTCGTTTTCGGATGGAATGACAGTCAGGAGTGCCCGTTCGGCAAGCGCCCCGTGGCCGATTTCCCGGCGGGACGGAACTCCCATTCTGCCGGTTTCCACGACCGAATACGGCGGCCTGCTGTAATGATGAATGTACCTTTTCGATTCCTCACCCATGGGGCTTTCGATGAGCTGCTCCAGGCTGGGGGTACCGAGTGTCGCTACAGTCAGCACCTGGGTTTGACCCCGTCTGAACATGGCGCTACCATGTGTCCGGGGCAGAATCCCGACATCGGCGCTGATGTCGCGGATTTCATCAGTTTTCCGGCCGTCCAGCCGGCTGCCTTTCTTGAGGATGTCCTCCCTGACTTTAGCCATAAACATGACATTCAGGGTTTCCTCGACTGACTTCACGCTGATCTGTTCACTATGTTCCAGGGCAATTTTCTGAGCCAGGGCACCTACCTCGGTCCCGGCCCGTTCCTTCACGGTCCGTGCAGCAAACATTTCCCCAAGTTCTTTCTTGTAGGACTTTTTGATCAGGGTTTTCAGATCTTCGGTATCGGTTTTATCGGGTACCGGTTCCTTGGGAATTCCCACTTCATCCGTCAGCTCCTTAATCAGTTTAATAATTTTCATGTTTTCTGCTTTTGCTTTGGATACCGCTCCCATGACGGTACCCTCAGGATTTTCGCAGAATCCGCCTTCCAGCATGACAACTTTATCGGCACGGGATGATACTACGAAATCAAATTCGGAGAATTCCTGCTCAGCCGCGGTCGGATTTACCAGATATGCATCGCCGGAACCGTTTTCACTCTTTACATAACCGATCCTGACGGCGCTGATCGGCCCGTCCCAGGGTATTGAGGAGATTGAAATTGCCGCCGAGGTGGCAATCAGTCCCAGTATATCCGGATCGTTTTCACCGTCGACGGAAAGAACAGTAATAATCACCTGCACGTCATGCTTGTACGATTTCGGGAACAGCGGCCTGATCGAGCGGTCTATCACCCGGCCGGCCAGAACCGCATCATCGGACGGCCTGCCCTCCCGTTTCACCCAGCGTGAACCTTTAATCCGCCCGCCGGCGTAAAGCCGTTCGACGTATTCCACACTGAGCGGGAAATAATCCAGACTGGATTCTTTCGGTGAAGCAGTCACGGTGGAAAGCACCATGGTGTCTCCATACCGGGCCAGCACTGCCGCACTGGCCTGCTCGGCGAATCTGCCGATCTCGAGAGTCATTTTCCTGCCGCCAATTTCCAGGGACTTGGATACGATTTTCATAGTGTCTATCAGCCTCGTGGAATTATTTTCGGGCGGGTCAGAAGATTATGAAGTGGCAGGGTAAAAATATTTTGCCCTCCCACTTCACAATCACTTCCTCTCCCGCTACTAATTCCGCGGACATGCCTCCGATAATACTTAACTGTCTCATTTACTGAGACTTAGTTTCTCTGTCACCTGAACATACCGCTGCTGATCCCGTTTCTCCAGGTAGTTCAGCAACCGGCGTCGCTTAGATACTATCCCTAATAGCCCCCGGCGCGAATGGTTATCGGTCGGATTGCCTTTCAGGTGCGATACCAGCTTTTCAATACGTTTGGTGAGAAGAGCAATCTGAACTTCAGGACTGCCGGTATCACCGGCTTTAACCTGAAACTGGGTAATAATTTCCTGCTTTTCCGCGCTCGGCGGAGCAGCTTCTTCAGGTTTTTTAATTTTGATCTGAGAGGTTTTCGGCTTTTTTGCTTCTGCCTTTACTGCTTTTTTCTTTATTTGCTTTGTTCTTGCGGTCATATCCGAAATTTAAGGAAAAACGGAGCAGATGGCTCCGGGTGTAACGATTGTACACGATATTGCGGTGTTTTACAAGGATGCCGGGTCACCTGACGCTGGAACTTTTGAATATCTTCGGCTTCAGCCAGTCAGCCGGCGGCTGCTTGCCCTGGCCTGCCGGTTCAGGTTTCGTAGCTCTCCTTGAAGCCGGTACTTCTTCGGCTGCCGGGAGCGGTTCGGTTGCGGCGGATGTCGGTTCCCGGACAGCAACCGGTGCCTGCTGGACCCCCCCGGTAACGCGCGGTTCAAACGGCTCTTCCGGTTCACCTCTCGTGAGCCGCTTTCCTCCGGCGCGGATGAGATCCGCCACCGCTTCGAACGTTGCTGCGGACACGTACGGGCTCTGGAAATTCGACGTAGCCATGTACACTGCGTTTATCAGGTTAGTGGCGATATCCTGCGAAAATTGCGCATTCAGTCCCTTCAGCACGCTGTATATAAGCTCAGCCGTCGATGCTGATGTCGCATCTACGAGGTTGATCTGACCGAAATGGGCATTGTTCGGGTGCCGGTCGATATTGACGACCGGCCGGGATGCAAAAAGGTTTTTGTCAGCCTCATAAATTTTCCGCAATCCCCCCAGATGGATCGTGTCAACCGTTAAAATCAGGTCTGCGGCCGAGCCGGCATGGGAGAAATGTACATTATCACTGGTAAAGGAAGCAAATCCCGGACGGGGCTCAATTACCAGATTGAATGTATCCCCCTCGATGTTATAACTGACTTTTTCAATCGAACCTTCCTTATAATCAAGCGATATGACGAAATTCTTTTGAGCGATATCGTTGGTCATTTTATTGATTCCGATATAGTTGCTGAATTCGACAGTTACCGGTTCCGGAATCGCAACTATGACCTTTTTCCCCATACCCGATAATCCCAAATAAAGTGCTAAGGTGCTGCCGATTGAATCGTGCGTCGGATTATCGTGCGTGACAACCAGAATGTCATTTGCTTTGACAACCAGTTCCCTGATTTTTGTGATATCAGAAGCCAGGTCCATATTATTTCCGGCAGGGGGTGCGGTGACCGGCAGAAGTTCACCCTGATAAATATCCTATAAAATTAGGCTTGCGTCACAGCAATTATAACATCATTAACCTGAAAATCAACTTTGCGGTCAAACAGAATACCGCATTCAGATCCTCTTTCAGCCTTACTGACCTCATCCTTGCCGTGCCTCATGGTCTTAATTTTAGCATTGCCGACTTCGGCATCGCCGCGCATGATCCTGACCGCATCGCCCCGTGCCAGTCTTTCCTGGGTAACCTTGGTTCCGGCGATTCGGGCATTATCAAACGGAAATTCAGCTATAATCACACCTTGCCCGAGCTCACGTTCGTGCGTAAGTATTTCGGTAATGCCTTCGACGACTT
Source organism: Candidatus Gottesmanbacteria bacterium RBG_16_52_11 (assembly GCA_001779095.1). GTDB lineage: Bacteria > Patescibacteriota > Microgenomatia > UBA10105 > UBA927 > RBG-16-52-11. Next base: position 11,975 of record MFJD01000016.1, on the reverse strand, counting down.
CCCGCAGCTCCTCGATCAGCTCATAGATTACGGAATAATTCCGGATGACGACCTTTTCGGTTTGCGCCAGCCGCGCAACATCGGCCGACGTCCTGACATTAAACCCGATCACGAAAGACCCGGTTGATTTGGCCAGAAATACGTCTTTTTCGTTGACTGTGCCGATGCCGCTGCCGACTATCCTTATCCGGTCGCTGAGAGATCCGAGTACAGCCTCGAGAGTTCCGGCAGTATCCGCTTTTACTACGACATTCAGCCGCTTCGCATTCTGACTTTCATCCAGTGGCTTGAGGAAATCAGGCAGGGCATCCGGCTCGGTTTTGGCTTTTTCCGGTGCTGTCTGGGTCATTTCGACGGGATGAGTCCGGATGACTGATCCTACCTGTGGGTAAGAGGTGAAGCCCATGATTTCTACAGGCTGGCTGACACCGGCAACATCGATCCGGTTTCCGTTTTCGTCATACAGAGCCCGGACTTTTCCGATGCCGGTTGCGCCGTCATACAGAGGATCACCGTTTTTGAGCCTTCCCTTTCTTACGATTACGGAAGCCAGCATACCTTTGCCTTTATCCATCCTGGTTTCAATAACCACAGCCTGAAGCGGAACATCGTTTTCCGCAGTCAGATTATTCAGGCCGGCGACCAGCAGTATCAGATCCAAAAGTTCGCTGATTCCGGTATTTTTCAGAGCCGATACTTTGGCTACCGGCACCTGACCGCCGTACCCTTCCACCTGCACTCCGATCCGGGCTAAATCCTTAATTACTTTATCCGGGTTGGCTGAATCCAAATCGACTTTATTTACCGCGACGATCATCGGTATTCCGGCCCGGTTAACCTGTTCGACCGACTCTTTGGTCTGTGGCATAACACTGTCATCGGCCGCGACCACGAGTACGGCAATGTCCGCAACACTGGCCCCCCGCGAACGCATCTTTATAAATGCTTCATGACCGGGTGTATCAATAAAAGTAATCTTGTCTCCAATCCCGCTTTTACCGCCGGTATCAACCGTATACGCACCGATATGCTGGGTTATGCCTCCGTGCTCGCCCTGAGCGACATTAGTACGCCTGATCGCGTCAAGAAGCGTTGTTTTTCCGTGGTCGACGTGACCCACAACCGCCACAATCGGCGGTCTCGCCAGTGTCGCCGGCTTGACAGAAACGGTTTTTTTCTTTGCCATATTATGCCCGGTAGTTATTGAATTCCTGCCTGAAGCGGCAGGCCTCCGGAATTATTCAGTGTCACCGGATGTTTTACTTTTCGCGGACTTCTTTTTCGGTTTGACCGGTTTTGTATCATCAGCGGCCGCCTTAGGGGTTGTGTCTTTGTGGGAGGTGTCCGAATCCGGTGTTGCCCCGGTGTCGGGCATATCCGGAGCATTTTTCCCGGCTGAGGTTTTACCCCTGATGTCGATTTTCCATCCGGTCAGTTTAGCCGCCAACCGGACGTTCTGGCCGTCCCTGCCTATGGCCAGCGACAGCTGGTCGTCGGGTACTAAAACTTCGGCAGTTTTCCTGTCTTCATGAAGCGTAACTTCCATATCCTTAGCCGGCGCCAGAGCCGACATTATAAATTGTTTATGGTCATCGCTCCATTGAATGATATCCACTTTTTCGCTGCCGCCTAATTCGTTGATAACTGCCTGCACCCTGACGCCCTTCTGGCCGACACATGAACCGACCGGATCGACACCCGATTGCGATGAGAAGACAGCCACTTTTGTCCTGCCGCCGGCTTCCCGGGCAATTATTCGGAGTTCTACAGCACCTTGGGCAACTTCCGGTACTTCTCTCCTAAATAATCCTTCAACCAGACCGCGGTGGGCGCGCGATACGATAATTTCATTACCGCGCATGGTTTCCCTGATGCCCTCTATGAAAAACGTCAGCCGCTGGTTGAGATGGTAATGTTCACCCTGACTCTGCTCCTGGGGTGGCATCACAGCCTGTGCTCTACCGATATCCACAATGATATTGGGACCGTCGAACCGGAGTATCATTCCGGATACTACAGTGCCGACTTTCGACTGAAAATCAGCCAGTACCGATTGCTTCTCAGCTTCACGTATCCGCTGCAGTATTACCTGTTTGGCAGTCTGGGCGGCAATCCGGCCGAAGCCCGGAGGTGTGATATCTTTTCCTTCGCGGAAAATTCTGGCCTCGCCGGTATCGGGATTCAGGTCAACGGTTAACACTTCGAGGTCGGCTGCGCCGTAATCCTTGCGGTAGGCTGCCAGTATGGCAGCTCTGATGGTCTCAAGTACCACGGAAACATCTATCCCCCTTTCCGTGGCTACCTGATTTAATGCTAAAGCGAATTCCGATCTGACTACTGCCGGCATAAAAAACATCGGAGGGGGAAACCCGGTCGGATAGGTTTCCCCCTCCGACCCCCGACTAAGTCGGGGTGCCTCCCCTTTCCATTGTGCCCTCCAGGCGGAAATGAATTCCGCCTCTCGGGCATTATTTATTATTTAGTTAGAACTAAAAAAAACGGCGGGCTTTAATTCCCACCTCACTCTCCCTGCTCCCATGTATTATAACACCACGGAGCCTATCGTCAACATAACTCCGACGTCACTGCGGACCCGGATCATTTCATATTGTTTTATCCAATTGCATCATCAGCTCACGCTGCTTGCTGGTCAGCCGGGTCGGAACTTCGATTTTCAGCCTGACATATTCATCTCCCCGGCCGCCCCCCCGGACATGCGGAACTCCTTTTCCCCGGAGCCGGATCATCGTACCGTGCTGCGTCCCCGGCTGTACCCGGATTCTGACAGTACCGTCAATCGTGGGTACGTCAAGTACGGTACCAAGAGCTGCCCGGGTGATGGGAACCGGAATGTCGATAATCACGTCGTCACCTTCACGGACAAATCTCCGGTCGGGTTTCACCTCGATAACTACATCGAAATCGTCAAATCTGATCCGCGATCCGGTATCCACACCGGCCGGTATCTTGACCGTCTTTTTCACGCTGCCGCCACCGGCTTCCCCTTTGGGAATGTGAATTTCCCGTGTCGCTCCCTTAACCGCATCGTCAAAACTTATTTCCAGCTGGTATACCGACCGCCTGGACCTTGCCTGGCTTACCGCAGATCTGCCGAAACCGCCGCCGAAAAACTGCTCAAAAATTTCAAACGGATCGAAACCCTCAAAATCGGCTCCGAAAGGATTACCTCCCTGGCCGGTTGTATATGTATAAGTGAATGGACCCTGGCGCTGCCATCCTCCGCCAAACGGGCTGCCCCCGCGTCCCGGAGTGAATGCGTCATGCCCGAAACGGTCATATGCCTGCCGTTTCTCGGAATCAGACAGCACGGCATAGGCTTCATTGATTTTCTTGAACTTCTCCCCGGCTTCAGCTGATTTATTACGGTCCGGATGCCACTCAAGAGCCAGTTTCCGGTATGCACGCTTGATCTCCTCAGCCGAGGCACCTTTGGATAGACCTAGAATCTGATAATAATCTTCTTTCATAGATCTGTGCGGTTCCGGTCACTACCCGGAAGCTTTTGCCGTTTCCGGTAAAAAGCCGTATGGACCGAAAAATGCCCAGCGGGTTGCCGGGCATTCCGGTACCGGGAATTGTCTTTATTCTACAACTTCACCTTCCTGTACGTCTTTGCCGTTCTTCCCGTCTTTCTTCTTGCCGTCAGCGGCATCCGGCTGATCAGCCGGCTGGTCAGCCTGGTACATGCCGGCTCCGGCTTTCTGCAGGTATTCCGAGAGTTCATTCATCTGCGTATTCAGCTGCTCAGTAGTGCCTGATTCCAGAACATCCCGGAGAGCCTTGATTTTTGCTTCAAGTTCGGTCTTATCCCCGGGCTTTATCTTATCGCCGGCGTCCTTGATAGTCTTTTCGGCAGTGTAAATCAGACTGTCAGCCCGGTTCCTCACTTCTATCCGTTCTTTTTTCTGGGTGTCTTCCGTTGCATGTGATTCGGCTTCCTGCCGCATCTTTTCAACTTCATCCTTGGATAAACCGGTAGATCCCGTAATCTTGATCGTATTTGCTTTTCCGGTCGCCTTGTCCTTGGCAGTCACGCTCAGAATCCCCGACGCATCGATATCAAATGCCACCTCAATCTGAGGCACGCCCCGGGGTGCAGGCGGTATTCCCGACAGGATGAACTTCCCTAACGATTTATTGTCCGCTGCCATGGGTCTTTCTCCCTGCAGAACATGCACTTCCACAGAAGTCTGGCTGTCTGCGGCTGTGGAAAAAACTTCACTCTTACTCGTCGGTATGGTGGTATTCCGGGTAATCAGCGGAGTCGCTACACCGCCGAGAGTTTCTACTCCCAATGTGAGCGGTGTCACATCCAAAAGTACTACATCCTTGACGTCGCCCGCTAATACCCCGCCCTGAATAGCTGCTCCTATGGCAACCACCTCATCCGGATTTACGGACCGGTTCGGTTCCCGGTTAAAATACTGTTTGACTGTTTCGAATACTTTCGGCATCCGGGTCATGCCGCCGACCATGACGATTTCATTTACGTCGCCGGGTTTCATTTTGGCATCGGTCAAACATTTCTTAACCGGTTCGATGGAACGCTGCACGAGTTCGTCAACCAGTGATTCGAACTTAGCCCGGGTGATCTTCTGGACCAGGTGAAGCGGCCCTTCCTTACCCTGGGTGATGAAAGGCAGATTTACTTCAGATTCCATCGACGAGGACAGTTCAATCTTGGCCTTCTCCGACGCGTCGCGCAGCCTTTGGAGCGCCTGCGGGTCCTTCCGGAGGTCAACACCGTGTTCCTTTTTGAAACCGTCCGCCAGAAAATCTACCAGCCGCTGGTCAAAATCGTCACCGCCGAGGTGGGTATCACCATTGGTTGACTTAACCTCGTAAACACCTTCACCGAGCTCAAGAATTGATATGTCAAATGTCCCTCCGCCCAGGTCATAAACCGCAATCGTATGCACGTTTTTCTTATCGAATCCGTACGCCAGTGCCGCTGCGGTAGGTTCATTGATGATCCGCATGACCTCCAGTCCGGCAATCTCACCCGCCTGCTTAGTAGCCTGTCTCTGGCTGTCGTCAAAATATGCCGGCACGGTGATGACAGCCTGCGTGACCGGGCTGCCGAGATAACCTCCAGCGTCAGCCCTGATCTTCCCGAGGATTTTGGCCGAGATCTCCTGTGGCGTGAACTGCCGCCCTCCGACATCGATGATCACCATATCGTTCTTGCCCGGCTTTACCGTAAAAGGCAGCCACTTCAGGTCGCCCTGTACGCTTTTGTCCGAATATTTCCGGCCCATCAGGCGTTTGACGGAATAGACTGTTGACTTGGGATTAATGATAAGCTGCCGCTTAGCCACGTCACCGACGATATTTTTAACCGGATCGACTACCGACGGTATGACATTTCTGCCTTCAGCTGAATGGATCACTTTGGGACTGCCGCCCTCCATGACCGCTACACAGGAATTGGTCGTCCCCAGATCTATGCCGATGATTTTTGCCATAGATGCCTCCTTGTTCTGTTAAATTTATTGTACGCTTTTTTCCAATTTACCTACTTTGACACGCGCAGCCCGCAACAGTCTGCCGTGCATCCGATATCCCGGAAGCATTTCGGCTATAACTGTATTGTCGTGGTTCGCTGTCGTTTCTATACACTCCATCAGCTCCGGGTCAAAATTCTTGCCGAGTACCGCAATCCTTTCCACTCCCTGCTCGGACAGCAGCTGTCCGACCTGCCGGTAAACCAGCGTCAGTCCCGGATCCTTCAGGTGCCGCTCTGCCGATTCCAAAGCATCATATATCGGAAGCAGCTTCCTGATGACTGTTTCGGACGCGAATTTCCGGTTTCTGTCGGATTCCTCAACCGTCCTTTTCTCCAGGTTCCGGTAGTCGGCCAAAGCCCGCAGGTAATGTGCTTTCCAGTCGGCTAACGAAGCGGTACCGCTATCAGCACCAGCCTTCTGATTATCCTTTTTTGTCTGATCCTGTTTCTTCATAAGCATTACCTCAATCTTAATCCGCCGGAAATCTGAAAGCCGGGTTACCAGGCGCTGCCGAGCTCACCGATGAGGTTGCCCATGTAACGAACCAGCGGAATGACATACGGATAATTGAGCCGCGAAGGCCCGACTACTCCGACTGCCCCGGACAGATGCGGCGTCCGGAATTTGGCGAATATGTACCCGCATCTGGAAAGTGAGCTCTGGCGGCTCAGTTCGTCTCCCAACAGAATATCGAAGGGGCTGTCATGGCTGGCAATCAGATTCCACCAGAAATCGAATTTATCAAGTGTTGCAAAAAGGTTATGGGTAAGCTCGAAATCATAAAACTCCGGCATATCCAGAATATTGGCCGCACCGGCATAGTAAAGGTCACCGGTACTGGTCGATGTTAACGCCAAAACGTGTGTTTTCTCAGCCAGCGTTCTGGTTGCCTCACGCAGCAGCTTGTCGACCTGCTGCCGGTAATCCCAGATACTTTCCTTGACCGCCACCTCCTCAGATACTGAAAGGTCTTTCGGCTTCATCAGCGTTTCCACATAATACTTGAGCGCCTGCGGAGTCGGTGTTCTGCCGCTTGATGTATGCGGCTGCTTCAGGTAATTCATGTTTGTCAGCCTTACCATCTCGTTCCGGATGGTTGCCGGAGACACTCCCAGACTGTATTTTTTTTCCAGTGTTTCACTTCCGACGGCCTCAGCCGTGGTTATGTATTCTTCTATAATCGCTTTAAGTATCTGTATCTGCCGCGATGACAGTTCGTTTATATCATTCATGGCTGCCTGCTCCCTGAACCGAAACTGATATTTAAACTATACCCGGCAGGGATTTATCGTTTCAGCTTCCGATTAGCACTAATATACAATGAGTGCTAAATCATGTCAATAACTAACCCCGACGGAATAAATAAACCCGTACGGAAGATACTGATGCGGTAAAACTGTACTTACTCAACCACTTCGCTGGTTACTATTTCCGATACCGGTGCCGTCAGTGAGGCCCTGAACCTGCGGATTCTGTCAAACAACCTGAAGAACGACTTGATCTGGTCAATATTCAGAACCCATGCCAGAAAAAGATAAACGGATATGCCCAATACTAATGTAATTACAGTCAGCATCAGAAGTCCGAAAACGCGCGTGGTATCGAATATAAGCTGGTCCATAATCTTCATCGGAATGTACGCAACTATGCCGCTGACTGCTGCTGCTGACATCATTTTTGCCGGTTGAATCAGGAGATCCCTCCGGCCGAAACCGCCGATCCGGCGATCCAGTATAAATATCAGAAGCGACGCGTTTATGATGCTGGCAACTGATGTTGACAAACCCATTGACCAGACCGGCAGCCTGAATACAAGCACGAACAGTGCACTCAGAGATGTGTTAAGAATGATGGTGGCTATACCGACGGTAACAGGAGTCCTGCTGTCGTACAGCGCAAAAAAACCCCTGGTAAATACCTGGCTGATCGCCTGGGCAAACAATGAGAAACTGAATGCCGACAGGGTCATGGCAGTGGCAACCGTCGCTTCCCAGTCAAATCGCGGAGCCCCGAATACCAGCCGGACGATCGGAATCCGTAGTATTATGAAAAATACGGCTACCGGCTGCACAAAAAAAAGCGCCATATGGAAAGCTGACATGACCGAAGTACGGAATTTCTGATGGTCCTGTTTAGCAGTCGCCTGGGACAACGTAGGCAGGACTGCCTGTGATATGGTGCTGCCGAATAATCTCACCGGCAGCTGCTGCAGACTTTGTGCGAGAAAAAACGCCGTAACCATTTTTGCTCCATAAAGGCTGGAAAGGACCAGATCTACCGTGAGATCGACCTGCGATACTCCGATACCGACCATCCTGGGTACAGTTAAAGCCGCCACTTCCCGGACACCGCCGGTTTTCGTGTCTAAGGTAAACCTGTGCCGGTAGCCTTGGCGGATGACCAGTGGTAACTGAATAAACATAAATAAGGCGGCTCCGATTCCAACACCCACCACAGCGGAAGCCGGTCCCATTATTTGGGCGAACAGGAGAATGCCGCCGATCGTTCCGATGTTATATACAACCGGTGCCAGGGCCGGAATAATAAACATGCTACCGGACTGCAGCATGCCGGTGCAGTAGTTTCCGATGATCATCGGAACCACCTGAAGCACAATCATCGTCCGTGTATAACCTGCCATAGTCGCGATCTGCTGGGCACTGAAGCCGGGAGCGAACACCCGGGATACTGATTCGGTGAAAATGAATGCCGGAATGCTGACGGCAAGCAGTATCAGGACCGTATAGTTAATGAGGACTGATGCCATTTTCTGACCGTCTCTCAGGGCGCCTTTGGTCAGGTATCTGGTAAATACGGGAATGAATGCGCTGGTCATGGCTCCCATAGCCAGAATCTCGAAAAGCAGGTTGGGCAGACGGAATGCGGCGATGAAAAGTCCGGTTTCATCCGGAGTAAACAGTTTATTCAGCAGCCAATACCGGACAAGTCCGAGAAATCCGGATGCGACTACCATAACCATCAGGACGATGGTTGCCGACTCAAGCGAATGCTGTTTTCTGTAAAGGAATGCCAGAAATTTCGGCATCATGCGATCAATTATACCCCCCGGGGAGCTTGACGTGAACTGACCGGTTCGGATATACTCACTTACCATTATCCCATGCCTAGCCGGGTGAACCGGGCGCATCGGGATTTTACCGGGAACTCATATGCCGATAATCGCCAGAGCCGTAAAAAAACTGCGCCATGACAGGAAAACGACGGCTCATAATGCCCGCTTACGGGAAATGCTCCGGACTGCTGTCAAGACAGCCAGAAAATCCCCGTCTAAAAAAAACCTGAGTAATGCCTTTAAGAATCTTGATAAGGGTGTGAAAACCGGCATTATCCACCGGAATAAGTCCGCCCGTTTAAAATCTAGGCTGGCAGTGCTGTTGGCCAAGTAAAATCTTCCTCTGCTTGCGCCCCGCTGTCACCTGCTACTGGAGGTAGGTAAAACTTCTTGCTATACTGAATTGTATGCCTGCCAGGTCTGTTTCAGTTAATCTTCTCGAGCATGACGAGCTCGGTGAATCCCCATTGGGACGCATAATCACATGGGCAACTTCTTACGGCAGATATATTATGATCCTGACTGAAATTATAGTCCTGTTTGCTTTTTTCTCCCGTTTTAGCCTGGACCGTAAATTAGCTGACCTTAACGAACAGATCGAACAGAAACAGGCGATTATCGAAGCTAACCTGCCGACTGAAATGGAAATCAGAAAAGTTCAGCAGAATATTGCCGAAATCAAAACCCTGATTGAAACCCAAGAAAAACCCGTGAATAATCTGACGGTTATAAAATCCCTGCTTCCGAGTGACGTCTATTTCGAAACCCTTGAGATTACGCCGACCGGTATTTCCGCGGATTCCATAGCTGGTACTATCGAAGGATTTTCGGTCTTCCTGGGTAATCTGCAGGCTGTCGGAAAATTCCAGGCTATAGATATCGAGGAAATCAAAAAAGAACCGCTCAGAGGCATCGTTTTCCGCTTTACGGCCAAAACTGAATTACCTAAGCCGAAAACTACGCCGAAGGCGGCAACTGAGGCATCAGGCAGCCAGGGCAAAGAAACTCTATGAACGAAAACGATAATCTGCCGACGCAGAATAAATATCAGAAATTCCGACGTTATTACCGGTCGATCGAACCGGTTTTTGACCGGCCCCGGACCCGTGTCTATACGGCAATTATCTTCTCCTTCCTGGCAATCTCACTGTTCGGTTGGTACGCCATACGGCCGACAATACAGACCATACTCCACCTCCAGAGGGAAATCGAAGACAAAAGCAAGCTGAACGCCCAGATGGAACAGAAAATCGCCGATCTGATTGAAGTCCAGTCGGCTTATGAACTCGCCAAACCGCTGCTCTACCTCGTTACTGAAGCGGTTCCGGTAAACAGTGAACCGCTGAATGCGGTAACCCAGGTGAGAAACCTGGTCGCAACAACCGAAGCGACCATGTCTTCCATTCAGGTGGCAGCGGTTCCCCTGGTATCCAGTCCTTCAGCCAAACCCCGCCAGACGGCTGCCGAGGACAAGAATGAATTTCCCGCAACCGCCATGCTGAGCGGTAATTATGAAAGTATAGAACAGTTCCTGAAGGGTATTCTGACGATGCGGCGCATTATATCAATCCAGCATATCTCGCTGCATCCGGACGAACAGAGCAGCGATCAGACTGACACTGGAATTCCGGTGCAACTTACTGTACAAATGAGGGCATACTATAGACCGTAATTATGGATAACGACCGCGACATACTGCTGGTGGCGATTCTGACTTTCATAACCGTATTCACCTGGATATTCTTTGAGCTGGTCAAAACGACCAAAACAACAACCTTAACCAGCCAGACGCAGCAGCTGATTTCAAAAGTTGATACGGAAATTGATACCGATACTCTTGACCGTCTGAATCTGAGACAGAATTATTAGAAAAACCGGCGAAACGCAATATATGCCGTCAAAAAAGATACCGACACTGATCGGCATTTTTCTGGTCATAGCACTGATAACGATAGTCAGTGTCGTCCATAAACAGGTCATCGGAAAATTTATAACCGCGGCCCCGTCAGCAGAACCGCAGAATATCCGGCTTACTAACGTATCCGATACGTCGTTTACGGTTACCTGGAACACGGCAACTCCGGCAGTCGGTTCGATTTCCCTCAGCGGTCTTTCAGTTTCCGGTCAGGTGTTTTTTGACGAACGGGACGTAAACATGGCGAAAAAGGAAAATTCCAATATGCTATCGGCCATTACCAAACCGCCGCTTGGAAAATACAACAGCCACAGCGTCAGTATCAGGGATCTGTCACCCGGAAATGAATACCGGTACCGTATTGTATCTAACGGCAGGACTTATCCTTCGGAAGCGATCATAAAAACTGCGGTATCACTTACGCAGCCGGAACCGGGTTATGAACCGGCATACGGGACGGTGTTCACTGCGGAAAATTTACCGGCATCCGGAGCTTTAGTTTATCTGACGCTTGACGGAAGCCAGGTACTGTCCTCCCTGGTATCGGATACCGGGTCATGGATCATTCCTATCAACACCATCCGGACGGAAAATCTGGCCGCATATCTGCCAAGTCAGGAAAGAACTGATGAACTGATTACGGTAGTCCGGGGACAGGAAATCGCATCCGCAGTTACTGACACCCTGAATGATTCTCCGGTTCCGCTGATACTGCTGGGCAAATCATATGACTTCCGTAAAACCCAAGCTCAGGCTCCGGAAGCAGCCCTGCCCCAACTGGCGATTTTTCCGACAGCAATACCGACGCAAGCGGCAGTTCTCGGGGAAACGTCACTCAGAAACTTGAAATTCAGCTTGACGCAACCTGCTGATAAGGCGGCGCTGGTGTCTAATTTGCCGCTTCTGTCAGGAACCGGTATTCCGGGTAATACCGTACTTCTGGAATTCGGAACCGGCATGATGACACAGGCATCAGCTGAAATTAAACCTGAAGGCATCTGGCGTTACACACCGGTTAATCCGATTCCGGCCGGCAAAGTAGTACTCAAAGCCACCTCCAAAGACAGTACCGGTAAGGATGTCACAATCATACGCGAATTCGAAGTCCTGAAAAGCGGGACGCAGGTTCTGGGAGAAGCCACGCCCTCGGGGACGCTGTCACCGACCGCTACACCGGTGGCGTCGCAAAGTCCGACAATTGCGCTCTCACCCACGCCAACCTCAACCGTATCCGGTCAGCCGGTTTCCGGAGTCACCGGTCCCACCGTTCTTCTGATAGCCCTGGGTCTGATTCTGCTGGTCGGAGGCGGATTCCTGATGGCTCTTTAATCCGGATATCCGGCATACGTCAAATGATAGCCGGTTAAACTGATTTCCGGATATTGCCAAAAATACAGCCGGTTGTCCGCCGTTATCTGAAGTGCACGACACTTAAAAACTCTATTGCCTCTCCCTGCTT
>MFJD01000015.1:70040-70349 GCA_001779095.1 Candidatus Gottesmanbacteria bacterium RBG_16_52_11 | reverse complement strand
GGACATCAAAACCAAAGTCGCAGGTTTACTTAAACAGTTTACGTAGCGCTTATCCCCCTAGGGATATTTACGTGAGAGGTCTATCCGAGTGGAGGCAGACTAGTCAGGGTATCTACTATACGTCAATTGCAGATAATCCTGGCAGAATGCCCTATAAGGCTGGATGTGCTTTTTGTATCTGCCGGAGCGTGGGAATTGACACTCCGGAAATATCACTCTGGGGGTGCCCTTTCTTTAACTCTTTCTTTGGGCAGGCAAAGAAAGAGTGAATGATTTATGGCTAAATACGTTCCCGATATAAATACCCAG
>MFJD01000015.1:69133-69972 GCA_001779095.1 Candidatus Gottesmanbacteria bacterium RBG_16_52_11 | reverse complement strand
CGGGCCGTCCTGCCCCTTCTGTACCGGTAACGAAGGGACGACGCCTCCGGAGGTACTGCGGATCGGCGACGGGGAGAAGAATAAACCGGGCTGGCAGGTCCGGGTCGTACCCAACAAATTTCCGATCACCGATATCCACGAGGTAATCGTGCACAGCCCGGACCATGAAAAGGGACTGGAAGCTTTACCGCCGGAACATGTGCCGCTGATACTTACCGCTTACCGGGAGCGCTACAAGGCCCACCAGAGCGCCGGCCATGTCATCATTTTCTGCAATCTTGGTCTCCATGCCGGTGCCAGTCTCAAACACCCGCACTCCCAGCTGGTAGTCGTACCGCGTCAGATCAATCTGGATGCGCTGTCGCGCGAACCGATAGCCAACGTCGTTTCGGAGGACGAACTTTTCATCGTCTACTGTCCGTATTTTTCCCAGTGGCCGTATGAAGTATGGATTGCCCCCAAAAAAGACGATACCCTTTTCGGAGATATCACCGATGATGAGTTGTCCCGGCTGAGTATTGTGTTTCCCGATGCACTGCGGCGGATTTCCCGTGTGCTTACCGATCCCAAACTTCAGTTCAGGCAGGCAAACGAGCCGTTTATCTACAACTACTACATCTATCACGGGAAAAAGTGGTTCGTCAGGATCATTCCCCGGGCCGTCCACCGGGCGGGGTTTGAATTGGGGAGCGGCCTCAACGTCAATGTCGTCGATCCTACTGATGCCGCCGAGCGGCTCCGCAGCGTTTCTTTCTGATCAGGAATGCCGGTTTGCTTCGATACTCGCGGGAACACCGTCATGGCGGACCGTCAGATTCACGCAGTCAGAACCCATTTCA
>MFJD01000015.1:68724-69107 GCA_001779095.1 Candidatus Gottesmanbacteria bacterium RBG_16_52_11 | reverse complement strand
TGAAACTTCCGGCAGGTGGGGGATGTCATACCTGCCGGTCAGATCGGTTACGGTCAGTCTGACCGGTCCTTTCTGGTCCGAACTGTGGGTAGCGGATACACGTAAATCAATTTTGCCGTTTTCTCCGTCGGTATTTACGTTCAGGGGTACCCGCTCGGAAGTATTAAGTGTGCGGTAGCTGGTTTTATCACCTACGGTTAATACGACCATCGTCTCAGTCATAAGTTACTCAGGGAAGTTATGCTCCGTCAGTCTGAACTTCGGATCGTTCGGGCATGTCGTGATTTATGGTTATCACATGGGCCATCATTTGTCGCTCTTCCGGTTGGGTTGGCAGATAAACCAGATACGGCGTTTCCGAAGGTGGGAATTCCCGGCTCGTC
>MFJD01000015.1:62370-68715 GCA_001779095.1 Candidatus Gottesmanbacteria bacterium RBG_16_52_11 | reverse complement strand
ACCAACGGGTCTTGAATGCCTTTTCCGTGTTCGAATATGATGGTTTCGTCAGGATTCGGATGCCGGTTGACGACCAGCTTTACCCGCTGTGAGCCTTCGGGATGATGTGACAGACTACCGGTTTTGTGATCTGCCTGCAGGTCATCAAACAGCTTTTCGTATTCAATGCGTGCTGTAGTCATAAGGATTTGCTTCCCGAATCCGGAAGTGTCAGATTTGCCCTTTTTGCTGCAGTCCCAGAAGCCAAAGTACGGCTTCTTTCTTGTACCTGCGGTCGCCCCGGGAATTGATGCGGATAGCCGGCAGCTTTCCGCGCTTTCCCCAGCGTTTGATGGTAAGCGGTGATACGCGCAGGATTTTGGCGACTTCGCGGACGGTGAGAAGATCCGGCCAGTCATCTCCGAGTGCCATAAGTCTTACTCAGGTCGGGAAAAGCCCGGTATAACGCTCCGGTTCTTGTCGCAACCAGCCTCCAGGAGCAGGCGAGTGAATACAAATTGTCAAGAAATTCCAAAGCGGGAAAGTATCATTGACAGTCATAACGTATCATCTCGGGTCAAACATTGTCAAGAGGTAGTTTTGCGTTGTGGATAACTTGTGCATGCGGAAAATAATTTTGCGACATCATGTATTTTACGCCTGAATTACGTATTTTACGACGTAAATATGGAGAATCAGTACCCTTTGATTTTTTACGACGCGGAAACACACGGGACTCCTCCTGATAGTGTTCAGTTTCCAGACTGCCGGAACTGCTGTTGTTCGTGTGTCTGCTTACCTGAATACTGAAATTCATCAGATTTCCGGGAAATCCATAAGATCCTACCGGGCGCTTTAAGACTGAATTTACCCCGTTTCCTGTTTTGCCCGGCAGATTGCCCGGTATTACCCCGAATCCCCGCAAGTCTCTGAACTGCCAAAAACGACATAATCAAACCATATCAGCACTAATTGCTCGAGTCCTGATTCATAATATCGGTCACATGAGGTCTGAATTTGTTTACATCCTGTCTTTGGGCTATAATGCGCCCCATATGCCGCCAAACGCAAACGTAGTCCTGGTCTACCCCATACCCTGGGTCGCTGATGTTATGGAAGAAGACTTACTTCGAGAAGGTCACACGGTTATGACAGCCCGGACCGGAGATGAAGCGTTTTCTATCCTTAATGAGCTTGTCGGGGAAGATGTTACCCCCGATGTTGTACTTATCAACAGATCCGTCAGACGGACTGAAGACGGTCCATTTGATGACTCCATCGGTGGTGAAATAGCAAGCCAAGTAAGGGAAATGTTCGGTACGGGACCTAAGGTCGTCGAGCTGACGGTATCAGGAGCTCGTAACGGTACGTTCGGAGATGCGGTGTATGACATAGTCATAGACGCTTCCCGGATACCGATCGGGGAATATATATCCGAACTTCCGGCCTTGCCGCGGAAGGAACGCTGAAATATGCCGCCTAAACAACGTGTCGTTGTATTCAATGATAATCCGCTCATCCGGAATGCCATTATTGACGATGTTACACTGGAAGGTCATACGGTAGCCGGTATAGCTTCCGACCTTGAAGGACTGAAAAATGAGCTGAGGCGTCTTGACGGATCGGAACTGGACAGCCTACTCTTTCTGGTCGATAATAGCGCTCCGCGTGAGTCGGGTGGCGTAACCGGTGATGTCGGACCGGAAGCCGCGGTCATGATTCTGACATATTTCCCTGAAGCGAGGGTGGTTGCCGTATCAACCAGCAGGGAAAAATTAGGTTTTGGTGAGGCGCATTGGCGTCCCGGCGAAGATCCGATCGGTGAAAATATCACAGCACTTCCTCCCCGCAAGGAATCCCGCTGATAAAACAGTGGTACCCGAAAACGATCAATCCTGATGCGGCCGCATTTCTATTGATTGTTTTATAAAAATCTTTATAAGATAAGACCAAAAAAAGCCCGGCCTGCACCGGGCTCATTTGTCAATAACCTCGCAACAATTACTTCATTTCAATTCCACTTTTGCACCTGCAGCCTCGAGTTTCTTTTTTGCTTCTTCGGCTGCTGACTTGTTGACGGCTGTCAGTACTTCTTTCGGGGCGGATTCGACCAGCGCCTTGGCTTCCTGCAATCCGAGTGTCTGTACCAGTTCCCGGACGGCCTTGATGACACCGATTTTATTGTCACCCGTAGCAGCGAGTACGACGTTAAATACCGTCTGTTCTTCTTTCGGCTCACCGGATCCTGATGCACCGGCCGCCGGTGCTGCTGCCACCGCAACGGGTGCGGCAGACACACCGAATTTTTCCTCCAGTGCCTTGACCAGTTCGGAAAGATCGAGCACGGTCATTTCACCGACCGCTTTGAGAATATCTTCTTTGGTCATTTTTGCCATATTCAGTCACCTCCCTTAGTATCACTTAGCAAGTCTGCGAGCTTAGTGATACTTAGGCCCTCCGAAGCTTTACGCGAAGGAGGGCAATGTCAATTAATCACTTAGCAATCCTGAGCGTGCCGAAGGAGAGCTTAGTGTTTCTTAGACCCGCCATAGCTTAAGCAACGGCGGGCAACCTTTATCCTTTTTTCTCCTTTACAGCACTCAGCGCATATACCAGTTTCCGCATGTTCCAGGATAGTGCGTAATGAAGCCCCTGTATCGGAGCATTGAGCTGTCTGACCAGCTGGCCGAGCAGTATTTCCCTGGACGGCAGATCCGATAACCGTTTGACTTCATCCCCTGACAGCGGTTGACTGCCCAGAAGGCCGGCTTTCGCGTTACCCAAACCGGCGCTCTTGAAGAATTTGATCAGTTCCCGGATGCCGGCGATCTCATCACCGTAATTAACCAGAATTGCCGTAGCCTGTGTCAGGTGCGGCTTGATGCCCGACGCGGTATCCCCAAGTGCCCGTTCCAGAAGCTTATTCTTGGTCACGACGAATTCCGCTTCCACTCCCGCGAGGACTTTACGCAGCTCCTCAAGCTGCTTATGCTTGAGGCCGGTGTAGTCTGCCAGTACCACTGATTTTGCCTTCCCGAGTTTTTCGGTAAGCGATGCCACCGTTGCTTCCTTCTTCTGCCTGCCCGCCGAAGCCTTAGCGGAGGAGGGACTGCCCGCCGATATGGTTTCTGAAGATTTCGGATTTTTATCCATAAGTGTTTGAGTAATTTTTACTACAAAAAATCCCGTCCGGAGACGGGATACAGAGCGTCACTGAAAGTTATTTCAGTGAAACCTTATTTCCCTCGGCGGGTGTAAACTGATTACCGCGTTCACTTATCTTCGACATTTTTCCTGCTTGTCCCCCCTAGCATTTGCGGAGGGGGAAGCCTGCCGAAGGACCCGCTGTCTTAAGGACTCTAGAATTATACTTTGCTCCGTCGGAAAATTCAAGCGGGCTCAGCCTTGGCTGCGGCGCGATGATTCCGAATACTCCCTGATGATATTCAGGACCGCGTTCGTCACCGTTTTCCAGTAGGACGGGGAAGTTGCACAGCCCGGATCCTCAATATCGTCGGTTAACCTCTCATAATCCTTAAGTCCGAGTGTCTGCAGGGCTTCGAAGGTTGGGACCCGGAGACTCAATAGGAGGTCCTGCATCCACATGACGATCATATCGGAAAGGTAAAGCGCATCCTGACCTGACTGCGCCTGCCAGACCGGAACGTGGTAATTCACCTGCAGGAAGTCACGGAATTCGCCTGTCTGGAGGTATCGGGAAAGTTTATTCGGCAGAAGAGATTGCCTCACGGTATAGAAACTTACTGTTTCCAGATGACCCCTCTGGTGAATACGGGGCTGATTATGCCGCTGTACCAGTCCCAGGACTTTGAGGTCAAGCAAAACATCACCGAAATCCGAAACCTTCTGAAAAGAAGTATCCACCACCGAGTACGCGTTTTTTATTTCCCGGGGTGTCAGTCCCGAAGGGAAATGCTTTAGAATGGTATAACCCAGCGCCAGGCTCTGGAGTTTATCAGTCAGCGTCTGCTTGCGGTGCAGTTCATGCTCGGACAGATTCCGGAGAAGCGACATGGATTCCAGGTCATTAAGTTCCGTTATATCTTTACCGAGCCGGGTGCCGTGGGAATGTTCACGGATGATGGAAAGGGCGTTGCGAATTTCCCGATCAGACTCGATTTGATAGCGTCTAACCAGCGGCATTACTTCGCTGTGTTCGGTACCATCATGCCACAGCTCCAGGTAGGCGGACCAGTGGTCCTCATACGGCGGTATGATATGCAGGTCATGAAGTGTCGATATGAAACGGTTAAGGCCGTTATAATGTTCCCCGGCCGGCTCCCTGCCGTTGGGTTTGAGATATTCCCTGCGCTGTTTCTCCATAAACTCAAAAGTCCGCTCTGAGTCCTTGGTGGATATCGGTTCCACCACGAAACGTCTGGAGGTGAGTATTTTGTTCCACTGGTCACGGGTGATGTTTTTAAGACCCGGAATCATGACTGCCAGTCCGCTATCCCTTAGCGCCTGAATGGTCAGATACGGATCATTGGTCAAAGAAACGGCGAGTTCCTTCGTCAGCAAATGGCGGGTGAATTCATTCTGGACAACTCCGTCGTACAGTTGTGATTCGATTATCAGGTGCCGCAGGTGAAACAGATTCAGGTTTTCTTTCGCGGTAAACGAAGGCAGAAACATATCAAGTTTCGGCAGTGCGAGAGTGGTGCCGTCAGGCAGGCGGACCGGGGGCAATTCATGGAATGTCTGCATCCTGACCGACCGCAGGAAAATCTCGGCAAAATCGTCCGGATCGGGTGACTCGGTCTTGATTTCGTCCGGTTCTGTAAGTGCCTGGCGGGCAGCCGGACTGATGCTGTATTTTATTCTATTGCCTTCCTTGACCAGTTCCACCTGGCATTCGTCCTGCCACCGGGTTGTCTTAGCCTGGCGCTTGTCCCTTTCCACTGTGCTGCCGGTGGAAGGCGCTTCGCCGATGTCAAAGTGATATAAAAGTCCGTCCGTTTTCCGGTCGCGGATCTCAACGATCATTATATTAATCGACGGTACGCTCCGGATGGGACCCCAGGAAACCGCCACTGAAGTATGGTCATTCAGTGGCTTGGAGAATTTGTTATGTTCATACGTCTTGCCATGGACCGTGAAAGGTTCAGTACTGATTTCATCAGACGACACGGAGTGACGGGTCATCAGGGTTTCAGCCAGCTCGTTTACGGACGAGCCCTTGACCATGACATCCATGTCCGGCCCGATGGCGAAGCTTAACGGATGGGAAAAGAATTGTTCCGTCAGTGCAGTGCTTTTAGTGTATTGATCCTGTTCCGCCATCAGATATCGCATGACGCTCCAGTAACGGTTATTAATACCCCGGGTTAGGAATCTGGCGGTACTGGATGATACCAGCATTGATTTCAGGTTCGGCGTTTCAAAAAGGTCAAGAAGTACCCCCTCCACTGAGTCAGTCAGGTCATAGTGGTGGGGGTGTTCGTATCCTTTAGTTCCGAGGTAATCTAGATATCCGGCCAAAATTTCGTCCCTCAGGCGCGGTTCGAGCAGTCCCTCCGACGGGTTTGCTTCGGATTCGGTACCCTGTATCTGGGGATTCAGTCCGGATTCAGTCTCTATGGGTGTCATAAAGTGTGGTCCTTCAGAATATAACCTTTGCCTTTGACCGAGCGGATCAGTGCCGGCGGCAGCGACAGATCGGTCAGGCGCTTACGGATTCTGGCTATAATCCGGTCGATTGCCCAGTCCGAATAAGCCTCATCCGCCTGTTCCTGCCAGAGCACGGTGGCAATTTCATCGCGGGTGACCAGTTTTTCCTTTTTCCCGATCAGGAGTTTTGCCACCCGGAGTTCCTTACGCGAAAAGATCCTGTCTACCGGAACGTTATCCACGAAGATGCCTTTTTCGGAAACCGTCAGACGGAATCGTTTCGATTCGGTTTCCAGAATGTAGTCTCTTAAAAGTCCGATGTTCAGAGTATTCTTTTTGCTGACTACCCGGAGTTTTTTCAGGTAATCGAGGCTGTATTTCTGCTCCGGAGTCAGTCCGGCAGCCCCGGAGAAAGATATATGTTTCAGCACCTGCTTCTCGGTTTCCGAAAGTGCATCATGGATGGTGCGGACGCGGAAAAGCACTTCTTCATCCGCCAGGGACCAGGATTTTTTCTGTGCCAGATTCCGGACTGTTTGAGCCGCCAGCCAGAGATGTCCGCCGCAGTCGTTAATGATTCGTTTTTCGGTGCTTTCATTCATTTTTACCCCCCAGCGGTCTGCAAGGTAGTGCACCAGCTGAAGCGTATCAGCAGCCTCGTAAAGCGGGTAATACATCACCGACTGGAATAGTCCGGTGTCCGGCGGCAGGTAAGGTTTCAGTTCAGGGTGCATC
>MFJD01000015.1:35846-62336 GCA_001779095.1 Candidatus Gottesmanbacteria bacterium RBG_16_52_11 | reverse complement strand
GGGACATAACGTCCTCGTGCCTGCGTTCCAGTTGCAGGAGGCTGGCCATTACATTCCTGCCGTTGGTGGTCAGCAGCCGTTCTGCTTCCGATACGATCAGCACCAGGTGGATACCGCTGCGTTTAAATAGTGAAATCCATTGCGGAAACTGTGCGGATTTGGCTGCCACGCCCGACAGGTTGAGGCTCCGGGCGACCTGTTCCTGTATATCGAAAATGTCGTTCAGATCGGCGATGAAACTGATATCAAACGTCTGGAATACGGTTCTGCGATTAAAGCTTTTTTTCAGTGTTTTGTCATACAGGAACTGGTCTAACCGGCGGGGACGGTCGGTTTTGGTGAATGACAATATCGTCAGGTTTTCGTTCTTGCGGTCAATCGTTTCAATCCAGGAATTTACCTGGCCGGTAAACTGTGACGGATAAAACCAGGGCGGAGGCTGTTTCATATCCGGGCGAGTATAGCATGAAGCCCTCATTCTGACAATATTCTGTCAGGTAAGTTGTCAAGCAGAATTAAGCATTTCGTATTATATTACCGTCAGTATGATCCGGATTCACTTTTCAGCACTGCGGCAGGCATACTGCGTATGGGCGCACCGTGTCAGATATGAATGCACCCATCGTGACGATAGCGGGAGGTGGTATTATGAGCTCTACGAATCAGCCCACGGACCTGAACCGGAGCGAAGAGGGGCCGTCGGAAGAGGACGATTCACGAGAGACGATGAGCTGGAAAACTGACACCATCGTGATCGAAGGACGCACCGTTACCGTCATCTTCCCCCCTGATACTGCAAAACGGGAGTATATCTGAAGTCCTGCCCGGAGTAATTTACAGGTATAGTAAAGTTCCGTTCAAGTGAGCGGGAGCACTATGTTGCCGCGGATTACCGAATGTGACTGTTTCTGCTGCAGAATGGTTCTGCGGTATCAGAAGTGGTTAATCAGAAGGACACGGATTCTTGATGCGCAGATGAATACGCTCTATCGGCGGTCGTTGGAACCTGATAACCGGGAGCTCATGCGCCGGCTGATGAATTCAATAGCGGTAATTCTTACTTCCAGCCTGGTAGGTTCGGGACACCGGAGCTAGCCTTAACTATTCCGGATTTGATTTCTTAACGTTCCTTCCAGCAGCTGACAGGTTGCCCGCGTCTGCAGGCTTCGATTTCTAGGCGGAATTGTTCCCTTTCTTCACGGGATACCTTATTTTCGGGCACAATAATCAATCCCATCCGCTCAGTCATTTCCGGGACAATGTCATTACCCTCAAGCAGTGAGATCAGATTCATAACTCCGGTTTCTTCCCGTATGGCTTCGCAGAATGCATTCGGATCTTCCACCACAACGAAAGATATTCCTTCCTCGGTGTCGACTAATCCTTGGATGCAGCCCCGTTGTAGGGTCTCCAATGTCGGGTCAGGGTCAAAGTATAGAAGTTTCTCAATCGGTTGAATAGGTGTTTGGCCTGTCATAATGGCCGCAATCATACAACTGTCAGTTGGTTTTGTCCAGTCGGAGAGTTTATATACGATTGTACGTCGGAAGTTATACCTGCAGCCGGATGCCAGGTCCCATGGTGGCGGCAAGCGTTGCTTTGGTGATCTTACCGCGTCCGACCGATTCGATGACGGCGGCGATGTTTGCCGATAGCTTGTCCTCTTCAAACGATACCTTACCGATATGCAGGTGGATAATCGGATTATTCGGTTCGGTTTTGTAATTCACCTTGCCGCTTGACAGCTCCTTGATGCGCTTATCGATCTCGTCGGTGACCGTGCCGGTTTTCGGATTCGGCATCAGCCCGCGGGGACCCAGGATTTTGGCGACCCGGGCCAGTTTGGACATCATCGAAGGCCGGGCGACCAGGATGTCGAATTCTATTTTCCCGGCCTCGATAGCGGCAATAACCGCCTCGGTGGCTTCGATCACCTTAACCTGTTTCCCGGTGCCGTGGGGTAGCGACACGGTGCCCCGGAAGTCGGTTTTGTCGCCGAGGGCGAGGGGATTTAAATTGATATGGATTTCCACGCTACCGTCAAATTTGCTGTAGCTGGTTTTTTTTACTAGTTCCACAGCTTCCTGCAGCGGGTATTGCTTTGACCGGTCGAACATCGCTAATGCATCGCGGTATTTCTTTGACTTCTGCTTCGGCTGTCCGGCTGCAGATTTTTTCTTTTTGGACTTCTTCACGCCGGGCGCTTCGCCCTTTTCGACCTCTTCGATCAGTTTTTTGTATTCCGGCTTTATGTCCGTGCCCTCAACCAGAGCAGTCCTTTCGCCGCCTTTGAGGCCGACTCCCGAAACCTTCTGTTTCTTGGACTTTTTGGTCTCCCGGCGGGCTTCAGCGCGCCGTTTCTGCTCCTGCTCGGAATGTTCGTCTCCCAGTTTGGATACCCTTATTTTCCCCATATTGTTATTGCAGTTTTTTTATACCTATATACTTATATACCTATATACCTGAGTTTTTGTTATTCTTCAGTCTTTACCCCCATGCTCCGGGCGACGCCGGCGACTATCCGGGATGCAGCCTCGACGTTTCTGGTATTCAGGTCGCCGAGTTTGTCCTTGGCGATCTGGGTAAGCTGTGCCTTTGACAGCTCTCCCACATAATCGCGGCCTGCCTTACCGCTGCCCTTGTCAGTGCCCAGGGCTTTGAGGATCATCTTGGATACCGGCGGCAGCTTGGTGACGAATGAGAATGTCCGGTCTTCGTAAACTGTGATCACGGCCGGAATAGTCTGGCCTTTGAGTTTTGCCGTCCGTTCGTTGTAGGCTTTCACGAACTCCATGATCGGCAGTCCGTGCTGCCCTAGGGCCGGTCCCACCGGCGGCGCTGCCGTAGCCTCACCGGCGGCGAGGTTGAGTTTGACGATGGTTTTGACTTTCTTGGCGGGCATAATGCAAAAATTATTCTGAATCCGGATTTCAGATTATTAGAATAATTTCATAGTTTAGAACAATCAGAATAATTTGACGTAATAATTTGGATGAGATATCCGGAAAGGGGATACGGGGCACTTCAATCAGGTGTAACCGTTTCGAAACCTTCCCGGTTTCTCCCACGCACTGCGTGGTAAAGTGTAATATA
Organism: Candidatus Gottesmanbacteria bacterium RBG_16_52_11; assembly: GCA_001779095.1. Classification (GTDB taxonomy): domain Bacteria; phylum Patescibacteriota; class Microgenomatia; order UBA10105; family UBA927; genus RBG-16-52-11. Next base: position 59,243 of record MFJD01000015.1, on the reverse strand, counting down.
ACATGGCCGGGGCGGATTGGCAAGAAATCAGGGATTCTGTTCCTCAGCGGCTTGTTTTCTTCTGGCTTCTGCCATCAGCTTTCCCCAGTCTTTTGCCGGCAGTGACAATTGTACATGAGCATCGGGTGCATCCGGCAGTTCATGAAAGAAAGCCAGGCTGGAACCGTCGTAATTACTGTTTGTGAATGTCGGAATAACGGTAGTCCTGGCTACCAGATGATCGCTCACAAAATCAGGATTAGGCGGATTTTCCACGTCAAATAAGGTAAGTGTATAAATTAATTGCTGGGAACCGGATATAGGGGTAGTTTCAACCTGTACACCGATGACGGAGTAGGCGCTCAAGTCATAATTTCCGAATTCACCTGAATTCCGGATTAACGGCACCCAGGCAGATTTATTGCCTCCGAGAAGAAACCGTAAGTTAGTCCATAGGTCATAACTGGCATCACCTTTTACCATTTCGTGGTACGTATAAGTATTCAAGTCTTTACCGATTATTTGTCTGGTAGGGTATTCTTTTTTGGACATAGTCCTATAATTTTATACCAGTTTCATGACAATTTCAAATCAGATTGTTAATACCTGAAAAGCAATGTGTTGTAAATAATGTAGTCATTTCCGGTGCGGCCGCATTTCAAATGACCAGTTTTTTCCCGTATGCTGTAGCACGGGACAAAGTTATAATACAGGTCATGCACGAGCGGGATCACGGGCTTGTGACGGTAGCAGGCGCCGTCAGCGCGACTGGGGTATCGTATGATACCATCGGTTACACCAATACTGATCCGCTCTATGAAATACGTAATGTCCGCGTGGTCTGCGCGATTCCGGGAGTTCTGCACGGTCGGGTGTTCACCCGGGATTTGAGAGGCGACGGGCGGATTTACGAAGAGGTACCTCCTCCCGGACAGACTGGGAAGATTGAGCTGGGTGCTCCCTCTAAGGATTGGCCGTATGGGTATGTCCGGTTTCCGGACGGCTGTATGATTTCCCAGGAAGAGCTTTTCCCTGACGGGACGATTACCCGTCTTACACAGGAACCGTAGTCGTAAAACTGAATATTATCTTCGGTAGTTTATTCGGAATCAGCCTCAAAAACAGGGGATTCAGCCTCAAAGCGGGTAACCAGTGCTTGAGCCATAACCTCGAAAGTAACCATGCGTGAAAAAGGCTGAGTCTTAGCTCAGGAAAGCTCAGCTAAAGGAACGATGCTTTTACCCTATAGTATTGACATTTCAGGTTAAATATCCTATAATACACACACTATGGATAACGCCTGCCATTCATAGAAGATCCGGCAAAGCCCGGATTTTTCTTTGTTTGAGGCTGTCGGGCAGATTCTTGAGCCTGCCCGACGATCCGTAAGCGGTTTTTCGGACAATCCGGCACCAGTGCCGTTTCAGTCCGTCAGCCGTGAACCTTAACAACCAGGCAGAAGTTTCGCCTCACTGATTGGTGGGTGTCGTGTGGATATAACACGTTGTATCCATCCGTCTCTCAAAATCCAAAAAAAGAAAGGTAAAGTAAAATGAAGAAAGTTATTGCTACATTCGTTCTATTAGTTTTCGCATTGATCCTAACGGCATGCGGGGATCCAAATTCATGCCCCAAGGGAGACACTCTTTGCGAACAGGCTGTGCGGAATGCCGCCATGAATAAACAGGCTACTGTTCAAGCGGCTTGGACTCCAACACCAATTCCAACAGCAACCCCGTCTCCGACAGTCGGTCCGAAGACCGGCGAAGCGGCTTTGCATGAATATTTGGACAACGGGGAATGCCCGCCCAGCTGGGCAATCCCTGTCGGGCAAACACTGACCACCAGCGATGGTGATCAGTGTTCATACGCACCGGCGCCACCCTGAAAAAAATTATCTTTATAATTTAAATACCGGATTCGAGCCTGACGGGCCGTTGGGCTCGAATCTACTATTATATTTTTGCACTTCTGCCTGGTTTTCTTTTCCTGGACATAAAGACATTTGTATCCGGAAAAAGGAAATAAATTTTAAATCAGTGATATAATCGTTACCTTCACCGGTAATATTTTCGTCCTTTAACAACCCAGGCAGTACCCTTGATTCTGATTTAAGTAGGCAAGTTACTTAAAGTAGTCATCACAGATGCGGTCGCATTTCAATTGACTACTTTATTGGATTGGAAATGAGAAGCAAGGTTTTCTCCGGGGTAGTTTTAGATATTAGCGCAAGAATACGCAATCGTGCGCTGCTACCTAAAACTACTTTTTGGAGGATTCCAATGGCTAAAAAATCAATTTTATTAATACTTGTCGTACTTGTTCTTTTTTCATTTGCTATTACCGCCTGCGGGGGCGGAGGAGGCGGTGGAAACACCGATCCAACAGCGACGCCCCCTGTTCCTACCAGTACCCCCTACGGGGGCGTATGGACACCCACTCCTCGTTTAGATAAAGAGTGGTCCCAGGAACTCGCGGATTGCGCGCGCTACGGCGCCGACGATCCGCGTTGTGAAAATCCCTACTGGACTGAAACACCGCTCCCGGCGGGTCCGTAGGAAAAAATTCAACTATCAGAGAGTCTGGCTCAACCAGAACCAGCCAGACTCTCATCAGGGGGGATAATCAAGTTTCAATTGTCATTCAGCGTTAGCCGCTGTTTTTCTATTTGACGATTGTTACGTGTTCTGCCTGGGTTTTTTTTCACCATTTTTTCTCCAGCCTATTTTTTTCCAAGTCATATTTATTTAAATAAAAAAGGGAGATTCTAAAACTGTATTTCCAGGTGCGGCCGCATTTCTATTGATTGTTTTGGTTATATTTATGCAACCTTTGCAGATTCGTATGCTTTAATAGCCCTGTTGATATGCATATTCGCTCGGTCTAAATATTGATCAGTGGTAATCCTGTATATACTGCCGACTTTACCGTTTCCGGACGTCTCATACGATTCCTCGATCGTATATAACGCTGAGACACTTGTATTTTCTCTCATGATTGCTTCGGCTCCCGGTCCCAAAAAGAGGTAATCTATTTCGGTATTTGGTCCGATATAAGCCATACCGCCTGGGGTTATGAATAACTCATTGATAAATGACTTTCCGTCTCCAATGGGTTGATCAGAATACTTTGATGTAACTATTGTTCCGGCCTGGATTGAAGCACTTGATATTACTTCCGGAGACACGAGGAGGTCTTTGACCGTTGCGTCATATTCAAGCACAGTGACAGTGTTTGATCCGGCAATATCTGCGAATGATTCTTTAGGAAATCCCAGGTCATACCCGAAAACATTATTACCCTGACCGACATGCATTACTCCTTGTTCGGTGAAATCAGGAAGTTGGATAGTCACATCTAGCTCAGCAGTTTTATGCTCATAATGTTGGGGAGACGCGTCAACTAGTGCAAGTCTGGGCAATGCGGAACGGCAGTAATTACATTCGGCATCCATTAACCCACTGTCGCGTAGTGCTCCGCAGCATCCGCAGTGTTGGTGGTTCTGTACCAGGTCTTCATGGTTTTTCGCCCCGATGACCTGGTATTGGCGTCCTTCGATCTGTACGAATCTGGGATTTACGGCAACTATTTCACTGGTTGACATGGGTGGATTATAACATTACTATGGGTTATCGACAATTTTCTGCGGTTTTATTTGATCAGGAAAACAGTCCTATATTCCCAAAAACTGTATTTCCAGGTGCGGCCGCATTTCTATTGATTGTTTTCGGATACTGACGTATATTAACCCTGTGAAACCGGCTGGCAAAGTTGGTAAAACAGTTACCCGTGAACTCACCAAGTCAGCACTTCAGATCGGTGATACAGTTTTCGGTACATTCGTTGATTTTACCCTCTGGTTGATCGTCTATATCGGTTCAATGAGTGTTCCGCAATCGGCATCAGGCCAGATGTGGCGTGCAAACAGGGAGGCTGATGAGTTTCTGCAGTCATTCAATTACGAATCAATAAAGAATGCCCTAACAAATGCGAAACGTGCCGGTTTGGTCAGGAAAAGCCGTACGCATTCCATTCCCCGGATAACAGAGCAGGGTTTACGGAGACTCCGTTCACTGATGCCGTTTTATGACAGTAAACGCATGTGGGATGGAAGGGTATACCTGATTACTTATGATATACCGGAAAAATCACGGACTAAGCGTAACCTGCTGCGCGAGTCACTTATTAGAATTGGTTGCGGAAAACTTCAGGAATCCGTCTGGATTACTCCGTACGACCCGACGGATTTGATAAGTGGTTTTGTTTCCGATAATTCTATTCCCGGTACGGTCATAGTTTCTTCGGTCGGTAAGGACGGTTCAGTAGGCGATGAGGATCTGAAAGCACTGGTTGTCAGGGTTTACGGACTGGAAAAGCTGAATACCCGTTATAAGGAATGGATGTCTTCAGCTTACTTGAGCGAATCCGAATCGATGCTCAGGTATTTGGCAGTACTTCGTGACGATCCGCAGCTGCCGTTTGACCTTATGCCTGACTGGTGGCTGGGGGATGAAGCATATTTCCGGATTAAGTCAGCCATGGAAAAACTGTATTTCCAGGTGCGGCCGCATTTCTATTGATTGTTTTGTAAATATTCCTATAAGCTTGTTATTTGTGGACAATAAAACAATGAATTTCTGCGGATTGTCCGATATTAGTATTTTTTCCGGGCGGGGTTGATTAAAGCTTGGCTACCTGGAGGAAATCCAGCTCTACCGGAGTTTCGCGGCCGAATATCGAAACCAGCACCTTCATTTTGCCTTTTTCCTCGTCGATTGAGTCGATTGTACCTAAGAAATCCGAAAAAGGTCCGTCCACGATCTTGACCGCCTCGCCGACGGAGAAAGAAGTCTTGTACTTCGGAGCCTCCTGTTGCATGAATTTGAGGATTGTCGATACTTCCTGGTCGGATATCGGTGTGGGTTTGTTGCCGGCACCGACAAACGCGGTTACTCCCTGGGTGGTACGGACAGCAAGCCATGTCTCGTCATCCAGTACCATCCGGACCAGTATGTAGCCCGGAAAGATTTTTTCCTTCTGTTCTTCCTTCTTGCCGTGCCGGACAGTGACCACATTGCGGGTCGGGACGACGATGTCGAAAATTTTACCCTCGAGCTTCATCGTTTCAATCCGCTGTTTCAGGGTTGCAGAGACCTTATTTTCGTGTCCGGAGTAGGTATGCACCACGTACCAGTGGGCATTTGCCGGCATCTGTACAGCCGGTTTTTCGGTTTTGGCCGGTTCAGCCACTTCAGTTTCAACCGGTTTGGATTCCTCAGCGGCAGTAGCCTTCTTTTTCTTTGCCATAGTCTGTTATTGGCGGAAAAGTGCCGTCGATATGGCCAGGAATATCGCGTCGGTTCCGCCTATAAACGCTCCTACCAGCACCGATATGGCCAGCACCACTAAAGTCAGCTTGATTGTCTCCTGTCTGGTCGGCCAGTTGACTTTCTTAAGCTCCGCGGCCACTTCCCTCAGGAATTTGGCCGGTCCGACTTTCTGCAGGGACGGTACACGAGGTGCTTCCATATAAAGTAATGTAAACTAACAAAAACCCCCTCCCGGGGACACCAGTATCATACCAAAGCAGCCTCCTGGTTGTAAAGGGACCATGAGTGGACAGTCATTATCTTTGGGTTAATCCGTTTCGGTTTTGCCCGGAACCGTTCAAAGCCTGAGGATTGCCGGATCCGCACTGGTAAGAGGGCACGCAGACTTTATAGATATATTCCCCGTAAGTACAGCCGCACAAACGGGCAAACCGGTCCGTATCGTTACCGTAGTAGTGGTAACCGGCGTTTCTGATTTGCTGATACTGGGAAGACGGATCGGAATCGGTTAACGGCCCGTCATTCTTGAGTTTTCTGGCAGCTGCCGAAAGCGCATCCTTATACATGCACGGGTTGCCCCCCGCCCCGTATCCTGCCCAGGCGTTGGGACAGTAACCGGCCGGACACGTGCTGCATGTAGGATCGCTCGGAGGACCTTTTCCCGTGGTAAACTGCATCGGACCGACTGCCGAACACACGTTTACGTGAGCCAGACACTGTGCCAAGTCCGGAATTTCATTATATCTGGCACCGCCTTCAATCAGAGCTACACCGTTTAAGACGCAAGCCGGTATCCCGATTTCGGATGCGGCACTGTTTAAGGCGTCATAGAATTTTGCGGCGTTATTACCGGTAAATCCGGGATTTTCCGCGCACATGTCACCCGTGACGGTTCCCGGGTCGATGATATCCCCGGGGTAGTTGCCGATTGACCAGTCGCTGGTGTATTTCGACCCAACCACGCCCACTTCTTCAAATTCACAACGCTTTTCATAAGTAATATTATCGGCGTTCGGATCATCGTCGTCGCTATAGCCGATCGGATACCGGGGCATAATATAATCCTTGTGAACCACAAACGGTGTCACGCTGCACTGGATTCCGACGGCGGTATTCAAGAAGTTCCCTTCCATATATCCGTTTGCTTTAACGTTGCGTACCATACCGAACAGATTCAGGGGTTGTTTGACGAATTTATCGGTCCTGGCGTTCTGCCGGGTATCGAATTTACCGACGACGCGCGGGGTCATTGACTTGCCGAAATCGCCTTCCGTTTTCGCATCATTTTTCGGCAACGGCTGGGCACTGTTTACCAGTGCAGCATTTTTAGTTACCTCGCCGGACAAATCCCGTCCGGCCACCTTAAACCTGGGCTGGACGACACCCCCGACATACCGGAATTTAAAGTCGACGCATTTTATTCCGGGAATTTCGCAGACCGATGAGAGGTCCTGGTGCATGATAAATTTGAAAATATTGAGTATCACTCCTTTCCAGTAACCCAGAATTCCTGCTTCGAATTCAAAATGGTTGACATCGACGCTTGCTTTCGAGTCAACCGGGGTTTCCGAAGGATTCAGTTTTTCTGCGCAGGGTGGTGGTTCTTCCAGATTGACTACGATATTCTGCAAGGTCCGGTAATCATACATCCGCTTGCCGGTCGGCCGGTCGATGCAGGTCTGCGGTTTTTCTCCGAATGCGAAGTTGGAAGCCAGGTCTTTGGAAGCCTGCTGCAGCTCGCAGATGTTTATCGGATTACCGTCAGTTGTTATAAATGGTGATGTTGCGGTTATTTGTGCAATTATTGATCCGTTCTCATCATAAACACAGAGCCGGCCGTTATTCTGGAATTTATCGTCGCATACAGTCTTACTCTCGATTGTTTTATCCTTTGTGTAGTAAATTTTGAAGTATGTGTCAGTTAAGTTCTTATAATACAGTGACATCGGAGAAAGTATCGTATTCTCCTCGATATTGCCTTCAGGGTAAACGTTATTTGATATCTCCGCATAACCTTTAATTATGATATTCCTGATCGTATTAAGGATATCGTCAATTGCACCTATGCCGGTATTACCGGTGGGTACGTCCTCTATGATATATTCTTCTTCCGTATACATCGTATCGTATTTGACCACGATGTCCTCCACCTTCAATTCATCGCAGAACGGAAGTTTTTCTTCTTCGGCAGCGTGCAGTATGCCGGGTAACAGTAAGCTCATGCTCAGGAGGAAAATAATAACAGGGATCACCCTTCTCATATCCGTACTGTTATGATAACAAATTGACAAATACTGACAAGCCCCGCTACAATTGATTCTGTCGCTAGATTAAGGCCGGATTGCTATTGCGGCTTTTTTTGTCACTCAGCCTGAAGGAGGATCACCGGGTATGAAAAAGCACACGTCGACGCTTATCCGCAAAGCCGTCATACCTGCCGCCGGATTCGGCACCCGTTTCCTTCCCTGGACCAAGGCCAGCCCCAAGGAAATGCTGCCGATCGTTGACAAACCCGTCATCCAGTATGTCGTTGAAGAGCTGGTGGAATCGGGCATTACGGATATTATCATCGTCACCGGCTGGCATAAGCGGTCGATTGAGGACCACTTCGACTATCCCAACGAGCTGATTCAGACGCTTCGCGAGCAGGGCAAAGAACACCTGATTGAGGAAGTGAAGAAAACGGCGGAGCTGGCCAACTTCATCTATATCCGTCAGAAGGGGCCGTACGGCAACGGTACGCCGGTATTGTGTGCTAAGCCGGTTATCGGCAATGAGCCGTTCGTCGTGGCCTGGGGAGACGAGTTCATCTGGTCTAAAAAACCACGGGCAGCCCAGTGCATCGAGGTTTTCGAGAAATACCGGGACCCCGTCATATCCGCTATCCGGGTGCCCCGGGACGATATTTCCCGTTACGGCATCGTGGAGACGGTGACAGTCGAAAAGAATATCGGACAGATCAGCCGGCTGATTGAGAAACCGACCCTCGATGAGACTAAGAGCAATCTGGCAGCCCACGGTTGCTATGTACTGACACCGGATATTTTTTCCTACCTGGAAAACCTCAAGCCGGGCAAAAGTGGTGAAATATGGCTGACCGATGCCATCAGGGAAATGCTGAAAGTCCGGCCGGTATACGCGTGTGAAATCGTGGACGGCAAGTATTTCGATACCGGGAATAAGCTCGAATACCTCAAAACCGTGGTCGAATTCGCGCTGCAGCACAAGGACTTAAACGGTGTCTTCCGCCAATACCTCAAGGACCTCAAAATCTGACCGGCGGGAAATCCGTATGGTATCATGAATCAATGGGACGGTCTTTTGCCCGTATCAGGGGCTTGGGATTCGTGATGTGGCATTCACGTCACGAACTTTACCATATAATGCTCGGACTGATTTGGGCGTGGGTGCTCCGGGAATGGTGGAACGAATTCAATATCCGCTGGATCTTCCTGTCCGCATTCGCGTCAGTTCTGCCTGATGCAGACCACCTGCTTTACTTTTTCACTTACGGCCGGAGTACGTCATATACCCTGAAGATCCGGGAGTTTCTGAAAACCAGGCAGTGGCGCAACCTGACTGTTTTTATTGAAAATGGTCATAAATACAACACCAACCTATCGCTGCATAATTATTACGTGATGGCGGGACTCCTGGGTTTGTCTCTGCTGTCGACTTTGGTCGACTGGAAAGTCGGTACGATCCTTTTCGGAGCCATGCTCCAGCATTATCTGTTTGATATTTTTGATGACCTGCTGACGCTCGGATCCGTCAATTCCAACTGGAAACGCTGGGGCAGGCAATAACTCTGCCGGTACAGCCGTCACCGCGTATATATGAGAAATGCTGACGCTCAGGCATCTATTTGGTTCCACCCGCTGATTCTGGCCGTTACCGCGGTTAAATTTGCAGCCGCAGCAACGATACTCGTGAATCCGTTCTGGGGACTTTTTCTTTCCAGTGCAATTGACATCGCCGATGCCCAGATTGTGATCCGGCTTTTAGGATTTGACCGCCGTCAGTATCAGCAGTGGGATAAATCAACCGACTGGTTCGCATATGTGGCTGAACTTTGGGTAGGAGTCACCTATGGCGTTTTCCTGCCGCTGTTTCTTTTATTGTTTTTCCGGTTTTTCGGCCAGTTTATGTTCAGCCGCTTCCGGTCGACACTGGTGTTTATTCTGTTTCCGAATTTTTTTGAAGCGGCATTCATGTGGCTGGTGATTTTTCATCCCGACCGCCGGAGTATCAGCCTCGGTGCCGGCGAACCTTGGAACTGGCTGTACATATTCTTTGCCGCGAAACTTATACAGGAAATCATGCTGCATTACGTCTGGACCGAACTGATAGTCGGAGCCGGCCGGAAACGGCTGCTACACAGCTGAACAATCGTGATGAAAAACCGCAGTCCGGGTACATCAGAAACTAAAGTGGCTGATCACGGGTCCGGCAACTCCCGGCTCACTGCCAGGTGAAGGGAGATTACACCGCGACCTGATAGCAGTCACTTCACATAGACTGATATCGATCCTTTAGGCTTGACACAGACGGATCATCCTGGTATTGTGAATATCCTGTAAGGCTCTGGTAAGACTTGTGTAAGCCCGATGATGATCAGCACTGCCGTTAACCGGTCATATTCAATTAATACTCCCCGCTACAGCCTTGACGTCCTGGACGCAAATTCAGCCTGGATAATTGATCTCAGAATGTATATATCGCTACTGGGCACCCGGGCACTTCCGGAAACGTTTGATATCCTGGAACATCATCTGCCGTCTGTACTTAAAGCTGAATGTTTCAACCAGTCCGGATTGCCGTTTGAGACCGAAGTCCGGGCTACCGAAGTCGGACATTTATTCGAGCACATTCTCTTAGAGTATCTCTGCCTGATGACTCCGGTACCTGACGGAGGCAGTATCGCGTACGAAGGAAAAACCGAATGGGACTGGATCAGCAATACACCGGGATCATTCCTGATCACCATCGGTAAGATCAGTTCACGGCAGGACGGTTTCCCCGGAGCACTCCGGCGTACTATCACCCTGTTTGATCTGATTATCGGCAGCCGCACGATGCCGGTATCGGATATGGCACCGATTTCCCGTTACGCTGCACTTCCGGCTCCCAACTGACGGGGCTTTCTTACTACCGTATATAAAATTCATTTGATCCTGCAGTTGCCTCCGGAACAGGTGGATTCAGCGGCCGGCAGCCGGTACGGATATTACGCATTCCTTACATATCCATGGTCAGTATTTCACAATTATTGCATATCCTGAAACAAATCGTAGGAAAGGGGGTGGGAATATGGGAAATGACAATATGAAATGGCAGGACGAAGAAGAGGATGGTTCGGAATCCGGAGTGCGGTCCGGCAGACAGAATTACGGCCGGATGCGTGATTCCAAAGGGGGGAGGTCAGCCAGGCGGGGCATCAGGCAATCCGGAAAAAGGGATCGCGGTCGGCATACCGGTGAATTGACGCCCGAACCCTCAGGCATGGAACCGGATATGGCATATGAAGAGGAGGAAGAATTTACCGGATAAATTAAAGGTGACAGGGTTTAAGTATCCGGTAAGAAGTGCGTGAGTAAATGCAGTTTATGCTTAATTTTTCAGGTGCGACCTGACCGCGGATATCAGGGTTTCCATTTCATACGGTTTCACTATGAAGCCGTCCGCGGAAACGGCGGCAGTGATTTCCACGATGTCTCTGGCAGCAGAAATGACCAGAAGCGGTACGTTTTCCAGGCCTTTATGTTGTTTTATTGCTTTCCCGAGTTCGCTCCCGTCAGTCTGACCCAGCCAGATGTCCAGAAGTATCAGTGACGGGCCGGCCGCTGCGATTTCCTCGACTGATGGAATGTTTTTAGGTGCGATTATAACGTAGCCCTCCGTTTCCAGAAGTAGTTTTGTGGATTCCCTGATGTCGCGGTCATCTTCCAATAGCATTATCCGTTGCATAATCGGTATTTATTTTTACTTTGCTGTCGGCAGCATTAAAATTTAGACAATACTTTTTACCTACCTGCTTGAAATTATACCGGAGAATTCCATATATCCACGCCGAAATCCATTGTAACAGAATATTTACGTATTACGTATTACGGATTTATTACACTGTTCTCATATTGGATTGACCTTTGAGTCCAATCATCTGAATATATTTTATTTTCCGGTATCCGGCATTATGTTTGGTTTTCTACCCATCTGACGTACAGGGCAACTGGTGATATAATGGTCCGGTTTTCTCAGGGTGTTGTCTGAATTCAGACTCAATGGCAACCGCAGTTTCAGTATCCGTTGAACTGGTGACAGGGCACCTGGAATATCATGCAAAGAAAAACAGACTCTCAGAACGCAGATGCTATTACCGGTGTCCGCCATTTCATCAATAATATATTTACGAAATTATATCTGGAACTCACGCTGCTTAAACGCAGCAGGAGAACGGATCAGAAACTGATTGACCGCATATTGCTTCAGTCCAGATGTATTAATGCGTATTTCAGGTTGATAACAGAATATTCCCGGAATAATTATCCGCCTCCGGACTATACGCCTACTGATTTTACTGCGGTTGCATCAGAACTGGCTGCCGTACTCAGTGTGCTGCCGGTGGAGTATGATATGCCGGACAGATTCGCCCGCAGACGCTATACAGGTGACACACAGAGGCTGTATCTCCTGGTTGAGACATATATATTAACAGCCCTGGTGTCCGGTACTGCCGTGAAGGTGAAATGCAGCTTTCAGGTGCTTCCCCAGATGATCAGGCTTCAGGTTACCGGCCTTCACGGTTCAGTGCCGGCATTTCTGGACAATTGCCTTGAAGTTTACCGGGTAGCGAATCCGGTTGAGGTAACAAAAGTTGCCGGAAAATATTTACGCTTTACTTTTAAATCCGGATAACGCTTATTTGGCTTTGAGGGTATAACCGAAACCCCGGACAGAGTGGATCAGCCGTTTGCGGGCTCCTTTGTCGATTTTCTTCCTTAAATACCCGACGTACACATCGACCACCCGGGTTTCTATATCGTAGGCATTCTGCCATATGCGGTTCAGGATCATTTCCCGTGACAATACGGTTCCCGCATGTTTCATCAGGAATTCCAGGAGTTTAAATTCCTGGGGTGTCAGTGCGATAGTTTTCCCGCCGCGCTTGACTTCGACAGTCCGCTGATTCAGTTCCAGGTCGTCAACCCGGAGGATGCCGCCGTTTGCATTCGTCTGCCGTAACTTTGCATTAATCCTCGCCATCAGTTCGTCGGCATTGAATGGCTTGGTGATATAGTCATCGGCTCCGGACCGGAATCCTTCCAGTTTATCGGAAATTGTATCTTTGCCGGTGAGCATAATTACCGGCAGATCCGGATAAGTTTTTTTCAGTTCCACTGATACGCCCTCACCGGTCAAATCCGGCAACTGAAGGTCCAGCAGTACCAGATCAGGTCTCACGGTATCCGCAAATTTCAGGGCTTCAGTGGCTTTAGCTTTAACGGTGGCAGAATACCCTGCCTGTCTGAGAAGTGTCTTGAGATGTGAGGCCAGCTCCGTATCGTCTTCCACGATGAGAATGCTGTTTCTCATGGTGCGGGTATTACACTATGTAAGAACCGGTTTGTCAAGACTTATATTGACAAATCTCTATAGATTAAGACGGATGTGTATACCTGCAACTGCAGTCATACGTCCGGAGTCGTCCTTCCTAGTTACTTTTCCGGGCATGAAGCAGTCTCACGGATTTGGAGGCAAATCTCTCCAGTGCGCCCCGGTCGGATCTGCCACTTATAATGCGGGTAAAGAATCCGTTCCGTTTGAACAGACCTGTCAGGCCTGATTCGGGATAATTGGGGTGGATTTCCGTCACCACGGAGTCGATCCTTTTCCAGAGGCCGGCCGGTGCGGCTGACAGTATCGGCATTTCAGCGCCTTCGCAGTCGAGCTTGAGGAACCGGCAGCGTCTGATATTATTTTCCGAGAAGACATCGGCCAGCGTTACAGTCGGCACGGATATGTTTCCGGCGTAATCGGACGATCCGAAAATGCTGTTGCTTCCGGTGTTGCTCCGGTGCATATGCAGCCGGACCCGGCCTCGGGTATCGCTGACGGCCGAGCGCCGGGCAGTCACGGTTTTGCCGACCTGATTGAATTTAATGTTCTCCGTCAGCAGCTTATATGACACCGGGTGCGGTTCATACGCGAATATCCTGATTCCGGAGCGTTGAGCCAGTGCAGTATGGACGGAAAAGCTGCCGATATGGGCACCGATATCGATGACCGTATCGCCCGGAACAAACTGAGGAATAAACGGATCATAGACGGCCATTTCCATGTTCTCGTAACAGATCACCGCATCCATCGACAGCGGCCTGACCGTCATCAGTGCCCCGTTGACCCGGTAACGGGCATACGGCAGCGGAATCCGGGTCTTCATTTTCCACAAGGCCAGAGACACCAGGCAGTCGGATGCATAAATCAAACGGTTAAATGTCATGGCTGGGTAGTTATCGGATTCGGGTAACTTAATCAATCCGGTACCCGTAAGTATAGTCGGAAATAACTGAGGTGGATAGGATGGGATATTGATAAGATGGGTTAGGGTGTCGGAAAGGGCTCAGGCATGCGGATTACGGTATTGTTTGACAGGTCCCTCATGTGGTCCCAGATGAATTTGGTCCCGGGGCTGGTGGAAGTGCCGTTTCCGCCCGGGTCAAACCGGGGGAAGGCGTATGTTCCGTCCGTGTTTTTCCTGACGCTCTGGTGCCAGGCCGCGTGGTAAAACCAGTAACCTTTATTCTGAAATGTTGTCGTTGCCGAATTTAAGGTTTCCTGGATTTCCGCAGCGGTGAATACGCCCGGCATCTCATAATCGTCGAGCCGCCGGAATTCGATGACGATATTGCCGTCTGTTGCCGTGTAGGCAGTCCGGGCGTAAAATCCGTCGTTGACGTCTTCCGAGACGTACGTAACCACTTCGGGGCTGACTGATTTGACGGCATTATATATCCGGCGCTGCCCGTCGACTGTCTGGAAGAGTGAACCGTATGGCTCCTCGAATCCGCGGACCCAGTATTCGTTGATGGTATACATCCAGATATTGCACCAGCCGTTGTTTTCGAGGAAAGTCATCGTGTTTTTGGCGGCGTTCAGCGCCGCCTGTTCATTGGCAAACGCAGTATCATGACGCTGATAATAGACGGAAATGACGGATACCATGTTGCGCTGGGCAACGGCGTTCAGTATCTTCTTCAGACGGGATTTGAATTCCGGTTTCAGCGTTCCGTCGGAATTGAATGAGTTGATAGTACTGTCGCCCTGCTGGTATGTGTTTCCGCCCTGGAGGTTTAGGTTAACCGACTGGATACCGTAAGCCTTCATCTTATTAAGATTGTTGATAAATGACTGTGCCACGGAATCGCTTTCCAGCGCATTCACAGCCCGCAATCCGAACCGGCTGATTTTTGTATTTCCCAGCAGAAATTCTTTTCCGCTTCTCGTCAGAACCGGTGTCCTGCAGTAACGGTTTTGGGCGAAGCTGCGTTTCGGAGATATGTCTTTGATATTACTGAAAGAATAAAGGAGGAATACAAGAAGCAGTAACGGAAGCAGGATCAGCGGTACCAATAATACGTAAGGAGTGCGGTTTTTTTTATTTTTCTTCTTGGATAATCCCGGCATATATTAAGTATAACTTATATCAGGTATACTGGGTGATTTAATTAAGTTACGGCAGATTAAGGATTTCTTATGCGTTATGCGGATGTCCTCTTGCTATGGATAATACAGGTAAAGACTGGTGGTTTTTACCGCAAAATTCTATAATTTATAAGTCATGCAGCAATTTACGGATGTTATCGACCAGGCGTACGATACCGCCATCGAAGCTGCTATCCTGGCAACGGAAATTATATTACCTTTCTGGTCGAACCCTCAGAATAAAAGATTTAACCGTAAGCTGGCACTTGAGGTTACTGAAAAGGCAGGGGGAGGCGGAAATTATGCCACGATTGCCGATTTTGAATCTGAAAAGAAGATTATCGACGTGATCCGGTCAAAACCAATGCTCAGAAATCACAGTATATTATCGGAAGAGTCCGAAGAGATTGTGGCCGATGCAGAGTGGCGGTGGGTTGTCGATCCCATCGACGGGACTCCTAATTTCCGCAGCGGTAATCCGGATTTCGGAATTTGCATCGCGCTTTTCCACGGACAGGAACCGGTGGTCGGACTGATAGCCATGCCCGGACTTAAACAGATTGTTGTTGCCAAAAAGGGCAATTTAGCCAGCCTTATTAATTATCACGGAATGGAATTAGTTAATTTAAAAGAAAAAGCGGAAAGTTATTCCGATCCGCTTAATAAAGCGTTGGTCGGATATGATTTAGGCTATGAGGGAAGAGCCAGTCAGTTGAATTTCATCTCGGATAAAGTTATTACGAAAGTCGGTTATGCAACGTGCCTGGCTTCTTTTTCAGCGGGTAATTTCAGACTGTTGCAGGGGATGATGGGAATTTACTTTGGAATGAGTCCGACAATTATGGATATAGCTCCGGCGGCAATTTTGATTCCCTCTGTTGGTGGTGTAGTTACTGATATGGAAGGTAAACCGATTGATTGGAAAGCTAAAAAGAGGTCCTACATCGGAGCTGTAAACCCGCAAATACATCAACAGTTTTTAGAATTAGTAAATAAGAAAGGTTGAGATATTTGCAGCACCTGATGGACTACAGGCATGTAACTGTTTGTTGCATGTCACAAGCATGTAACTGCTGGTAGTGCTCGACGTTCGAACCTATATTACACAAAAACACAAAACTACTGTCACTCCTCTGGGGAAAGATTAAAAAATCGTGCCAATGAAGGAGCGATGTCAAACGCAGCCTGTTCGTAGTCTTCCTGAGTAGGATAGTCATTCTTGATTATTCCTTCATTTCTGCTGACTGCGTCTATTAACCCTTGAATTGGATTACCCCAACCCATATTTTTGTAATCTCTCCATTTTTGAGGATCTTCGAGATATATTTGGGTAAAACCTGTTCCTGAGGCAATAAATCCCAATGAACCTTGATTATGCAATCGCATAACATCAGCCGCCATGCTTGAAAGTTTTCCATCCTTAATTCTTACTAACATCATATCAAATCCAGTTGTAAAATCTCCTCCACCCGGTTCTTTTGGCATAACCAATGCAAGTCCTGCATCTTGAAGTTCTAACTTTTCACCGTTTACCCAGGTGCTTGCGGGAACTTTGAGGATTCCGATAACCTTATACGCGTCAGGGTGAAATACAAGTCTGTCGTTAACTGCAGGAAATTCATGGAACATAAAGTTTGTCTCGATATTATCACAACACCCCATAAAAAACATAGTGTGTTGGGTAAATGTTTTATAATTTGTTATTGATGCAACGTCAACCAGAATAATTACTATATGTTGCGCAGGATATGTCAGAAGGAGCGTCGTTAGCCCATTTTGTATTAACACAACCAGCACTACAGCCGAAGTTCACAGTCGTTATCTTTTTTGCAATATTCAAAATCGGTATTATTTATGTCCTTAGGTGTGATCAAAGACACTGTTTCTATAACGGGGTGAGCCTTTTGTTTAGCTGATAAGTATAAAAAAACAACTGATATTAATAAGACAGTTGGTAATATAAGTTAAATTGCTCCAATACCTCATTTTCTTTTCACAATTTAATATATTCAAGTAACGTCTATGGGTTATGTTGGGAGAATTTGATGATAAAGTTACTGACAGGTAGCTGATTTTATTCTCCTCCACCTACACCGCAGCTCACAATATTTGTATCTACCGTGCTCCATGAATTGGAGCTTATGCAGAAGTTGGCATTAGTACGTACTCTAGCGCTATAAATACCGGGGTTCCAACTCGTCACTGTATAAGAATTACTGTTGTATTTACTTAAGTTGATTAAATAGGGCGAGGTTAATGGATTACTATTATCTACCTGAAAGTCATATGGACCTCCCTCCGGAGTAGATTGCCAACTCCAAGTTATATTGCATCCACCAAGATTATCGTTTACCCATGTAGTCAGGTTCATTACAGGTATTTTACAGAGGTTGTAATTTACAGTATATCTCCACCAATTACTTAATTTTGTAGCACCGCCAATTCCACCGGGATTTGTACCTTTAAATTTCGGTAAGTGATCCAGCCACCAGGCGATAAATCCAACTTGCGAACCTCCCGTGCAATTCCATCCGCCCGTAATTCCACATCTGAGATATTGGTAGTTAGGAGGATCCGGTAAATCTGGATATAAAAGAAAGTCATTACAGTAAGACTTGGCGGTAGTCGTATTGTTATAATCATCACCATTTCCTATAACCCAGTTACCGTTCGTATTCGGAGGAAAATGGATCAGACCACACCCCGCATTACCAGGCCAGGTTTGTTTTGTCATCATAAATTTACCCCAATCTGATGCGTGTGGATATGGAGGAGTACGAGGTTCTTCGAAAAATACAGCATGCGCCAATGTGCCCTCGATCCTGTGCATGAAGGAATGCTCCATCCAGTCTACAGTTCTTGTCTGATTAAAACCCATCATATGCAGGTGGCGCTGGCATGCTGGTGCGGTAACCGGAGGACCATTTGTATGGTATAGATTACTTGGTCCAGCCATTACTGCTTCGGAAAAACCCATGTGGCCTGAGTCAAAAAACCATACTTCATCTGCAGTATACTGGTTACTTTTAGCACATAAAGTGTTATCTGAAATCATTTCCAAGTAATCTACTTCACGCATGTTTTCTGCTTCATGACAAGCCGGATTTTGTATAGTATCGTTTTGATAACAATCCCAGAACCCATCCTTTGTATATTCAAAACCGTCAGTATTTTTAAGAGGGGCAACTTCATCTCTTTCTGTCCACCCTACTACTTGATAATTTATATAGTTACTACTGCGGGCTTTAAGCTCGTTTATATATTGGTCAACTAAAGTAGAAGGGTTGTATGCTCCCACTAGTTGACTTAGTCTTTGGTTACCTTCTGAAGGAATGCGCGGATCATATTCGACAACCCAAACTTTTCGAACGATCGGACTGTCTACTGTTGCCGCTTTGGTTTGTTTTTGAAATATAAATAACGAAGTAAGAATAGTTAGCGCGGAGATTATTACTTTTATCCCTTTAGTTTTCAACACCTTAATAATAATAGAAAAGTACCTTATATGTCAATTGTAAAATAATCATGGTTATAACAACCTATTCACACATAATGCTAAAAAGGGTTTAAGATTTATAATAGTACTTTTTCTAAAAACATTCCCTTCGGTCTTACCCATTATTCATTTTTACCAAATTCTTTGGAATCATATAGGGTTTTATAAATGACTAATTCCTCAAGTGTTTCGCAATGTCTTACATCGCCGTTTACTTCGTAGAAATTGCCGTTATAGTGCTTATATTTACCAGTTTAAACTCCTATTATATTAGAGCGGATTACGATTAAATTTCTTTATACAAACCACTCACACCATAGATGGATCAGGTTGACACGTCTAGATTTATTGAATTTATAGAGGTAATTGGTGCAGGGCTGCCAGGATTCGAACCTGGAAGAGCGGTTTTGCCTGCCCGCAGAACTTGCAGGTCCGGAGGGAGTCGAACCCCCACTAGCGGTTTTGGAGACCGCTGGTCTACCGTTAACCTACGGACCTAAATGTGCAAGGCAGGCGGGGAGACCGCCATGATACCGTTTCATCACAGCCCTATCAGATACCGTTCACGCTATAGCGTGCCTACCGTCAATCGGATTATATCAGAATCTGCCGGGCGCAGGTCAGGTATGGGGCTATTTGAACTCCAGGGTGTTGAGTACGGTATCGACTGCGTCCTCGGTACCGTTTATCCGGATTTCGAGGTCCGTTTGCGGATGGGTCAGATAAAGACTGGCGATCAGAGTGCCGTCACTTGTCCGCTTTTCCCTGTGAAGCCGCGCTGATGCCGATGCGACCATAATCTGACTGACACTGTCCGATCCGCTGCCCGGTTCGGGCAGGTCTTTGGCGCAGTCAAGTTTCAGGTATCGGTCCGGTCGCGTGACATCTACAAAAGCTGCGGAATTCTCAAGAGTCACGTATTGGAGGTATCCCGGATATTCAAACGCTATGGTGCATGCGGAACTGGTAAACGGAATGTTTCCGGCCGGGGTCGGTGTCGGGATGTTCTGCGGGGTGTTGTCTGACTGTTTTGTCTGCTCCAGGTTTTCGATGCTTCCGGTAGCGGCTTTCCGGCCGGTGTTTATGCCGACCAGGAATGCGGCGGCAACGGCCAGAATCCAAACAAGTCTTTTAACCGAATCGTTCATGATACGGCTTTAATCAAGTTTGCCGGTTTCCTTATGTTCAGTGTGTTTCCTGCAGGTCCGGCAGTATTTCCTGAGTTTTATTTTGTCCGGTGTATTTATTTTGTTCCGGTTGGTGACATAATTGGTGCTTTTGCACACTGTACAGACGAGTCCCACCAGCAGACGCTGATCCTTTTTTGCCATACTGTAGTCCTTTCACTTCCGGTATAGTTTTCATTCCCGGGTTATCAGTGCAATCCGATGACCCATTATACCTTAACGACACGGATCCGCCAAGAACATCACCTGAGGAGGTTGTACTCATTAATTGTGCTCACAATGGTATCGGCCAACAGCGCCTTACCTGATTCCGAATAGTGTATATGGTCACCGGCGTTGATATAGGCAAGTTTACCGTTACCTTTGGAATCAAGGCTGCGGTGGTAAGCGTCGGCCAGCGGCAACCCGGCAGCACGGGCGAATGCAGCGGCATTTTCCAGGTATTCCTTTATGATTTTTACCCGCTTCTGTTTTTCTTCAGGGGAATAGTCCGTACCCGGTACGCCGTCGCCGAAGACCGTATCATTCGGGGCAATCGTGGCGGCTATCATTATCCGCGTATTCGGAAGTTCCCGGGAGATGATGCCGGTCAGCGTACCGAGAGCTGCCCAGTGGTCGGTCCGCATATCACGGTCGAGCGCAAGCGGATTATATGCGAATGACTCGATAATGACGATATCCGGAAGCTGGGACAGGAGGGATGGGATATGGATGCCCAGGTATTCGTAATCCTCCCTCAGCCTTTTGATACCGTACTCGATATTGGACGCTCCGACACCGTAATTAAGAAGAGTGAAAGTCTGCTTGGGATAAGCTGATTTCAGTTTACTGTAAAGGTGAGGGATGCCGACACCCAGCGTGTCGACCATGGAGTCGCCGAGTACGGCGATGGTATACGCGGTTTTTGACGGTACTGCGGAGGCGGTCGCCAGAAGATTTGCCGAATCCGTCGCGCCAAGTACATCCGGTATTATCACCGACTGCGCCAGAGCCTCGAAAGTCATTTCCGGCTTAACAGCCGTATCGGTCAGGATATATGTCTGGGCCGGATCCGGCAGGGGAGAAATAACGGAGGCCGCAACCGTGCCGGCAGCAAGAACCGTAAATAAATTCATATGAAGTCTGCCTTGCTGCGCTAAAGCCTTTTAATCAGATTTGACTCAACGCGCTTGGCACCGAAAAATTCCGCACAGAAGTCCTGGGTTTTTCCGGGATCGAACCAGGCACAGGAGAAGATGTTGAGGTAGACACTCCGCTTGTATTCCGAAAAGTGGGCTGTTACGGAACTTGTTTCGATCAGTTGCACCAGAGAATACCCTGAAGTGACCGGATTTTCATGCCCGAAATGCGGTATCAGCGGTTCTCCGTACCGTTTCATATGGATTACGTTATCGCATAATTCGATGACAAACTCTTTGATCGAGGCTGCTGAAGATATTTTTGCCGGGTCGCACTCATAGAGGTTGAGTATGAGTTCCTGGCCAAAAAGTTCCCCGTCTTTCGGGTCTTTCGAATTCATCATATAGAGTAATTAAACGATATTGAAAAATGATGTCAAGATAGGAAATCAATCCGTTTTAAGATTAGGCCGTTGTTACATTGCGCTTATAATAAGTCTGCATTAGGATAATCAGCCGGATTTTTCCCCCAACATACTATTATACCGGAAGATCCGTATATTGGTTGCTTCACTGATGAAGATCCGTCACGAACGGGGTGAATCCGGGAGTATTCCGTTCGTGACACAAATCAGGGAAAATCGTTGGGGAAAAACCGCTAGGTTTTGCCCCATTAGAGCCTGGAGCGGGAATCGAACCCGCGGTCTTGTTCTTACCAAGAACACGTTTTACCACTAAACTATCCAGGCAATTATTCAGAATAATGTGATGATTGTACCAAAGCAGATACTTCCGGACAACGGCTGCGACTCAGCAATATCCCTGAGTGTTTACAACTGAGTTGAACTACGGTACCATGGGTTTTTCGACAGGTGCTTCATGTTTGCTGAGAATCTTCCGGAATCGGTTATCAAACGCCTCTCTATCAGGGTAAAGGAAGCAGGCGGCATCAACCTGGGACAGGGTATTCCTTCATTTCCGACCCCCGGCCATATCCTGGATGCTGCCAGGCTCGCACTGGCCGATCCGGCTATCGGAGCTTACCCGAATTTCCTGGGATCACTCAGCCTGCGGCAGGCGGTTATCGACCGGCTTAATTCGGAATACGGACTGACGCTGAGTGCTGCTGACAATGTGCTGATTACCGTCGGAGCCATGGAAGCCACGGCCACTGCAGTTTTATCCCTGGTTGGAAACGGTGACAGGGTAGGTGTACTGACGCCGGATTACTGCAATCATTTCCCCCAGGTAATGCTGGCCCGGGGTGAGATAGTCGAAATCCCGATGCGGGAGGATGATTCGGCCTGGCATATCGACACCGACAAACTCACCAAAGCTGCGGAGAAGGGGCTGAGACTTCTTATACTGACCAATCCGAATAATCCTACCGGTCAGGTATTTACTCGTGACGGGCTGAAAGATCTTGTGTCTATTGCTTCACGTTACGGAATCTGGATTTTGTCTGACGAAACCTATTCGTTTCTTAATTATGGTGAAATTCCGGCAGGTCTTTTATCTTTTTACCAGGAATATGAGCGGCTTATCGTCGTCCGCAGTTTTTCCAAGGAATATGCCATGACCGGATGGCGCGTCGGATATGCAGTGGCGCCGAGGGAAATGCTTCTCACGATGGCCAAAACCCATGATGCGCTGGTCGGTTGTGTTCCGAAAATTTCCCAGAGGGCCGCCCTGGCAGCGCTGAACGGTCCGCAGGAAGCCGTACAGGAATTCGTGGAAGTATTCACCCGGAGGCAGCGCAAAACCGTTTCGGCACTGAAGAAGCTTCCGAAATCAATATCCTTTGTCCCTCCCGGCGGGGCATACTATATATTCCCCAAATACCGTTTGCCTCTGACTTCGATGGCCATTTCGGATACAATTCTCCGCGAAGTCGGAGTGGCAGTGGTGCCGGGAATTGTTTTCGGAAGCGCCGGCGAACATCATATCAGGATTTCATTTGCGGCCGATGACAGGGTGCTCGAAGAGGGTTTGCGGCGCCTGACGCGGTTTTTCCGGCATGCCGCTCGGGGACTTTAAGCCTGTGTGTTATGAAGTGGTTATTAATTCCGGTATTTGCCGTCGGTTTTTTCACCGGTTTTCTGATTGCCGGGCGGCCCGCAAATCCGGCTGAAGAAATCGCATCGCCATACGTAGCAGCAGGAGATTTACAATTCAGCCAATATACGATACCAAAGCTGGCTGAGCGGATTCCCAAATCCGGTCCTATCGATCTGGGTATTCCGGTGGCAACGGAGTCGGCATTTACGGTCTACCATTTCAGTTTCATCACCGAAGGATTGAAGGTCACCGGAGTCGTCAACATGCCCCGCGGCGAAGGTCCGTTTCCGGTTGTGGTGCAGCTTCGGGGTTACGTGGATAAAGAACGGTTCGTGACAGGAGAAGGCACGCTGCGGAGCGGCCGGGAATACGCAAAAAACGGCTTTGCTACGGTTGCTCCTGACTTCCTCGGGTACGGCGGATCCGACATGCCGGTGGCCGATATTTTCGGAGAACGGTTCCAGACATACACAACGGCACTCGACCTCCTGGACGCGGTCCGCAAATGGCCGGCAGTGGATCCGGAC
>MFJD01000015.1:31315-35814 GCA_001779095.1 Candidatus Gottesmanbacteria bacterium RBG_16_52_11 | reverse complement strand
GCCATATAGCGCTTACCGTACTGACGGCAACCGGTTTGCCTTATCCGGTCACTCTTTGGGCCCCGGTCACCAAACCGTTCCCGTACTCCGTTCTGTACTACACCGATGATGCCCCGGACGGCGGCAGGTATCTCCGGAGGGAACTGGCCCGGCTGGAGACCATTCAGGACGCCGGCGCCCTGTCATTTACCGGTTACCTCGACCGGCTGAGCGGCCCTCTCATATTACATCAGGGCAGTGAGGATGATGCCGTACCCCAGCGCTGGAATGACGATTTCGTGTTCAAGCTGAAAGAAATGGACAAGGATATTAAATATTACGTCTACCCGGGTGCAGACCATAATATGAACGGCGCCTGGGATACTGTTGTTACCAGGGATTTGGAATTCTTCCGGAGTTTCCATAAGTGAAGACGGTAAAAGGCCGGTGGCAATGTAGTTTATGTCAGTGATACAAAAAATCCGGCTATGCAGCCGGATTTTTTGTTACAATATTTTCCTTAGTTAGGGGAAGACAAAGCTCTGGGTGCATGACGTTGACAGTTTGTCATCGTTGGTCATGGTCACCTTCACGTCGGTTGCCACACCCTTGGCAAGTTCAATTGCCGGGGTCTGACACCGGAATGTGCCTCCGCCTCGTACTTCGTTGGCCGAGACTTGTGTCGTTACCCTTTCGGTTGCTACCACCCGGTCTTTGACTGAGAATGTGAATTCGCAGGATACGTTTCCTGATTTCTTCACATCAACTCCCTCAGCCGATACGAAATACTGCGGTAATCCGACGACCGGATTATAATACTGGTTTTCGCAGGCGAATTTCGTGATCGGGGCCGGCGATGCCGCTGCCTGGGGCGGTGACTGTACCTGTTGTGTCGCGGCGGGTGCGCCCGGCGCCTTTTCCTTCGGCTTCAGCAGGAAAAATCCGGCGATTGCAGCCACCAAAACGACGCCACCCAGGATATAGTAGATGGATGAATCGCTGGTTTCCTTCATATGCTTTTCTTCGTCGCTCATAGGTGGATCTCCTTTACAACTATCAACTATAAAAATTAACGGGGTTAATGGCAAGAGGTAATTTTCTATGGGTCGTAATGGGGAACCGGCTGGTGAACTATTCAGACCGTTAATACGCGACATGATATACTGTCATGTATGGCAGACATAACAGAATTATCATCCAGGGTCGGGACGATTGCCCGGCAATTGGGCCATAACCGTGATCCGAAAGTCATACTCCTTTTCCTGGTGGAGGAACTCGGTGAAGTCATCCGGGCTTTCATGAAGGAAAGCGGGCATAAGGAAGATAATGCCAGGATAACCGAGACTTACCGGGAGGAGCTCGGGGATGTTTTTTTCCTGCTTTTGTCACTGGCCGCAGTTAAGGATATCGATCTGGAAGGTCAGCTTGAACGAACGATTGAAAAGCTGAAAACCAGGTCTCTGAGCGATATCTGACTGTCCGGGATTTGATATAATGATTTCCGTTCCCCCTGTAAGCTGGGATGGCGGAGTGGACAATCGCATCAGTCTGTAAAACTGACGCCCGACAGGGCTACCCAGGTTCGAATCCTGGTCCCAGCACCAATCAGTCAAAACATGGCGGTTTTACTCCAAACAACTTTTTCCGGTCCTTGTGAACTATAGTCACTCAAGGGATTCGGCGAAGCTGACCAGTTCACCGGTATCTGCAACCGGTGAGGACAGGAGGATCAGTATATTGTCTGGCTTGAGTAATGTCAGGTAGTGCGTGGGGCCTTTGGATGTTGCATACCCGATCGCGTCTTTTGCGTTGGCTACCGGTACCGGCTCGATCAGAGTGTTGGCAGACCGGTCGAGATCACCCACAAATTTTCTGATCGCGAAATCCGGCCTGACTTCCGTCTGGACTACCGTTATCGGTGAGGAAAATCCGGTCTGGATGATTGCCGGCAACGGTACGTCGTAAGTTACTCTGACAGCATTGAAGGTACCGGCTAGCTCCTCGTTTGCCAGGAATTTGGATGAATTAACCCTGCCGCCGGGAGTGCCGAAAGGTGTGAAAATGCGGTATCTGACTGATCCGGCAGCGTTTGTGTATCCGAAATCGGTTGTCTGCGAATTGAAGTATCCGTATGCCGTGACTGTCGTGACGGGCAGCAGAAACAGGAAAATAACCAGCGTGATTGACATTCTGGCTGCCTGCGGCAGCGGATTGCTGCGGTGGGAAAAAGCCCGGGCAAATATTATCAGAAGTACGGTTACTCCTTCAAAAACCAGGAACAGTGAGAACAGACGGCCCAGCTCTCCGACAGTGAGAACCGGCAGCGGTATCTGTTTAGTCGGGGAGCCGGCGTAGGTCGCTACCAGCTTGACCAGCGGGAACGACAGGACCGGCATAAAGTAGGCGAAAGTGACCGGGAAAGCGATCAGTGATGCCAGTGCCAGTGTCCAGGAAATCCGCGATCCGTCGCGGATCTTGTAGGAAATATACAGGAAAGCAATCATAACCAGGCAGGATAATACCGGAAGAATTCCCACCGTCGGGAAATACTTGAGGAATATGAATTCCGGTGAACCGGCGTGTGTGAGGGCAATCGCCAGCGCGAGTATGGTTCCGAATAGTACCAGCGTCAGAGTGGCATATGATACTGTCATACCGAAAAAAATCATTGATATGATACGGACTATGGCAGCAGGCTTATTTTCAACGTCAGCTGAGATTACCCGGCCGAACACCTGATATCCTTCTCCGATGTATTCCTGACTGGCGGGTTTCCTTTTCGGGGTTTCCTCGGCAGCCGGCATCGTTTTCGCCGAATGCACACCAATCTGATACCCGGAATCCGGGGTAGTGACTTCTTTTGCCCGCATAGGCCGCCAGGTTTCAGTGAATTCGTTTGAGGCGCTGCTGACTATAGAACTTATAAGCGCTAAGTCGTCCGTACCGGCAGCTGAAGCGGCAGGCGGATTTACGGGTCTGGCAAAGGCGGAAGGGCGGGCTGCCAGCCGGCTGGCCGGCGGTATGCTCGGATACAGGGACTGCGGTTCCTGCGGTTGGATCGGTACGATCACCAGATTTTCCGGCACGATCCGGGATACCGGCTGCTCTGTATGCCGGGCAGCAATCATTACCTGCGGTTGTGCCGGCGCAGCTGCCTGTGCGGGAGCCGGAGCTGGCCGTGTCGGCTGAATGGGCTGTCCCGTCACCGGGGGGCTGATGACCGGTGCCGGCAGCCGCATGGCTCTGGCGCGCTGCGTGTACTCAGTGAGTACTTCAAGAGCCGTTTCCTTGAATTTTTCCCATTTCGTCGGTGCTTCCCCGGGAATGATTATCAGTCCGTGTACGTCCTGTGGTTGGGTTTGAAGGATGGGGATATTAGTTACCGGAACGGCACCCGGTGTATCCGACCAGACTGCGTTCTGCGATCCTTCGACCGAAATAACCGTCGGTGCTTTCGGCGTTTTCTCATTTGGATCAGTGCCCATCACCTCCATTGTACGGAGGATTTCCGTAAGACACAACAAATACCCCGGTGGGTTGACGGACCTTCCTTTGACATAGTAGTTGGAGCCCTCTGTCAGAATCGAACTGACGTCAACAGTTTATCCCTGTAAATCTTGCCGTTTATGATGGAGCCGTCCCGGAGAATCGAACTCCGGTCAATGGTTTACAAAACCACCGCTTTACCACTAAGCTAGGACGGCTTAGCTTTACTGGACCCCGTAAAACTAATCCGAATTTTACCAAATTCGGAAAGTTTTTACCGGGGCAAAACTGCCGTCACGTAAAGCGCTACGCGCTGACGTGACAGGGACGTTATCCCGATATATTCGGGATTTTACGTCCCGCTTTGCCACTAAGCTAAGAGGGCTTAACATTATAGAACCTGTAATTCTAATCCGAATTTTATCAAATTCGGAAAAAGTGTGCAGGGACAAAACTGTCAGCGCTGCCGGGATAAAAAACAGGGAAGTCCGTTGCTGTCAAGAGGATACGGTAGTTGAATGATTCCGCCCGGCGGTTGAAGTATTTTCCCCGATTTGAATAAATCGGATGGACTGGTCCCGATTCCTCGGAATCGCGGACACTTTGTCCTGTCCCCGCCAAATCGGCGGGTACCTCATTGTTCTGATTTTGTGGAGGAAAATTAGCTTCAATTCTCCACCGAGCACATTTATGTTAACCAAGTAGCGGTTTTTTGTCAAGAATTCAGGAACAGCCCGTGATAATGGACCAAATCATTTAGCTGGATTTGCGGATATCAGGATAACGGACATTTTTATCCGAGAGCATCAAACAGGAGCTTTCCGAGAAGCCTGATTTCGTATACGGACTGCGTACCCGGAGCAATCCGGAGGAACGCAGAAGTAGTTTCCGATCTGATCGCGGTCGGGTAAATCCGGATTATATCCAGTCCGAAACTTGTTCCGGCTACTGCCTGAACCTGGCTGCGGGCTGCATTTCTTATAAACCTCCTGACGATACGGTTGAGTTTGGACAATGACGGGCGGGAACGGAAT
>MFJD01000015.1:24291-31301 GCA_001779095.1 Candidatus Gottesmanbacteria bacterium RBG_16_52_11 | reverse complement strand
GAAAAATGCCCCGCCGTATACAGTCTGGTTTTTCCGGCTTATTCCTTCCTGGTCAGACAGTCTGGGATAAACAATCCGCCGGATATCCGGAAGTTCCCTTATCCGGGAAGCCAGGTATGACGAGAGCATCAGGCTGTTTCTTTCCAGGCGTTTCATCCGGTTAACCAGCATTATCCGGTCCGGCCGTGGCAGCATGGCGGCATTGGTATCGGGCAGATTGGTACCGGCATGGACCCTCGCTGTAAACAGGTGTCCGGTATCTCCGCCCCGGGCGTAAATGATGCCTCCGGTCGTGCGGTCCAGGCCGTACTGGTGAAATTTATTCAGACTCTCGAATACGATCAGTCGGACTTTGCTGAGCGGCCGGTACAAATCACGCAGCGGCTGACAGAACGGCCCGGCGCAGGTATTATCGATGACCAGGTACGACTCATTGCCGTTTCTGCGCAAAGCGTCCGCAATTGCCGGCAGGTCCGGCGTCAGCATGCGTTCGGTATTGCCGATAGTATCAAAGAAAGCGGCCACCGGACGGACAGACCGGATAGCACTGATTACGGCTCCGGTATCACTCTCATCAACAGAGACGGCGCGTGCACCGTATTCGGCCAGTATGGTTTCCTTAAGTTCCCAGTAGGAATCGCTGCCGATAATTATTGGTCTACTGGCAAATGAACTTTTGGCGGACAGGTAACTGAGTATGGTAGTCAGTGCAGCCATTCCGGATACTGTGGCAGTGACATGGGTAGTCAGTGCCGGACTGTCGATGTAAGCTTTGCGGAATTCCTCTTCATACCCGTTGGTGTCAGCGTGCTGGTCCCTCTTATAATCATTCATTGCCAGCCGGATCGTTCCGGCAGATTTACCGGCTTCCGGCCAGCGCGAATGTGTGTAGGAGGGTGACTGCCATTCGGATAAAGTTGTGATTGCACCCGCCAGTCCGTACAGCCGGCGGAGATTCCTGACCGTGGCATATTTATATTCCGCCATACTTAGAACGAGGTCAGGGTTGGGATCAGCCGAGGACAGTTTTTTCAGTCCGTCACCGAGTACACGCCGGTTTGCCCTGACAGAATCGGATAAGATCCGTATCATTTCGGTCGTTGCCGCCTCTTGGTGTGCCGCAACCGGACCGTCACCTTTGCGCAGGTTTTTTTTTGATAACTCCAGTCTTCCATTCAGGTCCTGACAGAGATACAGCAGGAATCCGAAGTCCTCTCTTAGGTCGGCAATTGATCGGATCAGGTCGCTTTTCCGGTCAGTCATATCCATCATTATATCAAGGGGCGCATTCCGGCCTGCTCCTCCGGTGTACAATACGTTTACGGAAAATATGAAGAAGGCAGTTTTTTTAACCTGCGGAAAATATCCGGATATCTCCGATAGTGACCGTCTGACGGTACCCTACCTCACCAGCCTCGGGATTTCGGTGACTGCCGTTCCCTGGACCCGCCGGGGAGTCGACTGGGGACAGTATGACGCCGTTGTCATGCGGTCGGGCTGGGATTATTACCGCCATTATGGACGTTTCCTGGAGTTTCTGGGTGATCTGGAGTCGGCCGGAACTGCGCTCTGGAATCCTCCGGGTCTGATGCGCTGGAACAGCCACAAGTCATATAAACTCGACCTGGCCGGCCGGGGGATTGCGGTGACTCCCATGGTGCTCTGGCAGCGCGGCAGGACCGACGTAACGCAGGATATCAACCGTTTGCCTTCGGACCGGGTGGTTGTCAAGCCCGCTGTCGGTCTCTCAGCGTTCGGCGTTTCCCGGCATGACAAATCGGATGTGACCGGTATCGGCAAGGCGGTCCGCCGGATTCACAGGCAGTCTGATGCGGTCGTAGAGTCATACTTGCCGGACGTGGAGACTGCCGGGGAAAGCTCGTTCGTATTTATCGGAGGGGAATTCACGCACCATGTCAGGAAAATTCCCAAAGCGGGAGATTTTCGTGCCCAGCCGTACCTTGGCTCCCGGGAATTCCCGGAAGAGGCCGATCCCGATTATATCCGCCAGGCCCGAACCATAATCAGGAGCCTGCCCGTGACACTCTACGCCCGGGTAGACGGCATCGTAACCGGCGGAAGGTTGCTGCTGGTTGAGCTTGAACTGATTGAACCCCATCTGTTTTTTGATTTGTATCCTGACTCTGCGGGGAAATTTGCCGGGGCACTGGCGGGCTTGATTAAATCCGGGTAGATGCGGTGACATGGCCGGTTACGGGAATGGCAACCTCAGATAACCGGACTGCCTGGCAGGAAGATATTCAGCAGAAACGACGTCAGCGGACCCATGATGCGCGATATCGGTGCGGTACCGCCGAAAACCGGGAAAATCATAAAAAACAGAAACAGCATTCCGTAAGGCTGAAGTTCCTGCCATTGCCGGGCGTACTCCTCAGACAGAATTCCGCGGACTATGGCAAATCCGTCCAGCGGGTGGATCGGAATCAGGTTGAAAACCGCCAGATTGACATTGAGGATAATCAGGAAGCGCAAGAAAAACATGGCAATGATGACCGGCATACCGGCAGATCCGGCAAGGCCGGCGGCTAACTGGTAAATCACGGAAAACACGGCTGCGGTAACCAAATTTGATGCCGGGCCGGCAAGGGATACCAGTGCCATGTCGCGTCGGGGATTTCGCAGGTTAAACGGATCAACCTGCACCGGTTTGGCGTAACCGAACGGGGCAAATAAGAGTAGCAGTGTCCCGATGGGGTCCAGGTGGACCAGCGGATTGAGTGACAACCGTCCCATCAGCCGGGCAGTCGGATCACCCAGCCTGTCCGACACCAGCGCGTGGGAAAATTCATGGACTGTGATAGCCACCAGGAAGGATACGACGATCCCCAGAAGCGCCAGCGGATTATTGATATATCCGAGCATGATGTGGTATAGTATAATGCATTAGACTTCAAATTCGAAATCCGAATATCGAAATCCGAAACAATAAGAAATATTCAAAATTAGATGTTTCGAATTTTGGATTCAGGATTTCGGATTTTTTATTATGGCTTACAAATGCGATATCTGCAGTAAAAAAACCCATGCCGGAAGGCAGCATACCCATCATACCGGTGTAGCCGGGGGACAGTGGAAGAAGCGCGCCCAGACGACCATGCGTTCGTTTGCGCCCAACCTGCATATGGTGACACTTCCCGTCGGCGGTGTGATGACCCGCATGAAAATCTGTACGCGGTGCATCAAACGGATTAAATTCGACAACCGTAAAGCCGCAGACAAGCCGGAGGTTCCGGCTGTTTCCGTTTAATCATCTTCAGTCCAGTTGTATATACCGGGAAACCGTAGTCCGTATCAACTGCTTCCGCGTCATGATTACGTGGAGGTGTGGAATCAAAATTGATTCCGGAGCCTGAAAAAATCCTTTAACCGGTGAATTCAGGGCGTTTCACACGTGAAGGTGGTGCAACCCAGTCCGTCTTTATCCAGCACCCATTTGCCCGGACATTGTGCCGGATCGGGTAAGCCGATTTTGGGACAGGCCAGGCCGGCTTTCGTCCTGACATCGTCGGCGACTGACTGCATGGCATAAATGACAAATACCAGAAGCATCAGGGCCAGCGTCAGGAAAATGACGAAATTCCACGAAGAAAAGTCAAAAGCGCCGGATCTTGATTTTACTGCAGTCCTTTTAGCTTTCGCCATAACTGGGCCTCCGATATCAGCGTACAAATACGGTCAATCACTGTCAAGAGGGAACATATGGATGATAGTCAAAACAAAGCGTAGGCTCCGGAAATCTGTGAGTATGGAGCCGGTTTTTTACCTTCAAGCTGGGCCAGATCAATCTGGAGCCTGTCTTCCTCAATGTGTGCCTTCAGGATCTTTAAGCGGATATCAGGATCTTTCGTTAATTTAGTTTTGACTTTTGCCTGCCCCTCGTACCCCGCCGAAAGCGGGGGGAGTGGGGACTTTTGATTTCTGACGTTTACGTTCGTCCAGGTTCCCGGCCAGGGTAACAGCGCCCGGACCATCACTTCTATCAGTCGGGTCAGGTCCGGATTCGGCTGTAGCCCTTTACTGATAAGTTCACGGCCCAAGGGGATGGCATCCGCTGAAACCGGGTCATATTTTCCCCCCGGATATAGTGCCGTCTGGACAGCTTTCCAGGGGATGTATCCATCTTCCCGCCTGAACCTTCTGGCGTACGGGGCACGGCTGTCAGATTGCCCGGAAACGGCAGCAGAAGTTCCCTTCAGGAAATCAGGCAATATCCGGACCAGGAGTTCTGCCCCGATTCCGAAAAGACGGGTCCTCAGCGGATCCGGCAGGGCGTCAGGCGGCATAGGTAAACCCTCCTGGCAGAGGATTGCCCCCCGGTCGAAAGATTCGGAAAGAGTAACCACCGTAACACCGACTGTTTGGTCACCCGCGAGGATTGACCACGGAACCGGATCAGCTCCTCTCCAGCGGGGGAGCAGGGACGGATGGACATTTAGTCCGCCGTGACCGGAAGCGGTCAGGACTGACTGGGGTATTTTCTGGCCGTAACTGGCGCTGATTAACAGGTCCGGCTTATATGCATTCATCTTCTGCGCTGCATCAGCTTCATCCGCATAAAGCCACGGTTTTTGCATATCCGCAGCGAATGACATCACAGGTATCCGCTGCGAATCAGCCCAAACCGCAACCGGTGTCGGACTCAGGATTCCTCTGCGGCCTTTTGGTTTGGGTGGTTGGGTCACGACAACTCCAATTACAAATCCGGCTTTGGTCAGGGCATCGGCAACCAGTACCGAATCCGTTGTCGAACCGAAAAACAGTATATTCATGGATATATAGTCACAATGTTATATCAGTATCTCCTCAAGCGTTTCTTTGCCGGTTTCGTCATAGGAAAGGCGGTAAAGCCTGCCTTTCTGTTCCAGCACCCGCTGCGTGAAAAGGATGCCGTTAACATGGTCGGTTTCGTGCTGGATTATCGTAGCGGGAAATCCGCTGAAGTCTTCGGTTTTGACATTTCCGGTTTCGTCGGTGAATCTCAAAGTTACTTTACCGGCCCTGCGGACTTTGCCCCAGACGTTGGGAATTGACAGGCAGCCTTCGAGTCTTCTATCCCTTGGTCCCGTATCAGCGTCTTCAAGTGCCAGTATTTCGGGGTTGATGTAAGTTCTGATCCGGGCGTGTTCGGTAGGCCGGGTGACGAATACCCGGTATGACTCGCCGATCTGCGTGGCTGCCAGTCCGACCCCCTTGGGATTATCGGTTTTTTTGAGTGTGTCGTGAAGTGACCGCACCAGCTGTTCCAGTTTCCGGTCGAATACAGTCACATCCTTAGCCGGAGTTGTCAGGATGGTATCGGGAGCGAAAACGATGGGTTTCATCGTACTGTTTTGCCCATTTCAACCTTGTAATTATAACCGGCTTTTGAATTCCCCGTCATTCGGATCGACCTTGCTCAGATATTCTGCCATTTCCTGTTTGGCCAGACCCGGCTGGTTAAGCTGGTTATAGAACAGGTAAATCGCATTATAGGCATCCCGGTAATTCGGCTTGAGGATTTTAGTTTTTTTCAGGAGTTGGATTGCCGTATCGGTATCGTTTTCCCCGGCCGCAAGGATCGCCAGGTTATAAGTAATTTTCGGATCGTTAGGTGACAGTTGTTCTGCGGTTTTAAGCGCGTCGATTGCAGATTTATTATATTGCGGATCGATTGTCGAAAAAAGATAGAATACTTTCGTCCGGGTTTTCCAGAAATTGACATTATTGGGGGAAGTGGTAACTGCAATATTACTCTCATTCAGGCTTGCCTGAGCCAGACGCGTGGCTTCGTCATAATTTTTGGCTCCGGCTTGTGAAACTGCCAGGGTTGCGAGAATGTTGCTGTATTCGTCGTGGTAAAGTGGCTCCGAACCGTTCATGGAAATTGCCCGTTCAATCGCCGGCTGGGCCTGGTCGGCAATTCCCGACCTGCTCATCCTGTACCCCGACGCATACAGGGTATCGGCATACCACAGAAAGAACAGGCTGATTCCCAGATAACCGCTGACCAATATGCTGCCTATGATAATGAACGGATTTAATGGGCGGGGGAGGTTGAAAGAGAGTTCCCTAGCCGGCCGGTCCGGTTTTCCGTTTTGCAGGGCGTAGGCAATGGCCGGGTACAGAAACAGGAATACCTGCATGATAACCACCGAAAACCCGAAGAAATTAGTCACCAGTATCGAAATCCACCCGGCAAATAAACCGGCGATGGTCAGGTCCGGAAATCCGTTATCAGAGTCCGGCATCAACTGACGTTCGGCGGTTTTTTCAGCTATGCCTGTCTGATCCCGGTTGATTGCCCGTGACTTCCGGATCAGGATTTTCAGACTCCAGATGATAAAGGTAACAAGCAGCGCGGCATATGTTCCGATCCCGAGGATTCCCGTAGTTGCCAGGTAATTCAGATATTCGTTGTGGGCTTTGTTGTAGAGGAAGTCCCATTCGCTGACCAGGTTGTGGCCAGCCGGCCGGTAGCGGAAAAAGGTCCAGGCGAAAGTCTCAGTTCCGCTTCCGATGAGGGTGTTTTTCGGCGTGTCTTTCCAGGCGTCCAGTGCCGCCTGCCAGACGTATTTGCGGATGGTACCTGATTCGGTACCGCCGGTCTCAAGAAGCGTCCCTCCGGAGGCCGGTTCGGCTGCGGGGGATTGGTCCGGTGTCGCTGCCGGCTTCTGCTCCGAGAATATCCCGCGCCACCCGTTGAGCGTCACGTACCGGTCTAACGGTCCGATGTAAGTGCCGTTAAAAAACACGATCAGCGCCATAATGGCAGCGGTTAAGGCTGCCGGAACCAGCAGTTGTCGCCGGCTCCGGTACCTGATGACCAGATATCCCCAGAAAACCGCTTCTGCCGCCGCCAGTCCCAGGTATCCGGCCCGGGAACGGGTATACAGAAGTACTAGAAAAAGAAACGCACTGATTAATACCGGTCCGATAACTCCCGGAGCCTTCAGTGCGCTCCGCAGATCCGGTTTTTCGTGTTTGGCTATGAATTTCCTGTACCCGCTGAC
>MFJD01000015.1:23933-24240 GCA_001779095.1 Candidatus Gottesmanbacteria bacterium RBG_16_52_11 | reverse complement strand
TCGGCTGTCCCAGCGTGGAGAATACCCGCGACTGGACATCCTGCACCCAGAGGTGTTTGTCTATGCCGAAGTGTTCCAGAAATCCGTAAACGGCAACCAGCACTGCCGCCCCGATGATTATCCGCAGAATTTTCCTGATGCTGCCGGAATTTTCATCGCTTTCGTTGGCAGCGTCCGCATAGCCTTTATTTCTATTATTAATTTTTGATTTTTGGTGTTTAATGTCCTGAATATCTGAAGCAGGCTTTTTATCCGCAGCCGGTAGTAAATTGCTGACGAAAGCATAATAAAGAAGGACGTAGCTTAT
>MFJD01000015.1:0-23916 GCA_001779095.1 Candidatus Gottesmanbacteria bacterium RBG_16_52_11 | reverse complement strand
CGTTAAACCTCGAGTAGTAACCGAACCAGGAAACGTGCGTATCAATGGAGAAAATGCTGGAAACGAACTGAGAAGCGGCAAACAGGAGTATCGGAATATCAAACGGGGTATGGCGGATCCGGATCCGGTGTACGAGGGCCATTTTGATGACCCATGCTCCGACGATTATGACCGTCAGGCCGTAGACGGTCATCATCTTGTTGTATTCGAAGAGTTCGTAATTCCAGGGGGTGAGGATCAGAGGCACCAGGAAAAAGAGGAGATAGAATCCCCAGCGGATGACGGCACTGCACACCGCGATCATGGTTGTAGTATACCATCCCGGCCCGGAGCGGCAGAACCGCTTATTATGTCTTCAGTTTTCAGACCTCTATAATCACATCACGGTTCGGCTGCATTGCCGGATTTTCCAGATCCGGCAATCCATTTAAAAATTCATCAGCTGCAGCCCGCTTCACAAGTTTGCTGATAGCCGCAAACGCAGCGGATTTTGATTTTCCGATCCTGCGGGCAATATCTGTCAGGCTGATTTCCGGATTATTTTTAATAAGCCTGATTAATTCAGCTTCCTGCGGATTATTGCCTGCGTTACCATGAAGTGTTGCATACCGTACAATCAATATCTTCTTCGATTCCCAGGGTACAGATGTCTGGGATCTCGTTTTTACCGGTTCGGCGTTAATTATTCTTTCCAGCTTATCTGCAACGCTATGTATCAAGCTGACTCCGTTCTGCCTGTTGGGCAAACGCAGTTCCCCTGCCAATCCTGAGCCGCGTATAGCCGGATTATTAACTATGGCATCGATTGCCTGCTTCTGCTGTGATGAAAATAACCCGTAAAACGACCTGGCAATTTCAATATTCTTCAGTATGAATTCGATACGTTCTGATAGCGTGGATCTGGGTCTGTCTATATAATCATTTGTGGGTTCTGTCTGATCTGCAGTCGTGTCCTGACTACCAGGTTGTTCCGGTCCGAACGTCTGTCCGGGACTTACCGCATTTATGCAGAGGAACTGTTTTTTTCTTATTTCCGGTTGCTGGCTGAGAACGGATATTTTCGGCATCACAAGACCGGCTGTTATTATCAGTGCCGGTTTTCTGTTAACTAGACTCAGGTCAATCAGGGCATCCTCGATATGATCTGCTGTCAGTACCAGAATCCGGTCATGGGGATGAAGCAATAAAAACATTTCACCGGGTTCGTCTACCGTCCGCAGGTCTGCCCTGACGTCCTCATACTTGAGGATTGCCGGTGCCCGGTGTCCCGGTCCATAAATATCATTTTCGACTGAGTGATATCTGTTTCTGTAATCGCTGTACACTGAAATAATCCCGTCAGACCGGTCTTCATTGTCAGTAACGATCATCAGGCATTCGCGCATTGTCATCGATCTGGCGGCCCGGTTGATTAACGCACCCAACAGTTCCGAATCTGCGTCGGACTCGGTCATCCCGGTCAGATGAATCAGTCTGGATTGGCGTGGGTATCTAAGGTGCAGTGACAGGTTCCGGAGTACCGGTGACTCGTATCCGTCATCGGTGTCTTCAATGACGGATGCGAAACGCACGTGGAATTGTGGGTGGGCAATCCTGTCATCCGCATAGTAGGGTCCCTCGACTCTGAGTGCAGCAGATGAGTACGCGGTTTGGATCTGTTCCCGAGTTAACATGCCGTTATTATACTATAAGACATTAATATCAGACAATATGTTGTCCGCTTAGGTAGAGTTGTGATGAATTTGTATTTGATGAAAATACTCTATAGGTTGATTGACTTTTTAAGCTGGCGTATAATTCCTGGTATTCCTGCCCGAAGCACTTTAACAGAACGGATGGAACGGGTGATCCGTACCGGCTGCCGGCTCATTGCTGCCGGTTGACTTCGGTCCGGATGCCCGTAAATACCCTTTAGTCCGGTAAAGCAGGGAGAGGTTTTAGATAAATCAGAATAATTAGACCAATAAAGTCAATTGTTTCTGACGCCCTATTCTTTAGTTATTAGATTAATTAGGTCAATTGGTTTTTTCTCCCTCTCTTTACCTTACCGGACTATTTAACTCTATTTTATTAGGAATCTCCGTCTTGGAAGCGGAGGAGGATAGTTGAAATGATAGGCCAACTGAAAACTTTGGGAATTATTCTACTTTGCCTACTTCTACTCGCGATGGCGTTTGTTTCCGCCTTTCCGGGGGAACTGCCGGTGAGTATTGAATTATATATCAGGGTCGCTTTCTGGGCGATCGTGGTAGCTGGAATATTCGTGGTAGCTTTCAAACTCCGCGGCGGCCGACGGGATAGCCGTCAGTTGTATGATCCGGGATCGATGATCATTGACTACCAGCCTACCGGTTCCGGCCAGCCGGGCAGAAAGGTACTCAGGATTTCCCTGATTACCTTAGCTTTCTTGTTTGCGCTGGGGATGACTTACATGTATTATCGGAATCCCCAGCCGGCAGCGGAAGTCGAACCTGAAGCATGCTCCAGTGGCATGACTGAATACAGTGTTCAGGATGGTGACACCCTGAGTAGTATTGGTCAGGCTAAAGGGGTTGACTGGACCGGGATCCGGGCGGTTGGTAGGGACTTAGTTGAACCCTTTACGATCTTTACTGGGGAGGTCCTTTGTCTTCCTGGTGATGGTTATGTAGCGGGACAGGTCTTTCAGGAAACCGCTGAGCCGGAAACTGAAATTGAGTCCAGTCCTGCCATAACCTCGGAATCGCAAACTGCTGCGGAAATTAATCCCGGTCAGCCGGAAATTTTACAGCAGGAAGCAACTGTCGAACCGGAACCGACGCGGAAATCCGGCGGAAACTGGATCGGTACGGTTCCCTGGAAACCGGGATTGGCAATCCTCGTATTTGTTTTACTGGTCTATGTAGGTTGGCGATACTGGATCCGCGGTATGCCTCTGCCGGAAGCGACTGCACCCGGCAAGCGTCCATCGTTCGGGACAATCGTTTTCTGGACCGTTTTTGTTATCATTCTGACACTCGCTGTCCTCGCAGTTATGGGTGCAGTTTGGTTTATGACTAATTCACCCGGGACTTGATCCGGTTAATTGAGGGTCAGGAAGACTCGTGAACTTTCGCGCCTCACGGCGCACCGTTCTGCAGTCCTGTCTTCCGCCACCCTTATCCTGTAGAGAAATCTGTTCAAGGCTCGGCCTTAGCTTTGGAAGGCCTAGCCTTGAAATTTAGTCGAAATAGAATTCTCTTCGGAGCATTGTGGCGGAAGACTTTACGGTATACCATCCGTTTTTTTAGTAGGAAAGCCCCGCATTTAGCGGGGTTTTTCGTGGTTACCAATCCTGACCGTTTCGTGGCGGCTTGGAACGTTAACCTATCGAAGGATAGGTTTTTACGTTCCCGCATTCCTATTGATCGTTTTTATAAACCAGTGCAAATTTATTTGAATTATATGACCTATAGTTGTATAATCTGCCATTATGACAGCTGAGTCTGGTTCCTGGTCACCGGAATTGTTAACAACCTCAGAAGCGTCCGATGGCGTAGTTGAGCTCGTTTTCGATCCGACACAGCGGTACCGGTTGGATTTTAGTACGGGTGAATTATCACGCGCGTTATATAGCCGCCCGGATAATTGGCATCCGGCCGGATCATATCCTGTTGAATCAGACACGGTAAACGCTGAACACTTCTGGTTACCGCTGACCGTTTCCGCTCCGGGTGGAGACCGGACGGGGATCGAGGTGCATTGGTTCAGGCCAAATCAGGAAGATCCGTTCGAAGTCCAGGTTTTTGATACATCATCCGGCCAGGCATGGGGGTTGGATACTACAGAAATGAAGTGGATGGAAATTGTCCGGGGTCAGTCAGATGAACTTACTGATACTGATTTGACACCGGAATCGGATCCGGCGGAGTATTTCCCGGGCTGGGAGTATATCCCCGGTGGCATCAGGAAAGTTACGGATGGACCGTCCTGGAGGCACCCAAATGGAAATATTTTGACAGAATCTGAAGTTGGGGAACTGATGCATCTTAATCAAATTATCGAAAACGGTAGAACTGTTGAGTACCAATACGAGATTATTTGCCGACTGAGTGAAGTAACCGGGGGTCAGAAAGCATTTTTTGATGAAGGGGCCGGATACTGGCAGATCGGTCCTCGTGGGATCGTGTGCGGAGTCGGAATCGGTGACGGGACATTTGCCGAATACATACTTCAACCAAACGGGGACTTTGAGCCGGCATCCGGATAAAGTTTTCAATTCTTCAGAATCAGCAGCTTGAAGCTATGCGGCTAGGTTTTTCAGATAATTTATATCCTTCGGGTATTAATGATTATTAAATTATTAAGGATTATTTGAATAATGTAACCCGGCTTCAGCATTCCCTCATATTCGGACCCGGAAAGTAGTCATATCGGATGCGGCCGCATTTCTATTGACTACATTATTGGGGATAAAATAAAGACGCGCGGGTTGGGCAGATAGATGCGGTTGAGGCCCGCGCGTCGTGATTAGTTTCTCGGTTTCTGGGTGAAGAGTCGCGCACCCGAGCGGCTAACAGCTGCATAGAGCAGTATTCTGGTCAGAAATACTACCTCTGCAATAGTGATCGGCGCTAGCCGGAACGCAACTAAATTGATTTCCGGGTTCTTGATAAACGGCGCGAAGTCCGTTTTATCAAGTAGAATGACTAATACCGACCACCACGTTAGTACCCAGACGACCAGGGCACAGACTAACCAGCCAATTAATAAATAAATTGCGTAGCGCTTGCTCCGCGGATCGCCATCGTCTGGGACATACAAGCGGGAAATTCCTGCGTAATCCAGAAGAGCAAGTGCAATGGCAAATATATTTGCCATGAATATTCCTGCAAACTCCATTTCACCCATCAGGTTGTTCAGGGCGAAGCTCGAGACGATGAAGACAAAAAGTGCAAAAGCCAAAGTGCAGAAATTAATTAGTAAACCAAGCCAGAATCCTCGTGTATTCATTATTAAATCCTCACATCTTTCGATTGAATCAAGTTAGGTATTTACGTAATTTTCTTTCGTAGTTCTCTGAAAGCAACAGCCCGCTTCTGAGCTTGATTTTTTCTTCTCGTTTTCTCGTTCATCAGTACAAAGAGTATGATGAGAACATCAATTCCCACAATAACACCCCGAATTACCCATAAGATTTGATC
This sequence comes from Candidatus Gottesmanbacteria bacterium RBG_16_52_11, assembly GCA_001779095.1. GTDB lineage: Bacteria > Patescibacteriota > Microgenomatia > UBA10105 > UBA927 > RBG-16-52-11. Next base: position 18,754 of record MFJD01000015.1, on the reverse strand, counting down.
AGTAAATGTCCAAGTTAGGTATATGGTTATATTAATGATTAAACAGCTGACCAAAATGATTGGCCAGCCTACGATTTTTTTGTAGATCTTATATATTTCCATCACATTCCTCCACTACAGATTGTTGTTCCGGTCCGGAAACGTGAGATTCCCAGGCCGGAACAACGATCAGGGACAGAGCGGAGGATTCCTCAACCGCTTGTTAAAGTGCTTCCATCAACGCGGGGCAACGCCTGCGTTATGGAATGTAATAGTAGATTATAGTAAATAGGTCCTATAATATCAATTAATTCAAATCTAAATGTAATTTCAAAATAACGTCATACACCGAAAAACGTATATGGATGATTGACTTTTCCAATTTTCTGCTATAGGATTCGAACATCTGCCCGCAATTCCTGCTCGTTGCTTCATTTTTAGTTGATTTCAAAGTCTTTTTTGAAAGGTCGTTTTTTTTGAAAGGTCGGACCTTGGAAAAGTCCGACCTTAGGCACACAAAAATACCCCGAACCGCTGTTCCACTGGCGGAACTAACAGGCTTTGGGTAATTGCACTTTCACATTGCTGGTCTAACCACTGAGTATTACTCAGTATTCAGTACGTTTGGACATTCGGTTGAATTCTTCCTAACAGTTCGATGTGGTTGCCCCAGAAGTCCCGACCATGTCGGGACGAAGTGGGGATTTCATCAATCTCCTTTCATATTTACTTCGATGTTTCGAAACATCGAAGTATTGTCCAGCATTCGGGTTTCCCGGTGAGGAAATACCGTTTTCTCGCCCGGAAATCCGAATTATTCAAGAATTAAGGAGTAAAAATCTAATGTCTACTGTTTTAAACGAACAACCCCCTAAAAAGAAGTGGTTCCGCCGGCCGCGCTGGTTCCATCTTCCACGGTCACGCGCTGGGAAATTTTTTGGCGCGATCCTGGTGGCTGTGTTACTCGTCGTGTTGTTCATAAGCATCAGCGGAATCCGGCCGCGTATCGTCTCGCAATTTCAGCCGCAACCGACTGAACCGGTCATTGAGCCAACCCCCGGACCCGACGCCGAACTTCGAGCCCAGCTGGCACCTTACGCAGCACAGATTGAATCTGCAGCCGGCCTCTACAAAGTGCACCCGGACATCCTCGGAGCAATCATTTTGGAATGTGGTGCGCCGAAAGAGGATTACGTTGGTGTACAGGGACAGGCGGGTGTCACCTGCGTCATGGTATCCGACGGGCCTGGTGCTTTCTATGATTGCTCAAGCGGGGCGTGTTTTATTGAGCGCCCGGTATCGGAGATGATGTTTAACTCCGAATACGCAATCAAGTGGACAGCCCTGAGAATGGCACGTCATATAGCCGAAAGTGATGGCGTCCTAAGCACCGCTTTTGCAGCCTATTGGGGTGGTACAGAAAATGCCACTGCAAAAGCTCAAAAGACCATGGAGTATTTCGAGATCCTCACGTATGACCAGCAAGTTCCGTGACAGACCACGCACCTGATCACTAATCCGGGCGCGAGAGCGCACCTTTGGCCCCGCGCCCGGATTTTTTAAAATACACTCCGGTTATCCCCAAATAATTTAGTCATTTGAAATGCGGGAACGTCAAACGTCCCACGCCTCTGGTCAATTTATCTAATATCGGTTTCTCAATTTTCAAAATTTATTCACTGAACCAGTGACCAGCCACGTTTGACGTGGCGGCCGCACTTAAATGATTACTTTTTGGAAACATCTTCTTTGACTTCTTATACCTTTAAGCCTATAATTATCATTCTTATTCCTGCCCGGTTTGATTATGGTGCAACCGGAATATCCAGACAGTTCAGACAGGCAGGAAGCTCCGCTTCCGCAGGCTGCCTTTGATCTTGCAGAAACTCTGTTTCAGTCTCAGGCTAACGGTTCGGATTATGAGTATCTTGAATTTTCCTATCCCACGGATTCGGGTCATGTATTTGTTCCCTGCGAAATATCTTTCGGTGATGACGGCTCAATAGAGATAAATATCCGGTTGGCTGCTTCAGTGCCGGCATGGCAGGCAATGACAGGTTCCCCGGATGATGAAGGCGTACGGGAAGTTGTGTCGGAGAGTATCCAGCAGGCTGTCGGGGAGATCATTGGTGTTTACTTCGGAAATAATGCCCAGCCGCGTTCTCCGGGCGTTATTTTACCCGTCGGTATCAGCGTTGATGAAGATTCTGAAATGACGGACATCGTCAATCCGGATGCTTCGCTGATGATCCCGGGTGATGTTTTAGCCGGACTGTGCGACCGGATTGTACCGGCTGACGGAGACGACGATTCCGCCCATTGGAACCGCGTATCGTCCCATATTGCCGCAGCAGCCATATGGACTGTGCTGCGTTACCATTCTGATTTATCGTCAGCAATAAAAAGTAACGAAGAGTTGGTAGTTCCGCAAATGCCTGATTTGGCTGAAGAAGATGACAGTGGGGGTAGCGGATATCCGGAAAGCGAATTCACCGGCAATCAACACTCTTCCGGGAGTGAAAAGTCCGGTCCCGGTATACCGGCTATTCTAGTCACGGCCGGAGTCCTTCTGGCATTGGCTTGGGGTGCGGCAACTAAATTGGGCGGGAAAGTTGAAGCGGCCTCATCTTCCGGCGATAGCCCTCCTGCAGATCCGACAGCTTTTCCCGTTGATCAGTTGGCTGATCAATCCGGAGGAGGCAGAGTTGCTCCCCAGGAACAGCCTGCCGAAGCCAGGGAAGCAGCCGAGTCACAGGGCATTATGCTGGATGTGAAGGATTACCGCCAAAATTCGGGCGGTTGGGAAAACGACAGTATGGGTGGAGGCGGTGCTATGCGGGATTTCGGATGTTTTGTGACTGCAATGACCCAACTTGTCGATGCAAATATCCGAAGTGACGGAGGAGAGTCGGTCACACCGGGAGACATTAACAGAAAACTCAAGAATAGTGATAAGGGTTATATCGGCAACTATTACAACCGGGACGAAGCAGACGCGGTACTGGGAGTCACCAGGGAAACAGTCAGCAATTTCGATCCAAAATGGATCAGGGATCAGCTTGACAACGGGAAACCACTGTTAGTCTGGTTAAGTCTGTTTACCGCCGATGACGGACACTATTCAGTTATCCGGGGCTGGTATGAGCAGGACGGTGAATATTTTTACATTATAAACGGAACACTTCACGGGGTACAGATCTGGAAGCAGCAGGATCTGGAAAATTATTTTAAGGCTATCTATAAATACAAAGTTCAGGCTCCGGTTCTGGAAGGGTATGATTTTTCCCAGCTGCCGGCACCTATTGAGTAAAAATTCATATGGCAGGTGAACAAGACTCCCGCCGGGAATACGATCCGTCAATGATGGCTCCGGAAACGCCTGATGAGGCCAGGATTCTGGCGGACTATTTTGCCGGGCAGAGGATTCCTCCCGGTCACCCCTTATCCTTTGAATATTACGGGATTCCCCGGGGACTGGCGGTCTTCGGATGCCGCCGGCATGATCCGGAACGCCGACAGGTGCATATCAAACCCTCAAGTGAGTTTTGGGAACTGGTCAGGGTACCGGTTATGGTCCTGTCGCCGGGTGGCGGCAGCCACACCGATCCGGATAACCGGGTGGCGGTCAGGGATATGGCAAGCGGCATGACTTCACGAAACCTGGGTTTGTATACGATGATCAGCGGTGATGAGGGCAATGCTTTTATCGCTTTTTACCGGACTCCTGACGACAGCTGGAGGTGGTGGCCGTTTATATCAGCCGATATCTACCGTGATCCCGCCGAACTGGCCAGGGAAGCCGCGACATCTGTCAAAAAGCTTCACGGTTACGATGAAGAACGCACCGGGATATACCGTTCCATGAAACGGATGGCCCACTACCTCCTCACCGGACGTGATATTACGTAAGAGCATACCCACGGGCTCTAGAAACAGTTCCCGACAACGAGTCGGGATTACTGTTTCTTAAGTCCTCCTTAGACCGCTCCATGAGCCGTGTACAAATAGTACAGAAAGGCGAATGGCAAGGTCAGGAGGGCTTCATTACTCTCCGTTGCCGAAAATCGGCTTACGGAGAGTTACCTCCCACAAAGCTTCAGCGAAGTGGGATAAAACAATATCAAATCCCTCACATATTCTCAGAATTATCTTGGAATTATCGCGGATAAATCTTTTCGATCTGTGCGAAAGAGGATACGCTTGTGTATCCGGTCGCTTTAGATCTCATCAGGGCGCGTCTGACGCGCCGAAGAACGCGGGCCGTCAGTGTGTTTCGGGGAAGTTTCCCCGATACTCACTTCAGGCTCGCATTCCGCGATATTCCAAACTGATCATTGTTGATGTTGGTAGTTTTTAGAAAATCATCGGCAGGAATGTGCAATTTACTTTCCGGCAATCCGGCGGTGGCGGCGGGAACTTTTCGAAGTTTTCCACCTGCTCACTTGAAAGCCAGACTACTGAAGTTAGCTCGACAAACAGCATCCGGTTGTACTCATCACGCTTAAGTATTTTTACCGGTATCTTCGGCATGACAACACCGATAATATTATTGACATCTTTCTGGGGGTAGGCTAGGAGATGTGCATGGCACAATTCCTTCTCCTTACCGGCGTGATCACCCCAGTCATGCTTGGTACATTTTGTAAGAAGCTTTGCTTCATCGACATCAGTTATTTCCATCCAAGCTTGTACCTTAAAGCCGAAATAATGCTCAACACTGGCGTCGAGATGTACCGGCAGTCTCACCCCGCTTCTTATCTGACCGGCACCTTTGGCAGTTTCATGCTGCCCCGGGAAAAATTCAGATACGGGACCGGTGCCGGGTTGGTTCTGAAACCAGTGCCAAAGCAGTTCTCCTTCCGGGCCGTATTTCGTTGTAACAAACCCGACCTGCGGGTATGGTGTACCCGCCGGAGTCGGATTGAGACCCAGGTCCGGCATCTCGAACCACCCCTCAAAGAATCCACCCGGTGTCGGAGTCGCCGTGATTCCCTTGGCTGCTAGTGTGCTGGCGGCATTTGTCTCTGCCGCCGCGGTCATGGCAGCCGGGGCACCCTGGGTTTTTCCCAGCGCAATCGCCGTCTGCTGGGCGCTGGAACCTGTATAGACTCCCAGTCCGCAAGCCAGTGAAAGCAAAACCATAAACGAAAGTATACCAAGCAGTTTTTTTGATATTCGGTTCATCAGATGCTCCTATTTGCCAATCCATTTCAACGGGTCTTCCCAACTGCCGCCATCGCAGTATGGGCCGGATCCTCCGACTTTTACCGCAAAATGATCATGCGGGGCACTGGAGAATCCGGTATTACCGTTGCGCATTATCTGTTCACCGGCTGTCACTGTGTCACCTTTCTGGACACTGTATGAGTTATCTAAACCGTGTCCGTTAAAGGTACATATCTGTCGGCCGTCCTCAAGATAACTTTGGTTGATCACGACGTTTCCGCTGATCCACCATCGGACAGCCAGCCATGAAAACCGGCTGAGATACTGCGCCCAGGTGATCTTACCGTTGTGAGACGCCAAGATCGGATCCCCCAACGGTCCGATAAAGTCAGTGCCGGGATGGTCGATTACCCAAACCCCGCCAACATAGACCGGGGATCCGAAAAGGTACCCGTATCCCGTAAACGTGGGAAACGGGTGTACCAGTTTTCCATCAACCGGTGGAACCGGACCACCACCGTCTCCGCCGTCACCGCTCATTTCCTGGTTCAGAAATTCCAGGAATATGGCAACGGTCATCAGAAACGACGGTTTATCAAGTTCCGGCTCCTGGTCGGGTGCACTGCCGGTGAAGTGTGCTTCCCAGGCAGCTGCGGCTGCAACCACCATATCGACATAGGCCTGGCCGCCGTTCGGGTTATATCGGTGGACAGCCTCCGGAAACGAATTCTTATACCCCGTGGCATTGAGATACTGTCCGGCCCGGACGACGGATATGTATACGTTCTCATAATCTCCGCCACCGAACCTGACCCAGTTTACCGGCATGATCTGCATGCAGGAGATGGCTCCCGCACCGATCGAACCGGGGATGGACCGGATATCCACACCAAGCTGGAGTGCCAGGACTTTCAGGGCTGCAACGTTTGCCAGCCACCAGGCTTTCGAACCAAGCGGCGCTGAATAGTACCGTTTCCAAACTTCATCGATCGCCACACCTCCGCCGATATTTGAACAGTAATGGCTTTCGATCTTGGCGAATCCGAGCATGTGGTACGGCCGGATCGCCTGCGAGTATGAAGCGGCGATGAAGTCCCGGAGTTTCTCTTCCGACACTCCTTCGCTCTGAGCGTATGCAATGAGCTCATCAGTCAGGATGATTGATCCGGGATCAACCGGGATACCCGAGTAGATCCATGCCAGCGTTCTCTCAAGTGCCCTGGCGACATGAACGCCATTGGCATTGAAGAATCTGGCATTCGATGGGATCAGACTCACAATGCAGCAGAGTCCGGTAATCAGTATTAGAAAAGAACAGGTGAGGCGGCGGGTGCGCCGGCCTCGCCCTTCCGGGGATTTTGGCTTTCCCACGTTTGGCTCCTTAAGTTCCGTTGTCAGCCATCCGGGATATGATTCCCAGAACATCCGGGTGGCAGAAGATCTGCGCTTCCGCGTGCAGGATATTGGCAATTACGACCTCGCACATCCTTGCCTTGGTCTGCCGGTATATCCGCCCTCTGGCAATCCCGCTCATAGCGTGGGAGACATCCTGTATTAATGTTTCTCCCTCACGAGTAATCGGTCGGATTCCGATGCCACCGGCAATGTCACCGTGTGAACTGGTTGCGAAATTGACCCAGATGTCAACCACGGTGATAAGCAGCGAATGTGCCGCCGGATTTGCCTTTTCTATCGCTATCGGAGTTTGCATGGCGATAAAGCACTGCACCCCGTTTTTCTTAAGCTCGTTTATCGTATAGAGGATCCAGTACTGGCCGACCGGGTTGTTCGGGTCCTTAAACCATGACAGGCAGTCGTCATAAACAGCGATTGCCTGGACGTCTTCCTCCGTATGCGAACGGGGGTCAGCGTTCTTTTTGAACATACTGACCTGCCAGTTCAGGAACTCAATGTCATGACCTTCCCGGTTGGGTGCCGGATAATACAGGACGAATCTGTTATCTTCGAGCGTCTGCAAATACTTATACAAAGCACCTGGAGTTTTATAATCGTCGGCAAAGACGATGATTCCCCCGAAAGCCCGGCGGATATCGCCCCACCCTTTCAGCTGTTCCTCACGCAGCGCTTTGGTAGCTCGGGTATCACCCCTTGGAGTGACCCCCGAATTGTCTACAACCCAGACACGGTGTGACGGATCCAGCAGCATGAAATTCCATACGGCAATTTTTGCCAGCGTGGATTTGCCGGATTCCTGTCCGCCGGTCAGGCCGACGATTTTTTTCCCGATAATGAAACCGGTATTGCCTTCAGTAAAGGCGCCTACCAAAGTACCCTTCGTAGGTACCGGAATTACGGTCCGCAGAATTGCATTCTCGACACCGATTTCCGGGTCGGCATAGAGCTCATCCAGGTCCAGGTAGCCTGGACCGACCGGCACGAGTCGTCTGAATTCAGACGCCAGATGCAGTTGCTTGCGTACAGGTGTCTGGAAAATATCGGCTTTCCGAAGGACATCATCCACTACCTGTTTTTTCAGGGCGTTGATGGCATCCTGGGTTTTGGCCTGCAGGACTATGATGGTTCTGCGGCCGAACGTTTGCGACTGGCTCTCGTTGATCAGCACGTAGGTGCCGTCCATAGCACTAACGTAATTATCGAAAGCCTTTGTCACGACGTCCTTACCGAGTGATCTTTTCAGTCTGTTCACGCGCTTCCTGATCACTTTCAGGAAGGCTCTCCGTGATCCTGCCGGTACCGGATACACATCACTGATAAGGCTGATCCGGTGGTTTTCATCCAGAAGCGGCAGCAGCAAAGACCTCAGAAAACCGAGGTCGTCAAAACTCTCGGTCAGAATTGCGCCGAGTGAAAGCATGGCATACCATGTTTCTTCACCTGATCCCGATTCTGCCCGGACAAATCCGTCGCGCCTGATGTCAAGACGTTCCGGCAATATGGTATCCTGCATCATTTGCTGGAATTCGTCCCTTATTACCAGAGCATCCATTACTTTTTCGCCGGTCGACATGTTAAACATCCGGTGAAGGAAGAGGACGAGTTCCGCACGGCTCAGCATTCTGCCTGACAGCAGTCTGAAATTCTCATTAAGTGACCATTCAGGCAGGACCAGATACGGAATCCACCGGGTTTGTGTAGCAGCAATACTGTTAGCTACCTCCAGGTATTGCCGCACCCACCACTCCGGGTCAATTTTTATTCCCGGCATGTACTGCGCGATTTTTTGCCTGTTTTTGATGGATTCGCTCAGGAACCATCGTATATGTGCAGATATACCGGAATCGGTCTGATCCCCGCAGTCAAGCAGCCGGAAAGGTATGCTGGCATCATGCAGCTGGAAAACCAGATTTTGGACTTCCTGCTGGGTCATTCCCGACAGGTCAAAAACACCATAAGTCTTTCTGGTTCTGTCATCGCGGATCACGTTTCTGACGATTGTGAATCCCAGAAACGACTTCACCGACTCAAATACCGCCTCAACAGCAGCATTTGTTGACAGAAAAGGTTCGAGAATCCGGCGTAGCCACAACTCCGCCATGTTGGCTTCGTAGGAAGCAAGTTGAGCCAGATCGGCAATGTTTTGTTGCGCGTTGCTCAGCGCCCGTCGGGTAGATACCAGTCCGGTTTGCGCCGTTTTCAGCGCCAGCACTTTGGTCTGATTTATCGCCTGTCTCCTTGCCCGCTGTGCATTCAGCCGCCGAATATATACATTTTCGACTGTTTCTTCAATGCGGAGGAGAGCCGGCTCAATATAGGATTCATTCAGGTTTCCCAGCACAACATCCATACCCTGATTTAAAACCTGAACCAGGTCTGTCAGTGAATGAATCCGGGGATATTTGTTATTTCTATTACCTCTATGATCCATCAGATCCTCCGCGTGCCCAGAGTGTTACCATAGGATAAGTGTCGGGTGATAGGTAATTACAATCCATCCCCAAATCATTTTGCTCATATACCACAACCCGATTAAAGCAATAATCAGCGGAATCCTGGTCTTTCTGGTTACCCACCACGTCTCTCCGATCGCAACGGTAAAACCCAGCGCCATAATGAAAGCGTAGAACCAGGTCCACCAATACTTCTGTAGCTGGAGTGCATATTCCGTTTCGGTTGTCAGTATCTTCCAGAAAAAGAAAGTTGCCAGCTGAAAGCCCAGTAAGCCATAGCAAATCCACCGGGTAACCGTGAGCATTTTCGGTCTGGCCAACGACCGCAGACCAAACCTTTGAGTGGTCATTGGTATGAACCCGATCCAATAAAGAATGGCTTTTCTGTTAGACTGCTCACCGAAAAACGCTATCAGCAGCATTATTAAACCGATGCGGATAACGAATCTGTTTAAACCCGGATTTCCCAGGATAGGTGACAGCAGTGCAAAATAGAGCACCAGGAACAGTAGAAATCCCGCGACCGGCAGTATCATCCAGGCGGCGAACTTTAGCCCAAAAATTTGAATCCCCCGTGTGCTGTAGTATTTTGCGGTCACATGCCTTAGCGGAGATGCATCTTCTTGTTGATTACTGCGCTTTTTCATCGCTTCATCACTCCTTACTCTCAGTCCTGTATCTTTCGGCTTTATCCATCAAACGTTCTCCAGTCTCCACATACCGTTCGAAAAGCTTCGGATCCTGGTCTCTGACATTTTCCAGCTGGAGTGAAATAGTGTCTAAAATGTCAGCCAACGGCACTACCTGATTGGCAGAGTAATAGACAGCCAGCCGGCCAAAAAGGGCACTATTCATCTGCCTGTCGGCCGACAAGTTGTCTTTCTGCTGCCAGAGTTCTTCGGGAATTGAATCTATCACATTCCGGTCGGGATCAATGTTTCTGGTTGACCGTTGTGATGCAGCCGATGCTGCTGCCGCAGTTGCTGCAGCAGCCGTAAATCCCTGACCGGTTCTCACTGCCCTACCAAATTTTTCCGCTTCCGCATACCCTTTGGGATTAATATGTCGGGTATAACCGGTCCCCGCCCTGGCAATCCGGGTAAGCACCTTTTTTGCATAAGGATCTGTTTCACGTTGCGCCGCGTCCTCGACTGCAGCCTGAAATTCGGCTGCCTGTGCCGTTGTTGCTGTTCCCGGAGCCGTTTCCCCTGATACGTAATAGGGGATATTCCGTACGAACCTGCGCCATCCTTCAGATTCCCATATTTCCGGAAGCATACGAATGGTAAACCAGACGGTAATGAATATGCCTGCAACTGCCCATAGGCCGGTCAGATGAATGACGTCAACTACCAGCAACGGTCCGAGCAGGATGCAGGCTGTAGTTAGAACCAGCAGTCCCATCCGCTCGAAATAGTCGGCACTCTGAGTGGCAAAATTCACATCAGGGTGTCCGGCTAGCATTTCCGGCAACCGAATTTGAAGGAGTACATTCCCCCAGAAGAACCTGAAGTACCTGACCAGGTAAACTACACCGAGCCAGATAAAGATAACCAGCAGGAAGCAGAAAGTCAGGATGAACTCAATTGGGTTCACCCCCTCGATAATTCTAGTGATTACTTCGACTGTCGCGCCTCCGAAGGTAGTATCCGCTCCGTGATAGAAAACGTCGGCGAACTTGAAGATCAGGTCCCAAACACCGGCAATCAGGGTGCCGATCAGCAGTGCAAAGCTGGTGATTATTATAAATACCACGGCGAAACGCCCCCACCATCTTCCGAGGGTGACATATTGTCCGTGATCTCCATTCCACCAGCGATCCTCTTCCTCGCCATCCAGTTTCCGGACCGCATTATGGTACCTGAGCGACCGGCTGATCATCAGGATAAAAGCCGGTACGATAGCCATGGCCACAAACAGGTACCAGATCGTGCCGGTAAACGACGGCGCCACCAGTAACTTTTCCATGAAGGCATCGATTTTCGGTGCGATTTCCTCCATGGCTACAGCTTTAAACAACGCCAGGATTATCTCCTTGACGTTGATGGGTAATCCCCCCGGCCAGTTGGAGATTATTTTGGCCAGGGCAGCCATAATTCTGGAAATGATCTCCCAGAACCCCGGGCCGGACGGGGGCGGATCATCAAGTAAAATGCGGAATTGAGTGCTGATCAGGGCGAGAGCGCCGGCCGCCGTGCCAGCGCTTCCTCCCTTCAATAGCACACCTAGCACGGCGGCCAGCAGGGTAGACATCGGTTAATCCCTCGCTTTCTATATGAAACGAAAGAACCGGAAGATGAGCCACGCCGTCGGGCTGAGTCCCTCGGGAACCGGGAGTTGAAAATCAATCCCCAGGAAGGTCAGAAACCAGTTGACCGTCGTGGCCACGAAGGCCGCAATTGCCACCGGTCCCGCTATCAGAAGCGGGGCCAGTACGAGCAAACCGATCATGGCAAAGATAGTAAACGACACGAGAAACGATCGGCCTCCTCTTTGGAACACTTCCTTCGCCGGTTTGTCTTCAGCCTCTAACTTGCCGACTTTCCCGATCCCCCCCTTGATCGTATTTACGAGGACGATACCGCTCGGCAATAAGGCGAAGATCGCGACGATATAAACGATTGCCGCGATCAACTTCAGGAGTTGAGCAGCTAAAGTAGGGAAGTCCATTAGTTTTTCCTTTCTTATTAGTAGGGTTAATTTGCCGATAGGGTAATAATCCGATTATCTTTTCCCTTTAACCTCCTTTCCCCGAGTGCCCTCAAATAGGCCGCCGTTGGTCAGTGTTTGCCCGAAATCTGCAAGCGGAACGAAGCCGCTCTGACTTGCGATCTGTGTCAGAGTTTGCTGCTGTCGAAGGAACATCAGTGCCCGTGCCAGTGTGTCTTGGTCTGTTCCTTCCGGCAGTACAGCCCGCAGTGAATCAAAGAGTTTCTGCATGGTGGTACTTTCGGCTTCCGCAAGGATTACTTTTGCTTCTGCCAGATACTTTGCTTCCAGTACCTGTGTGACAGCCTGGCGGATTTTATCATCTGCAATTACAAAATCACTTGTTTTCGCGCTTTCGATACGCGCGCCGATGCTTTTTTGCTCCTCAGTCATGTGCGCCAGCAGTGTTGAAGCCGCTTTAGCTTTAGCTTCCTTGTGCCGCAGTGCTTCCATATCGCTCTCTTCAATAAACCGCAATACGGTTGTTTCAGCCTCTTTTATCACTGCGCCAACGAAATTATCAACCGCCCACACTGCAATTTCAGGGTATTGCAGGTCGACTCCTACGCGGAGATTGACATCAGTTCTCATCGCAGCCAGATCTGTGGTTAATGCCGTAGTGTCAGTTATCGCTATCGGTTTGCTGCGGGTGTCGATATAAGTAACAATTCGTTCAAAAACCGGCACGAGTACCCGATACCCGGATTTCCGCACCCTTTTTTTACTGGCAAAAAGTAGGGTAGCCAGATAATACGGCTCGGTGATTATGATTGCCGATCTTGAGAATAACCACCCTATAATTATGGCAAGTATAATCCCAACGACCGGACAGATCTTATTGACGGTCAGAAGCTGCTGCTGGTTTCCGATGCCAAAAAATTCCAGGCTAAGCAAACTGCCCCACCACAGGCAGATCAGAAAAACAAGAGAAATGCAGGTAAATATAAACCAAACGGATAAACGCCAGATGAGTATCTGGGGTCCGTAAGGTTCGAACTTTTTTTCCGGTTTTGCATAAAAGAACTGGGGTTGTTCATCCCTGAGTGTATTTGCTGTTATCATGCCTCGCCTCCACGAAACTAACTTACCCAAAGTTTTGGGTTTAAAATAATATAAAAAAGCCCGTGGATATACTCTTACTTTATTCACTTGTTAAAGTGCTTCGTTTATACGGGTGTATTCAGATCTTAATAGGCACGACGATGATCGGCCGTGTTACGCCGATCCATGTTTTTATTCGTCATGGAGCAGTTCGGATCGGGCAGTGAACCAACTATAGGGCAGATCAGTCAGGGCAGAGGAGGGCAGTTTCGGGCAAGTTGAGCCGGCAGGCCGTTTCATTTCCGTTTTGTCCCATTGATTGAAGAATTAAGTGTATCAAACGAATACCAACTAATTGCGGACTAATAATAAAGATATCAACCTTGAATGTCAACCGGTAAATAATATGATATATTCAGACCTGTATATGCGACGTAAGTTAGTTTATGCGGTAACCGGATTTTTTTAATATTTATTCGGGTGAATAATTAAGTTATAATTTCACTGTAGTCTCAGGATATTTTCTAATGTATCGGGTTTGGACGCCGAAGAATAATAGTATGATTATACTTCTCAGTGAAAATATAGTATTTACTATTATTTCAATCTGAAATTCAATTATTGAGTACATTCTATTACACACATTTTTTATTCAATATTTTTATTATGGGCGAAACCCAGATATCTCAATTAACAAAAATTCAATCCGCTAAAGTCGCTTCGGAAGTCGTAAATCTGGGAAATCCGGTGATAGCAAAATTTTATTTCTGGCGTAATACGCATTTAGAGCAACAAAAGGATATAAACCAACGTCGGCGATTGGGGACAGCGGAACGGATTATAGATGAGAAACTCGCTACACAATTTTCTATAAACCAGGTTGCACTATCAAACAGTCCAGAACAGACTCGTGATTATAACTGCATACTTTGTACTGACGGGGAACTTGATGAAGCAACCCTGTATTTCTCAAAAAGTAGTCCTGATGAGCTAAAGAACTGGCTTGACGGCAACAGACCACTGACATCACGTCTGCACAATAACAGTATGAGACGATTTTTTGCCTCCCTCGATAGGACCGCACCGGACCTTATGACTCAGGTAAGAACCGGATAAATTATCCTCTAGAATAACCTATAATATTCTGATACAATCTACTTCCTTTTGGGTTTTATATGTCATTACCTGATCATGAGTCGAAGTTAGCAATTGAAAAGCGGATCGCCGGACACTTAGCGGAGTTCAGAGGTTGGTTGCTGACTAAAGAAATCGGCCGGATGACTGTACCGATTTTCGAAGCGGAGATTATGCTGCCCGGGCAGGAAGATGAGGAGTTCTGGCTGGACGTATACACGAGCGGTACCAGTCTGAGGTGGGATCAAAACGGCACTGACTTGGTTATCTTCTTCAACACACCTATGGGTAGTCTGGATATGGATTTCGCCCGTGCAATTGTCGACTCGGATTACCGGAAGATAGTGCTGATAAGTACGTATTCACACTTATTTGAAAAATTCCGGTTAAATAAACAGGGTAGGTTCCATGACACGGCACGCATGCTGGCGAATCTGACAGGATTTAAAGGATCGAAACCCAGAGTGTTCCTTCCGAGCGCATTCGACGCCGAAGACGATCAGGTCAGGCAGGCGGCTACTGATATGGTAGACGCTTATTCAGGCATAAAGGTCGGAACGCCGTCGTACGGAAGATCAGCAATTCAATATTTAAATTCTCTGTTAGGACTGATGGAAGCTATGGATATTGATACGCAATACTACCCGCACCCTCCCGTTGTTTAGGTTAGCTGTTTTTGTTCAGTTTCACTCGGCTCTTGACATCCCGTAAATATCCGCTATTTTATATACGGCCCTGTCCGATAATACGAAATGAGACTTAAGGACGAAGATAAAGCCGCGGGAATATCATTCCAAGAGGCAGCTGCAGCTGCCCGCCGGGCATTCCTGGATGCCCTGCATGAGGGCAGGCATTACGAATCAGCCCTGACCTTCTCCTACGCTGCCGAGCTGTTTTCCCTGTCGAAATCAGACTTACGGACGCTCCGGAAGCAGGATGCTGCCATTCTTATTCTGCCCGCTGATGGCAATAGTGTCCACGTAGTGATTATCAGGCCGGAAGTTGAATACGGACTGAATTTCGCTCCGGCTTTTCATGATAAAAAACAACAGAAGAAGATACTTGACGGTTGGATCCGGCAGCTTAAGGAAGCGGTCCAGTCAGGTTCTCCCGCTGTCCAGAACGACGTTATCCGCCAGTCAGCATATGTGCTGGGTTTGGTTGAATTTGAAGGCATGCCGGTCACAGGAATGCTTGACATTTCATGGCAGCACAATGATGTGATAACCGGCTCATTGGAAGTAATGCGCCTGATATTACTCCGAAATGAATTCAACACCCCTGATGTTGACGTGGTCCGGGATTATTACCTACACCTGTGGAATATTATCGGAGCTGTAAACGATAGGTATCCCCGGCAGCACCCGGATTTTGCGCCGGAATACCTGATACCTCCCGATACGGCTGTTTCCCCACCGGTCTGACAGCCGGTTGCCGCATCGGATGGGGATATCTGTGATAGAATTGCCACACAATGTTGGACTTTATCTTCGGCCTCCTGTCGCATGATCTCGGGATAGACCTCGGCACTTCCAATACCCTTGTATACGTGCGCGACAAAGGCATACTTATCCGCGAGCCGTCAGTTGTTGCCCGGCACCGCAAAACCAAGCAGGTTATCGCTATCGGCCGCGAAGCCAAGCGGATGCTGGGCAAGACTCCGGCGACGATAGAAGCCATCCGGCCGCTCCGGGGGGGTGTGATTGCGGATTTTGACGCGGCTGAGGCGATGCTTAAGCATTACATCACCCTCGTCCACCAGTTGCCGTCGAGATCAATCCTGCCGAGGATTCCGAGGCCGAAAGTCGTGGTGGGGATTCCTTCAGGGGTTACAGAAGTCGAACGCCGTGCGGTTCAGGAGGCTGCCATTTCCGCCGGAGCCCGGGAAGCCTACCTGATCGAGGAGCCGATGGCAGCGGCAATCGGTGCCGGGCTTCCGGTTGAGGACAGCCAGGGAAGTTTCGTGTGCGACATCGGCGGCGGGACTACGGAAATTGCCGTCCTTTCACTGGGCGGGATAGTTGTCAACCGGAGTATCAAAATTGCCGGCGATGAGATGGATGAGGCCATATCATCCTTTATCCGGCTTAAGTATTCACTACTGATCGGCGAACAGACGGCTGAGGAAATCAAACTCGCCGTCGGATCGGCATACCCGGTCGACAAGGAATCCCGTCAGGCAGTGGTGCGCGGCCGGGACATTGAAACCGGCCTGCCGAAAACCATCCGTGTCGGGGAAGCCGAGATCAGGGAAGCTCTGGTCCCGGTGATCCAGCAGATCATCGAAGGCATAGCCGAAACGATAGAGGAAACTCCGCCGGAATTAACCAGCGATATAGTCGAACACGGGATCGTGATGGCAGGCGGCGGATCGCTCCTGCGGGGAATTGATAAGATGTTGTCCCGGGAAATCAAAATGCCGGTCTGGGTGACGGATGATCCGCAGACCGCGGTCGTCCGGGGATGCGGAAAACTGCTGACGGATACTGCACTTCTGGGTAAAGTCAAAGTTGCCGCCCGTAAAAGTTGAAAAACAAACCCGGTACGTTACGCACAATACTACTCTTCAAAATCAAAATAATTAAAACCTCACTTTAATTCTATCCGGTTTTTCGGTTTTCGGTTGTTGTTTGCCGGTTTTGAATATTAAGTTTTACAATTCCAAAATCCTCTATAATGAAATTAAATATGAAAAAGCAGAAATCACCCGGGATACGGTTAGCGGACGTAATCTCCATTGTCTTTGAACCGATGTTCGGATTCTCCGTTTTTCTGCCGCTGGCTCTTGGCAGGTCCGGATTACCCACCGTATCGGCAGCCGGTATTTTCGTCAGCCTGCTGCTCGGACTGATTGTGCCGGTGACATTGATCCGGATATGGCTCATCCGGACAGGCAGGGTGAGCGACTGGGACATCCGTAAACGCGAGCAGCGGCTGCTTCCCATGGCTCTTCTCATACCGCTGATTCTGGCAGCGACGCTGTTTATCCGGGCCCAGGGGTCTTGGGCGCTGACGGAGCTGTTTACCGTGTTTACTATCTGGCTGATCGGTTTCGTGATGATAACCGGGTTCTGGAAAATTTCCGGACATACGGCCGGTATTTCCCTGATTGCTACCATATTGGTTAAATGGTATGGCACATCGGTTTTGCTGCCGGCATTTGCGGCCGTTTTCCTGGTTGCATGGTCGCGGGTCGTCCGGCGGGATCATACGGTTGCACAGGTAATCGCCGGAGCATCATATTCGGCAATTTTGGCCGGGATTTTACCCACAGGCTGAAATCTCCTATACTCATCATCGGCTGCATCAGGCATTATGAATTCCAGAATTACCCGCCGGCTCGGTAAGGCTTTTCCGGACGCTCTGATTTCCCAAAAACGGAAGATGAAACCTGTTATTCCGTTCATCGGCGATACCTGGTGGCTTGGGGTCGGCCGGGTACTTCTGTTCACCGTGCTTCTGTTTCTCTGCTTTTTTATACTGTTTATCCGGCTGTTCCACCTCACTATTATCCGCGGTCATGAGTACCGGGCTTTGGCTGACGGCAACCGGATCCGTGAACTGGTCCGGCATGCACCCCGGGGACAGCTGCTGGACCGGACCGGTAAACCGGTAGCGGTAAATGAAGCCCAGTACCGGCGGCTTTTACCCTGCGAAGCCGGACGCACTGCTAACGGCGCCTGTGTATCATATCTGACGCAGGCTGAAGGTGAAGCATTGGAAAAGACCGGCCTGCCGGTCGGATCATTCCTTGAGACCGATTGGAAGCGGCGTTATGTACTGGGTAGTGCGACAGCCCATATATTGGGGACAACCGGTGAAATTACGGCCGGAGAACTCAAAGACGAATATTACCAGCTGCGTAATTACCGGACCGGTGACCGGATCGGGAGATCCGGCGTGGAAGCAATTTATGAGGACCGTCTCCGCGGACGCGACGGTAAGGAACTGGTTGAAGTTGATGCCTCAGGCCGGATTCTCCGGGTGCTCGGACGCGATACCGAGGTAACCGGCATTGACATAATTCTGTCAATAGACGCCGGACTGTCGCAGGTTGTCGCACAGGCTTTCCCGGAAGGAAAGCGCGGTGCAATTATCGTATCTAAACCGGCAACCGGGGAAATTCTGGCCATGTATTCCAGCCCTTCGTACGATCCTAACCTGATGAGCACCGGATTATCGGAAGACGAGTACCGGAAACTGGCAGATTCGTCCGATCGCCCGATGTTTAACCGGGCAATCGGCGGTGTTTATCCGCCGGGTTCCACTTTCAAAATCGTTACTGCGGTGGCGGGACTGGAGGAGGGTGCGATCACCGGGAGTACGGAAATAGAAGACACCGGAATAATTTCGGTCGGTCCTTTCAGTTTCACCAATTGGTATTTTACGCAGTATGGAAGGACTGAAGGTATGGTCAATGTAATCAGGGCACTTCAGAGAAGCAACGACATTTTCTTTTACCGTACCGGTGAGCGCACAGGCATTGAACGGCTCGCGGTCTGGGCCCGGCGGATGGGTTTAGGCAGCCTGACCGGTATTGAACTTCCAGGTGAAGCTGCCGGTCTGATGCCTGATCCGGACTGGAAAAGTAAGCATTTTACGACTGACGCGGACCTGGAAGCCAGAAATAACCTCTGGTATGCGGGAGATACCTACCACATTGCCATCGGGCAGGGATACATTTTGACTACACCGCTTCAGACAGCGGTTTGGACGGATATCATTGCCGCCGGCGGCAGATACTGTGTCCCGACCATTGAAAAGGTACATCCCGGAATCAGTTCCGGCCCCGCCTGCCAGGAGCTGCCGATTAAAAAGGAAACCCTGTCCCTGGTTACAGACGGCATGGTGAAGGC
>MFJD01000014.1:20597-23937 GCA_001779095.1 Candidatus Gottesmanbacteria bacterium RBG_16_52_11 | reverse complement strand
GAAGGTTCGGCCGTTGCCGCGCCGGTTGCCCGTAAGATTCTGGAATACTGGTTCAGCAGGTAATACCGGGCATGGTTCATAATGTATTTACGGGAACACCACGTCAGCAACTGGTCTTTGGTTTTTAAATTGATTTCTTTTATACTCATGACATGGCTCCCAAGCCGTCGATATCCGTAATTATTCCGGCCATAAATGAGGAACGCACAATCCGGGGGGTTGTGGAAACGGTCAGAACCTGGGGTAAAGGCTCTGAAGTCATTGCGGTGATCGATGAAGCCACCACCGACGGCACGGAAAGTGCGGTAAGGTCCTGCGGCGACGGAATTAAAATTCTGAAAAACGCCAGGGATAAAGGCAAAGGCGAGGCAATGGCTGCCGGTATCGCCCAAGCCCGCGGCGACATCCTCCTGTTTGTCGATGCTGATCTGGTTTCCCTGACCCCGTCAGACCTTGACCTCTTAGTGGCACCGCTTATTAAAGGAACGTATTCGATGGCGATCGGAGTTCTCAGGTACTGGCAGGCAGGCGGCTACGAGCCGTTCAACGATATCAGCGGAACCAGATCGGTACGCAGGGATCGGATCTCCGGGCATATCGAAAAGATGCACAACAAAGGCTACGGTATCGAAGTATTTTTCAATAACCTGATCGGACCGAAAGAAATAACCCATGTCCGCTTGCCGCATGTTTTTGTACTGACCAAGTTTGAGAAACAGACTGCCACCGATGCCATTATTACTTATATCATTGAAGCCAGGGACCTCCTGACCGAAGCGATAAACGTGACCAGCTCCGTTTCGCCGCGGACCAGAAAAATGCTCCGCGGGGTGAAATCATATCTCAAAACAGCTCTCGAATACTTCAGCGTCAACGGCCGTCACAAAGAATAGTGTGTCCGATCAGGAACTGCCATACTGGATTGCCTTCAGCGTATTTCCGGGCATCGGTCCGCTCCGGTTTACCGCCCTTACCACCCGTTTCGGGAGCGCCCGCAATGCCTGGCGGGCTAAAGTAACGGATATTGCCGGCGTCATCGGTCCTGCACTTACTGCAGCTTTTGACCGGTTCCGTCGCGGCTTTGACGGCGCATCTTATGCTGACCGCCTGAAAAAGCTACAGATTCATCCGGTCAGCCGGGTTGACCCGCATTATCCGCAGCTTCTCAGGGAGATACCTGACGCCCCGATTCTCCTATACGTCCGCGGGCAGAAGTACCTGCCGGCACTTTCCGCCGAGCGGACAGTTGCGGTTGTGGGTACCCGGCGGATGACGCCCTACGGCCGGTTGGTAACGGAATCGATTGTCGCTGGACTTGTGCCGTACAGCGTGACCGTTGTCTCCGGGCTGGCTTTCGGCATAGACGCCGTCGCGCACCGGGCTGCACTGACCGGCGGTTTGCCGACCGTAGCCGTACTGGGGTGCGGAGTTGATATCATCGCCCCGCCGTCAAACTCATCACTTTATAATGATATTGTCTCAGGTGGGGGAGCGGTTATTTCGGAAATGCCACTCGGACACCGGCCTGCAAAGGGCCTGTTTCCTTCCCGGAACCGGATCATCAGCGGAATGTCCCGGGGTGTCGTTGTTACGGAAGGATCGGATACTAGCGGGTCGCTGATTACCGCCAGATATGCTGCCGATCAGGGCCGGGACGTATTTGCGGTTCCCGGTCCGATAACCAGCAGTCTGAGCCGGGCACCGGCTATTCTTATCAAAAACGGTGCCAGACTGGCGGAATCGGCTGAAGATATCGCCGAAGAACTCGGATTTGTCCGGAGAAATAAACCCCTGAGTCAGGCGGCTCCGGCCGATGCTACGCAGGCAACGGTTATCAATCTTCTGGCAGAAGGGCCGCTGCAGATTGACGAGATAATCAGAAGCAGCGGATTGACATCCCGGGAAATTGCGGCTACCCTGACGCTTCTGGAGTTTGCCGGGCTTGTGAAGGACTTGGGGGGAAAGTTATACTCTCTTGTGTGAGCATTATTGTCAGATGTCAAAGACGGAGGTCGTATCCCTAATTTGATTTGATAAATATTTCCGAATGAGGGAATTCATTTCCCTCATGAGGACACCTTGGAAGGGGGAGGCACCCCGACTTAGTCGGGGGTCGGAGGGGGAAACCTCTCACACCAGGATTCTCCCTCCGAAACTGAGTTATGTCATTAATTTTTGTCGAATCGCCGACGAAGGCCCGGACGCTTTCCCGCTTCTTAGGGAAAACTTACCGGGTGGAGGCGACCATGGGTCATATCCGGGATTTGCCCAAATCCGAACTCGGTGTTGACGTGGATAACGGATTCACGCCGTCTTACGTCAC
Source organism: Candidatus Gottesmanbacteria bacterium RBG_16_52_11 (assembly GCA_001779095.1). Classification (GTDB taxonomy): domain Bacteria; phylum Patescibacteriota; class Microgenomatia; order UBA10105; family UBA927; genus RBG-16-52-11. The sequence continues at coordinate 21,614 of MFJD01000014.1, read as the reverse complement.
ACCCCGCGATAAACAGAAACGTGTCAAGGAACTGCGGACTTTAGCAGCGGAAGCGGATTCGGTTATACTGGCTACCGATCCTGACCGGGAAGGCGAGGCGATTGCCTGGCATGTGGCCAATGTTCTGAATCAGAAGCCAAAAACTAAAAGTAAGAAACCGAAGAACGGTATTATTTCTTACCAGCGGATCGTATTTCACGAGATAACCGAGACGGCTATTAAAGAGGCGCTCAAGCACCCGCGGACTATCGATATGCAGTTGGTGAATGCGCAGCAGGCCCGCCGGGTCCTCGACCGCCTGGTAGGTTACAAATTATCACCGCTTCTCTGGTATAAACTTTCCCGCCGCTGGCTGTCCGCCGGCCGCGTACAGTCGGTGGCAGTCCGTCTGATTGTGGAGCGGGAGCGCGAGATTAACGCTTTTACCAAAACCGAATACTGGACCATCGACGGCAGGTTTGACACCGGCAGCGGCAGTCTGACAGCCCGGCTGGTATCCGGAAAAGGGGAGAAATACGAGTCGTCGGTCACGATTGAGTTGTTTGACGGCCGCTACACTACCCAGAAAACGTCAATTACCGACCGCGCAGCGGCGGACAGGATAATTGCCGATCTCGCCGGTCCCTATAAAGTCAGTGCGGTAGACCGGAAGGAAATCAGAAGGACACCTCCGCCTCCATTTACTACCAGCACACTCCAGCAGGATGCGGGGCGGAAGTTCTATTTCTCTGCCAAAAAGACGATGCAGGTAGCGCAGAAACTGTATGAGGAAGGATTCATAACCTATCACCGGACCGACAGTGTCAATCTGTCCGACAGGTTTATCAGTGACGCCCGGGACTATATCGCCAAGACCTACGGCAAAGAGTATATTGCGTCTGAGCCGCGCCGGTATCAGACCAAGTCCAAAGTCGCACAGGAAGCCCACGAAGCCATCCGGCCGACTGATGCGTCTCTGACGGGAATCAAATCCGCGGGTGACGGCAGGCCGCGTGCATCAGCGTCAGGTTCCGGCGA
>MFJD01000014.1:19386-20583 GCA_001779095.1 Candidatus Gottesmanbacteria bacterium RBG_16_52_11 | reverse complement strand
CATGAACGGCTTTATGACCTCATCCGTAAACGGGCATTGGCCAGCCAGGCGAAGGAAGCGGTATTTGATTCAACGACAATCGTAATTGGCAGCGCCAACGGGTACCGTTTTGAATCCCAGGGCTCGGTTATCAGATTTGAAGGATATCTTAAAATAATCGGGCGGGAAAACGGTGAAGTGATAATGCCCGATGTTACAGTCGGTCAGGATCTGCCGCTTACTGAGGCGCTTCCCGAGGAGCACTTCACCAGTCCACCACCCAGGTATTCCGAAGCTACTCTGGTTAAGACTCTTGAAGAAAAGGATATCGGCCGGCCTTCCACTTATGCTCCGATTATTTCCACGATCATTGACCGCAATTATGTTGAAAAGGCCGAAAAGAAGCTGGCGCCGACTGACCTCGGGAATACGGTCACTGATTTTCTGGTCGCGTATTTTCCGGAAATACTGAGCCTGCCCTTCACTGCCAACATGGAAGCCAGCCTTGACGGTATTGCCAACGGCGACCGGGAGTGGGTGCCGGTAATCAGCGAGTTCTACAAATCATTTGCCGAAAATCTGGATAAAACCTACAAGGAAGCCAAGAAGGTTAAAATTGCCGAGGAAATGATTGATGAAGCCTGTCCCAAGTGCTCCAGCCAGTTAGTCATCCGGATGGGTAAATTCGGCCGCTTCGTTGCCTGCAGCACGTATCCGAAATGCGATTACACCCGGCAGCTGGTGGAAAAGATTGACGTCAAGTGTCCCCGCTGCGGCGGCGATATGGTGGCCAAAAAAAGCCGGAGGGGGAAAATGTTCTACGGTTGCAGTAACTATCCCAAATGCACTTTCGCAGCCTGGAAGAAAGAGGACATTAAATAAACTATAAAGCTTGAAAGTCCAAAACCTGTAAACCACAGCCTAAAAGCAAAAAATTGAATTTTAGGTTTTAGGTTTTTTGTATATGTCCGACTCCCGGCGCAAAGCCGCTGCCATCTTCGTCCTCATCGGAATTATTGCCGTTATCACGGTACTGATCAGAATATTATTCAGTTCCGGATCCGTCGTTTCCCCGGTTCCGCAGGGGAGCGGGATCAGGATCATAATCCTGACACCGACACCAGCCATTACCGGCCAGCCGTAGATATTTATCTGCACGGGGATTACGGTACAATCACTCTATGGGCATGCAGGCTCTGGTCCGGTTGGACCGTCAGC
>MFJD01000014.1:17549-19370 GCA_001779095.1 Candidatus Gottesmanbacteria bacterium RBG_16_52_11 | reverse complement strand
CACCTCCCGCACCACCCGATTACTGATTCGCTCGCCCTGTTTCTTTCGGGCGTCGGGGCATTCGGCCTGGTCTGGCTGATTCTCAGTCTGGTTTTGTTCCTGCGCGAGGAACACCGGAATCACAGGTTCTTCATACCGGTACTTGCCGGTCTTTCGTTCAGCCTGATATCTGAGCGGGCGCTGAAACATGTATTTTCGCGTATGCGGCCGGACATCTGGCCGGGCGTTCTGGTAATCGGATCAGTCCCGCCATCCTACGCTTTCCCGTCCGGCCACGCGACGGTCGCGTTTGCCATGGCTATGGTACTTTCGGATGCCGAACCCGGATTTCGTGGAGGATTCTATCTGCTGGCTTTCGGTATTGCCTTTTCCCGGGTATATCTCGGAGTACATTACCCGCTGGACGTAATTGCCGGAAGCCTGCTGGGTACGGCAATCGGGTGGTTAATACTCCGGTATTTCCGGTTCAGACGGGTATCATCCGGCAGGCAGAAGAAATCCGCAATCCATAGGTAAGTCCGGCAGGTTGCCTTATAATATGCCCATGGTCAGACTCAACGCCAGGCAACTGCGGACTACCGAGCCGCCGGACGAAGCTCACCGGAGCCTCAGACGGCAGCCGGTTCACATCGTTCTGGATAATGTACTGGATACTTATAATATCGGTTCGGTTTTCCGGTTGGCTGACGCTGTCGCCGCTGAAAAACTGTGGCTTTGCGGTGAGACCCCGGCACCGCCCAATACCCGGATCAGGAAAGCATCGGTTAATACCTGGAAATGGATACCGTGGGAGCAAGCCCCCTCGGCAGTCGATGCAATTAATCAGATAAAATCCCGGCATTCACGGATTTCGGTGGTGGCAGTAGAACAGGATCGCAGGAGCATTCCGTACCGGATGCCGGCATATAAATTACCGGTGGCAGTTGTAGTGGGTAATGAAACTTTCGGAGTATCGAAGCCGGTTCTGGATCTCGCCGATATCATAGTCGAACTGCCTATGTGGGGTATCAATAATTCTTTAAACGTCATGGTTTCGCTGGGAATCGTCCTTTACGAAATCACGAAAGTTTTTGATAAACGAAATCCTGATTCCCGCTGACTGGCCTTATGAACCGCAAAATTACGGTATCCGCGCCCGGCAAGCTGATGCTGTTGGGTGAACACGCGGTGGTTTACGGGAGACCGTGCATAGTTACCGCCATCAATCAACGGATGACAGTAACGGTGGAAATTTCGGATAATCCGGATTTACGGATTGTAGCCCCGGATGTTGGGGTAAAAAGCTATACTAAACCCTTAAGCAGATTGGGCAGCGGCGATATTCCCGAAGGCGCCCGTTTTGTGGAAACGGCTGTCCGGAATTTCCGTAAAAAGTATCCCTTCAAATACGGCATCACCGTCACCACGGCTTCCGGATTTTCCGCCCGCTTCGGATTCGGTTCATCTGCCGCCTCGACAGCCTGTGTCCTGAAGGCGTTGTCGGTGTTATCCGGCAGGAACCTGGATAACAAATCATTGTTCGGCCTAGCTTACAGGACAGTTCTGGATAATCAGGGTAAGGGGAGCGGATTTGATGTTGCAGCTTCAATTTACGGCGGAACTCTGTATTTTGTCACGGGTGGCAAGGTCATCGAACCGCTGGCGGTTGGTCTGTTGCCGCTGGTGATCGGATACAGCGGAGTCAAGGCGGATACCGTCTCGCTGATGGGTGAGGTGGCGGGGAAAATGGCAGCCGAACCGGATAAGGTCAGCCGCATTTACGATGCGATTGCCAGGCTGGTCGATCAGGCAAAGGAAAAACTTCTGGAAGGGGATTGGGAA
>MFJD01000014.1:17170-17502 GCA_001779095.1 Candidatus Gottesmanbacteria bacterium RBG_16_52_11 | reverse complement strand
CCGAAACTGGAAACCCTGATAACGGCAGCCAGGCAGGCCGGAGCCTTCGGCGCCAAGCTCTCCGGTGCCGGCGGCGGGGATTGCATGATTGCGGTAGCTTCTGCGGATAGGATCCGGATTGTCCGGGATGCAATATTATCTTCAGGCGGCCAGCCGGTTATAGCCGAGGGCAACGCACCGGGCATCAGGATTGAAACCACCGACGACCAGAATGAGCAGTTCGTTGTTGTTGATGCAAACGACAATATCCTGGAATACCGCAGCCGCTTCGAGTGTCATAATGACCCGTCCCTGATCCACCGTTCCGTGGGCGTTCTGGTTTATAACCCTGT
>MFJD01000014.1:13120-17125 GCA_001779095.1 Candidatus Gottesmanbacteria bacterium RBG_16_52_11 | reverse complement strand
CCCCCGGTGTGTGGGCAGTGAGCGTCGGCGGGCATGTGGCAAAAGGCCAGTCATACGAGGAAGCTGCTGTCAGGGAAATGCAGGAGGAGTTGGGAATTGCAGCGGAGATCCGGCCGGTCAGGAGATGGCTGATGAAGCTACCCGGCGAGACGGAAATGTGCATGCTATACAAGGCGGTCTATGACGGGCCGCTGCGTCCCAATCAGGAAGAAATCGGGGAAGTGAGGTTTTTCGATGTCAGATCGCTGCCGCTATTGGTTGCATCCCGTAAAGTAATCCTTTCACCCTCTGCCGAGCTGACACTGAAGGAAGCAGGTATACTGTAAACAAGTATGAAAGCTACAGCTTTTGCCCCGTCAAATATCGCTTTCATCAAGTACTGGGGGAAGAAGGATGAGGCATTAAGGATTCCGGAAAACGGAAGCATTTCCATGAACCTGAGCGGAATGACAACCAAAACTATGGTCGAGTTCAGTTCGCATTATCAAGCAGACGAAGTCGTCATCGATGGGAAGATTATTCCCCAGCCGGACAGGATTACTGCGCACCTTAATCGGATCAGGGACATGGCGGGATTCCGGAACCGTGCCAAAGTCGTATCCGGCAATTCGTTTCCGGCGGGTACCGGGCTGTCTTCGTCGGCATCCGGATTTGCCGCCCTTACGGTTGCCGGAGCAGAAGCTGCAGGTCTCAGACTCTCAGAGAAAGAGTTGTCCATGCTTGCCAGGCAGGGATCCGGGAGCGCCTGCCGTTCCGTTCCTGACGGATTTACCGAGTGGCTGGGCGGTGATTCGGACGATACGTCTTATGCCGTATCCCTGTATCCGCCCGAACATTGGGATATCGTGGATATCGTAGCAGTGGTGACGCAGGATCCGAAAGAAATACCGACCACTGAGGGCATGAAGGGACTGAGGAAAAGCCCGTTTTCCGGTGTCCGCTTATCGGATATGGACAGAAAAATTGCTTTCTGTAAAAAACTGATTAAGGCTAGGGATTTTTGTCAGTTGGGTGAACTTGTCGAGTCTGAAGCACTTGAGATGCATGCCGTCATGATCACCCAGATACCGGCTCTCCTGTACTGGACAACAGGTACTCTTAGGATCATGAATCTGGTGCAGGCTTGGCGACGGGAAGGATTACCCGTTTATTTCACTATCAATACCGGCCAGAACATTCACATCCTGACTCTGCCGGAAACTGAAGCAGAAATCGGCAAAAGGCTGCATTCCCTGCGTTACGTCCGTGATGTTATCAGCAATCATCCGACATCCGGAACCCGGCTGGTCACGGGGCATCTCTTTTAGACCCTGCTTTTGCTATCATGTAACGGACTTGACGGTGACCGGTGTGACGGTATCAGATGAATGTCATTCCATTGACTATCGTCAGGTGTCTACCTTGTACACTCGTCGAGTGTGCTAGGTAGACACCTCCGGGTAATTGTTACCGAAAGCCTGACGATATTACACTTTCATGAGAAAAAGACTGATTGTTGTTTTCATATCCGGACTGTTATTTGTCTGTTTTTTCCTTTTTTCGCGCTCGGTGCGTTCCGGCAGGTGGAACGGAGCCGACTTTGCAGTGACAGTCAAAATCCAGGAGAGGATCGATAAAGCATCACAGCTAAGAACCAGTGCATTTTTAGGAGATCTGATGGAGGGATCGGTTATACTGGTAAGCCCCGCTGTCAGCACGGTGGCTGTGTTACTACTGACAGCGGTGGCGTCATTCGACCTGAAAAACCGCCGGCTCAGATGGAGGGGAGTCCTGATACCCTTAGCCTTTGCTATTCTGGTATTAGCAGAGGTTTACGGTAAAACGGTAGTCCATCACCCGGCGCCGCCGTTTTTCATGATCAAGAATCCGACGACCCATTTCCCAAGCTTTTATGTGAATGAGGAGTTCTCTTATCCTTCCGGCCATGCTGCGCGGGCTGCATTTCTGGCATTGGTTGCAGCGGGATTGCTTCTCAGGCGCACGAGGGTCAGGCTGCGGACCATTATTTTGCTGGTAATTCTTACTTCTATGGTTCTGTTTATCGGGATTTCCAAAATCTATCTTGGCCACCATTGGGCGAGTGATATCTTCGGAGGAGTAATGGTAGGTAGTGCTATAGGTCTTCTTGTGCTATAATCCGCTCCAAATGTTTAAGGAACGGATTGCCGAAACGGTCCACCGACATACTCCGACCGGCCGGTATGAAGAATACCGCTCCGCACATGATCTGATTCTTGATGGCGCACAGGGATTGGAGCAATACCTCCTTGAAACACAGCTGGACCAGGACGCACGAGCTTACGCCCGCCGGAAGGTGACGAGGGATTTTGCAGTTGCAGCGGGATCGGTAGGAATTCTGGGGTATGGAGTAAAGAGGTTTTATGATAGTGGTTTTGATACACAATCGACAATTGGATTGATCGGACAGGATGTCTGTAAAGTCAAAAACTGGCCGGCAGGCATAATCAGGTCCGGTTTACATACAATCGGTCATGATTTTGGTGCCGGCCTCACCGATGGTATAGCTGAAAAGATGGACCCTTTGATCGATAATATCAAAGGACTGGCGCCACAAATCGGGCAGATTGAATCAGCCGCTACCCAGGTAAATATGGCTGTTACCGAGCTGAACGATTTAGCCGGCCGCCTGCCGGAAATACAGACAGAAATTGGAGCGATTGGGGCGGAAGTAAAGTCAACTGTAAAGTCCGTCCAGCCGGTATTAAAAACTGCAAATGCAGCGCTTGAGAATGCAAGAGTAATTACTGTCCAAGCATCTGCAATGGTTGAAAAACTACCAGCTGCCAGGCAGGATGTTGAGACAGCAGTCGGTGCGATTATTAGCATTCCGGCAACATATCAGCAGTTCTTGGAAAGGCTGAGCACGTTATTCTGGTCAGTCGATCATGCGCTGATGACAGCTAAGGAAACTGTTGAAGACCTACCGGCTGTTAAATCTGTGCTTGAGGCAATAAATACCTCATTGGAGTCTTTCAGGAAACAAATTCCTGAACTGGATAATTTTACCGAAAGAACAACCGGCAGAATCATACAGACAGCAGACCATGTCGGTCCGGTTGCCCGGGCTTTTGAGCGGGTAATGCGTCTCGTCCGTAAAGTATAATGCTAATAGATACCTGATAGCTATTGACGCTGCAGTAATCCTCACGTATAATGGTTTCATAATGAGTGCGTAAGAGTCTGACCAGCGTGAGGCAGTAGACAAGCCCCGACCATGGTCGGGATTTTTTTGACTCGTTAGTTAATGAGAAAATTAATATTTTTTGATTTTACTAATGATCAATCCGCCACGAGTGCTCTTCACGTCGTGTCCGAACAGTACTGAAAATGCGTGAAGTAGGCGAGGGCGGATGACTCGCAACTCATTTCCAACTTCGGATGATTCCCACCGGAATTCTATCCGATTTATCGGGCACTTTGACAACCGAATATTTTGACAATCGAATGGTGATAGGATAATTTTTTTGAGAGTTTGATCCTGGCTCAGGATGAACGCTGGCGGCGTGCCTTAAGCATGCAAGTCGAACGGGACTTATCCCGCAAGGGGTGAGTTCAGTGGCGGACGGGTGAGTACAAGCAAGGAACGTACCCCTTACTGTGACATAGCTCGTCGAAAGACGGGGTAATATCGCATGAGGCCTCACGGTCAAAGCGCTTAACCGCGCGGTAAGGGAGCGGCCTTGCCCCTATCAGCTTGTTGGTGAGGTAATGGCTCACCAAGGCTATGACGGGTAGGGGGCGTGAGAGCGCGACCCCCCACAATGGCACTGAGACACGGGCCATACATCTACGGATGGCAGCAACTGGGAATCGTTGGCAATGGACGAAAGTCTGACCACGCGACGCCGCGTGAGGGATGAAGCCTCTCGGGGTGTAAACCTCTTTTGACCCGCCATGAAGGTGGGTAGAATAAGCACCTACAAACTACGTGCCAGCAGTCGCGGTAATACGTAGGGTGCAAGCGTTATCCGGATTCACTGGGCG
>MFJD01000014.1:12324-13097 GCA_001779095.1 Candidatus Gottesmanbacteria bacterium RBG_16_52_11 | reverse complement strand
CCGCATCGTACTTGAAAGCCCGAGGCTTAACCTCGGTGTTGGGCACGAGATGGGTAAACTCGAGGGAGGCAGAGGAAAGGGGAACTGACGGTGAAGCAGTGAAATGCGTTGATATCGTCAGGAACACCAAAGGCGAAGGCACCTTTCTGGACCTCTCCTGACGCTGAGACACGAAAGCTAGGGGAGCGAAGCAGATTAGAGACCTGCGTAGTCCTAGCCCTAAACGCATGCCTGCTAGTTGCCCCGGGTAACTGGGGTGACGTAAGCTAACGCGTTAAGCAGGCCGCCTGGGGAGTACGATCGCAAGATTAAAACTCAAAGGAATTGACGGGGACCCGCACAACCGGTGGAGCGTGTGGTTCAATTCGAGACAAAGCGAAAGACCTTACCAGGTCTTGACATGCTACCGTTTTAACCCGCCAGAAATGGTGGGCTATCCGCAAGGATGGTAGCACAGCTGCTGCATGGTTGTCGTCAGCTCGTGCCGTGGGGTGTTCCCTTAAGTGGGCTAACGAGCGCAACCCGCGTCCAATGTTATAAGTGTCATTGGAGACTGCCCGTGTCCAACACGGGAGGAAGGGGCGGACGACGTCAAATCAGCACGGCGCTTATGACCTGGGCTACACACACCCTACAATGGCGAATAACAACGGGATGCTAAACTGTAAAGTCAAGCAAATCCCTCTAAATTTCGCCTCAGTTCAGATTGAGGGCTGAAACCTGCCCTCATGAAGTCGGAATCGGTAGTAATCGCAGATCAGCAGGCCGCGGTG
>MFJD01000014.1:319-12311 GCA_001779095.1 Candidatus Gottesmanbacteria bacterium RBG_16_52_11 | reverse complement strand
TCAAGCCAACAAAGTTGAGGGCGGCCGAAGAGCCCCTCTCAAAGCGCTGAAGCGCTTAGTGAGAAATTCGAAGCATGAATATCGAAATCCGAAACAATATCGAAAATCAAAAACAAAATAAATTCAAAACGCATCAGTTTTGATATTTGAATTTTGAACTAGAATTTGTTTCAAATTTCGGATTTATTATTTCGGATTTCTCAAAAAGCTTTCAGCTTTTTGAGAGGGGAGCTAAGCCGAACTCAGCGATGGGGACTAAGTCGTAACAAGGTATCCCTAGCCGAAGCTGGGGATGGATCACCTCCTTTCTATAAAAAAACTGTCATCTAGATCCAAACTTCCCGGTATGTAATCGGGAGGTCTTTGTGACAGTTCTCTTAAAACCCACAGTCCGCCGTCGGATTTTTGATATCTGACCGCTAACGCGTAAGATTGAAAATTTCTGATAGCGGACCCTATCACCATTTGGTTGTCAAGAAAAAAAGTCCCTCCGTCAGGAGGGACTTTTTAGTGGCAATCAGTACGGGCAGCTGATACCGGCGGAGTAGGCCGCCATTTTAAGTAGCGCAAACCGGACAAAAGATACGGCATCACTTACCAAAAGGAAAGACCTGTCACCCGCCAGACCCCGCCCGCTGAGTTGACGAAGCGGCAAGCAGACGGTTTCCCGGTAGCCGTATTCCTGCCTGAACCGGTATCCGGCATCAGATACCTGAATTGCGGCTGCCGATTCCGGATCACCGCTGTTTTGAAAAACCGTTTTCAGAAGTTCCCATTCCGCTGGGTCTTCCGGCCGTAAATTACGTTTGAGCGCCTCACGGCCGAGGATTGCTGCGTTCTCCCAGTCACCGGTTTGCGCGTAGCGGGCGGCCGGCAGGTAATACCGGCACCATGAATCAGCCGGCTCCGGACCGAACAATACCGGGACGGTTCGGTCAGGACTTTCATGACTGATCAGATCAGTCCGGGAAAACGGCCTAACCGAGTCGGTCAAAGGTGTCAGCGTTTGAGAAGAAGTAATCGGTGACCCCGCGATTTTGAGGCAGGACTTTTCGGTCGGCAACACAACTATAATTGTACGCGTGAAGTCACCTGTGAACCGGTCATTCCTTACCCGGTATTCTATCCGTTTTCCGGATCTGATATCTTTTGCCCGTTCAAATGTCAGCGGGAGTACCGGATATTTAAGGTCGGTGTCTATCGGGGTATAAGCGTAATTCACCGGCGCAAAAAGCTCCATATCGGATAGTTTTACCGGGTGAAAATAAGTATCAGCCACGATCAGCGTACCCGGAGATATCCCCGGCAGGCCCCAGCGCATCTGCCAGGTGAAATTTTTAGTCAGCTGCCAGATCCGGGCATACCAGGCGGCGTTTCCGGTATATGCGGTTGCCGACATGCCGATCACTAAAGCAAGTGCCGCCGGATACCGGCTCCATACAACCCCCCGCAATAACTCAGTGATTATGACTGCGGCACCGAGTGCGCCGAAAACCGCATACCGGTCGTATGTCAGAAGCATTACCGCAGTCCGCTGGCCGAATACTACCGGCACCAGCGAAGCAGTTACGATAGCCAGTCCGATGATTATCCGGCCGGACCGGACCGGACGCCTGTTCGCTTTTGTTTTGCGGTGGAGAACCTGCCCGGCATAAAGGAGAAATACCGATGCACAGATTATCCCCGGCGTCAGTATGGCCGGGGTGTCTGACGGCCGCATCAGGTACAGACGGGATGCCAGGGGGATAAACCAGGCAAGGACGGTCATACCGGCAATTCCTGAGAGCAGTCTGGCACCAGTTGCGCCGATGGCCGTCAGTGCCGGCCGGTTTAGAGTACCGCTTAATAGCGTCAGGAAGTCCGTTTCCGGTCTGACCGTGCGGAATATTAAAATCCGCCAGATCAGAAATCCTACAATCAGCATCCCGAAAAGAATTCTGTGAGTCCGCACCGCATCGGGGCGTCTGCGCAGCGATTGATTCAGGAAAAGAAACCGGATCATTTCCATTCCGATTGTCAGCTCAAGCGTAATCCAGGAAAATATTCCGGTCAGTCCGGCCAGCACGGCGGTCAGGATCCGGACATACCGGTTATCCGACCGGGCGCAGGTGAGGCTCAGAAGTATGGATATGTATTCAGCGGTTACGGCCAGTGACCATGGGGTATAACTCTGTGCGCTTGACGTATGCACCACTGCGCCGGGATACAATAACAGTAGTATTGCTATTGCCAGGTTATGCAGTCTTTCCCGGGGCCAGAGTATTTTCAGCATCATATAAACGGCGGCCGCACCCGTCAGCTGAATTCCGAGTCCGAGTAAATGCCAATACGGCGGTTGATTGCCGATAAAATCGAAGAAAAAGTTATATATGATCCCGAAAACCGGCCGGTCAATTGCCCAGTTGAGTATTACTGCCTGCGCTCCAGCGGTACTTCTCAGCCAGGGCAGGCCCCAGTCATCACTGTAGTAGCCCAAGGTTGGTGCAAATACAGCCCGGGCCGCAAACGCAGTCAGCGCGATAACTGAAAGGGGAAGAAATATTTGTGTGATCAGGTAGCGCTTCACCGCTCTGTTCATTTAGGTGACGGCCGGGGCAGTATCAGATCAGGCTGATTGAGCATATCATAATCCGTATGGTAAAATTTAGTCCGGTTGAGTAAAGTGGCTCGGTGGCGAATCCGCCAACTGGCGGAGCGGGAGTCTGTCCCAGTACAATCTATTCAAATCTGGTAAGATTTGGATTAGATTTGCGGGATCCCGCATTTGCTAAATTCGGCGCGTTGGCGAAGAGGAAACGCGGGTGTCTGCAAAACATCTATGCGCCGGTTCGATTCCGGCACGCGCCTCACAAAGCCAAGTACGGGATCCATCCTTCGTCCCTGCGGGACTTCGGAGGACTAATCCGCAGTAATGTATTTCACTCCGAAGCGAAACACAAACTACGGACTGAGCAAAACTTCTATCCTTCGGCAAGCTCAGGACAAGCGCGCCGGTTAAACCTGCCCTGAGCGAACGAAGTGAGCCGAAGGGTTCCCTTCCGAGCCTCATATATAAGTGCGGTTTTAAGCACATCTTCACTTCATTCCTCATTTCTGATATAAACATTTCCGGACTGACCGTTTGCCCCGGCTGCGATTTTTAATGGCACGTGATATCGAATCTATCAGGATTCCCCCTGACGTTCGTATCCCTTCTTCACTAGAACTGCGTTACCGGCAGGGCATTGTCCGTCTTGAGGAATGCCGCGAATGGATAAGCCGTATGTACCACGGAAAAATTACTCGGTCTGACCGGATACGGGTAGGCGGATTGGCAAATAAATTTTCTTTATTATCCGGTATGCCGCTTGAAGCGGTTATGTCTGCTGATCGTGCCCGGGTGCTTCGGGAGTATGCCGGTACCGATGATTCCGGAGACCATCCTGACCGATGGCCGTCACAACAGTCTGTCGCCCTGGACGTGTACGGTGAGCCGAAGATGAAATCCGTTAAAATACCGTTTCTTTGGGCGGTTGTCCGCCTGTTTGATTCATATCATGTCTATGAATTCGGTGACGTTTACCGGGAAGTGCTTGGTCTGGATCATCAACCCCTCCCGCTGGCGCTGCTTCTGCCGGAAGATGATTCCTTATACAGTAACATGCAGGAGATTAACACCCGGACCATCGAACAGGTGATGACAGCACCGGACCATATTATCAGGCTGGTCTGCCCGTCAAGGCCTGTATATGCTTCGCTGGTCCGGGCAATGCGGAGTTTTTCTCCCGGCTGGCAGCGGAATATCGAATACGCAGACGAACTGCCTCCGGAGGAAGCGGCGAAACATTATCCGCAGGTCATATTCGATTTCGGGGACGGACAGCAGGTTATCCTGCCCCGTAAATGGTAAACTTGGTATTGTTCTGGCATTGCCCGTAAATTCACGGAATATTCATGAACGCTGCATTACAGGTGCCTCAAATCAAGCTGCTGGTATTTGATCTCGACGGGACTGCTATTCCCTATGGTGGATATGACTCGATGCCCGCACCTGAGGAAATTCAAGCGGTCCGCAGGGCGAAAGATAAAGTAAAAGTTGCTGTTGCGACGGGCAGAAGTCTGGTATCTGCAAAACCGGTGGTTGAAGCGCTGAGCATCAGGGATCCGGGAATATTTTCCGGAGGGACCCAGATCTTGTATCCTTCCGACGGATCGGTCGTCTGGCAGAAACCGATAAATCCCAAAACCGCTCTCAAAGTGCGGCGGATCTGTTCTGATTACGCCTCCAAAACCTATGTCAACAACGGCAGCAAAGTTGTTTCCTTTGACCGGTCTGACCAAAAGCACCCGATCTTCATCGTGTATATCGCCCATCTGACCAAACAGCAGGTTACCCGTCTGACGAAGGCTCTGGTAAGCTACCCGGATATCAGCCTCCAGTATACCCGGAACTGGCTGAAACACGATTCCCCGTTTTTTGACATCCATGTCACTCACACGGATGCCACCAAGAAACACGCCATGCAGGAACTGTTGTCCATTACCGGTGTCCCATCGCATCAGGTGATGGTGGTGGGGGATGATAATAATGACCTGCCGTTATTTGAAAATGCCGGGTTGAAAGTGGCTATGGGTAACGGGACCCCGGAGTTGAAAGCCAAAGCCGATTTCGTAACCGGTTCCGTTGACAGGCACGGACTCGCTCAGGCGATCAGGAAATTTATCCTCTGAAGCCGTTTTTTACTTCATGGATTTGCTTTGAATTCAGCCTGAAAATACAACGTTTCCCGGATCAGTTTGCAGACGTTTCAGAACCGCGGCACAGACGTCCCGGGGTGATTTGTCTGAAGTATCTATAGTGAGATCGTAATATTCGGGTGAAAAGAATTCGAACGGATAAAGAGTTTTCATTTTTTCCATCCAGTCGGCCTCGCGCTTCAGGAGTTTCTTCTTCTGCACTTCTACGGTACTGCCTTCGCGGTAGGCCGCCCGTTTAAGCCTGGCATCCTCGGATGCCGTCAGCAGCACCCGCAGAACCTGCGCAACCGGCTGGCGGATCTTACCGTATACCCGGGCATCGATGACCACATGGTCGGGAGTTGTCAGCAACCTTTCCAACCGGTCGTCGATGTCACCGGATATGTCAAAGTTTCTTTTGTCAATCTCGTCCAGTGATTTGAGGTTATGCCGGTGGAGGTACTCCCGCAGGTACTCACTGATACTGAATATCGGCCAATTCAGTGCTTTCTGGAGGTCCCAGAACAGGGTTGTTTTGCCGGTGCAGCGCCTGCCGCAGAGGATGATTTTCGTGATATCCACACCATGAATTGTAGCGCTAATATCGGCTGAGTGCAAAAGTGTTCGATATACCGCAAACCATTACCGGATATTCTTCGGCAGGTTGATATGGATAAACCTCGTTACTGAGTACTAAATGACCACTTGTGGGAAAATTCAAAACTCTGCTACGATGGATTGGTTACGATAGACGGTGATTAATATAATTTCTTTTTTCTGACCGGTTTGGCATGCCGGGAGCGACGGAACGTTCATCAGGATTTCTGCAAGCGGAAATGGGTGCACCCGACGCTTGGGGTGTGGGTGCCGCAGGTCAGTCTTCGCCGCGCCCGGAGTATATGTCTGTAGCTGACTGGAACAGAATGAACACCACAAGACTGAGAGGAATGCAGCGCAAAGACGGATACGGGAAAGAGCGGGATGAGGGATGCTTCAATGTCAGCATGTATGCCATGCTGGCGGCATATTTTCCCGATATGGAATGGCCGGAGGCGCAGGAATATTGGGACAGTATCCGGCCGGAATTCGGAGATCTGTTGTTTGGTAGTACTTTACAGATAAATTACAGCTCAATCCAGCCGGCTCTCGAAAAATTCCGTCAATACCTGAGATTAACCCGCCTGACTACGAATAATCAGGGTCAGGCAATCATCGGCCGCCATATCGGCGAAGATTACTGCGATAATAATTTCATTCACTCAGACGACCCATTGGACCTGTCGGACCACGTTGAACCTTTCTGCGTGCTGGTTTACCTTCCGGCCAGTGACCGTGCACATTTTATCGCATTGGACGGAAGCGATGAATCCAGGAAACATTTACAGGATATGCTGGCCAGGTCTTTTGAGGTGAGTGCGGTTTTGGAATTTGCTCCGGTTTTGGATTTTTTCCGTTAACACAGCCACTCAGTAAAATTAGAATGGGTGGGGAGGGATGCTGGTTCGATGTGTGCTTCAGAGGGCACCCCTCCCGACCGTAAAACTTACGCCGCGTGGTTCCTGCGTCAGGACATCAGCTGGTAGACTTTCCAGTCTGAGCTGAACTTGCGTCCTACCGGCAGCAGTCGGGCGATTGCGACGATCATACCGCCGGCGTTTGTGAGATCCACATCGATGTACGGGCCCTTGCGCGAGGCAAAGCCCACGTGTGACGCGCCGGTTTTGGTAAGGGCCGAGCGGTTACTCGCCTGGGCGCCGATTGCACCCTCACTGCTGATTTCGGTCATATCTTTCAGCGTGCCTGAGTCATCGCGGAGGCATGCCCACATGAACGCCTTGGCGGCTCCCAGTTGGGCGGTATTGTTCTGGCGGCCTTGCTGCGGGCGGCGGCCGCGACCCTTGCGGGCCTGAGGATTGTTCTGAGCCATCTCTGTTTACTCCTTGTTTCTAACATGAATTGGGTAGGTTGAATTTACTAATCTGCCACTATACACGATAGGGCATGCTCCGGTAAGTTATTCAGCAGGTACTCACCTCCGATCTTTAATGAATTGGTGAAAGCACGGGTGTGCCCTGACCGATTCATTAAAGCCGGGGAGTCCTGATTAACCACGCTACGTTAACGTGCACCCCTCATTGTCATCCCGGCAATTCGGGATGTTGGAGAAAAAGCGATAATTGCAGGTAATAAAATGGGAAAATTATAACAACCGGTAATATAATCTGGTCACAAATAAGTCCGACGGGGATTATTGCGGTGTGAAAAACTCAGTATATAATTCAGATGTGATTTGAAGGTAATAATAGGGTAATAGTCAGGTAAGAAAATGGAAAAATAATACCGCCCCGTCAGTTCACCGTGCCGTCACTGTTGACAGCAACAGATGCCTGACGGGGCGGCGCTTCGCGGATTAGCCTGTTGGGCCGGATGATGGATCCTTTTTAAGGATCAGGACGCTTAAACCGTCATTTTCAGTACCAACTGCCAACATGTATTGGTTATAAAAGCAGTCCCGGCATCCGAAGGCTATATCGGTTATCGAGCCGGAAAACGCCATTACCCAGAAACCGTTGTTCAATACAAAAAGTCCATTGTTTGTAGCAGCCCATAACCTGTCCCACTCATCCATAAGGACCTTATTAGTCAGTGGATCCGGCAGAACGTGATTCGTAGTCATGCCATCCTTAATTACGTCTATTCCGTTCTCGGTTAGGACGATCATGATATCTCCCGAAAACGAAATCTGTCGGACAAGGTTTCCGGATGTAATAATTTCACATCCGGAATTACACGCGTGCTGCCATGAATTACCGTCAAACCACCAAATCCCGTCAGTTTTGGTGCCCAGATATGCAATCTGTTTACGGATGGCGAAAGAAAAGACTTCTTTGTCGCTTCCCGGCGGCTCCAGAGTCAATTGCCAGCCAAGGTCGTCAAGCGTTGCCAGTCCCAGTTCGGTTCCGGCGTAAACAACGGTTTCGGAATTACCGATGAAGTTGATTCTATCGCCGGGCACAAGTTCTGATATTTCCGACCATTTGCCTTCGGAAAGCTCCCAAAGCTCTTTTAAGTCTACCAAGCCGTATACCTGATCGCGTGAAAATGCTAATTGGTCAGGTCTGATCGATTCAGAGCAGATTCTGACGAGACCATTTTGATAGAGACTTAAACCGTCTTCAGTCGACGACCAGATTCCAATGGAATTAATCGTCACGGCGATGATGCTTTCCGTCGCTTCATTAAATACATCAGGGGATACGATTTCCGTTTCCCCGCAGTATTGCCAATCCTGATATGGGGTGGCGGTACCATCAGCTTGCGGATCGGGTACTGGCTCAGGTGAATTAGGCAAGATCGGTACCGGTGTTGCCGTCAGTACCGCAATCCGCGGTGGCGGCAATTCTGCAGCCGGCGTGGGAGTAGCCAATGCCTGCGGCAGATTGCAGGCTAAAGTCACGATTACCAGCAGCACCAGCAAGTTCTGTAGTTTTTTGGACATTTCTGATTTCCTTATTTTAAGGTTCGCGAAGCTAAGTTTGGACAGTACGGGGGAGTATAACAAAACAAGGGGGATATTGTATAATTGCTGTTGTTCGGGGTCGCTAGTTCAGTGGTAGAACGCTTTCCTGATAAGAAAGAGGTCCTAAGTTCGATTCTTAGGCGACCCACAACAATAATATTCTCTTTAAGTTGCCTCATCAGCAATCCGCCGGAGAGACGGTAAGGAGGTCCATGGTTCCTTCTCCCCTCGTAGTCCGGAGGACATAGTGGGGGATTCCATGGTTACCCATAATTACTCTTCACCCCCGGTGTGAAGTGAGCTTACACTACTCTTCACCCCCGGTGTGAAGTGAGCTTACACCAACGGTAGCTTATAATTGGAGCAGGTAAAATTAGAATTATTACAACTATTCCATACATAAATACTTCAATTGAGCAAGCATCCGTTGGTAATCCTTCTGGTCCTCGTGGAAAGATATTAATTTGTCTTTATATTGCATAAGTCCCTTGATAACTGATGTATTTACGAATGAAATATTATTTCGTTGGTCGGTATAATCAGGATAAGAAGTCCAGGGATATGCGCCGAGCTCATTGAATTCACGAATTGCTAAACCTGTTATTGGATTTAGGTGGATATATCGCAGTACATGAAGCAACAACTCATCCGATTCAATATGAATTCCCTTGAACATTGATTGGAATACCGCGCCTGTACGTTTTACTCTTGCATTTAGGTATTTTGCATAGCTATTTTGAAGTCTTTTTATGAATTCCGAAATTCCCCCAACCTGTATTTCCTTTAACAAGAAATGAAAATGATTTGGCATAAAAGAAAAAGCCAGAATTTCGACCAAGCGGTGATGTGTACTTTTAAGCTGTGAGATATAGTTTAAACGGGCTTTATGCGGAAGTTCCAGGTATAACGAAAATCTTAATTCAGGTTTAACGAATTGATAATAGTCTGTCAATTCATAGAACCTTCTGTAATAGGTAACTCCAGAAAAAATCGTAAAGCCTGCAATGCTCCGATTGAAAATATGGTATATTTCCCCGGGTTTGAAAATACAGCTACGATAGGGCATTGTGATTACAATATTCAGAATTACCAATTGAGTCAAGCACATAGAATTGCAGGTTACCGTCGGTGCGAATGTACTTCACACCGGGGGTGAATGAAAGTTGCAGGTTGCTTGCACTCAGGCTACGATTACCCCTATGATGTATATGCAGATTCAATATTAGGAGGATTATGGAAAATACACCGCAGATTCCGCCGTTCGGCACACCACCTGTAAGCTCGCCCTTAATGCAGCCACCGCCCACAGGCATGCCTGCGGCTGGCAAGCCCCGTAAACCGCACGGACTGATTTACCGTCTTTTTGTCTGGGTACTCTTATTCTTCGTTGGTGTCGGTGTCGGTATTTTGCTTTTTGCCAACCGGGAGAGACTGCCACAGTTGTCTCAATATTGGTCCGGAGGTATTGGAGTGACTGATGAGAATATTTCTCAGAGAGGACCTACTGACATACCTCTACCTGACATATCACGGGACGAACCTGCAACTGACTCCGGTGAATGGGTGCGTTTTAAGGCTCCCGGACTCGGATTTTCCTTCGAACATCCGGCAACCTGGGAAGTCCTTTCGACTGTCCCTCAGGAATTCCAATACGACGACGGCGGTTTCCGTAAAATCATGGACCCCTGTCCGGTTATGTTCTGGGATTCGGTCGGCAAAGCGATTCTGATCGGATTCGACGGATTTACGACAGATCCTGAAGCTGACGGGGGAGTATTCTGCTGGTCCGTCGGGGGCTGGAGTCAGTATCCCGGTGACACGTCGGAACGTGCCGTTGCCGGAATTCCCGGATCGATCGCAGTGGATAAGTGGTACGGCTTCTCCGGCGGTGACGTATCTAAAACCTGGAACGGGGACTTCGTCGATACTTATAAGTTACCGGTTACCGTGAAAGGCTATGAAAGCCTGAGTGCCGCGGTGTTTTACCGGAGCTCCGATCAGGCCGTAGCCCGGCAGGTTTTTGATCATCTGATCGGCTCCGTCAAAGCCGACTGATCCTAAAGTTCCGTTGCCTTAGCCCCAAATCAATGACTTAGTGTATTAGCGGAATTTAATATTTGTGAAGTAAGCTCAGTACCAGGCCGATGATGATTGCCCAGATGACGATTGAGGACAACCCGGCAATGGCGATGATACCCAGTTCCGCCAAAATCCAGATGACGATACCCGCGTAGCCGATTTCCCTCAAGGGTGATGGCAATACTCCCACAGCCCAGATAATCACCAGGAAAATGACGAGGTCAAGCAGGGTTACCGTTTCACTTCCGAACCGGAAAAGGGGAATATCGGGTAATCCCAGTCCCGGTATCCGTATGTAACCGAAGAACCAAAGTAATGCCAGTAGTATTATCAGTACCGCTGCCATATGGATTCATTGTACTACGGTTAAGGTAATAACCGGATTAAGGAAAAGTAAGAAAATAATTAAGTTTCGCTTGGTTTCCGTTTTCGTTCTGCCTTCCTTCCGGGGGAGAACTCATCAGTCCCGCTTAGCGGAAAATAAATTATGTACTGAGGAAGAATTAAGGCCGTCTAACTAAAATACTTCCGCGCTATTTTGCTTTTCACGCTTCGGTTTCAGCCTCGAAAACCGTGAAATCTACTAAATTCAGTTAATATATTATCCTAGAATGGTTCGATTTATCCCGAAAAACACTGAGACAAAGCCAAGTCTCAAAATAGGTTATTAATTAATCATACCCTATAGTATTGACATAGCCTGTAATTTATATTAAAATACCCTCATATGTTGGGGCAACATGGCGCAAACCGGTTCAGATCTGCTTATTAGCTACCGTTTTGCGTTTTTTTGTGCTCCTCACGAGTAACTTCCGGGACTTGGGGGCTAGGAATTTAGCCCCAACTGATGACCTTAGCCCCCGGATCCCGGAAGTGGGTTCGTGTTTCCGGTTTGCCGGAAAACAATGAGCCTGGTTTCGAATAAAGCACGTTAACAATCCTGAATGGGAAAATATTAAGAATATCGGGAAGTCGGACACATAGAACAACCGCCGGCTTTCTTGTGGAGGGATACCTGTTGGCAAGCTTATAACGGCTTGTTTCTGGATGTCCCTTACACAAGAAAGTGCTTTTTTTGTCGAATCTTACTGCGCCGGCAGGCGCGTTTCGATCCGGAAAGGACGGGCTGGTGCAAAACCGTCCGGAACGGAACTGCCCGAAATAAGCCGCGTAAAGGCTATGCTCAAACTGCGACCCCGTGGGGATAACTTAACTGGAGCTACGGGAAAAGCAGGAGCGAATCGGCGGTTGTTCGCTGGTATCGGCCGATGGCGAACAGCCAAATTGGATTTCTTAATGACAATTCACATGGAGGTATACAACAGTGAACGCTTCAAATCGATCCGACCATGAGCCCACTGTACTTGACGGGCTACAGGTTAAACTACCAATTATTCGATTACCTCAAGTGCACCTGAGGATTACGAAAAAGTTGGCAATCCGTATGGCGATTCCACTAGTACTCGTGATTGGACTCGCCTGTTTATCGGCATTAGCAGTTCCAAGCCCGGTCTTCGCGGACCCGTCTGGCAATAATGGTACCGTCAAGATTCACCGGGGGGGCGGTGAACCGGATCCGATCGAACAGGATCACCCCCAGGTTGGGTGCAACGGTTTCCATATCCACGCATTCAACTTGGATGCTGGTCAGTCGAATACCTGGTCGATCAAGCAACA
>MFJD01000014.1:0-307 GCA_001779095.1 Candidatus Gottesmanbacteria bacterium RBG_16_52_11 | reverse complement strand
GAACAACGAAGTCCTGAGCGGGTCATACACGGCAAATGACCAGGGCGAGTGGAAGTCCGACAAGTACGAACTACCGGACGGCCATTACAAGTTGGAAATGGAGGGCATCCAGGGGGACGGGAAGCATAAGGTATTCTGGGTTGAATGCCCAGTACCGAGTGCAACCCCGACCGAAATCCCCCCATCGCCAACGCCTGAGGATACGCCGACGCCCACCGGGGAGACCCCGACGCCGACGCAGACTCTGACCGCGACGCCGCCCGGGGACACCCCGACGCCGACGCAGACGCTGACCGCGACGCCGCCC
>MFJD01000013.1:23064-30436 GCA_001779095.1 Candidatus Gottesmanbacteria bacterium RBG_16_52_11 | reverse complement strand
CGGACACCGCCACGGTATCAAACACCTGGCTGGTTCTCCAGTACAGCGGTATCCCGACTGCGGGATCAACCGGCGGAGCCCAACTCTACAACACCGATACCACTCCCGTGGCCGGTTCCGAAGTAACCTCCTCCGGCAGCAGTTATGTCGTGGTCAGAAGCGGTTCCATCAGCCTGACTTCGGGCGAGGAATATGAAGTCAGGATAAAAAACAGTTCACTGTTGAATGCCAGAATTATTCTGGAGCAGTCGGATACGGCAAACGGGATTATATCCGTTGAGACGGTGCAGCAGATGATAAATAGCGCTACTACCCAGGCTACCGGTACATATACGGACAAGGATTACCAGAACACTTTCAATCCGGCCGATAACCACTTCATTGCAGTCAATTACAATAATTCCGCTATCTATTTTGAAGCCACCATGAAAACCTCGGCAGGCACGGGGTACGCCATCCTGAAAAACGATTCCGGCGGCACTACTGTCTCCGGTTCCGAGCTGACGACAACTTCTTTCTTCTATGAACGCAAACGGACGGTAAGTTCTGTTGCTCCCGACTTGCCTACGTCGGCTCAGAATATGGATACCCAGCTTAAAAATCCGGACCTTTATACCATCTCCGTTTCCTCATCCTGGATCATCATCCAGAACAACAATACCCTCCCGACCGCCGTCCATGATTCTTCAGGCAACAGCCTGCATGCCAATCTCGTTAATACTCCCACCTGGGGGCAGGAGTCTGACTGTGCTTCCGGAAAGTGTCTCCTTTATGACGGCAACACCGAGCACGCCATCATCGGGGATAATGCCCGGTTCGATTTTTCCGCCATTGACGACTTCACGGTCAACCTCTGGTTTAAGCGGCCTCAGATAAACTCAGGAAACGAAATACTGTTGGCGAAATATAACGCATCATCCGGCACTGACGGAGGCTACAAGCTCTACATGCAGTCGGACGGGGACATCACCGCCGGCATCGATGATGATGCTACCTCATTCCCGGAAGACTGGGTTACCTCTACTCAGGCAACCTACGACGATAACCGGTGGCATATGGCAACGCTCGTGAAGGACGGTACCAGTACCCTTACTTTATATATTGACGGAAACTTGATCGGTGAGGATGCGGCAATCGGAGCTTCCGGGACGCTGGTTAATACCGATTCAATCTATATCGGCATCGACGGGGACGGGACAAGCAATGCCTTCGAAGGCTCGATCGATGAAGTCAAAGTTTACCCCTATCTGCGCTCAGCCGCAGATGTGAAAACCGATTATCTGAAAAGCGTCTCGGCCAGAGGTTCAGCGGTCTCGGTCGCGGATGTCAAAGGTGCCGTCACCGAAGGCCTGGTCGGCTGGTGGAAGATGGACGAAACCGCGGCGGACACCTGCGGCGGAGGAAACGATTCCTGCGATTCCTCCGGCTACGGCAATCATGCCGCCTGGAACGGTGATACCGCCATATCTACTGGTAAATTCGGTAACGGCCTCTCGTTGGATGGAACCGGTGACTTCGCGCTGCTTTCATCACCTGCCGGTCTAACATATTTTGACAGCAACTGGACTAAACGGAAGGAAATTACTGTTACCAACAACACCGCTTCTCCACTTACAGATTATCAGGTATTGTTGACTGTAAATTATGACGCTGATATGCAGGCAGACTTTGATGACCTGCGTTTCGCTAATACTTCTGGGACACTACTCGATTATTGGATAGAGAGTAAGTCCGACGGTATATCGGCTTCCGTCTGGGTCGAGGTGGATAGTATACCCGCCAGCAGTACGGCAGCTATTTATATGTATTACGGTTATTCTATTGCATCCTCAGTTAGTAGCGGGAATAATACTTTTCTTCTGTTTGATGATTTTGAGGACGGGTCGATAGACACCGGTAAGTGGTCGGTTCAGAATTCCGGTACGACAACTATCGCCGAAACCGGTGGGCAACTGAAAATCAGCGGTACCACCACAACCGGCGACCGATATAACTTCAAAGGTTTATACTCTGTCGGCACATATACTTCTGATTTCGCAACTGAATCGACGTTCAGTATTGTCTCCCAGGATAGTAACGGCTGGAACGGCGGGAATTCGGTTTGGGAGGCGGCAGTACGGGCATGGCGATTAACTCCGAAGGATCAACAAACAAGCGGGTTCAATATTACTCCGGCTCATGGCAGGATGTTGCTGACAGCACCCTTGACACACAGACATTTTCCAATCAGGAGATTGTTCAGCGTCTGACAGCTGCCGGAACCGGCACTCATCTGGAAAACGGCTCGTTGCAGGCTACCCGTAACAGTCTAAGTACGGCTGCCAGAGATCTTCATTTTACCTATTCCCCTGACTCCGTCAGCACTTTTGATGTCAGGTATAATGAAATATTCGTAAGGAAATATGTCTCGTCCGAGCCGACCTTAGAGGTCGGAGCGGAAACCCCTTCCTACTTACCGATTAAACCTATAACCATATCAGGGTGGATTAACGCTACGACACTGGATGCCAACGATCGCGTCATTATCGCTCGGAACGCCAGCCCCTCATATTCCTGGTATGTGGCTAACGATGCCGCCAATCCCGGTAAGCTTGAATTTTCCACTGATGGAGGAGTAACTACCGGAGTGTCGACATTAACGCTATCCACGGGCACTTGGTACCATATAGTCCTGGCGGCCGACGAAACCAAAACCCGTTTGTATATTAATGGCACCCCGGATAAGGAAATAACTCATACCGGCATTTTGTATCAGAACGGGAACATTGCACTCGGTGCTGACACTAGTGGCAGTAACGCCTGGAACGGTAAAATCGACGACGTCCGGATCTACGACCGTGCCCTGTCCCCGGCTGAGATCAGCCAGCTTTACAACTGGGCACCGGGACCGGTTGCCTGGTGGAAGTTGGACGAGGGCAGCGGGAGTAATGCACATGACTCTTCCGGCAACGGCTATTCCGGGACGCTCACTAATGGACCGGGATGGACGAACGGGCAGTATGGTAAAGGGATTAAGACAACTGTCAACGGTACCATGGACTACGTATCCGTCGCTGATCCGGCCTCCGGCGCTCTGGATTTTGATAATACTCAGAATTACACTATCGATTTCTGGCTTAAATTAAGCGATGTCGATGGATCCGGTACCGCCGCCAAAGTAATCAACAAAAACTATACCGATGCCTTCAACGCTGCCGGATATTCGGTCCGGTTTGCCGAAGGCGGCGGAGCCTGGGGTTTTGACTGCGTATATTCGGATTCAAACAGCGGTAATGGTCTGGATATCGCCACTGTCGGGACAACGACGGTAACTGACGGGAATTGGCATCATGTGAGCTGCGTGATGGACCGTGACGGATCGGCTACCGGGACGTCAGGTCTGTACGCCTATTTTGACGGCCAGCAGTATGCGTCGGACACCAGTCTGACTGAGGGGAGTGCAGTTAACTCAGGCGTCTTAACGATCGGGGATGAAATCGTGGACAACTCCGAAATGACGGGCAGTCTGGACGATGTCCGCATTTACAATTACGCCCATACCACAGGGAAGGTCGTCGAAGACATGAACGCCGGCCATCCGGCACCTGGCAGCCCGGTCGGATCAGCAGCTTTGTCTTATAATTTCGATGAAGGGTACGGAAATTCAGGCACCATTGTACATGATTCATCTCCCAATAATTACGATGGTGCCGTCATTTCAGGTACCCCTCCGGTTTGGTCCAATGACTGTAAATTCAATAAGTGCATATCAGTCGATGATACCCATTGGGGTTTAGACGCAGGCGACATCAGTCTTTTTGACAGTTTATCCCGAATGACAGTGGTGATGTGGGTAAAACCGACTACTTTAACTGTAAAGAGGGTTCTGGCTTCAAAAAGCGATATGGATCTTGATAAAACCACCGGGTCATATAACAGCTGGACAATCAGCGAAGATAATACCAACAGCGATGAAATCCGCGTATATATCCATAGCAATATTACCGATGTCTCAAACTACTTCACCACAACCAACCTGAACCTTGCCAATGGCACGTGGGACCAGATAGTTATGGTTTATGACGGATCCCAGGCTGCTTCTGACCGGGTTAAGGTATTTAAAAACGGTACCCTGACTACCGGGACAATTACCGGGACCATACCAACATCAATGGTTTCTGATTCCAGCGGGTCTAATGTCACAGTGGGCGGTTCATGGGGACCCGATCTTGACCCGTTTATCGGTTCTTTCGATGATTTTAAGATTTTTACCTCCGCCCTCACCGCCGACCAGGTCAAACAGTTATTTAACCAGAGTTCAGCCGCTGTAATGGGTGCCCTTTCGACAGATTCAAGCGGGAATGCTAGTTGGTCCGGAAGTGACGCTTACTGTCCTCCGGGTCAGGGATCGGCCTGTATCGCGCCGGTAGGAGAGTGGACCTTTGATGAAAAAAGCGGCACGACAATTTATGACCGCATGGGCACCGGAGGTGATCCGGTGTTTTCAGGCGATCCGAAATGGGTGAAGGGGAAGCACGGGTCGGCGGTCTTTTTCGACGGCACGGATGACAAAGCGGAGGAATCCAATACAGCACCCCAGAGCTTGGTCATTACAGGCAGCGTCACATTATCGGCGTGGGTAAACCGGACGGCCGGCGGCACCGACGATGACATCGTCAGGATCACGGGTTCCGGTGCCGGTGAACCCGGTAACATCGCATATAAACTCTTTTATAACGGGAGCGACGACAGATTGCGATGGCAGCACCAATACGGAGCCGGATTGAATATTGCTTTCAGTTCGCCAAATAACCCAACAGTTGTTTCCGGTGTATGGGTGTATGTAGCCGCTGTCCGGGATGCAACGGCCAAAACCGTTACTTTTTATGAAAACGGTATTCGGTTGGGTAATCCCGTCAGTTATTCGGATAATGCTACAGGAGGTACAAATAATCCTGATTTCGGTTTCGGTACGGCAAGCGGCGACGAATTCAACGGTTCAATTGATGATGTCCGAATCTATAACTACGCCCGTACCCAGGCCCAGATTGCCTGGGAGTTTAACCAGGGGGCACCGGTTGCCTACTGGCAGTTCGACGACTGCCAGGGCACTACCGCCTACAATGCCGCTCCCACGGCATCGGGCGCTGCTCCGGGCAACAACGCGAGCATCTTTATCGGCGCTACTGCCGGCAACACCAGCGCAGGCAGTTGTTCCTCAGGACAGGGGAGCGAATCCTGGAATGACGGGACGACAGGCAAGCGGAATTACTCCCTGGACTTTGACGGAGCCGATGATGTAGCGACAGTCAGCGCCTTTTCGCCTCTGGCTTCTGCGGGCCAGACTACTACCAACCTCTCCTGGGGCTCCTGGCTATATCCCAAGACCTCGGCGGCAACTAAGACGGTGATGGAGAAGGTCACCGAGTTCAGGCTGACTACGGACGGAAGCGGCAAACCCATCTGCGACATCTACACCGGAGGCGCCTTCACCACCAACACTGCCGGAGCCTCTGCCCAGGCACTATCTCTCAATACTTGGCAGCATGTCTTATGCACCTACGACGGTACTACCATTAAAGTCTATGTCAACGGCAATCAGACCGACTCCTGGATTCAGGGTGGTTCAATCACCGCCGCCTCAAGCGCCCTCCACATTGCCCAGAACTCCTCATCAGCTCAGAGATTTGAGGGACAGTTGGATGAAATGATGGTATTTACCTATCCCTTAACCGCGATACAGGTGAAAACTCTCATTAATGAAGGCGCAGTCCGTTACGGCCCGTTACAAGGCGCTCCGCAATAATGTATTTAGGTATATAAGTATATATGTATATAAGTATAAAAGTTTATCAAACGCAATTTCGAGACAAATATGGTTTTATACTTAAATACTTAAATACCTATATACCTATATACCTATCATTATGTCTCGTATTATAACTAACCATAACAAACTATATAGACTTCTGGTCACTCTGTCGGCCGGATTCCTGATTGTCTTCCTGCCTCTGGTGATTCTGTCACTCAGGAATGCCCCGCAAGTCAAGGCTGACTGGTGGGATGAGACCTGGCAGTACCGCCAGAAGCTGACGGTTACCAATTCCGGTTCGGAACAGACCGATTACCAGGTCCGTTACCTGTTGGATACGGAAACCCTGATCAATAACCGGAAAATGCGGTTAGACTGCGGCGACCTGCGGATTACCAATGTAAACGGAAATCTGGTTTCATATCCCTATATTCTGAAAAGCTGTAATGACACCCAGTCACAGCTCTGGATCAAATTTTCCGCAATTCCGGCATCCAGCACCGTTTTGTATCTGTATTACGGTAACGGGTCGGCCACCAGTCTGGAGTCAACCGGCAGTCAGGTTTTCAGTATTTACGATGATTTTGATGATAACAGCCTTGATACGTCGAAATGGACGTCTTCAACACCGGCCGGATCGGTGGCGGAAGCCTCCGGTGTGATGACTATATCAGTCGGTGCCGCGGAAAACGGGGACTGGACCGGCGGAGCCACTGAATTTGCCCCGATTCTCTATACGACGCCTCCGGCGGAAAACTGGGCAGCTGTCGTAAAGATCAATTATACGGCGAACGACCAGACATACGGCGGTATTATGTTTTACGATGACCGGGATAACGTATACCAATGGGGACGGTACAGGGCTGGCGGGTCAAACTACTACCGGATCACGAAAATCGTGTCTGACGTCAGGAGTACGGTTGCCAATTACAGCTCAACCACGATGCCGATGTATCTGCGGATCAGGAAAACCGGATCAACCAGGTATTATGATTATTCGACTGACGGCATATCGTTTACCAATGTGTCATCATCAGCTGAACTTACCGGCACTTATGTCGGTCTGTTTGCCCAGGAACAAAGCACAAATACCATTGACGCCGTTTATGATGATTTCTATGTCTATAAATTAGACGGAACTGATCCGTCAGCATCTGCCGGCAGCGAAGAGCGCTCCACCGGGCCGTTGGCGCGCTGGAAGCTGGATGAAGGGTACTTCAAAGAGGAATCCCTGCCCCTGACCCGCCACGAGACCCGTATACCTATATATAATGGCCCGGTATTCGTTACCTACAGCACAGGGTACGTGCCTACGGACAATTCACTTGGCATAGTCCACTGGGATGCTGACATGTATCCGGGTGCCGAGGTTTACCTCGAGAGTAGTGTTAGTTCGACTTACGATACTTACGTAGCTTTGTTCACGGCCAGCGGGACAGCGGTTTCCGGATCGGAAATCGTATTCCCATACGGCAACGGCTACGTGCCTGACCGCAGCGGTCCGCTGACGCTGACTGACGATACGGATTATACCGTCCGGACCCATCATGAAAACGGGGTCTATAATACCAATTTCAAATC
>MFJD01000013.1:19422-23042 GCA_001779095.1 Candidatus Gottesmanbacteria bacterium RBG_16_52_11 | reverse complement strand
TATGTATCGACAGGAATCACCGCTACCCAGTCCCAGATTGAGCTGTCCCGGTCCGAAGCGTCGGCCTCAGCTAGTTATCTGATTCAGAACAATCCGGTGCATTACTATTACGATTCATCCAAATTCGATCCGGCGCCCACAGCGCGTTTGGATGGAGTATTCCAGCCTTTCTACCCGCAGATAGAGCAGCAGATCAATATCACCGATCAGCTGTACCATACGGCATCGACGAGCGCCTACTTCCCTAACGACAATTCCCTCGGCGTTATCCGCTGGGATTCAGATGCCTATCCGTCGTCCACGGTATATCTGGAAGTGGATGTTTCCTCAACCTGGGGAGCCAATGCTGCGCTTTATAAAACCGACGGCACGCAGGTGCCTGAATCGGTGATCGATATTCCCTATGCCGGCTGGACCGTTAGAAGAAGCAGTGCACTGAATCTGACTGACGACACTGACTATACGGTCAGGGTCAAACATGATAATGGGGCATACGGCATGGATATCGGTGCTGCCAGACTGGTAGTCATCCAGTCCCATCCCTCCCGGCTGATCGCAACACAGACGAGTATCGAGGTCGGAGCCGCCCAGTCCGATATCACCAATACGGCGGCTGTTGAGTTGACGCAACCCAAATTATACCTGTATGACGATGACAAGTTTACGCCCGCTATAGAATCATCCGGCGATGCCACGTTTTCGGCGACTCTTCAGACTGAGGATGCCGGAGATACGGTATATGCCGAGCTGTTTAACCGCAATGACAATATAGCTGTCGCAACAGTTTCCTCGTCAGGCACGTCGGCGTGGGCCCATCCGATGGTCACCAATATAGATGGTAATGCCGGGTGGGACACTACGAATGATGACGAATATTCCGTCCGGGTATTCTGTACCGACGGCAACGGCGGCGGCTGCATCGGCAATATCTCCAATGCCCAAATCACTCTAAGGCAGAATAATTCCGGTGGGATTACGGCTCTGGAAAACGTCCGTATGTACGCAACAATGCTCGTTACCGATACCGGCGACTATACGTTGACCGATTATTCGAATTTTTCCCGTCCGCTGGAGTTCGGTACAATACCCAAATACTACTTTGAAACGACCATGAAAACCGCTTCGGGCGGTACGGCATTCGCCCGTCTGAAACGGATGGAACCGAATACCGCAGTCACCTATACGGAGATATCAACACCCCTGACTGATTACACCCGGGTCCGAAATACCAATGATTCATACAGCCAGTTTCCTCTTCATAATTCCGAAATATTTCTGGATATTAAGAATTCCGGTGCTTTCACGACATCGGTAACCAACTCCTGGCTGGTGGTGGAGATCACCAATCTGCCGGTCAACGGGCCGGTCGGCGGCATCCAGCTGTATAACCTGACGGACGGGACGGAAGTAGCAGGATCGGATGTGACATCCACATCGGTTACCCTGGCCAGGAACCAGAGCTCGGCCATCACCCTGACATCCGGTAAAGAATACCGGATCCGGGTCAAACAGGCTAAGCTCTATAACGCTAAGCTGGTTCTGGATCAGACCAGAGAGTCGGGAGTTTTGGCTACCGAAACCGTGATTCCCCTGATGGCTACCTACGCCGCGGACGGCAGTGGTTCCTATAACGAGCACAATAATCCGTCAACTTACACTCCGGGGTCATTCCATGTTTCCCCGGACGCCAACAACTCATCTGTCACGTTTGAAGCCACCATGAAAACCGGCGGAGGAACCGGGTATATCCAGCTCAGAAATGATACCGATGGGGCAGCCATAACCGGCAGTGAGCTGTCTACGGCGTCAACCAGTGCCATCAGGGTCAGAAGCAGCGATCTGTATCCGACATTGCCTTCATCGCAGAAAAATATGGATACGCAAATCAAGAATCTGACCGGATATACGACCACTATTTCCAATGCCTGGATGGTGGTATCGAGCCAGCGGGTGATTCCCGATATCGTCCACGATTCGGCGAATAACCTATATCACGGTTCGGTAAACGGGACTACCTGGAAAAGCGGTTCTGACTGTCGGGAAGGCATGTGTCTGTCGCTTGACGGAACGGACGACTATATTGCTGTTGAGGATGACAACCCTTTCGATTTCACCGGTAGCGATCCGTTCACGGTCAGTTTGTGGTTCAAACGGTCGCAGATTTCCGCAGGCAGCGAAGTGCTGCTTGCCAAGGCACTTTCGACAACCGGCTCTGACGGCGGATTCAAGATAAGCATGAATTCCACAGGAGACTTGATTGCCGGCATCGACGACGACAGTACCTCATTCCCGGAAGACTCAGTAACATCCACCCTCAGCCGGTTTGACGACAATAAATGGCACATTGTAGCCTTGGTGAAGGAAGCTACTTCTCTGAGTCTATATATTGACGGCAACCTGATCGGCGAGGACGTGGCACTGTCGGCTTCTGGTAGTTTGGCCAACAACGATACCCTGTATATCGGCATTGACGGCGACGGCGTGACGAGTCCCTTTGCAGGCATGGTCGATGATGTTATGGTCTACGCTTACGCCAGAACACCGGAACAGATAAATGTGGATGCCAACGTGGCCGCTGCATCGTCAGCCGGGGGCAATCCCAATACGCCTTCGCTCGGAGAGGACTTGGTGACGCATCTCAAATTCGACGAAACAACTGCTGATACCTGCGACGGCACTAACGACTCCTGCGATTCCTCAGGGTACGGCAATCATGCCGCCTGGACGGACAATGCCACATCAGGTGGCGGTAAATTCGGCAGCGCGCTGACGACTGATGGTAGCTTGGATAAAGCTCAACTGTCGTCAACAAACAGCATTCCCTCCGTCTGGACTAAACGTAAAGTTATCACTATCACCAATAATGTGGCATCCGAACTGACTGACTACCAGGTGAAACTGACCGTAACCTACGACTCCGATATGCAGGCGGATTTTGGTGACCTCAGGTTTACAAATGCCGCGGGGACGGAGCTTGATTACTGGATTGAAAAGTATACTGCCTCCACCGAAGCCACCGTTTGGGTCAAAGTTGATACGATTCCGGCCAGTTCA
The DNA here is from genome assembly GCA_001779095.1 of Candidatus Gottesmanbacteria bacterium RBG_16_52_11. Classification (GTDB taxonomy): domain Bacteria; phylum Patescibacteriota; class Microgenomatia; order UBA10105; family UBA927; genus RBG-16-52-11. The sequence continues at coordinate 19,988 of MFJD01000013.1, read as the reverse complement.
ACCGCCGCAGTATATATGTATTATAATAACGGCAGCGTTTCATCGTCAGGCAGTGGTACGGAAACTTTCCAGTTTTTTGACGATTTTCCCGGCAGTGAGATTGATACAGCGCTATGGACTATTACCAACTCAACCGGTTGGAGCATTACCGGAGGAGAACTAAAAGGTACCAGTACTACGGGCAGGATTACTTCGGTACCTTCGTTCAGTGATGGTGTGATTCTGAACGGTAAATCCAGAATTATTGATCGGGCGGCAAACGGTCAGATGATGGCCGGCTTTTTCCTGGCCACGAATAATAATTTCGGATACATGTCATCCGATTATTCATCGGGTGACTACTATCGCAATAACAGCAGCTGGGCAAATACGTCATCAAAGTCTCCGTTGTCAACGAATTTACTGACGAAAATTGCAGTTAAATCGACTACCCAAGTTGATCTCTTAGTCACTAATTATGATACGGGGGCAACTTATCAGAATTATCCCAGCGTTTCAAACACCGTATCAAGCGAACCGATCGTCATCGGTAAGCGTTACGACGACGGATACACTGGTGAAGCTTA
>MFJD01000013.1:2431-19408 GCA_001779095.1 Candidatus Gottesmanbacteria bacterium RBG_16_52_11 | reverse complement strand
GTTGCTGGTCCGTAAGTATGCCTCCACCGAACCGTCTCCTGCCTTCGGCAGCGAGGCATCGGCTTCATACGGTACTGCCGACAAAATGACGCTGTCCGCCTGGGTCAATGCCGATACCCTGGATTCAACTCAGAGAAACATCATATCCCGCGGCTCCTCACCGGCATTCGACTGGACCCTGGCCTCATCAGCGACGTCTGCCGGCAAGCTGTTCTTTTCAAGCGACGGACATGCCACTGCCGGTATATCAAACGCGACACTTTCTACCGGCTCCTGGTACCACGTAGCTATGACGGTCGAAGGGACGAAGACTAAGCTGTTTATAAACGGAAACCTGGACCGTGACATAGACAGTTCCGGATTCATACCGGGTGTGGGGACTATTGCCATCGGTGCAGCTGCCAACGGTTCCCAAGGGTGGGACGGCAAGATCGACGACGTCCGCATCTATGACCGCGCCCTTTCTCCGGCTGATATCAGTCGGCTATACAACTGGGCTTCCGGACCGGTTGCCTATTATAAATTTGACGAAGGAAAAGGTACAGCTAACGTGTATGACTCATCCGGCTTCGGAAACATCGGTACTATAAACGGCGGCATGACGGAAAACGATTGGGTTCCCGGCAGGATCGGCACCGCACTTGATTTTGACGGAAGCAATGATAATATCAGCGTGGCTGATACTGCCAGCCTGAGACCTGATAATGGCGACTGGAGTTTATCTCTTTGGGCAAAACCACCAAATTCGAACCAGACCAGCACGTTTGTTTCAAAAAGGCAAAACACCGGTGACTACGAGCAGTGGAGTTTAAGTATCTGCGGAAACAACGGTTGTGGTGTCGCCGGGCAATATCTTGTCGGAATTTTCAGACAGAGTGAAGCCGTTGAGAGACGTGCTATTTCTACATCGGATGTAGCTGATGGCTCATGGCACCACTATTCGATGATCGCCGACAAATCTGCAAATAAAATCAAGTTATTCCAGGATGGAGTTGAACTGGTTACGACCCTAACCACAGACGGCGTCTGGCCGACCGTCAACAATGCCGATTCCGTAAAGATTGGGCATGACAACGGCTCGTTATATTTCTCCGGTGCCATCGATGATGTCAAAATCTACAACTACGCCCGCACCCCCGCTCAAGTAGTTGAAGACATGAATGCCGGGCATCCGGCACCGGGTAGTCCGGTGGGATCAGCAGTACTCCACATCAATTTTGATGAAGGATATGGGGATACGGCAAATAATTCCGGTAATGGAGGTACCGTTATAAACGGTAATCTGGCAGGTACAGGATCCTGTCCCGGCGGAAACGCGTGTCCGGTTTGGTCTAATTCCGGGAAAGTCGGAAAAGCCCTGGATTTTGAAACGTCCGGTACCAGTGATTACACAGCCGTAAGTGATGATGTGTCGCTTGATATCACGGCGGCTATGTCGCTTGAGGCTTGGTTTAAACTGGAAACCCTGCCTTCTGATCCATATTGCAGTCCGATTATTCATAAAGATGCGGATTCCAGCGGTTATTCTCCTCCGAATTACGGCCGACTTTACGATATACAGGTCTGTAGCGGACTGGCTAGTGTTCAGTTTTGGGATGGATCAACTGTTCGTCAGGCAAGTTGCACTACCCCGATTCAAACCGACAACTGGTATCATGTAGTCGGAACGTTCGATGGTACTTCAGTCAAATGCTACATGAACGGTAAGTCCGAAGGGACCGCTTCCTTTTCCCAGACATCCATAACTACAAGTTCCAGAAGGCTGTTCATCGGTGCCGGTCGGATAGATGCTGGAAATGTGGAATACACCGACGGCCTTGTGGATGAAGTAAAAATCTATTCATCTGCCCTCACCTCGGATCAGGTATATATGGAATACAACCAGGGAATGGCCGCGGTCATGGGCGCCGTTTCGACTGATGCATCAAACAATGCATCGTGGTCCGGAAGTGACGCCTACTGCCCGCCGGGACAGGGAACTGCCTGCACCGCACCGGTGGGGGAATGGGAGTTTGACGAGAATACCGGTACCACAGCTAACGACACTTCCGGCAACGGTAAAACCGGGACACTGACCGCCGGTCCCGTCTGGACCACCGGGAAAATCGGATCATCAGTCCGATTTGACGGTACCGACGATTTCATAGATGTGGGTTCAGGGCCTTCTACAGTTAAAACCGTATCCTTTTGGGTAAATCCCCAGACCTCAACTGAATATCCGGTTGACCTCAACGGTTCAGCCTATGTCTGGATTAACGCGGGAGCGGTGACTGCGCAGGGATTCACCAGCCCGACAATTTATGTAAATGGCTTGGTTAACGGATCCGTCTCTACCGGAGTCTGGAATTATGTTGTCGTCACCACAGCCATGGGTCTCAATGCTTCAGACTTCGATATCGGCCGGATTGAAGGGGTCGGTTACCACGAGGGGATGATTGATTTGGTGAGGCTTTACGATTACGCCCGCACTCCTGCTCAGATCGCCTGGGATTATAACCGGGGTTCGCCGTCCGTCCGGTATAAATTTGACGATTGCCAGGGTACTACCGCCCATAATGCCGCTCCCACGGCTTCAGGGGACGCTCCGGGAAACAATGCCTCGATTCTGATCGGCGCTACAGCCGGCAACACCAGCGCCGGGTCCTGTTCTTCCGGACAGGGGAGCGAAGCCTGGAATGACGGGACGACGGGGAAGAGAAACTACTCCCTGGACTTTGACGGAGCAGATGATGTAGCGACAGTCAGCGCCTTTTCGCCTCTGGCTTCTGCGGGTCAGACTACTACCAACCTGTCCTGGGGCTCCTGGCTATATCCCAAGACTTCGGCAGCTTCAAAAACCATCATGGAGAAGGTCACCGAGTTCAGGCTGACAACGGACGGAAGCGGCAAGCCCATCTGCGATATCTATACCGGAGGCGCCTTCACCACCAACACTGCCGGAGCCGGAGCGGTGGCCCTGTCTCTATCCTCCTGGAACCATGTCCTTTGTACCTATGACGGCATCAATATCAAAGTCTACCTCAACGGCAATCAGACCGACTCATGGATTCAGGGAAGTTCAATCACCGCCGCCTCAAGCGCCCTTCACATCGCCCAGAACTCCTCATCAGCCCAGCGGTTCGAAGGTCAGTTGGATGAAATGACCATATTTACCTACCCCCTGACGATCCAGCAGGTGCGGAACCTGGTCAACGGGGGAGCGGTGAATTACGGCCCGTTACAAGGCGCTCCGCAATAAAATCAGGTATTTAAGTATATATGTATATAAGTATTAAAGTTTATCAAACGCAATTTCGAGACAAATATGGTTTTATACCTAAATACCTAAATACTTATATACCTAGATACCTATCTTTATGTCTCGTATCATAACTAACCATAACAAACTATATAGACTTCTCGTCACCCTTTCGGCGTGGTTTGTCATCGCTTTCCTGCCGCTAGTCGCCATATCCCTGAAAAATGCTCCCAAAACGGAAGCCGCCTGGTTTAGTGGCGCCTGGAAGTACCGCCAGCAAGTGACGATAAATAATTCATCCGGTAGCGAGTTGACCGGTTATCAGGTAAGCATAGTACTTGATACTTCTGCACTTATAACCGCCGGGAAGATGCAGTCTGACTGCAGTGACATACGCCTGATCGGTCCGACTGGCAATGAACTCAGCGATCCGTATACGGTACTAAGTTGTAATACTACCGGGACCAATATTTGGATCAAATTTGCCACGTTACCGGTATCCAATACGGTACTTTACCTTTATTATGGCAATAATACGGCTGAGCCCAAAGCCGTTGACGGAGATCTGCTGTTCGAGTACTTCGATGATTTCGCCGGTACCACTATTTCCGGCAATTATTCTTCCGGCGGGGGAGGTACGATTTCCCAGAACGAATACGTTTCATTCCGCAATAATGCGGACGCCTGGGATACCTATTTTTTCAAGACTGCCGGTATTGATCGGGCAACCGATAAAACGCTGCAGCTTAGATTTAAAGGGGATTCGGGTGCCCGGGCTATGGTCGGGTGGCACGATTCGGGATCCGGTGGGTCCAATACTGACCTGGTATACGCGCTGTATTTCAACAACGGCACGTTTGACGTATCCGAAGACGGCAATGACCGCGCATGTACTTCCTGTGTCACCTACACAGTCGGCACCTGGTACGACGTTAAAATCGAACTCAAATCAACCGGCGCCAAGTACTACTACAAAGCTATTTCGTCAACGACATGGTCGCTTCTGTATGACTCTTCCTACTCGTCGGAGACCCCGCTCAAGCCCGGAGTAATCCATTACGATGCTGCCGAGTATTCCTATACTGACGACTGGATAGTACGTGAGTATACCGCAACCGAGCCGACCGTCACTTTAGGCTCGTCCGAATCAGCCCCATCTCCGATAGCCATCTGGTCGCTGGACGAGGGTTATGACCAGCCGCTGGAGCTGCCGCTCACCGGCCACGAACAGGTTATCAACATCCTTCAGAGTGAATTTAGTGTCGGCGTCACCAACAGCTTTTTCCCGACCGACAATTCCCTGGGCATCATCGAATGGGACGCGGATAAGTATCCTGACTCCACCGTCTATTTTGAAACCGTCATCCACGGAACCAACGGACTGTCCGGCATGTATGCGTATTTATATAAAACCGACGGTACGCAGATTACCAGCAGCTGGGCCGGTACGCAGAGTACGACGTATGTCCGTTATTTAGGGGGTCCTGTAACACTTGAAGACGGTGCCCAGTATACAGTCAGGATTTCCGGTTTTGACGGCCTGTGGGATTCCGGCGGCTATATCAAGGCCGCCCGGCTGATCGTGGTCCAGAACGATCCGGAAAAGATTACCGCCACCCGGACCAGCGTTGACTTAAGCACTATAGAGTCAACTGCTAGCGCTACGGCTGCACCGGTTAGTGCGCCCCACCTCTATTATTATGACTCATCCAAGTTTTCTCCGGCGCCCACGGCATACTTGGAAGCACCGCTGAGGGCTTCTCCTCCCAGTATCGAACAGCAATTAAACATTTCCGATCAGTATTTTTCGACCACCGGCACTACGTATGTCCCGTCCGATAATTCCCTGGGACTTGTATATTGGGATGCAGACAGATATCCCGGCGCAACGGTGTATTTCGAAGCTATCATCGCTGACAGCGGCGGTACCAATGCTCAAGTATATGCCGGGTTACATAATTCCGCCGGTACTCTGGTAAACGGTTCCGAAGTCAATACCTCAGCTGACGGGTATACCCTACTCCGGTCTGGAAGTATTTCCCTGACTGACGGAACTGCCTACACGGCCAAGCTGAAGCATACTAATTTCGGCAGCCATGCCCGGATGCTGGCAGCCCGGCTGATCGTTGTGCAGTCAGATACCACGAAAATTACCGCAACGGAAACGCAGACGGAAATCGGTGACAACGAAGCCACTTCTTCCGCCTCATATGTCAGTCTGACGAATCCCAAATATTACGGCTATGACTCGGCCAAATTCAATCCGACCCCTTCGGCATACCTTGATGCGGCATTCAAGCCGTATTCACCGGATATCGAACAGCAGATTAATCTGTTGGACAGGTATTATACGACCACCAGTGCGACATTTGTTCCCACGGACTACTCGCTGGGCATGGTTTTCTGGGACAGCTCGAGGTATACCGGCGAAACGGTGTATTTCGAAGCTGTTATCGCCGACAGCGGCGGCACCAACGCTCTGGTGCATGCGGCGCTTTATGACAATACGAATACTGAGGTCAACGGATCTGACGTGTCGACCTCATATGACAACTATATCCGGCTGCGTTCGCCGGCCATATCACTGGAAGACGGTAAATTCTATACCGTGAGATTGCATCATAATGGGTCAAATACTGCCCGGATGAAAGCCGCCCGGCTGATAATAGTACAGTCTCATGCCACAAAGTTGACGGATACCGATACCTGGATTGATATCGGCAGCAATCAGACCGGTATTACAAATACAGCCGCTGCCGAACTGACGAACCCCAAGTACTACATGTACGATCAGGCCAAATTCAATCCGACTGTCGAGTCAACGGGAGACGCTTCATTCTCAGCTACCCTGAAGATCGACAGTGCCGGGGATACCATGACAGCCGAGCTTTTTAACCGGACCGACAATACGGCAGTTGCGACAGTATCAGCGACCGGCTCAACCAGCTGGGTCTATGCATCGGTATCCAATGTGGACAGCAGTTCCGCCTGGGACACCACTAACGACGATGAATATTCCGTCCGGGTATTCTGTACCGACGGGGACGGAGGAGGATGCAGCGGCAATATTGCCAATGCAAATATTATTCTCTATCAGAGCACAGCCTCCGGTATTACGGACCTGGAAACCGTTCAGCAGCACATCAGTTCTCTGGTTACTGCGGCCACCTCATCATATGTGGAACAGGATTTCGACGTAGAGCATAAACCATCCAATTTCGGTAATACCCCGGTGATTCGTTTCGAAGCTACGATGAAGACTTCTGCCGGTACCGGATATGCCATATTTCATGATGACATTACCGGTACGGATCTCACGGACAGCGAAATTTCCACCACCAGTGCTGTCTATTCACGTGTCAGGACAACCTCTGATATCATGTCTAGTCTCCGGACAACTCCCTTTAATTACGACGACCGTCTGAAAAATTCTGCCTCCAACACGACGTCAGTTGCTAATTCCTGGCTGGTGATCCAGATCAGCAACCTGCCAACATCAGGCACCGCCGGTGGTGTCGAGCTATATAACAGAACCGATGCGGCATCCGTCACCAGTTCGCAGGTTACATTCTCCGGTGCCGGTTTCAGCAGTAACCGGAGTTCCTCGCTGACTCTGACTCCCGGTAAGGAATATGAGATCCGCATCCAGAAGGGAACACTGGCCAACGCCAAACTGGTGTTTTACCAGAACAACGCCGGAGGTATTTCCGCGCTTGAGACTACGCAGTTACAGGTGAATACCAGAACGGTGGTGTCTGCCGGATCATATACCAGCCAGGAATTTGACACGATCTTTCACCCTGAGATACAGATTGTGGGTCCGGCTGACCGCAGTTTTTCCGGCGGTACATATGGCATTACGTTTGAGGCGACGATGAAGGCAGCGTCGTCAACTACCGCCTATGCCCGACTTTATAATATAACCGATGCCTTGGCGATTACCGGATCAGCCGTCAGTACGACTTCAGCGACATTCACCCGCGTAACCAGCGGCGATTTCAATTCCAATATGCCGGCGCAGAGATCTGATGATATCACTCTGGATACCCAGGCATACAATTCGGGCTCGTCTGCTACTACCATTTCTTCCACCCGGATCATTATATCCGTAACGGGTATGACTACGGTGGGTTCGACTGCTTACGCGGATTTGTATGACGTGACGGCTTCCTCACCGGTTACTTCTTCGGAAATATCAACTTCCCTTGGGGACTGGACACTGGTGCGTTCAGGGGAACTGTCGCTGACTTCCGGACACGAGTATATTGTCCGTCAGCGTAGTGCTGCCGAATCGGTCAAGATTTTCATCTTGGGTTCACGGCTGATTCTGGACCAGTCTGATACCACAAACGGCATAAGGGCAGTGGAAACCGTGCATATGATGATCAACTGGGCGACTACGCAGGCAACCTCGACCTATACCGACAAGGATTTCATTACCCAATATACACCCGGAAACGACCACTATATCGGCGATAATATCAACGCCAGCGCCATGTACTTCGAGTCGACACTCAAAACATCGAATGTGACCAATGCCGCCTATGTCAAGCTGAAAAACGATACTTCTGGAGCCGATATTACCGGTTCGGAACTTTCTTCCACCAGCCTCACGTATGAACGGAAACGCACTGCCGTATCGATTGCATCGGCCATGCCGACTGCGGATCAGAAACTGGAATCACCGATCAAAAACTACGCGTCCGACACGACAACGGTTGCCAGTTCGTGGCTGATCATACAGAATACCCGAACCAAGCCGCGGGTTGCCTATGACGGTACCGTTGATGCCAACCACGGAGGTATAGTTGGTGCGACCTGGAGCCGTGAATGTAAGCAGGGGAACTGTCTGTCATTTGACGGCAGCGGTGACTTCATCGCCGTTGACGATGATCCTGATCTCGATTTTAACGACAGCAGTTCTTTTACGGTCAGCGGGTGGTTCCGGCATACGCCGGCATCCGCAGCGGAAATGATCGTTTCCAAGTTCGAATCGACCGGCTCCGACGGTGGGTATAAGGTCTACATGGAGTCCGACGGCGATATTACCTTCGGCATCGATGACGACAACACCGGCTTCCCCGAGGACTGGGCTTCCTCCACGCGGGCTTCCTATGATGACAATACCTGGCACCATTTTGCCGCCGTGAAAAACGGCACAACCTCCATCACGCTTTACATCGACGGCGAAGCAGTCGGGGAGGACGTCAGCCTGAGTGCTTCCGGTTCAACCGCCAATGACGACACCCTGTATATCGGCACCGATTCGGATTTTACTGATGATTACACCGGAACGCTTGATGATATCAGGTTGTTTGCTTATGCCCGGTCAGCTGACCGGATTAAATCCGAGTATCTGGCCGGTGCCGCGCCTGCGGGATCGGTAGCCAGTGTTGCCAAGGATGTTTCGCAGCTTTCGGAAAACCTGGTCGGCTGGTGGAAGATGGATGAAACCGCGGCAGACACCTGCGACGGCACTAACGATGCCTGCGACTCCTCGGGATACGCCAACCATGCCGCATGGACGGACAATGCGGCGTCAGCTTCCGGTAAACTTGGATACTCAGCTGTTTTTGACGGGACATATGACAGGGCAGCAGTGGCGGCACCCGTGGCAATTCCCGCTAACTGGTATAACCCTGACTGGACCCGGATGCAGCCGGTAACAGTGACAAATAATGTCGCGTCGGTTTTAACCGACTACCAGGTGCGCCTGACGGTAACCTATGACTCGGATATGCAGACCGATTTCGACGATTTACGTTTCATCAGCAGTTCCGGTACCGAGCTTGATTATTGGATTGAAACCAAAACGGACAGCGTATCGGCAGTGGTCTGGGTGGAAGTTGACTCAATTCCTGCAAGCGGAACGGCCAATATCTACATGTATTACGGCAATCAACTCGCCGCATCAGCAAGTAGCGGCGACGCTACCTTCCCCAAGTACTTTGAGGACTTCACCGGATTTTCCGACGGAACCGATATCACGGCTGTTGATGCCCGCTGGACGAAAGATGTCGATTATTCCAGCACCTATACAATTGATGCCGGCAGACTCAAAGCATTCCATCCGGCTAGCGCGCCGAGTGCAGCATTTGACGGAGCATTATATACGTTTGACTCTGAAATCACCACCAATCAGGTTTTCGAAGTCAGTGTCACCGTTGCCGATTCCAATAACTGGGATCTGTTTTTCGGGGCAGGCGACAGCGGCTGGACCGGTTTAGTTAATAATAACTGGACATCCTCAGCCCTCTGGTCGGCCATCAATAATGAAAGCTGGCAGGGCTGGACTTCAAGCTGGCTGGTTGCCCAGAGCGGTCTGTCCGTAGGAACAACATACCGGTTCGGATTTTCCTTCGACATTTCCGGTGACCTGGCGAAATACTATCTGGACGGGACATACAAAATCGACCGGACATTCCCGGATACCGGAACGACGGGAATCAAGAAATTCGCCTTCGGTAACTACGGTTACAGCGGACTGGACGCTACCTGGTACATCGATAAAATCCGGATCCGGGAATATGCGGCCACTGAGCCTACCGTATCCAGCGGTTTGGAATCGGGCAACGCCATGACCGTATCCGCCTGGGTCAACGCCGACACCCTCGATTCCACCCAAAGAAATATTGTCGCCCGCGGTTCCTCCCCGGCATTCGACTGGACCCTGTCCTCATCGGCGACATCCACCGGCAAGCTGTACTTCAGTAGCGACGGTGAGGCAAATACTGGAACTTCAGTCACCGCCCTTGCCACCGGAAGCTGGTACCACGTAGCCATGACGGTTGAAGGCACGAAGACTAAACTGTTCATTAACGGAAACCTGGATAAGGAGATTGACAGCTCAGGGATTATTCCGGGTACGGGTGACATCGCCATCGGTGCCGCCGCCAACGGTTCCCAGGGCTGGGACGGCAAAATTGATGACGTCAGAATATATAACCGGGCGTTGACGGGGAGTGAGGTGCGCGATCTGTATGCCTGGACACAGATACCGGCACTTTACTACTCGTTCGACGAAGGGACCGGAACCACGGCGGTATACGATAGGAGCGGCAACGGCCACACTGCAAGTATGAACGGGAGTATCCCCGAATCAGCCTGGACTCAGGGTCAGTACGGCAGCGCCCTATTGTTTGATGGCAGCAACGACTACCTGTCCGCTACTGATACCGTGCTTTTATCGCTGACCGTTCCGGCCAAATCCTGGGGCGCCTGGATCAAGCCTTCGGCGGTTGCTACTAAAGCAATTATTGTCAAAAACGACGAATACCGGCTGGTGACTGACGGCTCCGGCAATCCGGTCTGCCAGATCCATAACGGCTCCAGCTGGCAGACCGCAGCTACCGGATCACAGGCGCTGACGGCTAACCTTTGGCAGCACGTCCAGTGCGTCTACGACGGCACCACACTTGGTGTCTATGTCAATGGGGTGCGTACCGGATCACAATCCCTTTCAAACATATCAAACAATACCGTTAATCAGCTTTGGGTCGGGGATGACGAGGGCGGCACCTACGGCAACTTTTCCGGCGTTATCGACGACCTGAAAATCTACTCCTATGCCATTGAGCCGGAGCAGGTGGTTGCCGATTACAATGCCGGCCACCCGGCACCGGGGTCGCCTGTCGGATCGCCGGTTGCCTACTGGCGGCTGGATGAGGGATTCGGCACGACTGCTAATGATAGTTCGGCAAACGGTAACAACTTGACGCTCTCATCTGCCTCCTGGACGACGTCAGGTTATACAAATATTGCCTATGCCGGAGCCGATAATACCCGGATGTACCGCACTGACGACCCGGACCTGGATTTCGCCGCAGCCGAGAATTTAAGCATTTCCATCAGGTTCAAACGCTCAGCCGTGTCAAATGCGGAGTACCTGGTCTACAAGGAAGACGGCAGCGAAGGTTACGCGGTATGGCTGGACAGTGACGGTGACGTGGTCTTCGGGATCGGAGATACCAACTCGGTATCATTTCCGGAGGAGTCAGTTGGTGGCAGCCTGTCACGCAACTTCGATGATGACGCCTGGCACCATGTGCTGGCGGTCAAGGATGGTACAACTTCCATCCGGCTCTATGTCGACGGCCGGGAAATCGGGAGCGACACGTCACTTACTACCGATGCGTCGCTCGAGAACGCCGGTACATTCTATGTGGGCGACGCCAATGCCGCCGACGGTACCGATGAATTTCTGGGGACGATTGACGAGGTGAAAGTCTTCCGTTTGCAACTGAGCGAGGACCAGGTAAAAGTTGACTCGGCTCAGGGCGCCGCTGCCGTAATGGGCGCGGTCGGGACGGAAAGCAACGGTACCTCGCCGAGCTGGTCAAGCGCCCGGGGATTCTGCGTTCCGGGCGATGCAACGGGCTGCAGCAGCCCGCTGGCATACTGGAAAATGGATGAAAAGCAGGGCACGGCACTGACTGACGACAGCGCCAACAACCACGGAGGTGCTTTTTCCGATGCCCCGACCTGGCAGCACGCGGCGATGTGTCACTCGGGCACGTGTCTTTTATTTGACGCCAGCAATGATGCGGTTACGGTTTCCGATTCGATAGCCGGCATTAAGACGGTATCCCTGTGGGTCAAGCCGAAAGTTTCATCCACATCGGTCCTGGCGCTTAACGGGTCACAGTACATCGAAGTCAGTGGGGGCAGCATAGCCGCCACCGGATTTACGGCTCCGGTTATTTACATAAACGGCAGGAAAGGAACTTCAGTCATACTCGACTCTTGGCAGCATGTCGAGGTGACAACCGGTACTTCTGTATCCGGGTCTGCTATTACCATGGGGCTTGCCAACGGGACATACCTTAACGGCTGGCTGGATGAGATCAGGCTTTACGATTACGAACGGTCTGGGTCCCAGGTTGCCTGGGACTACAATTATGGTGCTCCCAGGACCCATTTCCGCTTCGACGCCTGCCAGGGGACCACAGAGAACGATTCAGCCGGCAACGGCACGGTGGCGACGGTCACTATAGGCGGTTCAGGAGACAATGACGGGCTCGGTACCTGCGATTCGGAAGACGCGACTGAAGCCTGGAATAACGGCACCACCGGCAAACTCAACGCCAGCATTGACCTGGACGGCAACGACGACTATGTGACTACCGGCAGCTATTCGCCTTTGGCTGCGGCCGGCCAGTCGACCGCCCGGGCTTCCTGGGGCGGGTGGTTCTACCCCAAGACCGCGGTTGCTACCAAAACCCTGATGGAGAAGGCCAGCGAGTTCCGCCTGACCACCGACGCTTCGGGCAATCCGATTTGTGATATCTATACCGGGGGAGCCTTTACTTCCAATGCGGCCGGCGCCACCCCGATTGCGGTGCAGATTGATGCCTGGCAGCATATCTACTGCACCTACGACGGCACAAACATCAGAACATATATAAATGGCAGGGAGACGGATTCCTGGATTCAGGCCGGCAATATCACCGCCGCCTCGAGCGTCCTTTACATCGGGGAGAATTCAAGTAGCGCCCAGCGATTTGAGGGGCAGGTCGATGACGTCCAGATATTTAACTACCCCCTGACATCAAGGCAGATCCTCACGGTCGGAAACGAAGGCCCCGTCCGCTTCGGCCCGGCAACGGGCAGCCCGCCATAATGGAAGTATTTAGGTATTTAAGTATTTAGGTATATAAGTATGAAAACCGATAATAAGATCCGGTCATTTACTGATTTATTGGCATGGAAAGAAGGACATAAATTGGTTTTGAATGTTTACCGGATAACTAAATCTTTCCCTAAGGATGAGCGGTTCTGTCTGACTGACCAGATGAGGCGGTCCGTTCTGTCAGTGACTTCAAATATCGCTGAAGGCTTTTCCCGGCCGACGAAGCCTGATAAAAAGCATTTCTATTATCAGGCACTTGGTTCACTAACCGAACTTCAGAATCAGCTTCTGGTATCACGGGATATCGGATACCTGGAAGCGGGGGAGTTTAGTACTGTGGTCGATCTTACGGTTTCTGTTTCGAAGCTTATCCGTTTTCTCGTCAGATACCTAAATACCTTATCAGGTCCCTAAATACCTATATACCTAAATACCTATATACCTATATTCTCGTGTAGTACACGCTCCGGCCTTTCCCGTGTCCCGCCAGCACCCCGAGTTTTACGAGTTTCGCCAGCTCCCGTGACGCCGTTACCTGGGAAATCCGAAAACGGGTCTTCACCTGGATATTGGTGATCCTGCTGTCGGGGTTTGCCATCAGCCCGAGGATTTCCTGTTGCCGGGCAGAGAGGCTAAATCCGGCTTCCGGCCGCGCCGGTTTTTGCAGCTTGTCCAGAAGCACGGTGAGCGCGGTTTCGGAGCATTCGGTATAGTAGTCAATCCAGGGTGCACTTTTCCCGTCGGCTACGAGCGGCGAGACAGCCGCTTCATATTGCCGCGGATGCTCCCGAAGACCCGGCTCCACTGCCAGAAGATCCTTCAGACTGTAACAGTCCTTATACAGAAACACCGACGAAACCGCCATTGCCAGGGGATGGAAGGCAGTACCGGTGAGAGCTGCCAGGTGTCCGTATGCCAGCGCCGCGCTGACTACCGGATGATCCGGTTTGGTCTGGAGCCACTTGAGGAGTTCCCGGATATCCTCCGGATCGATCCGCCGTGACGGCGGAAAAGCCGCCTTACCGGCCCGGAGCATTGTGTCGATGCTGTCGATTTCCGCTGTCATTACCGTCCGGGGACTGGCAGTCCAGTGTTCGCTGATGTATCCGGATACCCGCGCGAAGTTTCCGATTATTGTATCTTCCTGAGTCTTGCCTCTGCCGCTCAGAGCCCGTACTACCCGCTCAGTATTTGCAGTACCTCCGGGAACTAGGATGGATACCCTCCGCAGCAGCGTTTCCCACCGGAGTGACCTTTCGGCTGCCGGTGTGATGCCGGTCAGGAGGACTTGGTCCCGGATGTCATCGCATTTTTTAAGGAGTTCCCGGGTGGCGGGGGACAATGTATACGTTATCGGTATCATGCCGTGATTGCCAAAGCAGCTTTTGATTTAACATATCATATTCTTATCACGTTTGTAAAGTTTAATATTTTGACTGTCAATACGATTTAATTATTCATTGATGAAATGATTACGATATGATTAAGCTGCTACTTGACAACCTTATATTATATATACGATTATAGTTGTAGGAACTGGTAAGGACTTGTAAGAAGCTAAGTAAAGACTTGTAAATATTGAAGATATCAGTTCCTTTACTGAAAAACCGACGGTTCGCCTGCTTCGGGGTTTGGGCGGGAGAATAACTGCTGCCCATGTCCCAACAAACCTATACCGTCAAACAGGTCGCCGACATCCTCGGGTATTCTACCAATTCCATTTATTCGTTCCTCAAAGCCAGGCGTATCAAGGGTGTCAGGGTCGGCAAAGGCAGGTTCCGTATTCCCCAGGCGGAAATCGACCGGTTGCTGGACCGGAAATCTCCGGCTTCTAAACAACTGGCTAGTGTTGCCGGAGAGATTAAACCGGCAGTCGCAGTTGAAGCATCGGAACTTAAGCGCATGCCGCTTAGGTTACCCCACGTTAATGTTCCGGATATCTTTGACTGGTTCACCGGCATATCTGCCGTGGCAGTCGGTCTGGCACTGTTTCTGGTTAGCGGCATTTTTGAGGGATTGGTGGTGTTTGATGCTGCCTGGCTTCCTGTATTGGGAACGCTACTGGTTGCAGCCGGTACGGCAATCCTTTACTCGGACATATCCGGATCGGGCCGGTCGGTCTGGTACGGGGCCGGCGTGGCCGGAATCGTCCTTGCAAATACATTTATATCCTATATATTTTGGATAAAAGCCGATAGTGCAAGTATGGTCCTTTTCGGACTCATCGCCGGCAGTCTCGCGGCTAAGCAGATGCTGCGTATCAGCCCGCGGCAGGCATTCCTGTATACGGCAATGGGCATCGGTAGTATCGTGCCGTTTCTGCTATTGTCCCGGGAACCGTCGCAACTCTCAAATTTTTCGCTCCATTTCGGCGGGGTTTCTGCCCGGTACACCTGGATCATCGTGGCGGCAATTCTCGCCCTGTCCTACCGGTACTTTACCGGAAAAATCGGCGGCATCTGTTCCACCTGCCTTTGGCTTGGTGCCGCGCTGCTGTTTTACGTTTCACTCGAGTATTCCTATAACGCCGCATGGCCGCAGGCGATGCTGGTGCTGGTCCTTGCCGCCATGCTTCTGTTGTCTTCAATCTGGCAGACCCTGGCGTTTTTCCGGCGGACCGACCGGAAATACGTATTCACCACGCTGGGTTTTGTCCTGATTGCGCTATCCGCCTGTATCGGCGTAATCCGGCTGCTTCAGGATGCGGTACTTCGCTATGCCAGCGTCAGGCTTGAGGGTACGGTACTTTATGCCCGTGAGCTGGTGGAATCATCCGTTGACCGGCTGAGCCTGAATGTCGAGACCGCCGCGTCAAATCCGCTGGTGGCGGAACTCCTGGCTTCCGGATCGTCTGCGGGAGCTCAGGATCTGGTCAGGTCATTCTATGCGTCAAGGAGCAATATCCGCCGGATCATGCTGGCAAAGACCGACGGAACGGCGGCGGCGGTTTATCCGATTGAGGCTACCGTCTCGGGTGCCGTTTCGGAAGATTTGTTAATCCGGACGCTAGCCTCCAGGCGGGCAGTCCTGTCGGAAAATGCGGCACTGCCGGGTAGCGCCGGGAGCCCTACAGTAGTCATCAGCGTACCCGTACTGAATGCGGAAAAGGAAGTTGTCGGCATCGTGGCATCGGAAATGGATTTTGAACAGCTGGCTTACCGTCTGAGTCTGCTGGCGGTACCGGGCAGCGGGGAATATGTCGAAGTCACCAGCCGTTCAGGCAGGAAATTCATCGGCCATGAGCCTGAGGTTCAGGTTCCGGGACCGGTGGTTGATGTGCCGTCGGGCAAACAGAGTGTGGTCTTGCGTCAGACTGATGCTGCCGGGTCCGGGATACTCGTAGCATATTCCGAATCGGCGAAATACCATTGGACGGTTACTGATACCCTGCCGGTTACCCGGGCGGTACAGGCATCTCAGGCTGCCAGCATCCCCCTCATGGTGGCAATGGCCTGCACGGTCATGCTGGTGCTGGTCGTATCCGTCCTGAACCGGTCGTACCGGCTGCCGCGGGAGGATACGTCGTGAAAGGGAGTTCGGACAACGGACCAGTCAGTACCTTCCGCCCCGGAAGGTTTTTGTCTTTATTCCGGGAGGCTGCTTTTTACAAGTTTTTACCAATCCGTGAAGCCGGAAGTGCCGGTTTTTACAAGTTTTTACATAATGGTAATAAACCGGTTCCGCAGCAACCGGACGGCTTTTCGGCCGTATTGATACTTTTGCTGGCTGCTGTCGTCGGCAGTATCGCGGCTGTGATCCTGGGGAAATCCGGACTCGACCGGCGGGCTGTTGTCCCCGGCGGCATCCGGGCAGTTTCCGAAGTTACGGAAGCGGTACTGAAAGACAGTTCTTTCGAAGGTCCGTTCGTCATGTCGGTGCTGCGGGGTGACGGATCTTTTTCCTATGCCTTCATCGAAAACGGAAGTCTGGAAGATGACCGCTTCACCGGATCCGTACAGGTCAGATACCCTAACGGTGACTTCGGCACGGTTACGGATGCGGATGCCGTCAGCCTCCTCTTTCTGACCCGGCAGGGGGCCACTGAACAGGTCGAAGTCGTTAACCGGATGATTGCCGGCATCCGTCTGCCGGACAGCACTGTGCTGCCCGT
>MFJD01000013.1:1195-2399 GCA_001779095.1 Candidatus Gottesmanbacteria bacterium RBG_16_52_11 | reverse complement strand
GCAGTTTTGACATGCTTGCCCTGACCTCCCGGTTGCGCATCACCGGGGAGATGAGTCCGCGGGGGGAACTAACCGGAGTTTCCGTTACTCCATCCCTCCACGTCAACGATACCGCCACTACCCTGGTTATGCGGGAGCTTCTCCGGCTGATGTATGAAAATCTGGGGGACAGCGGCCAGCAGGTGCTGGGGGAAACAGAACCCGCAACAGTCCCGCAGGATCCGCTGGCTGCTGCCGATTCTGTCGGCTCTGCGGTAGTCGTCCGGCGGTTTGAGGAAGAAGGCGTCGTACGTTTGTTTAACCAGGCCACCCCGTTATCCCAGGTTACCTCTATCGAAAGCGGCAGTCCGCAGCTGGTTATCACCCAGGAAAACGGCGTTCTCCGGCTGACTCTGTCGGATACCTTTGCCACGGCCGGCAGCGCCGAAAGCGGTACCGGTCCGACCGGTGCGACCGGTCCCGGCACCACCAGTTCTTCCACTACCTCGGGCAGTGCCGGTGACAAGGGAACGACCGGTTCCTCCGGTCCGTCCGGTAGTACGGGAACGACCGGCACTTACGGTCCTACCGGCACAACTGGCGCTACCGGTGCTACCGGAACAGCCGGAGCCGCCGGCCCTTCGGGAGAGTCCGGTCCGTCCGGTACCACCGGATCAACCGGTGCTACCGGCGGGATAGGCGCATCCGGACCGACCGGACCATCGGGTGAATATGGCCCGACCGGCGCAACCGGAGCTTCCGGGACTGACGGATCTGACGGACCCACCGGTAATACCGGAGCAACAGGTTTCAACGGCCCGACCGGCGCTTCCGGTGCTACGGGGACTGCCGGCTCATCCGGCCCGACCGGATCAACCGGCGCCACCGGCGCCACCGGATTGTCCGGTCCTACCGGCGCTACCGGCGCCACCGGACAGGACGGCCCGACCGGCGCCTCCGGTGCATCGGGGGCAACAGGTTCGTTCGGTCCCACCGGATCAACCGGTGCCTCTGGGGATACCGGCCCGACCGGATCAACCGGCGCGACCGGATTTATCGGTGCCGGCGGTCCCACCGGATCAACCGGCGTTACCGGTACTACCGGGACAGTTGGTCCCACCGGATCAACCGGTGCCTCCGGGGATACCGGCCCGACCGGATCAACCGGCGCTACCGGTATTATCGGGGTATCCGGCCCCACCGGATCAACCGGTGCCTCCGGGGA
>MFJD01000013.1:0-1176 GCA_001779095.1 Candidatus Gottesmanbacteria bacterium RBG_16_52_11 | reverse complement strand
CTACCGGCCCGACCGGCGCAAGCGGCGCCACCGGCTCAGCGGGACCGACAGGATCAACCGGCGCCACCGGCGCAATCGGCAACACCGGCCCGACCGGCGCCACCGGCGCAACCGGTGCATCGGGAGAATTCGGTCCTACCGGCTCAACCGGCGTAACCGGCTCTACAGGATTTACCGGCCCGACCGGTTCGACAGGCTCAACCGGTACTGCCGGTGCTACCGGGCCGACGGGCGCAACCGGATCAACCGGCACCACCGGATCAGCAGGTCCTACCGGCTCAACCGGCTCAACCGGTGCAATCGGCAACACCGGCCCGACCGGTTCCACCGGCTCCACCGGTAACGCCGGCCAGTCAGGACCCACCGGCGCTTCTGGTTCAACCGGAGAAACCGGTCCCACCGGCTCAACCGGTGCTTCCGGCGATCTCGGTCCCACCGGCGCCACCGGATTAACCGGAGAAACCGGCCCCACCGGCGCTACCGGTTCAACCGGTTCCACCGGTTCATTCGGCCCCACTGGTTCAACCGGTACCACCGGCTCAACCGGCGATACCGGACCGACCGGTTCCACCGGTTCAACCGGTGCCACAGGCGACACCGGCCCCACAGGTTCCACCGGCTCAACCGGTTCCACCGGATCTATCGGACCCACCGGCAGTACAGGTTCAACCGGGAGTACCGGACAAATTGGCGCATCCGGTCCGACGGGTTCCACCGGTACCACCGGTGAGACCGGTCCGACCGGCGCCACGGGAACGACGGGTTCAACCGGATCTGCAGGACCCACAGGATCCACCGGTACCACCGGTGAAGTCGGCCCGACCGGCACTACGGGTTCCACAGGCTCAACCGGTTATTCCGGCCCCACCGGCTCAACCGGTGCATCGGGAATTGCCGGCGCATCCGGTCCGACCGGTTCGACAGGCGCAACCGGCGTGACCGGGGTTGTCGGTCCGACCGGTTCTACCGGCGCAACCGGTGCCGCAGGCGAAACCGGTCCGACCGGTTCTACCGGCGCAACCGGAGTTACCGGTTCGGTAGGGCCAACCGGATCAACCGGATCAAGCGGAGAGACCGGTCCCACCGGTTCTACCGGTTCCACCGGATCTACCGGATCAATCGGACCCACCGGAGCAAGTGGTGTGACAGGAATTGCCGGCGCATCCGGTCCCACCG
>MFJD01000012.1:47101-51289 GCA_001779095.1 Candidatus Gottesmanbacteria bacterium RBG_16_52_11 | reverse complement strand
GAAGAAGTGCGGCAGGGCTGCATCAATTATCGGATCGGTGATGTCATCCTCGGCATAAGCATCTCCGCCGCCGGTCTGGGACCAGGCCTCGGGAGATATGAAGCCTACTTCATAACGGACAAACTCTCCCGGACCGAATGTCTGCCAGGCGCTTTCTGTCGTAAAAGCATTGGTCACGCCATTGTACTGGCATATCCGGTGGATGAAGTCAATTGCCGGGGGTGTTGGTACCAGCTGTCTGCCCATGCCCTGGGGGACATTGTTCCACTGCGCATATGCGGTACCTGCCATTGTCTGATTCACTCCACCAAGGGAGAATGCGGTATTTGCATTGATGGTTGAGGCAGGGTACGGGCCTGTGGTCGGATCTGTTGTGGCCGGACAGGAACCGAAATCGGAGGACAGGATATATCCCCTGGCCGCAGCCGCCGCGGTCGGCGTCGGTGTCGGCGTCCGGGTAGGGGTAGGCGTCCGGGTGGGAGTCGGCGTCCGGGTGGGAGTGGGGGTAGGCGTCCGGGTCGGAGTCGGCGTCCGGGTGGGGGTAGGACTATTGGGAGCCTCGGTCGGTGCCAGGGACGGGGTCGGAAGCGGCTCGTAGTATATTATGTCCCCGCACTTTACCGTTTCGGTCGGGAACAGGTTGTGCCGGAATTCGGCGCAGACTTTACGCCATCCGGGAATTGTTCCGGAAAAGGTCAGTGCCCAGGTTCTGGTCCACGGGTTGTTGGCCGAATATGCCTGCCAGGCAGTGGCACCGGAAAAATCAGTATCTGTACAGAATGTATTCGTATTCGGCTGGTTGACCCAGCGCACCTCATTGGCGCCGGTCGCGGAACTGTAGATTGTATTATTCAGCCAGCGTGTTCGGTCTGTCGTGGCCGGATAGGAATGGGTCTGGTTATTTATCCTGATGTCGGTGTTAGAATTGCAGGTTATGACCGGAGCGACATACCCCCACACCTCAAACCAGTCGTTGAAGTCGGGGCTGGATTCGCAATCCAGACTGCCGTCATCCCAATATTTTGCTTCATCCCCCCAGCAGCGGTATTTATATGTCCCGTTGCCGCCGGGAAAAAGGCTGGTGGTGGCTATTTCATCGGTAACGTTTTTCCAGTTAGTTTCTGGTGTTGGAGGATTTCTGCCGCAATACCAGTTAAGTCCGGATCCGATGTCGACGTACTGCGGCGGAATCCAGCCATATCCCCAGTTTGATTCTTCCATGACCCTGGTTCTGGCAAAACGGAACGGATCACCGGCGTCGACCTGTCCCATGTTCACGACTGAAGTCCCGTAAAATTCAAAATTCAGATAGTTGTCATAATTGACATCGTCGGGATAGCTGTTATACCGGTACAGCCGGGTGCGGAACAGCGTCCCGGAGCTGCCCATTATCTGAAGTCCGATGTCTTTACCTGCATTAAAAGCCGGAAAGGGTTCGCCGGACGGCGGGGTGTAGGGCGGACCGCAGATCTGTGCGGCTACGCCTGACGGAAAAAGTGCCACAGCAGCCACAACCAATAGGCTAACCAATATCACACGGAAAAGACCGGACCGTTTCGCCATAATATGCAGGCTATTGTTAGTCCTTACATATTTACCATATACTGACCCGTCTTCAGAGTCAACGCGATTCCTCCCGACCGGTCTGCTATTGACAAAAAGATGCGTCTTGCATAGGATGTGGATAACTTATCCGCAATAGATTTCTGTCCCCGGAAGCCGCCTTATGGACAACAGCAGACTCTGGAAATCCGTTCTGTCCGAGCTTGAACTGACGGTCTCCCGGCCCATTTTTAAAACCCAGTTTTCCGGCAGCGTCCTTCTCTCATACGAGAACGGCGTTGCCACCGTGGGCCTTTCCAACCCAATGGTCCGGACTATGGTGGAAACCCGCTATTATTCGCTGGTGAAAAGCGTTCTGGACCACCACACCAAGGAAAACACCAGCGTTGTCTTCGTCGTCCTGCCGAAAAAGGACAATGTTTCCGACCGGCCTGCCGGACCGCTCTTTGAGACTGCGGCAACAACGCCGGATCCTTCGGCTGCTGCCCGCAAGCTACATCTAAAGCCGGAACTGACCTTCAGGGACTTTGCCGTCAGCTCCACCAATCAGATTGCCTACGCTGCGGCCACTGCCGTAGCCCAGAGTCCGGGATCAGCATACAATCCGCTTTTTTTTTACGGCGGGGTGGGGGTGGGGAAGACCCACCTGATGCAGGCGGTTGCCAACGAAGCCC
The DNA here is from genome assembly GCA_001779095.1 of Candidatus Gottesmanbacteria bacterium RBG_16_52_11. Taxonomy (GTDB): domain Bacteria; phylum Patescibacteriota; class Microgenomatia; order UBA10105; family UBA927; genus RBG-16-52-11. The sequence goes on along the minus strand of MFJD01000012.1, from coordinate 49,052 downwards.
TGCAAAAAAAACCCAACACCCGGATTGTCTATTGCATGGGCGAGGAATTCCTCAATGAAATTATTGAGGCGATACAGACCAAATCCGCCCGTCAGTTCAAACAGAAATACCGGAGCGCCCAGATCCTGATGGTGGACGACGTCCAGTTTATCGCCGGCAAACAAACAGCGCAGGAAGAATTTTTCCACACCTTTAACGCGGTACTGCGCGAAGGGGGACAGGTGATTCTCACCAGCGACCGTCCGCCGGGCGAGATTTCCCGGCTGGAAGACCGCCTGCGCAGTCGCTTCGAGGGAGGGTTGATTGTAGACATTAACCAGCCGGACTTTGAACTCCGGGCTGCCATAGTCAATATTAAATCCAAAAATCTCGGCCTGTCAGTGCCTCCGGAGGCTGCCCAGATGATTGCCGCAAACACCACGGATGCCCGGGCGATAGAGGGCCTGTTGAGGCGGCTTTCCACCGAGCTGTTTACCGGTAAATCCGCCATCACGGCTGATTTGGTGTCACAGGTATTAAAACACCACCCCGGAGCCGCATCTTCTCAGGGCACAAACCGGAAAACCTCGCCGCACGAGATCCTGGAGGCGGTTGCCAACCACTATAGTGTCCGTCCTTCAACCCTTAAGGGGCCCAAGCGCGACCGGCCGATTGCCCGGCCGCGGCAGGTAATCATGTATCTCTGTAAAGTGGAGATGGGTTTGACCCTGGACGACATCGGCGGCCTTCTGGGAGGGCGCGACCATACCACCGTGATGCACGGAGTCGAAACCATAACCCGGGAGTTGTCCACCAATAACCGTTTAAGAAGCGATGTCGAGGAAATTAAAAACAAACTATGGGTTATAAAATAAAATTCTTTTCCACTTTTCCACACTGGCGGGCCAGTTATCCACAAACTTATCCACTGTCTTTTCCACCCGGATCCGGTTTTTTGCCGACCCGCCGGTACCGCCCGTTGACAGAGCGGGGGAAAATTCATACACTTTTCAACACCCCTTACTGCTACAACTACTAAAGGCATATTACATATGAAAGCACAGATACTGCAGGAAAATTTACTTAAGTCTCTTGTCAGAACCGGAAGGGTAATATCCCAGAGAGCCCAACTGCCGGTTCTGCAGAACGTTCTGATCAAAACCGAGGATGGACTCCTGAGGATAACGGCAACGAACCTGGAAACCACAATCACTACCCTGGCCGGCGCCAAAGTGGAGAAGGAGGGCGGGCTTTGTGTCCCCGCCAAAACCCTGACGGAACTGGTGTCTTCACTGCCGCAGGAGTCGGTGCTGCTGACGGAGAAAGACGGTTCGCTTGAAGTGGAAACCAGCCGGGTGCACGCGGCGATTCCCGGCATAGCTGCCGGCGAATTTCCTGCGCTTATGCTATCCGGATCCGAAAAAGGCTCCAAGTTGTCCTGGGCTACTTTCAGGGACGCGCTCGGACTGGTGCTTTTCTGCGCCGCTACTGATGAAGGCAGGCCGCTTCTGACCGGAGTCAAAATCCGCAAAGACGGAGACGATCTATTATTTGCGGCCACCGACGGGTACCGGTTGTCGGTAAAGCGGATGCCGCACGCGGCGAAACACGATCTGGACATGGTAGTGCCGGCCCGGGCGCTGGGAGAGCTGTACCGGCTGCTGCTGGAGGAAAAGGAAGGCAAGGAAGGCAAAGACGGGAAAAAGGAAGGCCAGACCGTGCTTCTGGAGCGCTCCGGCGACGGACAGCTGCTTTTCGGCGTAGGCGACACCAGGATTGCCACCCGGGTGATAGACGGGCAGTATCCGGACTTTGAACGGATTATCCCGAAGAGTTTCCATACCTCGGTCCGCTTTGACCGGGAAGAGTTGTTGCGCGCCGTCAAATCAGCCAGCATATTCGCCCGCGACAGCGCAAACATCCTGAAGCTTCATCTTGGCAGGGATGGGATAATCGTATCAGCCAACACACC
>MFJD01000012.1:46018-47071 GCA_001779095.1 Candidatus Gottesmanbacteria bacterium RBG_16_52_11 | reverse complement strand
CGCTTCTGCCGAAGGGGAAGAAGGAGACATCGCTTTCAACAGCCGGTTTCTGCTGGATTTATTGGGAAATGTATCCGTCAGGGCCGAACTGGTTTTTCAGATGACCGGATCCTTAAACCCGGGACTATTCCGGATGCCGGACGATGAATCATTCCTGCACGTGATTATGCCGGTCCGGGTGGCGGCTGAAAGCTAAGGACCGACCGCGGACACGTAGGTGGCGGTTTTGACCGGGAATTTGTCGGTTTCTCCCTTACCCCAGAACACATAAACCGGGACCAGGTAGTCGCTGTCCGGAGTGTAGTAATAAGCAAATCCGATATCGGTAACCAGCACCTTTTCCGGCGGTTTGATCAGAGTCAGCATAATGTTCGTATTAGAATCAAGCGCATAGGAAACCAGGGTTCCGTTATTGGTACGCAGCCGCACAAGGGCGGTTTCTAAAGGCAAAACCTGAATCTGGGACGTGCTGCGGCTGATTGACGGATAGACATAGGCCCGCAGGTTGGTTATGTTGTTTCCGGCGTTCAGCGCCACCGACGCCCCGGGCGTTATCGGGTCCCGGGCATAGACCGGGAAACCGTCAAGCACATATTGGAAGTCAATTTCAGCCAGGTTTGCCTCCCGCGCACTCCGCGCATTTCGGGGTTCGGTGCCCTGCGCCGCTTTATAGTACCGCGTGATCAGATACGCCGTCGTAAGCGGTGCGGCCGGCAGACCGATCCGGTTCAGCGCCCTAGCGGCCGCCGTAACGTATTCGCCGGGCATCCCGGTGAGGTTTTCTCCGGGGGTCGCGGCGGTTGAGTGTGCCAGGTTGGCCGGCCTCCCGCTGATTGACACGTATGTTTCTCCGCTTTGCCAGAGAAGGTCGGGTCCGTATTTAGTTGAAGACACTTCCGGAGGATTATTAAATCCGAGCGCACGGGCGTAAACAGACCCCGCTTCAGGAGTTATGCCGGTTTTGTCCACGAAGTACTTAAGGACGGTTGAGGGCGGCGTTCTACCGACTGACGGCTGGTTGATTTCGTATACCGGCTGCCTTTCCGCTGCCGG
>MFJD01000012.1:21723-45996 GCA_001779095.1 Candidatus Gottesmanbacteria bacterium RBG_16_52_11 | reverse complement strand
GGCGTCGGCGATGGCATCGTTCCCGCCGGCGGTATCGCCGGTTTCGTCCCGGCGTCACCGACCAGCACCGACACTATAAATGCCAGACCGAATAGGATCAGCATTATAATGATGATACGCATGCGTTTTGTTTTCATGGTTACGGCGCCTTTCCCGGACAGTAGTCCGGCAATCCGAAACACTTTTCCCAATTTGGACCCTGGTATTCATAGTGCAGATGATTGCCGGAGGAAATGCCGTTATTATCAACCTCACCGATTTTGTCTCCCGCCTTAACCTTCTTTCCCGGACTGCACACTCCCGCTTCCGTGGGACTGTACTGCTTGAGGTGCGCATACATCGTGAAAAACCTGCCCGAACAGTTCGGAGTATCTTTCCATTCCCCGACTATCTTTACGTAGTTCCCGTAGCCCCCGCCCTCGGTGGTGTGGTTGTCGTTCTCTATATAATCCTTGCATTCAGTTACTGCGCCGTCGTGTGTCGCGTAGACGGGAGTACCTATATTTGCCCCGATGTCCCAGGCTATCAGATTGCCGTATTTACCGTGCGGCGGGCCGTCGGTAATGTGGCCGGTCGTCGGGCAGAGCAGGTCTCCCGTATACGGGGGAGCGTCCCCGTCCCAGGTCCAGGGCGCGGGATCTCCCGGTAAAATGTCATCGTTGTATTCCGCTCCGAAGCCGCCGGAACCCAGAATTATATTTTTGATATTGGTGATCTGCGGCGGGAAAATCATAATCAATCCCACCGCGGAGATGATGACGATAGTAATGAGATTAATCATCCGGACTTCTTCGCGGCCGGCAAATAATGGACTCTGGAGCCGGTGGGTAAAGCCGAGAATGCCGCCGCCGGTACCGCTGATTATCCGGTCAATGCCCGATCCGATGATGCCGGACATGAATCCGAATCCCGGCAGGCGGGGGAGGATGCCTCTGAGGGGACCGGGAATAATGGACCCGCCCGGCACTCCCTGCGGCGCAAGCCTGCCCAATCCCCGGCGGCCCCCGATGGGTACCGGAGCCATCGGCAGCCGCGGCTTAAGTCCCAGAACTCCGGCCAGTGCCGCAATCGGGGCCAGCAGGATGATTCCGGCCTGGGCTCTCCGGAAAAACTGGGAATATTGCGGCGCCAGCCCCGACGGATTGATAAGCGGCGGGAAAACCGTTGGCAGCATCTGGGCGTAGGCATGCGGCCGGAATATTGCCAGTTGGGACATCATCAGCCGCGCCGGCAGTCCGGGCATGCCTACCGTCCGGCTGATCTGGCCGGGGGCTAGCGCCGACAGGGCTCCGGCGGCAAGCGCCCCGCCTCCGGCAGCTGCCTTCCCGATCCCCAGCCGCACCGGCGTCCGGCTGCCCAGTGCCATCGCTTCTAAAAACCGGATAAACGACTGGTCGGGCGGCGTGATCATGGCTGAACTGATTGGCCCGGTAAGGACGGTTCCGGCCACCGAGCTGACTGCGCCGGTAAATCCGCCGATACCGCCACCGCGTCCCCGGTCGGCCAGTGACGCCTGGGCTTTATCGGCGATAAACTGGAATATATCTGAGGAAACGAAATCCTTGCCTAAGCGGTCGGTCAGGAGTTGGGAATTTCCCAGGATCCGTTCCACTGATCCGGAAACTATGGTCCGGGCGGTACTGACCCGGGTGACCGGATCCATCACCGATACCAGCGTTCCGACGATACCGCTGAAACCGGGTTTTGAAAGTGATGTGATGAACTCTCCGGCCACCCGGCTTTCGCCTTCAGCCGGGGCGCTAATTAGCATCGGCTCCGCCGCCGCCGTGACTTCCGAAGCGGTTTTCCCCAAATGTCTGACTGCCTCGGATGATTTATCCGGCGACTCATCCACCAGCCTCCGGTATATGCCGACATATACATCCGGCCGGCGGGTCGGATACTGCTGGTCTTCAGGAACAAGTGCGGATCTGGTGATGGTTTCCCTGATCTGGCTTTCCTGTTTCCAGCTTTCCCAGGACGATGCCGCTACCGGCGCAATTGCCTCGCGCATACTTTCCGGAGAAACAGCCGTAGGATGGCCGCGGACGGTTTCTTCTATGCCGCCCGCCACCCGGGCGGCATATCCGGAAGCGTCGGCGGCTGCCTCAGGGGCCACGCTCGCCTGGGCCAGCCGGTTGGCGATTTCTATACGCTCCTGCTCGCTTAAGCGGACGCCCTGCCGGCGCAGCTGTTCGACTATGTCGTGGGAAAGAGTAGCCGCCTGTTCCCGGCGCAGCTTTCTCTGGGACAGGTGCTCTTCATACTCCCTGATGAACCCTTCAACGGTGTCCTTAGGCACCGTGTTTTCCATCGCTTCTTCCTCGACTTGGCCGAACCGTTCGCTGAAGAGTCTCTCAAACTCATCCATCACCGCCAGAAACCGCGGGTCTTCCAGAGACCATGGGATCGGGGGCTCCTGACCCTGGAAGAGTAGGTGTATGGTTTTGGCATACCACTGGGGATCGGCAATCTGGGCGAAATAGACGATGCGCAGCAGTTCCGGATTGATTGCCGGTGCCTGGCCGGACTGTGTTGCCGGCGCTGACCCTGGATTGTTTTCAGCCATAAAGTGCCTACGGTTTTCCGTTTACGCTTTCAACCCTGAAAATCGGGCGCGGTACTGATGCCGGGGACGGGCGTGGTCCCGGCTGGGCGGCGGGCTGGGTTTTCGGCACCACCGGAGGCATGGCTCTAACAGGGGAGGGAGCTGCGGATTTGACGACTGCAATAGGCACATTGGTCTGAATGGTGGCGGCTTTGGGAGCGGCTGCGGCCTCACGGCGTTTAGCCTCCAGCTCCTGGGGTTTGGTGGTTGCCACAGTGTGTTCTTCGGGGCTGGCGATGACCCGGATGGCCGCGTGCGCCGGACCGGCAAAAAACAATCCTTCACCGACGTCTGCCGACAGCAGCAGATGTTTTTCACCCTCCGACAGGTAAAAAACGTCGGCGACCTTGTCGATTGCCGCAGCGGACTGCTTGAGGAGAATCTGCAGGCTTGAGTTCTGGATGATAGCCTTGCCGAGATCGGTGGCTAAAAAGTCTTCCACATCCTGGGATATGGTGGTTACTCCGAGATAGTACTTCCTGGCCCGCTTGGCGATGGAATAGAGAAATCCTGCCGAATCGGGATATTTCATCATATACCAGGCTTCGTCGACCACCAGAATCCGGCGTTTGATGTTTTTGCGGATTTTGGTCCAGATGTAGTCGAGAATCAGGTACATGGCGATCGGACGGATTTCCTCCTCCAGGTCCCGGATGGAAAAAACGGTCAGCGGATTTTTGATTTCCACGTTGGTCTGGGAGTCAAATATGCCGACCAGACTACCCTTGACGAATTTTTCAATCCGGTCCGCCAGTCCCCGCGATATCTGGTCTTCCATGCCGATCAGGGTTTTGTAAAGGTCCTCGACCAGCGGCGGTTCCCGGCGCTGGGAGGAAACCTCAGGGGTGATTCCCTTCTGTTTGTATGTCAGTATCAGCGCCCGGTCCAGGGTTGCATCTTCGGTAGGTGTCAGTTCGCCCATGACGACCCGGAAAAACCCATGGAGCGACAGGATTTTCTGATTCAGCTCACTTTCACCCCCGGTTCGAAGCAGCGCCAGGTCAAACGGGTTGATTTTGGTATTTGTGCCGAAATGAAACCGGATATACTCGCCTCCGAGCGACTGAGTCAGGGCCTCGTACTCATTCTCCGGATCAATGACGATAACCTCGGTGCCGAACATCAGGTTGCGCATGATTTCCAGCTTAATGGTGTAGGACTTGCCGGCGCCGGACTTGCCGAAAACCACGGTATTGGCGTTTTCCAGGGTAAACCGGTCGAAGATGATCAGGCTGTCGTTACCTTCATTGATGCCGTACAGGACGCCTTCGTTTGCCGTCAGCTCGGAAGTGGTAAAAGGGAATGTGGTCGCAAGCGACGTAGTATCCATATTGCGGGTGACCATGATCCGGTCCCAGCCCATGGGCAGCGTGGTCTTGAATCCCTCTTCCGCCTGGAGGATGGTTTTTTTGGTGACGATCAGAAGCGAGGCCAGGGTTGCCTCCACCTGCTTTGTGGTCCGGTTCAGGTCTTCTTTGGATACCGCCGGTATGGTCACATACAGCCCGAACTGGAAAAACCTTTCCGCCCCTTTAGCCAGTTCCTGCTGGAGTGCCAGGGCATCCTCAAGTGCCACCTGGACCGAAGGTTCGATAACCTTTCCGCGCTTGAAATCCGACTGGATGGTGGCCTCCATCTCGCCGACTTTGCGCTTGATGCTCTCCAGCACCTCTTCCGATTTGGTCGGATAAACATACATGGCGATATCCAGCGTGTGATTGAAAGAAATCAGGGGTTCCAGCCAGTTGGCCGAGACGAACCGGGGATATCCGGCGACAAACAGCGTCCGGAAGTACCTGTCCCCGATTTTCAGGTGGTCGAAGTCTACTTCGATAGACGGCGGCGCAATCACGTCCGGTACCGACAGGGGGCCGGAAACATCATTTTTCACCGGTGCGTTCTCGGGCATCGGGTTGAGGAATTTTTTTAGAAGCGTCTTGATATCACCGGCAGGTTTTTGTGTCATATTGTTTATTTACCGCCTCCTAAAGTCAGGTTCGGCATCAATACCGCATCCGTCGTGGAAAACTGTTCCGGCATCTGCTGTGTCGGATTATAAGTAGCGAAAAACAGTTTCATCAGCTGTTCACTGGTCAGTTGGGTGGCTTTGACGCCGACCCGGGAAAGAAGCCTGATGATGTGGTCGCGTTTAGGCGCCAGCAGCATCAGTGCCCGTTCGTAAATATAGGTTTTGGGGTACGGCAGTCCGCGTTTTTTACCGCCGAATAATACCTGGGCTGACGAGCCCAGTTCAAGGTACGAGAACGGCAGGACGATATAGAATTTTTTATCCAGTACGTCGTTGTCTTTTACCGTTGCGGCAACAAAAAGCCGGTAATCGTGGATGCTTTTTTTGAGTTTCGGGCTTTGCTGCTTTATTTCCTGGTCCTCCAGCAGTTTGAGATATGAGGAAATGTCCTTATGCTGCGTCCGGATCAGTATCTGAATCGGAAATGACAGGGAATTAAGAAGTCCGGCGTAGGCATAAATAATTGCCTCCTGTTCCTTTTCCGACAACAGGCCGAAATTCACGGCAGTAGTGGCTACCACCATGGCACAGGCTCCGTCGGCAAACATGGCGATATCATGGTCAATGTCCACAATTTCGATAAACCGCTGTGTCGATGACCTGATTGGTATGATCTGCTGTCCGTTCGGTTTCATATCCCCTGGGTGTTAAAGATTTCCTTCGCCAGTTTATCCCGGTTAATTTCCTTCATGCTTTTGGCATTTACTTCAACAGCCGGCACCACACTGCCGTTCAGGGTGACCTGTATACGGTCAAAAACATACCGGCCCCGCGGGTCCTCTACTTCAATATAATACGTATTGTTCGGCAGGGGAGTGGATGCGGCAAACTGCCCCAGCTTGTTGGTTTTCAGAGCCCGCAGCGGCACATCAGTCTGGTCGCGGACCGTTACCAGGACACCTGGCAGCAGGTTGCCGTCGTGATCTTTGATAATCCCGGTTACTACGTTGGGTATACTGGTCAGTCTGGGCAGTCCGGCCCTCACCGCCGTATCCGATGTGATCACGCGGACGGTCGGCCTTCCGGGTCGGGGCTGGCTGACGGCTGCCGCCCTCAGCGGCTGCGGCGCCTGGGGGGTGGGCCGGGAGACCCGGGCACGCAGCACCGACAGCTCAGACTCCATGTGCTTGCGCTCCGACAGCACCTGGGTCAGCTGTTTCTGCAGTTCCAGAATCCGGGATTCGGATTCGTTTTTCAGGCGGGCTTCCTTCTCCAGAGTTTTCAGCCGCTCCTCCAGCTCACGCGTCTGTCTTTCGATTTTTGCTTCCTCGTCGCTTTTCCGCGGTAATGGTGTAATGCCCGGAGTTGCCGGCGGCGGGTGCTGGGGAACCGGCAGTGGTTTAACCGGCTCGACCGGCTTTCCGGCTACCTGAGGTGTGACCGGCCGGGAAAACATTTCCGGCATGGTCGGAATGACCGGCCGTTTCGGCGGTTCCGGGTGCGGTTCGGGAGCGCTTTTCGGCACGGTTGCCAGCATTCCCTTCAGCCGGGCCAGAAGTCCCGGTGACCGTTTCGTTACCCGGGCGGATTTGATCGCTCCGCCGACCATGGGCAGATCCTGTGGTTTCGGCTCGGGTTTGGGGGGCGTGGCGCTGCCGGGTTTGGAAAACGGATTGAGATGTCTGAAAAGTCCGGTAAATACGGCGACGACGCCGTCGAAAGGCCCGCCGACATTTACTCCGCGGCCGGTTCCGGCGGCGCCGGCCGGAGCGGCTGCCCGCACCCGTATCGGCGGTGCTGCCGTTGAAGCGGGTGTTCCCGCACCCGGGGCTGCCGGTTTAACCGTCATTTTTTCCGCCGGTTTGATTCCGGGTGCTGCTGCTGCCGCATTGTGGCCCGCTGCCGGCACCGGAGGCCTGACCGTAATCACGGGTTCGGCCACCGGTTTTTCCCGCTGCCAGATGAACATGGTCGGGCTGTACACGCTTTTAAGGAAGGCCAGAATGAGCGTATCCATAGGCCGTTCCTCAATCGGGACAAATGCCAGACCGAATCCGAGGAGTGCCGTAGCGACCGCCAGCGGAATGGAAAAGAATACCGGCAGCGGCAGTTTGTAACATACATATGCCGCAATCGCCCCGCCCGCCAGGTAACCGAATTGTTTGAGCGTCATGTCGCCGACCAGGCGGAACTGGAATGTCGTTATGTTTTGCGGAACCGGATGCTGTTCCATGTTTTTTATAACCGGCAAAACCGGGTGAATATTTTACCCGGTAACTCAACAGGCAGCAGATTTTTTCTCATGCCGTCAGTGGCTACTATTGTACGGATAAGGGTGGTGACGATCAAGTATGGGAAAGAGCATCACAATCGTGAAAATTAACAGTTCAAAGTTTTCACGCCGGTCCCGCTGCCGTGCTCAAATACCCGCTATATCTATGGTATGATAGGCGCATGGAAGACGGGGTTTCCGTGCTCGAGGTGAAAAACGCCAGGGACAGTGAGGAAACGGCGGCCGCAATGGAGCAGGTGTTTTCCGCATTCGGCTCAGCCGGACGCCACGGCAATTTGCTGTCCAGGATGTTCGGCCCCAAAGAGCCGGAAAAATTTGCCAGTTTCGAAATCATCGCCGTCAACGCCGGAATCCACTTCCTGATTGTGGCGCCCCCGCATGTCCAGACATATCTTGAAGGTCAGATTACCGCCCAGTACCCGAAAGCCGTACTGTTACCCGTCGGGGACTATGTGGCACATTTTCTGGACCTGCCCCATGCAGCGGGGCAATTGGTCTTAAGCAACGCATTTTACTATCCTCTGAAGACTCATAAGGACGTTCGGGATCTGGATATGCTCTCAAGTGTTGCCGGGCAATTGTCCAAGCTGCCGCCCCAACATGCTGTGGCGATTCAGATCCGGGTTGCACCCGCCGGACATGGCTGGCAAACCATTGCCGCATCGGTCGTTGCCAGGGGCGTACCCGATCCGACTTCGCTGCAGGGCCGTATGAAAGCGCATCCGCAGGCGAGACTGATTGAAACCAAAACCAATCAGGTCGGCTTTGCCGCAGCAGTGAGAATTATTGCGGTTTCGGATTCCGATGCTGCCGCCCGCAGCCTTCTCCACAATATCGGAGGCACGTTTGGCGTATATACGCTGGGCGAGGGAAACAGTCTGGTCGTCGCGGAACCCCCGTTCTGGCAGGCGAAAAAGTTTTCTGCCGCCCTGGCGAGCCGTTCGCATAATCCCTCACCCCGCAGTCAGATTTTATCGGCCGGCGAGTTGGCTTCCCTGTGGCATCCGCCGGGGTTGGGATTATCGATGATTAAAAACATTTCCTGGGGCAGGGAATTGTCTACCGATGCTCCGGAAAACCTTCCGATTTCAACCGATGACGAAGAGGAAAAGAAACGGATTAACTTCTTCGCCCGGACCGAATTCCGCAACAAGACGGCGACGTTCGGTATTAAGCATGACGACCGCCGGAAGCACATGTACATCGTCGGAAAGACCGGAACCGGTAAATCCACCATGATTGCCAACATGGCCATCAACGATATGAGAAACGGCGAAGGCGTGGCGGTAATCGATCCCCACGGTGATCTGACCGATATGCTGCTGGATTTCGTTCCCTCCTTTCGGATCAATGATGTGGCTTACTTGGATCCGTCCGACATCGAATATCCGTTTCACCTGAATCCCCTGGAGGTGAAAAACGAAGCTTTCAAGGAGTTGGTGGCATCCGGCATCGTTTCCATTTTCTATAAACTGTACCATTACAGCTGGGGTCCCCGGCTGGAGTATATCCTGCGAAATGCCATGCTGACGCTGCTGGATGTACCTGACTCGACGCTCCTGCAGGTGCCGGAAATCCTTACCAACGAAAATTACCGGGCGAAGGTTGTGGAAAAGATGACTGACCGGGTACTCAGGAATTTCTGGACCAATGAATTCAATAAAATGAGCCCGCAGATGAAAAGCGAAGCCGTCTCGCCGATACTCAATAAGGTCGGCCAGTTCCTGTCGTCGCAGACGGTCCGCAACATTGTCGGCAGCCCCGTATCGACCATTGATCTCGAATACATGATGAATGAGGGGAAAATCGTCCTGGTAAACCTGTCTCAGGGGAAGCTCGGGGAAGATAACAGTGCGCTTTTGGGATCAATGATAATCACCAAGATGCAGCTGGCTGCGATGAACAGGGTATACCTCTCCGAGGACAAGCGGCGGGATTTCTATCTTTATGTTGACGAGTTCCAGAACTTTGCCACCAATTCTTTCATCAAAATACTCTCTGAAGCCCGTAAATACCGTCTGGATCTGACGCTGGCCAACCAGTATATCGGACAGATCGATGAGGACGTCCAGAAGGCGATTTTCGGTAACGCCGGCAGCCTGGTCAGCTTCGGTGTCGGCGCGGAGGACAGCCGGCTGCTGACCCGGGAATTCGGTCTTAAGTACAAGGAGGAAGAACTGGTCGGGCTGGGTAATTATCAGACGGTACTCAAACTTTCCATTGACAACCACACCTCCACTCCGTTTGCGGCTACCACGCTGCCGCTGCCCCGGAGCCGCAACCAGAACCGGGAAAAGGTGATCAGAAGCAGCCGGGAGAGGTTTGCCAAACGGACGGTCCGGAGCGTCCCGGGTCCGGATTCCCCGCGGGCAGCCCGGGCGCACATATGACGATCGGCCTCTTCGGCGGCGTTTTCAATCCGCCGCACTTCGGACACGTGATGATCGCCCGGCAGGTACTGGATTTTACCGATGTAGAACGGATTTGGTTTCTGCCCAACTGGGGCCAGTCGTTTGCCAAGCCGGCGGCCCCGGCCGCCGATCGGGTAGCCATGACCAGGCTGATTGAATTTCCGGGTTCCGGCGTTTCCACGCTTGAAGTCGACAACCGGCTCGACGGCAGGACGATAAATCTGCTGCCGCATCTGCCGCCCGGACATACTTACCGCTTCATCATCGGCGCCGACCAGCTGCCGGTATTTCATAAGTGGGCGCGGCACGGGGAACTTCTTAATCGGATAAGTTTTGTGGTATTTCCCCGTATCGGTTATGATATGGCACCCATGTATCCCAATATGACCGCCGTCAAGCACCCGTTTCTGATGGCGACCGACATCTCGTCCACGAAAATCCGTGAACGGGTGCGGGCCGGCCTTCCGGTTGACGACTTCGTACCGTTTAAGGTAGCCCGGTACATCAGGGAGCATGGACTTTACGTATGAAATCCGATGATCCGGCAGAGACGGCTGCCCGGTTGGTGAATTTTCTGCAGAACGGGTTTAGTAAGGCCGGATTTTCCCGTGCCACTATCGGCATGTCCGGCGGCGTTGACTCCGCAACGGCCGCCGCCCTCACTGTCCGGGCGCTGGGGGCTGAATCCGTTTATCCGGCACTTCTTCCTTACGGTGCTTTAAGTACCGAAGGTGTGCTTGATGCCATGACTGCCGTTACGGCATTCGGGATTCCGCTATCTAATGTCACCCGGATTGATATTGCCAAAGCCGTCGATGCCGTTACCGGGTCCGGTCCGACGGATCAGCTGCGTCGCGGCAATGTCATGGCACGGATCCGGATGGTCTATATTTTTGACCAGGCGAAGAAGAGAAACAGTCTGGTGGTCGGCACCGAAAACCGGAGCGAACATCTGCTGGGATACTATACCCGTTTCGGGGATGAGGGCAGTGATATTGAGCCGCTGCGCGGTCTTTATAAGACGGAAGTGTATGCTCTGGCCCGGGCCATCGGTGTCCCGGAGTCAATTGTTACCAAGCTCCCCACTGCGGGTCTCTGGGCCGGACAGACGGACGAGGGGGAGTTGGGGTTTGATTATGCCTCGGCCGACCGGATTCTGGAGATGGTGATTGACCGGAATCAGACCCCGGATGAGGTGGTAGCCGCCGGAATTGCCGGGGAATTGGTCACAAAAGTGCTGCAGCGGGTGAAAGAAAACGATTTCAAACACCGGTTGCCGATAATACCGGACCGGCTGTAGCTGGCGCCAATACAATTCCTTAGGTATAGTGATATATAAGTAAACATTTTTTCCATGTTCGCGTGGTGAAAATAATCTGAAGTCCCGATTATATCGGGAGCAGGACACTGATGTATTTATGCCCGAATCCGCAATCGCTACAGCACCGGTTACCCCCGCAGCCAAACCGGAAACACCGGTCGTCCCGGCGGGGAAAGCTGCCGGATCCAAAGGAGCAGCAGAAAAAGTTCCGGCTGAAGTTACTCTGAAACAGTTTGCCGAAGGCAAGTTCTACGCAGAGTCGGAGGCCGGTATACCGGATGCGCCCCAACCGGGGGCAGAAGCCGAGACTCAGACAACCGCAGCGGGTCAGCCGGTGGAAAATTCAGCACCGGCAACAACGGAAACGCAAGCTGTTTCCGGGCCGGGGACAACGACGGAAGCAACCCGGCCGCCTCAGGAAGCACCGGCCGGTTCACCCGAATTGTCAGCCCGCCGCGAAGAGGTCCGGACTCAGCTGGGTGAAATGGGGCGGATTCTTCTTGAAACCGGCGACGAGCGGGTTTTCATGGTTGCCTCAGCCAGAGCAGCCGGAGATACGCCGCTGGCAGACCAGTACCGGGAAACCGTTCTGTCTCAACTGGCAGATACGGTTCATCTGGCGCCTGACCACGGATCGCGGGCGGCGCTCGACGGTATTCTGGCCAAAACCCGGGAGCTGCTGCCGGAAACCGAGGAGAAGTTTTTCCGGACTCCTTTTGCGGAATTTCTCAAAAGCCGGGGACTGGGATACGTCGTACCGATGGTGGAAGACGGCCGGATGGATGCGGTTACGGTATTCAGTCAGATATCCGCCAGGCAGGCGGGTGATGCCAAGTCTGCAGCTGCTACGGCGTCCGAATTATGGAGTGCCATGGGCGGGACCCCCGACACGTTACCCGTGTCTTCGGAATCGGTCGTCCGCGCAGCTACCAGTGGGGAAGTGAAAGGGGATTATGTCAATGCTGTCGACCGAATGAAGCGGGAACGCCGGTGGGAAAATATTAAGATGTCCGCCAAGCTTACCGGCCGGCGTGAGGTTCAGCGTATGATGGTAGTCTTGATGGTCGTCGGCATGCTGGCCCAGTTTGCCCAGGTACTTGAAACCGGGGGCAGCAAGGGCGGTCACTGATGCGGTGCGTGAGGCTTCCCGCAGTGTTATAATAAGCCAAATACCTTTTTAACTATGCCGCCGCCCAACGAAATACCAAGACCGCGACCTGAACCGCCCAGACCTCCGGAAACACCATCCGGAGGATCGTCCGCCGGAGTGAACCCGGAAATAGCCCGGGCCAAGCAGATTATCCGTGAACTGCGTACCCGGGACCCCAAACAGCGTAACGAAGTGCTGAGCGAATTGCGGGACAAGCCGCGGCCGCGGCAGAGTCTGGATGAGGCCAGGGAAGCTCTCCGTCAGGCGCCGGCGGAGCAGGCGGAATGGTTCGTCAAAGCTGCCGAGGACATCCGGCACTCCGAAAAAGTTGCGCTCATGGCCGAGGAGATCGCCCGCAACCGGGAACTGGCTCAAAGTCCCGAATGGTTGACGGTGAAAGCCCTGGAACTGTCCCTGTCGCCGACAAATGCAATGACCACCGAAGCTCGGATGGAGGTCTCACAGGCGATCGGCCGGATCAGGGCCCGCGTTGTGGAGCTGTCCCAAACCGCACCCGAACCCGTTGAGGCTGTAAATACTTTTGATCAGACACTGTACGGCGGTGAAGTGTCGGAGGTAATACCGTTGGACCCGGCAAAACGGGTGTATGACGAGGAGCATCCCGATGAGGACGAAATATCCGATCCCGCATTAATCGCCAAGCTCCGGGAGGTAAATGCCAAAATCCGTATCGGCGGAGACAATTATCTGCTGGATGACCATGCCGTAAATACTGATGTACAGGAGTTGATGGCGATGTCTACCCGGCATAATATTGCCGAGGATCAGGCCCGGCTGACGGTCGAGCGTTTGCAGGTCCGGCGTAACCAGGCGGCACGTGAATACGCCCGCTCCCGGGGCGGACAGGAACGGGTAGTCCGGTATAAGGATATTATCGATACCATTCCCGAAACCGACCGGGTGGAAAATCCCGAAGGGAAGGGTCCTTTCACGTTTTACCGGGAGACACCTGTAGAGGATATTGAGATGATCCTGAGCGGTCCCGAAGGGGAAGAGGAATTCTTTTTCAAGCTGGTCAATGACGTCTATACCATGGGCCGGGCACCGGACCGGCCGAGTCTGCCGCAGGAGTACCGCTGGCAGAATTTTAAGGACTTCATTGAGTGGAAATACGGCCGCAACAGTCATTTCTACATTGACCGTTATGAGTACATCTGGAAGGAAATGCCCCGGCATAGCCAGATTATCAAGAACCTGATGTTTACGCCCGGGGATCCGCGGGATAAACTGCGCAATATCCAGTTTCTGACACCGGGTGATTTCGACCACTATGCCCGGGACCATAAGTTCGCCAACTACGCCATATCCCTCTATGATGAAACCGTTCGGGACGTCATGAGCGAGAAGCGGCACGTGTACGATCAGTCATACAAAGAGCTGGCCGACCACGACTACCGTGAGCTCAAGCGCTACCGGGATCTAAGAAACCTGCGCGGGAAAAGGGAGCTGACCCAGGCGGAAAATCAGGAACTGCAGGAACTGTCGCACAAAGTCGACATTGTCGGCAACGGCGTCATGCTCTGGGACGAGGAAATCCTGAATTTTGCCGAGCTTGATCTGCAGATCAACGAAATGAGTAAGGCGCTGACGAATGTCGAGCATAAGCGCGTAACGCAAGGGGAGCAATCCTTAACCGAATGGGAACGTGAAGTCCTTGAGTCCTATCCGTCCGAAATCGAATACCGGATGGGTCAGAAACAGCGGACGTTTGCCCGGGACGAAGACCGGTCGCTCGAGGAATTTCAG
The DNA here is from genome assembly GCA_001779095.1 of Candidatus Gottesmanbacteria bacterium RBG_16_52_11. GTDB lineage: Bacteria > Patescibacteriota > Microgenomatia > UBA10105 > UBA927 > RBG-16-52-11. The sequence continues at coordinate 32,477 of MFJD01000012.1, read as the reverse complement.
GACATCCACAGCGGATTGTCCCAGATCGATATCGAGGTCAAGGAGCGGCTGCGTAAATATCTCGCCTCCCAGGGCATTGTTGCTAAGGAATGGCAGTTGAACCGGGCTATCTGGGCATCCCGCAACGCCATGATCGGCAGCGGCCGTGTCGTTGCCATCGGTGCCAGCATGGCTGTCAAGCCGGCTTATGAGTTTAAGAATATTGTTCCTGAAGCGCCGATCGGCAAGTACGTCATGAAATCGCCGGCCTTCGAGGATCTCCAGCGGATCGTTAATCCGGACCTGTTTCAGGACCGCTTCGGCATGGGCGACCAGATGGGCGAAGTCTACCGGTCGTTCCTGCGGAAAAGTTTGCTGGAACGCAAAGGGTACCATTTCCGGGGTGATCCCAAGTACCGCCGCGAAAACGAGCGGCATCTCGACGGGACGGTCAGGGATACCCGTGAGTTTCTCAGGCAGGTGGAGGATGAGACCGGGATTAACTATACGGAAATGCTCTTACAGGGATTTTTCGATGCCGGCGGTATATTTGACCGGACCGGTTGGCGGCTGGATATCGGCGTAGTGGAAGCCCGGCGGGAGAAACTCCTGAAATACCAGGAAATGGGCCATTTGCCTGCGGATGTCCGGCTGGATAACCAGGCCATCGGGGTGCAGCTGCTGGATACGCCGCAGGGGCCCGGCCGGCAGGAACTCTTACACAAGTTGATGCGCCGCAACCCGTCCGTTGCCCTCCAGCTGTTGGGGGAACCGGTGGACCGGATTTTCGAGCATCATCACTTTGCCGATCCCGAAGCGCCCTCTGATGTTCAGCAGGTGCTCCGGGAAGACCGGGAGAAGTTCCGTCGGGCGCTGTCGCAGGCTCAGCTGGCTACCTGGGACCGCAGGGAGTATGAATTTGCCGACGTTAACCTGCTTTCCAGCCGGGCGGATTTTGACCGGTTGCTGCGGCCGTATCTTGAGCGTGAAGGCATGGCTCCCGACCGGATAGAACACTCCTTCGGATTGCTTCAGGCGGTCGAACGGGAACTGGCGCGCGGGGTCAACGGTCATGCGTCAAGACTGGAAGTTTTAGCCAGTCACGATATGCCCATGACGCTGACAATTGCTGATTTCAACTGGGCTGATACGGATATGTCCCAGACCGGGACCATCGCTGTCGACCGCCGGGGCCGGGATATGTGGGCTATGGCCCGGGCCCGGGACGCCTGGATTATGATGCACAAACCTGAATTTCTGACCAACCGCAAACCGGAGGAGACTCTCAAGAAACTCAAGGAATTCCGGGAAGCGATGAATGAATATACCACCGGTGGTTCAGCGGAGCGTGCAACCTATGAGCTGGCCCGGGCGTGGATTGAATTCAACCGGAACCGTCTGATCGACGATAATCCGTTCCACTGGCGGTTCTATCCGATGTGGGTGCCGTTTCTCGGTAACATAATGAAGGCCGGGGGCGAACTGGACCTTAAGGATAGCCATCTGAATATGGCCTCGTGGGATCGCGGTTTAAGCCAATATATATTGAAGGCACCGCTGAAAGCAATCGTCGGGGATCACCGTTATGAACATATTCGCGAACGCAACGGGCACTGGTTTGAGCACAACCTGGAACCGCTGGGGAAAAAGATCGCCCAGCAGGTTTCCTACGGCGTCCGCTACGGCGGAGCTGAGGGCAACGCCTGGGAGGAGACGGATGTGGATCATGTCCTCGACAAAATGCTGGAAATGGGGATATTCAATGCAGACGAAGCGTTATACCACAAATTGAGGCGGGAGTTTAAGGCCGGCATCGGCATGCAGCTTATCGGGATACTGCGCCGGTACTGGTGGCTGATTCCGATTGTGGCTGCCGGACTCGGCCTTAAGCGTGGCCTTGACGAAGAAGAGAAAAGCCGCGGTCACTGACGCCCGGCGGTACCTCAGTAAATCTCCACTAACCGGATTTTTTACCTAGAGGATTATGTAATCGGATCAGCCGTGGCCGCCCCCGCCCCGGCCGCCGCCTTCGCCGCCCTGCTGCTGCGGGCCTCTGGGCATGAGCGTCCGGATCATTGAAGCCTGGTAGAGATACTGGGTTACTGATCCGGCCGCCGCGCCGAAGGTGCCGAAGATCTGTCCCGGACCGGCCTGGATGGCCGGTTCGGCCTTGAATGCCTGCTTGACCGATGCCACCACCGAGGGAATGGCAAACAGAAGTCCGATGCCGATGATCCCGGCCATGCCCTTGGCGCCGGATGGAGCCAGAAGCGGCGGCCCCCACAGCCGCTGGTCGCCCGCCATTTCCGTGTTGACGAGGATTTGTCCGATCATGATTAGTGCCGCCGTAATCGGGAAAACCAGCAGGTTCGAGATGACGTTTTTGATCCAGTTTTCGAACGCATGGCTGCCCGGCAGGGCACTGGTCATCAATTGGAGCGGTCCGAAAAGGACCGCAATAATGAGCTGGATATAGGCCGATATCAGCATTACCAGGATGCGCGCCAGTGCGATCAGTACTGTTAAGGCAATTATGCCCGCAAGCAACGCCGATACCAGAAGCACGCCCTTTGCTCCTTCGATAACATTGCCCTTGATTATCGTAAATATCGATCCGATGGCTATCCCGACAGTTGCGGCAGCTTCTTTCCAGGCGCTTCCGGCTAACAGCATGGCCACGTCATCCAGTGAATCGATGACGCCCGAAATGAATCCTCCGGCGACATCCATGAAATTTCCGGTGACGTAACCGAGCGCTGAACTTTTGTTAAATATTTCCGGGTTGATCGATTCCCCGGCGGAACTGATGATGTTGAGAGTCAGTACCATTACCAGGTACATCGCATCAATCAGAAATCCGATGATGGCATAACTGAAGGTCACCAGAATCAGGGCGACGATCACCCGGGGGATGGCGTTCTGGACCGTCACCACGGTTTTGGCGTCGATTTTTTTGCGGAGCATGACCATGAAGCCGATGACGATCATCACGAAAGCCAGCATCAGGTAAGCGATATTCCGGAATACTTTCCATAAGGGAAGCAGGGCTGCCAGTCCGGAAAATCCGACACCCGGACTCTGGGCGTAGGCGCTTCTGGGCAGAATCCCGAGCGACTCTCCGGTGTCGCGCATCCAGAGCGCCAGGTCCGCCGGCGGATTGCCGTAAATGGCGATATACATAGTTTCCATCCCGGCTGCCAGGCTCTGGTTATCAGTCTTTTCAATGTACTCCGGCGGCGCATTAGGCGGCGTGGTGACACCGGGGACGGATCCGACCAGATCCATCAGCCAGTTTTTCTGATCGTTCAGATGAATGCTGCGGCCGGTAGCTTCGCCGCTCAGGGTCTTTTTTTCCCGGCCCTCATAAACTCCCATGTCAAATCCGTCATCGACCGGATTGGGGTCGTCGGAAGAGGCGAATGCAGCGCGGAATCCGCCGATCGTCAGAACTGCTAAGGTCAGAACGAGGAGGACCGGAACCAAAGCCCGTATGCGGGTCATGGATTTATTATCCGCGCAACTGCGGCATCCGTCAAGGCTGCGGCGTTACTTCTGCCAGATTCTGAAGATATGGAGTGGTCCGGCCTCAGGATTGGTAAATGCGAACACTTCAATCAGCCGGATGATCAGATAGGCTGCCGCTATCAGGATAATTCCCAACAATGCCGCCGAGGTGCCGGACTTGGCTTTCTCCAGTTTTTTCTGGTCGCTGCCGGCGGTCAGGAAGTTAAATCCGTTAATGATGAGTATGAGGAACAGTCCGACGCCGACGAAAGCCAGCACTGCGGCGATGATGTTGGCAAACAGGGGTTCCAGGCACCGGATTGAAGCAACGCCCTCTGCTCCGGGAATAGTCAGGTCTTCACATTTGGTTCCCCACGCTGCCATATCCGTATTATCCATTAGTGCCGGAAGGCTGTAAAGGGAATAGCATCAGTCACAGGTTAGAGGTGCACTGACCGGAGACTGAGTAGGTCTTTTGAGTTTACTCCCAGGGTTTGGGAAGCTCTACGCCGGAACCGATGATGTTGATGCCCAGGAATGACTGGACTAAGAGCATTATCGCCCAGGCTGCACCGACGATGATCAGGCCGACGATAGCATGGGTGATTTTATTGCGGGCTGCCTCCATGGCTGATTTGTCGCCGCCTGAGGTGATCCACTGGATGCCGCCGAGAATCAGGTAGAAGAATGCCAGAAGCGCGGCGATGATCAGGATAGTTCCGACCAGGGCGCTGATCAGTCTGCCGACATCGACGATTTCAATGTTTTCCGGCTGGGGGATGGTGAAATCCTGCGCCTGAACCGGTTTGACTAGTGAAAAATTCATACAATCCTCCTGATCACTACGGAGCGATTATACCGTACTTCTGATTGTGCAGCAATCAAAGCCACCTTGTCAATAGGAGCTATCCGTGCATCCGCACCGGCTGCAACGCTTCCGTCCCGGTGACCGTCGGGAAGGGGATAACCGGAAACTGGATGCCGATGAATTTGCCGACCAGGGTCATTATGGCCCAGATCGCCGCGACGATGATGAGTCCGAGAATGGCCTGGATGATTTTGTCCCGCGCCGCCTGGAGTTTGCCTTTGTCTCCGCCTGAGGTGATCCACTGGATACCGCCGGTTAACAGGTAAAACATCGCCAGGATGAAGGCGAATATCAGGAATACGCCGATGATTGCTCCGATCAGGCTGCCGATGGCGTTCATACCGGTTTCCAGGGTGGCCGATCCGCATCCGCCGAGCTTCGCCGGCAGGGCTTTGTTGCAGAGCTGTGCCAGTTGCCGTCCTTCCATAGGTCAGAATTTGATAAGATTCAGAATTTTTGCCGGATCCAGGATATCAGCCCAGCCGAAGAACTGTCCGGCCACAGCCAGTATCGCCCAGGCCGCGACAACTATGATAAGTCCGATCATGGCATTGGTGATCCGGTCGCGGGCCGACTGGAGTTTGCCTTTGTCGCCGCCGGAACTGATCCAGTTGATGCCGCCGATCAGAAGCTGCAGCAGGAACCAGATGCTGGCAACCACGGTCATGAAACCGATGACAGAGGAGACGGCGTCGATGATCGCTTTGAAGGCAGATCCGGATGTAAAAGCATGTCCGAAAGGGCCTAACCCCTCTCCGTAGAGCGATCCCAGGTCTTTGGTTGCAGCGTAAACGTCCATATCAGTCCGGTGTATAGATTATCGGATTCAGTATGAAATCGACCCTGCCGAACATGATGTATCCGATGACCGCAGCCAGGGCGAAGGAAACGATGATTATGAGAAGTCCCACCAGCGATTGCCAGATTTTAGCCCAGGCCATCTGGAGTTTCTTGGGGTCTCCCGCGGCGGTCATATAAGCAAATCCGGCCAGGATGAAGTTGAAGAAACTGTATATGCCGGCGACAACGAAGACCAGGCGGAGAATGTTTACTATGAATACGCCGATTCCGGATACCCCCCGGTATGCCGTCGGGAGAATGGGATCGATGGTTCCGATAATGTCTTGCGCAGCCATGTTCAGGGCATCAGTTTCCTGATGATGTCAACACCTGTGATCAGTCCCAGAATCTGCAGGATCCAGTACGATCCGATAATCAGAATCAGTCCGGATACTGCAGAGACAACGGTTTTCTGGCCCTGCTCCATCCGTTTCGGGTCGCTGTTTCCTGCTCCCATTATATAGGTCAGCCCGCCAAAAACCAACAGCAGGAAGGTTAGGATCCCGCCGATAACGAAGGCGTTTTTGACGATGATGGACACCAGTGATCCGAACGAATCGAAAGCGCCGGCCGGCGAGAAGACGTCCGGTTTGGAAAAATCGATCCCGTCTACTGCATACACAGCATCCATATTTATAAGTGTAGGAGGAGCAGGGGATATCTGTCAATTGACAGCGCGACAGGACGGAGCGTCAGAAGGAATTCCGTCCGCATTGCCGGTTATCCGCAGGTTTGGTATAGTGTATGCTTGGCTGACATGGATGACGTTAAACTGATCGACGGGATTCTCCGGCGCGACCGCCGGGCTCTGGCGCGGTTTTACCAGGCCTATGCCCCGCGGCTGTCACGCCTGATCGGGCGCAAAATATCAGATCCCCATGATGCGGAAGAAGTGCTGCAGGATACTTTGTTTGCTTTTCTTGAGGGTTTGCGGGATTTTTCCGGTCGGAGCAGCCTGACTACCTATATATATGCCATCACGAATCACAAGATCACCGATTATTACCGCCGCCGCAAGATTCGGCATACGGTATTTTCCCGGACGGGTGGACTCGAGCAGCTGATATCGCCGGTGGTTTCTCCCGAAGATGAAATGGAAGCGAGACTCTTAGCCGACCGGATCCGGGTGGCTCTGTCCCGGATTCTTCCCCGGCACAGGAGGCTTCTCGAGTCCAAATATGTTGAGGAACTGCCGGTTGCCCAGATAGCCAAGCGGCTGTCGCTGACTCTTAAAAGCGCGGAATCAGCCCTCTTCCGGGCCCGGAAGTCATTCGTGAAGGCGTTTGTTTCAATATGAACACAACTTATCAGAAATTTGTTGACCGCTGGCAGGAAGTGATGCGCCTTCCGGTGCAGCAGGTAGGACCGCTGACGCCGCTATATAAATTCCTCGTCCGGCGGCTCAAGGTCATGCCCTGGCCGGCACTCGTAGCTGTCAGTGCGGCTCTGGCGGTGGGATTGTATCTTACCTTCGGTGCCGCCATATCGCTTCTGGTTTCAGTACTCCAGCGAGGGTTTTAGCTCTTAACTCCGACTATATATACATATGGGGACGGTAGCGCCGTGATTGCGGCTTTCGTGTTGTTTCTGCGCAGTATCACCGGCGTGGCGCTTAAGCCCTATGAAACTTACCGCCGGATTACCGAGCGCTCTGATACTACCGAAACTGCATACATCGGACTTGTTTGCCTCGGGTATTTTGCCCTGGCGTCGCTGGTCCGGGCGCCCGCATTCCGGCCTTTCATCCTGACCCGGCAGTTTACGGTGCTGTCCCTGTCGGCGGCGCTGGGATTTTTCCTATTAACCTGGGTATTCTGGCAGGCCGGTACCCGTCTCGGCGGCCGCGGCAGCTTTAGGTCGGTGGCCGTGGGCTGGGGCTATACGCTGGTGCCGACGGTGCTCTGGTTTCTGGTGACGTCGCTTCTTTACATCATCCTGCCGCCGCCGCGGACCGCCGCGGTCAGCGGTATCCTGTTTTCGATTTTTTACCTGACATTCTCCGCCGCGATGCTGGGATGGAAACTGTTGCTGGGATATCTGACGCTCCGGTTTTCGCTCCGGATCGACCTGGTCAGGATATTGGGCGCGGGCAGTATCGGCGCACTGGCTATCGCCGTCTACAGTTTTGTCATGTACCGGCTGGGTATATTCCGGATACCATTCATATGAAGAAACCAGGTGAAAACAGGGAATTCCGTAAACTGCCGACGGCTGCCGCCCGCCGGCAGGCGGTTGAGAAACTGACCCGGGCCGGACTGGCTAATATCGGTGCATTTACCCTGTCGGAATCAGCTGCCGCAACACGCAACTGCGAAAATATGATCGGCGCCGTTCAGATACCGATCGGTATCGCCGGACCGCTGCCGGTGGTAGGTGCCGGCGGGCAGATAACACGCTACTACCTGCCGCTGGCTACCACCGAAGGGGCACTGGTTGCCTCGGTCAACCGCGGGTGTAAGGCGATCTCCGTTTCCGGCGGGGCAGTTGCGGCGGCATACCGGGCCGGAGTCAGCCGGGGTCCGGTTTTCCGGACCGAAGGACTGGAAGCAAATAACCGGCTGTTTGACTATGTTGACAGCCATCTGGAGCATTTCCGGAAAATCACGCTGTCCACATCCGGCCACCTGACTCTCCGGGACTTAGATACCAAAAGCACGGGCCGGTACCGGTTCGTACGGTTCATGTTTGATTCGCGTGATGCCATGGGCATGAACATGGCGACTATCGCCACCGACCTTATCGTGCGTGATATTGAAGCCGCTACCGGAGCCCGCTGTTTATCGCTGTCCGGCAATTTCTGTACCGACAAGAAACCCGCCTGGCAGAATTTTTTAAATAACCGCGGGTATAAGGTCTGGGCTGAATCGCTGCTCAACCCCGACGCCCTGCGGATTCTCAGAACGACTCCGGAGGGCATATTTGAAACATGGCTGTCCAAATGCATGGTCGGCAGCGCCATGGCCGGATCAATGGGTTTTAACGCCCAATTTGCTAACGTCCTGGCCGCACTGTTTCTCTCTACCGGACAGGACTTAGCCCATATCGCGGAGTGCGCAGTCGGAATGACCACCATGGAGGTCAGCGGTGAAAATCTGTATGTCAGCGTATACCTGCCCGACCTGATGGTGGGAACGGTCGGCGGCGGAACTGGTCTGGCCACGCAGCAGGAAGCCCTGAGTATTCTGGGGCTTGTCGGAGGCCGTGACGGGGAAAATGGGCTGAAGCTGGCCGAAGTCATGGGAGCGGCCGTACTGGCCGGCGAGATATCGCTTCTGGCTTCGCTGTCGGAGGGGAGTCTGGCCCGGGCACATCAGACACTGGCTCGGGGAGGGAAGCAGATACGGCAATAAGCACGGATACCGGATTTCGGAATCCGGAACAAGTCCGGCATATTCAATAATTTGCATTTCGGAAATTTGGAATTGTTTCGGATTTAGGACTTCGGATTTTAATCACTATGGTCGGCATTGTCAGTTACGGCACATATATTCCGGTATACCGCATCCGGCTTTCCGATATCGCCGGTGTCTGGCGGAAAAATCCTGAAGAAATCATCCGGTCGCTCGGAATCCGTGAAAAGGCGGTTCCGGCTATTGATGAGGATGCCGTCACGATTGCCCATGAGGCTTGCTACCGGGCGCTCTCGGCAGCCGGTGTCCCGGCGGGGAAAGTCGGTGCACTGCTGGTGGGTTCGGAAAGCCATCCGTATGCCGTTAATCCGACTTCCACGATTGTCGGGGAAATGCTGGGTATCGGAAATGCATATCTGGCAGCTGACATGGAGTTTGCCTGCAAAGCCGGTACCGCGGCAACACAGGCTATTGCCGGTCTGATTGCGTCTGGTCAGATCCGTTACGGACTGGCGGTCGGATCCGATACTGCACAGAGCAAACCGCATGACGCCCTGGAGTATGCCGCCGGAGCCGGCGGGTGCGCGTTTCTTTTAGGGGGAAATGACCTGGCGTGTGAGCTCGTGAATTACTGCTCCTATACATCGGATACTCCGGATTTCTGGCGGCGGGACGGCATCCGCTTCCCGAGCCACGCCGGACGCTTTACCGGCGAACCGGCCTATTTCACTCACGTCTTGGGTGCTGCTAAACTGCTGTTTGAACGGACCGGTATCACGGCCGCCTCCGTTGATTACTGCGTATTCCACATGCCCAACGGTAAGTTTCCCCGGGATGCGGCCGGACGTCTGGGTTTCACCCGGGAGCAGCTGGCGCCCTCCCTGGTGGTTGAATCAATCGGCAATCCGTATTCGGCTTCCAGCATGCTCGGCCTGGCTGCCGTGCTTGACATTGCCAAGTCGGGTCAGACTGTCTGCATGGTTTCCTACGGTTCAGGCGCCGGTAGCGATGCATTTCTCTGGAAGGTGACTGACCGGATACGCAGGGTACAGAAAGCCCGCCGGGATGCCGGTGCTACCGTGGATAATTCAGTCAGTCAGGCGCGCTATATTGACTATGCCCAGTATCTGAGACAGACGCAGAAGATATAAAGTCAGCAGATTTCACGGCTGCCAGGCTCGTATGGGACCGGCAAAATAATATGAAAGTTAATGTTATCGGTGCGGCGACAACCAGGTTCGGCGAACTTTGGAGCATTTCACCGCGGACGCTGGCGACCAACGCGGTCAAAGGTGCCCTTGGGGACGCCGGAATATCCCGGTCCCGGGTGCAGGCGCTTTTCGTCGGCAATATGCTGTCCGGTATTCTCGGCGGTCAGGAACATCTGGGTGCGTTTTTTGCCGAAGAGCTGGGACTTAATGTCCCGGCAGTCAAAATCGAGGGCGCCTGCGCTTCCGGAGGCCTGGCTTTCCATACTGCCTGCCAGGCGGTGACATCGGGCCAGTATGATACGGTACTGGTCCTCGGCATTGAAAAAATGACCGATTATAAGCCTGAAGAAGTGGCGACTGCCCTGATGGGTGCCGGAAGTGATGAAGAACGTGCTGCCGGAGCCACGTTTCCCGCCCTTTATGCCTGTCTGGCGCGGGCGCATATGGAGAAGTACGGTACGACGGAAGAACAGCTGGCAGCCGTGGCCGTCAAGAATCATTTTCACGGGAGCCTGAATGCGGGAGCCCATTTCCAGACCGAAATCACGGTTGAGGCAGTGATGAAAAGTACCTGCGTTGCCGATCCGCTGAAACTTTTAGACTGCTCTCCCATATCGGACGGGGCTTCCGCCGTGGTGGTCTCGGCCAAAAAACGCCGTGGCAGTGTCACCGTGTTGTCGGGTGCGGTTGCCACCGATACGCTGGGTTTGGCGCAGCGGTCAAGTCTCACTGAGCTGGCCGCAACCGGAAAAGCAGCTTCAGGGGCATTCGAACAGGCGGGAGTGGAAGCGCGTGACATTGACGTTGCGGAACTCCATGACTGCTTTACGATAGCTGAAATTCTGGCTCTTGAGGATATCGGCTGGTATTCCAAAGGTGAAGCAGCAGCTGCGGTATCGGCCGGGTCTGCCAGGCTCGGCGGTGACGGTCTGGTGGTTAACACTTCGGGGGGGCTTAAAGCCTGCGGTCATCCGGTAGGTGCTACCGGGGTCAAACAGGTGG
>MFJD01000012.1:16965-21700 GCA_001779095.1 Candidatus Gottesmanbacteria bacterium RBG_16_52_11 | reverse complement strand
GCCGGTGCCGGAGCCCGCCAGGTGGACGGAGCCAGAACCGGACTGACGCATAACGTCGGCGGCAGCGGTGCGACTGCAGTGGTGCATATATTCGGAAAGGCGTAACTTATGGTCAGCCCGGTAAAAGTCTGGCGCAATCAGCGGAAACTCAGGGATTATCTCGGTCATACCGGAGTCATCGTATCTTACAGCATTATCCGGGTACCGCCCTTCGGGTTTGCCGGACAGGCTCCCTACCCGGTAGTCATTATTAGGATAGACGGCAGCTCCTCCCGGATTTTCTGTCAGATGGTTGACTGTCTGCCGGATGATCTCCGCACCGGAAGATCAGTCAGGCTGGTGCTCCGGCGGGTAACCGAGCCGGATCCGGACGGGGTAATCCCGTATGGCCTCAAGGCTGTTCCGGTTTCCGCCCCGGCCGCTGCCGCGGGGGAAAAGCCGGGGCTACGTAAAGGAAGATCATGAAAACGCTGGTTTTAGTCGATGAAGATGACCGTGAGGTCGGAGTCAGTGAGGTGATAAATGCCCACCGTGGTGAGGGGAAGCTGCACCGGGCGGTTTCGGTGCTGGTTTACCGGCTGCGGACTGTTCCGGAGTTGCTGATTCAGAAGCGGAGCCGGGAGAAACTCCTGTGGGGAGGATTCTGGTCAAATACCGTCTGTACCCATCCGGCCCCGGAAGAAGCGCCGCTTGCCGCCGCACTCCGGCGGCTGTCGGAAGAATTGGGGATCACGGTCGGCCGGGAGGATCCGGTATATGTAGCGCCCTTTACTTATCATGCGGCATTTTCGGATGAATATTCCGAGTTTGAGTACGACCACGTTTTTGTCCTTTCCTGGGACGGAGTACCGCGGCCGGATCCGCTGGAAGTGTCGGAGTTTGCCTGGATGTCCTGGTCCGGGCTGATAAATGACTTGACTGTGCGCCCCGCACTTTACACTCCGTGGTTTTCCAGGATCGTTAATCTGCCGCAGTTGACTGAATATTTCCGGAGCCTCCCGCAAAAAGTATGAAGCACCAGGCGGTAACCGTTTCCGTTCCCGGCAAAGTGCTTCTGATGGGTGACCATGCGATTGTCTACGGATATCCGGCGCTTCTGGCGGCGGTCGGTATGCGCACCCGGGTTACGGTCCTGCCCCGCCCCGCGGGCGCACCGGGGGACATCACCGTGAGATCCGCGGAGCCTGACGGATATATCCGTCACATCATAGGGGTAACGCGGAACCTGCTGGGAATTAAGCGGATTCCGGCCCTGACGGTAACGGTGGAGTCAGACATCCCGCCCGGGTATCACCTCGGGTCATCCGCGGCCGTTGCCGTTGCCGCCGTTGCCGCGTGCATGTACAGCTGGAAATCCGTCTGGAATCCGGCGGAGATTAACCGGATCGCTTATGAGGCCGAGAAACATATGCACGGCAATCCTTCGGGAGGGGATAATACGGCCGTGACGTTCGGAGGCTTGATCTGGTTCCGGAAGGAACTGGAATTTTTACGGAGTATCTGGCAGCTGCCGTTCCGGATTCCTGACCGGCTGAACCGGTTTCTTCTGATTGATACCGGCCGGCCGGCCGAGTCAACCGGTGAAATGGTGGCATTCGTCAGCTCAAAACTCAAAGCTCAAAACTCAAAATTTAAGCGGATTTTCGCCCGCAACGAAGAGCAGACCAGAAACATCACGGTTGCCCTGAAAACCGGGAAACTTGACGGGCTGTTAAGTGCAGTCCGGGCCGGGGAGGGGACGCTCGAGGAAATGGGCGTAGTATCGGCCCGGGTAATCCCGCTAATTCGGGCGGCAGAAGCCGCCGGCGGAGCCGCCAAGATTCTGGGCGGCGGCGGGCGCAAGCGCGGTGTCGGTTATATCCTGGCCTGCCACCGTGATCCGGACCGGATTGCCGCACTCAGCCGCAAGTTCGGTTATCCGGCACTTCCGGTGCGCTTGGGTGAAGAAGGAGTGCGCCTGGAAAAGGAGTCCGGATGACACAAGGCTTAAACCGGCAGGAGACCGTTCCGGCACATATTGCCGTTATCATGGACGGCAACCGCCGCTGGGCGCGGCGGCAGGGGCTGCCGGTATTGTCCGGACACCGGAAAGTTGCCGCCGAAGTCCTCGAGCCCCTGGTGGAACACGCGTTCCGGCGGGGCGTGAAATATCTGACTTTCTGGGCATTCTCGACGGAGAACTGGAACCGTGATGCCGCCGAAGTACGCGGGATCATGCGTCTGTTCCGCGATATGATCGGACGGTTCGGTACCCGGATGCACCGTAAGGGAATCAGGATCAGGACTATCGGCGATCTGTCCCGCCTGGAACCGGCCCTTGGCAAAAGCATCCGCGAGCTGGTTGATCTGACCTCCGGGAACACCAATATCACCGTTACCTTCGCCGTCAATTACGGCGGCAGGGATGAAATCGTGCGTGCCGTCGGAAGACTTGCCGCAGATCCGGAGTTTAATAGCCGGAATTCAGGGTTAACCGAGGATGAGTTCGGTAAATACATGGATACCGACGGTATACCTGACCCCGACCTGATAATCCGGACCGGCGGGGAGCAGCGGCTGAGCGGATTTCTCTTGTGGCAGTGCCGCTACAGCGAACTGTATTTTCCTTCCTTCACCATGCCGGAATTTACGCCCGAAAGGCTGGATGAGGCAATCGCCGAGTATGCCAGCCGGCAGCGCCGCTTCGGAAAATAGACCGGTTATTTGAAAATATCGGTGATTTCCTGGATACCGAAGACCAGCCCGGCAATCTGGACAGCCCAGAAAGCGGCGAATATGAGGAGAAATCCGATTACGGCATTGCTTAAGCGCTGTTTGGCCAGGTCGGTTTTCTTGGGGTCGCCGGTACTGGTTAAAAATCCGAATCCGGCTGCGATGGTCATCAGGAGGAACGCCAGTCCGGCAAAAGCGAATATATACGGCATCGCCCGGATTATGACCGTTCCGACCTTACTATTTTCGAAAACGAAGTTTTTCGGGCCGGACAGTTGCATCCCTTCGTCGACTCCCCAGGGTATACGCAGCTGTGCCAGTTGTTTCATGGTGCTCCCGCAAATCCCGGCAGTCCCAGGACATTAACTCCGATAATCCGCAGCAGAAACACCGAAAAGATGATGAGTATGAGTCCGGTGACGGCCGACGTCACCAGTTCCTTGCCGGCTGTCAGCTGTTCCGGGTTGCCGGAGCTGGTTAATATCTGGAATCCCCCGAGGAGGATGAGAAGAAACGCAATCCCGCCGGCGATCCCGATGCCCAGTGACAGTACGGTGGAAAGAAATTCCGTCGGCTCGCCCTGGATGCAGCCGATGGAGGTCCAGGCGCCGCCGCCCAGGAAGCAGTCGTTACAATCCTTCTGGACCGCATTGGGGACGTACCGGCAGGTGTTTTTGACATCACCGTAGATTTCCTTCGGCGTTCCGCCGATTTTCGGATCCATGCAGGCATCGACGGAATTGCAGCAGTATTCGTATTTGCCACCCACCATACAAGCCACCTTGTTCGTGAAGATAATGTGCGGACAGAAAGTGTAGCTGTAGTCGGGCTTCTTATCCGTCCACGGCAGGTCGACCTCTTTCTTGACGGTTTTCCAGCAGGTGCCTTTGTTTTCGTCATCCGCAGCCAGCACCGGCCCCCCGAAGGACAATAATAAGGCGATTGTGACCAGAAGAAGCGCCGGACGTTTCACAAATCAAGTGTAGCAAAGGCCCCGGCAAAAGGGAAGTTTACCCTGCGTGGTACAATTTCTACAGCAAGTCTCCCCACGGATAATATGGGGACCAGGTTGAAATGTTTCGTACTGCCGGTGTGTTGCCTGCTTTGGCCCGTTACTTTGCCCCCCTCCTGATGGTGTGGGTGCTGCTTCTGCGGGTTCCGGCAGTTTCCGCCCAGACCTGCGACCCGACCTGCTCCTCAGCCGGCGAATGTAAGGAGAAAATCGCCAAGTGCCAGGAAGCCTGGAACCAGATGGAAACCGCCAAGAAGCCGCATGTGGACACCCTGAAGAAAATGGAATCCGATATCGCGGCATTTCAGGCGCGGATCAGAACCATAGAAGCCGATGTCCTTCGGAAATCTAAGGCCATCGCCGAAGGCGAAAAGGAACTGACGACAATACTCGGATTCGCCCGGGAACGGATCCGCCAGTTTTATATCCGCCAAAGTGCCCATAATTTCCTGACTGCATTTTTTTCTTCCGTCAACGTCGGCCGGTCACTCCGGGTGGCAGCGTATGAACGGGCAATCACCAACGAAGACAAGAAAACCATAACCAAGACTGCGGTTTCGGTCAAGGATTTGAACGACCGCAAGCGCGAACTGGTCAGTGAGAAGGAAAGCCTGGCGTACCTCAAAGGCGAGACCGACAAGCGGGCGGCTTCGGTCAGGAAGCTGGTCGGCGAGGCTGAAGCTTACCAGACCCAGCTGACCGGAATCATCGGGCAGCTGACCGCGCGCCAGCAGGAGATTTTAAGCGCCAAATCCGGAACTTTCCAGACCAGCGTCGGTGACGTGCCGCTATCTGACGATCCGGCCAGCCGTCCGGACTATAGCCCCGGTTTTTCCCCGGCATTTGCCGCTTTTTCCTTCGGTGCCCCCCATTTCAAGGGTATGAGTCAGTACGGGGCTTTCGGAAGGGCGAAAAGCGGTCAGAGCGCCGAGGAGATCCTCCGGGCTTATTACGGCAGCGGGATCGAAATCAAAAAAGACTATTCGACCGATATCACCATTAATGTTGACG
>MFJD01000012.1:5721-16947 GCA_001779095.1 Candidatus Gottesmanbacteria bacterium RBG_16_52_11 | reverse complement strand
TCGAGGAATATGCGAAACGGATTTACGAAATGCCCGGATCCTGGGGTGACGAGGGCGGCATGGAAGCCCTTAAAGCCCAGGCGGTGGCGGCCCGCTCTTATGCCCTGGCCCGGACTAACAACGGCTCCGGCTCGATCTGCGCTACCGAAGCCTGCCAGGTATTCAAACCCTCTCCCAAAGGCGGCAAATGGGACGAGGCGGTTAATGCCACCCGCGGCTGGGTGATTGTCACCGGCGGCCAGCCGTTTTCCGCCTGGTATGCCTCAACCTCCGGCGGTTATCAGGAATCTTACTCCTACAACGGTTACAGCACTCCCGGGTTCTGGGATACCAAACGGGGGAGGGACGGGTGGACCGGCGATGCGTACGAAAAGATCGCCGGCAGCCCCTGGTTTTACAAAGCCTGGTACCGGGAACGATCCGGTGACAGTTGCGGCAGGAGCCATCCGTGGCTGACCGGTGAGGAAATGGCTGATATTCTCAACGCCTGGAAAGTACTTTTTGAGGGCGGCGGCGACGGCGCCCGGGTGACGCCGCAGGGGTCCTGCTGGGGCGGCAATCCCTACTCCCGCGACGAGCTTAAGTCAGTCGGCGGATTCACCGGCGTTACCGCGGTATCCGTATCCTACTCCGAGGGAGGATATACCGCCAACGTCACTTTCCAGACCAACAAAGGCAGCGTTACGATAAACGGTGCTGATTTCAAAAAGGCTTTCAACCTGAGGGCTCCGGGCCGTATAGCCCTCAAAAGCGGGTTGTTCAATATCGAGAAAAAGTAGTACAATCCCCGCAGTGCCGACCATATTCGAACAGCCTCAGGCAGCCCCGTCCGCTCCCGGCGCTCAGCCGGCGCCGGCGGATATTTCCGACTCGGTCCCGATGATGCCTTTGACGGCATTCGCCAGAAAACCCCGGGGAGTCCACTTCGAAACCCAGGAAAAGGAGGAGACCGTCGAACTGTTCCTGCGTCAGCACCCGATCGTCAATATCCCGTGGCTGATTCTCACAGGAATTCTGGTGACGATGCCGTCGCTGTTTCCGGTACTTCTCAGGATGTTTGAACTGCCTTTTACCGTCCCTCCGCAATACCTCATTGTAGGTACGCTTTTCTGGTATATCGCTACCTTCGGGTTTGTCCTGACCAGTTTTCTTCACTGGTATTTCAACATTTATATCGTGACTAACGAGCGGATTGTCGATATCGATTTTATGTATCTTCTTTATAAGCATTTTGCCGTCGCCGAACTGCATAAGATCCAGGATATATCCTTTGCCGCCGGCGGCGTTTTTGCCGCCATATTTGACTACGGTGACGTTTTCATCCAGACGGCCAGTGAAGTGCCGACCATCAGGTTCGAGAAAGTCCCCAAACCCCACATAGTCGTGGAAACCATCCGTGACCTGACGGAAATTGCTGAAGGAGGTAAGGAGTGAGTCCGAACATCATTGCCGGCCTTCAGCTCGCAATCAAGATTGCGGTTCTGATCGGTATGGGTGTATATATCATGTTTGCGGCGGTGATCGTCCGGCAGGAACAGCTGATGGCCAATGTCCTGGAGGAGCGTTCGGAGCCGGTCATCAGGTTGATCACCCTGCTTCATCTGGTTGCGGCAATCAGCATTTTTCTGCTGGCAGTACTCGTGCTGCCTTAGTGTATATCCCGTTATTACGTGCCCGAATGCAGGCAAAATTAGGCTGTTATTGACCGGCAATTTCCATAGTCGGGGAAAACGGCAGGTTGCGGTCGTATTTAAGTAACCCTGTTTGGCTGGCAGTGATACCATAGAGGTATGCATTTCCGCATGGAGGTATCCCCAGTGCTGGGCGGGTCATCCCCGACCGATTGGGCTCAGGTCTTATCGTTACCCCGGGCAGTCGTCGTCGTGGAGATTCATGACACTGAGGGCGGTGCCCGGCGCCGGGGGATGGCCTTATTATCGGAACTGAGCAGAAATCTGGCTGAACCTCCGGCAACGCTGAAGGAACTCGAAAAAATTGTCCGGGCGGCCGCAACTGCCGAAACCGTAACCCTGGCCGTCATTGTGCCGGTCGGGACAGAAATACTTTCCGTTTTGGCCGGCCGCGGATCGGTATACCTGAGGCGCGGTGAAAGGATGGCAGAGATTTTAGCAGCTGCCGGAAGTGTCAGCGGTTCCGCCGTCGCCGGTGACACGATAGTTGTTGTTTCCGGCAGCTTCGCACCGATCCTGACACCGGAAGAGCTGGCGCCGCTGTTTGATCATCTTCCGGCAGAAGCAGTCGCCGAACGGATCACCCTGGCAATTCACCGGAAACCGAAAACGGCAGAGGAAGTTTCCGGGACAGGGGAGCCCTCCGGTGCAGCCGGGATTGTCCGGATCGGTCAGTTCGTGCCGGAGGATGTCAGTCCCCGGGAGCAGTCGCCGGAGCATGAAATACGTGGTCCGCGCAACAGTTTGCCGCGCGTATTCCGCAGTGTTCTGACAAGCGGAACTGCGCATCGGGCGCTTGGCCGAATCCGCCGGCACCCCCCGGTCCGGGCACGCGGACTCATCGTGATTGCTGCAGCTTCCATATTATTGTTTATCGCCGTTGTGGCTCTGGGACTTCGGGCTCAGCAGTCATCCCGGGAGAACAGCGGCACCCGGCTAGTGCTTAGCGAAGTCCGCCGCATGCTGGACGAGAGCCAGGCGGTCCGCGAGCTCAATCCCGGCCGCAGCCGGGAACTTCTGAGGCAGGCACGTGACACGCTGGCTCCGCTTACAGTATCGCGGTCCGGCATGAAGCGGGAGATAGATGAGATGAACCGTCAGGTGACAGCTGCCCTCACCGATGCCATGCGGGTATATTCCGTAACCCCGGAACTCTTTTTTGATGTCAGTCTCCTGAAAAAAGGCGCCAAAGTCGACAGTATCGGATATTTCGGCGATATTGCCGGTATGGCTGACGCGTCCGGAGAAACGGTTTATGCCGTCACATTGGCTGCCAAAAACGGCCGGATTGCCGCCGGCGGTGCTTTATTTGCCGGTGTCAGCTATGTCGCTCCGTACGGCAAAACGATATATGTGTTTACCCCCCGGGGGATTTTCAGTATTCCCGAATCAGGCAGCCCGGCCGGTGAACCGGTAATTGCCACTTCGGATCAGTGGGGCAGCATCCGGGCACTGACTGCGTTCAGCGGTAACCTTTATCTTCTGGATACCGATAAGGGCAGAATCTGGAAATATGTGGCCACAGATGACGGGTTTTCCGATTTGCGGGAATACCTGAATTCCGATGTGCAGCCGGACCTAAGCCGGGCTACCAGCCTCGCTATCGACGGCTCGGTCTGGATCGGTATTGATTCCGGGGAAGTCCTGAAATTCACCCAGGGCAGGGAAGATGTTTTCCGGCCGCAGGGACTGGAGCCGCCGGTTTCCGGGCCGGTATCAGTCTATACCGATGATGAGGTTAATGAAATTTACATCCTTGAACCGGGTGCCAAACGGCTGGTCGTCACCGGCAAGGACGGAGCCTATATCGCCCAGTATGTCTGGGAAAACGGTCTGACACCTACGGCCGTTGTTGTCAGCCGGACGCTTCGCAAGGCACTGCTTCTGTCCGGCGGTCTGGTATACTCCGTTGACCTTAAGTGAGGACAGTGTATGAGACTTACTCATAAGCGGGCTACATATGATTACGATATCCTCGAACGGGTGGAAACCGGGATTATGTTAACCGGAGCTGAGGTGAAGTCACTGCTCGGCGGTCACGCCAGCCTGGAAGGATCGTTTGTCCGGATTATCGGATCCGAGGCATACCTGGTTAACGCCCAGGTGTTCCCGTATGTTTATGCCCGGCCGGAAGGCTACGATCCCAAGCGCACCCGGAAGCTATTAATGCACAAACGGGAGATTCTGTCACTGAAGGGTAAAGTCGAAGGGTCTAATTTGACCCTGGTTCCCCTTACCTTATATAATAAGGGGCGCAGAATCAAGCTGGAAGTGGGTTTGGGCAGGGGGAAGAAGGAGTACCAGAAGCGCGAGAAAAAGCGGCGGGAAGATCAGAAGCGGGAACTTGAGCGGGATTTCCGGGGTAAGATTAAATAAGAAAGTTCCGGTATTAATTCCGGAGAATTATAGAACAGGATGCCTGCTGTCGCTGAAGCTTCGGTAGACCCGCTAAGTTTAGATTATCGTAAGCCCTCCTTCGCGCAAGGCTACGGATGGCATAAGATACAGTAATGAGACAGCCCGCCTGTCCTTACCGTTCGCCTTACCTACTATTCGTAGCGCGGCTCACGGAGCGGACTTAGGCGGACGTAAGAATCACTAATCTCTCCCGCCTACGATTGATTTGTAATGGTTGGCGGGAATCGATAAGTGATTCTAACGGGGATGCATGACTCGACGGAATTGGCACGTTAAGAACTGCAAGCCGACGTTGATGTACCGTCGCAAAACAGACATCAAAATCATAACTGCTGATGCACAATCAGAGTTAGCCGATTACGCCCGTGAATGGCAGATGGCTTTTGCCGCAAGGCAATTGCCGGCCTTCGCTGCGTAAAAAGCCGTCTTACACTTTAGTTTCCGCAGCGGCTTCGTAAGACGTCAACCTGAGTTGCGGTGCGTCCTTACCGGTCCCGGCGCTCCGGTACGGATTAAGTCAATCCGCCTTGGTTTTCCTTTTCCTGTCAATCGGTTACAGGGAAAACGACAACTGTAGATTGACTACGCTTGTAGACGTTTGCGATATGCTGTTCCGGATCCGGGCTCACTACCCGGCATCTCCACCACGTAAAGCCCTTCGGGCCACGTGGCGAGCAATATTATTTGATAAAATTAACTTTTAATAATACTCGAATAATAATTGCTTTACGTGGTGAGGCACGTGATCCCGACTTTGTCGGGATTTTACGTGCCCACGTAACTTTATATCCGACTGGTAAAATCCTGAAGGCAATATATGCCTTCAGGATCACGTTGCAAGCCACTTTTACACCCACGACTAGACTCTGAGTAATTTTACGTTATGAGGCACGTGATCCCGACTTTGTCGGGATTTTACGTGCCCACTTCATATTTTCCCGGACTTACATCAGCTGTAAACTAATATTACATGTACTACGTATACATACTTCAGAGCGACCAGGATGGTAGCTTGTATATAGGCTATACTCCTGATTTGCGTCGAAGGTTGGTACGTCATAATAAGGGTGAAGTTGTATCAACAAAATCCAAAAGACCATGGCGAATCATCTATTATGAGGCATATATTAACAGAAGAGATGCTACCGGTCGTGAAGTATTTCTTAAAAGCGGTAGCGGCTGGCGATATATTAAAAGACAAATGAATCATTATTTTTCCCATGGGATTCCTTCTTGACATCCTGCTCCCGCGGCGCTGTCTGGGGTGCGGGCGGGTAGGGGAGTATGTCTGTTTTTCCTGCCGGCGGACACTTCGCGCAATAATTCCGTCCGATTCAGTTTGTCCGGTCTGCCAGAAGCGCGCTATCGGTGGCGCAACTCACCCCGTCTGCCGGGGCAAGTGGAGGATAGACGGTCTGACCGCATTTTTCCGGTACTGGGGAGTATTGCGCCGGGTCCTCAAGACCGTCAAATACCGGTCCGCCTTCGACGTCGCCGGACGGTTAATGGCATTGGTTCCCCTAACGTCGCACAATTTGATACCTCTGGTAAAAAATGGATTTCCGGCAATTCTGGTACCGATTCCATTGCATTTAGAACGGCAGCGTTTGCGCGGATTTAACCAGTCTGAATTGTTCGGCCGGATTTTTGCCTCGGCGGCCGCAGTTCAGGTCGAACCGGGCATCCTCACCAGGTTCAGGATGACGGTTCCGCAGGCGGATTTGAGCGACAGGAAGCGCCGGTTGGCAAATATCCGGGGTGTTTTCAGGGTAAATAAGCCTATAGCAGATAAGTACATCAGGCAGCCGGTGATTCTGTTCGATGACGTATATACCACTGGTGCAACCCTGAGCGATGCCGCTGCCACACTCAAACGGTCCGGTTTCCGTTTTGTCTGGGGCGTCGTACTGGCAAGGTAGTTCTCAATTTCTCCACCTTGGTATACTACGAACCGTATGTCGCGGCGTACCAGATATATCATTTATGCCAACGGCGTTCTGCCGGAAACGGGCGCCGAAGGCCTGAAACCCGATGACTTCATCATCGGTGTTGACGGGGCTGCCGCGTGGCTGCTCGACCGGAAAATCACTCCCAGCGTGGCAATCGGGGATTTCGATTCCGTCAGCGGGGACGGTATGAAGCGCATCACGGCAGCAGTCGGCTCGGTGCTTCGGTATCCTCAGGAGAAAGATTATACAGATCTGGAATTGGCAGTCCGCTACGCGGTCGCGGCAGATCCGGCCGAAATAATCATCTGGGGCGGGTTCGGTACCCGGGCTGACCATACGTTGTCGGCCGTCACCACGCTGGAAATCCCCCTGCGTCGGGGCATTCCGGCATCAATGCGGGACGACAGGAATATTCTCATGCTGGCGGACGGTTATCTGACAATCGCCGACGATCCGGTTTACCGTTACCTGTCCGTTATCCCCTACACCCGGAGGATCAGCGTCACTTTGTCCGGCGTGAAGTATCCGGTCCGCCGGCGGACGATGATGCGCGGCCTATCCGTCGGAGTATCCAACGAGATTACGGCCCGACAGGCCCGGATTACGGTCCACAGCGGCAAAGCCGTGATTATCAGGAGCCGGGATTGATGGCAGGAGGCACGTCACATTGGTATAATGCGTACCATCGGGAGGAGTCGCATAGTTGGTCCATTGCGAAGGTTTGCTAAACCTTTGAGCCGCAAGGCTCGCGTGGGTTCGAATCCCACCTCCTCCGCCACGTAAAGAAATTGCCAGTCGGCAATTTCCACGTTGCTGGAGCGTTGAAATTTTCTAGAGAAAATTTCTTACGCTGCCGCCTTCGCCTCCGTAGTCCCGACTTAGTCGGGACGAAAGCGGGATTCGTCCTTTGTACAGCTCTGCTTCTGCAATAAACGCAGGTATATTTGCGCAAACATGGTATGATTGGTTCACCTCGTTCCGATACAAATAACGCACCCTATGGAACTGACACAGGACATTCCCCTGACACTATCCGTTAAAAAACAGGAGATTGCCGATTACCTGACGGCGTACCTGGCGAAGAAGCGGGACGAGTTCTCCGTATTCCCCTTAGACCGGGAGGCTTATGACGCGCTGGTGAAGCTGGCGGTTTCCGGCAAGATCCTCCGCGGCAGCATACTGGTGATCGTGGCCGACTCGCTGGTCGGCAAACCGCTGGGGGAGGCGCCGCTGATTGCTGCCTCCGCGCTGGAACTGTTGCAGACGGGGATTCTGGTTCAGGATGACGTGATGGACGCAGACGAAAAACGCCGCGGCCAGGATGCCCTGCACAAAACATTTGCCGGCCTGGCGGGTGAGATGCCGGCTGGACTGCGCCGGCGTTTCGGTGAGAATGCCGCTGTCTGCATCGGTGATATTGCGTTTTTCCTGTCTTCCGATTTATTGGGAAGTATGCCGGTTGATCCGGTGACTCTCAGACGGATGATCAAGCTTTACTCCCGGGAAATGGCACTTCTCGGGGCGGCCCAGATTGAGGATCTGCGCATCACCGGTATTTCATCCGCTGTCACCGAAGCGGAGATTCTCTCCATGTATACCGGTAAGACCGCCCGTTATTCATGGATTCTGCCGCTTCTGGCGGCGCTTGAGCTTTCCGGAAAGGGAGAGCTGCTCAGCCCGGAATTTGAGGAAATCGGCAGGTCCGCCGGGCTGGTTTTCCAGCTGGTTGACGACCGGATCGGATTGTTCGGAGATACGGATAGGACCGGCAAGTCCGTCGGCGGCGACGTCCGGGAGGGCAAAAAGACGCTCTACTACCATTACGGCCTTGAGCTCTTGAAAGGGCCGGAGTTGGCACAATTCCGCCGCTTCTACGGCAGCAGGGACCTGGACGAAGCCGGGCTCCGGACGGTCCGGGATCTCCTGTTTACCTCGGGTGCGGCAGCAAAGGTTGACGAGCTGATTGACGAATATGATCATCGGACCTCAGACAGTATCGGACGACTGCCCGTCGGCGAAACCGTCCGGCAGGTACTGACTGACCTGGTCTCCTATGTCCGCCGGCGTGAGCGGTAATACTCAGGTTTTCCCCCCCTGACGCGCATTTGTTACAATAGTGGTACCCCGGAGGCGTGCCGGAGTGGACGATCGGGCTTGTCTTGAAAACAAGTATAGCCGTAAGGTTATCAGAGGTTCGAATCCTCTCGCCTCCGCCACGTAAAGAAATTGCCAGTCGGCAATTTCCACGTGGCTGGCACGTGATGAGTCTGCGAATTTTACGTGCCGCCTTCGCGTTAATATATATTCAGGTTGCGACGTGACGCAGCGATAAATAAGCATCATCCCACTCACTCCCTCTCCTACTCCGGCGATATATACTGGTATTCAGTATGCCAATCCGAAAACGCTATAGTAATCATCTGGTTTTTCTCAAAAAGCTCGACATACTGGTACTGATTACATCTCCGGCGGTAGCGGTCGCCTTCTCTTTGGCGCTAAGGGCTAATTTCCTGACATCGACACTGTTATTTTTCGGCCTGCCTTCAGCCTAGTTGTCCTTCAGAACTCCGGCCAGGGTGAAGAAGACCCTGGTATTCTCACTGCTGATTTCAGTTCCCATGGGAATCTGTATAGACATAATCGCAGCATTCAATAACTCCTGGTTTGTCCCGGTGACCGTATTTCCGTTCCGCCTGTTCGGAACCGTCGCTCTCGAAGACCTGATATGGGGATTCTTTTTCATATACAGTCCGGTGATATTTTATGAACACTTTCTTGATAAGGGTAAACACCGGCTATCGGATAGATGGGTTAAATATCTGGCATGGCCGGTAATTGCCCTGGTGCTTATTTTCATAACCGTATATTTCTCGAGTCCGGAGCTTCTGGTAATACCATATTCATATTTTTGGCTCGGCGTGATTTTCTTTCTCCTGCCGTCAGTCACGTTCCTGTCGTTTTTTCCGAGGTTATTGTCAAAGTATGTGAAAACCGCTTCATATTTTTTCTTCCTCGCACTTCTGTTTGAACTGACGGGTCTGCAGCTTAAACAGTGGACTTTTCCCGGTGGAAACTTTATCGGCTGGATAGACCTGTCGGGCTTCAGGTTCCCGTTCGAAGAATTTCTATTCTGGTTCATACTGGGTGCGATCGGCATCCTTTCATACTTTGAATTCTTTGCCGACGACCGGAAATAAATACCGGGCATGATCCGGTAATTGGCATCCGCAGTGGTGGCGTTATATACTCTAACTAATGGACAGGCCGCAGGTATCCGGGCAGTCAGATAAAGTGGGTAAAGTGGAAGAAGAAGTCTACCTCAGGTGGACTTCGCCGTCCCGCCTGTTTAAACCCCGGAACCGGGAATTTTTCACCAACATCGGGGCGATCGTGTTTCTCCTCATGGTGATACTGGTTTTTGCCCGGGAATTCGCCCTGATTGCTGCAGTTCTGGGAGTTGTGTTTTTTATCTACGTCACCTCGACGGTGCCGCCGGAGGACGTGGAACACCGCCTCACCAATCTGGGGCTTGACAGTGCCGGTCATTTCTACCGCTGGGAGGAGTTTGTGGAATTCTGGTTTGAGGAGCAGTGGAACCAGGGACATATTGTGCTGCGTCCCATATTCGGCCCGCTGGTGCAGGTCCTTTTAGGGAAGGAAAACCGGGAAAAAGTCCGGGCCATTATCGCCAAGCACGTTCCCTACCGGGAAGAGCCGCAGAAGTCATGGGTAGATAATGCCGCCACCTGGCTGTCGGAAAAAGTTCCTCTGGAAAACCAGACCTCCTGAAGTAGCGCTGAAGATAGCCCCGTAGTACAATTACACCGTCTGCGCCCATAGTTCAATGGATAGAATAGGGGCTTGCGGAGCCTCTGATACAGGTTCGACTCCTGTTGGGCGCGCCACGGGGAATTTACCAAATACCCGATGGAGGGTTGGCTGAGTGGTTCAAAGCGACGGTCTCGAAAACCGTTCTCCCTTTCGGGAGGCACAGGTTCGAATCCTGTACCCTCCGCCCGATGATTACGCAGGTCAGGATTAAAGAATACACCAGCCGGTTCGGGGATGATGTGCGGGAACTGGTATTTACCTGTCTCACCGAACTGCGTCCGGGATATGATCCGCGGCAGGATCCGAGACATAAGGATCTGGAGTCAATTTCTGAAGTATATAGCGGTAAAAGCAGGTTCTGGCTGGCGGTCACGGGCGGCAGGCTGGTAGGTACTATTGCAGTAAAGACAAAACCGGGTAGTGAGGCAAGTCTGAAACGCCTGTTCGTCAGAAAGGACTGCAGGGGCAATGGTACGGGGTCATTGCTGCTCAATCATGCGCTGGATTATGCGCAAAAAACCGGTTTTACCGGAATTTCACTGATTACGTCAACCTATGCGGCAGCTGCCGTTCACCTGTTCGAAAAACACGGTTTTACCAGGACGGAAAGGGAATTTTCCGATAAGGCTCTACTTTATTATACGAAAGCCTTAAATTAAATAGTAAAATAATTATTATGACCATAACCATCTGCGGCAGCATGCAGTTCCACGGCGAGATGCGCCGGCT
Source organism: Candidatus Gottesmanbacteria bacterium RBG_16_52_11 (assembly GCA_001779095.1). Lineage (GTDB taxonomy): Bacteria > Patescibacteriota > Microgenomatia > UBA10105 > UBA927 > RBG-16-52-11. The sequence continues at coordinate 6,329 of MFJD01000012.1, read as the reverse complement.
CAAAAAGGATCTTGAGGCGGCGGGGCACACGGTTTTCGTGCCCAAGGGCATTGATCTTATGGACACTGCCGGTTACGTTGTACCGCAGGAAGACGACCTGCGGATTGCGCACAAGATTGAGCATGACTTCATCCGCGAACATTTCCGCAGGATCGAGAAGTGCGACGCCATACTGGTAGCCAATTACGCCAAGAAAGGCATTCCGGATTACATCGGCGGCAACACTTTTCTGGAGATGGGTCTGGCGTTCTGGCTGGGGAAGAAGATATACCTCTTAAATCCGGTGCCTGACATGGAGTACCGGACGGAAATGCACGCCATGCAGCCGGTAGTGATCGACGGTGATCTTAGTAAGATTACATAATTCCCTTGCCTTTAAGATCACAAATATTAGCATATGCAAATATTTGTGATGATTTCTACCGGCAGGGACATTTCTGTTCCGCATTATTTCCAGTTGGCGGGTCAATCCGGACCGGATTCTCCGCTGGTGTATCTGATTTGCACGGGATGCCTGTCTGTGCCAGAATTGACTCAGATGACTGAATTAAGACCTGCGGTTGAAGTGAATCAGCAACCGCTGGATGATCAGATTGCGGCTGTATTTG
>MFJD01000012.1:5298-5710 GCA_001779095.1 Candidatus Gottesmanbacteria bacterium RBG_16_52_11 | reverse complement strand
GGGCGATATCCGCAGGGACCGGAAACTCATCCTCGATACCTACGAGCAGAAGTTCCAGGACCTGGTCGAAACATTACCGCCGGAAAACCAGAATACGGTCATGGTCAAGCTGCAGAAAATCGGCATTACCGTCCGCGGCATATTCAGTGAATATGGGGCCCGGATTACTGATTTTGTCCGTAATGTCGTTGTCTGGCCGATGGTCAAGGCAACGCCCGACTTTCCCCGGGATAAATACTATCAGATTCAGCTGGCCCGGGCCAAAGCCTGGACGGGATTTGCCCGGGATACGATCCGGACCGCTACCGCGGAGCGGACTGCCTATCGGGATCATTTCCTGCCGTCAGCCGTCATCGGCGCCGAATACGGTACGCTGTTCGGGATCGGATGGGGTATCCCACTGGGGATTGCC
>MFJD01000012.1:2656-5280 GCA_001779095.1 Candidatus Gottesmanbacteria bacterium RBG_16_52_11 | reverse complement strand
GTCGGACTGGCTGCCGGTGTGGTGGGAGTAGCTGCGGGAGCTGGGATCGGAGCCCTCGTCGGCGGCGGATCGGCCCTGATCATAAGGCTGAAAGATCGGATGATCGGGCCGCCGGTAGTTTACTACAATCTCGATTCCCATTCCGGTGTCACCCATTCCGGTTCCGGAAGCGGAGTATCATCGACTTTTTCCGGTGGCGGGATTGACGCCGGGGCGGATGTATCAAGTGCCTGAGCGGCAAATTATATGGATAAGCTGGACGGACTGTTAACGGATATTCTCGTCAGGGTGCAGAATGCCCGGATACCGGATGAGAAAAAGGCTGATATTTATGCCCGAATCAGTGCCGGCATGCGATCACTCGTCTGGCCGATTCTGATTTCCCGTATGCCGGAGCAAAAACTGGCGGAAACGGTTGCCGCCCCGCAGATGACGATGGATCAGTATGTTGAGCTGGTCGAATCGGCGCTGAAAAATCCGGAAACCCCGAAAGATATTCAGGACCAGATTACCGGTGCGCTGACCGAAATCGGGGAAATCCTGACTAAAAACGGTATTGCCCCGGCGGCATCCTGATTCAGTCAGTCTGCTTCATCCGGCTTCAGTTGTTAGATGATATTTATCCGCCCGTCACGGATACGCTATAATACGGGCTGATTGCTTCCGTAGTTCAATGGATAGAACGCGGCCCTCCGGAGGCTGTAATGGGAGTTCGACTCTCCCCGGGAGCGCAACGTAAAGAAAACGCGTTGCGTTTTCCACGTTGCTGAAACGGTGAAAATTTCATCCCGGAAAATTTCTTTACGTTTCGCATATCACAAGGAAGTCACTGTGGATACTAAAAAATACATCAGCCTGATTTTCGAAGCCGCCGTGACCAAGCGTCTCAAGCGCACCGGCTGGCAGATTCTCGGCGACAACTGGGAATCGATCGGGGAACATACGTTTCTGACTTCGGTAATTGCCTACTTCCTGGCTAAGACACTTAAATCTGATCTGACGAAAGTCCTCACCATGAGCCTGTTTCACGATTTCCATGAATCCCGCATCGGGGATGCCGACAAGATCGCCCTTGACTACATCACCCGCGATATTGCCAAAGCCAACCGGGACATATTTTCGGCCGCCGCACCCGAACTGAAGGAAATGCTGGATGAGTACGAAGCGAAAAAAAGTACCGAAGCCCGTATCGTCTATGAATCCAATATCCTGGCGCTACTTGTCGAAGTGAAACGGCTGGTCGAAAACGGCAATACCAACGCTGCCGAGTGGCTCGAAGCAAATGCCAGCCGGGTGAAGCTGCCGGAAGCCCGGGAACTGGCGCAGGGCATTATGTCGGGCAATACTCAGGACTGGTGGGCTTCAATCCGTGACCGGTTGCGTGACGGTTTCCGCCGCGAATAGACTATCCCCGCCGGAGGCGCAGGTCAGCCGGAGTCAATCCGCTGGTCAGGTACAGTCCGGCAAATACGAGTAAGCTTCCCAATACAAATCCCCAGCTCAGCCGTTCACCCAGAAAGACAATGGCCAGGGCAATGGAAGCGACCGGCTGCAGATACTGGACTAAAGATGCCGTTACGGCTGAGGAGTGCTTGATAGCCCATTGGTAGAGAAGGTACGTGACTACCGTCAGCATGACCGCCAGATGCAGCAAAAGTACCGCGTTCGCCGGCCGCAGCACCGTGACCCAGGGGAAGTGGTCAGCCCTGATTGCCGTGGCTATGCCGAAAACCGCCGCCGACGTCAGAATGGATACCGCCGTCAGCGTACGGGCGGAGTAGTCATACTTCGTGAGAAGCTGCCGTGAGCCGATCGTATAGAGCGACCAGCAGACGGTCGCCGCGATGATGCAAATATTTCCGGTCAGGTCTCCCGATACGGACGCCCCCTTTTGCAGCGCCGGAATCAGGGTGATTACCGCTACACCGGCAAAACCGGTCAGGACCCCGATGAGTTTCCGCCGGGAAATTCTTTCCCTGATGAGGATATAGGCTAACACTGCCACGATCAGAGTCTGGGCAGTATAGATCATTGACGCGGCGTGGACGGTAGTCCTTTCAATGCCCAGGTAGAAAAACAGGATGTTTCCCGATCCCAGCAGGCTCACGGGTATGATGTGGAGCGCTAAGTGACGGATATTGGGGATGCGCGACCGCATCAGGAGCGGCAGCATGATAATGCCGGCTATGGCAAACCGGATATAGGCGAGCATATAAGGCGGGATGACCCGGAGCAGAACTTTAGTGGTAACACCGGCAGTCGACCATAGGAGGGCAGCAGCCAGCATAGCTCCCAAGACGCGGTATTTCCGGGGACTCATAAAGGCATTGTATCAGAAGAATTTACCGGCCGTGCCAGACACACTTGATGCGGGGATAGTATACGGTGAAGTGCCAGATTTTTCTGGGGATATAGGTAATCCGGCAGGTCAGGAATGGCTCGTTGATAATAATTTCTTCCCTTGGTCCGCCCGGAGTCGGCGTCGGAGTCGGGGTAGGTTGAACAGTCGGTGTTGCTGTCGGCGTCGGTTCTTCGGTCGGAGAAGGCGTCGGCGTCGGCTCCTCTGTCGGAGTAGGTGTGGGTGTAGGTTCTTCGGTTGGCGTCGGAGTCTGCGTGGGAGTGGG
>MFJD01000012.1:1792-2646 GCA_001779095.1 Candidatus Gottesmanbacteria bacterium RBG_16_52_11 | reverse complement strand
GTCGGAGTTGCCGTCGGTGTCGGAGTCGGTTCTTCCGTGGGTGTAGGAGTCGGGGTCGGCTCTTCGGTAGGTGTGGGAGTCGGAGTTGCCGTCGGGGTCGGCGTAGGTTCCTCAGTCGGAGTCGGAGTTGGTTCCTCCGTTGGTGTAGGAGTCGGTGTAGCCGTGGGTGTGGGAGTGGGTTCTTCCGTCGGCGACGGAGTGGGCGTTGGAGTCGGTTCTTCGGTAGGTGTGGGCGTCGTTGTTGCTGTCGGAGTCGGCTCCTCTGTCGGAGTTGGAGTAGGTGTCGGCTCTTCCGAAGGCGTTGGTGTTGGAGTCTCAGACGGAGTTGGGGTGGGGGTTTCTGTTGGCGATGGCGTGAGGGTCGGTGTCGGCGGCGGATTTTCTACCGCCGAGGCGGTGTTCTGCGGCTGTGGATCAGCGGCCGTGCGCGGTACGAAATCCGCTGAATTATTGTCGGTATCCTCTCCGTTTCCGGCAGTCTCATCGCCGCCTCCGGGGCCCATCGCTGTTTCATCCGATGATGACTGGGCCTTGCGCTCAATGCTGTTGTTAGCTGAAGGGGAGGTAGTTGCAGTTGTCTCCATGTCGGTGACAGAATTTCCCATACCGACTTTATCCACGAGGATGCCGTTATTGTCATAAAGAAGTACGGTATTATCCGCCGAGACGGTTGTCGGGCCGGAATATGTCTGGTCCGGGGTAATGCTGCCATCGAAATTCACATGCGCTATCAGGAAGTATCCATGAGCGGCAATAGTGCCGGACATGGTGGCGGCGATAATATCGTTTTCAGCACCCCCGGCGGTTTTCTTCGACAGCCGCCAGTTAGTCAGATCTACCGGCAGTGATGTCGG
>MFJD01000012.1:1294-1764 GCA_001779095.1 Candidatus Gottesmanbacteria bacterium RBG_16_52_11 | reverse complement strand
GCCGGCGAGCTGGATTTCGGAAATTACCGGATAGCTGGCTACTGAGCGGACCGGAGTACGGTATTTCGGGGCGAAGAGGAACATGAATGCCGCAAATCCGGCAACGAACAGGACGGGCAGGGCAGTTCGTTTCATGAGATGGGGTAACTATAAATGAACTGCATTCATGAGATCAATAGTCATTTTTTTATCGGGTTATTTAAATTATCGGGTATTCCTGTAATACGTGGAGAAACGGATTGATTATATAGATAATTCCGGAATTTTTATTATTACGGGTAAACATAAGTATCAATACTACAAGTACTATTTTTAGTTTGATTTATGAAAGTGAATGTGCGTACAGTATAATATCCGTACGTTTGGAGAGGTCGCATAGTGGACTAGTGCGCGCGCTTGGAGAGCGCGTATGGCCGCAAGGTCATCGCGGGTTCGAATCCCGCCCTCTCCGCCAGTTAGGAAATGAAGTC
>MFJD01000012.1:0-1245 GCA_001779095.1 Candidatus Gottesmanbacteria bacterium RBG_16_52_11 | reverse complement strand
TGAATTCAGCATAAAGTTCGAGCCGACATTTTTGAGAAATGCGCGGATTTGCGTTTTGTCGCCTTGCGACAAAAGAATTTTGGCTTGGCTACTTGATAAAATGACTTCTCGCATGGGTTCGAGCCAATTATTTCCCTTTTGTTCAAAATCTCGGATTTTTTGTTCAATATCGGCTTTCTCGCCCAATAGCTTTGCTTTCTTTGCTTGATACTCGTCCGGCGATATTCCTTTGCCCTCGATGTAAATATCGAGAAGCCGATCTATTTTCTGCTCAACTTCCGCTTTTTTGGTTTTAAGATTTTGAACAAAAGAAACACCCTCGCTTTGGATACTAGCTTTTTCGCGGTCTAACTCGGCAAGCATATTGTCCGCCCAGTCGTCGGGAATAGAAACTTTTTGAATGACGGATTTCATCTGTTCAACAAGTGCTTCCTCGCGGATATACTTTTCATTACAGGTTTGCTTTTTCTTGGTGCAACGATAATAGATATGCCCCTTTTGGGTTTCGGCGGTAATGAGACAACCGCACTGTCCACATTTCATAAATCCCGAAAAAGCAAACTCGTGTTTTCGCTTGCGTTTCTTCTTGCCTCGGTTATTCATCACTTGTTGAACGTCATCAAAAAGCTTCTTGGAAATAATTGGCTCGTGAGTTCCTTCGTATAGCTCGCCGTTAAAGCGGAAAGTTCCGTAGTAAAAAGGATTTTTGAGCATTCGTTGGACACAGGAAACAGAAAGAACATTGCCTTTGTAGCTATCAAGTCCGGTATCCGTCAAAAACTGCTTGATATTTTTTAGGGTGTTGTCACCGGTGGCGTAGAGTTCAAAACATTTTTTCACTAACACCGATTTTTCTGTATCAACATCTATGCTCTTTGTCCGAGAATTGTTGAGATAGCCAAGTGGCGCAAATCCGGGCCATATTCCTTTCCGCAGTTTTTGGCGGTGGCCTCGCTTGATGTTCTCGCTCAAATTGTCCACATAGTATTTACTCTGGCCAAAGGCAATGTTCAGCATAAATTTCCCTTGTGGTGTTGAATCAAACCAAAATGTGGGAAATTTAAGGTCTAGGATTTTTCCTGTGTCCAAGAGATAAATAATCTTTCCGCCATCTATGGAATTGCGAGCTAATCTGTCCGGATGCCAAGCCAAAATTCCGCCGGCTTCTCCGGCGCAAATCCGATCCAGCATTTCGGCGAAAATCTTTCGCCCAGGTTCTTTGGCAGTTTGCGCCTCGCTTAGCGA
>MFJD01000011.1:38552-42207 GCA_001779095.1 Candidatus Gottesmanbacteria bacterium RBG_16_52_11 | reverse complement strand
AAAAACCATAAATTCCTCCGTTCGTAAGCCATTAGTCCGATCGCAAACGGAACCGTCCCCCAATATCCCAGTATGAGCTTTCCGAGGCGTTCGGCAAAAAGCCAGTAAAACCAGGCGCCCCGGAACCTGATGTTTCCGCTGTTTAACAGCCAGGTGTAAACCGGAATACCTTCCGGATATTGCGCAATCCATATCCGCCACCACCAGAAGGGAAACAGTGTCAGTCCGGCAAATACAGCCGTCCTCAGTAAGACGTGAATCCGGACCGGTGCTGATTTCAGAAGCAGATATACTGCAGGGAAAAGTACGAATGCCGACGTTGGCTTAGTTAAAAGAGCCGCGGCACCCAGTACCGCCGATAATAAAAAGGCGGCATTTTTAACGAGGTTTGGTTTGGTACGGCGGGTGGCATAGACGTCCAGAAACAACAGGCTGAGCATGGAGAGTGCTACGGCAAACGGCTCCGGCAGGATTGTCCGGGAGAAATAAATTCCGTACGGCAGGAATATAAAAGTACCGTATGATATTAGGCCGGTCAGAGTTCCGGCGTATTTCCGGACGAGCCGAAGTAATACTAAACCGGCGACCATCCAGGAACCGATAGACACCAACCGGAGCCACATTTCAAGGGTTATACCGCCGTAAATACGGTAAAGTGCGTATCCGGCTGACTGGTACAGCGGAAATTCGACCATCCGCCAGCCTTCTGGATTGTCTTTACCTGACTGAATATTCGAAAAGTCATCATAACGCGGGCGGAGAATGTCGAAGCCGGTTTTGCGGAAATTCCGGGCAACTGCAGCCGTATCCGCCTGGCGCCAGCTATGCCAGTCGGCGACCGGCGCATCAATCCGGTATAGCCGGACCGCAAATGCAGCCGCAGTCATAAGAATGAAAACAAATAATGTAATCCTTGCTCTCATTATCAGTTACCCACCTTCCGCACTTCCTTAATGACCCGTTTAAGGTCTGCTTCCTCAAACTGCATGACGTCGGTGACTCCGGGATAGGCAAACGCCGCAGTCAGATCGGGAAACTGCATTACAGTATGGCGGTTATAACGGAACAGATGCCAGACAGCATCGGTCATACCGGTCGGGAATATCCATGCCCGTCCGTGGCGTATCGGTACGTTCACGAATGCGAATACCGGTTCCCGCTTGAGCGGAAAAAATTCACTTTTGACTTTCAGAAGTGAATTCCGGGATACACCGTAGGCATATACCCAGTCAGTCGACACCCGCCGGACTTCAGCCGAATTCCAGATTATCAGTCCGGCTATCAGCACATAAGCCGCGATGGCAACCGCCCTGCCTTTACGGACGCAGATTTCCGCGAGTAAGCCCAGGGCAATAACAAAGACCGCCGATGGCGCAAGCGCGAATCTTTCCGCCGCATTTCCGAGCAGCAGGTACGGTGTGCTTATCACAACAAATGCGGCAAGAACCGACAGGGGTTGCCGGACTGAAGACAGGCGTTTCCGGAAAACAAATGCAGCTGCAACCAATAGCCCCGCTCCTGATGCGGCAGCAATACTCAGCTGCCGCCACCACTGCCGGTATTCTAAGCGCAGCTGTTCGAAAAGTTCGATAAACTTCGGGCCGTAGGCAAACGACCCGATATAAGCTATGGCGTTTGTCACCAGGTTTACGGCTGCCTTTGCATAGTTCACTCCGTAGTCCCCGGAAGGCGCCAAAGCGCCTGAAAGTCCGCGTCCATACCAAATGGCAATCAGGGGTGAAAGGACTGCAGCCACGGTCAGGAGCCTGACTTTACCGGCAGAGATGAGTATCAGTATGACGGCAAGCGGTGCCAGTATGAGGCCGTCATACGAGGCCATCGAAAACCATAAGCTAAAAATTCCGGCTAGCAGAAAAAAAATCTGCCTGATCCGGTGCCCGCTGCCCGATAAAAGAAAAGCCAGTATTGAAGACAGTAATCCTACTCCGCCTAACAGACTGCTATGTCCGGAAATCCAGAAGACATTCTCGTGGTGGACTGAAAGGACCGCAAACAAAAATGCACAAAGCCACGCCGTCATGCGCCTGACTCTGAGCCGTACTATAATGGCGTAAAGCAGAATAACCATAATGCTGTAAAGTACCAGCGACATGAACAGGTACATCCCCGGCTTCAGCCAGAATAAGCTGTAAAGCACGAAATACCAGAGTTTCGGTATGGGACGGTAAAAAAATCCGGCCGCATTGCTGAAATATCCGGGAATGTCCCTGACGGAGGAAGTCGCCGCCCATTTGAGCCAGGTAAAGTCATCCCCCAGGAAATACCCGCTGAAGGCGATGCCGAAAAGAACGAATACGGCAATGATCAGGTAAAACGTCAGGGCGGCCGGATGCGTCAGCGCCTGAAACAGAAGGACCGGGTATGCCCGGACCCGTGACCGCTTGGTGGTAACCACGGCGGCGGTGATACCCATGACCGGCCAGATGGTAAATGCCACTTTGGACGCTTCGAATACGTCAATTAATACGGCGTTTAAAAGTAGCCCGAAGATTCCGGCGAGCACTCCGATACCCAACGCCCGGTTTTCATCCTGCGGCAGAAAACTGAGATTCGGATATACGTAGGCAGCAAACGCCAGGATGATACCCAGGAATGCCACGGTTCCGATAATCCCGGTCTCTCCGAGCATCCTGAGGTAATCCCCGTCACTGGCTACTGACAGCGTCGAATAACCGCTGCCCAGGAAAATATTCCGCCTGAAAGCTTCAGCCGCTTTCGGCCATTGCGCCTGGAACCGGGTGGTAATGGAGATGTCATAAACCAGCGCTTTCTGGATCAGGAAACTGCCGGAAATCGTCGCGATCTCGCCGGATCCGGTAGCCAGGTCTCGGCTGACGAACATTTCCACGGTTTTCACCGGAGTCACCGGACCCTGGGCAATCCCGATATACTCGCTGCCTTTAGGCAGGTTTTCCTCAGCCGGACTGGCATCTTTCTCCGTCGTTGCCCTCCCTCCTTCCAGCTTATCCAGAGTCCCGATCGGCTGCCCGGTTGACAGGTCGACTATGACGTCGGAGAACCGGAAAGTCTTGTAGAACCTTTCGGAGGCGACACCGACGAAATTCAGCATCACAAAACTGACGATAATTACCGGCAGTATCCAGACGTACTTTCTGCGGATTACGAGCATTGCCGTAATGGCCGCCAGGTAAACCCCGAAGGATATCCGGGATGCCGTCAAAAGAAGCAGCCCCAGCGATCCGGCGGCAACAGCCAGGTAACACGCTTTTAAGACCAGACGCCTGGCTCCGAAGACCATGCTGCCGAATATCGGAATCACGAATACGAGGTAAGCCGCCAGGTCATAGTGTCCCCCGAACGTCGAAGTGATCCGGGCCGTCGGCGGCAACCGCAGGGGTACGCCTTTGGCAAATTCCTCATTCATAGTGAGGAACGCCGGAAATCCGGCGAATTTCTGACCCAGGCCGTAAAGTATTATGCCGATGGCGGTGACTGCCAGAACCGCGACGACCGGGCCGGCGCTGCGGCGGGTTCGGAATGCATCAAAGGCTATGAAAAACAGGGCCATGTATTCGATCCGCCGGAGATAATGTAGAAGCGCAATCTGGGGGAAAAATCCCGCCAGGTGCGGTCCGATGAACAGGAGGGAAAACAGGAGTGATAAGATGCCGGC
>MFJD01000011.1:37439-38542 GCA_001779095.1 Candidatus Gottesmanbacteria bacterium RBG_16_52_11 | reverse complement strand
ATACCGGCTGAGTTAGGGGTGTGTCCGGCACCCGCCTCAGGCGCAGCCTGTAAATGATATAAGTAAATATCAGCCCGCCGATCAGTAAATCCTCAACTCTGATGTAAACCCAGGTATGGGTGATATCAATCAGCGGCAGCTTAGGGTAAAGCGGAACCAGCGCCAGAATAAAAAGAGTACCGGCCCGGAGCCAATTATTCTTAAACCACTCTGAGAGCCTGTGCATAAGTTTCGGATATACTCCGTCGCCCGGTTATTATACCAATTCCGATTCCAAGCCCGGCTTTCACTATAAGCATCAGCTTCAGCATCAGGCGGGCGGGATACGGGTAGTGTTTCCGGTAAAAGTAAGACAGACCACGGAAAATGTTTACTACCGCGTGCATCCTGCCATTGGGTGAGCTCGCCGCACCGGCATGGGTAATTGTTGCCGCAACCGTATAAAAACACCGGTATCCCTGAATTCTCGCCCGGTACAGAAGCTCAATCTCCTCCATATACATGAAAATCCCCTCGTCGAACCGGTACGGATCCGCAAACAGCTTGCGGGGTGCCATGATACAGGCTCCCGATATCCAGTCCACATACCTGTCCTTATCCGGAGAATACCTGGTCAGGCCGGTCCTGTCGCCCCTCAGGAAAAGCATCGCGAAAACAACCGGCAGTGAATAGAAGGGTCCGCAGGAAGGCTGGGACGTACCGTCGGTATTTAACAGTCGGGGACCGACATAACAATCCGGGTGTGTTCGGGAAAACCGGACCAGTCCGGCTACCGTTTCAGGCCCGACCACGGTATCGGAGTTTAATAGTAGAATGAGTTTTCCCCTGGCGCGGGCGATGCCGGTGTTATTTGCTCTGCCGAATCCCGAGTTTTCATCGTGTCTTATCAGAGTCACATCCGGAAACTTACGCTCAACCTCGTCCGGACTGCCGTCGCTGGAAGCGTTGTCTATGACAATGACTTCGCTTTTCAGCGCCGAATTCCTGATGCTAATCCGGAGCGATTCCAGGCAATTAATAAGCAGTGCCCGTGTATTGTAACTGACGATAATGACGCTCAATTCTGTCATTTTAATCAGGCGCTACCGGCGGATTTACTGGAA
>MFJD01000011.1:34340-37422 GCA_001779095.1 Candidatus Gottesmanbacteria bacterium RBG_16_52_11 | reverse complement strand
GAGTATACCGGAGATTTTTCGGCCGGTTGCGGACGAACCGGGCGGGCACGCCGGCAACAACAGTGTAGGGCGGTACGTCGCCGGTAACAACGGCCCCGGAGGCAATGACGGCACCCTCGCCGATATTAACACCCGGGAGAATAGTCACGCGGGTTCCGATCACGACCCGGTCACCGATCACGACCGGGGCGCCTCTTTCGCGGAAATCAGGGTCGTCAATATCATGCTGCATTGTGAAAATCCTGACTTCCCCGGCTACTGAAACGTTACTCCCGATTCTGAGCGGACGCTCTTTGGGGGAGAAAAAGTCGCGGATATAAATGAGGATTTTCGGCTGACCGTTATCCCACCGGCGGACAAACCTGCCGTCCAGGAACGCATCGTTTCCGATGACGGTATTATCTCCGACAGCCACACCCGACGGCAGGTTAAACCGGCAGAGCCAGTGGATTGACGATCCCCGGCCGATTTGTACCCGGAAAAGATTCCGGTACAGGAAATTCCGGACTGTATGGCTGGGAACCAGACCGGTCAGGGTACAAAGGAAAACCCAGAAATCAATCAGTATTCTCATACTTTTTTCCGACCCTCTTTATTACCTCCAGAGTCTTCTCCGCGGCCTGCTCCCATGTGAACCGGGCCGCCAGAGTCCGGCCCAGTGCGATCCGGTCGCGACCCTGCTTGAGATTGCGTTCCCGAACCGCCCGGAGAATTCCAGCGGCAATAGAATCTGTGCTTAAGGGATCGACATAAATGCCGGCCTTACCGGCAATTTCAGGTAGGCTCGAAGTGTCTGATACTACCACCGGGCAGCCGAAATGCATGGCTTCAAGAACCGGCAGACCGAAACCCTCATAGAGGCTCGGCAGCACGAAGGCCAGCGCTTGCGAGTATAAAACGGGCAGATGGGCATCCGGCACGAAGTCAAGGAATTTCACCCGGCCGGAAATACCGGATTTTCCCGGGGCGGAGGTAATTTCATCATATAGCCAGCCCTTTTTCCCGACAATTGCCAGGGTAATGTTGCCGTAACGCAGACGGTGGGTCCGCAGAAACGTAGCGAACGCCCCGATCAGCCGGACGTAATTTTTGCGCGGCTGCAGCGTACCCACGGACAGAATATAATGGCGTCCCAGTCCGTAGCTTTTAATAACATCAGAATCTGCCATGTTCATCCCCCCCAAAGATACTCCCGGATAGGTTACGGTAATGCGCTCCCCGGCCAAACCGTACTCCCTGATTATAGCATCCCGGGAACTCCGGCTGATGGTAAAAACATGAGCTGCCGACATCACCGACTGCCGGGTCCGGTTCCTCAGTTTATACAGGTCCTGTCTCCTGAACATTCCCGGGAAGTAAAGGTAAGACAGGTCCATCACGGAAATACACCGGGGGATACCCGTAAACCGGGGGGAATAGTGGGTCGGTGAAAAAACCACTTCAGCCATCGGACGGTCGGTATGGAGGCCCCAGGGCAAACCAACAAGAGTCCAGAATCTGCTTAAAGGAATTTCCCGGTACTGCCACCAGTGAGACGGTTCGGGAAGATCTTTCCGGCAGTCCCGGGGGACATAAATCCGGAAGTCCTCTCCGCTTCCCTGACGGTGCCGCCGGTTCTCCGCTTCACGGATTGACCTGAGGATTTCGTAGGCATAACGGCCGAGGCCGACGCGGTTTCCTGCTGCTGCCTCATAACCGTCAATGGCGATGGTCATACCGAAAATCCCGGATATACAACGGATATTCTGTTACCGGGGATTTTCAGAAATTTACCGGCATCCCTGGCTGATGCCTCTGAATCGCACAGAAATGCCGAACAGACGGCAGCCGCATGCCGCAGGCGCCGTTTCTGTACGGCAACTACCGACCGGGGAAATTCCGCCGGATACCGATAGACTGATAAGTCGTGGATGGTCGTCATTCCGGCGGCTCTTCGGAGGGGTGGCTGGGTCCAGTCACTGGATATAAATACGTCAACCTGCCCGGTAAAAATTTCCGCAGGCAGGATATGTATCCTGTTCCATAAATATTCAAGTACCGAAACCGGTACCGGGTAAATTCTGGATTCAATCTCAGGATTTATTTCCCTGACCTCACTGACAAACTCGTTTAGGTCCCGGCGTCTTCTTAAGGATGCCCCGAAAAGCAGGTACTTGCTGGACCGGTCCGATCTGACCAATGCCAGCACCAGATTCCTGACATACCTGGCTACACCGGTACCTTCATAAACGACCTGGCTGATATCAATGGCGATTTTCACAGACTCTGAAATTAATCTTTATATCCCCCGGGATGGCTATTATGCCAGGCCCACGCCGTTTCGATGATCCCCTTTAAGTCCGTATATGCGGGCTTCCAGCCCAACAGTTTCGCGGCCAGCGTGTTGTCGGCGTAGATGCTGTCCGGATCACCGGTACGTCTTGGCGTAAATTTGCGCGGGATTTTCCTGCCGCTGACGCGCTCCACGGCGTCAAGTATTTCCAGATTCGAATATCCCCGGCCGACACCCAGATTCACCACACAGGCAGAATTATCTTTGAGAAACTCAAGTGCTTTAATATGCGCGTCCGCCAGGTCGGAAACATGGATGTAATCCCGTATGCAGGTGCCGTCCGGAGTCCGGTAGTCATTGCCGAATACCTCAAATTCCGGACGTTTTCCCTGCGCCGTTTCAATGGCTATGGGTATGATATGGGTTTCCTGCGGATGGCTTTCCCCTAGGCTTCCGTCGGGCAGGGCTCCGCAGGCGTTGAAGTAGCGAAGTGCCGCATACCGGATTCCGTAAATCTTTTCGTACCACTCAAGGATTTCCTCAACCATCCGTTTGGATGCCCCGTAGACGCTGACCGGCTTGTATGATTCAGTTTCGTTCACCGGGAGCTTGCCGGGAAAACCGTATACGGCGCAGGTGGACGAGAACACTATCCGGCCGACTCCATGCCGGTGCATGGCTTCCATCAGGTTGACACCGCCGTGTACGTTGTTTCGAAAGTATTCGTGGGGCTTCTCCATCGACTCGCCCGCCAACGCCAGCGCGGCAAAGTGGATTACCGCGTCAAACCGGGCGCTTCCCAATGCCCGG
>MFJD01000011.1:24636-34288 GCA_001779095.1 Candidatus Gottesmanbacteria bacterium RBG_16_52_11 | reverse complement strand
CCCCCTGCCGGTGCCCGGTTGACAGGTTATCAAAAATGACGGTATCATAACCCCGGTCACGCAGCGCCCGGTTGGTGACAGACCCGATGTATCCGGCTCCACCGGTAATCAGTACTTTCATTAATGCCCCCGTCCCCGACCGGTTCTCAGCATTACGGCTGCGGCGGACACGAAAAACGCTGCCGCGTACCACGTCAGCCTTTCCGCGGTAAAAAATATCCGGAAAGAAAAAAGCGGTATGGCCAGAATCAGGCAGACCAAACCGGCCGCCGCCAGATAGCGTTTCCGGAATATCCAGACTGCTCCGAAAACCAGCAAAAACAGAAAGTCCTGCACTTTCATGGTTTCATCAGGCTCCGGTAATACGCAATCGTTTTCCTGAGCCCTTCCTCGAGGGTAACTTCTGGTTTCCACGACAATAGTTGTCCGGCTTTGGATATGTCCGGGCACCTTATTTCCGGATCATCCTCCGGCAGCTTTTTAACGGCTGTCCCTGCCCCGGATCCGGTCAGCGAAAGAACTTTTTCCGCCAGCGATAGGACCGACAACTCCTGGGGATTACCTAGATTAATAACCTCTCCTGTAGTCTGATCGGTAAACATGGCCGCTTCAATTCCGCGTACCATATCGTCTACGTAGCAAAACGACCTGGTCTGGCTGCCGTTGCCGTATACGGTGAGGGGCAAGCCTGCCAATGACTGATTAATGAAATTTGATACGACCCGGCCGTCGTCCGGACGCATCCGGGGCCCGTAGGTATTGAATATCCTGACAACCCTGCCGTCGGCGTGTTTGCTCCTGACATACTCAAGCGTCAGCATCTCGCCGAACCGCTTGGATTCATCATAACAGGACCTGATCCCTACCGGATTGACGTTACCCCAGTAGGATTCCTTTTGGGGGTGTTCTTTCGGATTTCCGTAAACTTCGCTGGTTGAAGTAAACAGAAACCGGGCACCGCAGGCATCCGCCAGTTCAAGCAACCGCCAGGTACCGACGGAATTGGCCCGGGCTGTTTCCAGGGGCCACTTCTGGTAATCGGGAACGGAAGCCGGCGACGCCAGGTGGAAGATAAAATCCGGCTTAACTTTCAGCTCAATTTCGGTAATATCGGCTTCAATCAGGGTAGCCTGGCCCGAGGACAGGGCATCTGTCAGGTTTTCCTTTTTACCGGTAATCAGATTATCCGCGCAGATCACCTGATGCCCCCGCCTGACCAATGAATCAGTAAGATGCGACCCGATAAATCCGGCACCGCCGGTAACCAGGCTGGTAAACTGCGTCTTCATACGATTATTGTAGCATAATAACGGCCTCTGCTTGCCGGGTGACGCCCGCTCTAGTATGCTTACAGGCTATGAGAATACTGGTCACCGGAGGCCGGGGATTTATCGGCAGTTACCTGACGGAGAAGCTGCTGGCTCTGGGGCACCGGGTTTATATCCTGGACCGGGAAATAAATTTCGCGGATAATCCGCCTTCCTTCCGCAAGGCCATGCTAGGCCGCCGTAAAATGCTCAGGCGCAGACCCGATGCCGTATATCCGTTCGACATCAGAAGCCCGCGTAAACTGACCGAAGCCATGAATAAGTCCCGGGCGGAGATCGTCGTCCATCTGGCGGCAGTCTCCATGGCCAGGCCTCCGAAACGCTACGAACACCTGATGGGTCCGATCAACCTGTACGGTACGCTCAATGTCCTTAACGCTTTCGAAAATTCACCCTTTACGAGGCGGCTGGTTTTCCCGTCTTCGAGTCTGGCTTACGGCCATTACACCCGCGACCCCCAGCCCGAGGAAAGCTACCTGAATCCGGTGAACGATTACGGCATCATGAAAGCCGCCTGCGAGTATGCCATCAGGATGAGCAAAAAAGAGTGGGTTATCCTCCGGCCGACATCGGTATACGGATTTACCGACTGCGCCAACCGGGTGACCCAGCTACTTCTCGATGCTGCCGTATCCGGCCGTCCGGCCTGGGTTATCCGGGGTGAGGCGCTGGATTTCACTTATGTTGAGGACGTGGTAAACGGTTTCATCAAGGCTATAGCCTCAAAGGCTGCCGTCCGTCAGATTTTCAACCTGTCCCGCGGTGTGGCCCGTACCGCGGATGATTTCGCAGGGGTATTAAAGACATATTTTCCCAAATTCATTTATGAAGTCCGGCCTCCGACGCATCAGGAAGTGTCCCGAGGCGCACAGGATATGACAAAAGCCAAAAAAATCCTCGGTTTCGTTCCGAAATCCGACATCGAAGACGGGATCCGGAAAACCTTATCCCTGATGGTGAGATTCGGCGGACTGCCTGCCGGGAGTGTCAGACTCCGGAAGTGACCATCCGGCAGTCCGGATCCTGAGAGCCCCCCGCAGTGACGCCAGCAGTTCCTTCCAGTCGGCATTGGATTTACCCAGTTTCCGGTCGGTAAATCTGGCAGGCACCTCACCGATCCGAAAACCGGCCTGCTTCATGCGGTAAACCGTTTCCGACAGCAGAATGAATCCGGTTTCCCGGAGCCTGATCCGGGTTAAGTATTGCGCGGCCGGACGGCGGTAAACCCTCAGGCCATTGGTGAAATCCGATATGGGTATGCCCAACCAGTACCGCAGCAGCAGATTGATAATCCGGCTTTGCACCAGACGGTAAACCGGCCAATCGGTTATGGCTGATCCCGGGAGATATCTGGATCCGATGACGACGTCATATTTTGAAGCGGCACCGATAAGCCCGGACAGGTCCTCCGGATCATGGGCCAGGTCGGCATCCATCTCCGCCACCAGCCCGGTATCCGAATATTTAAGCGCCAGTCTGAGTCCGGCAAGTACCGCGGAACCCCGCCCGGATTTCCGGTTCCTGCTGATCAAATTCACACCGCGGTTCAGATAACTCCGTGCAATATCCTCCGTTTCAGTCCGTTCGCTTCCCGTTGAATCGTCTACAACAATTATCCGGATACCCGGATACCGTTTAAGAAGGGCGGGTATAAGTTGCCGCAGATTACCCGATTCGTTATACGCGGGTATGACCACTGCAAGCTGATAGCGGCTTCCGCTGTTTTTTGCACTCGGACGAAGTTTTGATTTCTCCATGACTCGTGTATGATTATAGCCGATCTGCCGCAGATGCTTACCGTGAAACCGAGCATACCTGTAACATTCATTATTCCGACCCTGAATGCCGCAGGCATCCTTACCCGCTGCCTGTCGGCCATCCGGAATCAGACGTATCCGCAAAACTTAATCGAGATACTCGTTGCCGATGGTGGATCCGCCGACACTACGAAGCGCATAGCCGGAAGTTACGGTGCCAGGGTAATCCCCAATCCCCGGGTAACGCATGAATCGGGGAAGTCGCTGGCATTGTCACATGCCCGCGGTAAACTGGTATTTTTTACGGATGCCGACAATGTCATAGTCGGCAGCGACTGGGTGTCAAAGATGGTGAAAGCCTACCGGGAAACCGGAGCCAAGGGATACCTTCCCCGTACTTCTGCCCCGCCGGACAGTTCCGCAATTAACCGCTACCTGGGGCACCTGTTCACCGATCCTTTCACCTGGTTTGTCTATTCCGGTCTGGCACATCCGGACGGGTTTTCCCGGGTGGTCAAACCGGTTAAACGGACGACTGACTATTATCTATACCGGTTTGGCCCCGGCCGGACTCCGCTGTTTGGATTATCCCAGGGATCAGGCATTGCCCGGCCTTTTTCAAGGGACGGCATCGCCTGGCATGACGATATACTGGCCGGAGTCAAGCTCATTTCCGAAGGCGGCCTGATCTGCTACGTACCGGGGGCCAGGGTGTACCATTACCATGTGACGGGATTTACTTCATACATCAGGAAATATTCAGACCGGATAATCCGAAACCTTGAACGACGGGAGGCCGGTATGGGATTTCCCGACAGATGGAAATATCTTGATTCCGGAAAGAAAATCCGGTCCGTGCTGTTTATCCTGTACGCACTCAGCATGGTCTGGCCGCTGGTTGATGCGGTCCGGCTGGTCCGGAAAACCCGCGACCCGGTAATGGTCTGGCACGTGCCGGCTTCTCTCACCCTTGCTCTTCTTATCATCGGATATACGGCTAGATCCGGAATTTCCCGGCTCTCCAGAACTATATGGCAGGCCTGAAGGAGAAAACCATAGTTTACGTCAATTTCACGCCTTATGAAAATGCCGGCCATATCCTTGATTTCCTGACCGGGAAATTCAACCGGGTCATCCGTTTTACTTTTAATTTCCATCGGCTGTCACCCAAACAGGAACCCAGTACACTGACGGTATCCCGTGACAGAACAGTCCTGTACCGGACCAGGCTGTTCCAGACTCCGACATCACCCCGGCTGGCTTTCCTTCTGCTTCCGCTTAGATCTCTGGTCATTTTCGCCCAGCTTGTGTTTCACCTGACCAGGCTGCGGAAGCGCTTCGGACCGTATCACATCTACTTTACCGTAAACGCCTTCACCGCCTTCTGCGGCATAATCCTTAAGCGGATCGGAATGGTAGGCCAGACCGTTTTCTGGGTCTGGGATTACTATCCGCCGGTCCATCCGAACGCCCTGGTCAGCTTCATGCGTTACCTATACTGGCAGTTTGACCTACCGGCCAGCTTACATTCCGACCGGGTGGTATTTCTGAACCGACGGCTGGTTGAGTACCGTAAAAGTATCGGGCTCCTGCCGGCAAAGGGGTCGTATCCGGTAATACCCATCGGAACCCGGCCTGTCCTAAAACCGTCACGGCGCATTTCCGGCAACAACCTGGTATTCTTCGGGGTTCTCAAGCGGTCACAGGGACTTGACCTGGTATTTGACGCTGCAGTTGAGCTGACCGCCGCTGTCCCCGGCATCAGACTCTCCATCATCGGCAGTGGGCCGGATGAGGCATATTTCCGGAAACGCGCCCAAAAAACTTCCCTGCCATGCGACTTTCACGGCTACGTGCCAGACGAAAGGCGTGTCGACCGGCTTCTGGCAGCGGCTTCAATCGGCATTGCGCCTTATGCTTATGAGGAAGGAAACGTTTCCTACTTTTCCGATCCGTCAAAAATTAAACGCTATCTAAGCCTCGGCCTGCCGGTGGTCACTACCGACCTGTTCTCTTTTTCCGAAGATATCGCCAAATCAGGAGCCGGAGTTGTCATCCGCTACCGGAGGCAGGACCTGGTAGATGCAGTCGTCAGAATCCGGTCCGGATACCGGAAATATTCCGATAATGCCCTCCGGCTGTCTAAGGTATACGAGTACCGGAAACTATATGACACGTTCTTCCGCTGATATCCCGGGCACCAAAACCGGCAGACCGCTCGTGACTGTCGGTATGCCCCTTTATAACAACGCCGCCCATATCCGTCAGTCTTTGGAATCGCTGCTGGCGCAATCCTACAAACCTATTGAGATAATCATTTCCGATGACGGATCTGACGACCGGACATTTGAGATATGCCGGAAGCTGGCTCGGAATAATCCGGAAATCCGGCTCTTTCAAAACCGGCACCGGACCGGAATCCGGACGAATTTCAATACTGTACTCCGACGGGCGCAGGGCAAGTATTTTACCTGGGCAGCCGGGGATGATCTGCGCCATCAGAGGGCGATCGAAAAGCTGACTAGCCTCCTCGAGAGGTATCCGGATGCGGTTCTGGCAATCAGCGGCTGGCAGCAGTTCAATGACCGGATACAGCATGTATTCAGACTGCCGGACCGGGTCCGTTTCGAAAAGGCAGAAGCCCTGGAGCTCTTAATGCGGCATCCCGAATATATTGCCGGCATGTTTTACGGCCTGTACCGAACCGAAGTCCTTCGCAGTTGCGGAGGTCTATACAGTGACCGCCGGATTCACTTTGAGGGTACAAGCGATACCATGACTGTATTCCGGGTACTCCTGAGGGGTGACCTGGTTCACACGTCCGGCATTTACTTTTCGAAAAAAGACACCGGCCTATACCTTGAGCGACATACCGTCCTATCCTCACCCGAAAGACTCCGGACCGCGTTTCCTAAAATCATCCGGTATATGACGAATCCGCTACTCTTTCTGGCAGACTGCCTGTCATCACTTAAACTGACATTTAGTTCACAAATGCCACTTCATGACAAGTTACGCATAAGCCACGCAACGGTACTCCGCCTGTTTCGTCAGTCGGGTCATTTTTTCGGGGAAATTTTCCGGACCTTCCGGACCGGGATAGCGGCCTTCTTACGCCGCGGATGACTGCCGCCGAAAATAGAACTCAGAAGCGCTAATTCTGTGTGGGTCAGCTCCGGATTGTTCCCGAAGTAAAGGCCGTTACTGTGGATAAGCCCGGCATTGGGGCAGACCGTCTGAGTTCCGGGTGCATAGTGGCGGAAAAACGGCTGCTCTGTCATATCACCGCCGACGACCGGCCGGATTTCCACTTTGCCTTCGCATATTTTCACCAGCTCATCCCTGATTAACCCGGTCCTGGCAATTATGGGTATAGCGAAATTCGAAACCGTATCCATATGCCCGAATGAGAGAGGATAATACCGGTCAGTCCGGGCATATATCCGCTCAGCCAATTCCAGGAAGTTACGCTGCCGCCGGCTGACTATTTCATCTATCAGTTCAAGCTGCAGCTGTCCCAGGTACCCGGTAATTTCCGTCGGCCGCAGATTGTACCCCAGATCGTAGAACGTGTAACGGGAATAGAATGTCGAGTTGACCCGGAACCTGCGTCTGATTTCTTCCTGCTTGGCAAAAGACAGATTCCGGTCCCAGCCGTGGGCCCGGACCAGCCGGAGCATCGTGGCGAGCTTTTCATTATCCGTAGCTACCGCCCCCCCTTCAACGGTGGACATATGATGCCCGACATAGAACGAGAAGGTACCGGCCAAACCGAAGTTTCCGAGCCGTTTGCCCCGGTAAACGCTGCCCTGGGATTCGCAGGTATCTTCGATCAGGATGATATTGCGCTTCCGGCAGATTGCTGCGATGGTATCGATGTCGCTGCAGAATCCCAGGAGGTTAGTCAGAAAGAGCATTTTCAGGTCCGTCCTTTTCAGGACATCTTCAAGATTCGCCGAAGTAACGTTGAGGGTTTCCAGTGATACGTCAACAGCTACCGGTTCCAGTCCCAGCTGAAACAGGGGCATCACGTTAGTCGACCAGGTAACCGCCGAGAATCCGACCCGGTCGCCGCGCCTGAGGTATCCGAGGTTAATAAGTGCCTGGATGACTGCCAGGTTGGCCGAACTGCCGCTGTTAAGCATGACGCAGTGGCGGCGTCCCTGCCAGGCGGCGAAACGCTTTTCGAACTGCTCGCACTCGGGACCGAAACTCAGTTGCCGGGCTTGCTGGATAAAATTTATCAGCTTTTTTTTAGTGGCGGATTCTTTGTAGAATGTTGACTTGATTAACTTGATCATGCGGATCGAGTAAGTATACCGCGACCGGCGGAAAAATTGAACCTGCGGAGTCATAATCATCATTTGCAGTACCGGAAGTACCTTTTTTCAGGACCATGCAAACCGGTGCGAAGTGTTGTATAGTTATGACCGCTATGCTGGTCGGAACCCGCCTCCGAATTGTCCCACTGGAAAAAAGACACTTAGAGCCTTTGCGACTTCATCGCAACCATATCGAAACTTTTTCCTACCTGACCTCGGCACTCCCGGTGACCGAAAAGTCCCAGCTTTTCTGGTATAAAACAGTGACAACCGACCCTACTAAAATGTATTTTGCTATAGAAAATAAATCCGGTAAATTTATCGGGTTTGTCCGCTTGGATGAGTGGGACCGGGTAAACCGCTCGATCCGGGCGGGAATTGATATAGTAGCAGACGAGCGGCGTCATGGTCTGGCTACCGAATGTTATGGAGTGCTTCTGAAATATCTCTTCCGGCAACTTGGTGTCCATCGAGTATGGCTTTTGGTGGCGCAGTTCAATCATGCGGCTGTACGGCTTTACGAAAAAATCGGATTTATCCCTGAAGGCTGTTACCGCGATGCGCTGTTCCGAAACGGTGAATTTCATGATTACATGATAATGAGCCTACTGGAAACGGAATATGGGAAAAAGAAATAACCGGATTATCCCACTTTTTCAGGTTTTCATGGCACCATCGGTTCATGAGAACGTGAAAAAAGTGCTCTATTCCGGTTACGTCGGGCAGGGTCCGGTGGTGGACCGTTTTGAGGAAAAGCTGTCAAAGTTTCTTGAAACTCCTTATGTAATTTCACTTAATTCCGGTACGAGTGCACTTCATTTGGCACTGAGGTTAGTTGGAGTCGGACCGGGTGATGAAATCATATCCACTCCGATGACCTGCGCGGCTACCAACTGGCCGATACTGGCTGCCGGAGCAACAATCAGATGGGCGGATATCGATCCGGAAACTGGGAACATCGATCCGGAAAGCATTAAAAAAAAGCTCACTAAAAAAACCAGGGCAGTAATTGCCGTCGACTGGGGTGGCTATCCCGCGGATATCAATGCCATCAAAAATGCCGCCGGACCAATACCGGTTATCGAGGATGCGGCCCATGCATTCGGATCGGTATATAAAAACAAGATGGTGGGTACCAGTGCGGATTATACCTGTTTTTCTTTCCAGGCGATCAAACATCTCACCTGTGTAGACGGCGGCGCACTGGTAGTTGCCGAAAGGAAAAAATTTGACCGGGCGAAACTGCTCAGATGGTACGGCATTGACAGGCAGAAAAAAACCGGTGACCTGCGTATCGAAATTGATGTCAGGGATTTCGGTTACAAATACCATATGAACGACGTCAATGCTGCTATCGGACTGGAGAATCTCAAACACACTGCCCTGCTGATATCCAAACACCGGCACAACGCCGGCATTTACCGTAAGGCATTCAATAACCACCCTGATGTAAACCTTCTACGTGAGGACCCCGGATATTTTTCAAGTTACTGGCTTTTCAGTATGAGGGTCAATAACCGGCGAAAATTCTTTTCCCATATGAAACTAAACGGCATAATGGTATCGCGTGTACATCGCCGGAATGATACTCATCCGGTCGTTTCCGGATTCCGTACCAATTTACCGGGAGTCGATGACTTTTACGCCCATCTGGCCTGTATTCCGGTCGGCTGGTGGTTAACAAAGTCTGAACGGGACAGTATTATCAATGCAGTCCGATCCTACGCTGCTTGAAAATAAAATCCGGTCCAGAAAGTAAATACGTATTCCATCTGAAGTTTTCCGGGAAGCAACCCGGATTTTTTTCTGGCCGGTCTATCCTCAATATATCCCGTCAGGTAGCCCTTTAAGCCGTTGGTAATAACGGCCGAACTCCGGAATCGCCAAGCTTCAATTAATATCCAGATTAAGTCCCGGGGTACCATGACCGCTAATAACGGTAGCGCGAAATATTTAAGATTCAGACGGGCTTTGTTCCGGAACACATACCGGAAGTAATTTCGGCGGAAAGGTTTATCAGGCGGATCATGGTGAAATATCACCAATTCGGGATCAAAAAGGACGGAATAACCTGAGGCGCGGATTCTCAGTGCCAGATCTTCCTCATGGAGCCAGAGGAAAAAATCCTCATCGTAACCGCCCAGATCCAGGATCACGGACCGGCGCATCAGGGAAGCTCCACCGGCAAAAGTCGGTATGTCTGTAAGCGACCGGTCCAGGAATTTCCGGTATTCGTACCCGGATG
>MFJD01000011.1:10253-24615 GCA_001779095.1 Candidatus Gottesmanbacteria bacterium RBG_16_52_11 | reverse complement strand
TGCCGCAGCCGGCGGTGCAGACGCAATTATCCGCAATGCCTTTTTCAGCATCCCCGGCGGCAACTCGCAGTCATCATCAAATGCGAAAACCCACGGTGCCCGGGCCTTGCGGAAACCGGCATTATACCCGGCGACTCCCCGGTTCCCTCCCATAAGCAATACCGCGGTATCCCTGAAATATCTGCCTGGACTCAACTCAGTTTTTGTATTTACCACAATTATGACTTCAACCGGAATCCTCGCTTGTTTTGATTGGATCCGAATCGACCTGACCGCATTTACCAGTTGGGGCATCCGGTTTCCGGTTGTCAGGATGACGAAACTGATAACCGGTTTAGTACTTCGCATATTTATTACCTATTGCCGGTCAGGGAAATCCTCAAAAGCCTGACGGAAAATCCCGTCCCAGGTGTTCTTCCCGGCCCACGCGAGAATCCGGCGGCGCAGGCTCCGGTAATCCGTGTCACTCATTCGGAAAATATTCTGCACCGTCCGGGTAAATTCCCCAATGTCATTTCCGCAGCGGTATATGAATTTTGCCTGATTTTCTACTCGCTCCGTGCCGGCTGATACGGTGGTGATTACAGGCAGCCCAGCAGACAGATAACTTTTGATTTTACCGGAATCAGTTCTGGAACTGTACGAATGATCCTGACTGTACATGGCAACGCCGATACCGGATCTAGCCAGTTTCCGGATAATCTTATTTTCGTCTTTCACATACCCGTAAAGCCGGATGGCGTATTTAAGTCTGAGCCGTTTAACTTTACTCACCAGCTGATTCTGATAAGGTCCAGCTCCGATGATATGCAGCTGGCAATCCGGGTATTGCCTGATGAGCCCCGGCATGGATTCAATCACTATATCCAGACCCTGTTCCTGCCTGATGATTCCAAGATACACCAAATCCCTTCTCCTGATTTGGTTTGACGGCAGTAGTTTGCCGGACGGGTCAGATCCGTGCGGCACAACTTGCTGATGTACAAACGTCTTGCCCCAGATTTGCATCCGGTAAGCTATCATTGACCCTGAAAAATTCCAGGTAGTATCGGCAAAACGGGCAGCAAAACGGTCAAGCTCCCGATAAATCCGGCGCACCCAATTACTCCCGAAACGCATATCGGCGAAATCGATAACATAGTAGATAACAAACCGTGTGCATTTGATAAACCTTAATAGTATGCCTACGACTGTATTCAGATTCCCGGCGCCGAAAAAGTAATCGCTTTTTCCGAAACCTAAACGGATGGTCCAGTATATGGTCAGAATACTGTCGGCGATATACTGAAATAATTCGGGAAGTTGATACACCGGAAAACTCACCCGTCTGGCTAGTCGACCGTTCTCCCAAACCTCAAAGTATGAGGACTTAACGGGATTATCGGTTATGTACCGGTTTCTGTGGCCGATGAACAGTAGCCGTTCGCATCCCTGCCGGATAAGGAAATCACGCAGACGGTGAGGAGGGCCCGGCGTCCAGTCATGGCAGACGATGACACACGACTTTGGCATACTGACGGACACTTTTTCTTCCTGATGAGGTTTTTTGATCATTATCCGCGGTATTGCCCGAGATACAAGTCAGCCTGGTACTCTAAGTACATTCGTATCACCGGGTCGTCTATTAACGTTTCCTGCAGTCTGATTGAATAATAACTGCGTTATCCGTAACAATATTTAAAATATTTTCAAAAGAATATATAAAACTACATAAGCGGACACCAAAATT
This sequence comes from Candidatus Gottesmanbacteria bacterium RBG_16_52_11, assembly GCA_001779095.1. Classification (GTDB taxonomy): domain Bacteria; phylum Patescibacteriota; class Microgenomatia; order UBA10105; family UBA927; genus RBG-16-52-11. Next base: position 22,886 of record MFJD01000011.1, on the reverse strand, counting down.
AAACTTGCCATTAATCCTTTTTCAAGCGCCGATTGCGGCAAATATTTTAAATCTAGTGAATTCACACCAGAAGGAACATCAAAGACATTCAAATTGTCCACCGAACGACGTGGCTTGATAATGCCATCCTCTGTGACCGCCGACCAATACGGATCATACCGCTCGGATAATGTTAATTCTCTGACCGTGTCTGCAGGTGGAATGTTTACTCTAAAATGTGTGGAATTTATGCGTTGGTAAACCAGGTCCGACTGATATCCCAGATAAATATGATTGTCCCAAGAGTAGGTTTCCCATACCGGTAACCGGCCAATATTATCAATTCTCCTCAACCATGGAATTGAGTCTAATGCAGCCACGGTTTCATTAAATTTTTCAGGATCAAATACCCGGTCTTTGACGAAGATATCACCTTCAGAATCCAAGGGAACGATTACATACCGGACGGACCAGTGCTGCACCGTCTCCTTTGCAGCCGAACTCGTAAGCCAGGAAATAACTGCTGAGCTGCTTGATACATCTAATGCTTCAGACAAATCAACTGCCGGGTGTGTTACGGAACGGAAAGCATAACGTTGTACCATGGGAACCCATAGTGTCCGGAAATATTCGTTGACATTGGTTAGTTTTGTTGCCAGTATTCCGTATTCCGGAGATATTTCTCTTTGAGCAAACGTACCCGTCAGCGTGCCTGTTATTGCCTGCCGAACTGTGAACAACCAGATAACAGTGAAAGTTAATACTGTCGCTATGGCGATTAAACTGTCGGGTATGTTCGGCAAAAATGCCCGGATTATTCTCCGGATTGCCGCTGACCTGTATATCCCTCTGACAGCAAATGGAATTAGCACCGAATACGATAACACGATTAGCACATACCATTTTGTCGGATCACGGAACATGACGAATCCCGGAATTACGGAGAAAAGCCAAATATATATGAATCCGAACGGTTCTTTCGTTCCTTTTGCCAAGAAAGTACCCGTTACTGAAATGATAATTAACACTGGAATTAACCAAGTTACCATCTTGTCTCTTCCGACTCTATTTCTGAACGAAATATTAAATAAAAGCGCGGAGTATGCAATTATCGGAATAAGCAGAAACTCCGGTCTCAGAAAATAGGTTTTGCCGAAAATATTTTCCGGCCAGTTGGGGTGTAGCAACGAAATGGCATTGCTGAAATCCGCAAAACTGAAAAAACGCACTGCGGCAGAAGACGTATGGGCGCTGCTGAATGCTCCCGATCCCGTTGACGGATAAACAAGGGTCGGATATAACCAATACAGATTTCCCGCAATAAATACGCCACCGGAAAATATTGCTGTTCGAACTGTGTGCCAGATATTTCTGAATGATAAACCGGCAGCAGCCAAACGGATGATCAAAAGCCAGCCATAGACCAGAAACATAATATATGCAATTCTCAAATCAATATTACTTAACACCAGCAGCAGCAAACCGCACCAAATACTATTTTTCACATCAGTGCGGAACGAAGTAACCGAAAGATCGCTAATCGTATTCCGGATCAATTCGGTAGCAATTATAAAAGCCAGCGCATACGCAATCATTATGGTCCGCTGTCCTCCGGCGGTAACCATTAGGATATACGAATTGGACGCTATAACTAAGGCCGACACGTACGTTTGATGAAGTGAAAAACGAAATACCGTTGATATGCGATATATACCAAGACATAGCAGGATTAAATATAGGACAAAGTAAGGAAAAACATTAGATTCCGGAAAATTTCCCAATATACTGCCGGCTAAACGGGGAAAAGTATTAATAATATGAAGCCAAGCGACAGAATAAGAAGGTTCACCTAATCCGGTTGAGCTGTAACTGTCCCAACTGGATGGAATCAACTGGTATTCAAACTGGTCGTTCCACGGGCTAATTCCAATATCACCCGCATATAGATTACCGGAAAGCCAAAAACGGTATATAAACAATACAATTAATATTGCTACTCCTAACACCGTCAGTCTTTTACCGATTGTTCCTGTGGCTAGCTGTTTACCTTCAGTAATTGTCATAAAATTGAATGCTTTACAATGGTATACGTTCCCGATACTTCAAGATAATATTCCTGACGTATATTATCATTGCAAATAGCTGCCCTGCTATGAAAACCGGGTCTTTCCGCTTGAGAGCATAGATGAGAATTAGAACCGATCCGATAATACTCAGATACCAAAAAATCATCGGCAACACACTCTTTTTCTGCTTTTCCGAAACGATCCATTGGACAATAAACCTAAGAAAAAATACGAACTGGGCAAAGAAGCCGAATAATACCCATGGATCATGAAACATATCAAAAGGTAATACTTTATAGATACATCATCCGATATTCGGTCATTACCTATTTAGCAATAATACGTTTCATCGGTGAAAAGAGCACTTTCTCAGTCCAGAGTATAAAAAAACTCATAATATAAGTAGTCGTAAGATAGAAAATAATTGACAAAAATAAGGGTGCGATTTGCTTATAAATATGTAAAACGGGAAGTAACGGATAATGAATCAGGTATGCCGGGAAAGACATTTCGGAAAGATGTGATATTATTTTACGAAATCGTAAGGAGCCAAAATTATACTTTAATACAGTAACAAAGACTTTTCTTCTTGCAAGATATATTCCGAGACAAAATTCAAAAATTCTGTTCGTGATTAACCAATCAAGCGGACGGTTAGGCAGTATATCGAGCGTACCTGTGACTATCCTACTTAATATGCTGACAAGAAACATAAACAGGAATGTACTTACCGGGTATTTGCTTATTGCCCGAGATAGAACGGGGAAACAAAGATAAAGTACAATTATTAGTCCAACGAACCAACTTGTTCCTAAAATTGGCCCACCCCAAAGTCCAAAAAAAGCATATGTCCCAGTAATCGACATCATGATATTAGTCGGGTAACGAAAGTGCGCTGCAACCAGATCCGCATTTCCGATTCCCATCGTAATTAAAATACTTATTATCAATGCAATCCAGTAGATTGGGTATATTCTTCTTATTCTTTTTATTATGAACTGGTAATAAGAATATTTCTTATTACCGTACCGGATTTCCAGAAGAAAAGCGGATAAAATTATATAAAACGTTACTCCGATACCGCCCAAAGTAACCCAGTAAAAATTTTTAATTCCAAAAAAACCACCAATCGAATGATTTAAGAATCCCGCTATATGTGAGGTAACGACAAACGAAAAAAAAGTAATCCGGATTAAGTCCGGCAGTATATAGCGATTTTCTGACTTATGATCAATTTCCGATCTGCTTATCCAATTTTTTTCCTTTTCTTTCAAAACCGACCGCATAATAGTTAAGAATATATCACGCTAATCTCACCGATCCTTATAGCCCTGAATCGATTCGATGTCATATGTCGGCCTGTCCGGCGACACGAACATCCGGATGTATTCACCTACCAGTCCGGTGATGGTTATCTGGACACCCATAATCATCAGCATTACAGATAACAATAGGAGGGGCCGATCCCCTATCGACTGTGCCAAGAAATATTTGACGAACATTAAGTAAATTCCGATGGCGAATCCAGTCATGAAAAATATTGACCCGATATACCCGAAAAAATGCATAGGACGGGACCTATAGCGACTTATTGACATAACTGTAAAGAGATCCAGAAATCCGTTTATGAAACGTGCAGTTCCGTATTTACTCCGTCCGCTGAATCGTTTCCTGTGGGATACTTCGATTTCGGTGACTTTATATCCGTTTGCTGCCAACAACACCGGTATATACCTGTGCAAATCCCCGTATAAACGTAGCGATTCTACCGCACTTTTACGGTATACTTTCATGCCACAATTAAAATCCTGCAGTTCCAATGAAGAAAATTTTCGGGTGACGAAATTAAATAACTTAGATGATAGTGTTTTAATGATTCTGTCCTTCCTATTCTTCCTCCATCCGCCGACCATGTCATATCCTTGCCCCAATTTAAGTATCATCTTGTCCAGTTCACTTGGATTGTCTTGCCCGTCTCCATCAAGAGTTGCGATAATATTTCCGCGAGCAATTTTAAAAGCTGCGTCGTAGGCTGCAGATTTTCCGAAATTCGTACGGAATTTGATAATTCTGACCCGCTGGGGATATCGTTTTCTTACTTTACTCAATTCTTGATACGTTCCATCTGTACTGCCGTCATCAACAAAAATGATCTCGAATTCAATTTTTTGGACATCAACCACTCTGACCATTTCTGCAGTAAGTGGGGCAATATTCTCTTTTTCGTTCAAAACTGGGATAATGCATGATAAAGTAATATTACTGCTTGAATTCATAATAAAAGGGTTGGCAGTATTATATTATATTCACATAAATACGCCATTACTAACGGATTTGAAATATAACTTCATACGATGCGTACTTCTAAAGACGTCGGTTTTAAAACATCAAGAATATCACCAGATCACTATTTCAGATGGCGGATCAAAAGGTGTGTCAATCCGGTAGAGAAAATAAACAATATCAGGAAATTAAAAAACTCTACAGTCCTGGATATCGGGTGCGGATTCGGAGCATTATCTTATACCCTACATAGTTACGGTGCCAATGTCTACGCTACAGAAGTTGATATCAAGAAAATTAATCGCGCGAAATTCTTTCTGAAAGGGAAGGATATTTCTCTGATCCGGGTCGTAGACGAAAAACTACCGTTTAACAATTTATTCTTTGATGTAATTTTTATATTCGATGTCATCGAACATGTATATGATCCCGATAAACTGCTGAGGGAAATTTACAGAACCCTGAAACCCGGCGGGTATGCGTATGTGGAATTCACACCATACTATTCCGTTGTAGGTCATCACCTGTATGATTACTCCAAATGGCCTATCCATATATTCCCCAGACGCATGATTAAGCGGTATATTCTGTCTCAAGGAAATAAAGGATTTCTGACAGCGCATGATTTATGGAACCAATACCTATCATTGAATAAACTAAAAATCTCAAATTTTCAGAAGATGATTTCTTCTTTTCAGACTATAAATGAGCGGTTTATCGTCAAAATACCGGAAGTTTTTGAACTTAACGTACCGTTCCTTAAATATGTACCAATGAAAGATTTTATTACTATGAGCTACGAAGGTATATTCAGGAAACCGGTATGATTATCCATATACATTACTCCAGAACTCAGCTAATATTATACCTTATAACGTAAGATTAGCTCCTTTATAATGTAAAGTAATTCAGGTAATTATACCTGGCTTCAATTACACGGGAATTTGGCGGTATGCATACTCCCAAAAAACCAAAGTTTACCAGCACAGGGTCCGCTTTTCTGTCATCAACATACATGTCCCATCCGATATCAAACGGGAACGGCAAGAAGGCCAACCCCCCATTCGTATGGGCTATCGTAACACGGATTAAATTATCATTTACCATTCCATACGCAAAAGAAGACTCAACCAGGTTACGCGCATTTGTTTCATAGTTAAATGTTTTAATAGCATCAGTAACTGATTTCATATCAGCAAGTCTGGCACAGCTGACTGAAGCGGAAGTTGCGGCAATTTTTGTTATTACTTTCGTTAGATCATCCGTTCCTAAACCTGACAATTCGCTTTCCAGTATGTAATCGGAGTACATAAATCCGTTAGGGGTTGCATATATATTCTTGTATACTTGTTTGTCTGAATCGGAAAGTACGCGTGAATATCCTGTGTTTGAAATGTTATCTTTAGAAATCAAGTATCTAGTCCCGACTAAGTTAGATAAAATTCTATTATTACTGGAAATTTGATATGTTCTGAAGCTGAAACTATCGTCTATCATTCCAAGTCTTTTAAAAAACCTAACGGTATTTGGATGATTGAACGACTGATAGGCTGAAGTGCCATTATATCCCTGTATAAGATTATCGTTAAATGATGCGGACTGGAAATTTTTTTCAACTCTATAGTAAGTCTTGTCATACGAATTAATTCTATTTAGTAATTCATGCGTACCATCAAAGTACGTACTTACTAAGGATTTAGTACCGCTGATTGTCTTTCTTTGGTTTATGGTAACATCTCCCAGATATACCGCCTCAAGACAAACAACTGATATCAGCATCAGGTTAAATAATCCAGACTGTAATATTCGATAACTGCGTAATAAAAATAGAAAATAATAAACCAACAGTAATACGATAACAGGATTAATTATACTTAAGTTTACCGAATACACCTTTTGAATATATCCATAAAAATATAGTATCAATATTAGAAAAAGAGCATTGATTGTTAGAACAGACCTCCGAATTTTTCCCGTCAGTACGGTTTTTTCAAACAAATAAGCGGTCAGTATGAGTATCGGAAACAGAACGAATATGGTAGTTGTTTTGTAATACGGATAAGAAAATATATTCATGATAAACCTCAGCCCATTAAAAGAGAAATATGCAATAATAAGAAATACAATGACTGAGGAAAGAATTATCTGACGTCTACTTCTCTTCAAAATGCTAAATTGCGTAAATATTAGTAGAGGTAACAATCCGATGTAATTAATCGAGTCTTCAAGGTAATTTTCTGATCCACTATAAAAATCTCCTTTTCTCATGATGTCATTGGAAAAAAATCTTAATATAGTAGTCACGTTAGTTTTACGGTCCGTAAATTTCCATATTTTTTTTGCTACCAATAAACTGGCTGAGGTAATTCTCGGTGATTCAAGCAAGAATCGTAAATTGGGCAGAAACACAAATGATCCAATAACTGCCGCAATGATCAAAGAGAGACTAAAGTTTCGGATAACAACTATAAGGTTTATCTGCGATATTCTTTTAAAAAAGCAGCTAAACCCTAAATAAATAAGTGAAAAAAGTAGATATACAAAAAAATGAAACGGATGATAGAGTGCAAGCCATAAAAACGGAAGAATGATCAAGTGCTTTCGTTGTGTTATGACGAAGTAGTCCAAGCACAATAGTAGTAAAGGAAGAAACACCATCTCCGTCCCGTAATGGAACCACCCTAATCTGACAAGCATTTGACCGGAATAGCCATACAAGATAGATATGATCAATGACGTATAACGGGAAAATCCTTTTTTGGCAATATAAAGATAAAACAATAGGCCGGCAATTACGACTTTCATCCAAGCAATAAGACCAATTGTGTATATTAGGTAATTTGAATCGGATAGTATTGCGATAAGTATGAAGGGGTCAACGACTGATAATCTTAATAATGATCCGAACAAGAACGGTGTGCCTAATCCAAATGCATTTTGCCACGATAATAAATTGCTGATAGTCAGATTTTCTGAAGCCCAGTAGAGATTAGGGTATTGATTTAAATATATATCCTGCGCAACATCCGTGTATAAAAATGCTCTGCTCCCTGAAAGATATTCTCTGAATAAGAATATCGACAGTGCTAAATGGACCAGAATAATTCCAACAACTCTGAATTTACTACTTTGTAAAATCCGGGATAATTTTAGAGGCAGGAGTAATTTATTGCATACCAGCGTATGTTTCATCATATCTGAAAACCATAAATGAATAGAAATATACTCTTTGTGATAGTGCTACCATGAGTTGATTTACTGCTATCCGTGATACAGGACAATAAGTACAGTCGTGATTACCTGTAACTGATCTAGTTTTGGAATATACGGCTTACCTGACAAGACCAAATAAAACATTTTCCTACTTCTCATCGGAATACGTATTCAGTTCCCCGGTATTCTCCCATACTTTGATCAAATCAATGCTTTTCGCTTTGCGGTCCAAAAATCACCACAGGTTTACGGTATGTAGCTGCCCATGTATCAATACTCGGTAAATAATTACGGTCTTCATATATTGCAGACTCCGGTCAGACTATTTTAGTTTTAATTACCACAGGCTTCCAGTTTCGGGAAATTATCGCTCCTGAAACAAAAACCAGGAACCAAACGGCCATCTTTTCGGTTATGACTCTTCCCGCTTCAAGGCTTGCGATGAATATGATAAGTGACCATACAAGCGGGATGACAATCCTATTTTTGTAAATACTCTCATGCGTCCGGATAAGGATTAACCAGATGATAACACCGAAATAAAAAAGTATTTCAATCTGGTTTTTAATAATAAATAAGTCATATGAGATCAGCAGCATCATCAAATGACTCAATAGCCGGAAACGCATCCTGACTGTTGCTTCAACCGATGCGTAATATATAGCGTAAATTACCGGAAAGAGATAGAGACCGGAATAAGCCGCGTTCTCCCTGAGGTGAAGCCCTAAATACAGCTTTGTCAGAAAATAACGGGCAAATGTATCGGGCCGTAACAGTACGCTTGCAGGAATCTGGTAATAAGTTATTATGTCACCCTTCTTATCTGGAAAAAATATGGCATTCCGGCTGTTACCTTTATTAGAAATAATTTCAAATTTGAACTTTTTTCCCTTTGAATTTTCAATCGGTGGAAATCCGAACGGATAGGTGTCAGAATTTTTAAATGACCCTGACCGGTAATCTGAAGCGGTTAACAATATTCCCGTCGTATCATCGGTTAGTCTGAAAGTGACAGTGTCTTCGTTAATATAGCTTACGTCAAGGGAGGCTTTTACCGGTATTTCTATGGAGCCTAGATAATCGTATTCCGATATGAAAGTTCCTGAAGCCTTATCTCCTGCAAAAAGCATCTTGCCTGCAGCATCAAATATGCAGTTGCACTGGACATGCTTATATACCCTTAACCTGGTATCCGGATTTCCAGGCTGCAGCACCACCATTATAAGCCAGGTACATCCGAAGATAGTAATAATAAGTATCTTGGCAAACAGGAAAATTGTTTTACTGCCTTTTTGATTTGACATATCGGACACCGGATATGATGATGACCGTAATTATTATTACACCATGATAAAGATAAGTCAGGTAAAAAAACGACTGCGGCCGAAAATATAAGTCGGCCTCAAGATGCATCTGTCCCTCTGGGGTTGTAGAAAAATAAGCTTGATTGAAGTTTTTTCTGACTGTTTCCTCGGTAAGTATCCAGCTGTTTGCATAATCGTCAACCAGTCGATGGACTCCCTGGGTATACTCAGGATTAACGGATGTCAGCATCTCGGCGAATTCAAACTTCTGACCGTCACGACACTCCTTCGATCCATCCGCATATGGAAACCACGTCTGACAGATTATCGGATCTGAAGTCCTTCTTAGGTATAATTTCCACTCAGGATTGAATGATTGTCGCAAGATCAATTCGTCTTCATGATTAATATCAAATGAGATACTGTAATGTGCGGGGTTAAGTTTACGGATTTTAAGATTATAGACACCACTCACTATCGGAGAAATGTTCTTCGGGCTTACTTCGAAAAGATAGAAATAATCGTTCTTTGTAACTAATTGAAAGTCTCCGTTAACTACCAGCATTTCCAGATCTGTCAGCATCCGGATATTATCCTTTTCGGAGTCAGGATGGATATCCCTATGGTAGATAATATATTGACCGCCGTATTTCCGGATCAGTGGAATTAAATCCCCGGGCTGCTTACGGTCACTGACATAATCCTTAAAGCTGAGCTTAGTTTCGTAAAAAGGGTGATCATAAGAATTTGCCGTTATATAGTATTTATCATATAACATATAAAGAATATCCTGGCCTATATAATTCCATTTAGTATAATTCGACCAGTTAAGGGAATTCACTACGGAATAAGGTAGGGATATTATGGTGGTATTTTGGTAACCGGAATTTACCTGACTTCGAATATCGTAATACTCATATGGAATGCGCGCCAGGTAACTTGAATTGTTTCTGACCGTTTCGAGAGACTGTTTTATGTTTCCGGCATACGCTTTTACCGGTATAACGACAATCAGTAAAGCGATTATGTATTTTTGCAGCCTAGAAAGACGTCCAGCACTATAATATATTATTAGGGCGTATATGAGCGGAAGACTAAGCAGCAGTTTATCCGGAGAACGGAACAAAGTCATAAAAGGCAATGTGTACAATAATGTGTTTAGCAAATGTACCGGATACCCAACCCTGACATTGAGAAGAATAAGAATTACAAAAACTGAAGTTAATGTCCATAATATTTTTCGATGTTTTCCCTTCCATATAAAATAAGCCAGTATCACCATATAAAGTCCGGTTAACCAGCTGTTTTTCAGATCATAAAACGTGGATGACAACTGCAGCAGATAGTAAGGGTGCGTTGAAGTATTTCTGATAAAATTTATCACGTCGCCGCCAAGAGCATTTGTATTGCCGATTTTTCCGACAAATGCTGTATTTGCTAAGACGAAAGAGACTAAGTATGGCAGATAGACGATCAGTGGAAGGACATAAATGTACGCTATCCGCCCGATTCGCAGCTTTATCTCCTTCAAAGGCACAAGTACCAGTAAAACGATAGTTAAATTTAAATAAAAGACAATCAGGAAGGCAACGTTGTTTACCAGTGGAAAGCTTAATATGCAGACTATCGGGTAAAGCAATCTTTTCCATTTCCCGTCATCCCGGACCAGACTCACACCGGAAAATACAAAAAAGGGAAGAATGATATATATCAGAAAATGGTGGGTATAAATCCAACTGTAGTGAAACAGGTTCATGAGGAAATTATTACATGCGTAAAACAGTGCTGAGAGCTCAATCTGCCGGCGCTTTTCCCTGCCAAACAGCCAAAGCCCCCCAATATAGAAACTGAGATAAGACCCGACAATATAGAAAACTATCGTGCCGTTGGCAATTTGATTATTCGAAAAACCGCGTTCTATGAACCATCGCACGATAGTAAAATAAGGCCATGCGGGGAATATCGTATTGAATCCTCCCTGTCCGACATAATTTCTCCAGGCAAACAGGCTTTCAAGTATATTTTTTTCATACTGAATCTGGTAGAAATCGCCTCCGGATACTATTCCGTCAGATATGGGGTTGAAAACGAAAGAAAGTATAAATGCAAACAGTGTTACACCGAATAAAAATATCATAACATTCTGCGGTTATCAGAGCTGCCGTTATCCGGCCTGTAAAATTATTTAAGCTTACCGGAGAATAATGAGAAACTCCCGGCGCATAAGATCCGCTTACTCTTTTTCCATTTCCAAGACAATTTCCGTTGCACCGCCGACCCAGTAACACCATAATCTTTCAAAAAAATCCGGGGATAACCTGATCAGTCTGTTCATAAGCAGCACCAAAGGCCGTAAAGGCAATGGACAGAAGTTAGGGTGGACGTATTTCTCATATAGGCCATCATTCGGATATAGTCCGAAATATTTGATTTCCTTTTTCACGATCCGGAATGCCGCGTCAGTGTAAAAATGATGGTAGATATCCCTATCAAATACATCAAAGCTATGGAAGCCATATGGTCGGATATGCGTAATATCAGTAAAGGCGCCCATGCTTGAAAAATGCGGTACGCGCAGATGAAGTAAACCACCGGGCTTGAGGATCCTGTGAATTTCTTCAAGAACCTGAACGGGGTTTATAAGATGCTCAAGGACATGGTACATATGGATTTCATCAACCGAATTCTTTTGAAAGGGATAAGGTATATCGTTCAGGTCGTGAACGATATCAACGAAATCCTCGATCATGATCCGATCCACGCCTATGGTACCGGGAATTCTGACGAGGCCGCAGCCTAAGTTCAGCACTTTCTTTTTCATGATATGAACGTATTATATATATCCAGGATCCGGCCCACACGGTGATGGTATGTATGTTGCTCCAGCACCTTCTTTTTTCCTGCATCGATGATCCGTGACCTTTTATTGGGATTTCTTATATAGAAATCGATTTTGTCAAACCATTCCGGCTTGCTTGCAGCTATTACGATCTCCTTATCGTTTACAAAGTATTTCCTGATACAGGACACGTCATCGGTAATCTCGAAACCACCGGACATGGGTATCTTGAAAGTACGTTCATTGCAGTCTCCGCCAAATTTTCTCTGGTATTCCTCATGCACGTTCAGGCAGATTTTGGAGGATATATAGACATGTCCCTCTTCCTCGAGCGTTAGCTTCGGTTTCTGCAGTGAGCGAAATCCGGGTATATTAAAATACTGTCCCGCACGCTGAAACCATCCGGCCATCCTGCCTCCGGCTGACCAATCCTGACCGTACAGACGCAAATCGTAACACTGCCTCAGAGGGAATACGTACTCCTTGAAAAACCGCCGTTTGTCAGATAGGTACGTACCCACAAAACTGATGTCAGCCTGAAATCGAGGCTGGAAAACGGATTTCTCCAGAACTGTCTTATCCGCAGCCAGCGGAATGGTGTGGAACGTCTGGCCGGTTTCTCTTTCAAATCCTTCCATTCTTGGATCTTCCTGCTCCACAACGTGGAAATAGACATCGCCCAGAAGCCCTTTTTTCATGAGTGTCCTTGATTCGGTATCGTATTTGAGACTTCTGGCTTCGTTAATCCGCTTTGATATCGGCGATCTCCAGAAATCGATCTTTGTGAAAAGGACCATCCCCTTTTTCCGGTATTTTTTTAACAGTTCAAAATCCAGATATTTCCGGTACAGAAAATGGGAGGACGTAATAAAGATTTGCGGTCGGAAACTGTCAAGCAGAAACGGGAGACTATGCACCGAGTAACCTACAAAATCGTGCTTCAGGTCCA
>MFJD01000011.1:7070-10165 GCA_001779095.1 Candidatus Gottesmanbacteria bacterium RBG_16_52_11 | reverse complement strand
TCGTTATCAGCGAACCTGATAACCGACTCAGATAATAACTTAATAGCCTCAGGGTATTCGGAGTACTTGAGGGCGTTGCGTTTTACCCTTTGTAACAGGGCTGGATTCTTATAGAGTTTAAGGATTTTATATGAGATATCAGTGGCATCGGATTTGATGACATACCCCATATTCCGTATCTCGTCAGCAGTCGAACATGTGTCGGTAATCAGTACCGGTATACCGCAGGCAAGATATTCACGGGTTTTCATGGAATCTCCGTACCAGGTCCAGGGATTGGTTTTCTTATAGACAGCCAAACCGCACAGACTCCTGCTGACAATTTCCAACAACTTATCATGGTCCATGCCACCGGTGAATACAACGTTTTTCTCCAGCCCCATGTCTTTAGCCATTCTCTGAAGTAGCATCTCATCCTTCCCTGAACCAATCACAATCAGCTTCAGGGCAGGGATCAGTTTTTTTGCCAACCTGATAGCATTGAATATCAACTCGAAATCAATGTATTCTGTGGATAATGTTGAAACGGATACGATTTGGGTTTTCCGGACTTTATTACCTTTGACTAAAATTGATTTAATATACGGAATGTTCGGCAGAAATCTGTTTTTTTTACGCCCAACTTTTTGCCTGAGACGTAGATCCGTAATTCTGGTTGATACATTCCAAATCTGGTCAGCATGCCTGAGACAAAACCTGTCAATGGCATGATATATCCGGTTAACTATACCGTTCTGAAATCTCTTTTCTGCGTAGTCTGCAGTATAATAAATGACTGTTTCCAGCAGATTCATATATTTCAGTATAATTCCGTACGAAGCATTTAAAGGGTCAATGCCGACATACACCCTGCCGGGCCGATTCACCACTACCAACCAAGCAGTAATAATAAATTCCTGGATTACCCTTAGGGGTAAAGGCAGTCGTTTCACGCCGACATTTATGACGCGGGTAGTGCCAGAAGTAAACGTTTCGATCCTGGTATTAAATCCAAAGAATAACGGATGCTTTATGAAAATGAATTTTTTGGAATTTTCAGTTAATAGCGCGGCTATAATCTCACCCGTACCATGGCCGGGTTTGCCGTTTGAATAGTATTGGATATGACTGTTTATAAATATCATTATTTGGTAAATTTTACATGAAACCGGACTGAGAACCTTGAATCGGGAAGTATATCCAGCAGATATCCCAAAATATTACTGACGGGGAACAGTATACAGGCAGCTACAAGATAGAGAATTTTCCATAACACGAATGCCTCTTTTATTCTACATATTAACCACTGGTTGATTAATAAGGCAATCGAGGTGCCGATGCCGGTATTGGCGAAAACCATCAGCTTACTAAATCCGAATTTATTTTTCATATGTCTGAAAAAACCCCGTGAGTACCGGTAATAATCAAATTCGTGGTCCGGCTCTCCGCCGTGCATCCGATATAAAAACGGTACCGAGAGTATGACGCACCCGCCGGGTTTCAGAACCCGGTATGCCTCTGAAATGTACTTTTCCGGCTCCGGAATATGCTCCAGCACCTCAAATCCCAGGTGGTAATCGAAGCGGGACGACCTGAACGGAAGATTCATGGCATCACATATCTTATCCGTTTTCAGGCGAATTTTTTGATCTATTAATAGTGACAGGAGCTGGTATCTGTATACGAATTTGTTAATTCTTCTGAATTCCCCGTCCCAGCTGCTGTAATCAGTAGCCATATACTGCCGTATCCTTCTGTACTTTTTCAGTAATTCAATCTTCCTAGCTCCGCTGCCGGCACCGACTTCAAGGACACTTCCGCTAAGACCGCTGAGAACATGATCATTCCCCTGCTGAAACTTCCGGTCATGAAGCCAATACGGATATAACGGAGTTAATTTAAGTAGCTCTATTAGACTCATGTGTCGGATTGCAAAAAAACGGACTGGTCAATTCTGCCGCTCAGACGGCGAATATTTTATCCAGAGTGCCGGGCAACCTGTCCGGGAAAGATATATCCAGTGTTTTTTCGGCTTTTAAGGGATTTAATATGAGATTATACTGGATGACACCGGAGTGTGTGTGAATAATGTGGATATCGGTATATTTCCCGATCAGCCCGGCGATATCGTTAATGGAGTATCTTCCTTTTGATGTAATGTTGAAAACGCCACCGGCATTATAATCCAGACACCTGATAATTGCTTCTGCCGCATCCTCTACATAAAGAAAATCTCTCTTTTGCAGACCATTCCCGTAAATAGTCATTTTCTTAGTCCTGGCCTGTTTAACAAAATCATAAATCACTCCCCTGACAGATCCTTCCGAATAGACATTCGGGAATCTGAGAATTATGCTTTTTATCTGATTTAAATTCGAAAAATACCCCAGAACCGACTCCGCACATTTCTTTGCCAGTCCGTAACGGGTAACCGGACGCAACGGATCCGACTCCAGCGACGTACGGTTAGACGTATTTCCGTAAACCGCACCGGAAGATGCAAAAATTGCCTTCTTCAAACCGTATTCCACTCCGGCAGACAAGACACTGTACAAAGTAGTGACATTGGACTCCTGTGACTCCCGATAGTCTTCGGTAAACCTGCCGATAAGAAATATTATCTGAGCCGTCGGATCCCCGGCGAAAAATTTCCTGACATCAGAAACGTTGAGAGCATTTCCGGTAAATTCCCTGAACGGTATCGAGTGATCCTCCAGGCAACGGCAAACATTCCGGCCGATATACCCATTTGAGCCAAATATCCCTATTGGAGACATCATATACTTATATAAACAACCAGGTTTCCTTCCTCAAGATGTGTTCCAAATCTTTCTCCGTTAATCTAGAGGTATTAAAAGACGTAAATTCCGAAAACGGAAATTTTGGGTATTTGTTATATATTTTCCTTACCCCACCGTTCTCCAGCGACGGTAATGTCACAAAACATTTGTCATTAAATACAAAAGACTGTGAAGCTTCGTTTTTTGATATCAGCACTTCATGAATTTTTTCACCGGGGCGCTTACCGATAATCCGCTGACTGCTTTTAGTATTGCCAAACATCTTTATCATGACGTTTGCGATGCATATCAGGGTTGCCGCTGACATTCTCAAAA
>MFJD01000011.1:0-7047 GCA_001779095.1 Candidatus Gottesmanbacteria bacterium RBG_16_52_11 | reverse complement strand
AAAAATCAATCCTATCGCCTCATGGGTATTCATCAGGAACCTGGTCATTTCCGGATCTGTAATGGTTATCTGATTCGCATTTAACAGCTGCTGTTTGAATAACGGGATAACGCTTCCGTTCGTTCCGATGACATTGCCTCCCCGGATACAAATAAATTTCGTTTTCCCGCCGTTGATGTGCGAAAAGTTAGCATTCGCATTTATCATCAGCTTTTCACCGCAAGCTTTGGTGACGCCATAGATGTTATGTGGTTCTACGGCTTTGTCGGTGGACACGTCAACTACCTTTTCCACCTGATTCTCGATAGCTGTTTCAATCACGTTCTGCGCGCCGAACACATTTGTCAGAACGGATTCCCACGGATTGTGTTCACAAACTGGTACATGCTTGAGGGCAGCCAGATGGAAAACCGTATGCGATCCCCTCATGGACAGCCGGAGAATGTTTTTGTCCCTGACGTCTCCAATAATAAACTTCAGCTTCGGATTCTGGCCATATTCGTTTCTCATCTCTACCTGTTTATGCTCACCCCTGGAATAAATCCGAATTTCTTTTACCTGAGGGTATAACTGAAGAATTTGTCTGACTAGCTCGTGGCCCCACGATCCGGTGCCTCCGGTAACAAATACGGTTTTTTTGTTTAGGCTATAAATATCATTCATATTTCGATTCAAACTGACCTGCAGTGACAGATACCTTTACTGCATTCAATTAATATCTCGAATTCCTTACAAAATTAAATAATCGTATTTTATATGATGCAGGTACGGTAAAAAGCAACACCAGCTGAGCCAAATTATACAAAATATCAAGAAACGTGTGGGGATATTTGGAGTTGCTTAAATAGCTCATGCGTATTTTAATTGTGTTGCTTTCAATTGTTCTGAGGTTTTTGTATGTTGCCGAATTATCCGATTCACGGTATTTTAGAACCACTTCCTGTAAATTAGCAAACTTGTACATGGTTCCGATTCTGAAAGACATGTCAATATCTTCCGCCGGGGGGTACTTCAGATTGTATTTCCCGATTTTGGAAAATAACTCGCGTCTGATCATTGCTGCAGGCTGAGCAACAGGTGAAAACATGAAAATTTGCTTTCTCAGACTGCTGTCGTCTGGAGCATACTTACGGATACCCAAATTGCCTTTATCGTTAAAAAATTGCAGATACCCGCCAACGATTCCCACTTCAGGATGATCCTCCAGATATTCATATTCGTGCAACAACCGATCAGGCATTGATATGTCGTCGGCGTCCTGCCAGGCAATATATTTACATTTTACATGACTAAGCAGTATGTTCCTGTTTTCCGCAATATACTTATTCTCTTTGTTTTTGAATATTCGTATACGGCTATCTTTTTTTTTATATTTATTTATTATTTGCCATGAATTATCAGTACTGGCATCATCGGCAATGATAAGATCAAAATCCTTAAACGTCTGGTTTAAAATACTCTCAATTGCTTGACCGACATATTCCTGCGCATTAAACACCGGCATTAATACTGACACTTTTATTTCACTCATACCTTAATCAAATCCTTATCCGATATTAACTTGGAAATTAAGTTCCGGATCATATATCCACTTCCGCTTGTTTGAGTTGTCATAATACCGTAATAATTTGAGCCTGTAAAACACGGCTGCCGTATCCCAGAGCATTTTATAAATTATCTTCCAGAAATTTACCGACGTAATATTGGACAGTCCGGTGAATTTGAGTTCGACGGGTGCTTCGAAAATCCGCCGGTATCCCAAGTGGTTGGCGACAGCCAGCATTTCGATATCGAAAGCGAATTCCTTAACTAAGAGCCGTGGCATAACATCTTCGAGTACGATACGCCGGAAAAGTTTCATGCCCACTTGGGAGTCGCGGATACTCAGACCGAACAGTATCCGGACTACGGTCTGATATCCGAAAGACAGGAATTTGCGCCATAATGGGTAATCGACTTTCGATACCGGGTGGCGTTTGCTGCCGATGATTATGTCGGCGTTATACCATTTGAAATGCTCATACATCATATAAAGGCTGTCGGGATTAAGGTCGCTTCCGGCATCGACGAATCCGATGACGTCACCCCGGGCTTTGGCCATGCCGAACCTGACGGCGTGGCCTTTGCCATGGTTGGTCGGATAGCCGGTAATCACAAGGTGCCTGTCCCTGACTCTCGCGGCTTCACGCTTCGTTCCGTCGGTCTCCCCATCAACCACCAGGATGACCTCATAGCCGGTCGGCCACCGGGACAATGTGGCCAGGATTCTCCGCAGATCGGCCTCAATGGTACGTTCCTGGTGATAAGCCGGAATTATGACGGACAAAAACCGGTGGTTATTCGCGTTTCGTGCCATGGTATTTTTTCAGATTAAAGTACGTCGCGGCTGCGACGCTGACCAGAAATAAGAATGAAACGAAAAAGTTAACGGAAATTATCTGCCCTGCATTTTCATGACGCAATGATATAAATAGCACCTGAACAAATGCCATGATTATGGGTATGATCCAGATCCCGGTATTACCTGCAGCCAGATTTGTCATAACCAGGATATAACCCAGACAGAAGAGTGAGATGAATACGGCAAATGTGCCAAGATACGGTGCCGCGGTCAGGTAACCGGTACCGAATAGCATCCGGATAACCAGTTCCGGTATGACGAAGTAAAGCGCCGTCAGTATCAGGGATCCGGCACCGACCAGAATCAGTCCGGCACCGACGATCTTCCGGTATATCTTCCCGGTGGCAACTCTTTCCGCAACTTTGGGGAACACCACTGCACCGATTGATGAAGTGGCATAGAATATTATTTTCCCCAGAACGGCAATTGCCGCGTACAGCCCGGCCTGATCGGCCGGCAGAAAATGGCGGGCCATTATCACGTCCGTTGAAAATAGCGAAGTCAGCCCGAGAAGCGCCGCAAACGCCGGCAGGCTGTAAATAATGACGCCCCGTATTTTCAGTATTCCCCGGTAAGGCGCAGCCGAGAACAGCCATCGGAGAAAAAATACCGGCAGCGCAAAGAGAATTGCCGATGATGCAACCCAGGAAACCAGTACCCACTCTACTCCGCCCGCTGCCGCCGGAATGCTTAGTGTCAGGCGGATTATTCCGGATAGTGCTACATACGCACTGAACAGGACAAACAGCTGGTAACCCTGGAAAACACTGGCAAAAACCATCGCCAGGGTGCTTACGGCAAATGCCAAGTATCCCCAGACAATAAACCTCGCGGATCCCAAATGGAGGAATCCGACCGTCAGGGGCGCCAGGGCAATGATTATTATCAGTCCGGCACCCAGTGAGTAACCGAGGAAGCGGAGCGTCCGGACCGCCAAATGTCTGGCTGCAGAATCGTCTCCCCGGGCTTTATATTCCGAAAAGAACTTTGTCAGCGTCGTCTGCCAGACCAGCGTCACCACCCCGAAAATATAAAGGAGCGATATGATTGAGGAGAGTTCGCCGTAAGCGGCCGGACCGAGAGCCCTGCCGAGGTAGAGATGGTAGAGGTAGGACGCGACATTGCCGGCCATGGTACCGGTGAAAACGATCATTGAATCCCGGGCAACGGTACTGGCAATGATCCGGTCACGAATAGTTAACAGACGCTTCATATTTTTTATGCGAACCGGCACCTGATCAGCGTCCAGAGGGCGATAACTCCGTCACGCCAGGTCAGTTTCTTGCCTTCGCTGTGCTTTCGGCCGAAATACCTAATCGGTACTTCGTAAATCTGATACCCGCGTTTAAGTACCCGGGCGGTAAACTCAGGTTCGAAATCAAAACCCCGGGCATCAATCCGTATACGATCTAATACTTTCCGGCGGAATACCTTGTAACCCGTCTCCATGTCGGTAATATTGGTGTTGTACATGATGTTTGTCAGAAACGTCACAAACTTGTTACCAAGAGCGTAAACGAACATGGTTGTAAGATGCGGCCCCAGGAAACGTGAACCATACACGACATTTACCTGGGAGTTGTCAAACGGTCCCAAAAGCGCCGGATAATCCGCCGGCGAGTACTCGAGGTCCGCGTCCTGGATTATCACAATGTCCCCGGTTGCCCGGGTCAGTCCCAGTCTGACTGCACTGCCTTTGCCTTCATTTTTTGTCTTGTATAAAACCGTTACCCGCTTCTCCCACTCCTTAAGCTTTGCGGCAGTTCCGTCCGTGGAACCGTCATCGACTACTATTATCTGGCGGCGCCATCCGGGGAGGCTCTGATCCCGTACCCGCTCCAATACGTCAGTGACGGTTCCGGATTCATTGTAAACGGGAATGACTATGGTTACGCTTTTCATGAAATAAACCAGCCACGGAAAAACAAAGCCGCCGCAACGGCCTGAAGAACTGCAAATATCAGGACTATCGCGTATCTGGTATTCCTATTATACGATGCCGGAACCATAAACAGCGGAAACGCCGCAGCGATGTAACGCGGCATCGATGACAGCGTTCCGGTAAGCGTCGGGATGAAAATGATGATTGCGGCATAGATAAGTCCCGGCAGCGACTTACGCATCCTGAAGCCGCTTATTAGCAGAACGAATGCAAAAACTGTCATTAACAGCTCCGAAACGGATACCGCATAGGAAACCGGTGTAGGCTGGCCGATTGCCGTAAAAATGATTTTCAGGTATCTCCAGACGACTTGGGGCAGGAAGATGATCATGTCGGCTGACCGGTTGGCACCGAAGGCAACCTGGACATGGAAAAACCTGAGCGCGTCGCCGGTTGTCTGATACAGGTAAGCAATATAAGCTACCAGTCCGCCCGGTATGAGTGCCAGGGACAGCCATTGAGCGGGTATCAGCCGCTTATTTTTCCGGCGGTATTCCAGGTACAGAAGGACTATCAGGGCTATTCCGACCAGTCTGGTCCCGGATGCAGCCGCCCCGGCCAACCCCGCAATTAAATACCTTCCCCGCCGTGCCAGTGACCAGGCAAGTACCGTAAGAAGCAGAAACAGGCTTTCCGAATATACTGCGGCAAAGAAAAACGCCGCCGGGTAAGTCAGAAGAAACGCTACGGTCCGGTCCGGATAGTCTTCTTTACTACTTTTCAGTTCATCATAAAGAACCATAAGAGCGGCAAAAAAACACATAAGCGAAATGCCTATGCCTGTATAAACGGCCGGAACTGCCGGTAATATCCCAGCCACTGCCCGGATAACTAAAGGATATAGGGGGAAAAACGCCTCTCCGTACTGGAAATAACCTTCTTCGGCTATTTTCAGATAATGCAGACCGTCGAAGTTGGCAAGCGGCAAGGGACCGAGATATCCGGTCCGAAGCGGCAGGTATGCAGACGCGGCTCCGACCAGACTCAGGCAGATAATCCAGATCAGGAATCCGGTGATAACCGGCTTATACCGCATGACATGCGTGCTCATATGATGCCACCGTCCCGGCAACAGTCTTTTCCCAGGTATACTGACTTACCCACCGGGCACTCTGTTTTTTAAGATTTAACCGGTCTCCGGTACTTAACGAATTCATTTTCATCATGGCATCGGCGATAGATTCCGGATCGCCGGGATCCACCCGGATCGCTGGTCCGCCGATCTCATTGAGGCTGCCGGTCCGGGAGACGATTGCCGGGCAGCCGAAAGCGAATGCCTCCAGAACCGGTAACCCGAAACCTTCGGCAAATGACGGCATGAGGAGACAGACGGCACTTCTATATAAATCTGCCAGTTCGGCGTCGCTGACGTATCCCGGGAACCGGACGTCACCGGTTATACCCAATTTTTCGGTAAGTTGCCGGATAAAGGCCGTTTCCGGCAGTCCGGATTCGGTAAATGCCCGGCCGGCCAGCACCAGGTGCGGCACCGCAGCTTTCCTTTTCTTAAGCGACGCGTAAGCGGAGAGGATTCCCGGCACATTCTTGTTCCAGTTCACGTCTCCGACATACAGGAAAAATTTTGCCCTCCCGGTATTCCTGTTACCGGGAACAGCTTGCGAAGGCGCAGTAATCGTCGGCGCAAGGTATACGACATCAATCTTATTTGCCGGTATGCCGGTAAGCCGGACAATATCGGCTTCGGAAGCCCGGGAATCGGTGATTATCCTGGCGCTCCGGCGAAGCAGTACCTTCTGGACCAGCCATTTCGCCGATCCCCTTACACCTCTTTTGAAATGCCGGGAGTAAGCAACCGGAATCAGGTCGTGTACTGTAATAACTCTCGGTACGGGGCTGACAACCGGCAGAGTCAGAAAAAAAGGATCGAAGCAGGGATAATGAATCAAATCAATATTTTCGGGTACACTATGTTTTCGGGTAAAAAATTTATACGAATTAACCTTATCGTATTTTACAAGTGAACTTATCAGGTATTTCGTGTATACCCCGATACCCCTGCCCCGGTGTTCCGATTCCAGAGGTGTTATATCAACCGCAATTTTCATATTCTGGATCTTAGAAACTCCGCAAAAGATAAGACCGGATGGAGCCCGGAATAAACGGCAAAAAGAAATCCCCTCCAACCGTCCATAAAGCCCTTATGCCGGAAAAATATCAAGAAAAATATCCGTAGCGGTTCAGCCAAAAAATACTTTACGAAAGCAGCCGGACCGGTCTTAATGCCCTGCCGTTTCATTTCAGCTGCCGAGAGAGCGATGTAATGCCGGGCTTTGCGCCAGTAATCGCCTTGTGTCCGGTAGGCATAGTGAATCAGCGGGTTTTTCAGGTATCCGGCCTCCCCGGTTACGGATATCTGTTCGTGGACGCTTTTGGCAGGAAACCTGGCCTGACCCCGCCTGACCAGACGTATAACGTAATCCGGGTACTGACCGCCCTTGGTCATGAATCGTCCCCAGAAATAGTTTTTCCGGGGTAGGTAATAACCGTTAATTCCTCCGCCGGTTGACACCACTGATCTGATTTCGGATCCGAGCTCAGCAGTTACAGTCTCATCGGCATCCAACTGGAGTATCCAGGCGCCGCGGGCAGCGTCTATGGCTTTCTGTTTGTTGATATGGAAAACCGGAGGATTATCAGTCCGGATTATCCGGGCTTTGAATTTCCGGGCTATATCCACCGTCCG
>MFJD01000010.1:35588-36514 GCA_001779095.1 Candidatus Gottesmanbacteria bacterium RBG_16_52_11 | reverse complement strand
CTGATTCATCCGTACCCGGTGGTCGGACTGAGTCTGGCGCTGGGTCACACGTCAGGCGGGGCTCAGCCGACAACCTCAACAGAAAGTGCCCTGATCCACCTGAACGCTGTCAACGGGAACGGTTACTTCAGCGGTTCGGTCGGTATCGGGACGACGGGTCCGTCTGCCGGTCTGGAGATTGTCAAATCAACGGCACTTGATACAGCCGGGGATTATTTCGGTCAGAAGCTGACCATAACGGATACCGGTGCGGTAACGACCGGTAATGATAGTACATATGGTCAGTACGTCAGTGTCACCAGAACCGGAGCGGTATCTGGCAATATTTCAGTAGCCGGTTTATCTGCAGAATCGGTCGGCGATCAGGCAGTCGATCAAACATACGGCATCAATTCAATTGCCAGGAATGGCATCAACGTCTTTGGTGCGAGCTTTCTGGCGTATTCGAACTACGTCGGGTCAACATCCAGTCTGTATGGCATTCAGGCTACCGCCATGGCCGAAGGTGCGGCGGGTGTGGGGGTCACGTCTGCCTACGGTATTAATAGTCTTGTCGCCAATTCAGGTGGAACAATGCAGGATGCGTACGGCTTATACAGTTACATAAACAACTCCGGTACCCTGACGAACGGATACGGGGTATATGTCGCGTCACCGGATAACAGCGGAACATTCCTGAACAACTATGGTTTATACATTACCGACCAGTCCGGAACCGGTTCTGCCGCTTCATTTAATTTATATTCGGCCGGGTCAAGTTCGAAAAATTATTTTGCCGGTACGGTCGGCATCGGCACCACAGCACCGGCTTATACGCTTGATGTCCGGGGAAATATCGGCACCGGCAATCTGACGCTCGGCGTTGGCAGTACCAGTCCGGCCATCACCTCAGCCGATTCCGGTGAAGGACTGACAATTACCGCCAA
>MFJD01000010.1:35155-35513 GCA_001779095.1 Candidatus Gottesmanbacteria bacterium RBG_16_52_11 | reverse complement strand
TCAGCCGGAGCCGTGACGCTTACCGATACCTTAAACCTCTCCGGAGACGCCAGTGAAGGCATCACCGGCGGGGGACTGACCGACTGCGATACCGGCAACTCCAGATTGACCTGGGACAGCAGTACCAGCAAATTCGGCTGTTCCACAGTTCAGGCTAACCACTTTATTGACACCACTACGGAGACCTCGGTCACCGCCAACAACACCACCGACTATTGGGATGAATCAGCCGAAAACGGCAATGCCCATCCCAACATCACCCTGACCACCGGTTCCAACGAGATCTTCGGTATCGTTTCCGTAATGACTCATCAGTATAACGCCAGTACCGACGTCGAGTTTACCGCCCGCATTGAGC
>MFJD01000010.1:16744-35148 GCA_001779095.1 Candidatus Gottesmanbacteria bacterium RBG_16_52_11 | reverse complement strand
GCAGGAGTCGGCTGATCCCACCTGCAACTCGTCAACCCTTAAAGGTTATGTAGGCACCTTCTCATCGGCCACTAATCCGATCAAATCTTCAACACTAAGCTTCATTGACGCACCGGGAAATACAAATCCGATGTATTACACGGTCTGTTCCGATACGGCAACTTCGGCAGCCAACGACTATGTCAGGGACATCAACTTCACCCTGTTTGAAGTCAACGATGCAGCGGATTTAGCTGAAGTCTACGCCACCAATGACGAGTCTCTGGATGTGGGTGAAGTTGCCAGCATCGACCCGGCCTTAACTAGCGGCATCATGCGCTCCCGGGGAGCCTACGACAGAAACGTATTGGGAGTCATCACCACTAAACCGGCCATGGTCATCGGCGGCACCGGCGGTCAGGGAGTGACCGGCAAAGCCATCGCCCTGTCCGGAAGAGTCCCGGTGAAAGTAGTGGGTCCCGTCTCCCGGGGAGATTGGTTGACAACATCGCAGATTCCCGGTGTGGCCATGAAAGCCGCCAAGTCCGGTCCGGTCATCGGCCAGGCAATGAATGATTACGCTGGTGAGGGTATCGGGGCGGTGACGCTGTTCGTGAAGAATTCGGGAATGGCGCTGACTTCACTTGATGATGCTTTGCCGGGCCTGTCTGAAGCAACCGGCAGCGGTACGAACCGGTCGATGGCCGCCCTGTCCCGGTTTATTGCCCTGGGACTGAATTCAGTATCAGATTCGGGCAGTCTGTCGGAGCTTGTAGTTGACCGTCTCGGCGCCGGTCTTCAGATCATCACACCGAGTGTCATAACCCAGGAAGTGGTATTGTCCCGTCTTACATCAGCCACCGGCAGCGGTATCGATGCAGTTTTATCTGATGG
Source organism: Candidatus Gottesmanbacteria bacterium RBG_16_52_11 (assembly GCA_001779095.1). Lineage (GTDB taxonomy): Bacteria > Patescibacteriota > Microgenomatia > UBA10105 > UBA927 > RBG-16-52-11. The sequence continues at coordinate 34,275 of MFJD01000010.1, read as the reverse complement.
CGGTGCCTTCACCGTCCGTGATGCGTCAGGCAACGCCGTCTGGTCGGTTGACGCGTCCGGTAACGCTACGGTTGCCGGTACACTTTCAGCCGGTTCTATCCGGGCAGACCGGATTGAAGGGCTGGAAGTTCTGGCCGGACAGTTGCTGACGGATGCCGTATCCGCGCTAACCGCCTCCGGTTCAGCCGTTGCAGCAATACCGTCCGCTGAAACGGCAGCTGAGGATCGCCGCGGTCTTAACCTCTCAGTCATCGGTGACGCAACTGTATCCGGCAGCCTGACCGTCGGTTCGGTCCGAGTCAGCGGCTTATCTATCTTTGAAAAGCTGGCAGAATTCATCGGTGACGTTGTCTTCCGTGGCCGGGTCACTTTCAACCGCGACACCGCCGGTACCGCCGTCATCCCGGTACTTGCCCGGGAAGTCAGGGTAGAATTCGAAAGGGCCTATGAACGGCCGCCGGTTGTGACCATATCCCTATTTATACCCGGTGACGACGACTCGTTCCTGGCTGACGGTGTCAAAGCCGCCGTTACGAAGATTACGGCGGAAGGATTCACCATCCGGCTCGATCAGCCGGCGCCTAAGGAACTTGAATATACCTGGGTGGCGCTGGCCGTCGACAATGCCCGCCGGATTCAGGGTAAACCGCTGGTTCCGGAGGGTGGGGAAGTCGCGGGCAGCTCATCCAGCCCGGCTCCGACTGCCTCGGCAGCAGAACCGCCCACCCCCACGCCGGTACCGCAATTCACTCCTGTCCCGCTTGTCAGTCAGTCAGCAACCCCGGCCGCTGTTACCGGTTTGCCATCCGTCACTGTCCGGGAGACGGATCTGGGGTTTGTCCGGATTCGGGAAAGTTATACTGCCGAATCGGGAGAAATCGGCCAGGTGCCCAGCGGTACTACGGTTACTTACGAAGAAGAACTTTACGGCTGGTATCGCGTTAAGTACGGGGATATCACAGGCTGGTTAAGCGGAACTTACCTGATAATAAATTAACGGGGTACTTGCCGGCAGGTGCGGCGGAGCTGGAGCACGGATCAGCGCGGGTTGGTAACTGTCAGTCAGAATTAGGGACTATGAAGTCAGAGGTAAGTATAAAAATATACTTTATGCGACTATACTAATACTTAATACCTGATAATAATTACGAATATTTATGCCTGCCCGCATCGTTTTCGGACTGATTATTTTCACTTTAGCCATATTTGTCCCGCGGCCGGTACAGGCAACCATCTCAGCCTGTACTGCGGGTGTCTCACCTTCCGAAATCACCCGCGGCACCAGCGATACTTTTACTATTTCAGTGACGAATAATGATCCGGAGTGGGAAATCGTCTGGGTGAAAGTTACCCGACCGTCGGAAAACTTTACCCTCTCGGGTTATACGTCAATTCCGGGCTGGGATGTGAATTTTTCCGCTCCGCAGATTATTCTATCAGGGTCAACCGTCCAGCCGGGCGGCGAAGTCTTTGATTTCTCGTTTGATGTCACAGTCGCCAACGTCAGCGCGGATGCGGCCTCCTGGGCCGTATCAGTATCGGATACCGATGAATCGGGAGCGGTTACCTGCAGCGGATCGCTGAGTACTGCCATTACCGGCGGGGTCAATGCCGCGCCTATCCAGTCGGACGTAACGCTATCTAATCTCACTTCGTCAACGGTGACTCTGTCATGGACCACTGACAAGGCGGCAACGTCACTTCTGGAGTACGGTATCACCGGTAGTTACGGCAGTCAGCTCTCCGGTACGGCGACAACCGCGCACAGTTTCAGTCTGGACGGACTGTCTGCCGATACCACATACCATTTCCGGATCGGCAATACCGATACCGACGGCAACAGTGTCACATCCGGCGATCTGACCTTCCGGACCGCGACCGCTGGTACTTCCGCTACGACGACTACCACGACGGTAACCGTGACCCGGACCGTGACTCCCGCCCCAACACCGACACCTCCGCCGGATACCACCGGTCCGGCTGTTACAGTCTCTACGGACTTAGACAAGCCATACACACAAGCTCCGCAGATTACCGGTTCAGCCCGCGATCCCAGCGGGGTGGAGTCAGTTGAGTACTCGACGGACAACGGCCGGAACTGGCTGCCGGCGGAAGTCTCCGGCCCCTTGACATCTAAGGTTTTTGCTTTCACTCCGTCCGGACTGGATGATGACATGTACCCGGTCCGGGTACGGGCAAAGGACGGCAAAGGCAACACCGGCTCAACCGGCAAACTTTCCCTGGTTATCGACCGCTTGCCGCCGCTGGGTGGCAGTCTGGTGATCACATCTCCGGTGTCGGTTTTGTATCCTCTGGCAGACGGATCATACGGGGTAGTCTCCGGTTTGCGGTACGGATTTACCCTTTCTGAAGTCGGTGGCCCGACAGAGGTGGATTTATCAGTCAACGGTGAAATCCGGAATATGCGCCGGAATCCGGAAAATCGGCGCTGGTCAACCGACCACACATTTATCCAACCCGGGACTTACAGTCTGAAACTGATTTCCCGCGACGGCGCGGGAAATGAAACGGTTCAGGATTTGCCGCGGGTAACGGTAGGCTCAGCTGGCATAGTGACCGGGCCGGACTGTCCCGTAAACGGCGCTGTCATATCCGTTTATATCCAGGATCCGGTAACCGGTGAATTCCGGATCTGGGACAGCGCATCCTACTCCCAGAAAAATCCCATTGTCACCGACAGTAGCGGTCTATACGTTCTGGAACTGCCGACCGGAACGTATTATTTAGACGTGCGTGCCGGTGGGTACCGGCGGGTTGCGACACGTGCATTCACACTGAGTTCCTCTGCGGTCATCACTGCGCCTGTGCATCTGCGGCAGATGCGCGTAATGACAATCGGTGGGTTACAGCTGCCGCTGCCGCAGATCTTACCCGACATCATAGCGGTAGGTCAGCCGGCCCCGGAAGCCATTGAAGCCCAGGGACCGCTGACCGGCACGGAGTTCCCGTTTATTGAGTTCGGCAGTCCCGGTGGTAAAGTCAGCTCCTTCGACTTCCGCGGCAAGCCTGCCGTGATCACATTTCTTTCCACCTGGCATCCCGGGACCCCGGACCAGATCCGGGAACTTGAAACTCTTCAAGTCGGGCAGCAATTGCGGACAATATTAGTGGTTCCGCAGGAGTCTGCGGGTGTCGTGACACTTTTTACAAGGAGAGGCGGGTACACATCCGAGATCCTGACCGATCCGGACGGGACTTCGCTTAAGGAATTGGACTTGCTGACGCTGCCGGCACATGTTTTTACGGATAATAAAGGTGTTATTCAGGCGGTCCGGACCGGACTTCTGACTTCCGAAGAGATAGTTGAGACCGTAAACGTCAATATGAAGTGATGCGCTGGTTAAAATCGGAATACTGAATACGACCGGACCGGTATCCGATAAAACTTTGATTATGGATTTTTACCGCCTGATTTGGAATGATGATAACAGTACAAACTGTTTTTAAGCCTACCCTATGTGGTCGCAATTCTACCTGATACAGGCTGATTTTGCCGTATCCATTCTGGCGGCTCTCACGTTTTTCGGCGTCTTCTGGCTCCACTTTGACGCCTGGATCGTCCGGAAATCACCGCTTCTGTCAGTTCGGACAGTCGGATTTTTGTTGCTTGCCGTATCATCACTCGTGGCTGCCGTGCGCATTGAAACCGGAATAATCGATCCGATTTTCCCGGAAAGCATCAGGCACATTACTGAGCTGATACTGACTTTTACCGGACTGCTTCTCATTATCGGCAGCGTTCTGGCAGATCCGCTGACGAAACGGCCAATTACCCCGGCACGGACGATCCAGCCGCTGGTACTGCCTCTTACCGCGGTGCTGCCTGTAACTTTACCGGCGGCAACCGTTGCCATGTTTGCCCTCACCGGGTTTTTGTACCTCAGGCGGGCAACGGTGGGATTGGAAGATCATCTCAAGCCTTTGGCGCTGTCGTTCTATCTGATTGCCCTTTCGCGGCTGATACTGCTTTCGGAACTGCTGCGCACTACGACGGTTCCCGATATCTACCGTCTGGTGGCTCCGTACGGAGCGCTCTGGATAGCCGGCCACATCGTCATGGCCGTCGCTATCGGTATACTTTTCCGCTGGGTTTTCGGGTATCTCCTAAAACAGTTCGGGACCCAGCTGTTCATGATTTTTACCATCGCGGCGGCGGCGATGTTTCTGGTGACTACGGTCCTCTATTCGGCGCTTCTGATACGCGATATGGAACGCGAAACCCTGTCCCAGCTGGCGACTAATGTCCGGGTGCTGTCGCTGGCACTTGAAGGCAAGCATGCCCAAAGCCTGGCAGCCGCCAGATCGCTATCATTAAACCAGACAGTGATTTTGCGCCTGGCTGAGGGATCACGGCAGGATCTGGCCGCTGTCGCCTCCGACCAAATCCTTTCCGGTAACCTGAGCTCGCTGATCATCATTAATTCGTCAGGTCAGGTCGTTGCCCGCGGCGAAGACCGGGAACGGATCGGAGACTCGCTTTCGGATGATCCATTGGTCAAAAGGGCGGTCCGGGGGGATGAGGTGATGTCCTCGGGTGTGAGCGAGGGTGTTCTGGGCCAGAGTCTGGTTGTCCGGTCGGCGGTTCCGGTTAAGTCTGAGAACGCGGTTGTCGGAATAGTTCTTTCCGCGGCAGAGCTGGACAGTGCATTTGTTGACGGCATCAAGAAAGCAACCGGTCTTGAGGCGTCAGTCTACGGGGGCTACCGGGTAGCTGCCACCACGTTTACGGATGCTGCGGGTAACCGTCTTACCGGCTTGACAGCATCTGATCCGGCAGTCCGTGAAAGCGTCCTGAAAGGGGAAGTTTTCAGCGGTACCGTCACCGTCGGCAGTTCCGGTTTTTACGGTGCATATGCTCCGGTTACCGATATTGACGGAACTGTAGTCGGTATGCTTTTTACCGGCAAACCCCAGATTGCAGTCCTGGCTGCTGCCGGCCGGTCTATCGAAATTACGTTTTTGGTCACCGTTATTCTCCTGACCCTTCTTACCGTTCCGGCATACGGAATCGCCCGCTATATCACCGGCCAGTTGATCTGATGATACATGCGGATAGGTACAGTTACTTGGTAATGGGCGGAAGCTGTCGGATATGCTTGCCGGGCACAAGAAGGACGGGTCCTAGCCTTATCGGCAGGTACATAAAGTGAGATTACAACTAAAAATTTTGCTCGGCATTACATCCGTAATTACCTTTTTACTTCTTATTTTCGGTATCATAGTTACTTTTTACATCAATAATTTATTCGCGACACATGATTATGACCGGAGCGTCAAAAACATTATCAGGATTCAGGAAACCTTGGATCAGTACCGGGAGACGCTTCAGGAAAAGGTATCCGATTGGGGCGTGTGGAATGATACTTATGATTACCTCAAAGACGGCAATCCCGAGTATATCGAAATCAACCTCAAACCTGTCGGTTTTCAGAACCTGAACATCCAGTACATGGTATTTATTAACCCTGACCAGAGCATTAAAAGCAGCTGGTCCGTGGATTTGGATAAAGGTGAATATGCTACTCCAGCCGCAGAACTCCTGGCTGGTTTACTAAAGCGTCACCCCCTGCCTGATCTTCCGGAAAATGCTGCAATTTCAGGGTATTTGGAGATTCCTCAAACCGGTACGGTCATTTTTGCCGCCCGAAAGGTTCTGAGAAATGACCAAAGCGGTCCGTCAACGGGAATACTGCTGTTTGGCCAGAATTTAGACCAGAGATTAATAGCCAAAATCAGTCAGATTACCGAAAGCTCGGTCAGTCTGGAGAAGCCGGATGGTGATATTCCCTTTAAACAGGTGACGACATTCACATCGGCCGATCAACCGCCGGATATGAGATTTTATTATTCTTCCCCCAGTCAAATACTGGCAACTATTCCGATTTCAACATATTTTGGGGAAAAGATCGGATTAGTATATATGAAAACCGACCGCGAATCCGAAAGTCTGGGCCGGTTAAACCGGATATTGTTCCTGTCATCATTAGGATTCGTCGGGGCGGTGATTTGCGTAATTGTTTTAACACTTATTAATAAATTGGTCCTAAATAGGCTGCACCTGCTGTCTTCGGTGGTTCGGGGTGTTTCCAATTCAAGTAAGCTGGACAGCCGGATTGCTGTTTCTGGGGATGACGAGCTCTCCGACCTGGGTCGGGATTTAAATAACATGTTTGCATCGCTTCAGAAAGCTCAGGCATTTCTGGCCACCAAAGATGAACTGGAGGCCAAGGTCACGGAGCGGACCGAGGAGCTGGCTAAATCCAAAAAAATACTGGAAGAGAAGTTAATGGAGCTGGAGAAGCTGAATAAGCTTATGATCGGCCGGGAGATGAAAATGGCGGAGCTGAAGGAAAAGATCAGACAGCTTGAGAATGCGGCTGCCTCGCTTACTGCCAATCCGCCCGGAGAGTAACTATGTGCAAATGCCATATTGGTATATAAAAGCAGGGGTGACGCGAGGCAGGCAGCTCAACAGCCGACGTCCCCTCATGGATTGCCGTAGGGCTGCCGGGCCGCAGGACCCCAGGAAGTAATGGTATTGTTACAGATACAATCTTATGGAACTGCCCATATTAATCTCTTACGCGCTTCCGGTCACGCTTCTCGGGTTGTGGGCAATCTTGGGTAAGCGAAAAGCCGAAAATCCGGTTTTAATCCTGGGTGCGGCCGGAATATCGGTTTTGGCGCTAGGTTGGGCTATCGGTACCGACGGCATAGTTGCCCGAACCGGGCCGGCTATGCTGGTAGTACTATTTGAGTCCGCTCTTACCGGTGTCGGACTCCTGACGCTCCTTCTAATGTTAGTCTATGGACTATCGCCGGTCCATGAGGCTAAAACTACCAAAGCCCCGACCATAATCATCAGAATTCTGGGAACTTACGGAGTCGTATTGTCTTTGATATTGTATTTGTTTCTGATGACCCGCCAGTCAGAGTTGGCAATTTCGGGTCCCGCAATGCTGACGATTGTGGGTATTCTGGGTCTGGTTCTGGTTATTCTGGCCATGGCGGTTATCGGTTTGGGAGTACTCGTGATTTTGGGTCAGTCCCGGCCGATTAAATTTGTGGTAGCTCTCGGCGGCGGGGGAGTGATTCTGGCTTCAACCGCAGTTCTCTGGCGTCTGGCTGAAGCCGCCATGTGGCCGGTTGCCGGATCTGATATAGGGATACGGGGACTTCTGAACCTGCCGGTAGGATTGCTGATTGCCATGGCCGTTGTCGGGCTTTATCAAGCACGTCATTCCGGTGTAACTTCGTCAGGAACGGCAGTCCGTCAGGAGCCGGAAGGTGAGAAAAAGCCGTTGACCCTTCGGGGGTCCATTATTGCCTGGTTTTTGTCACTTTTTACAGGCTATAAAGTTGCCGGGTCAAACCGGGAGCAGTATCCCGGTCAGCGTCTGATACTGTACGTCTTTAAGCTGATCACTAATAAAGAAATCGTCCGGGAGGAAATGGCTTTGGTTACCTCGCTGGATCAGCTGTCAGATCCGGACCGGTTGAACCTGACAGTCCAGTTATATTTAAGGTTGGAAAAGCTGATTCTCCGGAGCGTCCCGCGGATTACCAAAGGCCAGTTTTCCCGGGAGAGCCTGCATGATGACATCGGCCGGCATGTAAGTCTGGATGAATTGCCGGAAGAATTACGGCTGATATTTTACCCCAAATCCCGGCAGCTGGTCAGCCTTTTTGAGCTGGGATTGAGGGAAATGGTCGTCTTTATTATCGCCAAGATCGGTAGTCAGATGATCGATTCTCTATTTACGGAAATTAAAGGTTTGGTGCCGCTTAAGGATATCAAGGTCACCCAGCGGGGTCTTGATTTTACTGCCCTCAACAATAATCTGATGGCCTACGTCCTGGACGATGTGATCACGGCATTCCGGAAACTCTATCAGGGTTTTTATAACACTATCGAAGGCCGGTTCGGGGTGGATATGGCTAACTCCGTTATTAAAGTTTCCTACCACCACATTAACCGGATGTACGGGCCGGAACTATCCGGGCAGTACCTCAATGTCGTTCCGGATGACGCGCTTAAGGATGAACGGATGCAGGAGATGAGCCACGAAACGCTGGAATTTAAAATTAAAGAGCGCACTTCACTTCTCGAGCACACCAGCATCGAACTGGAGAATCAAGTCAGAGGGTATGAGGAGAAAAACCGCGAGCTGGAGACGACCAAGCAGGCAATGATGAATCTTCTCGAAGACGCCCAGGAACTTGAAGAAAAGCTGAAAACAGAACGCGACCGGGCAACTGCCATCGTTACTACTATCGGAGAAGGGGTGGTTGTAGTCGGTAGCGATAATTCCGTTCAGTTTATCAATCCGACAGCCGTAACGCTTTTGGAATTACCCCAAGCAAGTTTAGTCGGAGCGGTTTGGCATGATTTGATTGCGGTTCTGAAGGAGGGACAGCCGGTTCCGAAAGGCCAGTGGCCGGTAGACGAAGCCCTAAGGCTGGGCAAGCGGGTTATCATTTCGGTTGCTGATAACTATTCATATCGGTTACCTTCCGGGAAAATCATACCGGTAACGATATCAACGACACCGATACTGAAAGGACCGGATGTTACCGGAGCCACGATCGTATTTCGTGATGCTACTGCCGAGGTTAATTCCCGTCAGATTATCGAAAAGGAGGTAGCCGACCGGACGGCAGAACTTAAGGAAAAAAATCGGGCTCTTGAAGACGCTCAGGTTAAAATCTCCGAAGGCTGGATCATGCTCCAGAAGGAGAAAGCCAGACTGTCTGCTTCCATAAACAGTCTGCACCTGGGGTACATCATGACTGACAGCCAGGGGAAGATTATTGTTACAAATCCGTTTGTCCGGGACATCCTGAATATCACTTCCGACGTGACAGATCTTGACGAATTACGCCGGCATCTGGTAAGAGATATAGATTTAAGGAATTTACATCGGGAGTGCCTGAAAGTCAAGCATGTGATTGATCTTAAAAATATCCATTACGCAGACAAATATATCTCCGTGCATGTCACGCCGATTATGATGGAAAACAGTCAGGAGGTGATCGGTACCGTCATTCTGGTCCGCAATGTCACTGAAGCCAAGGTTTTGGAACGATCAAGAGACGAATTTTTCTCGATAGCCAGTCATGAGCTACGGACTCCATTGACCTCAATCCGGGGCAATACCTCAATGATGCTTGACTATTTCGCGGATGTCCTGAAAGATCCGCAACTTCATGAGATGGTGGATGACATCCACACCTCAAGTATCCGGCTGATTGATATCGTCAGTGACTTTTTAGACACGTCCCGTCTGGAGCTTAAGAAAACCGAGTTCAAGAAAGAGGTGATACCCCTTGAATCGCTGGTGACACGGACTTTTAAGGAATTTGAAGGTGCCGCTCACGAAAAAGGCAATCAATTGGTTTTTAATAAACCGGACGGGATTCTTCCTAATGCTTTGGCCGATACCAACCGCGTCAAGCAGGTGCTCATCAATCTGATCGGAAACAGCATGAAATTCACCGCTAACGGCAGGATTACCCTCAGTGTTAAGCCGGACACCCAAATGGTGGAGATAGATATTACTGATACCGGCAGCGGAATCCCTAAAAACAATACCAACCTCCTGTTCCGTAAGTTCCAGCAGGCGGAATCAAATATTCTGACCCGGGATATGACCAAGGGAACGGGTCTGGGGCTCTACATTTCCAAACTCCTGGTCGAAGGGATGGGCGGACGGATTTGGCTTGTAACATCAGAACAAGGTATGGGTTCAACGTTCGCATTTACCCTGCCGGTTGCCGCCGGTTGACAGTTATTGAAATCAGTGCTGATACCGTTAGTATCTTTCTTACAAGATATTGTAAGAACGCGTCGGGCCTACGTATACTTGAATAGTGAATGTACTTCTGGTTGATGATGATCAGCTGTTTCTTAAAATCAATAAGCTGATTTTTGAGAAACAAGGCCTTAAAGTTGATGTTGCTCATAGCGGATCGGAAGCTCTTGACTATATGAAAACCAGCTTGCCGGATGTGGTACTTCTGGATGTGATGATGCCGAACGTCAGCGGACTGGAAGTGCTAATAAAAATGAAATCTGACGGAAAGCTGAAACAGGTGCCGGTCATTATGATCACCAACCTCAACTACGAACTTATGAATCGGCAGGCGAAGCAGCTTGGGGTTTTGGGGTGCCTCAAGAAGGATAATTACACGCCGGGCGAACTGTGTACCGCTGTCAGGCTGATGGTTGAACCGCAGCAGTCCCGGACGCTCAAGAAATAGCTTGAGATTGCCGGAAATGTATATGGCTATCATTTACGGTATCGATTCGGACAAACCGGTCAGTTGCGAAGATGTGCGTGACGCCATCGTCGAGTGCTTTACCCAAGCGCATCAGAAGGAACTTGAGGATCTCCGGCAGTATGCACACCTCAGCGATAATGAGTTTGAACAGCTCAAAAGGGTAAATGTCAGACAGATGGTTCGGCAGTATTTTCTTGATTCGGGCGGAGATTACGACCGACCGACCAAACAGTCACTGATCGGCGTTATCGATAAGCTCAAAACATTCGCCTGGAATTTCCGCTCTCCTGAAATAATCGCCCGGCAATACGGGGAGATCATGCAGCTGGTCGAACGGTTGCCGGCCTGAATTTACGTTCATCGTCTCCGGTCCCGGGACAGCCGTCCGAAGTATGCCCGGGAAGTAATCCGCAGGCATTATCTGCCCGGAATCAGGCTTGTTTCGGATAGCGGTATGTGCTACTAATTAAGTATGGTTACGGTTCTGATTGTCGAAGACGATCCGCTGATGGCCCGGATGTATCAGAAGATTTTCACTTTTGAGAAATACGCTGTAGAAATGGCCGCTAACGGCCTGGAAGGCCTGGAGAAGGCACGGACTGTGAAGCCGACCATCATACTCCTTGATATCATGATGCCGAAGATGAATGGCCTGGAGGTTCTGGACAAGCTTAAGAAGGATCCGGACCTAAAATCCATTCCGGTCATCATGCTGACTAATCTGGCAGGGGAAAAGGACGCTGAGACGGCGCTTCTGAAAGGCGCGGTTAAGTACATTGTCAAAAGCCAATATGAGCCCAAGGAAGTCGTGAAAATGATTAAGGAAATCATCGCCGGGAACACCCGGGATGAGGTACCGACAGCACATTAGTGCAAAATTCAAAATATCGGAATCAGATACTTTTTTACTTTTGATTTTTTACTTTTGAATTTATTATGAAGCCTGCCCGTAATCCCAGGAATCCCAAGTCACTGTTGGTCCGAAGTTCTTCCGGCCGCTTCGTCAGCCATCAGGCTGCCGCACAGGTTAAGCCGTCCAAACCAGTCAGACCGGATAAACCGACTGATAAACCCCCACCTGGGCAGCTGAATCAGAAGCCCGGTCTTTCTGCGTCCGGATCTCCTGTCAGCCGGATAGCCCCGGCCGCCGGAAGCGCTGTCAGGACGTTTACGCCCGTTCCTGCGGTCAAGCCCGATAAGCGGGAGATCGAACTGCCGTCGTCATATGGAGTCAAAGTAAGTACTCCCGTTATGGAGGTTACCGAAACCGTCGAAGACCAGTCAGGCGTGCCGATTTCCGGACGCCTGCCGCCGCTGGACCGGAAAAACAAGGTAGTTTATTTAGTCGGTTTGGCAGCCCTTTGCGGCCTCCTTTTCGGGGCAATCGTGGCTTATGTGCTGTCGACGCGTATGCCTCAGCTGGAGGACGCTTTGACAACACCTGCTCCCACTTCCGCCGTCCCGACGCCTACTCCTACGGGAGCAGTCGATAAAGCGGTGGTGACTTTTGAGGTTCTGAACGGTTCCGGAGTCGCCGGTGCTGCGGGGCGTGCTGCCGACAAACTGAAAGGTCTGGGATATACTGCCGATTCGGTCGGTAATGCCGCCGGCAGGGTCGAAACTACTGAATTTGCTATCCGTTCCGACATAGTCGGCCACGATACTATAGTTACGGACGTATTGGGATTATTCCCCGGGACGTCGGTGGTCGATCTTGCTGACTCGGACTTCACCGCCCGCCTGACCCTGGGTGAGGATACTGACTGAGGGATACGTGACTCTCACCGGCCAGCATTTCTTCCGGATCTTCGGTCCAGGTGACTAAAGTACCGTTATCCAGGGTAATTTCCGGCTGTTCCGGGGTGAGCTGGGCGACTTTCTCCATTCCGACCGAGCCGTCCGTCCTCCGTACGACCCTTTCAACGGCTGCTCCGGCATGCCTGCTGTCGTGTGTCGTAAAGTCACGGAATATCAGGATTTCTTCCTGGCCGGGCGGATTCTGGGGCTTTATGGAAAGTATTACGGTGTCCCGGGTACCGACTGCATAAGGGTATCTGGCAGGTTGCTGTACGCCTGTTTCCGAAGTACCGAATTACCTGGTTCCCAGTTCTGAACCGCGATTTCCTTGACCTGTGATTGTCGCGGAAAACGGATTACGATAGCTCCGGTGAAAGGCCACATGGCTGCCTCAATTAGTTTTTCTTTTAGACCCATAGGTAAAGTCATTATACCATTTTATATTTATCTCATAGTTAATTAGGCTGAAATACGTAATTACAGGAGCAAATATTATTAAACCTGCTCTGAATGGTTTACTGTCCGGTGGGATTCGGTGAGTAATCCCGGCCGAGAATTACCAGGAGGTCAGCTTCCGGTTTGGTTTCGCCCGCCGGCAGGGTTCCGGTCTTTCCGCCGATCAGTGCCGCCAGACTGTCGGCGGCGGCGCCTTCTGATCCGGTCAGGTCGATAACCAGCGTGCCGGGGTATTCCGGATCCTGCTTGGCGGCATTTGCCTTGCTGACTACCGTATACGGCGCATTCCGGCCGGTCAGAAAGGTTTCCAGATTATTGGCCAGCCGCGGTGTCGTCGTCCCGTTGTATATTGCCAGGTTAAACTTTTTAACGGGTGTCGGTGACGGTGTGGCAGTTCCCGGAGCCGGGGTTACAGCGGCTCCCGCGACTTCAGGATTGGTTACCGGGGAATCCTGTATTTCTGTCATTTTGATGATTTTTCCGGTAGACGGACGGTAGAGTATTGCCCGCTTGGCGTTAGGAAAGAAAAATAATCGGTCTCCGACTACAGCTGTAGAAAAGAATGGCTGATCCTTCAACTTGGATACGTCAGTTATTGTAGCGGCCGTAGGTTCTTCACCGGCCGGCAGATCGATGAGAGTCGCGATTTTCTTCAGTATCTGCTGCTGTTCGAGTTTGGCGGCTTCAGCAGGATTTTTCAGAAGTGCCTGCGTCCGCCGGTATTGTACGAAGAAATAAAGCGAAGTCCCCAGAGCGGCGATAACCAATACGAAAATCAAGCCCACCGTCAGCTTCTTCCTGCCGCTTGTCATACAGGCACCATCATACGGCAGTCCGAAGACCGGCGTCAAGGTTATGGGGCCTTCTTTAATGTCACGCTTCAGAGACTGAACACCGGATTTAATATTCGAAGGCTGAGCCTTTGATTTGGAAGGCTCAGCCTTCGAGTTTAGTTCCCTGGCTAAGGCTCATCCTTTAATTCTTTAATTCCGGTTGACGTCAGCTGATGCCGGTCGTACTATAGGGGAATTAACCGGATTTCCTGCTCCACGCTGCAGGGTCGTCCGGTTGTTCTTTAACAATACGGTATCAGTCTGTTCGGTTACGCGGCGTGGGGATCGGTTGTCCCCGTACCCCGTAACCGAATTTAAACTAATTAAGGAGGTGCCCGGAAAATTCCGATTATATCCTTGGAATATAAAACACGACCGCAAGGAGAAAATTATGTTACACAGGCTTCTGATTGTGGCTCAACAAACAGGTTCAATTCTTATCATAGATGCGAACCTGGGAATTGTCGAACCGGATGTCGGCGTGACCGGAACTATCGAACAGGTTTACCTATACCTGCCGACGATTGACAATCCGCAGAATAATGACGATTTGACCGGGATTGCATTTCGGATCGTATCCGAACCCGATCTGATCCCCGGATTCACCCTTAAGCCTTGGGGAGTGACAGCGAGGGGTATCGAGGGGGCGATATGAGAATCCTGATGATTCTGGTACCCGGTGGATCGGAAATTGATGCCGATGTCGCAGTAGTCGGCGGAGGTGAGCCGGTCGTGGGCGTCACCGTTGTCATTCAGCACGTACATGAGTACGTCCGCAATGGACACCCGCGGGAAGGCGAAAACCTTTACGGTTTGGAGCTAGAGCTGCTAAAAAATCAGGGATTGGCACCTTGTACAGATGCATCTGATGTGTTCTGCTTTGAAGCCAGGGTAGCTAATTTAAGTTTGGCAAATGACATTTGAGGGAGAATGCCATGTTCATAATCATCGTAAATTACCGAGATGAGGTTGAAATTGAAGCTCAAATGGGGGTGGTGCCGGTCAGTGGAGGCTGTGAAGTCGGCGGCACCGTCCGGGTAGTCAACGTCACACCGGACGTCGGTGTACCTATATTTGTTATCGTCGGCCTCCCCGGCAAAACATTACTCATTGAAGAGCATCTGGGTAATATTGGATCAGTCCCAAAATACCGGGCCAAACTCTGGCCCCCGGATCAGCAGTAAACAAGTAAAGGAGCAAATAATGTTAGCCACGATCGTGATATCACTAAAGACCGGCAGTCTGATCACTGCCGAGGTTGATGGCACAAACGGTATTGCCGCCGGCGAGGTGGTAACTATCCGTTTTGTGTATGAATACTATCGCCCTCATCAGCCGCCAGCGGACGTAAATGACAGGTATGCGCTCGTCGGGCTCAAAGTAGCCCTGACGAAGTTGAATTCCGACGTAGTAAAAGACAATGTGCTGGGAGAATTGCCTTCTTACGAAGGCAGCGTGTTCCCCGAACCCGCCTGGCCAATTTAAATTCAATCCTGATACCGTATCAGTTCCCGCCCTGCGGGGCATATCATGCGCCGCGGGCGGGAACATTTTTCAGTCATAATTACGGAGTCATTTATATAGTCATTACTATCACTGAATATAATTATCTTCCATATCCATAAAAACCATCATTAAAAATGCAGCCGCATTTCTAAATACAACTTCAGCTTCGGAAAACCGACCGCTATCGTCAGAAAATAATTTACGACGTATTGAGATCGACTAAATATGGGTCAATGAGTATTTTGATATAGTAAATTTTCTATTTCAGATACCTCTCAAATATATAAAGTAATCATATTTAATATATCAAATTGTTGCTTACTACATAATTTTCCCGGTTTCATTTATAATACCCTATAAGATTATTGCTGCCATTGCTGCCTGTATTTATTATGGCATTCAATCACTACGAAGAAGATCCGCAGCAGGATTATGTTCCGGGGCAGTTTCCGGCCCTGCCGGACGGGCTGTCCGGAGGTGACGGTCCGCTGATGGTTATGCCCGGCGCGAGTGGCCTTGCGGAAGTTCCGGCAGCCTCCTGGAACCGGATGCATCGGGAAATGACAACTTTCGGCTTCCTCCAGGACGAAAGGCTATACCTGGATGGACTTTTCAAATACTTCCGCCGTTTAGGCGGTAATCTCATTGACTTAAGCACACCGGACCTGTTTATTCCGGTTTCCGGGCTGCCGGTGCCGACTATAGTGGCATCGGAGCAGCGGGGCAGGTCTTACGAATTCGATGACGGCAGCACATCGGAACGGTTGGTATTGCGCCTAAATCATGGTGACGGCAGTATCATAACTTTCGACTACCCTAAGTCCGGTTACTATTTGGAAAACGGTCACCTGAAAGTACCGCCGGATTATGACGGTTTAAGCGATTCGCCGATGAGTCTGGGGACATTCGACCATTATGACGCCGGCGGGCAAGCTTTCTACAATTTCAGTCCCGTCGAAGTAATTGCGGCCGGTATGCAGTTTGCACGACGCAAACTAGCCGGTTATGATGCGGTTTGGGAGACCGGATCCGTCCGGCCTGAGGATATCCACCATATCACCCTGCTACCGCTGCACCGCGGGTCACTCCGGAAGGATTTCAGCCATTTTGCCGCAACCACCGGCGCCCCGTGGGGGGCTGCTGTCGTCCTCAAACCCGTTGTCTGACCGGTTCCAACTTCATCCGGATGCGGTACAATTGGTAATGAGACCGGATATTGCGGTTTCCTGCCTATGTCCCGGGGTCTTATCGGTTTTATCCTGCTAACGCTGTTGGGTCTTTCTATAATACCCCGATCTGTTTCTGCGTTGGACCTTGAGTCCACCAAGTCCGCCGACCTCAGCGTTTCCGCCCGTATCAAAGCCCGGGCGGAGGATCTTTTATTCGGCTTTACATCAAACCTGACCACCAACACTGTCGGAGCCGACACCGAGATCGAATACACCATATCCTACGGCTCCCGCCTGGATTACGGGACGCCGATGGTCATCGAAGCCGAATGGAGCCTGGGTAGCATACCCAACGAAAACCTTTACGCTTATACGGTCGTCAGTTATGTACCGGGATCGGCGACCAAGGATTACTGGGGCCAGTCGACGCCGGTGGTGGACATTGCCAGGCGCAAAATCACCTGGACCGTCACCCGGTTCCCGCCCAACACGGTCGACAAGACGCTCCGTTTCCGGCTGCGCACTCCCGGCGTTTACGTCACCGACAAAAACGTAAATTTTACGGTTACGGCGCGCCTTAGGACCGATGAAGTCGTGCTGTCGCCGATCACGCTTGACCAGATTTACACGCCCGGCGAATTCATCCGCAGGCAGCTCAAAGGGCTTCATCTGCTGGTCGCCGAAATCCGCCGGATCACGGACCACTCGTTTACGCTCTTTATCGTCACCAGCGTCCCGGCCAAAACCGTCATCGAATACGGTCTGACTCCTGACTTAGGCGAAAGTTATGTCGACGATACGCTCTCCGATCAGAAACTGATTACCATCGACGGACTGCTGCCGGCGACGACGTATTATTACCGGATACTCATCGAAAACGATAAGGGCATCCAGCGGCGGACGCCGGAGTTGTTCCAGGTGACCACGGCCGCCAAAAGCCTGGTATCCCTGATTGACCAGGACCGGGTGCTGATTTCTTCCCGCGGCGTGCCGCTTCTCTCTACTTCCGGACTCGGGCAGGGGAGTGAGATTCTGGCTCCGGCCGGGGTTCCGGTCAGCGTTTTTTTGCCTTTCGTGGTTGAGCTGCCGGCCAATGTTTACCTGTCAGTCGGCGACACTGACGTTCTAGGACTGTCAACCGATTCGGTATCCCCGGCTCCGGCCCAGAAAATACGGCTGCTGGAAACGCAGTTCCGGGTGTATTCGGGGTCCTTCACCGCGCCCCTCACCTCCGGTAGGTATGACCTGTACCTCGAAGCCGATGTCAACGGGACAATCAACCGGGACATCATCACCTCCCTGATCGTAGCCGACCGGATCACCGTCAGAACTGACAAGGGTAAGCCGGTTGAGAACGCCCTGGTATACCTGGAGCGATACGACCGGGTGAAAGACGCTTATGAGTACTTCCCGGCCGAATCCTTCGGGAGCCGCAATCCCTCCTACACCGGCAGTGACGGCACGGTCG
>MFJD01000010.1:325-16722 GCA_001779095.1 Candidatus Gottesmanbacteria bacterium RBG_16_52_11 | reverse complement strand
ATCAACGTCAACGCGCTGGGCTTCAAGCCGTATCAGGCTAACTTTACCTTTACCCCGGTAGCCCGTGAGGCATATCCGCAGGTTTCGCTTGAGTCAGCGCCCTTCTCCCTGATTTCTGTCATTTCCTACTATGCCGCCGTCATCAGTGACAGCTGGATATTTTTCCACTGGAATGTAGACCGGCTGGCCGGCTCGTACCGGTTCCTCGATCTGAGCCTCTTAGTCAGTCTGACTATCCTTACCGCCATGAGCCTGGTAACCAACCTGCACCGGATCAAGCTGTCTTTCGAGGGCCTCATAATCCTTACGGAGAAAAAGCTGCGGCGCCTGCTCTTTAATCAGAAGCCGTCGACGCTGCTGATCGGATTCGTCGAGTCCGCAGCCGGCGGGATGCCGGTCCACCACGCATCGGCGTTTCTGGTGAACCGGTCTACTAAGGCAGTCGTATCGCGCGATATCACCAATGACCTGGGTGAATTTCATTTGAAGGTGACTCCCGGCAACGATTACGATCTGGTGATCCGGAAGCCGGGATTTGACAATGCCCGGTATATGATCGGGGCCGACGTCCTGTTTGAGAACCATCCGCCGTTCGTTCTCAAGCCCGAAACACGGCTGACTTTCCCGCCGGTTCTGGATTTCAGCCTGAGTATTGGGCGGGGGGTATTCCGGGCGACATCCGACGTACTCCTTTTTGCCGTCGGGATATTCAACGTCCTCCTGTTTATCCGCCTGGGTGCCAGGGTATTGCCGCTCTGGGTAATCACCGCGCTGAATACATTCCTCTGGCTCCGGTACCATTGGGTACAGTGGAAATCAGGTAATAAGTAAACCTACCCCGGAAGTTGGGAAAGGTATGGATGCTATAATAACCTGCCATGGGCGCTTCTGAAGTCACGTTTGAACGAACTAATCCAGAGCTCCGGGCGGATGTTCTGGTGATCCAGGCAGTCAGCAGCGATAATCCGGATTCACCTGATCTGTCCCATCCCCTGATCGGGGATTTCTGCGGGAAGTTGGGGATCGATACCGGTATCCTGGCCGGGCTGCTGAAGCAGAATCCCGATTTTTCCGGACTGACGGTGACAGGACCTGAGGAATTTCCGATCACAAACGAGAATGGCGACGTGGCTGAAGAGGTCCGACTATGGATCGCGGATTTACCCGGGATCGGGCAAACGGAAGTATCAATAAACCGGCTTTACCCGGCAGCCACGAAGTGGCGCGACGCAACCTCATCGCACAGGATTACCCGGGATGATAATCAGGGTGATTTTGAAATTATGTACGGATTGGCAGGGGAATTCGTGCTGACACTACCGGATGCAGTTCAGCCGGTTGACGGGGTACCCCGGGCAACAGCCGGCAGAGACGATATTTATGTGAGCCCCGGGACTTTGGTTATCATCCCGGCCCCGAGGGCAAACGGTTGGGTGAAAGTTACCTCTGAGCCGTGTAGCTTTGTTTACGTCTGTAATCCGCCGTGGAATCAGGATCTGATAGTTCCGACACCGGATTCCGGGCCTCCCAGGCCACGGCAGGCGGATTTCTGGCCGGAATAAATGCTTATTTCCTCCGCCCATTCCTGAATTAAGGAGCTGGTTTTCCCGGAACCTGACGGCTCCTTCAGCCGGTCTGTTCTTCCACTCCGATATAACCGATCAGTAGCTTATTAGCGTCGCAGATCGGCGTTACTGTCAGGATAGCTTTATATATCGATCCGTCTTTCCGTCTGTTGGTTACCTCGCCCCGGAAAGGTTTGCCTTTGCCCCGGATCCTCTGCCAGAAGTTCCGGTAAAATTCAGCCGGCATCTGTTTGCCCCATGTGGCCGGCGTATGTCCGACGACTTCCTCCGGCGGGTAACCGGTCAGGCGTAAAATGCTGGGATTTGCATAAATGATTATGCCGTCGGGATCGGTAATTATTATCTGGTTAAAGGCTTCCGATACGGCCAGTTTGAAAACGTCGGGGAGAATCGGCTCTCCCTGCTTGAGGGGGCCAAAAGTATTCATCTGTATCTAAATTTACACTATTTCGGTGAGGTAGCAAGACTCAACTTTACTATCGGATTGGTATGTAATTAGTCAACAAGGCTCAGCCTTGAATGCCGGTAAACCGTCAGGAAGCTCTTGCTGTGGCAGAGTTTATTTACGCTTATCGGCTTTCAGCAGTTGGTTCTCCCCCCAGGACCTGACTACTTCTTCGGTCACCGGAACTGCGCTCACCCACATCAGGTTAAAAAGCGATTCCAGGGATTTGGTAAATGACTGGCTTCTGATTATCAGACCCCATGTTTCATTCTCTTCGATGCACATGATCCGGATAGTATTACCCTTTACCGTAATTCGCTGTTTGAGGTCCCAGTGCGGATCATTGACATACCGGTATTCCGTAGCCTTGATATACAAGGGATTTACTCCATACTCATAGGTCATGACATGGCGGGACCAGGGCTGGTTCGGGATCAGTTCCCGGGGTTTATGAGTCAGTTTCATCTTTACCCGGATTGCCTCCTGAACATCCCGGACAATCGGTTGGCGGCCGAAGGCGTCCATCGGCGTCTGGTAGTCCCAGCCGATCTGGGGGACGTCGCTGCCGTCGGCTTCAGCACCGAAATAGACTTCCCTGGCCCCCTCAATACCCGGGAAGAACCGGAAATCCGCGTTTGCCTCAGCCTTATGGAAATCTCCTTTTAGTTCCGGCAGTATCCCCAAAAGGTCGCTTTCCAGCTTCCACATCTCGTCCCGCCGCCTCCAAAGAATCGACCGGAGAACCGAAGGATTCCTGGCTTTTACCCGGGTTTGTTGTTTGCTCAGGCCGTCGCTTCTCTCCAGTTCAATCAGGCACCGCAGTGACAGGCTCATGATGATTTCGTAGACGGTGGTCCGCGGGATTTTCGTGGTTCTGGCAAGCTCGTATGGGCTGGTCACGTCGTGCCTGAGGATTTCCCGGTATACCTTTGATTCCTTTACGGTCAGGCCGAAGTCAGTTAGCGTACGGGTGGCGGCATCCATTGCGGATGAGTCTACTACTGTCGGCAGTGTCCGTCAAATTTGACATAATGATTGAAAGCCTATAATATCCGGTTCAGAAAGGGGAATCAATTATGTTTACACCAGAACAAGATTATTTTCCCGGCGGGCTGGATGAGAATTTTTCCGCCGGTTCCCGGTTTCAGGTAGTCAGGCCGCAGGAGCCTTTAACCGGTCTTAACTTTGAGGGAGCTTACTGGGCTGACCTGACGCTCCCGGCAGGACTGACGGTTGATGCGGAAGGCATTGAAATTGCAGTCACCGTGTTCGGCATTCAGGAGTTGCGGGGCGAAGGTGCCGGGGTGAAACAGCACTTTGAAAGAATGTATGAACTGGTTTACCCGCTTTCCGGAACGGCCGTAATGACGATTGGGCGCCCGGATGAAGAACCGGTGGCATATGAAATGAACGGTCCTTTTAACCCGGAAGAACTTGGGTGTGTCAGTTTTGACTTCACGGACGGGCGGATTCTGGCTCGAAACGGCGGAAACCGGGTGTTTATCGAGCCGGTAGTTACACCGGCCGGAGCTACCCACGGGACTGTGGGTGAGATGGCATACGTTGTAGTCAAGGGCATGCCGGTAGCGGATTTGCCCGGCTCAGTCTGACGGTCTGGTGTTCGTACCGTCTTGCGTACCCGGTGTGATCGGCTCTTTTGTCGGCTCCGGCGGCCCGACTTCAACCGGAGGTTCCGGCGGCCGGAACTGTGCAGTCGGTTCGGTTTCCGGCAGCGGTTCCCGGTAGACCGTCGGAGTCGGATTTGCATCTCCCGTAGGCGTGGCTGCCGGAGTGATATCGGGACTTGGCGTGGTTTCCAATGGATTGACCGCTGCACCGTTAACTGAAATTTCAGCTTTTGAACCGTCCGTATAAACTATCGAGCTTAAGTCGGCGTTAACCGTGATCGTTGCCGGACTTTTATCAAGCGTCAGGAATCTGATGGACCCCAGGGTGACGGATTCTGATGAGTCGGAAACGGCTGATTTGGCTCCGTACCAAAGCGTTATGGTACCTGCTTTGGCCTGCCGGATATCAGGCGGCAATAGTTCCGTAAACCCGGCATCAAGCAGCGAATCAGACAGGTCGACCAGTGCGGTTTTTTCCGGATCGTACTTGAATGTTAGTTTGACATACCCGACCGCCTTGGTTGTGACTATAACCGGTGTTATCGCGAATTCCTCACTGGTTTCTGATGCCAGTTGTGCCGGATGCAGTGAGACAACTGCCTGCTGTTCGGCAGTACCGGCCATGCCGCGCCCGAAATCCGGCCGCAATCCGTAGTAATACGCCGCATACCCGACAATCAGGGTAAATACCACCAGCTGGGTGGTGATGAACATAGATTGCTTCCGGAATTGCCGGAGTAACTTTTCACTGATCTGCGGCGCCATAGTTATGTTTGTTGTACCAGCCTGTATACACCTCAATCAGAAGTTTGAGATCATCATTATCAGTCTTTCCGTCACCGTTATAGTCAGCTGCACCATCGGCGGTGTCCGTTGCGGAAATTGCCGTCAGCCAGGTGACGTAATATCCGCCCATGGTGTTGTCATTGACAGCCGTTATGCTGAAATCCGGACCCTTTGGCGGTTTAGCGGCTGATGACGGTACGGGTGTTTCTGTCGGCGGTATCAGGTTATCCGGACCGGCGATTGGCGTGGGTGATGGCAACGGCAGCGGTACCCTCGGAATATCGGTAGGAAGCGGCGTCGGCTGGACGTTGGTTATGACCGTAAATGCCCCGTCAGACTGGTCGCTGACCGAACCGAAGTCGGGACCGAAACCGGTGACGAGCAGTTTCAGCTCCAGATTGAGCGGTGCGTCGGCTACCCAGTCGAAAAATCCGTCGTTCGGGATATTCGGTGCAAAGAAGTTCAGGTTTCCCGAAGGTTCCATGTAGGCAAGCGATACTGAATCGACGTTTTCCGTATATGCCCAGGTGATCCGGTACGTCTGACCGAACCCGACTGTCTCGCCGCCGTTCGGGCTGATGATTTTCAGGATGGCCGGATCCGGGATTTCCGTAGGTTCGGCCGTAGGTTCAGGCGGGGGTTCGTCCGGGGGTGGTTCACGATCGTCATCGCCGGATATGGTAGAAGGTTCGGCAGGTCCGGAACAATCGGAGGTCCGGAAAGATAGTACCGGAGACCAGCCTGATGACCCTGTACTGTCGGCTGCCAGTATGTGGTAATAATAATTCGTGCCGCAGGATAGCGATGAGACCAGCGAAGACAGGCTGGCTGTCCATCCGTTTGTCGTCGGATTTCCCGACGGTACCTGGGTTCCGGAGCAGGTAATGCCGCCCTCAACGTTGCCGATGGTGCAGCGGAAGTTGCCGTTGGCTGGGTCAGCTGTATTGGTATTGGTTACCTGCAGCCAATATGCGGTTGCTCCGGAAACCTGGGACCATGAAATACGGGTGGTGGTTTGGGTTACCAGGCTGACTGATGTTTGCGGCATACCCATCTTAGGTGCCGGGAATGAGCTTAAGGCATAGGTGCTGCCGGCGCTTCCGACTAAATAAGCTGCGACCGTGATGATGCTGAGACGAAGCCACCGGTGCAATGATTCCATGATATCCCTATATCTATAGTGGGAGGTTCGGAAGTGCCTGTCAAGGATGGGTCAGGAGTTTATTTTTCCACCGTTATCCGCGCCTTGGCTTTCAGGTTGAGTTTATTTTCCAGGCTGTACTGACCTTCTGAGTCCATTCTGATCCGCAGCTGTTCGCTCCTGGCGTATCCCCGGGAGGTAGACAGCAGGGGATTGTTGCTGTTAAGCCACATCAAAGAGTCGCTCCGGTTGGTCACCGACAGGTAATTTCCCAGTTTGATGGTGACGTTATCAGGTTTGAACGTCCCGTTTTCATATATAATTTCGGTTACGAATGCGGACTGTTGCAGGGTTTTGCCGGATGCCGCCGGCGGGGGTATTACCCGGGATACCGCCTGTTGGCCGTATTTCCCGTACAGTGTATTGGTAAACCATCCGGCAGTGAAAGCCAGAATAATCAAAGTCAGTACCCGCATGTTTCCATTGTAGCATCCCGGATAAATGATCAACCGTGCGGATATTCCACGTTGCCCAACACCGGGTAGTGATCGGAAGCCCGGTCAGTAATGTGATTCCTGATAACGGCTATCCTGACCGGTCCCGTGCCTTTTGTCATGACATAGTCGAGCCTGAGGATCGGAAAAGCCAGCCGGTGGAATTTTTTCGTCGGCGCTGTAGGATTTCTTTTCGTGGCTCCGGTATCGGTAAATCCCCGGCTTTCGAGATAAGGGATGACTTTCTGGTTCCTGATTTTCTCGCTAATGGAAAACAGGTTTCCTGCCCGGGAAACCGGTATCCGGGTCAGGATTTGTCCGTACCGGATTTTGGCGCCTTTGGTATCAACCGGTGCCAGCGTATTGAAGTCTCCGGCAATTATCGTCGGGACTGCCGGATCGGTATGGCTTATTAGTGTCCTGATCTGACTCAGCCGGACGTCTTCGCTCAGGTCGTCCAGATACACGGCAAATATGTCCAATGGGGAGCCGGCAGTCCGGATACTGGCTTTGACCGCGTTCCGGTTACCCAGGCGGATGGTTTCGAACCGGGCGTCCTCCCGTGTCAGAACTGCTATGCCGTTATCCCGGCCGATGGCCTTCAGCCGTTCATCGTCTAAGTCGGCTTGGTAAGCCTGCCGGTATCCGAATTCACGGGCTAAAGAAGCATTATCCGCAAAGACTTCAGGATTTCCCCAGCGGTATGTATCTACGAAAACAACGACGTCCGCCTGCGCCCCGGAAACGGTTTCCTTTATCAGATCAAGGCGTTCCGGCGGGGGAGTCAGCGTCCGGTCGTACGATCCGAATCCTCCGGACTCGATATTGTACTCTAAAAGCCGCATGATGGGGGAAGTATACAGCATGCAGTATGCCGTATACAGTATTTAATAAATGCGTTAACGATTTGGGAATACTGAAAACGCGTTACTTGCCCATCAGGGCTTTGAGCGCCTTCCGGATCCGCCTGCGCAGAATGAACAGGGCAGCAATTACCAGTGCCGCGACAATCACGATCCGCCAGGGGAAGACGAAGAACGTCGCTGTCGCTTCCATTAATTCGTTGGATGAGCTGCCGGTATACACCAGGGCTTTGGCACTGTATCGGCCTATCAGGTAAGTGGTATTCCAGTTGGTCGTGACGGTGCGTTTGGCCTGGGGAAACACGTTTACCCCGTCTATGGGCACATCCGCGACCTTGCCGCCCAGCATATTGGATATTGTGACTACACCCTGCGGTTTGAGGTGCACATTGCCGGTATTCGTGAATGAAAGTGTCATCGGTACCGGGCCGAACTCGAGAAATGCCGGAATACTGAAGGACTGGATGCTGATTTTCTCCTCCACCGGTCCGGAGACGCGCAGCAGAAACAGTGACGCGACCTCCTGTGAGAGGGCTGCCTTTCCGGGACCGCCTTCCCCGCTGACGGAAAATACGAACGATCCGTATCTGCCGCCGGCGACACCGCTTCGGGGGACAGCGACAGTGGCTTCGACTTCCCTGACTTCACCCGGCTTCAGGGTGAAGCCGACCGGAGCGACCGTTGTCCAGGTTGAGACAGCCCACGGGCCTTTTTCGGTCAGGGATACCTGTCCGCCTTCACCGGTTGCTACGAAATCCTCGATCCGGACCGTGATGGGAAGCGGGGTTTCGGCGCGGTTTCTGACTTTGGCTTTGACGATGACCGTCTCACCGGGATCAGCTATCAGTTCCTGGGAAGGCGGTGATACTTCGAGGCTCTGGCCTGACATCTGGCCGTGGGTTTTGGAAAAACTCAGCAGTACGGTCAGGGCTACGATCAGCGCTCCGGTCAGAAGTGCGGTTATGGTCCGTAATTCCCGGACGTCTGCGCCATCATACGTAAGGTTTCGTTTCATTTTTGTCGGGGCAGTCCGGCGGGTGCGTTAGTAAGTTGGTGTCGCAATCAGGACAACGCTTCCCGTATAGCTGCCCGGCGGCTGGTATGTATTGACCTCAATCTGCCAGCCGACGCGGGTGATTTCGCCGCTGCCTCCGGGAGCAGCAGCATTGTAGGCGACTTCCAGGGGAGACGTTGTCATACCGGCCCATTCGTTACCCGTGTTGGTGAAGCGGTCATCGCCGTCCCCGGTATCAGTCAGTGTCGGGTCATTGGTGGTATAGCCGAAATAGCCGGTATTTGTGTTTTCGATCGTACCTGCCGGCTCGGACCAGGTAGTAGGTGAAGCGTTCGTACCGAAAACTCCGCCACCGAACTTGTCAATATTGTTTGTGCCGTCGACCAGAGGCGGATCGGCATCGGCTTCGACGGTGATGGTGTAGCCGTTGTCGGCATTGGTGACAATTTCCAGGTCATGGGCGGCTACTTTTGGGGTAGCTGCCGTGAGCACTCCGAAGGCAATGGAATTTTCCGCAGGTTCCATGGTGGTTGTTTCCCCGTTCACCAGGCTGCTGGCTGCGACGGGTGTGACGGTGAAAGAAAAGGTTGACTCGACTGTTGCCGATACCTGAATCGATGTATCGGTCAGGACTGCCGAGGCTACCGTGGCAGTGTCGATCTGGGCGCTGTTGGCGTCATACGTCGTCACCCGGGCATAGAAAGATGAATTGTCGTCCGATGTGTTGGTGACACCGGTAAAGTCGATGGTGATCGGCTGGGCGCTCTGGCTGGCCGGCGTGGTTACGGTCACCCGGATGGTATTATCAAGCCCCCCGATTTTAGCTGCCGTCCGCCCGGTGCCGTTGATATTGTCTGTGCTGCCGATTGTGGGCGTGCCGGTATCCAGGTCAGCCGGTGCCGTACATGCCCCGGTCGCGTTCGTACAGAAGTATATATCCATTGTCTTGATGGCCCGCTGTTCCGTCGGTGTCATGGTGAAGGCATAATTGACGGCGGTCGCGTCGGCGCGGGAGTCGGAAATCACCAGTTTGGCGCTGGTGAATGCTCCTGAGGCCATAACCTTTTTAATGACTATCCGGGATAGCTCGGAGACGGTGGAGAAGACCAGAACTAACGCTAAGATCACACTCAGCGTCCGTTTCGCAATTTTTATCAATCCGGCAGGCAGCATATCGTACCTAATCCCACTATAGCTATGTTTTTTTTACCTTGTCAAGCAGTGAATTACGGTTTTGCGCAAGTACATTACCCAATACTATAAGTAGAGTTTGTCAACAAGTAGAGAATATCAACGGCCGCTGAAAAAAACCTGGAGTGCCTTTCTCAGGCGCTTCCGGTATTTTAATAGGAACAGTATAAAAATTGCGGCAGCCAGTGCTGGTAGCCATTTCCGGAAGGGCAGAACGGTGAGGTACGTTTTCCCCGTTACGATATTGCCGCCGCCGATCGAAACGGCCACCTCGGCAATGTAGATGCCGGTCGGCAGATTGGTGAGGGTCTGTTTCCAGCTGCGGATGCGCCCGGGCAGGACAGTTTTTTCCGGAATTTCATCAGTACGCTTTGCGCCGGTTATCAGCGGTCGCAGGCTGATCGTCGGTTTGGCGCTGAAATGGTGGAGCGAAGTATTGCGGACCCGCAGCGTCAGTCCTATATTTTCCCCGGGATCCTTCACCGGTGTGCCGAGGGAAAAGGTTTCAATTCTGACCCGCTGGTCAGCCGGTCGTTCATCAGGGACACCGAAACCCGATAAAATGACGATACCGATCGTGGGAACAACTTGCTGCCGGTCGCCGGTGAGCGGCATTAGGGGTGTTACATTGATCATGGCGTAATATCCGCCGACCTCAATCTGACTCGGTATATCTATTTCTAAAGATACTTTTTTGTTACTTTCCGGATCAATAATCAGGTCTTCCGGCACCAGCCTGATCCACGATGCCATCCGGACTGTTTCCGGAAGTCTAGTGGTAAAGGCGCCGTCTTCGTCGGAATCGGTCAGAACTTCCGGGGACAGGTGAACGGGCATCGGTTGTGATTGCATGTTTGCTATTGTGATATCTTTTTTTATGGTTTGACCTGGTGATAATTGGATATCCAGAATGACCGGCGATACCGACAGCGCCTGCTCGGCAGCCCTGACAGGTAAGGGCATGATAATAATCAGAATCCAAAAAAGAATAAGCAAAATGAACTTCATATAACCATTATTCCGGTTACTGGCATCTGAACGCAGCATATTAAATGTCTATATACCCATATACCTAAATACTTATATTCGTATCAATACTCCGGCACTACTATATAGATAATTGTATTGGTGTACTTTCCGGCGCTGGTGTCGGCATCCGCGGTGACCCGGTAGGAGACGGTGAACTGTTCGTTGGTGATGGGGGTATCTGCCACCGGGACGGTATGGTCCGCAACCGGATCTCCCGGAACGGCGACCGTAAATCCGGCATACTTGGGTCCGCCGCTGGTAAACCGGTCGGCAGTTCCGCCGGAGAGGGCGCTGTCGTTCGTGGTATACCCGAATCCCATACCGGCCCACACGCTCGGAGCGGAGTTCGGACTGCCGAAATCGGAAATGTGGTTGCCGTAGCTGTCTGTCAGGGTCCCTGTTTCCCGGCCGTAAACCGTATATCCGTTATACGCGTTGGTCGATGTTGTGAGTGTGGTTGATTTCGCGCTGTCGGTCCAGGCATTTGCGCCGGTAAGTTCATCGAAAGTGATACTGTCGCCTGACAGCGCAAAAGTTAAAGTAGGGCTGACTGTGGCGGCACTGGCTTCGGGTCCCCAGGCGCTTTCGGAGAATTGTCCGTGACGGGCTTTGACCATAACCTGGTAACCGGTCGCAGCTGTCAGGCTTGTTATGTATTTGCCCCCAAGCCCTCCCCATCCGGTATATGACAGCCAGTCCTCATCTCCGAGTGCCGTTCCGGGCGTAAAATCGCTCTGGACGTACCTGGTTGTAGCCCAGTTATCGTCACTTATAGCAACAGCATATTCGGCGTCGGTCGGATTGCCGCCGGTATTCAGTATCAGTTTGAGCCGGTTGTAAGTGCTTCCGGGATTAGTGAAAGTCGGAGCGGGGGGGACATTGGCTTGCTTCGTAAATACCAGTCCCGGATTGGCCCCGTAAGTGGCGGATGTCGCCGGGTCGCCGGACTGTTCGCCTATGATCCCGAGCATGCCGTAGGCGCTTGATGTGGCATCGATGACGCCCCCGGCACCGAAGCCGTACGATTTGAGTTCATAATTGGGACTTACCGGGCCGGCAAATACGCGCGTAACCGACATGAGTGTCAGGCTAACAAATAATGCCGTTGCTGCCGCCGGTAGGCGCATATATTACTGATTATAGATGTTTATAAGCGTCTGTTGTAACTGAAGTTAGCGGTCAGTAAACTCACGGTTGAATCTGAAATTATAAGCCGTATAATACCGGTACGCATGAATGAAAGACTATCTCCTCCGGATATTGTTACTCCCAAAATCGAAATTGAGCACTCTGAATACTACGGGTTACCGCTTCTGATGCTGTTGCCCGGATTAAATCTAGATTTGACCCGGGGCGTCATCGTTGACCAGGAAGGAAGGGAAGTCGTTAATTCACTGAAGGGATTCCCGGCTGCGGCGCTGGCGGTTCTGGCTGCCAACCCCGACCGGCCGGTGCCCTGCACACTAATCACTGAGTGTCTGTACGGACCGGTTGCCTATGAATGTGAAACGGCAACGGAACAGGTACTTTCCCGGCTCCGGCAGGGTCTCCGGACAGTAGGTTTGGAACCACATTTGGTGTCTCCGCGCATCTTGGGTGATGGTATGTACGGGTGGTACCGGGATCCGCCATCGCATCCTGAAAAATAACGAAGCTTACCGGGGGCAACTGATTACCTAAGCCGCATCATTACCCAGATGGCGGTAAGTACGATTGAGGCTTCCAGCACGATGCTGACTTTGGCGCCCCTGACATATTCGACAGCCGCCGATACCGCACCGTCTTTCGCGAAGCGGTCGATCATCGTATTCCGGAACGGATACATCCAGGTAATCTGTGGGACAGGGGTGTTCCGCTGCAGCCTTTTCTTTGCCAGCCAGTATCCGGAATCGTCCATTGCCAGGTGGAGAAGTCCCGATACTATCATCAGTACATGCACCGGTGTCGGGAACATCCGGCCTGTAATCAGCTTGAAAATGGTCCACCCGGCAAATATAGCCAGCGGGGTATGCGTCGGCAGGGCATGGTGCTGCATTCCGATTCTGCCTTTGAGCCAGAGCGGCAGAGCATCAAGGTCGAGGATCGTACCGGCTATTATTACCAGCGCTGACTCCTGCGGAGTTATATGTAGGCCGACCAGACGTACCGACTGGGATACCAGGTATGAAGCCGCAATGTGACCCATCACCGTCATAAAAAATAGTATACAGGATTATTTCCCGACCCTGCCACTGGCCGGCAATCGGTATTGCCGTAAACCGGCCACAGAATCAGAAGTTTATCAGACTTGCCCGGCGGACGGCAAGACCCCATTGCTACATTATTGCGTCTGAGCATCGGGCTCAGGCATAATGGCATTATGGTTAAGTTATACCGGAAGACCGGATCTGCCGGACCCCTTATCGAAACCGATAAGATGGCTGAACGCACCTGGATTTACGTTGAGGCACCGGATGCTGAAGAAATTGAAATGCTCCGGGATCGGTGGGACCTGGATGCGGGTCATATCCAGGATGCTCTCGATCCGTATGAGGTACCCCGGTTTGAGACGGAAGGGGAAGCCGCCTATATTTTCACCCGCGTTCCCGAGCAACTCGACGATTCATTTACCACAACCCCGGTGCTTTTCATCCTTACACGGCGCTTTATCGTTACCGTAGTTTCGCGCCGTATCGAGCTGTTTGATCAGTTTCTGAGCGGGACTCTGGTGTTATCCGGAACCAAACCGGCAACAGTATTTCTGCGGCTGTTCGGAGAAGTGATCAACCGTTACAGTACATATATAGTCCGGATCAATAAACGGGTGGTATCCCTTGCCGCGGTATCCGGTGACGGTATCAGGAACCGTGATATTATCGCCCTGGTATCGTATGAATATATCCTGAATGACTGGCTCAATGCCATCGTCCAGACAAATGCGTTCCTGCGAAATCTCGCGGATCCCCGGAGCGGTATATTCGTCAATAAACTGGAAAGGGAAAAGGTTGAGGACTTGCTGTTGGCCACGGGACAGCTCATCGCCCTATCCAAGAGCAGCCTCCTGCATGCCAAGAATTTCCGGGACGCCTCACAGACCATTCTCACCAACACCCTGAACCGGGTGATCAAATTTTTCACCACTCTGACAATCGTTATGACCATACCGACCATCATCGCCAGTTTCTACGGTATGAACGTGAGACTGCCGCGGGCAAATTCGGATACGGTTTTCATCGAAATATTGCTGGGCACACTGGGATTGATGGCTGGACTGCTGGTACTGTTTCTTCGCAAAAACTGGCTCTGACAATATCCTCTTTGGCATTTCCTGATCGGATCCGTACCGTTTGACTGTTGCTTTTAAATTAATAAATGATCAGGATATATATCCCGTAATATTATTACTGAATCATCAGTTATAGGTTCTTTTGCGGAATTATCCTTTTACTACGGTATTTATTTAGTTATCTTAAATGACCTATATTTATTAAATTGGTATATAGAAAATTCCCAGTCCGAACACTGCGTGCAAATATTCGAAAGTTGCCACCTGGCCGATGCCCCGCCGGTCAGCCAGCACCGCCATAATGGCTTTCTGGTATGTCAGGTCGCCGGATTTGTCATTCAGATAGAATTTGGTTGCCGCACGCATATCCGATTCGTCCGGGTGGAGAATAGAGATTGAGCTGACTCCGATAGTCCGCAGGAAGTCCTTAGCCACTGAAGCACTGATATCATTTTCGATCCGTCGGTATGTATCGTAGATAGAGATGTTGTCAGTGTATAGGTGGTATCCCTCGAGGGCAAAATAACGGAAGAACGCGGTTGCCTGGTCGTGTTTGGGATTTGCCCGGTCCACGAAGGCGCTCATTACATCAGGTGCCAGATACACTTTCCGTCCGAGCTGTGCCATAGGTTACTGTGATGCCGTTAAACTCGCACCCCTACCCTCCATCCGCAGGAACGGATCATCCTTGACGAACGGTTGGGTTACGCTTCCCGCTTTTTTACGCTTCCCGACTGTTGAAGCCGGCGGATTGAAGGATTTGGTGAATGCAGTCAGTGCGCTTTCCGGTATCCGGATGTTGCCGCCGGCTTTGAGCGCCTGGATTTTTCTCTCCCTGATGTAACGCCTGACTGTCAGGGGATGGACTTTCAGGATGAAAGCTGCCTGATTGACATTGAACAAATTTTCCATATGCAATTATATATAATATTATACAATTTTATGCAAATTATGTCAATATGTTGACGGTAATTAGAATAGATACCTAGACTGGATATACAGACATGGAGCTCAGGTCAACGGATTGGAGAAGGTACGCCTACCCACTCCTCCAAACCGCCCTGCTGGCTCCTGTCTGTTTGTGGCTGATCAGTGTACTGATTCCGCATTGGCAGACTCTCCGGGCGGCTCCCGGCATCAACCGCCAGATTAATTTCCAGGGCAAAGTCGTCAATGACGACGGTACGAACGTACCGGACGGACCGTATAATTTCGTTTTCAGCCTTTATGATGCGGACGAAAGCGGCATCCAGCTTTGGACTGAAACCCAGTCTTTGCCGGTAACGGACGGGATCTTCCGGGCATCCCTCGGTGCGGTGACCTCGCTGCCCGGTTCGGTTGATTTCAATACGGACAACGTCTACTTGGCCGTGAACTTTAACGGGGACGGGGATATGGAGCCGCGGATCAGGTTTACGGCCGTTCCCTATGCCTTCAATGCCGAAAAAGTATCAGGTCTGACCGTGACCGATACTACCGGGACTTTGACCATACCCGATGACAAGACGATTTCCTTTGCCGACGCATTCACTACCTCAGGAGCATTCCCGCTAACACTTACGGTTACCAATACGACGAATGCTACCTTACCGTCAGGCACAATTATACTGGTTGATACGGCCAGCAGCCAGACGTTGACGAATAAGGTAGTCGGTAACACCGGCTTGGTATTCTCGGGCGCCGCAACCGATATAACCGCATCTGCCGGTGAAGGCTTGGTGATTACCGGTAATGCTGCATCCCTGTTTGAAACGACATCGGGCGCGATAACCTTTCAGGCATCGACGTCAGCCGTAACCAGTTGGATTCAGATCGGATCCGGAGGCAGCGGATCATTGACACCTGATCTGTTTGTTCTTGATATCAAATCCGATACTGGCGATCCTGAGGGTACGGCCGGTGCCATGTACTACAACGAGTATATGGATGCTTTCCGTTGTTTCCAGGGCGGATCATGGCAGAACTGTACGATCACCGGCGGTTCCGGATATACCGGTCCTCCGGCTCGACAGGTCAAACCGGCCCTACGGGCTCAACCGGTTCAACTGGCGAGAACGGACAATCAGGTCCGACCGGCGCCACCGGTTCAACCGGTTCAACCGGTTCTACAGGTTCTACTGGGGCAGTAGGTCAGTCTGGTCCGACCGGTGCTACCGGATCGACCGGTCCGACCGGAGATATCGGCCCCACCGGCGCCACCGGCGCAAGCGGGTTACAGGGACATCAGGGTCCGACGGGTGTTTCAGGTGCCACTGGAGAGGTTGGTCTTACCGGTCCCACCGGCGCCACCGGCGCTACGGGTACAGAAGGTGTTCAAGGTCCGACAGGAGCCAGCGGGGCAACGGGGCAACAAGGTGAAGCAGGTCCAACAGGTTCATCCGGCGCAACAGGACAAATGGGTTTTTCAGGTCCCACCGGCGCAACCGGTGCTACGGGTACGAATGGTATTCAGGGACCGACTGGCGCAACCGGAGAGATAGGATCCACCGGACCCACCGGTTCCACTGGTTCAACTGGAGGAGTGGGTCAATCCGGACCAACCGGATCTTCGGGTGCGACGGGACAGGTCGGTGAGTCAGGTCCCACCGGAGCCACTGGTTCAATCGGTACTTCCGGACCAACGGGTTCAACTGGAGATGTTGGTTCAACGGGTCCGACCGGTTCCACCGGATCTACCGGAGGTGTTGGTGAGTCAGGTCCCACTGGTTCAACCGGCTCTACCGGCGGTATCGGCCAATCCGGTCCGACCGGTGCAACTGGAGAAATTGGCTCCTCAGGTCCAACTGGCTTTACCGGTTCAACCGGAGGAATAGGTCAATCCGGCCCCACCGGTTCAACAGGTTCGACTGGTGGCATCGGACAATCAGGTCCTACCGGCGTAACCGGTGAAGTTGGTGCCTCAGGTCCCACAGGTTCGACTGGTGAAGTTGGCTCCACCGGTCCCACTGGTTCTA
>MFJD01000010.1:0-191 GCA_001779095.1 Candidatus Gottesmanbacteria bacterium RBG_16_52_11 | reverse complement strand
GGTGCCACCGGTGAAGTCGGCTCTACCGGTCCCACAGGATCGACCGGATCAACTGGACAAATAGGTTCAAGCGGACCCACTGGATTTTCAGGTGCGACAGGTGAAGTCGGCTCTACCGGTCCGACCGGCGCAACCGGAGAACTGGGCGCCTCAGGTCCTACCGGATCAACCGGACAGATTGGTTCAAGTGG
>MFJD01000009.1:159731-174299 GCA_001779095.1 Candidatus Gottesmanbacteria bacterium RBG_16_52_11 | reverse complement strand
GGGGATCGATTCTGGCTACAATCACCGTATCAGTGAGATACCCGCCGGCATGTTTCGGTCCGCCATAACCCAACAAGAGAACTGAGAAAGGCTGCAGCGGATCCGGCGTGGGAGTCACCGACGGCGTTACACCCGGTGCCAGAGGTGAAATCGCTGCAATCGGTGACACGACCATTCCGCTCACCACCGAATAAAAATAATAAATTACGCCGGAAACCAGGACTAACAGCAGGATAATCCCTGCCAGAAATATTCTAGGCCATTTACGGAGTTTTTTGATCACAATATCCAATTATACCCGTTCGGTCCGCCGGTTTACAGGGTAATGTTAACAGCCGATTTTGATTTTATCGCGTTATGACGGGATTTACAAAAAAAACTCCCGGAAGTACAATACGCCGAAATCCGTTATGAATACACATGCCGAATACGAAACCGGTAATTCCGGACAGGAAATACTTGCAGATCCGTTCATAAGCATAGCCATTCACCGGATGGCGTCCGATATAGTCAATCAGTCAGCTTCGGTTCAGCCGGGTGAGAAAGTGCTCCTCTGGTTCGATCCGCCCGGTACGCCGCTGGTTGAGGAACTGATGAACAGGTGTCTGGCCAAAGGCGCTTTCGTATCATATTTCCGGCGTGACCTGGAGGCTGATGCGCAGCTTATTCCAAAACTCACCGAAACCGAAATCGCGGAATATTTCGATCAGCAGAAGCGGTTGATTGCTGATTCAGACGTGGTCCTGATCGTACGCGGCCCGGCCAATCCCGAAGCCCTGAAAGATGTTCCCGAAGAAAAACTCCGGATTTACAATGAACAGTATACCCGGGCCCACCGTCCGCGGATTACCGGCGAAACCCGCTGGACCCTTTTTTACTGGCCGCTTCCCTATGAGGCAGAGAAAGAGGGGATGGAATACGGTGAGTATTTCCGACTGGTACTGGAAGCCTGTAACCAGCCATGGAAGGAAATTAAGGCTGCACAGAAAAAACTGGTGGACAAACTTAATGGCGGCAAAACTCTGGAACTGATTGCCAATCCGGACGATCCGGATCCCGAACGCCGTACACATGTGACGATGAGCATCGAGGGTATGACTTTCGCCAATTCCACAATTGATCTGAATTTCCCCGGCAGCGAGGTTTTCAGCGCCCCGGTGAAGGACAGCGTCAACGGGCAGATATTCGCGCCCGGCGAATACCTTTCAGGCAGCAAGCTGATGAAGGATATCATTCTGAGAATCGAAAACGGACGTATCGTCGAAGCGCATGCAGCCGGCAATGATGAAGCGCTTCAGGAAATACTAAACTCGGGCGAAGGCGCCCGGTATTTCGGCGAAGTGGCGCTGGGCACTAATCCCGGACTCAGACGGCGGCTGTTTAATACGCTCCTGAATGAAAAAGTCGGGGGGAGTTTCCATATGGCCATCGGGCATTGCTATGAGTTCGATACTTACAGCGGTGAGCCGGTCAGCCTGAATAACGGCAACACCGAAGATCTCACTCCGGTTCACTGGGACCTCACCGTCCTCATGCATCCGCAGTACGGCGGCGGACGCGTGGTACTTGACGGGGAAAACATATCCGAAAACGGGCAGTTCCTAGATCCTGAGCTGTCAGTTCTCAACCCCGATTTATCCTGAATACCAATTCTGATGTGCCTGACTTCCGTCAGCCGGCGACAGCGTCTATAATGGAAAACTTATGCGCGTCAGAAATCCGGTCCACTTAGTGATTGCTTTGGTGGCTGTTGTCAATGCCCTCGGATACGGCATCATCATTCCCGTAATGTACATTTATACCCGGCGGTTCGGCCTGACGGATTTCCAGATTGGAATGCTTTTTGCCACCTATTCAGTTTTCCAGTTTCTGGCCACACCGCTGATCGGCAGGTTATCCGACAGATACGGCCGGAAGCCGCTGTTAGTAATCTCTATTACCGGCACCGCTGTTTCATTTTTGATGATGGCGCTGGCTCACAATGCGCTCTTATTGTTTCTGTCCCGGGCGCTGGACGGCGTCACTGCAGGCAATATTCCGGTCGCCTCAGCCGTCATTTCCGACACGACATCCCTTAAGGACCGGGCCCGCGGATTCGGAATCATCGGGGCTGCATTCGGCTTCGGATTCGTGTTCGGACCGGCAATTTCCGCGGCTTCTGTCGGATTCGGACTGGCAATACCCTTTTTCATTGCGGCTGCCGTCTCCGCCGCGGCAGCGCTGATTACGTTTGTCATCCTTCCGGAAACGAATACCCATACCGGTGAGGCTGCCGCCGGTAAACTGATCGACATCGGCAGGCTGGTCAGGTCGGTTCTGGATCCGCAGATCGGCGTAACGCTACTTCTGTCCCTAATATATTCCGTTGCATTCACTCTGTATACCTATGTTTATCAGCCGTATGCCGTGAAAGTGATTTCGATGACACCGGCACAGATTTCTCTTAACTTTACGGTATTCGGAATTGTCGGACTGGTAACCCAGTTGTTAATAATTCCGGCCGTTTCCCGGCGGCTGGGGGAGCGCCGGGCGCTTACGGGCGCGCTCACTGTCGCGGTTACCACATTCCTTTGGCTTTCCGTCACCCGGAGTTTTGGTTTGTTTGTGCTGGCTTCCGTTTTCCAAGCTCTGGCTAACGGTTTCGTCAATCCGCTGGTCCAGGCGATACTGTCGCGCGAGGCCGATGCCAAATCCCAGGGATCGGTACTGGGACTGAATGCTTCGTATATTTCCATCGGTATGATTATCGGTCCGGTGCTCGGAGGTCTGGTGGCTATGTACGGATTGCCGCTGCCGTTTCTGGCCGGCAGCATCATGGTCGGCATCTGCGCCTTCCTGTCGCTGCGTATTCCGCAGTCAATCCGGATCCGGCAGTCCGCCTTCTGAAACCTAACTGATTCAGGACATGTTACGATAGAGTTATGACTACAAAATCCGTCGGTTGGATACTGGTCGGGATCGGGGTGCTGACAATGGTATTTGCCGCAGTCAATGTGGTACTGGTTTTTGCCCACCGGGCCGATCCGGTCGGGTTTTTCAGTTTTTCCGGCATCGGGATTGATACCGGCCAGCTGATGCCGGTTCCGGCGCTTGGACAGCCGGAAACACCCGGTGTCAACCTGGAAATCGTTCCGCCGGGGATGATCAACCAGACCGCCAACATCTTTGCCCATATGCTTTTGATGGGATTTATCGTCAATATCGGGTATAAGCTGGCTTCCCTGGGTACTCAGCTGACCCGGACGATAGAAGTCAAACTCCGGGGTTTGCCTCCGGACCGGTAGTCCGTAAGTTAACACAAGATTTAAGGCCACACTTTGTTTGTACGTCGACTGTCGTAACTGCTTGGTTGAAGGTGATAGCAAATGGTACATACCTCTGAATCGTTTTTCAGACTTAGAGATTCCATACTTGGTGGATATTTGGTTGACATCACTATAGGACTACAGTACAATCCATTTAAATTTTACTGGCCTGCTTACGTATTCAAAATATGGCTCACAATCCCGAACGGGCACAGGAATTTATCACCGATTTTTTTACCCTGCTGCCGCCGTCAGAATTTCCCCAAATCTGGGTGACATTTGCCGAAGTGACAACTATTCCCCGACCCTCGGGCAAGGAAGAGCAGATAGCTGATTATGTTGAAGCCCACGGGCAGGTTTCCCGGATGGAGGTCAGTCGGGACAGGCACCACAATGTGCTTCTGGTTGTTCCGGCAACCGAGGGATTCGAGGATAGCCCGTCAATTTTACTTCAGGTGCACTCGGATATGGTCCCCGAGAAGGATAACGATGCGGATTTGGATCCCTCGCTACACGGCGTAAGGGCGCGGGTACACGATAAGGAGTGGGTTAAAGCCGACAAAACCACTCTGGGTGCGGATAACGGGATGGGACTGTCGGTAGGTTTGGAAATTCTAAAGGACAATCGTATCAGGCACGGCCGGCTGGGACTTCTGGTGACTACCGATGAGGAGAAGGGGCTAAACGGCGCCTCAAAGCTGGAACTGGACCTGTCAGGTTTCAGATACCTTATTAACCTTGATAGCGAAGAAGAAGGCGAGGCTACCATCGGTTGTGCCGGAGCGGGGTACACTGATATAGAAATTTCCCTTGATACGGAGCCGCTTGGTGCATACAGTCTGTTGGATATCGGAGTGGGAGGCCTTGCTGGCGGCCATTCGGGTATCGAGATCGGCAAAGGGGGAGCCAATGGCATCAAAATCCTGGCAGAGCTTCTTGCTAGCATACCCCAGTCGTACGACCTCAGGTTGGTAAATATTACCGGCGGTAATGTGGAGAAGGATATCAAAAACGCCATTCCCCAGAGAGGAACTGCCACTGTTGCCGTAAAAGCGGAGTCGTTACCCGAAATAACATATCATCTGGACAAAGCGGGAGAAATGATTAAAGCCGGACTTGCTGAATTTGAAAGCGGCTCGTTTGTTTTTTCGCATCAGGAAAGCAAACAGCCGTATGACCGGATGCTTTCGAAAAAATCAACCGATATGATATTTGACGTTACCAGGTCGTTACCTCATGGTGTATACGAAACTAAAGACGGCAATGTCATTACTTCGACAAACCTGGCGCTTATCACGATCCAAGATTCCCGGGCCCTTATCAGCATGATGTCCCGCAGTGCAGTCGGTTCCTCGCTTGAGCAGATGATGGAAGTTATAGCCAACAAGGTGAAAGCTCATGACAGCATCCGAACCAGACATTTAAGCAGGCATGCCGGATGGGAACCTATTTACGAGAGCACTTTTATCGCTATCGCCGGGGAAATATACCGGCAGGTTTCCGGGAAAGGATTACAGATCAAAGTTACCCACGGCGGACTCGAGTGCGGGGTGATCGGTGAGAAGTTTCCCCATTTCATCGGCAATATGATCTCAATTGGCCCGACCATCCTGGATGCCCATAAAACTACTGAACGCGTCCACGTTCCATCGGTAGACCGCTTATACAGGTATCTGACACATCTAATTGAGCATCTGGCGGCATAATCTGTTGATAAAGCATCAATAAAGTAATTCAAGGTTCAGCCTTAAATGCACATAGATTGACGTGGCGCGCTGGATGAAAGTGACTAAGGGGTGGGTAAAAACAAATAACTCCCCGAATTCTTCAGGGGTGATTTGTCCCAAACGAATATTTCCGTATATTTGCGGGTTCGATTATTCAAGCGCGCAAATACACGGGGAACTTGCAAAGCATCAAGGTCAGGAAACGGTCGGCGTGACCGCTCCTATGGTTATCACGATTTATGCAAGCTTGCAGTTTTCCCCGTGTAGGGAAATTCGGACCGCGGGCCCGACTGCGATGGTTTGCTATAAGCAATGATAATCGGGCCTGCGATGTGTGCAGTGATGTCAACTGCGGGTTTAAGGCATTGTGCCTCATACCGCTTTGTGAAGGGCCCCACGTAGCCCCGGAAATAGATAATGGCGGGCCGGGCCCTCAGAGGGCTTTCTGTTGTAGTTACCTCGAGAGGGTCCGGCAGGATTGCGCCACTAAGGCGCTAGTGTGTTAAGCCCCGAAATGTAGGGGGGCAACACCGTGACCGTAACCAGGCGATGGGTCAGGTGTTGCGAGATGGCGGGGCGGTGATCTTCTCGACAGACGACGGTTCCACGGTTGACTGAACGATATTTACAATCATATTGCACTTGTCCTTTTTTTGCGAGTTGTGCCGATAAACGGCACTTCAGCATCCCAATAGGTACCATTGACCGGCCGGCAGCGCCGGCGGGTCAGTTAGTGGAAGTCAATTTTCCGCTATAAGCACCTCCTCATTAACTGCACCGGCTGGTGAGCCGGTTGGGCTACTAGTTTTCCCGTTATATTGTTCTCTTCGATGATGGGAAAAGACCCGGATACATAAGTATCCGTGCCGCTTCCCACCATCATTTTCTGCAAGCTTATTTGTTCCCCGTTGTTAAGGAGCCTCCCGTAGCCGCAGCAGACGCGCTGATGCGCCGGGCGCGGTTTAACGGGATATCTGACTACAGACTAGCACCGGTTTGGTTATGTGTAAAGATATCAGACTATCATATCAACCGATCGGAATATATAAGATTTGCTTGCAGGCTAGAGCCCTTGCATTACCGCAGAAAGCCACCTACCATGATATTAACGGATATCGGCTATGACTTTATCTAGGAAATACTCCAGAAACAGTTCCGACCCGTTGGGTTTCCTGCGGTCAGCCGTTCCGGTCCCCATTGGGATGCTGATTGTTCTGCTGGCCGGTATTTTCATCAGCTTCTTCGTGGTCCGCCATAAGGATTTTGATCTAAGGGGGAAAGCCGGAGAAGATACGGGAGCTTACTCCCTGGTGATGACGGTTACCCGGGATTCCGCGGCTTCTTTCAGTATCAAGCATGCCACAGCGCTGAAGGGGGGATATATACCCGCGGTTGACGCGGACGGAGTGCCGCAGGATCCGCAATTCAAAAAATTGATCGCCCCGGACGTCACCGCGGATTATGAACTGGTGGAAATGTCGGGACAGCAGGAAATCCGTGCCAAAAGGATCCAGTTTCTGGAATACCTACTGGGTGTTCCACCCCGGCCGGGGGAAACCACGGGTGACCCGCCGTATAAAATGGCTACCCCCGAGGCGGTAGTGCATGTTGCCTATAATCCCGGATCGACTTTTCTGATCCGGGACAAGGGGCACCGGCCGGACCTGGCCGCTGCCGTCAGATCCCGTTGGTAAAGCCATGCTGTCCGTGCGGCAAGTCCGGCGCGATGCTAATACCAGGGTTCTGCACAGCCAGGCGGTAACATCCCCGGAGGACCAGGCAACTCTGGAAGCCGAACCCGACGGGTACGTGGATTTCCTCTTTATCAGCAGCGATTATACCGACCTGAACCTGTATGCGTCGGACGTCCAGGCGATTTCCGACTTTTTGCTGGCAATCCCGCCTGATTCAACACGGTCAGATAAAATCCGGATTACCAGGCTGGATAATACCGAAGACTTAGGTTGTTATTATTCCGATCAGTGGATCATTTGCGACGGGGAAAAAGTTCTTTCGGTAGCTTCCGGGACAAATTACGATGATATCGTCGTTGTCCATAACAGTAATGTATACGGCGGAAGCTCCGGCAGTACGGATGCAATTACATACCGTGACGTATCCGCGGATGCCAGGCAGGTAGCGGTGCATGAACTGGGTCACGCCTTCGGTGAACTGGGCGACGAATATGATTACGGTACTCCCAGCGATTTCCCTCCTGAGGGTATTCCGAACTGTGACGTTTCCGGTTGTCCCAAATGGAGCGGAATGGCCGGCACCGTCTGTCACCGGATCTGCGGCTTTACCAACCGCTACCGGCCGGCTGATTACTGCCTGATGCGTACTCTCTGGGATTCCGGTGGACCACGGTTCGATCCCGTCTGCCGTACCCAGCTGAACGACCGGATCAACTGGTACGTCAGTTCGGCAATTGCCTGCTCGTCCAATTACGATATCAGGATCAACAATAAGGCTCACTCCTATCCGGAGACAACGGACCAGGTTAAACAAAGAAAGGTCAGCATATACAGCTATGTGGAGGGGGCTGACAAGATCAGGATCCTGAATCAGCCGGATTTGGATATTACCTGCGCCAACACCGACATGAGCACCGCTGTCTGGCGGAATTATTCCGCCATCATCCCCTGGGTCAGCGGCGACTGGTGGCTGACAGCCGGCAGCAGCGGCTGGAGGAAAGTCTGCGTCCAGTTCAAAAATACGAACACCAATAAAACCCGGAAATGTGGGGATATTGTGTACTTCAACAAGCCTACCCCGACCCCGACGCCTGTCGGCAATCCCACCAGAACCCCCACCCCGATCCGGACTCCCACCAAAACCCCGACGCCGGTTCGGACACCAACCCGAACCCCGACGCCGCAACCCGGAAACACCAGCCCGGTCATCCAGACCAGCTTCCTGTCTGACGCTACCTTAAACGTTCAGTACCAGAACTTCATCTACGGCTGGGACGCTGATGCCAATGAGACTTTAACCATGACAATAACGGGTCTGCCTCCGGGGATAGTCAAAACCAACTGCAACCTCTACTATAACTTCGGAGGCTACCCGAGTTACCTGGAGTGCTACATCGAAGGCAAACCCACCCAGCGGGGTACTTTCAACGTGGTTGCCACCATCTCCGACGGCCGGGGAGGATCCGGCACCAAGACCCTGCCGTTGACGGTGAACTGATATTTCCGGCTTTCCGGTTGCA
The DNA here is from genome assembly GCA_001779095.1 of Candidatus Gottesmanbacteria bacterium RBG_16_52_11. GTDB lineage: Bacteria > Patescibacteriota > Microgenomatia > UBA10105 > UBA927 > RBG-16-52-11. The sequence continues at coordinate 166,053 of MFJD01000009.1, read as the reverse complement.
GTCCTTCCGTCTGCAAACCCTAGCTGGAATTATCCCAACTTTATTGAGTCTGTGCCAAGCAGGAATATCCATAAACTTCTTATTGATTTTCCTAATTTTAGTATTTAGTATTAATATTAAGAGCTTATATGAAACTTTGGAGGCTGCGGAATAAGTATTCCCCAAAGAGGAAACGGAATAGTCTATTTGCCACTCTGCGTTCCGGAATTACGTCTCCCGTCGGTATACTCGCGGCTTTGATCGTCGGGATCTTAATTACATCAAATATCATTAACCAGAAAAACTTCGATTTGAGAACCAAAGCCTCTCAGCAATATGCCGGGCACTCCCTGATTTTCAAACTGACGATTAATCCCACAACCGGTGTGGTCAGTGTGAAAAACGCCACCGCCCTGAAAGGCGGATTCGTGCCATCTGGAATTAGTGACGAGATATCAAAAGATATGAAACGAGTTTTAGCACCAAATATCACCGATGAATTCGAGCTGGTGGAGTTAAACGGTGATGATGAGGTGAGGACCAAGAAAATACAATTTACGGAATACCTTTTTGGGGCACCGCCTTTACCCGGAAAATTAACGGGTGATCCGCTTTATAAACTTTCTGAACCCGAGGCTGTAGTTCATGTCAAATACGATCCCGGATCAACATTTGTAATCAGGAACACAACAACCGATAAAACTACTGAAGTACCGGTTGATTTAGTCGGAAAAGCCATGCTATCCGTGAAGGAGGTCACAGCAAACGTAAATACGAAGACGGTTCATGATCAGTCCGGATCAGCCGGGGACAATGTCAAAGGGACGACTACTGAAGGCGATGGATATGTTGATGTTCTCTTTATGAGCAGCGCATATACCGATTTCAATTTATTCACCTCAGATGTGACTGCCATGTCGAATTTCCTGTTTACGGTGGCACCCTATTCGGAGAGAAGTAACAAATTCCGGCTGACTCAACTTAACAATAGTGAGAATCTAGGTTGTTATTATTCCGGTAATTGTATAATATGCGACGGCGAAAAAGTCCTCCAAATAGCCGCGCAAACCAACTACGATTACATCACGGTAGTGCATAACAATAATACCTATGGTGGGTGTGCCGGAAGTATTGTTGCAACCGTCTACCGCAATGTTTACCAGTGGGCCAAGCACGTCATGGTGCACGAATTATCGCATACGTTCGGTCAGCTACGGGACGAATATAATTTCGGTTATGAAAGTCCGATTCCGCCTACAGGACCAAACTGCGATGTAGCCGGTTGCCCCAAATGGGCTGGAGTTCCGGGAACAGTTTGTCACCAGATCTGTGGATATACCAACCACTACCGTTCGAGTGACTACTGTCTTATGTATACACTTCAGGCTCCGGGAGGATACCGTTATGACCCCGTCTGTTATGCATATGTTAACTCTCGGATTGATGCGTTCAGCAATTCTGGTCCTACCCCGACACCGACCGGAGTACCAATTAGCTGCAGATCCAACATCGACATCCGCATCAATAATCAGGCGAATTCTTATCCCGCAACAACCGATCAGACAGCCTCGACAACCGTAAATATCTACAGTTACGTTACCGGGGCTAACCGGGTCCGGTTCAAGAACCAACCTGACGTAAACGTCTTATGTGCTAATACAGATATGTCTACCGAGCCGTGGTTGACCTATTCCGGCGCAACTCCCTGGATAAAATATAATTGGGGACTGGTATCAGGAAACACCGGTTGGCGCAAAGTCTGTGTCCAGTTCAGAAATACCCAGACCTTAAAGTCAAAAAAATGCGGTGATTTGATATATTATAACCAGGTTTACCCGACACCGACCGGCAGAAAAACCCCAACTCCTTCTGTCAGACGAACTCCGACTCCGATCAGGACTCCCACCAGAACCCCGACGCCGCAACCCGGAAATACCAATCCGGTGATCCAGACCAGGTTCCTATCCGATGCCACTTTAAACCAGCAGTACACCAACTTCATCTATGGCTGGGACGGCAATGCCAACGAAACACTTACCATGACCATTACCGGCCTTCCCCCCGGTATCGTCAGAACCACCTGCAACCTGAGGCATAATTTCGGCGGCTACCCCAGCTACCTGGAGTGCTATATCGAAGGCAAACCTACACAGCGGGGCACTTTCAACGTGGTTGCCACCATCTACGACGGCCGGGGCGGCAGCGGTACCAAGACCCTGCCCCTGATAGTGAACTGAAATTCGTAAAAGCAGGAATTGCCGACTTTCGTAAGATACTGCTAGAATTACCACGACATTTATTAGTTTCCGCGTATGCTGTCACCTAAAACCGTATTTATCACCGGCTGTTCCACCGGAATCGGGAGAGCTGCGGCAGAGCTGTTTATCCGCCGCGGCTGGAATGTAGTAGCGTCTGCCCGCCGGATCGGGCAGATTGCTGACTTGGGGAAATATCCGGAGTGTCTGGCATTGACGCTGGATGTGACTGATGTGCCCGGCATCCGCAGTGCTGTCCGGTCGGCACTCAGACGTTTCGACCGGATTGACGTGCTGGTAAACAATGCGGGCTACGGCCTGCTCGGACCGTTCGAAGCGGCCACCGACGCCCAGATTCGGCGGCAGTTTGCTACCAACGTCACCGGTGTGATCGATGTCACCCGGGCAGTACTGCCTATCATGCGCCGGCAGCGGTCCGGAACGGTCATTATGATATCGTCAGTGTCCGGTAGAATCAGCTTCCCATTCTACTCCTTCTACGATGCCACCAAATTTGCCCTGGAAGGCATGATGGAATCATTATCACTGGAGTTATCACCGCTGGGTATCCGGATCAGACTGGTCGAACCCGGCCCGGTGGACACGGATTTCTTTACCCGGTCGGCGGTAATTACGCGTAGCCGTAATGCCCGTGAATATGACAAATTCGCCGACGGAAGCTTCCGCAGGCTGGGGAAGTATCACAAAATGTTCGTGGCACCTGCCGGTGACATCGCCGGTGTTATCTACCGGGCGGCAACCGACGGCGGGAACCGCTTGCGCTATCCTGCCGGAAAGATTTCTCCGGCAATACTATTGATGCATAAAATTCTGCCCGAAAGGTTGTTCAACCGGCTGATGCATTTCAGATTCGGTTATACTGTAGGGCAGGAAGGTTAAATATGCCGAAGAAAAAGCCGGAAGAGTTCAGCCTCAAAGGCGAGGATCTCCTGAAAAAAGTCAAAGACCTGATTGCCGAGGGCAATGTCAGGAAGATCACCATCAAAAACAGGGAAGGCCGGGAACTGGTGGTACTGCCTCTGACGATCGGTGTGGTCGGAGTCGTACTTGTCCCGGTCTGGGCGGCAGTCGGCGCCATCGCGGCGCTGGTTACCGAGTGTACGATCACAGTGGAACGGTCAGACTGACAATACGTTCAGTTTCTGACTTTTGTTCCCGTCTGCATCTGACCGACTGCCAGTTTCAGCTGGTCACCCAGGACTTTGTAGAATTTCCGGGCGTGTTCACGGCTCATGCCGACCCGGGATACGATCCTGACGGTTTTCGTCGGCCCCAGTTTTTGCATGAAATCCAGGGTGACACCGTCTTCGGTTATTTTGATATGGACATTATCGGTATAAAGTACCGGTGTCGTGTCGAGATTAATACTGATATTGACGTCTGATTTCTCTCCGGCCATTTTGATCCACCTCCGTCCCGGTTGACTGATTACCAGGGCGATATTACCATGAAACCGGGAATTTTTCGATACAGTCATATAATTACCTGAATTTCCATGCGGCATTTCCTATCGGAACGTCTCTGGGGAAAGGTTGAAGTCACCGAGCCGGTGATCGGCGAAATCCTGGCTACCCGGGCAATGCAGCGGCTCAAGGGTGTTGACCAGGCAGGATACTATGAACCGTATATGCCCGGAACCGCGCATTCCCGTTTCGAGCATTCGGTCGGGGTTTATTACCTCCTGAGGCGCTTCGGGGCTCCGCTTGATGAGCAGGTGTCAGGCCTGATTCATGACGTGTCCCATGCGGTATTCTCCCACTGCATCGATTATGCCGGCAGGGGCGGATCGGAAAGCCGACAGGATTGGCAGGACCGGGCGCATGGGGCGTATGTCTTATCAAGTGATATCGCACCGGTCCTCAGGCGGCACGGATTCAGTATCCGCAAAATTCTCGATGACCGGCGGCATCCGCTGAAGGAGCGTAAACTGCCGGATCTGTGTGCCGACCGGCTGGATTATTCGTTAAGGTCGGCATTCATGTACCGGATCATACCGGCAGCAGCCGCATTTGAATTTCTCGACCGGCTGGTGATCCGTGATCAGAACTGGGTATTTACATCCGGCCGGGCAGCACTTTCATATGCCCGGCTGTTTCTGAAACTGAACCGGAAGTTTTACAGTGGGCTGGCATCGGCGGTAATGTTCCGGACGGTCGGCGATGCCGTCTCAGCTGGACTAGGGGAAGGCATCATAACCGACGCGGATTTATTCCGGACTGATTCTGTTGTCTTGGCCAAACTCCGGGCGGCTAAGGATTCCGGCATCATGCGGCTGCTCCGGCGGATGGACCGGCTGACGCCGGTGAAGCGGGTCAGAAGCGGCGGAAATGCTGCCGTGACGGTCAAGTCGCGCGTTGTGGATCCGCTGTACCTGTATCGCGGCCGGATCAGACGCCTGTCGGACGGACGGCCGGATTATGTCCGGATTATCCGTAGGGAAATGAAACCCAAATTCTACCGGTTTTTATTCCGTGACTGACTTCATCAGGTGAGGATTATGACTGCGCTGAAAACCAGTATTCCGGCCAGGATTTTCCGCCACAGGTGGGTTGTTTCCTTCAAAAGTATGACGGCCGCGACAACGGCAAATACATAGTAAGTACTGGAAACGAGAACTACACTGGAAGCCTCTCCGAATATGAATGCCTTCATCAGAAGCATATAAGAGGCAATATTGATTAGTGCCAACAGAGGCATGTTCCAAGATGCCGTCGCCAGTTCCAGCCGGACAGTCCGCAGCGTCATCGGTGGAGTAAGTCCGTTAACCAGGCCGGGTATGAAAAACATCAGGAATGTGTAGAATTGGGTCGGGTAGTGAGCGGTGGCGACTTTATCCAATGTCCAGCCCAGCCCGAGGGCGCCGGCCATCATCAGCGGCCGGCGGAAGCTTTCTACTTCAGATTTCCGGAATCGTGCCGATATTATCAGCCAGTTAGCACAGACAATGATTCCCATTGCCGCAATTTTGGAGTTTGTCAGCGGCTCGCCGAAAAAAATTATAGCCGCAGCAAATGGAATGGCGTAACCGATGCGCATGACTATTGTCAGGACCGATGCCTCTACCTTTTTCCGGGTTATAAACTCAAGCCGGGAAAACAGCGTCCAGGATAATATAGCCAGTAATGTTATGGCACCTGTCCGGAAGTCGGGGATTTTCAGCGGTTCGGGATAAACCAGCCAGAGACCCAGCGCCATCAGGCCGCCGGTCATATTATAGAGAGCCGTAAAAACCCGGGGATCGCAGGAGCGTACCGAGAGCACCCGTGACAGGATACTATATATTGTATTGAGAATTACCGTAGCGATGGCAAATCCGAACCAATTCATCAGGCTTAGTATATCAGCAAATAAACCGTTGACTGGCTTCTTGCAGCGCAGGCTCAGGACTGTTACAGTTAAAGCAGGCGGGCGGTATGACGTTTAAAGACCTGACCGACAAAGTTGTCGTCATCACCGGTGCATCAAGCGGTGTCGGCAAAGCCCTGGCACTTAGACTCGCTTCAGAGAAGGTGAAGCTGGTCCTTCTATCGCGTGACGCCCAAAAACTTCAGGACGTATCCAACGCTTTAAGCTCCATGGGCACGAAGGTTTCGTGCTTTTCGAGTGATGTCACGGATCCCCTGCAGGTTGCCAATGCCGTCGGGATGATTATGGAAGCATACGGCCGGATTGACATTCTGATCAACTGTGCCGCCATCTGGACGGAAGGACCGATCGATACCATGTCATCCGAAAAGGTCCGTGAGCTTTTTGACGTTAATTCGATCGGGGTAATTTATATGATCCAGCAGGTGCTGCCGGTGATGCGCCGTGCCAAATCGGGACATGTGGTCACCATCGGTTCGCACGTTGGGATCGATCCGCAGGTAGGAACCTCGGCATATACCGCGACCAAATATGCGGTCCGGGGCTTCTCTGAATCGCTCCGACTGGATCTGACCGGCACCGGCATCAGGATTTCCAGCATTTATCCGGGCGGAATTGACGCTCATTTGTTCAGTACCACACCGCTGACCAATGAACGGTCAGTGGCAGTCGAATATGTTGAGAAAATTGCCGAAATTGTC
>MFJD01000009.1:153827-159715 GCA_001779095.1 Candidatus Gottesmanbacteria bacterium RBG_16_52_11 | reverse complement strand
CTCCGGCAGCCCGACGATACGGTAATCGATCACATCGAAGTCAGGAAGCATACCTGACTTGCCGGTCCTGTTGATCCAGGTGGTGAAATTGCTACAATGTCCACATGTGCATGGTGAAATACGCAAAAGTCCGCGGAGTGAAGGGTAACCGGTTGTCTCTCGGCGGCGGCAGGTTTGTCGGGAAAGGCCCGCTCGAAAGCGTAAAGAGGGGTGATACGGTAGAAATCTACGGCAATATTGCACTGGGGATTGTCGACCCGGAACCGGTTGACCGGGTCCGGGCAAATAAAAAATGAAACACACTGTTCTGCTGGCACTGCTTGCGGCCGTTATTTCCGGCATATCAATTTACGTGAATTCGCTTTTTGTATCAGGTGCCGATCCGTTGGCATTTGTGCTGGTCAGAAACGCATTGGTAGCGGCATTACTGTTTGCGGGGATTCTAGTTTTCCGGGGACTGCCGTACTTCCGGTTGCCGCTATCCGACTGGAAAAAACTGATTGTCGTCGGTATAGTCGGGGGCGGCATTCCGTTTGTGCTTTTTTTCACTGGACTCAGGGAGACCGGAGGTGTAGCCGGCAACATCATCAACAAATCCCTTTTTCTCTGGGTCACCATGCTGGCTTACATATCACTCAAAGAAAAACCCAAACCCGCGGCTTTGGCAGCACTGGCTTTCCTTGCTGCAGGTACCTTTGCCGGCAGCGGCATAATGGATTTGAAACCGGGTAGGGGATTGTTCATGGTACTTGCTGCAACGATGATCTGGTCAGTCGAATATATCCTTGCCAAACGGACGCTTAAAACCGTGCCTGTTACCCTTCTGGCGTTTGGCCGGATGCTGTTCGGTCTGCCGGTATTGGTTGTTTGGAGTGCCTTCAGGGGGACGCTGACGGCGCCCGTCGGGATAATGCCGCAGTTTCTGCTTCCGGTTGCCCTTTCCGGGTTCCTGCTGGCGCTGTTTATGGTCAGCTGGTACGGGGCTCTCAGACGTTCACCGGCCTATCTGGTTTCCGGGCTTCTGACCGTATCACCGGCAGTATCGGTTTTCGCGGCAGCAGGATTTTCCGGGAAACCGGTCACCGGTAATTTTTGGTCAATTGGACTGCTTGCCGCAGGAGCAATACTGATCACCGTTTCCGCATTGCGCCGGCCGAGCGTCCATGAAAGCTGATTCTGCGGGACTACTCCGGTGTGCCCGGTATGCATTTGCCCCCAACCATTACAGTTACTGCGGACCGGAGCGTCAGAAGGACCTTACAGCCTATCTGTCCGGTGCAGTTACCGACCAGGGACTTTCGGATATCCTGCACGGATTCGAAACGCTGATAAGTTATCTCCGGCTGATTGCCGGTGCTTCTCATATCGCCGATCCTTTCGATCCCCGGGTGGTTGAAGCCTACTGGATCGGCAACCGGCTGCTTAACGGCATCAGCCCGCGTCAGTACACCGATTTCGTAACTGACGGATTCGGGCTTAAGCGTAAAATTAAACCGGATTCCGTTTCCCGGATCAGGGAACGGGTGTCACGGGCAGCGCCGTTTCATACCGCTCATGTCGTCCATATCTTCGTCCGTACCGGACACCGTACCCTGATTCACACGGCATCCACGATAGACGCCTGCCGGATCGGCTGGGGTGAGGTAACGGCTGTCAGGTCCGGCAGTCACGATGAGATCCGGGTCCGTACCAGACCGGTAATACCGTCAGCCGCCGGTCTGGAGCTGGGATTGCCGGTGATAAGAATTTTCCGCAATCCGTTCCTACCCGTCAGACCAGGAGATCTGGTGACCACTCACTGGGGTTATGTCTGTGACCGGATAAATCGGCTTCAGATGCACCGGCTGGAAGCGCTGACAAACCGTGTATTGGGAATTTCCGGCCTTCATCCCGGACCGGATGGTTTATGACGAATTGGTAAAAAGTATGAAAAAGACTGTGATAAACCGGGAAAAACCGGTAAAACGTGTGGTCTGGGTGCTCGGAAATCCGGATTACCCCGCAGACGGCCTGCCGGTAAGTCTGATTCCGCAACTATCCTCCCGCATGCCGGACGTGACCTTTCTGAGGCTGGATCCGCTTGAAGATTTTACGGCAGCCGGCCGGCCGGTGTTTCTGGACACTGTTGCCGGACTCAGAAAGGTTTCGGTATTTGACAGTCCTGAAAATTTCCGTGAAGACCCCAGGTTGTCAGCCCATGATTACGGACTGAAATCAGGGCTGGTTCTGGCTCTGAAAATCGGCCGCATTACGGGAGTCCGGATAGTCGGCATTCCCCCGAAACAGTATCCGGGTATATTCGAAGATATTGTCCGGGCAATCCGGAAATGCCTGTGAGTATCCTGACTAACGGTCAATCCGGAGCTTGAGAAAATGTGTGGCGCATGACATGCAGGGATCATAGGCGCGCACTACTGTTTCGATACCGAGTGACAGTGAATCTTTGGTATCCCCGAGATGTGTGTTGACATAATCCCGGATCGCCATTTCAATACCGATCTGGTTAAGTCCCGTGGGGACGATGATCGTTCCGCGGATGACGGTCCCGTCAGCTGCGGTTTCAATTTCATGGTAAAGAGTTCCCCGGGGCGCTTCGATGATGCCGTAACCGGTACCGGCAGCCGTTTTAGGGGTGCCGGTCGCCGGCTCTGCCCGGTATGACTCGATTATGCCGATACTGTTATCGATCGCATGGAGCATTTCTATCGCCTGGGCGATGTTATTGTCAAAAATATTCCGGGACGGGAAGCGGGCTAGATAAGATGAGGCATCCGCCCGTGTTTTCGGGTGGAGGGCACTTCTATTGGCGTTCAGGCGGGCTAAAGCTCCGACCATGACCGGTTTGCCGTCTAGGAGGTACCCGGTCGCCTGGGAGTGGGGGATATCCCGTGGCGTCACCCGTTTCCGGTATTCTGACGGCGCGATCCGGGATCCGGCCGACGGTGTGAGGTCGCCGTTCAGAAACGTTAAACCTTCAAGGGCTAATGTATTGATGTCATGCCCCAGTACCGGACTTCTGGCTGCAAAAACCTCCAGCAGCCGGAGGATCATCGGGCGCGCTTCCCGGAGCTTGGGGATTAATGCTATAAGTTCGTTTTCGGTGGGGAATTTGGAGAAGCCTCCCAGCCTTACAAACGGCGCATGAACTGATCTGCCTCCGACGGCTATCCCCAGCCGGTTTCCGGCTTCCTTGACGTCGAAACAGTCGTGCAGAAACTGGTGTTCCGAAGGTTCATTTTCATCGAAAGCCAGCAGCGATTCCTTACCGAAGAGATCCGGCAGGGCGAATATATACAAATGCAGCCCATGGTCCCGTATGATCAGTCCGTAATTAAGTAGCTCCCGCAACCGGCTGACATTGGGTGAAACCGGGATTCCCATGGCTGACTCGACGGCTTTAACCGAAGCCAGCAGGTGGGCATTGCTGCAGGTACCGCACACCCGGGCGACTATACCGGGGACGGCGGCAGCGGCCTTGCCGCGGATTGCTTCCTCATAAAAACGGCGCATTTCCGTGATGGCAAATCTGCACTCAGTCACTTCGCCGTTTCTCACTTTAATATCACAGCTGGCAGCCCCCTCAATCTTCGTAATCTCTTCGAGACTGATATCTATGTCGGTGGTATGCATAATTTTAAACTTAAAACTCAAAGCTCAAATGTCAAATGTAAATGCTTCTGTCCGGTTTTTACAGCCTTTAGATGTGGTTATGAAGTTTTGAGTTTTGAACTTTGAGTTAATTTCCAGTTGCATAGGAAGAGTTAGACACCGAACTCTTTGAAATACTTGTTCAGTACCGTGATAAACTGCTGCTCCACCATGGGACATCCCTGGACCATGTCGTCGACGGCAATGACATCCCTTAGCGTCCGCACCCTATCCGCCTGGCCGAATCTGGCAAGGAGTGCCGAGATCTCCGCTTTGGTAGGAGCGGCGAATGAATTGCGCTGGGCGCTTGGGTTGCCGGTACAGGCACAGGCTCCGATGGCGATAACCCGTTTCGCTAAACCCCTGATCAGTCTGGCTTTCTCCGCCTGAGTATCAGAAGCGATAGCACCCTCGAGAAATGCGACATCCATCTCTTCCAGCCGGTTTCTCCCCTGAAGGACCCTGGCATGGATGAATTCAATTTTCGGCAGCCACTCCTGCCAGTGACGGTTTAACAGTTCAGTGAATATGATGGTTGAGTCTTCGCAGCAGGTAAAGGTGAACCAGCCGACGCGGAGCTTTTTACTTTCCATAGTTGGAGTTTATCATACCGGAATTGGGGTTATAATGGTTCTATGAAGCAGGAAGGCAGATCTTTCATTTCCGATTTTAAAGAAGGAATAGTCCGGGGTATCGGTTATTCCTTCGGCGTTACCTTCGGCTTTCTTATAATTTCGACTGTCGTACTCTCGGTGCTGCATGCTTTGGGAGGCGTGCCGGTAATCGGTAGCTGGATCGCAGTTCTGGTCGAATCGGTGCAGCAGGCCCTCAAAAACCGGAATTTCTGAATTTACCGGTCCTTGCCGCCGTGACTCCCTCACGGTTATACTTACGGCAATGATTCTCTCCGACCGCGATATCCGCCAGGCCATTAAAGTCGGCCGCATCAGTATCACACCGAAGCCTGATCTGGCAACGCAACTTGGTTCCTGCACCCTGGACCTGCGGCTCGGAAATGTATACCGGGTTTTCAATCACAGCCAGACGCCGTACCTCGATCCGAAACGGCCGGAAACGCTGACCGGCGTAACAACGGAAATATCAGTTGCAGACGGTCAGTCATTCACTCTGCATCCGGGCGAGTTCATCCTGGCCGTTACCCGGGAATTCATAAAAATGCCGGATGATATCAGCGGCCGGCTGGAAGGCAGGTCTTCAATCGGCAGGCTGGGAGTTGTAGTTCATTCCACAGCCGCCAATATTGAAGCGGGATTCCGCGGAACGGTAACGCTTGAACTTGCCAATATGGGCCGCATACCGGTAATGCTTTATCCCGGTATGAGAATCTGCTCGATAACTTTCGAAGAACTGACCAGTCCGGCCGATGTTCCTTATTTCCGGAAAAAAAGCGCCAAATATGCCGGTCAGACCAGTCCCCAGATGAGCCGTATCGCTGATGACATGTGAAGTCAGTCGCGCCTGTAGTTAAAACTCCGTACCAGCACGTCCGTTTCGTTTCCGGTGGCATTGCGGTAAGACACCTCGATGGAATTCAGACCGCTTCTGGCCGCAAAACACAGCGTATTGAGGGATGACCACTGGGTCCACTGTGCATCGTTTATCCGGTAGCGGCGGGTGATTCCCGTTGTATAGCCGCCGGAGACAGTCTCGACCAGACAGACCGTCCCGCTGCCGGTCAGTGTCTGATTTTCTGCGGGGTAGGCTATGGTGACGACCGGCGGCAGGCTGCTTTTGACTGACCGGGTGATTTTTTCTTCGGATTCATCCCGCCCTGCCGGCACTTCAGATCCGGGTCCGGAGACATCCTGCTGGCCGGTCCGGGAACTTGTAGCGGCCGGTATATCTGATACCGGTACGGATTTTTTCAGAAGTAATCCGGCAGCCAGCCCGATAATCAGAATCAGCGGCAGAATTATGTAAAGATGATGTTGCCCCAGAGCGCTGACCGAGCTTCTGATTCCGAACCCGGCCGGAACCATCGGGAGATGATCGGCTGCCGGCCTTGCCGGCAAGTCCCGGTATCGCTGCGGAATCATCGGGGGCAGGGGATCCATGGCGTTATCAGTATACAGTATTCCGTATTATAGATTCAGTCCTTTCAAAACCCGGCTTTCCGTTGCGGACTCCGGCCAATTACCTTATACTTTTGGATTATGCCGGACTCAGAGTGGCCAATTCTCTATAAGCAGGTTCTGAAGGTCAAGGATATGAATTCAAGT
>MFJD01000009.1:144620-153806 GCA_001779095.1 Candidatus Gottesmanbacteria bacterium RBG_16_52_11 | reverse complement strand
ACCGAGCGGCAGGTCGTTGCGGACCTTCTGAAAGACGTCTCCTACTGTGCAATCGGAAACCTCTATTCCTCCGCCGGAATCTCGGCTATGATCCGTAATATTTATGCCAAACCCAGTATCAGAAACATTGTTCTCTGGGGCGCTGATCTGTCCCGCAGCGGGCAGGCACTGGTGAGTTTCATGACTAACGGCGTGGATAAGGATTACAATATCATCGGCGACGAGAAGAAAGGCCAGATTGAAAAGGAAATCGGCCGCGAAGCTATTGATAAATTCCGCCGGTCCGTCAGAGTCGTGAACCTCAGGGGCAAACCCGTGACGGATCTGAAGCAGGCGATTTCCGGGTTATCGTCAGAGGGCGGTAAACCCTGGAGCACGCCCCGGGTGTTTCCGACATCGCGGCCGAAGCCCTTCACTTTCCCGTCCGAACAGATCGGATTCCGGATGCACGGGAAAACAGCCGCCCAGGTCTGGCTGAAGATCCTGAATGCCATTATCCGGTACGGCCGTAATAAAACCACCAGGTATACCCAGGAGAACGAGCTAAAGGAGCTTTTAAACGTAATGGCAGTTGTATACGGGGAAGATCCGGAAAAACCGTACCTGCCGCATTACTTTCCTTTTACCAGGCACGATTTGGATGTATATTACCCCCAGGTACTGACACCTAAGCAGATCCCCGGAATCGCCTATACCTACGGTCAGAGACTCCGCGATCATGATGGCGTTGATCAGATTGCCAATATCATAGAACTCATTAAAAACCGGCCGTTCTCGAAAAAGATGGTTGCTTTTACCGCCAAAGTCAGGGAAGACTGGAATGCGGTGAATAAGGGGGATACGCCCTGCCTGACCCAGATTCTGTGCTCGGTACAGGATGGCAGGCTGTTTTTGACTACGCATTTCCGGAGCCAGGACATGCTCCACGGCTGGCCGCGAAATGTCTTTAGCCTGCGCCGGCTGCAGCAGCTGATTGCCCGTGAAGCTGACCTGCCGATGGGGGCTTTTGTCATGATTACGCACAGCGCTCATATATACAGCGATGATTACGGACTGGCCGAGCAGATTCTCAGGGACAATTACGAACATGAACTCGGATTTACCGCCCGGCAGCATTTTGAAGAGGATCCGCGCGGCAATGTTATCGTGGAGGTGGTACCGGTAACCGGTACCGCTAAACCTGCCAAACCGAAACGGGGCAGGCCGCCGAAAAAACCGGCAGCAGAAACTGAATACGAAATATCAGCCAAACTGTATGCGCCCGACGGCGGGCTGCTTCTTACGCAGTGGCGGGGAAAAACCGCGATGGAAGTGTATCTCCAGATGACCGACTGGGATTACCTGGTGATGCCGAGTCACCTCTTATATATCGGTACCGAACTGCAGCGTGCCGAGTATGCCATCAGATCAGGCAGGCCCGCGCAATTCTCCCAGGACCCGGCACCGAATAAGGGATTATAAAACCAATTATTCCAATTATTCTGAACGCAGAAATTTACCTAATCGGGATGATAATTCTTATTTAGAATAAATAGGCTAATTATATTAATCAGATCCCGGTTTTTTTCTCAGGAAGGCTGCAACTATCTCCGCCCCGGCGGCCCGGTCGAGGTATATTTCAACTTTTTCCCGGAATCCGTCGGTTCGCCATTGTGACGCGATCACACCGGGACTGACTGGATCGACCAGTGCCATTTTCATCCGGCCTGCATATTCGTCGCCGAGAGCCACGCTGAAGATATGTTCCGCCCGGCGCATGTGTTTAAATCCCAGCGTAATGGCAGTCTCCGGCGGAGGATTCTTACCCGCAGCCTCTGCTCTTTCACGGTTACGTTCAACGGTTTCCGGAGAGAGCGGTATGACGCAAACGCCGCATTCGGTATCCATGTCCGGATTCATGAACGCGACATGGACCACCGGTTCTGGTCCGGGCGCCCCGGCAATCACTGCGGCGATCCGGCATGAACTGAGCCATTCGTCATACATACGGGCTGACTTTTGCGGATCTTCCGTCCGGCCGGACAGGGGGAAGAAGCGGTCAGGGGAAATACCGGCTGGTTCGATCAGATTGATCCGGACCCAGGCAGCGAAATCCTCGCCTTCGGGGCCACCGGCATCGGACTCAGGCGGGTACAGGTAATTGTCGATATGACCCCAGGTAAATCTGTTCAGGTCGATATTCCTCCGTTCGGATTCCTTAATCAGCACCGGATATAACATGCCGGCCGTCCGGGAAGCGGCAACCAGCACCGTATCGCCGTCCCCGGCAGTGCTCAGTACGTCGAGAATGCCGTTGACACAGTCCAGAATGGTATCGGTTTGCTCCGGAATGATATGGATCATCGGCCCGTCCGGATGCCGGAAATGGACCTCCGTTGAAGAGTATTCAGCGGTAGCGTGGCGTTCTGTTACAGCAGACATAATGGGTGGTTTTCAATCTTTCGGAAGGTAATTATAACCGAATTTAATCCCGATTCAAATTATAGGATATAAGTTCCGGCTCTGAAGATTGCCGGTATCGTGATCCGATTACGGGTAGTAATCACTTTACGGTCACGCTTTTGGCCAGATTGCGTGGTTTGTCAGGATCCAACCCGCGGATGACTGCCAGTTCATAAGCCAGCATCTGACCGAATATGACGTTCGGAATGATGGTTCCCTCACCGGCATCCGGGATATGCACGTAGGTATCGAATATTTCGTGGGGTTTGTAGGATGCACCGATGATATATCCGCCCCGGGCTTTCATCTCCATCGCACCTGCGAGGTTGGCTCCGTAGGTTTCGTCATTAGGTAGGAACGCGATGCAGGCCGTACCTTTTTCAACCAGTGCCAGCGGTCCGTGCTTAAGTTCGCCGGCAGCAAGTCCCTCGGCGTGGATATAGGATATTTCCTTTATTTTCAGTGCTGTCTCGAGTGAAGCCGGGTATGATAATCCCCGGCCGATGACATACATGTGCCGTACGTTTCTGAATTTAAGTGCCAGTTCTTTCAGCTGTCTGACCGAAGACTCGGTCAGCACTTTCTGGCTTGACTTAGCAGCCGCAGTCACGACCTTCTGGCCGTTTTTGACGCTTCCCTCCATGGCGTATGCCACCATTATCAGGTGGGCCAGTTTGCCGGTGAAAGCCTTAGTCGACGCAACGCCTTTCTCAGGACCGGCACCGATCAGCATTTTATGGTCAGCATACCGGTAAAGGGATGATCCCAGGGCGTTGACAACGGCATAGATGGAGGCACCTTTTTCCTTCGCTTTTCTGACCGCCTCCAGGGTATCCATAGTTTCCCCTGATTGGGAGAGGGCGATGACCAGGCTTTTCGGAGTCAGAAATTCCGCCTGGTAAGTAAACTCACTGCCGATAGCCCAGTTAACATGACGTTTGGCGATTTTGGAAAACAGGTAGGATCCGGCCATGCAGGCATACGCCGCGGTGCCGCAGCCGACCATATAGGTGCCGTAAGACCGGTCGATCGTGGCCGCCAGCTTTTCGGCCTGGGATGTGTAGTCTGCCGCGATTGCCGCCAGGACCCCCGGCTGTTCGTGGATTTCCTTGAGCATGAAATACGGATATTTGCCTTTCACCGTCTGGTCTATGCTCCAGGTCAGGACCTGCTTGTGCGGTTCGACCAGGTCGCCGGTCTTGGCATCGAATATCATGATCCCGGCACCGGATACGATGGCCATCTGGTTTTCCTCCAGAAAATGGACCTGCCGGGTATAAGGAAGCAGTGCTGAGGCGTCGCTGGCGATGAAATTTTCGTTATCGCCGTATCCGACGACCAGCGGGGAACCGTTTCTGGCTGCGATCAGCCTTTTGTCACGTGCTGCCAGTATGATGAAAGCATTCAGTCCGGTGACTTCGTTAAAAGCACGCTGCATGGCTTTTGACACCAGACGGTTCCGGCTGTACTCCTCAACCATATGGACGAATGTTTCGGTGTCCGTATCGGAGATAAAACGGTGACCACCCTTTTTCAATCCCGGCTTGATTTCGTGGTAATTTTCCAGAATCCCGTTGTGTATCAAAGCCAGCTTACCGGTGCAGTCGAGGTGCGGATGGGCGTTAGCCTGGGTAACTCCGCCGTGGGTAGCCCATCTGGTGTGACCGAAAGCGATAGATCCGGCCGGCAGCTCATCAGCTGTGGCATCGCCGATTTTCCCGGTTTTTTTGCGGACGATGATTTTCCCGTCTGATTTTCCGGATTCCGGTAACACCGCGATGCCCCAGCTGTCATATCCGCGGTATTCCAGACTTTTGAGACCTTCCAGCACAATGCAGGCCGCGTCTTTGCGGTGTCCGACGTATCCGAATATTCCGCACATAATACTCCTTCGCATCACGTCGGGACGGATTAAAATCTGCCCGGCGGCTGCAGTTTGGGAAATTGTACACCAATACCGGTTGGTGAGGCAAAGCAGACTACACCGGCAACCGTTTAGACTCTGTCTTGCGGCAGAGGTTTGTCAGGTTACCGTTTCGGTAGGTAGTACCACCGAAGGGTTTCCGCAGATACTCCCCGACCAACTTGCAGGATATAATCCTGAATGCTGTCGGGGGTCCGATTTCCCGACTGATTCGGGATCCCTTTCCTCGTATCCTCGTCCCGGTTAAACCGGGTCGGGCCACACGCTTATTTTAATGTCAATCAGCCTGCCTCTCATCTCAATGGTAGGCAATACCGGCTCGGGAGTCAACCGGCAGAGTTTGGCCGGTATGCGGTCTTGTAACAGGCCGGGTGCCGTGGTACAACAGTTGCGGTGAAGCGGCTATATCTCAGTATCATGGGTACGATGGGCAGCGGTAAAACGACCGTTGCCAGGCTCTTGGCCAGGGAACTCAGACTGACCCTGCATGAGGAAAATTTCGGTGAAAATGCTTTCCTGCCGCGTTTCTATCAGGATATGAAGCGATGGGCATTCCATTCCCAGACGTTTTTCCTGATGGAAAAAATCACCCAGATGCTGGCAACGCCGGCGCTACTGAAAACTTCTCCGGTGATACAGGATACGCCGATTGAACAGGATGCCTTTTCATACGCCAAAGCCCAGCATGTATTGGGAAACATTGATGATGCGGAATGGAGATTATATCTCAAGATTTACTGGTCTTTCGAGCCGTATTTCCCCAAACCGGATGCTATAATTTATCTCGAGACCAGTCTGAAAACGCTCAGTGAGAGGATCAGCGGCCGTGCCCGGCAGTACGAGCGGGGAATCCCGGCAAGCTATCTGGAACTTCTGGATATGCTGAACCATAAATGGTTATCTGAGAATAAAACAATCCCGGTTCTGACCGTGGTCACCGACGGCCTCAATATCGTCAGGAGTCACAGGGCCAGACAGAGCTTGGTCACCAAGGTCCGTGCGTTTCTGAAAGGCAGCAGTAAGCGGAACCGGACGATATCCGTATGAATCCTCAAGAGATCAGGTTGCTGGCCTGGGACTTTGACGGTACTTTGTACCGGCTGAATCAGCCGCAACAGAGGGCAATCCACCTGGCCCAGATGAAGGTGATTACGGAAAAGACGGGTCAGACACTTAAACAGGCGGAGGCAGCTCATCGCCGGCTGTATCCCGGTGAGACTCCGAGCGGAACCGAAGCAGTTGCCCGGATCTGCGGCATCAGCCGGGTTGCCGCGGTTCTGGAAACGGAAAAATATTATGACCGGTCGAAACTGTTGGTTCCCGACGCGCGGCTGGCGGCGATGTTTAAGCGGTTACGGCATTTGCGTCATGTAATGTTCGTCAACGGTAAAAAGGATACACTGGTTGCCGCAATCCGGAAGCTGGGTGTTGATCCCGGGATATTTGAGACGTTCGTGGGTCCGGAAACAACCGGTGTCCTGAAACCCGACCCCGCTGCTTTCCGGGCACTCCTGGCCTATTCCGGCCTGCCGGCCGGGGCACATCTCGTTATCGGGGACCGGGAACAGGTCGATTTGGCCCAAGCTCGAAAAACCGGCATGAAAACCTGTCTGGTCTGGTCGGACGCCGCCGCCAAAACCGCAGATTGGGTTTTGCAGACGGTCTATGACGTACCGCATATATTCGGGTGATTATGGCAAAGGGGAAATTCATCGTTTTTGAAGGCATCAGCGGCACCGGAAAAGAAACCCAGGCAAAATCGTTATCTTCTTATTTAAACACAGCCGGCATCAAATCGCAGATCGTGTACCACCCTTCGCCGCAGTGCAAAGAGGTAATTTCGAAGTGGAGACAACTCCGCGGTATCACCGACCGCAGTATCGTATATTTGCTGCTGGCAGACCGTTACGCTGCAGTCAAGCAGATAATCGAGCCGGCTTTGCATCAGGGGATATGGGTGATCAGCCTCCGGAGTTATATATCGGCCCTGGTTTATCAGGCAGATACGGAATCAGAACGTGGCTGGGTAGCCAGGCAATTCCTGCAGTTTGAACCCATTTCCGATGTGACCGTTTTTTTCGATATCAGTCACCGGACCGCCAGGGAGCGGATTTTGGCCCGTCACCGCTTGACCGGTGAAGCGCTGGGGGCTTATGAATCATTGGAGCTTCTGAGGCGTATGCGGCAGCGGTATACCTCGGTATTTCGGAATATTCCCCACAAAAAAATTGCTGCCGGTTCTGACATTTCTGTTGTCGGCCGGATGATCCGGACACTTGCGGTTTGACATAGTTTTACCGTATTTTGTTTGCCTTGCGCCCGGTTAATGCCCTTGTTATGATCCTGGTATCCCATAAAACCTATGAGCAAGCGGGGATACTTCATTGTTTTTGAAGGCGGAGAAGGCGCCGGAAAATCGATCCAGGTGGAAATTCTCTCGAGCCATCTGCGGGAAGACAAGTTCCCCTTTGTCGTTACCCGTGAACCCGGCGGAACCAGAATCGGCGAGCAGATCCGCGCCATCACCCATAATCAGGATAACGTTGATCTGGATCCGGTTACCGAGGCATACCTGATGGCAGCATCTAGGGCCCAGCACGTCCGGGAAACCATACTGCCCGCGCTCACCGCCGGGAAAATAGTCATCTGCGACCGGTATGTTGATTCTTCGATTGCCTACCAGGGTTTCGGCCGGCAGCTGGGAAGTGCTGCGATTTCCCGCCTAAATATTCTCGCCGTGAACGGTGCCGTCCCGGATCTGACAATTCTTCTTGACGTAGTCCCTAAATCAGGCCTCAGGCGGCGCCGGCACGACCGCGGCACCAAAGACCGGTTGGACTTACAGGATGCGGCTTTTTACGAACGGGTATATGACGGGTACCGCCGGATCAGCCACGGAAAAAACGGAAAATATGTTATTATCGACGCTTCCAGAAATATCGAGCAGGTAGCTACGGCAGTCTGGGAAATTGTCAGGCCGAAAATCAGGCTACTGAAGAAGGGAGCTGTATGAAGAAGCAGGAAAAGCTTAGGGCAGCAGGAAAACTGACAGTCATGGCCGGACCGATGTTCGCCGGTAAAACCACCAAGCTTCTGACACTCTTTTCCATACTTTCAAAACTGAATTATTCCATTCTCTGTTTCAAAGCTGAATCCCGGAAGGTTTCCGGTATGGGCCATACCAATTCTCATGATGAACGGCCGCTGCCGGTAATTTATATTAGTATGGATGAACCGGAAAAAATTCTCCAGTATGTCGGCCGCGACGGGATTCAGAAGGTAATTATCGATGCCGTGCATTTTTTCCCCAAAGCCCGGATCCTCAAAGTAATTGATGCGCTGCTATCGGCGGGAATTGACGTTTGGGTGAACGGACTTATTTTCGATTACCGGAAGGAAGAGTTCGGGGCTACCCGGGAGCTCTTCAGGCGGGCCGATGAAGCGATGGAGCTCTTCTCCGTCTGCGTCCGCTGCGGATCGAAAGCGGAACATACCGAACGCATTTCCGGGGGTCTGGAACAATCCCTCGGAACCACCGGTACGCGCAAGGCGCAGTACATACCGGTTTGTGCCAAGTGCCACCGGGTATATAGCGGATGATTGACGCCATATTCGTTATCGGTAAACCGGGATCCGGGAAATCCATCATGGTGTGGTATCTCACCGCACTGCTTCTGGAGCGCGGATTTGCCGTCTCGTATTTATCAGACAGGCTGGGTCTTGAGGAGGGGATTCTGAAAGATACCGCCCGCGCCCGCCGCCGGCCGGACGGCAGCAAAGTCGGACCGCACGGTAAGCTGATCGCCGACGGACCGCCCGGACACCGCAAAGTCCATGTGCTGGACGGTACCATTCTGAATGCCGTTCACCGGTCCCACGTTGAATCCGTACTGAAATCCCGCCGGACCGGTACGGTACTTCTGGTAGAGTATGCCATCGGTCCCGAGATCAGATTCGGTAGCGGCAAGGAACCGCTCCGGCAGGAAGCTGCCTATCTGGTTGAGCTTTTGAAAGGCCACCGGTTGCTTAAGCGGGTTTTTATTCTGGAAGTCGATTCACCGCTTCCCATCCGGGCGTTCCGGGAAATGAAGCGTCCCGATGCCATGGCACCCGAGACTTTCCGGGCATATTTTCCCGACGGCGGGGAAATAACTCCACCCGCGGCGAAGCAGCTCGGAAAACTTTATTATAAATTTACCAACCTTGAAGAAGACCACGACGGATATTACAGTGAAGTCAGGTATATATTTGAAAATAAAATATTACCGAAGATGAAGGTTTCCGGAAAAGGTTAGATGTAGTGTCTTTAATAATTTATTAAAGGAGGGTCGAATATGCCCACGAATCATGAAACGCCTCAGCCCGGTACGGTCGTTCAGGGGGAAAGCGGACAATTATACGGCAACATCAGGGTTGAGGATGCAACTTTAGGTACGGCTGATAAGCTGGTTCCGATTGAGGAGATTATAACCCCTGACCCGCCGGCGGAGGAATCATGAGGCCGCGGAAAGCGGTATCAGCGCAGGCGCCGGTAATCGGCGGCAAGCAGTACCATATCGACTGCGGTCCCGGTGACGTGGCGCCGTCGGTCCTGTTACCCGGCGATCCGGCGCGGGTTGCCAAAATCGCATCCGTCTGGGATTCTAGCCGGGAAATTGCTTTCCATCGCGAATACCGGACTATGACCGGTCTGATTCACCGGGTGCCGGTATCCTGTACATCTACGGGCATCGGATCACCGGCCATGGCTATTGCCGTCGAGGAATTATCCAGGATCGGTGTCGGCACGTTCATCCGCTGCGGCACGACAGGCGGCATAC
>MFJD01000009.1:143128-144588 GCA_001779095.1 Candidatus Gottesmanbacteria bacterium RBG_16_52_11 | reverse complement strand
CCGGTGACGTCCGGCTGGACGGCGCGAGCCGCGACTACGCCATCCCCGAATATCCGGCAGTCGCGCACTTCGAAGTCGTCACGGCGCTTATTGCTGCGGCGGAGAAGCTCGGGATACCGTACCATGTGGGCGTGACCGCCTCAACGGACACTTTTTATACAGGACAGGGGCGGTCCGGGTACCGGAACTACCTGCCGAGCTTCAAGGAAAACATATACCGGGACATGCAGTCCGCCGGCGTCCGGAATTTCGAGATGGAAGTGGCCTGCCTTCTCACACTGGCGTCAATTTTCGGCAAACGCGCCGGGGCTGTCTGCGTCATCATTGCCAACCGGGTGACGGACGAATTCCGGATTACCGATGAGTACCAGATCCGGGCCGGACGGGTAGCTTCGGAAGCAGTAGCGATCCTGGCCGGCTGGGACCGTCAGAAGAAGCGCCGCCGCAGGCGCTTTATCACGCCGGAAGCATGATAATTGAGTTTGACAAATATCCTATAATAAAATATACTACTATCGATGAATATCACGGAACGGTTGATCGGCCGCTCGGAACCTTACCTCTACGAGCGCGATACTGACCCTGACCATCTCCAGCGCCTTGACCAGCGGCTCAGGCATGCTGTCTTCATGTGGACTAAAGAGACTTTTACCATGAGGCGTGATCCCCGTGAGGTGCTTCGTGCCGGATTTGAGGAAGGTCGGGAAAGTAAAACCACCCATGTGATTGAAGGACTGGAATTCCTAAGCCAGATGGATCTCGCTGACCGGGCGTCAAACGGACTGAGGCTGGCAATGCTTACCGATAACCGCGACCCGTCAGTTCCGAGTGAATTCGGAAACTTTATAATGAAGGCCTATAATAATCCGGAATTATCAGACCATAACCACGAACATAACCGGCGGACCGAACGCTGGCTGGAAGCGATGTTTCTCAATATCGGAAAACTCCGTCACAGCGATTCAGTAGTCGACTGGCTCGACAGCGCGTTTTTGTACGCATATTTCCATGATATCGACCAGTTGTCCAGCCTGCAGCGGAATCTGGATTTTAGGGCATCCGGAGTTCCGAGAAAAGAATTATCAGTAAAAAAGGGTCATGCTCTGGCTGCCTCTGTCATGTTGCTGGCGCTTCATAGCCGTTATGCTGGGGAACGACTTGTACGTAAGCGGGATGCCTGGGAGAAATGCGCTGGTGCAGCCTATATGATAATGAAGCATGATGAGCCGGAATTTCTCATGGATATGCTATCTGCGAAAGAAAAGGCATACCAGGATATCATGCCGGTTAAGGCAACTTCCGACCGTCCCGGATCGGTACGTCAGGAACTCATGACCGGACCGGAATTGGTGGATAAATACGAATCCAATTCGATTGACATGGCTACTATATCGCCAAGTCAGATACTTGAGCTTCTCAGGTACTGCAAATCGGAAACCGGCGGGTATATCGACAATGAT
>MFJD01000009.1:139265-143119 GCA_001779095.1 Candidatus Gottesmanbacteria bacterium RBG_16_52_11 | reverse complement strand
GTGAGTACGGACGTGAATTGCAGGATCTCGCCGACAATCACCAGCCGTTATTCCGTCAGATATCCGCGAACAGTAAAGAATCACTCCGGCGTACTGCTGAAGTCTCAGTGCGCGCGGATTTGCTGGAAATGGTAGCTCCTCCGGTAGAAGGGATATTCCGTCTGCTATCAACTCAATACTCCCAAAACCGTCCTTTCTTCCGTCACCCAAGTGAGACGATTCCTTTGTACGATGCAATAAACCGGCAGCGGAAAAACGCAGGTCTGGAAGATCTGGTACCGGGATCGATTGAATTGACTGTCGAGGAAATCTTCCGGGGCAGGGGAAATCTGTTACCGGCCGTTGACTGCGACATGCGACGCATGCTCTGGAACTTTGCCCATATCGAGCCGATATCGACCGGTAGTGAAATCGGTAACAGCCAGTTCATCACTAAAGTCAACCGGGATAACGCAATTATGGGAACGCTGGTATTCAGGGATATCGGATCCAAGATCATGCGGGGAGATCTATCGGATATCGATAAGGTTTATGCCAGCCGGATAAATGAAGTTGCCCAAAAGTCGTTGGGCACTGCCGGTATTAAGGGATTTGCCGGTTTTTCTGTCAGGATTCAGGGGTGGATGTACGGTGATTTTGCATCCCGTGTTAACCTTACACTGATCAATCAGGGATACCCGGCCATAGCATCACGGTTCGCCGTAAAAGTCGGACAGCTCGTCCGGGAAAGTGAATTTCTGAAATCCAATTTAATCAATAAACCTGACGGGGACGGATCAGGTTTTCCGAAGCAGTACTCCGAAGCTGAAATCCGGACTTTCCGGGAAATCTGTGACGCGGTTTTAGAACGGTTGTTTAATATATATAGCGTGCCTGTCAGAGACCGGAAACGATACCGGATACGTGCATCGCAGGGTAAATTTCCTCCGACGACGCCGTATAAACGATATGATTCGCTGGCCGATCCGGGACACATCCGGACGCTTGTCCGGCCTCTGGCGACATATACTGCTGAATCAGATGAAATAAACGGATAGCCGGTGTCTTGCAGACAGGACTGGCCGCAGGTAAAATAGATTATGGCAGTCCCTGTTAAACCCGCAATTAACCAATTCCCCGAAAATATCGAACTTGTCGAGCTCCATGCGCATCTGGGTGCTTCGGTATCACCGACTATGTTATGGGAAATTGCCCACAACCAGGGCCTGAAGCTCCCCACTAAAAACTTTTGGGATTTTGAACGGACGGTAACGCTTTATGAAGCTAAACCGTATGAAGAATATCTCCTTTTGCATGACCTGACCGAAGGTATCCAGTCATCTCCGGAAGCGCTGTTTGCGGCAGCCGAAAGCGCTGTTTCCGGTGCCTATCGGAAAAATAATATTACCATGCTGGAACTGCGGTTCAATCCGATCCTCCGGGCCCGCGGCGGGGAAAGGGATCTGGACCATCTGATCGTATATGCGCTGCAGGGTATCGAACGGGCTATGCTTAAATATCCGGTCAGGGTGGGCATCATTCTCATGCTGGACCGCCGGTTTACGCACCATGAAAACGCAGCGATTGTGAAGAAGGCCATCAGATACCGGGAGCGGGGGGTGGTCGGAATTGACCTGGCAGGTCCGGTGAAAAGGACCCGGGCGAGCGAATCATTCCGGCCTGCGGATATCGCCGATATCGTATCCGAAGCCCGCAGTCATGGCCTCGGAGTAACGATCCACACCGGCGAGGTGACACCGGCAGTTGAAATCTGGGAAACCATCCGCGCATTGAGCCCGGACCGGATCGGACACGGCATCCGCGCCACTGATGATCCGCGGCTCTTGGAATACTTGCGGGATCATCATATCGTCCTAGAAACCTGCCCGACATCCAACCTCAATACCGGTGTTCTCAAGGACCTGACTCAAATGCGCAGCGTTTACCGGATCCTGAAAAAATTCGGAGTCCCTTTTACCATCAATACCGACGGACCGGAAATGCAGCGGATTACTCTCAGGGAGGAATTTGCCAAGCTGCTTAATAATCGTATCCTGTCGGTCCGCGATCTGGTAAGGTCAAACGATATTGCCCGGCAATCATCGTTTCTCAACGGCAATAATATTCCGGTAAAAAAGTACTTTCTTTAAGAAGTAAGGAGGCAGCATGGACAAAGCACAGGTTATCAGAAATAAAATAGTTGCCCATGAAGCGCTCACATTCGATGATGTCCTGCTTCTGCCCGGCTATACGGATTTCCGGCGATCCGACGTTGACATATCGTCAAAACTCCATCCGCGTGTCAGGCTGAAGCTCCCGTTGATTTCCTCTCCGATGGATACCGTCACGGAAGAAGCGATGGCAGCTGCGATGGCTACTTCCGGCGCTCTGGGGATAATTCACCGCAATTTGCGGATTGAAGAACAGGTCCGCATGGTCAGGCAGGTAAAATCGGTGATCCCGAAAGATAAAAATGCTGCCGTTGATGATGGCGGGGCGCTCTTAGTCGGGGCGGCTGTGGGACCCGGTGATGATTTTATAACCAGAACGGAAAAGCTGATTTCGGCAGGTGCTGATGTTATCGTAGTAGACAGTGCGCACGGTTATTCCAAATTCGTCATCGAATGCATCCGGCATATCCGGCGGAATTTCCCCAAGGCAGTGGTCATGGCGGGTAACATCGCGACGTTTGACGGTGCGAAATCGCTTATCGCCGCCGGTGCCCACATTCTCCGGGTGGGAATGGGACCTGGCAGCATCTGTACTACCCGGATTATTACCGGCATGGGTGTGCCGCAGCTTTCAGCTGTATCTGCCGTTGTCAGGGCTACCCAGGGTAGCCGGGTGACGGTAGTTGCCGACGGCGGCATCAGGCAGATCGGGGACATGGCCAAAGCTTTTGCCTTCGGTGCCGATGCCGTGATGTTGGGTTCGCTTCTGGCCCGTTTTGATGAGTCTCCCGGTGATACTGTCGTGGTTTCCGGGAAAAAGTATAAAACCTACCGCGGTATGGGATCGCTAGCGGCGATGCGTAAAGGCGGGGCCGCCCGGTATGGCCAGTCGCGTAAAGGCAAGGCACTCATCGCCGAAGGCGTAGAAGGCCTGGTCGAATACAAAGGCAGCGTCGCTGAATTCCTGGTGCAGGTGGACGGATCACTCCGGTCGTCCTTTTATTATCTGGGAGCAAGCAATCTGAAAGAGTTTTTCCGGTCTTCCCGGGTGATCAGGATATCAAATGCCGGACTGTACGAAAGCCACCCCCACACAGTGCAGATCGCAGATTCCGGATCCAATTATATAGCCGACCCGAAGGGTTGATCTGATACAATGCCGGTATGTCGCTACACGAAGCAGATCCTGAAATCGGGGCACTGATTGCCGCTGAAACCACCCGCCAGCAGGACGTACTGGAGCTGATTCCTTCCGAGAATTATGCATCCCAAGCAGTACGGGAAGCTCTCGGCTCGGTGCTGACCAATAAGTATTCGGAAGGTTTAAGCGGAAAACGGTATTATCAGGGAAACCGCTATATTGACGAAATTGAACGCCTGGCTCTGACCCGGGTGAAAGCGCTTTTCGGAGTCCCGTTTGCCAATGTCCAGCCCTATTCCGGTTCACCGGCCAATGCGGCCGTATACATGGCACTTCTCAAGCCGGGAGATAAGGTTATGGGTCTTAAATTATCCGCCGGAGGCCACCTGACCCACGGTCACCCGGATGTTACATTGTCGGGCACGTTCTACACACCCGTCCAGTACGACGTGGATGAAAGCGGGCGGATCGATATGTCGGAAATGATGACGCTGGCCCTTAAACACAAACCGCAGATCATTGTCGTCGGTACTACGGCATATCCCCGGATTTTTGACTGGGCG
>MFJD01000009.1:129405-139204 GCA_001779095.1 Candidatus Gottesmanbacteria bacterium RBG_16_52_11 | reverse complement strand
ACTGGTTGTCGGTGGGGTACATCCTTCACCCGTGCCCTACGCCGACGTTGTGATGTCCACGACCCACAAGACTCTGCGGGGGCCCAGGGGGGCAGTGATACTGGTTACCGATAAAGGCTTGGCCAGGGATCCGGACCTCGGTAATAAAATTGACCGCGCAGTATTTCCGGGTCTTCAGGGCGGACCTCACGATAATGTGACTGCGGCAATTGCAGTAGCGCTGAAGGAAGCAGCCCGGCCGGAATTCAGAACCTATGCCAGGCAAATTGTCCTTAACGCAAAAATTCTGGCGCAAACCCTGCTTGCGGCGGGTATCCGTCTGACTACCGGCGGAACCGACAATCACCTGATGGTGGTTGATCTGCGACCTCTGGGATTATCCGGAAATGTGGTCGCCGAAGCACTTGAAACGGCGAACATCGTAGTGAACCGGAATAGCGTTCCGCATGATACCAGCCCGCCGTTTTACCCCTCCGGTATCAGACTGGGTACCCCGGCCGTGACAAGCCGGGGGATGACGGAAAGGGAAATGCCGCAAATCGGGCAGTGGATTACAGAAGTGATCGCCGAGGTTGGGGATTACCGGATGCCGGAGAATAAGTCAGACCGGCCGGCGTTTCTGAAGCGTATAAAATCGGAGCTTTCCCGAAACCGGAAACTGTCGGCAATTGCCGGAAATGTCAAGCGGATGTGCGCACGTTTCCCAGTTGTGTAAGCTGCTCCGGCTTGCCAAAGCCGGAATTATCCGGTAAACTAACAGCAAATACACACGTCCGGAGCGTATCTCTGTCCGCCAGCTGGCGGATTAACCGGACGGAGGATTAAGGGATACTTTCGGATGCCACCGTCAGTATCGGTGGTTTTTTGATTGGTTAGTTAATAAGCGGATTCCGATCCGCGAATTTACTAACCTACAATCCCGCAGACGCGCCCTAGCGAGTCACAGCCGGAGGCCCTGCGAACAGATGAGCGTTGCGGGGTAACTTGAAATTAATATTGAGCGACTGGAAATACAGTTAATATATGCAGGAAATCACACTTCAGCAACTCTTGGAAGCAGGGTGCCATTTCGGCCACAAGTCCGAACGCTGGCATCCGCGGGCGAGTGAATTCATCTATACCGAAAAAGACGGTATCCATATCATTGACCTGGCCAAAACCCGCGAGGGTCTGCTGCGGGCTGCTGCTTTTGTGACCGAACTGGTCGCGACAGGCAGCGAAATCATTGCCGTAGCTACCAAGCGGCAGGCGAAGGATATCGTCAAAGAAGCCGCCGAATCTGCCGGAATGCCGTATTTTACGGAGCGCTGGATCGGCGGATTCCTGACCAACTGGGATGAAATCAAGAAAAATATCGAAAAGGCAAACCGGATGATCACGGAGCAGGAAAACGATGCCTGGAAAATATTTCCCAAGCACGAACAGATGCAGCTTAAACGGGAGCTCAGAAAACTTATCAATTATTACGGAGGGGTACTGAAACTGACCCGGCCGCCGCAGGCTCTGTTTGTGGTCGACGTCCGGAAGGAAATTGCCGCTGTCCGGGAAGCGGTCCGGGTCGGACTTCCGGTGGTTGCCATTGTGGATACTAATTCGGATCCCCGCGGTATCGGTTATCCGATACCGGCCAACGATGACGCGGTCGGTTCGATCATGTTATTGACCCGGATACTGACTCAGGCTTACAGTGCCGGCCGTCAGATGCGGGAAAAGGGTGCAGAGAAGGCAAAAACGGCTGACCAGAAGCAACCGGAGGATTCAGGAGCCGCCCGGGAAGAAAAAACACCGGCGGGACAGGATGTGAAAAAATCAGAGAAAAGCGGACCGGCTGCCGGAAAATTACAGACGGAACCGAAGAAAAAGCGCGGCCGGCCGAAAAAAACTGCGGTAAATGCCGCTGCCGATAACTAATGGTGAGTATCATGACGGTCAATGTGGACCAGCTGAAAAAACTCAGAAAGCAAACTCAGGCCGGAGTGGCTGACTGCCGTCAGGCACTGGAAGATACCAAGGGTGATTACGATAAAGCCAGGAAGCTTCTGGAAAATCGCGGCCTCGAGAAAGCTTCGAAAAAATCCGGCAAAACCACGACTCAGGGTTTAATAGAATCCTATATCCATGCGAACGGGAAAATCGGCGTGCTGGTCGAACTGAAGTCGGAAACTGATTTCGTTGCCAGAAATGAGGAATTCCGGAAACTGGCCCACGAAATTGCCATGCAGATAGCAGCAATGGATCCTAAGGGGATTGCGGAACTGATGGCTTCGGCATATATCAGGGACGCGTCAATCACGATTGAACAGCTTGTGAAATCCCTGATTGCCAAAGTTGGGGAAAACGTCACTATATCGCGTTTCAGCCGGCTGGCAATGGGGGACTGACGACAGTGCTGAAAAATCGCCCTTTCCGTGAGTTGAGTTTCAGATATCGATCGGCTATTATCAAGCTGCCTTTATGATCGAACAAATCCTCTCATCGACCCGCGACCGGATGCGCAAAGCCATTGAAGTCACGGTTGCCGATCTTTCCTCAGTCCGTTCCGGCAGGGCAACCCCTGGACTCGTTGAGCAGATTACCGTTTCAGCCTACGGCGGATCTCAGACACTTAAGCTTATGGAAATGGCCACTATTACCACAACGGATGCGAAAACGCTGGTTATCGCACCGTTTGATCCGTCGCAGATCCGTGATATCGAAAAGGCCATTCTCGAAGCCAACGTCGGATTTACTCCGGTAGTCGACGGAGAGGTCATCCGGATCACGATTCCGCCCCTGTCTGAGGAACGCCGCCGGGAATATCTGAAGCTGGCTAAAGCCAAGCTTGAAGCGGGCCGCATTATGGTCCGTCAGGTCAGGCACGACGCTTTGAAAGAATTGAAACGGAACGAAGACGAAGCCGGGATCAGTGAGGATCAGCGCAATAACGGCGAGAAACGGGTGCAGGAACTGACTGACGAGATGATCGCCGAAATCGACCGGTTGGGGACAAAGAAGGAAACTGAACTGATGCAGGTGTGATAAAGATATAGTTAATATTTAAAAGCGGCAACTGTTATCCTGAAATTGAAGGTTTTAGCGTATTCTCGTTAATTTCCGAATTTTCCATGCTTCTGACAGTAATCGTATTCTTCATAATTCTCAGCATTTTGGTTTTCGTCCATGAGCTGGGTCATTTTACGGTTGCCCGACTCCTGGGCGTTAAAGTCGAGGAGTTCGGTTTCGGGTTACCGCCGCGGATTGCCGGTTGGCAGGTCAGGGGTACGGTATATTCGCTGAACTGGCTTCCGATCGGCGGTTTCGTAAAACTGGCCGGTGAGGATGAGGATGAAGATACTGCCGGAAGCAGAATCCGGCAATTCAAGCCACGGGAATACTTTTTTGCCAGATCGAAAAAGGAACGGTCGTTAATCCTGATTGCCGGCGTTTCCATGAATTTTCTGGTCGCGGTGATCCTGACGGCTGTACTTCTATTGACCGGTGTCCGGGAACCTGCCGGCCGTGTCCATATCGAGCGGGTGCTTCCGGGAACTCCGGCAGAAGCCGCAGGCCTGACCAGCGGTGATATTATCCGCGGCATAAAAGCCGGTGGCGGTGCGGATGGTCTGGTTAATTTTGAAACAACGGCATCCCTGATATCCACGGTCAAAGAAAGGGCCGGACAGACGGTCGAACTGTCGGTCGAGCGATCGGGCAGCCTGTTAAGCGTCAGTCTGACGCCAAGGGTAAATCCGCCTCCGGATGAAGGAGCTATGGGTGTTGCGATATCAGACACCGAAGAACGCAGGTATACGCTGGCCGAAGCGCCGTTGGCAGCAGTCAGGATCAATATCGAGCGCGCAGCGCAGATGCTGACTAGTCTGGGGACCACCCTTTACCGGCTGGTCACTCTGAAACCGCTTGAGGCGGATGTAGCTGGACCTATCGGCATCGCCCAGGTGACCGGGGAAGCGGTACGTTTCGGCTGGAAAGCGGTAATCGAATTCATGGGCATACTGTCACTGAATCTGGCCGTCCTTAATATCCTGCCGGTTCCGGCACTGGACGGCGGCCGCCTGGCTTTCATATTCGCCGAAAAGATACTGGGCCGGAAAGTCAAACCCGCATTCGAGAAACAGACCCACCAGATCGGAATGCTGATACTGCTACTTCTGATTCTCCTGGTTTCCATCAACGATATCATGCGGATCACTCGCGGCGGATAAAATCGTGTAGAATTAAAATAATATGAAATTATCCGGTCTTCCGGTCAAGACAAATAAGAATGTCCGGCAGTTCGAATCAAAAAACGCCACACTCCTTCAGAAAGCCGGTTTCATAGACCAGACGATGGCCGGGGTATATGCCTTCCTGCCGCTGGGGTGGAGGGTACTGACAAAAATCGAACAGATTGTCCGAGAGGAAATGGACAGAATCGGCGTTGAAGTTTTCATGCCGGCTATCGTGCCGACCAAGCTTTGGGAAACAACCGGCAGGCTTGAGACTGTCGACGTCCTCATGAAAGCCGTACCGGCAAATGCCTCTGCGGCTTTGAAAAACGATGCGGAGTACGTTCTGAGCTCTACTCACGAAGAGGTAGTCACACCACTGGTCATGAAATTCAACCGGAGCTACAGGGATTTCCCCTTCGCCGTCTATCAGATACAGACAAAATTCCGCAGCGAACCCAGGGCAAAATCAGGACTTCTGAGATGCCGTGAATTCCGGATGAAGGACCTTTATAGTTTCCATGTCAGCGAAGCAGATCTCAAAAAATACTATGAAATTGTTAAAAAAGCATATCTGGAGGTATTCAGACGGCTCGGTCTGGGTGATGATACGGTCGTCGTACTGGCTTCAGGCGGCGACTTTACCAAGGACTATTCACATGAGTTCCAGACCAGATGTGATACCGGTGAGGATACGGTTTTCCGGGTACCTTCGTCCGAAGTGGCGTTTAACCGGGAGGTCGCTCCTGCAAAGGCACCCCCGGTAACCTACCGTGATACGGATATGCTTCCCCGAAAAGACGTTGAAGGGAAAGGTATCATCGGTGTCGATGAGTTAGCCCGGTTTTTGAAGATACCCGTAGAGAAAACCACGAAAACTCTAATTTTTAAAGCCGATGACGGACAGATAATCGTGGCAGCCGTCCGCGGCGGTTACGACGTCAGTGAGGTGAAACTCGCAAAAGCCGCAGGCGTGAAATCATTGCGGCTGACTGATCCGGAAACCGTAAAACAGATTACCGGCGCACAAACCGGCTATGCCGGCATCCTCAATCTTCCGGATACGGTAAGGGTATTCATTGACGAATCAGTCGGAAACCGCCGTAATTTCGAGACCGGAGCCAACAGGACAGATTTCCATTCGACTAATGTTAATTTCGGCAGGGATTTGCCGGAGCCCGGCCGGTTTTACGATATAAAGGTTGCCAGACCGGGTGACCTGTTCCCGGATACCGGCGAACCCTATGAAGTATTCCAGGCCTGCGAAGTCGGCAATATTTTCCCGCTGAACACCAAGTTCAGCACTGCTTTCGGGTATTTGTTCACGGATGAATCAGGCAGCACTCACCCGGTATATATGGGGAGTTACGGTATCGGTACCAGCCGCGTAATGGGCGTAATAGTCGAAAAATTCAGTGATGACAGAGGATTGGTATGGCCCCGTGCGGTGGCGCCGTTTGCGGCCCACCTGATTACGCTTAAGGGTGCGGAAAAACGCGGTGCGCAAGTTTACCGGGAACTGACCGATTCCGGAATCGAAATTCTCTGGGATGACCGGGAAGAGTCAGCCGGGGTCAAGTTTTCCGATGCCGATCTGCTTGGTATTCCGTACCGTCTGGTCGTATCCCCCAAAACCGGAGAATTAGTTGAAATCAAACTCCGGACTTCATCGGCATCTGAACTTCTTAGTCTCGGAGCCGTAATCAAAACGATTAAAGCTGACAAAGAATAATCATATTCCGTTTCATGCTAGCGGCTTACACTTCGATGTTTCGAAACATCGAAGTATTATTATGTCGCAGGTATCAAATTATCCTGTTAATAAAGACATATTTTATGAAATCCGGGATGAATTTCTTTGGGTGTTAGCTGACCTGAGGAATGCTGACGACGTGAAGGCCTTCTATTCCGATTTCTTTACCAAAACTGAACGGATAATGTTTGCCAAACGGCTGGCGATCGCATTCATGATTCGGCAGGGAATGAAATACGATGATATCCGCCGTGTACTTCATGTCAGTACTTCAACTATTTCGGCAGTAGCAGCCTGGATGGAAAAAGGAGGCGACGGTGTCAAACGCGTTATTGACCGCCTTTCAGCGGAACATAAAATGCTGCAATTTTGGAAAAAAGTCAGACGTGAAGTGGTTGAATATTTTATCAATCCGAGGATGACCCACGAAACCCGATAAATACTTCGATGTTTCGAAACATCGAAGTATTTGATTCAACCTGACATACATCAGAAATTACTGCATCAGAAGTTATCCGGATAAATTGTTTTCTTGCGGCTTGTCTCTTCGGACTGTATACTGAATCCGTGAAAACAGTCGTCACCCATATCGGTCCGGACCTCGATGCAATTACGTCAGTCTGGCTTGTCAAAACACGCATTCCCGGCTGGGAAGATGCGGCGCTGGCCTTTGTTCCGGCTGGTACGACACTGAAAGGCCTGCCTCCGGATGCAGATCCCGACGTTATCCATGTAGATACCGGTTTCGGACGCTTCGACCATCATCAGACTGATGCCGACACCTGCGCATCACTTCTGGTTTACGAGTTCACGGTGGCGGAGAAAGGTACAGATCCGGCATTGGAACGGCTCCTTGCCGTTGTGAATGATATTGACCATTTCCGCGAAGTTTATTATCCCAATCCAGAAGCGGATTACTGGAATCTGTCGGTGGTATCAGCGATTGACGGATGGAGACTTCTGTACTCGGACAACCCAATCCGGATAGTTCATCTGGGCATGGATGCCCTGGACGGAATCTATAAAACACTGCAGAATAAAGTCTGGGCGGATAAGGAAATCAGGGAAAAGGGAATTGTGTTTGATACAGCCTGGGGAAAAGCAATGGGAATTGAAACAGTCAATGACGAAGTTGTTCATCTGGGACAGAAACAGGGATATAAGGTCGTGGTACGCAAGGATCCGAAAAAAGGATACATCCGGATTAAAGCGCTGCCGATTGAGACTATCGACCTGACTCCGGCATATGAGTTGCTGAAAGAGCTTGATCCGGATGCCACCTGGTTTCTGCATGCTTCCCGGCATATGATTCTGAACGGTTCCACCCATAATCCGGAAATGAAACCGACGAGGTTGAAACTCGGGAAGATAATGGAAATCGTAAAGTCAGTGCGTACCGGAAAGGATTGAATATGAAAAAAAACGTTTCCTTCGAAATAGATGCTGTCGAAGTAGTCAATCCCGAAGCCCGCAATTTCATATTCGGCCTGACACACTTCATTAAATCGGTTGAAGATATCCATGAGGCTGTCGTTAACTGTGTCCCCGGCGTCAGATTCGGGCTGGCTTTTGCCGAAGCTTCCGGACCCCGACTGGTGCGGACTAGTGGTAATTCCGCTGACATGACGGAGCTGGCTCTGAAAAACACCCTGTCCGTGGGATGCGGCCATACTTTTTTCCTGTTTCTGGAAAACGCTTTTCCGATCAATGTTCTGCCGGCACTGCGGACTGTCCCTGAACTGGTATCAATATTCTGCGCTACTGCCAATCCGGTTTCGGTTATCGTTGCCCGGACAGGTGCCGGCCGGGGAGTACTCGGAGTCGTCGACGGCGGTTCGCCGCTGGGAGTCGAAGATGAGCAAGGGAAAAAACAGCGGCGTAATCTCTTAAGAAAATTCGGTTATAAACTTTGACATTATGCCGTCAGACTGCATTTTCTGCAGGATAGCCGCCGGCCGCGAACCTGCTTTTATCGTTTATGAAGACGCACAGTTTTTAGCCTTCCTGGATAAGTATCCGCAGTCTCCCGGTCATCTGCAGCTGATTCCGAAAACGCACGTCCGCTGGATATATGACCTGCCGGAAATGGGCACAATATTCTCGGTCGCCCAGCGAATCATCCGTGCTATAATACCCGTATTGAGCGCCGATCATATATCGGTCGGTACGTTCGGAAGGGAAGTTCATCACGCACACATCTGGATAGTGCCGCAGTACGGCCGCGACAGGAAGATTTCGGAAGGCAGCGGCCGGCCGATCGAGGAGGACAGGGTTAAAATGATGCAGAAGCTTCGGGCAGTACTCTCAAAGGAGGTGTCAAAATAATTTACGATTATGGTGTATGTAAAGGCACAACCGGGAGACACATCAGACTCATTGATACGCAAATTTACCCGTAAAGTTCTGACGGAAGGAATACTTCAGGATCTGAAAAAAAGAGAGTTTTACCAGAAACCGGCAGAAGTCAGAAAAGAAAAGAAAAAGGAACTCGTCAGGAAGTTCCGTCATTCCAACAGGTAACCCATGCGCATCGACGACATTGAGAAGGATCTGATAACCGCAGTCAAGTCACGGGACAGAGTGAAGTCCGAAGCGCTGCGGTTTCTGATTTCGGAAATCCGTTATTCCGGGATTGCCCGGTACGGAGCCGGATGGGAATCGGATATGACCGCGGCTGATATCGCTGCAGTCATCCAGCAGCAGGTCAAAAGGCATCGCGAATCGATTGATGCTTATAAATCCGCTGGACGCGACGACCTCGTGTCGAAGGAAACTGCGGAACTCAAAATTCTTACGGCATACCAGCCGCAGCAGATAGGTGATGCTGATCTGAAAAAACTGCTTGCGGAGGTAGCTGCTTCAGGAGAAAAAAATTTCGGACTGCTGATGAAACAGGCGATGGTCGGCTTAGCCGGAAAAGCCGACGGAGCCCGGGTCTCAGCCATGCTCAGGGAAATCCTGTCCGGAAAAGCCGGGGTTAAGTGAAGCTTAACCGCAAGCTCTGTATGGTACATGTACTGATACAGACAGAATCGCATTACCCCGTATCCCGGAAAAAAATACGGGATACCGTCGTAGCCATGCTGAACGGTAAAGTACGCCGTTCGGCTGAAGTCAGCGTTAACGTTGTCGGTGACCGACAGATGCGCAGGCTGAATAAAACCTATCGGCAGCTTGACGCGACAACCGACGTCCTGTCGTTTTCCCAGAACGAATCCACGTCACCGATGCCGTTCGTAACGGTGCCCGACGGGGTACTGCGTCTGGGTGACGTTGTCGTGTCATACCCTCAGGCAGTCGCACATGCGGCGAAGAACAATAAATTCGTTGACGACGTCATCACCGAATTAGTTGTCCACGGCCTGAACCATCTGCTGGGAATACACCATCCTGAATAAAATCCTGGTATCCGACTTTATATGAACTTGAGCATAGCTGACTTTATTCTTATGATCAGTCTTGCAGGATAATTGCAGCAGTAGTAAGGTAAGTTTATGTCTTTTTACCGCAAATATCGTCCGGGCATTATCAGTGAAATTGATAACGCGGCAGTCCGGAACCAGCTTCTGGCATTGGTTAAGAAATCACGTGATGAACTGCCGCATGCATATCTGTTCAGCGGTATCAGGGGATCGGGAAAAACGTCTGCGGCGCGTCTAATTGCCAAGCTTTTCAACTGCGAAAAGCCTTCCGCATCCGGCCCGTGCGGCAAATGCTGGCAATGCCTATCCATTGCGGGCGGTACAAATATCGACGTAATTGAGATTGATGCCGCGTCCAACCGCGGTATCGATGAAATGCGGACCATCCGCGAGAGGATCGGACTGACTCCGGCATCCTC
>MFJD01000009.1:123388-129380 GCA_001779095.1 Candidatus Gottesmanbacteria bacterium RBG_16_52_11 | reverse complement strand
AGCTTTCAACGCACTATTAAAAACCCTGGAGGAACCGCCGCCGCACGCCGTCTTTGTCCTGGCAACGACTGAGGTTTCCCGGGTTCCCGATACCATCCGGTCGCGGACGATCCATATAGTTTTTTCCAGGGCAAAAGATGAGGAGATCAGGCAGGCACTGGACCGGATTATCGCGAGCGAAAATATCAGTATGAAGGACGACGCATACAACATGATTATCAGCCGGGCAGAAGGTTCATTCCGGGATGCGGTGAAACTGCTCGAGCAGGCATCCATGTCCGGCGCACCGGTAACGCTTGAGAAAGTATCAGAAACTCTGTCAGCCTCCCGCGGCGAGCGGATTACCGCACTTACCAAACATGTCATATCCGGTGAAACCGCAGCCGCCCTGGAAGTGATAGACCGGGCGGCCGGTGACGGTACCGATATGAAAAGTTTCACCGCTGATTTGCTTCGCGAAGCCCGGCGGCAGCTCCTTGAACGGGTAGGGGAGAAAGTATCCGGGGGAAATAGGGAAACCGGATGGACACCGGAAGATACGGGTCGCTGGATAAGGCTGTTAAATCAGGCTTATGCCGATCTCAGGGTATCGCCCCTGCCGCAGTTGCCGCTGGAGTTGGCGGTGGTTGAATTTTCAGGTTTCCGGACACCCGTCACCCGGGCATCGGTGGTGACTGAAAGCCCGCAGACGGTTAAACCCGAATCACCGGACCAGCCACG
Organism: Candidatus Gottesmanbacteria bacterium RBG_16_52_11; assembly: GCA_001779095.1. Lineage (GTDB taxonomy): Bacteria > Patescibacteriota > Microgenomatia > UBA10105 > UBA927 > RBG-16-52-11. The sequence goes on along the minus strand of MFJD01000009.1, from coordinate 128,660 downwards.
GCCGAAGACCGGAGACGACCCGGGCGGACTGACCACCCAGCGTTTAGAGCAGCACTGGAAAGATGTTATTGAAGAGCTGAAACCGCTGAACCATTCGATTGCCGGAGTGCTGCGGTCCGCCAGACCGAAAAATGTTTCCGGTGGAACCGTCACCATCGAAGCATTTTATAAGTTTCATCAGGAAAAGCTGTCCGAGGCCAAGACCAAGGAGTCGATCACCGGCATTCTGAAAAAGCTTTTCGGCGAAACCGTAAAGCTGGAGATAATACTTGGGAAAAAATAAACCCGCAGCATAACAGTTTACACAGTCTTTAAAATAAGTTACCATCAGATGAAGTTTAACGCGATTTAACGGAGGAAAATTTTATGATGAATCCCTTTAAAATGCTCGGTGACGTAAATGCGATGCGCAAACAGGCGGCGCAGATCCAGAAGGCTCTGGAAAAGGAAGAAATTGAAGGCCGGGATGGTAACATCAGGGTGCTTATGTCCGGCAACCAGCAGGTTAAGACCGTCGAGATCGACGGGGTACCAAATGAGCAGCTCAAACGGGCATTTAACGATGCCATCAAAAGAAGCCAGCAGGTTGCCGCCGGCATCCTGGCACAGCTATCTAAGAATTTTCAGAGTTAACTTTACCCGGTTTGATTGCATTACGCTAAAATTGCATCGTGAAAGTTAAACACCCGAGCATTCTGGTTACCGGAACACTGGGATATGACTACATCATGGATTTTCCCGGCCGGTTTGCCGACCGCATCATGCCGGATAAAATCCACAGAATTTCCCTGAGTTTTCTGGTTGACAAACTGGCGAAACAGTTCGGCGGAACTGCCGGGAATATCGCGTATACCCTGCGGCTGCTCGACGTCACACCCGTAATTCTGTCTGTTGCCGGAAATGATTTCGCACCGTACGAATCCTTTCTGAAATCCCGTGATATTTCCACCGGTCTGATTACGGTAGTGCGCAGAGTGACAACCAGTGCATATTTCGTGGTTACGGACCGGGAGGATAACCAAATCGGTTCGTTTTATACCGGGGCGACGAAATATTACCGAACGCTTTCGGTTGCGGATGCTGTCAGAAACCGGAATATCGGATTTGCCGTGCTGGCACCTACTGATCCGGCAGCTATGCGGCAGTATGTTACCCAATGCCGGACGCTTGGCCTGCCTTATTTGTATGATCCGGCTTTTCAGATCGATACCTTTTCTGCTGCCGAGCTTAAGTCCGCGATTAAAGGTGCCGCGATACTTATCGGAAACGATTACGAAATATCCCTGATCGAACAGAAACTCGGTATCAGCCATGAAGAACTGATACTGTATATGCCGGTTCTGATAACCACCCTCGGATCCAAGGGTTCGGTCATCGAAACCCGTAAAAAACATATACATATCCGTCCTGCCAAGCCGGTATCAGTCTCTGATCCGACCGGTGCCGGAGATGCTTACCGGGCCGGATTTCTGGCTGGTTACGTCAGGGGATATGATCTTGTCACCTGCGGTCAGATGGGATCGGTGGCAGCCGTATATACGGTGGAAAAGTACGGTACAGTCACCCATAAATTTACCTCGTCGGCATTTACCGAAAGGTACAGGCTGAATTACGGCTCCGATTTTAGTTTGTCTTCAGCCGGCTGGAATGCCCAAGCCGCCGGCGGAACCATACACTAGAAAATAAAAAAATATGAAACAGGGAACAGAACTGAAATCATTTTTCAGCCGGCAGGGCCGGAAAGTGGTAATCCGGACGGTTTCACTGGCTGATCTGGATGCGCTTCTTGACTATGTTAACGGCATAATCCGTGAGGATACGCTGGTTATGGTTTCCGGAAAGGATCTGACCCGAAAGGAGGAAAAGAAATACCTCAGGGATGCCGTTGAAAAGCTGGAAGCCGGAAAGAAAATCCAGCTGGTCGCGATCGTTGACGGAGTACTGGCAGGCAGCTGCGAGGTGCGGATGTTTGACCGCCGCAAAGCCCATGTCGGCGAAATCGGCATATCGTTGGCGAAAAAGTACCGGAGTGACGGCATCGGCCGGGCTTGCATGGAGCTACTGATTGACCAGGCCCGTAAAAGCGGCCTGAAGCTGCTGTACCTCCACTGTTTTGAAAATAACGAACCGGCAATCCGGTTATACAAAAGTCTGGGATTCTCCGTTGCGGGTAATGTTCCCGGAATGCTTTCATATAAAGGCAAATATTACGGTGAGATGACCCTGTATCTGGTACTTAAGTAATGATCAGACCGGCATGCTTTTGCCGGTTTTAGACTACTGCCCGGGAAAGGGGATGTATGCCGAAGAAAATCGGTTATGACGTAACTGACCCGGCTTTAGCGGACGCCGGTAGGCTGAAAATCGAGTGGGCTGGCCGGTCGATGCCGGTACTTAAACTGATCGAGGCACGGTTTTCTGAAGAGAAGCCTCTGAAGAGTATTGTCATCGGTGCCTGCCTGCATGTGACAGCCGAAACTGCCAACCTGGTTCTGGCACTTACTGCCGGCGGTGCTCAGATAGCATTATGTGCATCCAATCCGCTGTCAACTCAGGATGACGTCGTAGCTTCTTTGGTAACGCATTACAAAATTCCTGTTTATGCCCGGAAAGGCGAGGACCGGAAAACGTATTATTCCCACCTGAATGCAGTGCTCGATACCCACCCTGGGATAACCATGGATGACGGTGCCGACCTGGTAACTTTGCTCCATACGACCCGCAGAAGCCAGATCAGGGAAATAATCGGATCCAGCGAGGAAACAACCACCGGTGTTATCCGTCTTAAAGCCATGGCCAGGGAAAAGGCTCTGAGGATTCCGGTATTTGCCGTAAATGACAGCGATACCAAGCACCTGTTCGATAACCGTTACGGAACCGGTCAGTCGACCCTCGACGGCATAATGCGGGCAACCAACATGCTTCTGGCCGGGAAGAAATTCGTCGTCGCCGGATACGGCTGGTGCGGCCGCGGTCTGGCAGCCAGGGCCCGGGGAATGGGATCACATGTAATAGTTACCGAAGTTGATCCTGTGAAGGCTCTGGAAGCGGTGATGGACGGGTTTACCGTAATGAGAATGAAAGACGCCGTCAGGACCGGCGATATTTTCGTTACTGTCACCGGGAACAAGGACGTGATCACTGTTGAGCATATCAGGCGGATGAAGGACGGTGCGGTAATAGCCAATTCCGGCCATTTCAACGTAGAAATTGCCGTAGAGGAACTTGCCCGGATAGCCCGGAAAACCCGCAGGATCAGGGATGCGGTTACCGAATATCTGATGCCGGGCGGCAAGCGGATATATGTACTTGGTGAAGGACGGCTGATTAATCTGGCTGCTGCCGAAGGCCACGCGCCGGATGTCATGGATATGAGTTTCGCTAACCAGGCATTGGCGGCCGAGTTTTTTGTCAAAAACCAGGGCAGACTGCCGGTCAGGGTAATCACGATTTCGCCGCGTATGGACCGCCAGATTGCCCGGCTTAAACTGGCAGCCATGGGAGTCCGCACCGACCGGCTGACCCGGGCGCAGCATAAGTATCTCACCAGCTGGCAGGAAGGCACCTGAACCGGATATTTACCCGGCTTACAAAAAACCCATATAATGGGTTAGTATGCGGCCGCAGTTCATTCAGCTGATTGCGGATTATCAGACCGGAGACCCGGCTTTTTCTGAAGTGATTCAGAAACTGACGCTGCTTATTCCGGGGGTGACCGTAATTCCCACCAGCGTGCCACGTTTTTCCACCCTGGCGACCGGTTTCTGGACGGGACAGCTGGCTAGTGTGAATCCGGTTCCGGATATGGTCATTTACACCAATACCGCACCCCGCAGAGACCAAACCGGATCCAGAACCCGTAACGAAGGTGAGCGGCTGGTGTATGCCGAACTTGATAACGGGGTCAGGATTATCGGAGTAAATGCAGGTTACTGTTTTTCTTTTGTTAAAACCATGATAAGTAAATTTGTCTGGGTTAATGTCGCCAACCGGGGATCACAGTTCCGGTCCCGTGATTTCTACCCCGAAGCGGTAGCCGGGATTATCAGGAACGAGCCGAAATGGATCGGCAGCCGGATTGGTCCGGATACCCTGCCGGAAGTTCCTCCGGGGAAGCTGGCATGGATCGACGGATACGGAAATCTGAAAACCACTACCCCCAAATCAGCGGTATCCTTTAAACTCGGTCAGCCGGTACTGATCGAACTGAACGGTATGGGTCGGACAGCATATTATTCCGACGGCACGTTTGCGGTAAGGGAAGGGGAAATGGCATTTGCCCCCGGTTCATCAGGCGGAGATGATCCCTTTATGGAAATTTTCCTGCGTGGGCTATCGGCTCATGACGAATTCGGTAATCCTGACACGGAAACACAGTTCAGAGTCAAAGCACAAAGATGACGAATCACAGAGAAACCGGAGATAAACATGGCCGGGTAACCGGATTGCTGCGTGATATCGGTACCATGCTGACTGAAGGCAATATAGACGGCAGGCTGTTCGTTTACCGCGATATGTTCCGGGGTGAATGCGGCCCGGCAGGATATGACCTTTTCAAGGACTGGCTGGGCCGCGAATATCTCCCGCTTTTTCTTGAGAATGGCAGCGTAACGGTAGGCAATACGGTAAACCTATTGACGGAGCCGGCCGAACAAGCCTTCCTGGTCCATTTATTGGAAACGCATGCCCCCGGCGTAATGTATTTTCCCAAAGACGAAATGCACAGCGACAACCGTCCGATTGCGGAAATCCTTCTAGAGTTATTCTGGGCCGCCGATGTCCGGCGCGGCTCTGAAGATGATTTTGCTTATGCCCTGCGGTTGGTCGGCATACCGCATAAAACAATTGCCGAGCTGGTATCACAGCCGGCAGCCGGCAGCCGGGTAACTCAGGCGTCGCGAAGGGTGAAGGGTACGCCCGTTCCGGCGTGACAAATGTCTGACGTTTCCGGTTCGGGCTTCCATTACCCGGCGTATCCTGTACAATTGGCAGATATGCAAATATCCGACAGACTGACTGCGGTTCCGGCATCACCGATCAGGAAGCTCGTACCACACGCCCAGTCAGCTAAGAATCAGGGTGTCAGGGTCTACCATCTGAATATCGGCGATCCGGATGTGAAGACCCCGGATGTTATGATCAGAAAGTTAAGGAATTGGGATACCAGTCCCATCGGATATGACCAGTCCCAGGGCAATCCCGAACTCTTAGATGCACTTATCGGGTACTACCGCCAGCTCGGCTACGGATTTATCGACAGTAGCCATATTCT
>MFJD01000009.1:122311-123377 GCA_001779095.1 Candidatus Gottesmanbacteria bacterium RBG_16_52_11 | reverse complement strand
TCAGAAGCCATTTCCATGGCCATGTTTGCCGTATGCGGACCGGATGACGAAATTATCGTTTTTGAACCCTTTTACGCCAACTACAATTCCTACGCCGTAGTTAACGGCATCCGTCTGGTACCGGTCCCCACAGATATCGGAAACGGTTTCCACCTGCCGGATGCAAAAACCATCGGTCAGGCTGTTACCAGCCGTACCAAAGCAATTCTGATCTGCTCGCCGAATAATCCGACCGGCACTGTTTATACCCGGAAGGAAATGGACATGCTGGTGGACCTGGCTGCCTCACGAAACCTATACCTTATGTCTGACGAGGTATACCGTGAGTTCGTATACGACGGAAATGCCCATACTTCACTTTTTAAGTATATGGAGAAGTATCCGGATAGGCTTATCGTGCTGGACAGCCTGTCTAAGCGGTACAGTTTCTGCGGCGGCAGGGTGGGAGTTCTGGTGACGATGAACCGCGGAATTTCCGAAGGAGTGCTGCGTATCGCCCAGGGCCGGTTATCGGCCGGATATGTAGACCAGATGGTAGCTGCTGAGCTCAGGCACATTCCCTCAGGCTATCTGGAAGGCGTGTGTAAGGAATACCGGAAGCGCCGTGACATACTTTACCGGGGACTTCAGAAAATTTCCGGCGTTGAGGTGCCGCAGCCCGAGGGCGCTTTCTATTTGATTGCCGGCCTGCCCGTCGCAGATGCCGAAGACTTCTGCAGATGGCTGCTGACAGACTTCCGTGACAACGGCGAGACGGTAATGCTGGCTCCGGCTGCCGGATTTTATGCCACTCCTGACTTAGGCAGAAACCAGGTACGCATTGCCTATGTTTTGGACAGCACGAAACTGGAGCGGTCTGTCAGCATAATTGCCCGGGCGCTTTCAGTATACGGAAATTAGCATTAGTATATGAATATACTGCCGAAAGCGATCACCCGTGTCATCGAATCCTTCGAAAAACTTCCGGGAATCGGACCCAAAACCGAACAGCGCTTAGCATATTACCTGCTCCATGTACCGGAAGCGGAACTAGAGAAGTTTGCTGCCGGTATATCCAATCTCAAGA
>MFJD01000009.1:120995-122302 GCA_001779095.1 Candidatus Gottesmanbacteria bacterium RBG_16_52_11 | reverse complement strand
TCCTCTGCAGCCAGTGCCGCAATGTCGCCGAAAATGACCCCTGTGCGATATGTTCCGACAGCACCCGCGACAAATCAATCCTCTGCATTGTCGAACAGCCGACAGACGTACTTTCCATCGAACGAACCGGCAAATTCACCGGCTTGTATCATGTCCTTCACGGGGCGATCGACCCTTTGAATAATATCGGTCCGGATGAACTTTACCTCCGGGATCTTTTCCGCAGAGTCAAATCCGATCCGACAGTCAGGGAAATAATTCTGGCCACCAATCCGAACATGGAAGGGGAGGCTACAGCCATGTATATCAACCGGGAAATGATAAAATTATCCCGTACCCCGCCCATTACCGTCAGCCGGCTGGCGCACGGACTTCCGGTCGGCGCGGATATTGAATACGCCGATGACGTGACACTGTCGCGGGCACTGGAAGGCAGGCGAAAATTCTGATTTAATACACATAATCCGATCACCGGATATCCGGTGAACGTTCATTTTCATTATGCCGACGAAAAAGCAGGTTGAAACACTTCTGAAGACCATTCCCGACCCCGAGCTGGGTATTTCGGTAGTCGATCTGGGTCTGATTTACGGTGTTACGGTGGCACCGAAGACGGGTATGGTGACTATTCTGATGACACTGACCACCATCGGCTGCCCGTTGTTTCACCTGATTGCCGATCCGATAAAGGAAGCCGTCGGGGGTTTGCCGGGGGTGAAAAAAGTGGACGTTGATCTGACTTTTGAGCCTCCGTGGTCAGTTGAACTCATGAGCCGTGAAGCCAGGATTCAGTTGGGTTTTGACTGAAACCGCGTGTTTGCTATTTCATTTTCAATATTTCATAGTGGGTATATGCCCCCGAAAAACGTTGCCCGCACCGGCTTGGCATCCCAGCTGATCGGATCATTCGAGGATATCGGTAAGGATATCGCTTCCGAAACTGTCACCGTACCCAAGGATATCGCCGGGCGGGCGCTGGAAAGCCTGGGCGCTCAGTCAGGCAGCATTACCGCCTCCGGTCAGTCAGCGGGCGGTAATGCCAAAACAACGGAATCCTCAGGTTCAAATAAAAACAGACCGTGGGAATCGATCGATAAGATAAAAGACGATAAATCCAGACAGGCGGTGGCCCGGACGGCGCTTGAGGCTCTGTTGAAACCGGATCAGCCCCGCAAAGAACCAAGCGTTTGGGAGAAACTCGGGCAGGAAGCGGAACAGAAAAAGGAAATTGCGAAAAAACAGGCTCAGGCGGCAGCGAAAATGCAGCTGCCGCACGTTATGTCGAAACGTCCCCGGGGTGATCTGTA
>MFJD01000009.1:113980-120977 GCA_001779095.1 Candidatus Gottesmanbacteria bacterium RBG_16_52_11 | reverse complement strand
TCGGAAATGAGCCGGAATGTCAGGCAGGACTGATGGTATAATCCTGATATCAATTTTACTTATGCTGAAGCTATATAACACACTGACCCGGAAAATTGAAACTTTCGAGCCGGCAAATATGGGGGAAGTATCCTTTTACCACTGCGGCCCGACTGTATACTGGACCCAACACATCGGCAATCTGCGCGGCATGACAATGGGGGATCTGCTGGTACGGACGCTCCGGTATTTAGGGTATACTGTGACTCATGTCCGTAACTATACGGATGTCGGTCACCTGTCTTCCGACGCCGATACCGGTGAGGATAAAATGGAGCGGGGGGCCAAGCGTGAAGGACTAAAGCCCCAGGAAATCGCCGACAAATACATCCGGATTTTTGAGTCAGATGCGGCTGAAATTAACCTTCTTGAACCGACACACAAATCCAGGGCGACCCAGTACATCGGGGAGATGATTGATCTCGTGAGTGAACTGCTGGCTAAAGGAAATGCATATGAGACGGATCTGGCTGTCTATTTTGACATCAGCACCTTCCCCGGGTATACGGCCCTGTCGGGACAGAATCTGGATGATCTGGTTAAAGGTGCCGGAAGGGCTGAAGTTGAGGATCCGGCTAAAAGGTCACCGCTTGATTTCGCGATGTGGTTTTTCCGTACCGGAATACACGTGGGAGCGCTCCAGTACTGGCCGTCCCCGTTTCGTTCCCGGCTGGCCCCGGACGGTTCCGGCTTTCCCGGATGGCATATCGAATGTTCAGCCATGAGCCGGAAACTTCTGGGGGCGACCATTGATATCCACATGGGTGGTGTGGAGCACATACCGATTCACCACACCAACGAAATTGCCCAAAGCGAAGCCGCCAGCGGCAAAAAGTTCGTCCGGTACTGGCTTCATAACGAGCACCTGGTTGTTGATCAGGGGAAAATGGCTAAATCCGCCGGTACCGGAATGACCCTGACGGAAGTCAAATCACGGGGGTTCGACCCGCTGGCTCTGAGGTATTTTTTCCTGTCTGCCGGATACCGGACGCGGCAGAATTTTACCTGGGATGCCCTGACTGATGCTGCACGCGGACTTATTGAACTCAGAATCCAGGCAGCACGGGCCCGGGGACTTGGCTTGGAAAGGACTGCACTTTCCGAAGATAAACTCGCGAAGGTCGACCGGTACCGGCAGCAGTTTACCGATGCGCTTGAGAGTGATCTGAATATCCCGGCGGGACTGGCCACCTGTTGGGAAGTCCTTAAATCCAATATTCCACCGGGCGACAAGTATGATCTACTGATAGAATTCGACCGGGTACTGGGCCTTAACCTAGCAGAGTCTGCCGAAACCTCGGACAAACTGATCAGTCCGCCAGACCTGCCGGCTGATGCACAGGCACTTTTTTTCAGACGGCAGGAACTGCGGCGTCAGGGTAATTTCACCGAGGCAGATAAGCTGCGTGGGGAGCTCGGAAAAATGGGATTTACGGTCCGGGATACGCCGGACGGTGATTCAACCATCCGGAAATCCTGATGACCTTAGGGCCAATTAATTCCTCCGGATTTCCTTCGCCGTTAGTACATGCTCGGCGATTTTGAAAGTCGACGGGATGGCGGTAATCCTGACTGAAGTGCCGGCCGGGAATGATCCGGGATTGAACTTGCCGGGAACAATCACGTTGAAAGTTCCCAACGGCTTACCTTTAGTGTCTGCAAACTGCAGATCCGACACAATAAGCGCGTTTAAAGACTCGTCAAATCCGCCGGAACTCCCCAGAAATTCCAGGGTGCTTGATGTTTGGGTTGCCCGGGCGCGGTTATCAGGAATGGGAGATTTTCTGGTGCTGTCAATGATTGCCGAAAATACTATGGCGATCAGTATAAATCCGACCGACGCCATGAATAAGAGCATTGCCGTGCCTTTTTTCATGATTCAAGTATTTCACGGGCCCGGGGCACTGTCAAGCGCTTGCATCGCCCGAAGGATTGATTTACGATAATCAGGGTAGTCCGTAACCGGACACCTATACAACCGCCGATGAGGCGGTTGTTTAATATCTGCGCCGCAGTTGTTCTAACTTAACTGAAGCACACGCCGGGATTACGCCTGTGATGGTGCAATGGGAAGTGAGAAGGCGAAAGTTGATCCTTTGCCGATTTCACTCTGAACCAGTTCGATGTCGCCGCCCATCATGGTTGCAAACTTTTTAGCGATATACAGCCCCAAACCGGTGCTTTTCGCCAGCGGCTGGTTTCTGGCCGTACCGACCTGCTGGAACTTCTTGAATAAAAGATGCCGGTTCTGATCGGAAATACCTGTCCCGGTATCAGTTACGGAAGTTATTATACGCCCGCCTTCCTTAGTATGTTTGATAGTGACACCTCCAAAATGAGTATACTTGAGTGCGTTAGTTACCAGATTGGTCAGAATATCCAGGGATTTTGCCTTATCGCCGTATACTTTCGGTACGAATTCAGCCACTTCCTGGTTTAGGTATAGGTGGCGTTCACGGGCTACCATGCGGTGCGAATCCATAATTTCCTTAGTCAGTACAGTTACGTCGAAAGCCGATTTCACGACCTCGATTTTCCCCTGGTCAATCCTGGACACGTTTAAGAGATCGTTGACGAGGGAAACCAGATGTACGGCAGATTCCTTGGCACCTTTGAGTATTTCCAGTGCCTGCGGTTTGGGCACGCTGTCGTATGAGTCGTATAAGAGTTCAATGACGCTCCTGATAGTTGTCAGCGGTGCCCGCAGATCATGAGCTGCCCCGGAAAAAAATGCCTTTTCTTCCTGTTCCAGCTGGTAATCCTGGCTGGCATCCCGGAAACCGATGACCACCCCGTTAACTTTAGTGCCGTCTTTGAGCGGCAGCACCGACCCGCTGACCGGAATTTTTCCGTTAACCGAAGTGATGAAAGTCCAGTGTTTTAATTTGCTTTCAATGCCTTTTAAAGCGTCGGCAATTGTCTGATACGCCGGTTTATCGGATTTATCGAGAAATGAGATCCCGTGCTGATACAGCTGACCCCTGATGTCTTCCTCGGATTTTCCGAATATTCTCTGGGCACAAGGGTTGAGGGACACGATCCGGCCCACCGGATCAAGGAACACCATATTCATGTCGGTAGTGGTGAAGTAGCGTCTGAGGTATCTGTCGGTTTCGGAAACACTTTTTAGTTCCTGGCGCAATACGGACAACTCATCACGGAGACCGCGGATTTCCTCGTCTTTAGCCTGGTCGTCAGTGTAAGCCTTAGTCGCATCCATGAATATAACAGAAAGGTTTCTGAGGCCCGATTCGGTATAAAGCGAAACCGCACCGGCGATGGCGGTTTTACCGGTCTTGGTTTCCAGAAAGACCCATTCTGGAAAAATTCCTGATTTTCCCTTCAGGGAATCCTCTATAGCCGAATAAGCGGGATTACCGTAGACATCAGTCAGTTTAAGCACCTGCTGATATGGTTGGAGGAGTACGTCAATCTGGCTTTTTCCCAGCTTCTCCTGCAGTACTGGATTTATACTGACAACGCTTCCGGCATGATTAATAATGCAGGCGCATATTGTTGTCTCGCGCAGGAAATTCTCCAGTATATTGTGCCGGTCATCCTGCTGGATTTTATTCTGTAAAAACAGTAACTGTTTCTGGTAAAGAATCAGCCGTTCAGCCGCGGCTGCCAGAGTTTTGCGGTTCAGACTGCGTTCATCCCGGAGTTTGCGGGAATATACAAACAGCCAGACCGCAACAGAAGTTACGGTCATCAGCAGTATGGAAACTACCAATAAATACTGCCATTGGGCAGGCATGTTTCTATATTATCACGGGAATCCGGGGCCATGGTATGTGCAGCTTTTTATTCAAATGTCCGGTTTTGTAAAATGCCGGATAAAGGGGTATACTTGGGTCGTGAAACAGAATTGGTCCGGCCCGGCAGTACGACTGGGATTTGTTCAGGCATCCGGTGTAGCCGCCTACTGCAGCCTGGTTGGAATTCTGTTTTATAAGGGAAACGAGATATTCGGAAGAGTTCCGAATTATTTCGGTCCCGTAGCATTTCTGCTATTGTTTTCAGTTTCCGCCCTGATTTGCGGGATTGCGGTATTCTATCATCCGTACCGGATTTTCTTCGAAGGTAAAAAGCAGGCGGCGGCAGATCTGGTGGTAGCTACTGCCGGATGGCTGCTGATTTATTTCACCGGCTTTCTGCTTCTTGCCGCATTCGGAAACTTCATTTAACGGACTCTGCGGTTGACCGTAGACGCATTTTCCGGCTCAGATCTGGCTTTGGTTATCCGCTTTATGACATAATTGCATCCATGAATCTGAAAATCGGGATAATCGGAATGCCCAACGCCGGTAAATCGACTTTATTTAATGCGCTGATAAAAAAGCAGGTCGCATTTGCCGCCAATTATCCTTTCGCTACTATCGAACCGAACATCGGAATCGTACCGGTTCCGGATCACCGCCTCGCGGCTCTCGCGGATGCGGTTGAATCCGAAAAAGGGGTAAGGCCACCGACCGTTGCGGCTTCGGTAGAGTTCGTCGACATCGCCGGGCTCGTCGCCGGTGCGGCAGAGGGGGCAGGACTCGGTAATAAATTCTTAGCTCATATCAGGGAAGTTCATCTGGTTTGTCATGTGATCAGGTTTTTTACCGATCCCGCGGTTGTCCACGTCACCGGCACCGTTGACCCGCAAAGGGACCGGGATACCGTGGAGACCGAACTGATACTCGCCGACCTTGAGACACTGGCGAAACAGTCCGAACCGAAAGGAGTAAGAGACCGGGAACAGCTGCGGCGCTGGGAACTGATCGGAAATCTCCGTGAATCTTTGAATTCCGGTACTCCGGCAGCCCGTGTTCTTGAAACTGCCGAGGATGCGCACTTGGTAACGGACCTTCACCTGATTACCGCCAAGCCTGTCCTGTATGTTGCCAATGTTTCCGAAGAGCAGCTGGAGAAATTAAGCCCGGATATTCCCGGTAATTACCTGCCGGTCTGCGCCAAACTGGAGTCGGAACTGGCCGGACTTCCCGCCGGTGAACAGACGGCGTACCTAAAGTCCGTGGGATACTCCTTATCAGGACTTGACCGCCTGATAAAGCGTTCCTATGAGATGCTGGGTCTGATTTCGTTTTTGACTGCCGGTGTCAAGGAAGTACGGGCCTGGACCGTCAAAAAGGGAACGGTAGCCCGCCAGGCTTCGGGTGTTATTCATACCGATTTCGAAAAAAAATTTATCAAAGCCGATGTTGTAACATTTGTGGATTTTATCAGTCACGGAGGGTGGAAAGTTGTCCGTGAGGCCGGGATTGTCAGACAGGAAGGACGGGATTATCCCGTCCGGGACGGGGACGTGATCGAGTTTAAGATCGGTACGTGAGGACATTTGGAGCATTATGACAAGCACCGATGCTTTGTTTTTCATGTTTAACAATTGCTCCGGATATGGTATCATTGCCACATTATGCGCACCTACGAGATGGTGGTGATCATGTCACCGGATATCGACGCCAAAGATGATAAGAAACACCGGCAATTAGTTAATAAACTGCTCGGTTCCTACGCGGAAGGCATAGAGGAATTCGGTATTATCGGAAAGAAGGTTCTCGGCTACCCGATCGCGAAGCAAAATGAAGGCGTATACGTCCAGTTAAAGATAAAATCCGACAGTGTCAGGATATCCGAAATCCAGAAACAAATGAAGCTCATGCCGGAGATCATCCGGTTTATGTTGCTTAACCCGGAGGCATAGTTGCTCGTTCCGGTCTGGAAAGACCGGGACGCCGAACGACTAAGAACTGATATGGCATCCAGAAGTCTGAATAAGGTAACGCTGATAGGCAATCTGACCCGTGATCCGGAACTGCGGTATACTCCGACCGGAGCGGCGGTCTGTACGATCGGGCTGGCTACCAACCGGACCTGGACTACCGAATCTGGCGAGAAAAAGGAAGAAACCGAGTTCCACCGGGTCGTTGCCTGGAACAAGCTGGCGGAACTGTGTAGCCAGTTACTGACCAAAGGCAGGAAAATTTATGTCGAAGGGAGGCTGCGGACTAATACCTGGCAGACTGCCGACGGCGCCCAGCGGTCGACCACAGAAGTCGTAATCGAAGACATGATACTGCTTGACTCAAAACGCGCGGTTGAGACGGCCGGGGAGCCGCCACCCGTCCAGCCGCCACCCGTCCAGCCGCCCAAACCCAAGAAAGCTAAAACCCAGGGTGCCGGCCAGGATCAGGTGCCGGCGGAGACCTCCGATGGCGGGGAGGAACAGGTAAATCCGGACGATATACCGTTCTGAAACTATGGTACGCATACAGTCCAAAACCAGACACCAACCGAAAAACTGTATGTTTTGTGACAGCAAAACGGAACCGCATTTCCGGGAAATATCGGTTCTGGAAAAATATATGACCGAGCGCGGTAAAATTGTCGGCAGAAACCGGTCCGGTCTGTGCAGCCGGCATCAGCGGAGCCTGACCCGGGAGATTAAACGGGCCAGGTACATAGCACTACTTCCGTACGTGGTCCGGATCTGAGCGGATACTTGTAGCGTTCCCCCGGAAACTGTTAGTATGTTCACATCGGTGTTTTTATGAGACAGATTCCGTTTTCTTCAGTACGCAGATACGTGCTGTACCTGACTGTTGCCATTATCATTGCCGGCCTTTCCTACCAGGCAGGCTTACGCAGGATCGGCGTCGGCATAACTCCGTCAAAAGGCGTGGTGGTAAACTCGCAGACACCGCCCGATGCTCCGGTTGATTTTTCGATTTTCTGGGAAGTCTGGAACCGGGTCCACCAAAATTATATCGACGCCAGTGAGATCGATAACCAGAAACTGGTCTGGGGGGCCGTCGGCGGCATGGTATCTGCCCTGGGTGATCCGTATTCCTCGTTTTTCCCCCCCAAAGAGAATCAGGATTTCAAGAACGAGCTGATGGGTGGACAGTTTGAGGGTATCGGTGCGCAGCTGGACCGGAGGGATAACCGCATC
>MFJD01000009.1:105176-113947 GCA_001779095.1 Candidatus Gottesmanbacteria bacterium RBG_16_52_11 | reverse complement strand
AAGCAAGTATCAGGCCGCAGGATTACATCATGAAGGTAGACGGCAGTGAAACGGTGAACTGGACACTTCAGGAAGCCGTTACCAAAATCCGGGGACCGAAGGGGTCTACAGTGGTCCTGACTGTGCTCCGGAATACCGAGGAAAAACCGGCAGACGTTTCCATTGTCCGGGATACGATTACCGTGCCGGCGATAACCGTCTGGGTAAAGACTCCCAGCGAAATCTCAGAAATATCCGGTATACCGGAAAATGTTCGCACACTGAAAAACAGGCGTGTGGGGTATATCCACCTGACCAGATTCGGCGACCGGCTGCAGACCGAATGGCCGAAGGCGGTGGACGATATTGCGGGGGAAATTACCAAAGGGACCGTGGCCGGCATGATACTCGACCTCCGAAACAATCCCGGAGGTTACCTTGACGGGTCGGTTTATATCGGCAGCGAGTTTCTCAAACCGCAGACACTGATTGTCTCACAGAAAAACAGTGACGGGTCCAAAGAGGAATATAAAGTTAACCGGCCCGGCAAACTGCTGTCCGTGCCGATGGTCGTCATTATCAACAAAGGCAGCGCTTCGGCATCGGAAATCGTAGCCGGCGCACTGAAAGACCACAAACGGGCAACGGTTATCGGTGAGACATCTTTCGGCAAGGGATCTGTGCAGACACCTTTTGATTTAAGCGGGGGCAGCGGGGTGCACATCACCACCGGAAAATGGCTGACGCCGGCCGGGGAGTCAATCATGAAAACCGGTATCGTACCGGATTTCGAAGTTATCCAGGAAAATAACGATGCGACGCGGGATGCGCAGCTAGTCAAAGCACTTGAAATGATACTAAAATAATTTCCGTTATTTATGAAATTACGCCAACTGATCATTATTTTCATTGTAGCGGTGCTTGTTATTGCCGGTCTCCAGCGTTCCGGTCAGTTTGACCGGGCTGTCAGTTCACTCAGGGCCAGACTGTCCGTGATCGGGCCTAAAAACGGAAATATCATCGAAATGCCCAAAACCGTGACCGTTAACGATGAGGAGTCCGTAGTCATCAGTGTCGTGGAAAAAGCATCTCCGGCCGTCGTCACAGTCGGTATTACTCAGGCCCGCAGCGTCGGGAATGTGTTCGAAATCGATCCCTTTGATCCGTTTTCACCGTTCAGAAGACGCAACGGCAGCACCGAACAGCAGGAACAGGATATCGGTTCCGGCTTCATAATACAGAGTGACGGACTGATAGTAACCAATAAGCACGTTGTGAGTACCCCTAATGCCAAATACCGCGTAATAACCAAGGATGACAAATCTTACGATGTGACCCAGGTTTACCGCGATCCGGTCAACGACCTGGCGATACTGAAAATAAGTGCGTCCGGTCTGCCGACCGTCGAACTGGGGGATTCCGACCGAATCCGGGTCGGGCAGCTGGCTATTGCCATAGGTACGGCTCTCGGTGAATTCCGTTCCACTGTCACGACCGGGGTCATTTCCGGTATGGGCCGCGGGATCACAGCCGGCAGCCCGTTTGAAGGTTATGCGGAACGGCTGGATAACGTAATCCAGACAGATGCCGCCATTAATCCCGGTAATTCCGGCGGACCGCTGCTCAATTCCTCCGGACAGGTTATCGGCGTCAATACGGCCATATCGGCTAATGCAGAGAATGTCGGTTTCGCTCTTCCCATAAACGTTGTCAAGGAAGCTCTGGATACTTTCAACCGCACCGGGCAGTTTAACCGTGCCTACCTCGGAGTCAGGTATAAAGTCGTCGGTAAGGACGCGGCGATACTTAACGAAATTCCCGAAGGGGCATATATCATCGAAGTAGTCAGCGGTTCTCCGGCTGAGACGGCGGGACTAAGCGCAGGGGATATTATTACCAAAATCGGCGACACCCGGATTACCGGTAATGATGCTGAGCTGGCCCGGATCATCGCTGAGCGCAAGGTTGGTGAAACGGTTAAACTGACTGTCTGGAGGGACGGCAAGGAACTTACGATAGACGTGAAGTTGGGCAATCAGTCGGAATAATCAGTCCGGACTTAGAAGAGGTGTTCAGATATCAGCTGATGATAATGCTTCGGTCAACTTGGTTAATTTCCCGTTTATCACGTCGTCCAGATTATGCCATGACTTGTTTATCCGGTGATCGGTCACCCGGTTCTGCGGATAATTGTAGGTCCGGATTTTCTCTGCCCGCATGCCCCGGCCGATTACTTTGCGCGAATCGCTGAGCGCTATATCGGTTTCCATGAGCTGTTTTTCCCAGAGACGGGACCTTAGCATCGATAAAGCCACCTGCCGGTTCTGATACTGGTCCCGTTCGGTCTGGCAGGTTACTGTGATGCCGGTCGGTAAATGCCGCAAACGGACCGCCGAACTGACTTTATTTACGTTCTGACCGCCTTTACCTCCGCTCCTGAAAAAATCCCATTCCAGGTCATCGGATCTGACCGAAATTTCAGTTTCGGGAATCTCCGGCAGTACGGCAACAGTAGCCGTCGATGTGTGAATCCGGCCCTGCCGTTCTGTCGAGGGTACGCGCTGTACCCGGTGGGTGCCGGCTTCGTACTGTAAAGTTGTCAGCGCAGCCGGTCCGCGGATTTTAAGCACCGTATCATCCAGCTGTTCGACTTTCCAGGTCCGGATGTTGGCGTAACGGGTATACATCCGCATCAGGTCACCCGCCCAGATTTTCGCTTCCTCACCGCCCGGTCCGGGACGGAATTCTAATATGGCAGCATCAGGATTCATAGTGTATCTGTAACCCTAAACTCTAATTTCCAAACTCTAAACAATGGAACAATAAAATATTTTAGAATTTAGGTTTTTGGATTTATAACCTATGTTATTTGATCGCGGTCAGCATATCCTTGAGGGATTTCTGGCTTCTGAGCTGTTCCTGTCGTTCCTGTTTCTTCTTCTTTTTGGCAGCCAACTGCGATGCCTGTTCCCGGGCTTGTTTTTGCTTCTGCTGAAACCGCTCAACCCGGCCAAGCGCGTCGACGAATTTCATTTCGCCGGTGTAGAAGGGATGGCAGTTGGAACAGATGTCGGTTTTGATTTCCGGCTTCGTGGCTCCGACGGTAAACGTATTTCCGCAGGCACACGAAACGACTGCCTTATCAAACCACTGCGGATGTATGGCTGCTTTCATAAACGATGTATTATAACAAATTCCGGCGGCTTTTTGAAGTTTGATGGTTTACGATTATTGCCGTCGGATGGAACCTGATCCGGCCTTCGGCCAGCATGATACCGATGAAGATCAGGATAGCACCGAATACGAAGCCATGGGTAATGCGCTCCGAGACCAGAAAAACTCCGAGAACCGTCGCTGCAACCGGTTCCAGGAAGGCAAAGACGGAAGCATCCGAGGCTTTTATACGGGCCAAACCCCAGTCAAAAAGTCCGTATCCGCAGATGCCGCTGAAAAATGTGCCATACAGTATTCCTATATACCCCCGCCAGTCGAGAGACAGGTAAAGTCCCGGTGTCGTGGCATATTCATAAAGCATCAGCGGCAGAAATGTAGCCGCGCCGATGAGGAAACAGGCGGCAGTAAACGCGAAGGTATTGTAGCGGGGGAGAATGCGGCGGCCGATTATAGTCTGTATGATCGCGCCTAGCGCCGCAATTACTAAGAGGACATTACCCAGCATCGATCCGGTCGACTGATTCGATATAAGCGGTTCGAAGATAATCGTCAGCATTCCGGCCATGCCGATGAGCATGCCGCTTAATTTCCGCGGTACGAACGCTTCGTGGAGGAATATGTATGCCAATAAGTAAGTAATGACCGGGGACCCGGACATGATGACTGCGGTATTCATGGAGTTGGTCAGCCTGATGCCGAGAAAAAAGAATATGATGTTGACGGTGATACCGAAGACGGCATACAGGAAAACGACCGGCCGGTCCTTTTTCTCGATCCTGACCGGTTTGTTTTCCATACGGGCGAGAATCAAAAGAAACGGCACCGCCAGTATGAACCGCCAGAATGCCAGTGTCATCAGCGGAATATTCTGGAGCGATAACTTGAAGATAGGCCCGCCGGCACCCCAGAAAATGTTTGCGAGGATAAGAGCGATGATGGCTTTACGGGCAGGCGACAATGCCATATGGTGACTATCGGTCAGCGTACATTATTATTCAGTGCGGATTTAATTGCAGCTGCCGCCCCGTCAACCGGAAATTCGTTTTGGGTTTTAGTAATCATGTTTTTAAGTACCAGCGTAGCCTTTGAAGCCTCATCCGGTCCGGTGATTATGGCAAACGGAATGTTTTTCCGGTCGGCATACCTCAGCTGTTTTTCCAGCTTAACTGACGGATCGGGATAGAGTTCTGCCGGCAAACCGCCTTCCCGGAGCGACTGTGCTGTTTTTATGGCAATATCCATCAGATCCGGTGAAAATACGGTAACCAGTACGGATGAGTTGGATACAAATTTCGGCACTAACCCACACGCATCAGCAGCTTCCAGCGTCCGGTCAAATCCGAAAGCAATTCCGGTGCCGGGTATATCCAGTCCGGTTATCTTTTTGATCATCCCGTCGTAGCGTTCCCCGCCGCCGATTGAGCCGGCATCGTACTGGGGAATGACGATTTCCCAGATCGGCCCCTGTGAATAGGAAAACGAGCGCGTAAGCGTGGGCTCGAACCGGTACCAGTCACTGCCGAATCCCGCATTTTCCAGGTAGTAAAAAATAGTCCTGATTTCATCATTAGGCTTGAGGTTTTTTACGAACTCCAGGTATTCCTGCGCCTGTACATGGGAAATTCCCTTCGATTCCATATCGGCAATCACGCCGGCTTCACCGATTTTATTCAACTTATCAATGGCTACGACTGCTTCATAAGGCATACCGGAAAGTAATGATCGACTGCTGACAACTGCGATAGCCTGAGAAAAACCGATATTTTTACAGATTTCCAGATTGCTGGCTATGACTTCGGCATCTGCAAGCGGCGATGCGACTCCGAAGATATCAATATCAAACTGGGTAAATTCCCGGTACCGGCCTTTCTGGGGTTTTTCCGCACGGAATGCCTGCTGGTACTGATACCGACGGAACGGCAGAGTCAGTGTATTTGCATATTCACCCAGAACCCTGACCGTGGGTACGGTCTGGTCATAACGCATGGCAACTTTGCGGCCGCCTGCGTCGGTGAAGCTAAAAAAAAGTTTTTCGTCCTCGCCGATCTGGCCGGTAAACAATTCCAGCGGTTCAAGAGTCGGCGTCTCCAGGGGTTCATATCCCCAGCGTTCGGCCACCTCAATCATCCGGTCTTTGAGCCACCGGCGCTTCCGGGCATCATCAGGCAGGAAGTCCCGGAACCCTTTTAGTTTCTGGATCATGGTCATATAATCCTCCTTTTGATCGTATCAAGTCTGAATACGCATCACAAGCAAACGTTTTATATTCCGTCTTCACTGCCGCGTCCGGCTCGGCGTGCTTCCTGACACAACTGCTCATTATACCGACTCCATAATACCTTTTGGTCAGATTCAGCTAGTGAATTCCAGCTGACAGCATCAAGTCCGATCTTTTCAGATAAGTATTTCCGAAAACCAACCATCGGCTCGACATTCGTCAAATTGTATCCGGTAAATTCCGCCTTCCCGGTCAGCGGATATCCCAGCGCTGCTATCTCCTCAGCCCTGCGTCTGGATATGTCATCCTTTTCCATAATTTTCACCACCTTCCTTCAGTCCGTTGCCGGTCAGTATTAACACCACGGACTTCGATTTATCGATAAATCGAAGTGCCGCTACGGTTGCAGCAGACGCTTTTTCCACAAAAATACCTTCTGTAATAGCCAGAGTCTGCTGCGCGACAGATATCCGGGTATCGTCAACCGACAGAACCTGACCACCGGTTTTATAAATCAGCGACAGACACAACCGGCCGTCCAGCGGATTGCCGACTTTCATAGCACTGGCAGATGTCTGAGGCCGGTTTATGACCCGGATATCGGCAGAGCCTCTGATCCAGGCTTGATATACCGGGTCTGATCCCCGGCCCTGAACGCCGATGAACGCCGGAAACCGGTTTTTCAGAGCAAATCCCTCTGATACCGCACATCCGACGGTGCCGTTACCGACCGGACAGATAAATGCATCAAACCTGATTCCGGCATCTGCCAGTTCCGCTCCGATCCGGCGTTGTCCGATTCTTCTGGTTTTATAATCACCGCATAACAGATATTTCATGTTTTTGGCTTTAATTGCTGCAATCCCGACGCACCGGTCGTATGAACCGGCTACGGCTGACACCACCGCTCCATACATCCTGGCCTGATTGAGTTTGGTTGCCGGCGTCCCGGCAGGAACTATGACCATGCAGGGAATTTCTGCCCTGGCAGCGTATGCAGCCAGACTGGCTGCCATATTACCGGTTGAGGCGCAGATGACCCCCTTCATCCCCATTTTCAGCGCATTTCTGATCTCTGCCAGGCTGCCGCGGTCCTTAAACGATCCGGTCGGATTTGCATATTCGGCTTTCGCCCAAATTCCGCCGTTCCAACCGATTTTCTTTTCCAGTCCCGTTAACCGGATAAGTGGCGTCCTGCCTTCTCCCATCGCCAGTCCGTTACGGTAGGTCATAGTCCGGTACCTCCCCGAGGCTCTTTATTTCTTTTTCAACGGCACGAAGAAGTGTTCCGTCCGCGATCATATCCTTGATTTTTCCGACGTATCCGTACATCACCGTATCCTCGGATATATACGGCACTAGTTGCCGGATTTTCCGGTATGCACTTTCCACTCCCTTTCCGGGCCGTTTACCTTTCTTAAAGTCCAGTGCCTGCGCGGCCAGCATCAGCTCGATCGCCAGTACGTACTGGGTGTTCCTGAGAATCCGTCGGATTTTCAGCGCGGCATTTGCACCCATGGAGCAGTCGTCTTCCTGACCGGCCGAAACCGGTATGGAGTCAACGATTCCCGGGTAACACAGGATTTTGTTCTCATTCACCAGTGCCGCTGAGGCGTACTGCGGCATCATGAAACCCGAATTCAGTCCGCCGTTTTCGATCAGAAAGGCCGGCAGGATTTTGCTGTAATACGGGTTATTCATCCGTTCCTGGCGGATTTCTGACGCATTTGCATATTCCTGTATCGTCTGGGCCATCAGTTCCAGGGGCATGCAGACAGGTTGTCCGTGAAAGTTACCACCGGACAAAACGGAATTGCTTTCGGCAAATACCAGCGGATTGTCCTGAGCTGCGTTGGCTTCGGTTTCAAACTGCCGTTTCACCCAGGCCAATGCCTCGCGGCCGGCTCCGAGAATAACCGGAGCGCAGCGGATTGAGTAAGCATCCTGAACCCGGGCCGGCGGACCGGAAAGGATCCGGCTACCTTTGACCAGTCGTCTCAGGTTGGCGGCCGACACCTGTTGTCCGGCAAACCGGCGGGCCCGGGCAATTCTCGGATCCAGTGCCTCCATGACCGCTTCGATTGATTCCATCGTCATGGCACAGGCGATTTCCGATACTTTGGCAATAACGATCGCGTCGTACAGTTCGAGCATCCCCAGACCGACCATAAAGGTATCTCCGTTAATCAAAGCCAGACCTTCTTTGGCCTGTAGTTTCAGCAGGGGAATACCGGCCCGGCGCATAGCTTCTAAGCCCGGCATCCGGATGCCGTCATACCAGGCTTCGCCTTCGCCGATCATCGGCAATACCATCATAGCCAGAGGCGCCAGGTCTCCGCTTGATCCCACCGATCCCTGCTCCAGGACCAGCGGGGTCAGGCCACGGTTGAGCATGGAGACCAGTGAGTCCAAAAGCACCGGACGGCCTCCGGATAATCCGGATGCCAGATAATTTGCCCTGCAGACCATCATTGCCCGGACAGATTCGATGTCAGCCGGTTTCCCGACGCCTGCCGCATGGCTACGTATCAGGTTCAGCTGTAATCTGGCAGCCTTTTCCGGATCAATAAAGATTGAGGAAAATTCACCGAAACCGGTTGTGACACCATAAATCTTTATTTTTCCGCGGATTTTCTCCTGTAATACGTTATATCCCCGGCGGCAGCGGTTCCGGGTTTTTTCGGACACGGCCACGGTTGTCCCTTGCCGGGCTACAGCCTGTACCTGATTGACGGTCAGCGATGAGCCGTCAAAAACGATTTTCTTTTCCATATGAATCCTTCCTCATGCGCATATCTAGGGAACCCGCGCATGGTGGGGGACTGATTCGGATGGGTTAAACGGGGAAAATCAAGCCTCAACCACGCCCGGGTTAGCCGGCGGTGTGGTGATGATGCAGGCACGCAGAAGTTACCGGAAGTATTCCGGTACAGAGGATTTCGGAAGAGCAATTGTTCTGCTTCATAATACTATAAGATATATTGTACGATTTGGTTTGTCAAGGGCCAAAGTTTCAGATGACAATAAGTTCCTTCGGACTGAGGCTGAGAATTTCCGGACCTGCAGCAGAAATATACACCAGGTCTTCTATCCGGATACCGAATTTTCCAGGCAGGTATACAGCCGGTTCAATCGAAAACACCATGCCTTCGGTAAGTTCCGCATCCTGCTTTTCGGTCAGGCGGGGATTCTCGTGGATTTCGAGCCCGATACTGTGGCCGAGACTGTGCGTATAAGGCAGCAGACCGGATTTCCTGATCCGGTTGCGGGCCAGCCGGTCCAGTGCCGCACCGGAACGGATTCCCTGTTTAAGCGCCGTTACTGCCCGGTCGTGAGCAGATAAAACAGTCGAGAAAACTGATTTAAATTCAGCTGACGGTCTGCCGATATGAACCATTCT
>MFJD01000009.1:98336-105157 GCA_001779095.1 Candidatus Gottesmanbacteria bacterium RBG_16_52_11 | reverse complement strand
CCGGCAAAACCCGCACCGAAATCAAGAAGTACCGGTCCGGCGGATCCGATTGCCGCACCCGGTCCGGCGGTGATGTAATGCGGTTCGCTGGCGGATTGTCCGAACGCGACAATCGGTGCAAATGATAGCTCCAGGCCGCGTTCCCGGATGAAGCTTTCGATATCCCGGGCGATATCCTGTTCGGTTATGCCGGGCTTAATCCTTGCTGCCGTATAGTCCAGGCATTTATCCGTTACTGCTGCGGCATAACGTATGGCCGCAATTTCCTGACCGGTTTTGACGGTACGCAGAGCCGCAATCCGGCCGCGGTCAGAATTCAGACGGGCCGGCGTGCTTTGCTTTAAATTCAGATATTCGCGGTAAGTCAGAGAGTTCTCGTCAAACAGGATTTGACTGAGATGTCCGTTTTTCACGATTTCGGCTACCCTGACATATACGTCGCTGGTCCGGGATATCCGGATAAAGCTTAGACCGGGAACTGTGCCGGCGATTGTTTCGGCTTGGTTCGTGTAAAGCGAATTCGTTAGAAGATATGCCATCCGGCCGGTAATTAAAAGATACGCTTCTTTTGCATTGCCGCTGCCGCGGAAACCAGACAGATAGTATACATTCACCGGGTCGGTGACAAACAGTCCGGTCCGGTCGGGTAGTTTGAGCGTACTTGTTATCAGGTACGGCTGCGGTTTCGGGGGAGGCATGCTGCTTAGGGTGCAGGGATTTCTGTCGGCCCTATTGTCGCCTTAGCGGTGGGAAGTATTTTACCTGTAGGCTTGGCTGTCGGTATTAAGGTGACCTTGGGGGTCGCTGTTTCCTCCGGCACGGCCGAACCCGGCAGGATCAGGATGCGCGATGCACTGAAACGGTTGGTTTTGTTGGGAACAGGGTAACCAGATATATAGACTAGATTACCGGTTTTGATTTTGGAAAAACCGCTTTTGGCAATATCCGATCCGCCGTTCCATTCGTTGGCTCTGGTATTTTTTTCGAAATCGATCAGAATTTCCGTCCCCAGCGGATCTTTAATCGAAAAGGTAAAATTCTTGGCGTCGGTAGTGCTGACAAGGCCGGCAATGTTCTGCGGTAGTTTGGATTGGATGAATATGACCTTTGCCCGCATCAGGTCCAGTGTGGCATCAAACTCGCCGAATATCACCACACTGTCGCCTTGGTCGATGTCATCGGTATTAAGTGCCGTGCGTTTCCCGCTTACGTCCTGGATTACCTTGATGTCATCCGTCAGTTCAATTTTCAGGTTTTTGGTTTTGGTTTCCACGGTGACGGAAGCTACACCGGTTGTTTTGACAGTACCGTAAATTGCCATCCGCTGCGTCTGCTTAAGTTCGGCGACTTTAGTGGCCAGGCGTTCCATCAGCGTATCTATCTGAACCTTTTCACCGGTGGTTTTCGGCTGGGCCGTAGGCGTTGCCGTAGCAGCCAGCACCCGGTATACCGGAAAAACTAATGCGAATGCCGCGGTTAGTATTAATAAAATCCGTTTCATATCAGAATGTTTCCGGTGTATAAAATACCGTTACACTCGTATTTTCCGGCTGATTATCCCTGACGGCGGAAACCAGGATGTCATTTCTGCCCTCGGCCAGGGTGATTTTTCCGGCATACTTGCCGTCTGATTCACTGGTGGTGACGAACTCGTCAACCGGTCCGGTGATGACTACGGTAGTTTCTGCGTATGTGGTGCCCGAAACGAGAACTTCCTTATCCTCAGCCAGGGAATCCAGAAACGGACTTTCTATGGTTATGGGACCTTTCGGTTCATTATCCGTTTTGCCTGACTCAGGCAGGCTGGGGATTTGCGCAGTTTTAGATGTCAGAAAATCCGGAAGTTCCAGCTTTGGCAAGCGGGCCAAAAGTGTCGGTCCGAACAGGATCGCGCTGGTAATGGTCAGACCGACTATAAATCCTATAATTGTTGCCGTTATGGCATCTTTATTCATAGTTGATTAGGATACGGGAATCTGATATAAAATGCAAGCCGCTTATGGAAATACGTTACATCGGTCACTCTTCATTTGTGATTAAAGGCAAGTCCGCCACGCTGGTAACCGATCCGTTTGATCCGGTAATGGTCGGCCTGAAGTTTCCGAAGCATTTATCCTGTGACATCGTGACGGTTTCGCATGATCACCAGGATCATAACTCCATTGATCAGCTGGATGGTAAACCGTTCGCGGTCACCGGGCCGGGGGAATTCGAAATCAAGGGTGTCGGTATCGTCGGAATCGGAGTTTACCATGACGCTTCAAGCGGTCAGGAACGCGGAAAAAATAATATTTATAGGATAGAAATTGACGGCATATCCGTGGTTCATCTGGGAGACATCGGTCACGTATTGACCGCCGAAATGGT
Organism: Candidatus Gottesmanbacteria bacterium RBG_16_52_11; assembly: GCA_001779095.1. Taxonomy (GTDB): domain Bacteria; phylum Patescibacteriota; class Microgenomatia; order UBA10105; family UBA927; genus RBG-16-52-11. The sequence continues at coordinate 102,790 of MFJD01000009.1, read as the reverse complement.
AGATGCCCTCGACGGGGTCGATATCCTGATGATTCCTGTCGGAGGCTTTTATACCGTTGACAGCGTTAAAGCCAAGGAAATAATCACCGAAGTGGAACCGGCAATAATTATTCCGATGCACTACGGCCGGCCGGATATTAACCAGAAAGCATTCGGGGAACTCAGTCCGCTAACGCAGTTTTTAAAGGAAATGGGTAAAGACGAAGTTGTCCCCGTACCTAAGCTGACAGTTACGAAAGACCGGATTCCGACGGAAATTCAGATTGCCGTGCTTGAATCAAAGGACTGACAGGGGAACTGATACCGGTTCTCCGGGTGACTGATCCTTTCCCGTTCTCTATGAAAGATCCGAAAGTTCCGCCGCATGACCTGACAGTCGAGCAGTCACTTCTGGGGGCAATTCTCATCGATAAGGATGCGATGACTGACGTGGCCGAATTTTTGCGGTCCGATCATTTCTATGGGGAAAACAACCGGGATATATTTGCCGCCATGCTGATCCTGTATGAGCAGCACGAGCCGATTGACGTCGTTACAGTGACGTCCCAGCTCAGAAAAGACGGTAATCTTAAAAAAGCAGGAGGCGCAGGCTACGTCAACGAACTGGTTAATGTAGTTCCGACCAGTGCCCATGCGGAAAAGTACGGCAGGCTGGTCAAGGAGCATTATACGAAGCGGCAGCTGATAAAGGCCGCGGCAGCGATAAACGAAATGGCATTCTCCGATACCGGCAGTGCCGATGAAATTATCGATTCGGCGGAACAGGAAATTTTTGCTATTGCCCAATACGCGACGCGACGGGATTTCATTGCCATTAAGGACGCATTGGCATCATCGTTCGACAGGCTGGACGAGCTGCATAAATCCGCGGGTGGCATGCGCGGAGTTCCGACCGGATTTTCGGAACTGGACTTCAAACTAGCCGGAATGCAGCAGTCGAACCTGCTCATTCTGGCTGCCCGGCCGGGTACCGGAAAAACGGCCATGATACTTAATATTGCCCAGCACTGCGCGGTTGCGGACAAAATTCCGGTCGGCATTTTTTCACTCGAAATGAGCAAGGAGGAACTCGTTGACCGGTTGCTGGTGGCTCAGGCGGACATTGACGCATGGAGACTGAAAACCGGACGCCTCTCGGACGATGATTTTACGAGGTTGTCGGACGCTATGGGCGAACTGGCCGAAGCGCCGATTTTTATTGATGATACTCCCGGAATCAGTATTATCGAGATGCGTACGAAAGCCCGGAGGCTGCAGATTGAACATGGAGTGAAGATGATTGTGGTTGATTACCTCCAATTGGTGGATCCCGGCCGTAAATTCGATTCCCGCGTTCAGGAAGTCTCGGTGGTTTCTCAGAACCTGAAGAATATCGCCCGCGAGCTCCGGCTGCCGTTGCTGGCCTGTTCGCAGCTGTCCCGTGCTGTTGAATCCCGCGGTTCAAAAGTCCCCGAATTGTCGGACCTGCGGGAATCAGGTTCTATTGAGCAGGATGCTGATGTGGTCATGTTTCTCTACCGTGAAGAACAGGATCAGACCCAGTGGGGTGAACAGATCCCCACCAAACTCCGGATAGCCAAGCATCGGAATGGCCCCCTGGCGGAGATCGATCTCATTTTCCGGGGCGACCGGATCAAATTCTACGGTGTCGAAACCAAACACGAGCCTGCCGCGGTCAATTAGCAGCTACCGGCTGCTTTAATGTACAATAAGTCCTTGTAATCGGGCGAGTGCTGGAATCGGTAGACCCCGTACATTGGCGCGGTGGCGAAATTGGCAGACGCGCAGGTCTCAAAAACCTGTGAGGGGTAATACCTCGTGTCGGTTCGACCCCGACCCGCGCCACCACGGGGCAGGCAGGCGAGCATCGGAAACTCATTCGTTACCCCGGTCATCGGGATTGGCCGCCGGTGACAAACTGATAATAGACTGAACCGGGTTAGTAATGTTTAATTTTTAAAGCGGAGGATTACCATGCTGACATTGGAACAGATATACCGCCTGGCAATAGAAAAAGCCGTTTCCAAAGACCCCAGGGGTCCGGAAGGCATAACCAAATTGCTCGGGCGTCGGAAAAAAATTTATGACGACCTGCCCAAATCCAAGCAGGACGTGTTCGATACGGAATCGCTCCATAATCCCTATAGCGACACCCGGATACTTGTCGGCAAATCGGACCTGAAAGTCGACCGCGTGCTGGCAGGCATCGATATCAATGCATCCGAAGTGCTTTTGGCCGACCGGCTGAACCAGAAGGGTGCCAGTATCGACCTTCTGATTGCACATCACCCCGAAGGCGGTCCGCTGGCGGCACTTCATGAGGTAATGGATCTTCAGGTTGACCTCTTATGGCGCTACGGTGTTCCGGTCAATATCGGGGAGGGTATACTGAGGGACCGGATTGCCGAGGTACAACGGCGTTTCAGTCCCCGTAACCATAACCAGGCCGTTGACGCTGCCAAACTGCTGGGCCTTGCACTTATGTGCGCGCATACGGCAACCGACAATCTCGTTTATGCATATCTTGAGGACCTGTTTGCCGAAAATGCCGGACGTATAGATACGGTAGGGGATGTTCTTGAAGTTCTAGGTGGAGTACCCGAATACAAGGAAGCAGCCAGAGGTAAAGCCGGTCCGATGATATTTGCCGGCAATGAAAAGAACCGGGCCGGTAAAGTTGCCCCGGTCGAAATCACCGGCGGGACCGAAGGATCACACATAATTGCCGAAAAACTGGCCATCGCCGGTGTCGGTACGATAGTCGGAATGCATGCCAGCGAGGAATTCCAGAAAGAATGTGCCAAGCATCATCTGAATCTGGTTATTGCCGGGCACATGAGCTCCGACTCCCTCGGCATGAACCTGTTTCTGGATGAGCTCGAATTAAGAAGTGTCGGCATTACAGCCTGTTCCGGACTGATCAGGATCAGCCGTAACCGGAGAAGGCAGAAATAGTAGCCGGTGCCGGACCTAAACCCGGTGCTATACTTGTCTACATGGACCGACCCTCAGGAGCTCCGGCGATTCACATAATCAGAAATACCCAGTTCAGGAGACTCTGGACAGCCCAGGTGCTGTCACAGTCTGCTACCAGCACACTCTTATTTGTTCTGGCCTTGAGGCTTTATCAGATAACCGGCAGCAATACCGCAGTTTCGGGAATTTTCATCGTATACGGCATACCGGCGCTGATGATCGGCATGGTGGCCGGCACGATTGTTGACAAGGTAGAAAACCGGACAGTGCTCATGTTCTGTGACTTGTCCAGAGCCATCATTTCCCTGGGATTTATCTTATTTCCGACGCATGTCGCCGCTATCTACCTTTTTACTTTCGTTAATTCGGTAATCACCCAGTTTTATGTACCGGCGGAAGGACCGGCAATACCACTGTTAGTACCGAAGCGAGAGGTGGTAACAGCCAACAGCCTGTTTTCCTTTACTTACTACACGAGCATCGCCCTGGGATCCATTTTCGCCGGACCGATGCTGCGGGTATTCGGGCCAATTGGCGTATTTCTGCTTTTAACCTTCATGTTTTTAGCGGCTGCCGCTAATGTTTCCCGCCTGCCCAGGCTCCACCGCGACAGGTCGGCCCGGGCGCTTTTAGGACGTTCACTCTGGTACCTGACAGTCCGGATCGCAGCAAACATCCGGGAGGGGATCGGTTATATCCGGTCAAACCGGACACTGGTTGATGCGCTACTTCTGCTGGTGTCTACCCAGGTGACACTGGCGATACTGGGCACCCTCGGCCCGGGATTTGCCGACCGGGTGCTGGCGATAGACATCCGGGACGCTTCTCTTCTGATTACCGGTCCGGCAGTTCTCGGGATAATTCTGGGTGCACTTTGGGTCGGAAGCTTCGGATACCGATTTGCCAAAGAAAAATTGATACAGACCGGAATTATAACTGCGGGCGTGGCGCTTATTGCGGTGGCAGGGATTGTCAGGCTAACCAACGTCCCGGTACTTGAGATGATAGTGACCGGGCCCCGGGTATTATTCCTGGCGACCATACTTTTTTTTGTTCTCGGGTGGGCCAACAGCCTGCTGGATGTTCCGGCCAACAGTATCCTCCAGGAAAAGGCCGTAGGCAATATGCGCGGCAGAGTATACGGAGTGCTGGCAGCCGCAGTCGGCGGTCTGGGGGTATTACCGGTGATTCTTGGCGGAGTGCTGGCGGATGCAGTCGGCGTGGGTAAGGTAATCTTCTTTCTTGGAATTTGTATTTTCCTTTATGGTGCTGTACGGGTACAATATAAGCGTCAGGCCGGGAAGTAATTACCGGCGCAGTTATGTTTCCCATACTGGTTTCTTTCGGATTTCTGAAAATATACAGCTTCGGTCTGTTCATCATATTGGCATGGCTGACATTTTCCTTCGCATTCTGGCGCGTACTGAAAAATGAAGGAGTAGCTGAAGAAAAAATCTTCGATCTGACTTTTTACGGCT
>MFJD01000009.1:88988-98318 GCA_001779095.1 Candidatus Gottesmanbacteria bacterium RBG_16_52_11 | reverse complement strand
TGGTAGCCTCCCGGATAACTTATGTGCTCCTGAACTGGCCGGCTTTCAGTGATTCGCTGATCAAGGTTGCCGCTGTCTGGACCGAGCCGGGTTTTTCATATTACGGGGCGTTGCTCGGATTCCTGCTGGCCGTCACCCGGCTGTCCCGGAAAACGAAAATCAGGCTGGGGCTGATTCTGCTGGCGCTGACATATGCATTGCCGGTTTCGTTTCTGGTCGGTTCGGTCGGACTTCTTCTGGATGGGGCCGTCATGGGCAAACCTTTCACCGGTCTGACGGCAATTTACTATGCCGGCGATGCGCAGTCCCGGTATCCGGTCCAGTTGTACCAGATAGCCGCGATGATGCTGTTTCTTTTCCTGCTGCCCGTACTTAAACGGCTGGCAGAAAACCGGCGTTACATCACCGGAACGGTCGGAATCTGGTATTTTATGTATTTTTCGGTTGCAGAATTTTTCCTTGAATTTTTGAAAGATACTGATGTATACTGGGCAGGTCTTACCGTTAACCAATGGTTCCTCATTGCCATTTTCTGTGAATCAGTGGGTCTGCTTTTCGTTAAAAGCGGCGGAATGGCGGCGGCACGGGATGCTTCCCGGAGATCCCGGGGCCGTATAAATAGGATAATAATCAATACTTATGCATCATTTACCAGACGGTTTCGTCGCCGGCATCAGGACCCAGCTTGAAAGTGATAAAAGCCGTTTTACACTCCGGATCGGTGAACTTAAACTCCAGGACCCCTTCACCAATACCGACCGGGTTAATGACAACGCTGCTCTTGATTTGGAAGCCGACGAGGAATCCGCTCACGATAGGACGACTGCGCTGATCGGGGAACTTAAGTATAAAATAACCGAAATCGATACGGCGTTGTCACGCATAGCTCAGGGTATCTACGGCATCTGCGTCAGCTGCGGCAAGGCCATTGATACGGACAGGCTGCGGGCAATGCCCACAGCCGTGCTGTGCCGGCAATGCGCCGCCGGAAAAGAAAATAAGCCATAACCGCTGTCAGCGTGATACAATTCCCCGGATGAAAGCAGGACCTGACAGGGGATTCAGTCATATCCCGGTTGTCTTTGAGGACGAAGTAATCCTGGCTGTTGATAAACCTCCCGGAACGGTAGTTAACAAGGCTGTCAGCGTGAACGGTTATACGGTGCAGGATTTTATGCAGTCGAGGTTCCCCGATATTTTTCCGGAGCAGCCGGGCACCGGTGATGATTTTCTGATGCGCTCCGGCATTGTCCACCGGTTAGATAAGGAGACTTCCGGAATACTGATTTTGGCAAAGACCAGAGAGGCATATGCTAAACTGATTAATCAGTTTAAGCACCGGCTTGTGAAAAAATCATATCTGGCGCTGGTTCACGGTAAAGTGGTTCCGGCAGAAGGCGAAATCCGGGCACCGGTAGGCAGATTACCCTGGAATCCCGAGCGGTTCGGCATAGTCCCTGAGGGCAAGGAAGCTGTTACCGGATTCCGGACTCTTGAGTACCTGATTCTGGATTCTCCGACCGGTGACATGCCGGCAACCCGCCTGATTTTAAAGCCGCTGACGGGGAGGACTCATCAGATCCGGGTACACCTCAAATATATCAACCATCCCATACTCGGCGACTACCTGTATGCCGGTCGGAAAACTTCCCGGGATGACAGGATCTGGATTCCCCGGGTCATGCTGCACGCCTATGATATAACCATCAGGCATCCCGTCAGCGGACAGAATCAGACCCTGACGGCTCCGGAACCGCATGATATGATGGATGTACGGGCCCGGGTAACCGGACATCCGAACACTTGAGATGCCTGAGGCAATAATTACGGTTTCTACGCTGCTTTTAATTTTTTCGGCTGCCATATTAGGCGGTCTGACTGCGATGCGGCTTGGCCTGCCGCTGATGATCGGATATGTATTTGCCGGAATTGCAGTCGGGCACCTGTTTCCGGCTTTCATAGAACACGGTTTTCTGACGTCCGTCGCCGATACCGGTGTGACACTTCTTCTGTTTACGGTCGGTGTGGAGTTCCCGTTTCACAGACTTAAAAAAACTATCGGTATCGTCATGCCGGCCGCCTTGATTCAGATTCTGCTGGTGGCGGTGGCAGTTTCCCTGATCGGGTCGCTGGCCGGTTTCCGGCCGGCTTTCGCCGTTCTGACCGGTATTATCGTAGCACTTTCATCAACGGCAATAATCGTGAAATATCTCGGTGACCGGGGTGAGCTTGATTCATTAAGCGGCGAACTGGCAGCATCATGGATGGTCGTTCAGGACCTGAGTGTGATTCCGATAATGGTCTTTTTACCGGTTTTGACCGGGGCTTTCCTGCTGACCGATCCGGCAGCAACCTTCACAATAGCAACGCTGTCATTGGCAAAGACTGTTGCCGTTTTGGGATCGGTTTTTTTACTCGGCCGCTGGGGCGTACCCAAAGCGCTTAATCTGATAGCAGGTTTGAAAAACAGGGAAATTTTTGTCCTGTCAACCGTCGGCCTGATATTCCTATGCGCCTTGGCAACTTATGCCGCCGGGCTTTCAGCACCGCTCGGCGCGTTTCTTGCAGGACTGATTGTTTCCGAAACCAGCCAGAATCATGCTATCTTTTCCGAAATCAGGCCGCTCCGTGACCTTTTTGCAGTCGTGTTTTTTACATCCCTGGGAATGCTTTTACCCGGGACGTTTGTCCTGAGCTATCTGCCGGTGATTCTGATGCTGACCGTGCTTATCCTGTCGGTTAAATCGGGAGTCCAGTTCGTATCAGGACGGATAGCCGGACTGCACCGCCGGGTTGCATTTTTACTGGCGCTCCTGTTACTGCCGGTCAGCGAATTCGGATTTATCATAGCCCGGGAGGGAGCTCAGGCCGGGTCGGTCAGCGGTATGGAATATAACCTGCTGGTATCGGTGGTTCTGATGTCGGCGATTTTGTCAGCGCCTCTGCCGGCCTATTCCGGGTTGCTGTACCGTCGGTTTAACAGGCTGCTGTCATCTGTGCCGCAGTTGTTTAACGCCAGCGAACCGGATATTGGGGATGACGGTCTGCCCCTGAAAGATCACGTTGTTATCTGCGGGTACGGCAGGGTAGGCAGGTATATCGGCCGGGCCCTGGCTTTCTGCAGCATACCTTTTGCTGTAATCGATTTTAACCATGCTACGGTTAAAGCCGTCAGGCAGGCCGGTTTCACTGCAGTGTACGGAGATCCGTCAGACCCCCGGATTCTCGATTTTGCCCAGGTGGACCTGGCAAAAGTTCTGGTTGTAGCCATTCCGGATCTGCATACGCAGGAAATGGTCATTAAAAACGCGCTGCAATTAAATAAGCGGATAAGGATATACTGCAGAACGCATTTTGAAGAGGATCAGCAGCTACTCAAGGAACTCGGTGTCCATACCGTAATTCAGCCGGAATTCGAAGCCGCGCTGACGCTGACCGGAAAACTGCTTTCGGATTTCGGCGTTGGCCGGACCGAATCGGAAAAGAAAATGACCCGTCTGAAAATCGAACACGGTATGGGCTGAATAGTGCCCCCGCCGATTCCGGAACTACATTGAATGAAACCTGAGTGACGTTCAGTTCGTGATAAAATATTCCCCGTGCCCGATTTTTCGTTTAAGGTAACCGGTTACGATCCTTTTTCCCGTGCCCGGACGGGTATCATTTCGACGCCGCACGGGAAAATCGAGACCCCGGGATTCATACCCGTCGGGACTCAGGCGACGGTCAAGTCGTTAACGCCGAAGGAGCTTAAGGGATTGGGGATTCCGATGTTTTTCGTTAATACCTACCACATATATCTCCGGCCGGGTACCGATGTGATTGCCAGATTCGGAGGACTCCATAAGTTTATGGGCTGGGATGCCCCGGTGATTACGGACAGCGGCGGATTTCAGGTGTTTTCGCTGAACCGGAAAAAGTACGTCAATACCGCCATTTCCGAATTCGCAGTCCTCGACCGCGAAAAATTCACCCGCAACGGCACCCTGAAAGGCCGCAGTGACGGTGTATTTCCTGACGATTACCGTCCGGTGGGCGAATTAGTCCGGATAGACCGGGACGGCGTATCTTTTACGTCACACTGGGACGGTACCGAGCACCGGTTCACCCCGGAAATATCCATGTCGGTTCAGAATATACTGGGCAGCGACATCATGATTGCCTTCGATGAGTGTGCTCCGTATCCGACTACGCGGGAATATTCCGCCGCCGCAGTCGGGCGGACCCATTCCTGGCTGACCCGGAGCATAGCAGCCTGGGAGAAAAATAATGTGCGACGTAAAAACAAACCGTACCAGGCGCTTTACGGCGTCGTCCAGGGAAGTACGTTTAAGGACCAGCGGATCGAATCGGCGAAATTCGTATCCGCTGCCCATACGGACGGAATTGCCATCGGCGGCGTATCCGTGGGAGAGTCGAAAAAGGAAATGGAAAACGTTTTATCATGGTGTATGCCGAACCTGCCGGAAGATAAACCGCGGCACCTTTTAGGAGTCGGTGAAATTGACGATATATTTACTTTAGTCCGGCACGGGATTGACACGTTCGACTGTGTCCAGCCGACCCGACTGGCCAGGATGGGGCATCTATTCGTTAATAATCAGATAATAAAAAGTAATAATCAAAAGCAGAAATGGACGATTGATATAAATAAAACCGAATATAAGTATGATACGAAGCCCTTGGATCGGAGGTGTAGCTGCTATACCTGCCGGAATTTTTCCCGTTCTTATTTACATCACCTGTTCCGGGTCAGGGAGCTTCTGGCGTACCGTCTGGCAACCATCCATAACCTATGTTTCGTGACCAGGCTTCTGGCGGAAATCAGAAAGGCCATCAGCCGGGGGAGTCTGGGGCAACTCGAACGTGCCTGGCTGAAATCGCAGTAATGCGGTTGAACATAATGCAGAGTGTCATGTAAACTAAAACTACGGAGGTTAAAATGGGATCATACGGCGGATATTACAAGGGTGATGCCAAAAAGAAAAAGAAATCGGTACTGGAGAAGAAAGCAAGGAAGGATCTCGGTACCGGGAGCTGGCAGCTGCCCAAGGTGGAGATAATCAGAAAAGGGAAGAAAGAGTGGTAAACCGACGGAGAATTAAGGGTGACCCGAAGCCACGTCTGACCCTGCCGATTCTGGCAGTCGTGATTCTCATAATCGGCGGACTTCTTTGGCGCGTTATCGCTTCTGCCGGAAAACCCTTTCTGGTAGTTGCCGTGGCATCTGACCCGGTGCAGATTTTTTTTTATGACCGTAGTTCCGGCCGCAGCAGCTTGCTGTCAATCCCCGCCGCCGCCATTACCGGCGTTTCGCGCGGATACGGAAATTATTCACTTGAATCCGTCTGGCGGCTGAGTCCCCTGGAAAAAAGTCCCGCCATTTTTTCCGAAACACTGGAATATGCCACCGGGCTGCCGGTAACTGCGTATATTGGGGCAACCGACGGGCGCCTGCTGCCGGAAATGCCGTTGGACCGTCTGTTCAGCCTGAATCTGGTGCCGGCATTTTTAGGCGGGACTTTCCGGTCAAACCTCGGATTGGCTGATTATATTTCCCTGGTAAGGGTTCTTAGTACCGAGACTTTAGCCAGGACTAAGACCATCACCGTAACGGACCAGCAGCTCCGGGAAATAACGCTGCCGGACGGATCGAAGGTGCAGGAAATCGACGGTGGCGGACTGGACAGGTTGTATTCGCATGCCTTTGAAATTGAGAGCCTGCGCGGGGAAAACCTGCGCATTTCAGTCACTAATATGACCGGCCGGGCGGGACTTGGACAAGCTGCGTCGAGAATACTGACTAATTTCGGAGCCCTCGTGGTACGGGTTGACAGCATGGAATCAGACCTTGCCAAATGTCAGATCAGAATCCCTGACCGTCTGGCCCGTACGGTTACGGTAGCAGTCGTCAGGTCAATATTCAATTGCCGGCTGGAGAAGATCGGACCGGACGACGCAGCTGAAATCAGTATCAGGCTGGGGAGTGATTACAAAGCCAGGATACCCGAGTAGTGTTATTCGTTATCGCTGCGGCCTTCGGTGTCACTTTCACCGGTCGGTGTAACGTCAGGTTTGTCGGATTCAGGCTGACGTTCCCGGTAGTATGGTTGGTAACTGGTAGTCGAGATAAATGACGGCTGATTGGCAAATTTCTTTCCCCGGGTCATCTCCCGGACCAGCACCGTCAGCGCGTTTTTTTCAGCGCTTTTGATAAACACCATGTAAGTATTCTTACCTTCCAGTAATTTCATCAGTTTGAAAGAAAGGTCGTCCGGAAGGGCACCGAGGTAGCGCTGATGAGCGTCCCTTATTTCAATGCTGTGATTGCGGACTTTGAGATAAACTTCCTGTCCGCAGTGGACTGAAGAAATTATACTGGCCGGCGCAGTATTTACGCACTGGGCAACTTTGGTCCGGCCGGGATCTTCAATAAACAAAAGCGGTGAAACATGGGCAGCCTGTAAACTGTCGGGATTGGGAGCTTCTCCCTCGCCGATACTTTCCAGTTTGGCCAGGTTTTTTGTGGCAATAAGGTTGTACGGATCGATCAGACGTACTTTATTGAGATACTTCTTTGCATCCTTGAGATTTCCGGTTTTGAGGTAGGCAAAACCCAGCCGGTTCAGTACGTCGGCACTGTCCTTATAATGGGACAGAAGTTTGAGGTTGAGACTGATGGCCAGGTCCCAGTTATGTTCCAATGCTGCCCGGATAGCCTGTTCATCCGTCACCGGATCACCATCCGAGGCTGAATCAGTCATGGGTGTGAGAGTACCATTTTCTTGAGAAATGTCAAGTAAGGAAGTACAATGTAATATTGCGATTTTCCGATAATTCAGTTTCGTTTTGGAATTCTGTCTTTTGTCAAACCGATAATGTCCGGTCATTCCAAATGGTCCAAGGTTAAACATCAGAAAGCCGTTACTGATGTCGCCCGTGCGGGTGCATTCACCAAAGCCAGCCGTGCGATTACCGTAGCGGTCAGAAACGGCGGCGGACAGACCGACCCCCAGTTCAATTTCCGGTTACGTTTGGCGATTGAGAAAGCCAGGGAAGTCAACATGCCCAAGGCGAATATCGAGCGGGCCATCGACCGCGGCGGTGTCAGCGGTGATTCAATTGAGGAAGTGGTATATGAAGCATACGGGCCGGGTGCTTCGGCACTTCTGATTGCAACTCTCTCGGACAACCAAAAACGCACGGTAGCGGCGGTAAAAAATACCCTGGAACATCACAGGGGAAAGCTGGCAACGCCGGGATCGGTTCAGTTTCAGTTTGTTTTGTCAGGACTGGTTGTGTTAGATTCAGGACCGGTTCCGTTTGACCGGCTATTCAGCCTGGCTGTCGATGGTGGTGCCGATGATGTGACCCAATCGGGTGATGCGGTTGAAATTTATACATCTCCGGACCGTCTGTCAGCCCTTAAGGATTCCCTGGAAAAGCAGGGGATAACGGTTGACAGCACCCGCCTGGTCATGAAGCCGCGGGTTATGATCAATTTAAATGATGAAGACCGCCGGAACCTGGAAGTCCTGATTGATGAACTGGAAAAACATGAAGACGTGGATACGGTATACACGAATGTTCCGGGAATGTGATGACTATGGAATTTATACCCCGTCTGACCGGCCGGGTCCGCCGGTTTTATAGAAGAAAAACCAGGAAGATCGAACTATCGAAACGCCAGGTTTTTGTACTGACGACCGGAATATTGACTTGCCTTCTGGTTTTGACCCAGCTGGTTCCGGCTGAACTGCGACTGCAGATGGTCGGGCTTTTGGCGCTGCTTTGTTATGCTCTCGCTGCGTTATCCTTAAGAGAGGATCTGAACGGGATCGAATGGCTGACACTTCTGACACTTCCGACAATGTTTACCGCGGGTGTTTCACTTTTTTATTTTCTGCTGCCGGAGCGGTGGCTGACCCGGATACCGGTCGCGGCTTTATATGCATTAGGAATTTACGCGCTGCTTTTGACCGAAAATATTTATAATGTGGCTGTTAACCGGACGATCGCACTGCTTCGCGCCGCACATACCATCGGATTTCTGTTAACCCTGGTTACGTTTTTCCTTCTGACCCAGACTTTGTTTGCCCTACGATTGAATCCGTTTCTTAACGCCGCCGTAATCATGGTCCTGGCCTGGCTTCTATATTCTCAGGCCCTTTGGTCAATACTATTGACTGCGCAATTGGGATCCATTGTCCGCCGTGTCAGTATCATCCTTTCTATCGGAATAGGGGAGCTGGCCATGTTAATATCATTCATTCCCGCAACCAGCACAGCCGCATCCCTGTTTCTGACTACCTGGTTTTACATCACTGCGGGCATATCGCAGCAGTACCTCTTGGAAAGGATGTATAAAAAGACGATTGCGGAATTCGCAGTGGTTTTTGCCATCGTATTTATTTTCTTTCTGATCATTACGGACTGGCGCGGTATGTAACCGGGAGCGGGGAAGTAGGGAAGTGGGAGGGGTAAGTGCCTGATACAGTTTGATATATATAAGTTGTCAGTAAATTAGTAACCTATAGTATTGTGGATAATTATTTCACGCTATTCTGCGCACACATTTCACATATTCGATCCAGGCACGATCCGCAGCCCGGCCGGAGAAGTGCTAAGTTCCCTTGCCTTTATATTTGAGGCTGTAAATTAATTTTCTGCCCGTATTTACGCACTAAACTCTATTCAATCGGGTATCAGTCTTTGTTATAAATCAGTCTCAGAATTAAACATTTGGAGCGTATCAAAGCTCCAAATTTAACCTGTTTCCGAATCCGTACGATAGTGATTAAAGAGCTGATGTCGGTTTTCCAGCCTCATAATAGTCAAATTGGGTTATTCTGATGCGCTAATCTCCCTTACACCGGATTCACGGGATCGCAAAAAAACCAGCCAGGAAAATTAATGTTTAGATCATTGTTACGCTCTAAATTACAGCCGTTCCCTGATCCTGATTCTGATATGGATACGATCCGAAAGAAAAGGTTACCTGGCTGCTGTTCTCAGCCTCAGAAATGTCATTACGTAGCGTCAGTACGCTCTTTTTTGAGTATTAATATACTCATCCGAAATTATTGAAAGCAGCCTCAGAAATGATATTTTAGCTCATCACAATAGGCTAAAATACGCAACTATATAAAACCCGAACAGCCGATACACTGGAACCTCACTGAGCATTGGTTAGTCCTTTATTTGCCGCTGCCGGTTCCGGCAGGCAGTGATACTGACATTGCGGCTAAGTGTCCGGATGGAAGGGACCCCCCTGTCTGCAGTCAGTAAACAAGGTGCGTGTTCGGGCAGAAACTGCAGCAAGTCAATGTC
>MFJD01000009.1:78403-88980 GCA_001779095.1 Candidatus Gottesmanbacteria bacterium RBG_16_52_11 | reverse complement strand
GTACATGCGGCTTCTGCCGGCGTCTCCGCCGGCAGCAGCCGGGAATGGTTTTTATTGTGTAGCCGGGACGGTCGGGCGAATTCGGGCGTAATGTCGCACAAGAATACTTTTGCGACGTATAAATATACTATGCTAGGGCAGACCGATGCCGGACCTTCGTACCAATTTGGTTGCTTGGCTTCTTTATCAATGTAATGGGAATTGTAATCAATTTCCGCCGGTTTATTCACCGGCTTTCACCCGGTACAGTTTGTGTTAGTTTTAGTGTATCTGGCCGAAATGCTTACCCGCACATAATTCATTGCTCCGATCGGTGTCTGCGACATCCGTTGACAAGGTAACCGTTAAATATTAATGACCGGATATGCCATCTGTCGGCTTTCCGGCCGTTTGCGGGCAATACAGGGGCTGGTGGGTCTTTACGGCGCCGGCGCGGCTTTAACCGGACCCATGGCATCGGCGGCCAGTGTCTTAAGCAGCCGGAAATTGCCGACATGGTCTGATGCCGGCTCTGCCAGAACCCAGACGTCACTGCGGCGGACGAATTGTTTCAGAAGCAGTTTGGTTTGGTTGCGGTCCGGAACCGCACCGCCGCCGGTAAATCCGGGATTGTCCAGCCGGTCATGGTAGTCGGTACCGTTAAACGGCGGTATCAGAAAACCCACATGCACCAGCCGGGTTTTCGGCGACATCCGGTTGGTAGCGATTTTGAGCGCCTTCCAGACATCCGCGGCACTCCCGGCGGTAAGTGACGCTGCGGTATGAGCGAAATCATTGGCCACCCAGTATCCGGCCGAGGCCGCCGCCAGAACCGCTTCAAGCGGCAATTCAAATGCCTCAAACGGTTTCAGACGGTTTGATCCGTTGTACCAGCCGTTATAGACCCGGGCCGGTACCGTTTCGACGGTCAGTACGACGCCGCGGCTGGTGGCATAATCATGGAGACCGGCATAAAGCGTCAGAAACGCGCCGATTGACTGTTTGAGCTCTACCGGCGGACCGGCGACCCGGAATGATTCGGTTGAGAAATCGATCTTCACGTCAGCCCGTGCTCCGGGATGGATGTTGACATAAGTGAATTTCCACTCTGCGGCAATATCGATGGTTTTCCGGATCAGCTGAACGGTTTGCCGGCGGACGCCTTCATCGGGATGTGCCAGCGTCGTCCAGGTGCCGTCCGGAAGCGCTCCCCAGTAGTGCAGTCCGGCTTCGGTGCCGCTTTTTTCAAGAAAACTGAAGAGGCCTCTGTAATCAGCCTGCCGGCTGATATCGAACCAGACTTCGCAGAAATCGGGATTTGCCGCGGTAATATCGGCTTCACTGTCCTGACTGGGACCGACTTTAATACCGAGTTTCATGGGTATCAGTATACCAAATAGTCAAATATATAACCGGCTCTCTGTAGTCGCACAATTTGAAAAAGACCCTGAAAATCTCCACAAGTTGTCGCAAAATATTATATTGGTTATAATAATTTGGAACGGTTACAAATGGCTCTGAATTATGACTTTACAGGAACTCCTGAATGAATTTCTGGAATACCTCGAGATTGAACGGAATGTTTCCCGCCTGACGATCAGAAATTACCGTCATTATCTTGACAGGTTTTTGGGCTTTCTGGCGGGCCATATCCCCTCCCCTAGCCTCGGAAAATCCGGTCCGGAAAAAGCGGTAAACGGAAAACCGCTGCCGGTAACCGCGATCACTGCCGCATCGGTCCGGGAATACCGCCTGTTTCTGTCACGCTACGTGGATGATCACGGACTCAGCCTCAAGCGGGCTACCCAGAATTATCATCTTATCGCACTCAGGAGTTTTCTCAAATTTCTGCTGAAGCGGGATTATGACGTCCTGTCACCGGAAAAAATTGAGCTTCCCAAGGCCGAAAGCCGCAGCATCAAATTTCTGGAGCGGGACCAGGTGGAACGGCTGCTGAACATGCCGGAGATCTCTAAAATCGAAGGACTCAGGGATAAGGCAATTCTGGAGGTATTGTTTTCCACCGGCCTGCGGGTTTCCGAACTTGTTTCCCTCAACCGGGATCAGATCAATCTGGACCGGCAGGAGTTCGGTGTAATCGGTAAAGGCAGGAGGGCCAGGGTGGTATTCCTTTCTGACGCGGCAACCGACTGGGTGCGCCGATACCTCGAGGCGCGGGAGGATCAGGCCGTGCCGCTATTTATCCGTTACTCCGGCAAAACCCCGGACCGGGATGATAAATCCGGAAACAGCCTGAGGCTGACTGCACGGAGCGTACAGCGGATGGTGGAAAAATACGTCCGCCGGGCCCGGCTGCCGGTCAAAATTACGCCCCACGGCCTGCGCCACAGCTTTGCGACGGATCTGTTATCGGGGGGGGCGGACCTGCGGGCTATTCAGGAGATGCTGGGACATAAAAACGTGTCTACTACCCAGATTTATACCCATATTACCAATCCCCAGCTGAAGGTTATCCACGAAAAGTTCCACCGCCGCTGAGAAAGACCTTAAAGCGGGCTGAAGGTTCTTAACTGCCGCAGTCCGGGATTGTCCGGTATTGATTGAGACGCAACCATCAGCAGGTGCGGCTGCCATTGGCGTCGGACCCGGAACCGCGGAGATCTGGCATGACTCCGGTTGCGTTTCAGATCGTAATCATACCAGCGCTGCCGGAAGTTGTCCCAGCGGTATGTCCGCCGGGCTCCGACTGAGCTGTCCAGGATCGATATCCGTTGCCGTTTCGGTGAAAATCCGGCCACCATGCCCCAGTGTCCGGAATCCGGATCAGGGGTCCGGTCCGGGCGGTCTTCAGCCAGGTAGCTGACAATGGCAGCCTGTTTCCGACTGTCACGCCTGAGGGCGCGCTTGACATCGCTTAGCGTAGCCGATTCCCGGACGGAAACATAAAATCCCAGACGGCGCAGGGCCCGGATCATATTTTTGGTATTCGTACCGTTACCGTTGGTCCGGCAGAGCCGGCTCAGCGAAGATATTGACCGGCGTCGGTTGAATACTGCCATGACATGTTTCACGGTAGCTGGACCGCAGCTCACGTCGTCAGGCTGGAGTACTGGTTTGATTCGGCTTCTGCCCATAAGAGGAAAATCGGCAGGATTTCTATTGTACGGATTTGTACCGGTTCCGGCAAGATCCAATAATATACTATAGGATTTAATTCCGGGCAGACAATCCGTTGTACAATAAAACGGATGCATTTTCCAGGTTGGATAAGGTCACTTCCGGGCAGGAATTCATTATGGCTGATTAGTACGGTCTATCTGTTAATAAGGACTATCCGGCTCGGCAGCCTGCCGCTTTTCAATGACGAAGCGATTTACCTGGACTGGGGTTGGCGTGAAGTGACCCGCCCCGGATACCTGTTTTACTCTCTGTATGATGCCAAACCCCCGCTGATCATGTGGCTGTTCGGGATATCCCAGATGCTACTTACCAATCAGGTGATAGCCGGAAGAATCGTCTCAGTCGGATTCGGTTTAGCGGCACTTCTGGGATTATATACATTGGCCCGGATGTACCTGCCGAAAACATATGCAAACCTCACCGCGATATTGTATATTGTAATTCCGCTTACTGCTTTTTTTGACCGCCAGGCGCTGATGGAAACACCTCTCGTAGCCGGGGGAATCTGGTTCTTTGTGCTGCTTCTTAAAAGCCGCCGTGGCACCTGGCTGACGGCGGTTTGTGCCGGAGTTACCGGAGCGATAGCTTTATACATCAAATCTTCCTCCGCAGCGTTTCTGGCCGCTGCCGTTCTGCTGGTGGTTTATCAGTATTTTGCGGACAGACAGGGTCGCCGGGTATTTCTGAGGAATATTCTGCTGGCCGGTATCTCCGGATTTTTGGTATATCTGCCGCTTCTTACTGCGCCGCGTTATCTGTCAACATTACCGACAAACGCCCGCTATTCACTGACAATTGCCGAGATTATTGCCCTGCCGGTGGGACATTGGATACAAACTATTCTCAGGTTCACTGAAATATCCTTTTGGCACCTGACACCGCCGGTCGCATTGCTCGGTTTAACCGGACTGATCCTCGCTGTCAGGCGGTCTGAGACCCGGTTTGTCGGACTTTACTGGTTATCCGTAGCTGGTGTGTCGCTTCTCTCAGCCCGGGACCTGATCGAAAGGTATAGTGTTATGCCATTGGCGGCGGTTCCGTTTATGACGGCTTTAGCAGTCAGTGCAATACCGCAGAAGATCCGGCCGTTAATCATTACCGCTGTGCTGGTTATCACAGTTGGGCTTACCCTCCTTCAGGCTGCTGATGGCAGCCGGTACCTCGGCATCATCCGCGCCTTCACCGGATTCGGTCTTTATGAATATACCGACGGCGTAACGTCCGGCTACGGGATAGATGAGGTAGTTACTTTCGTCCGGCGCAGTGTCGGCTCCCGGCCGGCACATATCGGACTGGCATTAAATACCGGCAATCCCGAGAGCGCTGTCATCGTCCGTTTCCATCATGATCCGCATGTCAGTGTCGGCTACCTAGATCCGAGGATTTATCCGGTTGATTTTTCCCGTTACGATTGCTTAAGCTCTGACATTCCGGTTTATTTCGTATCCCGCGGTGATGATCTGGCCGGACTGGAACGCTTTTTCAAAAAGGTATATGAAGTAACCAATCCCCGGGGCGGCAACCGGACCGGTGTCTGGGAGCTTTCGGAATATTGCAGTGGCACGGTGTACCGTCTGGAACACTACCTCAAAGCTAACTGACTTGAAGTGGTTTTTCAGAAGCCCTGACCAGGTTTCGCATCAGACAGGCTACATTCACCGGCCCGACACCTCCCGGCGTAGGTGTATAAAATGCTGCCGAATCCTGGATTTCCGCTTCGTCATAATCTCCCCGCAATTTTCCCGAGTTGTCCCGCCGGATGCCGACGGATATCAGGATCACGCCGGTTTTGATATTTGTGTCCGTAATCACTCGTTCCCTGCCAACGCAGCTGATTACTATGTCAGCCGACCTGATATTCTTTTCCGGATGCGGGGTGCGGGAATGTACAATTGACGTCGCACAATTATTTTTACGGAAATAATCGGCGATCGGCTCCCCTGCCGTTTCCCCCCGGCCGAGAATCACTATGTTAAGCGTCCTTAACCAGGGAAATAATTTATCTTCATTTGAACTTTGAAGTTTGAACTTTGAAGTTTGAATATCTTTCAGTATCTCCCCCACCGCCAGGGCAACCGGAGGTTCGAATCCGGATTCCGGTACGAAACCGTCCACGTCCTTACCGGGCACGACTGCATTTAAAAGCGGCCTGACTTCGGAGGCCTCCGGCGGCAATGGGCGCTGTATGATGATTCCGTGAACGGTCCGGTCGCTGTTGAGAGCAGTGATAATGCTGCCGAAAGTTTTCCGGTCAGTATCCGGAGGTAAATTCCTAAGTGTCACCTGAGCTCCGATTTCAGCTGCTGATTTCTGTTTCTGGCTGATGTAAGACCTTGACGCCGGATCGTCTCCCAGAAATATGACGCTTAATGCCGGCGTAATTCCCCTTTGTGCGAGAGCTTTGATCCGATTGCGGCATGACAAAAGGATGCTGTCCGCGATTTCCCGGCCGCTGATTACCATATGAATATTATAGCGCTTTAGTTTGAATGCCGGGTAAATGCCGTTAGCCGGCAAGCCCGGGGGAGGGAAAAAAAACCGGATTTACCTGGTATTAATCCGTGTTAATTGGTGAGGCAGGTAGCCGCAGCCACAGTATCGCTTTTGTCGGTATACCGCATCAGGATAACACCACTGGTAGCCCGGCCGAGCCGGGGTATAGAATCAGCCGGCAGTTTGACAATCTGGCCGTAGGTCGAAGTCAGCACCACGCTTTCGCAGCCTGCCGGCATCAGTTGGGAGACGGCAATTTTTCCGGTTTTGTCCTTGACTTCCGCTACCTTGACCCCCTGTCCGCCGCGCCGCTGTTTCGGAAATCCGGTGACCGGTGTTTTCTTACCCATCCCCTTTTCCATAATCGTTAAAAGGTCTGCATTCTTGGCTGACCCGTTGATGATATCCATTGACACGACGTAGTCGTCGCTGCCGACGAGAATTCCCCTTACTCCCATGGTATCTCTGGCTGTCGGTCTGACTTCATTTTCGGCAAACCGGATCGATTTGCCGTTATGGGTAACTATCAGCACGTCGTCGTCTCCACCCGTCAGCTTGGCCCAGATCAGTTCATCTTGGGATTCCAGTTTAATGGCCACCAGGCCGTTGCGGCGGATATTTTCGTATTCCCTGATCCGGGATTTCTTGACTGTCCCTTTTTTGGTCGCCATCAGAATGTACTCGACATGTGCCGCTTTCTGTACCTCCCGTTTGAGGCTGTAGGTGAGTATGGAGGTGACACGCTCCCCCTGTTCGGTGTTGATCAGGTTGACGATCGCCTGACCTTTTGACTGCCGGGTGGCCTCGGGTACGTCCCAGACACGGACCTGGTAAACCTTGCCCTTATCGGTAAAGAACAGCATATTGTCATGCGTCTGTGCAGTCAGCAGTTTATCGATCGAATCCTCATCCTTGGTAGCCATTCCGATAACGCCTTTCCCGCCGCGTTCCTGCAGCCGGAAAGTGCTTTTAGGCATGCGTTTGATATATCCGGTTTCGGACATGGCAATGATGACATCCTCGTTGCGGATCAGCTGTTCTTCGGAAAATTCGCCTACTTTGCTTTTGTAGACTTTGGTTTTCCGGCTGTCTCCGAATTTTTCCTTGAGTTTGGTCAGTTCGTCCCGGGTGACCCGGAGGATTTTATCCGGATGCGCCAGGAGGTCTTCCAGATAGCTGATGGTTTCGCGGATCATCGCCAGTTCGTCCTCTATCTTCTGCCGCTCCAGAGCCGCCAGGCGCCGTAACTGCATATCAAGGATGGCCGTGGCCTGTATTTCGGACAGGCCGAACCGCTCCATCAGTTTTCCGCGGGCTTCATCGGCATCGGCACTTTTTTTGATTACGGCGATGACCTCATCAATATGGTCGACCGCTATTTTCAGGCCTTCCAGGACGTGTTCACGGGCTCTGGCCTCCTTAAGTTCAAACAGGCTGCGTTTTCGGATAACCTGATACCTGTGCTTGATATATTCTGAAAGGATGGTGGTAAGGTCAACGGTTTGCGGTGTGTTATCAACCAGGGCGACCATGTTTACCGGAAACGTGGTCTGGAGAGCCGTATGCTTGTAAAGGTTATTCAGTACCTGTTTCGGCCGGGCATCGCGCTTTAGTTCGACAACCACTCTGATGCCGCGGCGGTCGGATTCGTCACGCAAATCGGAGATTCCTTCGATTTTCTTTTCCTTCACCAGGTCGGCGATTTTAGCAACCAGCA
Source organism: Candidatus Gottesmanbacteria bacterium RBG_16_52_11 (assembly GCA_001779095.1). Taxonomy (GTDB): domain Bacteria; phylum Patescibacteriota; class Microgenomatia; order UBA10105; family UBA927; genus RBG-16-52-11. The sequence continues at coordinate 81,650 of MFJD01000009.1, read as the reverse complement.
GCGCTTTATTCACCTGGTATGGAAGTTCGGAAATGGCTATTGCCGATTTGCCCTGGCCGATATCTTCGATTTCCGCCTTGCCCCGCATGACGATTTTACCCCGGCCTGTCGCATAGGCATTCCTGATTTCGCTGATGTCGTAGATCATCCCACCGGTCGGAAAATCCGGTCCCTGGACATGTTCTAAAAGCCCGTCGATAGTGACGTTAAACGAAAATACCGGATTTTCCGCCGGTAGCTGACTTTCTTCATCGGCTTTGATATTCCGGTCAGCCGGTTTCTCCGGCATCACGATTTTGGCTTTACCCATCATGTAAACAATGGCGTCGACAACCTCGGACAGGTTGTGGGGCGGGATTTTCGTGGCCATACCGACCGCAATCCCTTCGGAACCCATTAACAGCAGGTTCGGCAGCTTTGCAGGCAGATATACCGGCTCGTCGATCGTACCGTCAAAATTAGGGACAAACCCCACGGTTTCCTTTTCAATGTCCGTCAGCATTTCAGCGGCAATCGCGGCCAGGCGGCATTCGGTATACCTCATGGCTGCCGGTGGGTCACCGTCGACTGAGCCGAAATTCCCCTGACCGTCAACCAGCATGTAGCGCATGGAAAAGTTCTGGGCCAGCCGGACCAGGGCTTCGTACACCGGAGCATCGCCGTGCGGATGGTATTTCCCCAGAACCTCGCCGACCACCGTGGCGCTTTTCTTGTATTTGGCGCTGTGGGACAGGTTCATCTGGTGCATCGCATACAGGATCCGGCGGTGGACGGGTTTGAGGCCGTCCCGGACATCGGGCAGTGCCCGGGCCACGATCACGGACATCGCATAGTCCAGGTATGACTTCTGCATTTCGGAAACGATTTCCGACTGCACAATTTTGCCGATATTCATATACTTAATCCCCAGTCTCTGACTGATACGACTGCCACAAAATAAACTGCCGCTGATGCCGTCCGATGAAGGCAGCTGCTACATTCCAACGAATCTGACGACAAACGGGGCAATCAAAAGGGCAACAATCTGCACGATCTTCATCATCGGATTTAATGCCGGACCGGCCGTGTCCTTCAGTGGGTCGCCGACCGTATCGCCGACTACTGCGGCTTTGTGCGTATCGCTGCCCTTGCCGCCGAAATTACCGTCTTCAATGTATTTCTTCGCGTTGTCCCAGGCGCCGCCGGTATTGCACATAAACAGTGCCAGCGTCAGGCCCGAAACAACCACACCGCCTAAAAATCCGCCCAGTGCCTGGGCGCCCATCAGGCCGGTCAAAACCGGTGCGATTACGACTATAAATGCCGGCAGTACCAGTTCCCGTTGGGCTGCACGGGTGACGATGGCTACTGCCCGCGAATAATCGGGCAGGCGTTTACCCTCCATGATGCCCTTGATCTCGCGGAACTGCCGCCGTACCTCTTCGACTACCTCAAATGCCGCTCTGCCGACCGAACTGATCAGCCGGGAACTGAACAGGAAAGGTAACGCGCCGCCGATTAATAGACCGATAAATACTTTAGGAACGGCAATATCGATAGCTTTCAGTCCGGTCGCTTCGAAATAGGTTGCAAACAGCGAACTGGCAGCAACAGCCGCTGATCCGACGGCAAAACCCTTGGTCAGGGCTTTGGTGGTGTTGCCGACCGCATCGAGCCCCGAGGTTACGCTAGCCGCCTTTCCTGACATGCCGGCCATTTCCACCATACCCTGGGCGTTATCCGAGATCGGACCGAAAGTATCGAGTGCCATGATGATGCCGGTTGTGGCCAGCATGCCCATACCGGCCAGGGATATCCCGTAATAACCCAGCAGCCAGTAACCGACGAAGATGGCCCCGGCGACAATCAGCACCGAAACAAAAGTCGACTCCATCCCGTAACCAAGACCCGAGATAATGTTGGTTCCGGCTCCGGTATTTGAAGCCCTGGCCATATTGATAATTGGTTTTTCACCCGGGCCGGTGTAGTACTTGGTGACGTAGAGCAGTCCCATCATCGCCAGAATTCCCGAAATCGCCGCATATCCGGCTCTCGGCTCACCCAGAAGATATGTCGCCAATCCCATGAATATAATGACCGCAGCAACGGCGGAGATGACGAATCCCCGTATCAGCGGTTTGATCGGATCCTCCTGCTCGTTTCTGGCCTTGACGAAGAGCGTCCCCAGAATTGAGGTCAGGATCGCTCCTGACCTGGCCAGAAGCGGAAACACCACCCCTTTGAGTCCGAACAGCGTGCCACCGAGTATCATGGCAGCCACAATCGTCAGCGCGTATGATTCAAAAACATCCGCTGCCATACCGGCGCAGTCGCCGACATTGTCGCCGACATTGTCGGCAATGGTAGCGGGGTTCCGCGGATCGTCCTCGGGTATGCCTTTCTCGACTTTCCCGACCAGATCGGCTCCGACGTCGGCTGCTTTGGTAAATATCCCGCCGCCGACCCGCATAAAGAGCGCCAGAAGCGCTGCCCCGAATCCGTAGCCGACTAAAACGTCAGTGGCATGTTTGGCTACCGCATCAGCACCCGAACCGATGTAGGTAAAATAAGACCACATGTAGATTACGGAAACTCCCAGTAGTCCTAAGCCCACTACCAGCATGCCGTTGACGGTGCCGGCGCCGAAGGCGACCTTTAGGGCCGGATTCAGGCCTCTCTGGGCGGCATGGGCGGTTCTGACGTTAGCCCGGACCGCAATCCACATGCCGAAATACCCGATCACAGCGGAAAAAATCGCCCCCATCAGAAATGTCACGGCTATCCCGGTTCCGAGAGTCAGCGCAATCAGTATGGCTAGCCCCGCCATAATCGGCAGGACTACGGAAAACTGTTTTCTGAGGTAGGCCATCGCTCCCTCACGGACGGCTTTGGCAATGGTTACCAGTTTATCCGAGCCTTCCGGCTGGGCGATGACATTTCGGGTCAGATAAAGTCCGTAGACCAGTGCCACAAGCGCGGTTAACGGTGCTACGTAAAGAGCCACAAGTTGAATGTCCATATCAGTCCTCCTCCGGCGTTTAGTAAATACTTAAATTGCCAATATTTCAGATTATATATCAAACTTCCCGGTTTATGCCCTCAGATATCAAGTGTTGCCGCTTTGGCATGAGTCTGGATGAAACGCTTGCGCGGCGGTACCTCGTCACCCATAAGCATAGCAAATACCGCATCCGCCTGAGCTGCATCAGCTATCGTTACCTGCCGCATGACCCGGTTTTTGGGATTCATGGTCGTTTCCCAGAGCTGT
>MFJD01000009.1:74171-78319 GCA_001779095.1 Candidatus Gottesmanbacteria bacterium RBG_16_52_11 | reverse complement strand
ATTTGATAATCCGCTCGCGTTCTTCGTCGGAATAGGCATACCAGGAATTACGGCCCCAGGATATCTTGTAAAGCGGAGGCTGCGCAATATACAGATGGCCGTTCTGGACTATCAGCGGAAGGTGCCGGTAAAAGAAAGTCAACAAAAGCGTCATGATGTGTTCCCCGTCAACGTCGGCATCCGTCATGATAACTACCCGGTGATACCTGAGCTTTTCGGGATTCAGGCTGTCAGCTATGCCCATGCCGAGCGCTACAACCAGGGCTTTAAGTTCTTCGAATTCGATGATTTTATCAAGCCTGGCGCGCTCGGTATTGAGGATTTTACCCCGCAGGGGCAGGATTGCCTGGAATTTCCGGTCCCGGCCCTGCTTAGCACTCCCCCCGGCGGAATCTCCCTCGACAATAAAAAGTTCAGAGACGGACGGATCTTTTTCCTGGCAGTCGGCCAGTTTGCCGGGAAGCGACGCGCCCTCCAGCGCCCCTTTCCTGATAATGGCGTCCTTGGCAGCCTTGGCGGCTAGCCTCGCTTTGGCAGCCAGATATACTTTCTCGAGTATCCGTTTGGCATCAGCCGGATTTTCCTCAAAAAAAGTATCCAGCCCCTCCTTCACCGCCGACTGGACGAAGGGCTGGATGTCGGCATTACCGAGTTTGGCCTTGGTCTGTCCTTCAAACTGCAGTATCTGGGACGGCATCTTGACGTAAACCACCGCTGTCAGGCCTTCCCGGGTGTCCTCTCCGGTGATATTGTCGTCCCCGTTTTTAACGGCTCCGGATTTCTTCGCATAATCGTTGATGGCCCGGGTGAGAGCCATGCGGAAACCGGTCAGGTGGGTTCCGCCTTCGGCAGTGGGTATGACATTGACGAATGATTCAACGGTTTCCGAAAAACCGTCGTTATATTGGAGGGCAATTTCGGCGGTGACTGATCCGTCCTCATTCGTTTTAGTCAGGGTGACGGGACCGTGCAGTGTGGTCTTATTGCGGTTGAGCGCCTTCACGAGCGATGTGATCCCGCCTTCGAAATAGAACTGGGCAGTTTCACCGGTCCTTTCATCGGTCAGGTAGAAATGCAGCCGTGCAATCAGGTAAGCCCGGTCCCGGACCTGTTTCTTGATATATGCGAAATTTACTTTGATGCCTTCCTTGAAAATCTGGACATCAGGAAGAAAAGTGACGGTAGTTCCGCTTCCGGTGGCTTTTCCGGACTCCCTTACCGGCGCCAGCGGTTTGCCGCGTTCGTAGGACTGGGTATAAGCTTTACCGTCGCGTCTAACTTCGACGGTCAGTTTCTCGGACAAGGCATTTACTACCGATGAGCCGACTCCGTGCAGACCGCCGGAAATCTTATAGGCTTTGCCCTCGAATTTTCCGCCGGCGTGAAGCTTGGTCATCACCAGCTCCAGGGCAGAAACTTTGTATTTAGGTACCTTATCAACCGGAATTCCCCGGCCGTCATCAATAACGGTCATCGAATTATCGGCATGGATGGTGATCCAGACGTGACCGGCAAATCCGGCCAGGGCTTCATCGATGGAATTATCGATAATTTCATTCAGGCAGTGGTGCACGCCGTCCAGGCTGGTGGAACCGATGTACATGGCCGGGCGTTTCCTGACCGGGTCGAGTCCTTCCAGGACGACTATCTGTTTGCCGGTGTATTTTGATGAATCCATGACGGTTTCCTAATAAAGAAAAAAAGAGCCCTCACGCGCTCTGCTTATAAGGCCATTTTACATGACGCCCGGCTCTTTGTCCAGCAAATCCGGCCACAGAAATGCACTTTCCGCAGCGGCTTTGGAACTTACGTTGGCTTCGAGCATCAGCAGGGCAGTTTGGAGCTTTCTGACGGTCCGTATTGTTTCACCCAGCTGATTACCGGAAGCACCGGCGGCGGACATTTTCCGGTACTGAAGCCGGTATCCCTTAATTGCCCGGACGATAAAATCGCGGGCTTCTTCGCGGGTAGAAATTTCCGAATCGATAAGAGCCAGCAATCCTCCTTTTCCGGACGATCCGGTGACACCGGGCAGCGGCTTCCCGGACAGACTTTCCTGCCCCTTCGGGGCCGGCAGGCGGATAATCCGGCAGCGTGACCGGACCGTCGGCAGCAGCCGGTCTTCTGTCTGGGCACAGATGATGATACTTACCGATCCGGGCGGTTCCTCAAGAGTCTTAAGCAGCGCGTTCTGGGCTTCAGCCGTCAGCAGGTCGCCGGTCCGGATGACTCCGGCAGTCGTCCCCGGTCCCACGGGCGCGAGGTACAGCCGGCGGGTAAATTCCCTGACTTCACCGATTCCGACAGAGGACTTTTCACCGGTACACTCGAAGGTATTAAAGGGGCCTGCCGCCAGTCCGGTCAGCAGTTCCTTAAGACGCCGGTCCCGGCTTTCGGAATTTCCGCCGGTAATCAGTATTGCATGCATATAGATATTCCGGCGCCGGTGTCCGGCCGGAGTCGGTTTGCCCGCTTTTTTATTCAGACACCCTTGCAATCGGTAACTAAAGATTAAATAATAAGGTACAGTACGTCAAGAATGCGTATAGATTCCGTATGCAACGCACTGCCCAGGAAATACTGTCGATACTGGTGGCTGAAAAAAAGCTGACACAGGACATCGCCACCCAGGTTGAAACCGAATCGATAAATTCCAACCAGCCGATTGATATTATCCTGCTTAAGAAGCGGCTGGTCTCCCCCAGGGATTATGCCGAAGCCCGGGCTAAGTCGCTGGGCATTCCTTTTGTACTTCTGTCTGACCGGGCTGTAGCGCCCGACGTCATCAACTATATCCCCGAGCCGGTTGCCCGTAAATACAGCCTCGTACCTTACCAGTATGATGCGAAAACAAACGAACTTTATGTGGCGATGCTGGATCCTCTGGATTTCCAGGTTATCGAGTTTCTGGAAAAGAAGTCCGGCAAGGTGATCCGGCCGGTAATGGCGCTTGAGGATGATATCCTGCCGGCCATTGACGCTACCTATAACCAGACCATCGGTGCGGACGTGACGGCAGCTCTTAAAGAAACTGCCGCATCCGATGTCAAAACTTATGAAGCAGGCAAATTGGGAGAGGTAATCCGGGAGGCGCCGATTGCCCAAATCGTGTCAGCCGCCCTGGAACAGGCTATAAGGCTGCGGGCCAGCGATGTTCACATCGAACCGCAGCCGGGTGATACCCGGGTACGTTACCGGATAGACGGAATTCTCCAGGAAAGGCTGACCTTGCCGAGGCGGCTGCACGAAGCAGTAATTTCCCGGATAAAAATTCTGTCGGAAATGAAAATCGACGAAAAACGGATTCCCCAGGACGGCCGGTTTAATTTCAAAATGGGTGACAAGGAAGTCGACCTGAGGGTGTCCACGCTGCCGACAGTTCATGGGGAGAAGGTCGTGATGCGTCTTCTGAAAAAGTCCGGCGGCATTCCCACCCTGCCGGAGCTGGGACTCCGGGGACTGGCGCTCAAGAATTTCGAGACTAATATTCTGCGTCCCCACGGCGTCATTCTGGTCACCGGTCCGACCGGTTCCGGTAAAACGACGACGCTGTACGCGGTACTGTCACGTCTCAACAGTGCCCGGGTCAACATTATGACCCTGGAGGATCCGGTGGAGTACCAGATTGTCGGGATCAACCAGGTGCAGATCAATCCTCAGGCTGGCCTGACATTTGCCACCGGTTTGCGTGCATTCTTAAGGCAGGACCCCAATATTATCCTGGTCGGTGAGGTCCGGGATACCGAAACGACTGACCTGGCAATTCAGGCTGCGTTAACAGGCCATCTGGTTTTCTCGACCCTGCACACCAACAATGCGGCCGGAGCCGCGCCCCGTTTAATCGATATGGGTGCGGAACCGTTTCTGGTGGCTTCGGCATTAAACGCCGTCGTTGCCCAGCGGATAACCCGTAAAATTTGTATAACCTGCAAAACTGAATATATACCGGAAAAGGCTGTCGAAGAAGATATCCGGAAAGTTCTGGCGAAACTGTTGCCGAAGGATAAACAAATCAGGTTATACCGCGGGACCGGACAGGTGAACGGCCAGACGTGCTCCAACTGTGGCGGGATGGGGTATTACGGCCGGATCGGAATTTTTGAAGTATTTACCGTGGACGACACTATGAGCAGGCTGATTCTTCAGCG
>MFJD01000009.1:62642-74104 GCA_001779095.1 Candidatus Gottesmanbacteria bacterium RBG_16_52_11 | reverse complement strand
GGCGTCACGTCACTCGAGGAAGTGCTGAGGGTTGCCCAGGAATAGGACTGCATTTTATTGAGAACTGTGATAGTCTGGTTTTAGTGCGGATTTTTTAAAAATCTATCTGACGGCAGGAATATTTTCCTTCCAGATGACACCTTGGAAAGGGGCATAGGCAGCGGAGCGGATAACTGGCAGGGGCGGACCCTTACGGAATTGCCTCTCCTGACTGAAAATATATGGACATCCAGGAATACTTTGCCGAAGCAGGCAGGCTGGAAGCATCAGACCTGCATTTATTGGTAGGATTTCCCCCGATCCTCCGGGTTAACGGCGTTCTCGGTTCGATAGAAGGCATTCCGGTCCTTACGGCAACCGATGTCGAACAGCTGGCTTTTTCCGTATTGTCGGCAGAACAGAAGGACCTACTGCTGACAAATAAGGAAATCGACATCTCCGTCCCCTCCCAGTACGGCAGGTTCAGGGTGAATATCTATAATCAGAAAGGAACCTACGGCGGCGCTTTCCGGCTGATTCCCGATAAAATCCGTACTATCGATGAACTGGGACTGCCGGCCATCTGCCATGATTTCGTCAAGCTTCACCAGGGATTCATCCTGGTAACCGGGCCGACCGGACACGGCAAATCAACAACGCTGGCGGCCATGATCAACGAAATCAACCTGTCCCGGTCGCATCATATCGTTACTATCGAGGACCCGATCGAATATGTATACCCGATCGCCAAATCGATCATCTCGCAGCGCGAGATGCATCAGGATACGCATTCCTGGGCGGTGGCACTGCGCAGCGTCCTGCGGCAGGATCCGAACGTTGTCCTGGTCGGAGAAATGCGCGATTACGAAACTATCGAAGCAGCCATAACCATTGCCGAAACCGGTCATCTGGTTTTCGCCACGCTGCATACCAATTCAGCGTCCCAGACCATTGACCGCATCGTAGACGTATTCCCCGAGAATCAGCAGGCTCAGATCCGGCTCCAGTTATCCAACGTTCTCGAAGGCGTACTTTCACAGCGCCTGCTGCCTGCCATGAACGGCGGCCGGGTAGCGGTTACTGAAGTGATGACAGCTACACCGGCGATCCGGACCGTCGTCCGTGAAGGCAAAACACACCAGATCGATAATATCATCCAAACGTCGGCGGAACTGGGAATGATGACGCTTGAAGCCAACCTGGCACAACTGGTAATCGAACGCAAAATCAGCGTCGAGGTGGCCACGAATTACGCAGTCCGTCCTGACGATCTGGCCCGGAGACTGAAATTAAGGTAAATCTGTTTAATGTCAAATATTCAGGCTCAATTTGATTACTGGAAATATTAATTGATTATCCGCGGAATACTTTGAACTGATCATATGGCTTACTATTCCTATAAAGCCCTCGGCAATAACGGCAGCCAGGTTTCCGGACTTGTCGAAGCTCCCAGTGAAGGCACGGCGGCGCGTCTGTTGCGGGAAAAGGGACTCTTCGTAGTCAGGCTTGAGGAATCCCAGAAATCAGTCACTGTAGCGGCACTCCAGACCCGCTTCAAACGGATTAGTTTCAACGATATAGTCAATTTTACCCGTCAGCTGGCGACGATGATCGTTGCCGGACTCCAGCTGCCTGAGGCTCTGGCGATACTCCGGGCTCAGACCACGAATCCGCTGCTGGGCAATGTCATTATGGATATCGAACACCAGATCGTCGGCGGCGGTAACCTGGCTGATTCGCTTTCCAAATATCCGAAATATTTCACCGAAATCTACATCTCCCTGGTCCGGGCCGGAGAAGCCTCGGGAACCCTTGACCAGGTGCTGCAGCGGCTGGCAGATACCCTTGAATCCCAGCAGGAATTCCGCAACAAGGTGAAGGGAGCGATGATTTACCCGGCCATTATCGTCGTCGGTATGATTGTCGTAGTCATCATCATGATGACCGTAGTAATTCCCAAACTGACCGAGATGTACCGGGATTTCGGCGCTACCCTGCCCTGGTCCACCCAGCTCTTAATGGCCATATCCGATTTCTTCGTAAAAGCCTGGTGGCTGGTGATTATCGGTCTGGTCGGCGGTGCGGCGCTTTTCGGCAGGTGGCGCAAAACCCTGATCGGCGAATTCATGCTGGACACATTTCTTCTTAAGCTGCCGGTACTGGGGGAGCTCCAGAAAAAGATCATATTGGTAGAATTCACCCGGACGCTGGGCATGCTGATCGGATCCGGGATTCACATTCTGGATGGCCTGAAAATCCTCAAGAATGCCATGGGAAACGTGCTGTTCCGAAACGCCATTTTCGAAATTGCCCAGCGGGTGGAAAAGGGTTTCCCGCTGGGTGACTGTTTCGCGGCACACGAAGTATTCCCCCCGATCGTATCCCAGATGATGAAGGTCGGCGAGGAAACCGGCAAACTCGATGAAACCCTGAACAAGCTGTCCAAGTATTTCCAGAGCGAATCGGAGCACCTGGTCAAAGGACTGACAACGGCTATCGAACCGGTCATCATGGTAGTCCTGGGTATCGGCGTCGGATTTATCGTCATCTCGGTTATTACCCCTATCTACTCGCTGACGAACCAGATCCGTTAATAACGCAGGTTTCCGCTGTCCCTGATCAGATCCTGAAGTTTGGCTGCCGCAGTCGAGGTTTTATCGGTAATCATTGAGAACTGGCCGCTGGCGGAGGCAAGACTGCCCGTTTTTGCGTACAGCAAGCCTAAGGTCGCGTGATACGAGTCATCTCCGGAGTATACGGCAGACAGTTTTTCCAGCTCACCGATAGCAAGCTCATAACTGTCGTTTTCAATAAAATACCGGGCGATATTTTCGTGGGTCCGCGATGAATCGAAATAAAGATTCATATATGTAATATACCGCAGCGTTGTATAGTCTTTCCGCGACCGGTAGTCCGAAAGATACATCCGGCTGAAATCCTCAAGTACTGAATAAATAATGCCATAGTTCGTACTGATTTTTACGGTTTTTTCAATATATTTATACAGGCCGAAAATGAATATGACTTGGAATATGAATATTCCGGACACAACTGCTGACAGCAACATTTTCCATCGCACCGGCTGTATCTTTTTCAGAAGTCCGGTAAATCCGATTCCCATGATCAGCGCGATAAACGGTGCGGATAAGACATAATAATGCATGTAAAATTTCGTTCGTGTCAGGAAATAGAAAACCGGGTAGGCAACGGAAACGATAATCAGGAAGCGGTATCTCTTCAGGTGCCGCAGGATCTGATAAAAACCCGACAAAACCAGGAAATTCCCCCCCCAGAATATAACGGAACTAACCTCTTTGGCCCTGATAGACGCCATAAACGGGGTTAAATTATCACCCAGGAAGAAGTCGAATCCGTTTCCGTTGACAATCTGCAGCCCCAGCGTGATGTTCTTTCCATCGAAGTTTTTCGGTTTCCCGGCATAAACCAGAAAATTGCGGCAGTCAGGGCATACCGGACTGCTATGTAACTGATAATAGATATAGGGCAGCGTCCAGAGGAATCCGATAAAGAGGCCAAGCAGTAAGCTGCCCCAGCGTATCCTTACCTTGTACATGATGAAAATTCCTGTGACAAGCAGAATGAGAACATATCCGGAAATATGAATCTGGGCGATGAGGCTGAGCAATAGAAATAGCCAGAATGTATTTTTCGGATTTTTACCGAGTATGACCTGGTGCAGTAAAAAAACGACCGGTACAACGAGCGGAAACAGCATGCTGGGCTGCCATATCGTTCTGGAATATATAACCAGCCAAGGCGATACCGCCAGTATGACCGTTGCCACTAATATCGTCAGACCGGAGTAATACCGTTTCAAGGCAGAATAGAAATAAATCGTCGCTGCCGTATTCAGCAGAACAAAAACCATTGTCACGGCAACCGGTTCGCGGGATATGACAGTCAGCGGGATCAACAGGTAATGAAACAGCGGCAGGTTCCAGATTCCGATGCTGGCGTACGTTCCCTTAGTAATAAGGAATGGCTGTTCATAAAACCGGCTGTTCGTAAACCAGATACCTATCTGGTCCAGGTTGAAGATCATCAGATCAATCCGGAATATCCTTAAAACCAGGGTCACGAGGGTTAGCACACTGATTATCATCGTTTCCATACTAATCAGATACGGCGGGCATTGCAAACATATACTTGACAAGATTTTTTATACTGTGTTACACCATATATAGAGGTACTTATTATGAAAAAGACTTCAGGTTTTACGCTCATCGAAATCCTGATCGTTATAGCGCTGCTCGGAGCTCTGGCGATCGGACTGTTGGCAACGATAGATCCGTTCGAGCAATTGAAGAAAGGCCGCGATTCGGCAACCCGGAATACGGTGACCGAATTTTACAACGCAAATCTGCGGTATTACGGTACCAAGGGAGAGTTTCCGTGGGGAACCGTACCGGCAAACAGGCCGACTACGGCACCGCTTAACGATCCGACAATGGGACCACATATAATGGCCCTGATCAGCGCCGGGGAGCTGAAGATGAATTTTACGGCTGCAGCCGGTACCAACAGGCTGGCCAGAATCCCGGTTACGTCAACGGCTGACGATGATTTGGCGGTCTGTTTCCAGCCTGAGTCCAAGAATTTCAGGCTTGATCCGAACGCAATTTTCAGCTCGAACGGCGTAACGGTTCCGGCTGATACCTGCATTTCTCAGACATCCGGTGGAGCCACTACCTGCTACTGGTGTATACATTAATAAGCTGATAAGCGTGTATTTCAAATAAGCTGGCCATTATGGCCAGCTTATTGTTTGTGTCCTGTCTGCAGTCCTTTCACTGAATGTGACGGAATCATGTGCCTTACGTATTGGTTAGTATCTTATCGTTCCTGATACTATTATCCTTCCAGGCTTTTGGGGTCAGCGGAGCGGATAGCGGTGACCTGGTGACTGCAGCATACCTTTTCGGCGTTCCCCATCCGCCGGGATATCCCCTGTATACCGCACTCGGATGGTTTCTGACCCGTCTTCCGTTATTTTCAGTTGCCTGGCGGGTCGGGCTGCTGTCCTCTGTCCCCCACGCTTTTTCTGTTGGCCTGGTGTACCTGACTGTCAGGAAAATTACCGGAAAACAGTCTGTTTCCCTGATCGCATCCACCGTGTTACTGGGTAACTATCTGTTTTTCTTTTACGGGGTAACCGCGGAGGTTTTTGCACTGCTTGATTTTTTCACTCTGGCGCTCATTTACTGTGCCGTCAGCTGGTTTATCGGAAATGAACCGAAATACCTCATGCGCTTTGCGCTGTTATCCGGTTTATCATTAACTCACCATCAGGTGATCATTTTCCAATTACCGGCATATTTATTTTTAGGATGGTTACTTCGTAAACGATTGAGCCGGGAGTTCCGTCATATCCCGAAAATGCTGTTTCTGTTTTCCTGCGGTTTATTACCTTATATCTATATTCCCTTGGCAGCCCGGCATAACGCCGTCATAAATTGGGAAAACGCGTCGACCGTCCGGGGATTTATTGACCTGGTGACACGCGCCCGGTACGGTACCTTTCAGGCGGCAACCCTGTTCGGGACTACGCTTACCGAACGGCTACTCGGAATAAAAGCCTATTTCCAATTCATGTTGACGGACTTTTACTGGATCGGAATGACACTGGTTGTCATCGGTTTTGTCTGGCTCGCCAGACACCAAAAAGTTTTATTTTGGTTTATCCTGACGGCATTTTTATTTACCGGACCGCTGTATTACTTCTACGCCAGTTACCCGATTCTGACCTCCTTTAGTTTGGGAATTTACGAACGGTTTCTGTTGCCGTCTTACGTCATCGTTTCTATCGTGCTCGGTTGCGGAATTACCGGGATTCTGGAAAGTCTGGGTAGCATCAGCCGGACGGCGTTAGCCCGCAAGTACCGCACCCTCATTACTGCTGCAGTGTATGTGTTCGGATTTTCATTCGGAATCCTGATGTTAGTCAGCACTGCCCTGAAATTTACCGGACTGCCGGAAGACCGGACTACAGCATACCTGGGTATCGATCTCCTCCGGACTGTTGAACCGGACGGGCTGCTTCTGTTGCTCGGGGACTCGCCGCTTTTTATGGCCCAGTATCAGAGGTACGTCGAAAAAATCCGCCCGGACGTCATAGTCTTATATGAAGCAAATTTGCGCTCCGCCCCATATCTTGAGACAGTGAAAAAGAATTTTCCAGGGTTAGCTTTACCGGAACCTGACGGAAAGAATCTGCTGACCGATTTTATCGACCGCAACCGGAAGGCTCATCCGGTATATTCAAACGTGGATTACGAAAAACCTTCAGGAACCGAATGGATACCCAGGGGACTTCTATATAAATTATACGATGAGGCTGATCTGCCGACATATAATGAGATCATGTCAGAAGACAGACTTATCTGGGCTGGCTATCATCTTGATGAAATTAAATCAGGGATACTCCTGAGGTACAAACATTTTGTTTTAACCGATGTTCTGAATCCGTACGCCGTATCCAGGCTGCAACTGGGAAAACTCATGAAAGACCACGGATTTCTGGCCGATGCCGAGGGGTATTATACCGATGGATTATCAGTCGGCAGCGACCAGTATGTATCCGAAATATATACTCAGCTGGGGATTGTTAGGCTGGCCCTGCGGAAGTGTCCTCAGGCGGAAGAAGCCTTTTTCAAATCGAAAGAAACTGCCTATTATGATAATCCGAAAGTCTACTATTTCCTGTCAGTCGTCTACGGTAACTGCTTTTCCGATCAGGAGAAAGCCGATGAATATCTGAAATTATACGAACAGAAAAAAAGTAAAGTTCAGACGCCACTGGAGAATCTGTAATAACCGGAAGCTACATATATGGATAAACGGATTCCGGCAAAGACTAACCGTTTCAGGTCCCTGATACCGGCCGGACTGTTTATCATTTGCATCAGTCTGCTGTTTCATATCCGGATATTCCTGCCCGAACTGTCGATCTATGCGACTCATGAAGTCGGCATAAACGATATCTGGCACTTCAATTATCCGATGAAGGACCTATTGTCAAAGTCGCTGCATTCATATTCCCTGCCGGTGTGGACGGATCTGATCGGCGGCGGTTTTCCGGTACTTGCCGAAGGCCAGGTCGGAACTTTTAACCTCTTAAATCTGACGTTATTCGGACTGCTGCCGACGCCGTGGGCATATAACATAGCTTATATTGCATTATTTTCCATATCCGGAATGGGGATGTTTCTTTTCTGCCGCCGGAAACGGATAAGTTACACCGCATCGCTGATTGCTTCCATAAGTTTCATGTTTTCGGGTTTCTTTGTCTCCCATATATCCCATTTCGTGCTTCTCCAATCCGCGGTATTTTTTCCGATTCTGGTCTACAGCGCGGACATACTTCTTGAAGGGAAAAAGTATGCCGGGTTCATAATGTTTTCCCTTTTTCTGTCACAGCAGATATTTTCGGGTTTTCCTCAAATGGTATTTATTTCCCTGTTATTTATAATGTTTTACGGAATCTTCAGATCGCTGGCTGAGCGGATTCCTGTAAGCAGGCTTATTTTGCTGTGTCTGGCAATCGCAGCCGGTTTTTTCCTGTCGTCTGCACAGATTTTCCCGACCTATGAAATGGCGAAGTTATCATACCGGTCGGTCGGACTGGATGTCGGGGAACTGCTGTACTACAAATTTCCGGCAAGCCATTTTCTGCTGTTTCTCAGTCCTTTTGCCTTCGGCAATCCGCAGACAGGCTCATATCCTACAGCTAATCTCATAAACGGCTCATTGTTTTGGGAAAGTGCCTGTTATATCGGCATTCTGCCTCTCCTATTTGCCGGTATCGGACTTTGGCGGTGGCGGAGAATTCCTGCGGGAGCTTTTTATCTTCTGGCCCTGATATTTTTCGGACTTCTCATGATCGGAGGTTCGGGTCCCCTGTATTTCCTCCTGACGATGCCCGGCTTTTCGTTTTTCCGGTTTTCATCACGCTATCTGTTGGTTTTTCTGTTTCTGTTGTGTGTGCTTGCCGCCTACGGATTTGATTTTCTGATTGGCAATTTGAAGAATACCGGCAGGATTCTGAAAATTATCATACCAGGCGTTCTGATTTCACTGGTACTTTTCGACCTGTTTCGGACCTGGTTTTCTTATCATCCCGTGATACCGTACAGTCAGTTTTTACCGGATCCGGAATCTGCCGCCGTACTGAAAAAAACCGGTTCCGGCACCGTTTATTCTTTCAAGTCTAATTCAGCCGTATTTGAGGAGTATACCAGCACTTTAAGCGGCAAACTGAACCGTTACCGGGAATACCGGAATTACCTGATTCCGGACAGCAATATCCTGTACGGCATACCCTCGGTTAACTACTATGCGGCGTTATTTCCGACCAGGATCGGCGAAATCAATGCCCTCTTAGGAAATGAATATATGCTGGAATCAACTCCGGCTGCCCGCCTGACCGATGCTTCCGTCCGGACGCTTCGGATAAGGAACGTCAGTACGGTATTATCGCCGCTGCCGTTGGAGAATGACACTCTGTCGCCGGCAGTATCACCCGGAATTCGGTTGCCGGTATCCCAAAGACAGCTCTATATATACCGTCTGAATAATACGTTACCGAAATACAAGGCCTACACGGCACTGCGGCCTGTCAGGACTCTGGAAGATTTCAGCAAAATTTTTGTCTCCCGGACATTTGATGAATCCGGGGAGTTGATTGTAGAGAACGAATTTCCCCGGATTTCCCAAACGGAGCAGCTGAAATTTTCTTTTTTTCCGGAATATTACTCAGGTACGTATGAGAAAACGGCAGTTGAAGTGAATCAGGACGCAATTCTCTCCGTCGCAAAAAGCTATTATCCTGGGTGGACAGCCGCGGTTGACGGGGTACCGACCGCGGTGTTTCCGGTAAACCTGTTCAATATCGGCCTCCTGATTCCGGAAGGTCGTCATACGGTTGAACTCCGGTTTGAACCGGACTCCGTCAGAACGGGTATAGGCATCACTATCGCCGGGTACCTGATCATTCTATTAGCCATATTATTCCGATGGAAGAGAAGACCGTTCTGGAAAACGTAATCCTACATACCGTACAATTGAGTAAATGCCGTATTTTTCTGCCGTTGTTTTTGTATTGGGAGTATGTGCCGGTTCGTTCCTCAATGTCCTGATAGACCGGTTGCCCAAAGGTGAAACCGTCACCCGCGGCCGGTCGCACTGCGACCACTGCAAGAAGACGCTCCGGTGGTACGAGCTGATTCCCCTGATTTCATATCTGGTTCAGGGCGGCCGCTGCCGCAGATGCCGCAAGCCGCTGTCGGCGGCATATCCGGTTACGGAACTGGTCACCGGTATCGGATTTGCAGCAGTATTTTGGGCAACGGGAGGAACCGAATCCCTGACCGCGCTTGTTCCCCTGCTCCGCTTAACCGGTAGCTTGATAATATTTTCCTCGTTACTGGTTATCACGGGTGCGGACCTCAAATATTACATAATCCCGGACGTCATGGTCATTTCCGGTTTTGCCGGCGCCGGACTGATGGTATTGCCGGCTGCGGATCCGGTGAATTTGATGACCAGGGTTTTTACCGGCCTGGCGGCCGGTACATTCTTTTATGCACTGAGGGCCATTACCCGGGGTCGGGGTATGGGGCTGGGAGACGTTAAACTGGCCCTGCTTATGGGTTTTTTGACCGGTTATCCCGGTATCGTAATGGCTCTCTATGCCGCGTTCTTGACGGGTGCATTGGTGAGTGTAATACTGGTTATAGGAGGCAGACACTCGTTACAAAGTATCGTACCGTTCGGGCCGTTTCTGATTCTCGGAACTGCCTCGGCACTAATCTGGCACCAGGCATTCCTGATCTGGTGGAAAGGATTTATACCATGAAAGTTAAAAACTCAATATTTAAAACCCGAATCCGTTCAGCATCGGGATTTACGCTTCTTGAGCTTCTGATCGTCATCTCGATTATCGGCATACTCGTAGCCATCGGCGTAGCCGCCTACTCGAGCGCGCAGCTGAAAGCCAGAAACAGCCGGCGGATGCAGGATATCAAGGCGCTGACTTCGGCGGCTGAACAGTATTTTGCCGCAAATAACAGTAACTATCCGACACAGGTACAGCTGACTGTTCCTGATTTTTTGCCGGGAGGCTGGCCGAAAGATCCGAAAACTTCCGTAAATTACCCGTATGTTTTAACCGGAACAAGTACCTACTGCACGTGTGCATTACTTGAAGGCAGTAATATCGGTAATTCAAATGCGGCTGCAGATGCAACATGCTCCGGTTTGGGTAATCCTGGTAATTATTACTGTGCCAGAAACATGCAGTAAGGAGGGATCATGAGTCACAAGAAACTTCGGAATGGTTTTACCTTTATTGAGGTGCTGGTTGTAGCGGTTATTATCGGAATTTTAGTGGCGGTCGGTATGGTGTCGTATGTAACTGCCAGCCGCAATTCCAGGGACACGAAACGCAAGAGCGATCTCCAGAACGTGCGGCAGGCTTTGGAAATGTACCGGGCTGATACCGGTACATATCCTAACTCAAGCGGTGATTGGCGAACTTTTGATACAGTCCTGGGTGCACTAGTAACGCAGAACTACATCTCCAGCCTGCCGAAGGACCCGAAATCGCCGGCTTATGAATATTATTACTATGGTGCATTAAACGGAGCATCATGGGCTTATTGTCTGTCAACGTATATCGAGGTTGAAAGTAACGAGTTGCAGGAATGCTGGACCAGGTCGCCGTTTTGGCATTATACGGGATACGAAAATGAATCATATGAGCTTTTTGGTTCTTAAAAATTAGATCCGTGAATAAATTTGACAAATCAAGTTCGGGTTTTTCGCTGATTGAACTTATCGTTGCTACGGTAATCATTTCGATTATCGTCAGCATCGGTTTTGCCACGTACGCTTCATTCCATGCAACCCAGCGGGTTCGCCAGGCGGCGTTTACCCTCAAGAATGACCTGAGATTTGCGCAGAATAATGCTTCTAGTGGCGTTTTTACACCTTCGCCGACCTGTGCCAGTCTGTACGGTTACCAGATTGACATCGAAACCGCGGCAAAGACTTACAACCTGGTGCGATTGTGTAACACTCTGCCTGATCCGGAAGTCGTTGCCACATATGCACTGCCGGAAAATGTCAAGTTTAAGTCCGTCACCGTAGATCCTGTCATTTTTTTAGTGCTTGATAAGACTGTTGCCACTACCGGTAACATTGATTTATCAAATGATAACGGCCCCGGGACTAATCCGTTCAGAATTTCGGTCAGTTCGACGGGAGAAATATCCGGGCCGGAGAAACTGTAATTATGACTTTATTAAGTAAGTCAGAACACGGGCAGTCCATTGCCGAAGTCGTCGTTGCCATCGCCATGGTCGCACTTCTGGTGACCGGATTGGTATCCATTACCAGCGCGTCACTTAAAGCCACAAATTCTTCCCGTTACCGGAGTACGGCCACCAATCTGACCCAGAGCGCCA
>MFJD01000009.1:49151-62586 GCA_001779095.1 Candidatus Gottesmanbacteria bacterium RBG_16_52_11 | reverse complement strand
ACGATAACGACTGGGGAACCTTCCTGCTTACATATGCGAATAAGACATTCTGCATGGACGCATCAACTTTTGGTCCGGAAGTGGCAGGCCCGGATACCTGTGACGCAAGTCATAGGTTTAATATCGGTGCCGCCCCGAATCCGGTACTGACGTTTTCCCGGACAATCAGTTTTTCCATTACCGGCGGTGATCAGCTGACAGTTGACGTTTTCGTTCATTGGTGGGAAGGCGGGACCGAGCGGGAAAGCCGTGCCCAAACGTATATCACTAAATGGAAATGATATGAGGCGGCCGAACGGATTCACTCTTGTCGAAATACTCGTATCGATTACGATTATTGCCATCATCAGCGTAGTAGTGGTGCAGGCATTTGTATCGATAATCCGGGTAAATACGAAAACCGAGGCCCTGAAAGAAGTCAAGCAGAACGGAGAATATGTCCTGAGCGTTTTAACGCGGAAAATCCAGAATTCAACCGAAATTACTTCAACTTGTGACGGAACAAATGTAAACACCCTGCAGGTAATCAAACGCAATACCGACGGCACGACGGAATACGATTCAGTTTTTTCGATAAACAGCGGTGTAATTTATCTTGCAGAAGGTGCCGGTGCACCAGAAAAAATCATTTCGGACAGAGTCTATGCTGAAATTCTGACTTTCAACTGTACTGAAGTCCGGGAGCAGCCGGCCCGGGTGACGGTCAGATTCGTGCTGCGTCAGAATACCATCGGAGCAGCGACATTCGAGACAGCCAGGCAGGTTTTCAGGGATACTATTCAGACCCGGAATCTCTATCTGTGAATCTGCAGGCTCTTAACTATTGTCAAAGTCAGAATCTCTGCATACAATGGGTATATATGAGAAATAATGACCGGCAGTCGGGACAGGTTGTGCTTATTACACTGCTGGTTCTGTCAGTTGCGACGACCATTGCACTGGCTATGGCCGGACGGACCACGACGGATGTCAAAATCAGTACCCAGGTGGAGGAATCCTCCCGGGCTTTCAGTGCCGCCGAAGCCGGCATAGAGGAAGGCCTGCGTACGGGTGCCGGTACTGGCGGATCTGCTGTCAGCATCGGGGACCCGAACGTTACATATGAGGTAGCCGTTAATGAAATGCTCCCTACAAGCACTTTTGTTTATCCCAGTATGACCGATGAAGGCGATACGGCGACGCTTTGGCTTACCGATCCGTCCGGTCCAACGCTACCGACATCCGGAGATTATAACTGGCATATTATCAGATTATGCTTCGGAAACGCTACCGCTCCTCTGCCGGCGATGGTGGTTGCCGTGTATTATTATGAATCCGGCACATATAAGGTCGCCCGGATGGCATTCGATCCTGACGGCGCCAGGGCTGCCGGGAATAATTTTACTTCAATAGCTGCCACTCCCGGCGATTGCGGTACCGGGAATCCCAATATCACCCATTACCGGAATCTCGATCTGACTCTGCCAGCCAGTTTCAACCTGCCCTCTGCTACAGCTGCGCTCATGCTGCGGTTTAAACCGTTATATAACTCGGCCCAGATTGCAGTTGTGGGACAGAACGGTGAAATGATTCCCAAGCAGGGCAATGTCATCGAATCCTGCGGCACGATGGCAAACAGCGTAACCAGGTGCTTAAATACCCAGCAGCGTTTCCGGACGCCTTCGGGGCTTTTCGATTACGTCATATTCGGTAGCGGCGGATCGTTCCCGCAGTAAGGGACCTAAGCCTGCCTATGAAGACGAATTTAGGGTTAGATATCGGGTCCCACAGCATCAAGCTCATCGAATTATACCGTGACGGTGATACCGGAACCCTGCGGGCGGCCGGTGCCATCGCAACCCCGCCCAAATCCCTTTCGAGTACGCTCGCGGCCGATCATAAAGCTCTGGCTGATGCGGTAAAACAGCTGGTTAAGCAGACCGGCGCGAAAAGCACTGAAGTCCATGTCGCCCTACCCGAATCCCAGGTATTTACCAGGGTGATTGATGTGCCCCAGCTGTCCCAGCATGAGCTGAGTTCGGCCATCAAATGGGAAGCGGAACAGTACGTACCGCTGCCTTTGGATCAGGTAAACCTGGATTTTTCCATACTGCGGGACGGTAAGGAAACCGGCACCGGGAAAATGGAAGTCCTGTTGGTCGCCAGCCCCAAAGCCCTGATCGAGAAATACATCACGATTCTCGATATGGCTGACCTCAATCCGGTCGGAGCAGAAACCGAAATCATTGCCGCATCCCGGGCCCTGGTGCGATCGGCCCCGTCGGTCAGAAACGTCATGATTGTCTCACTCGGGGCTCAGACTACGGATCTGGCAATTCTCAGAAACGGAGTTTTGGCGTTTACCCGTTCAATCTCCGCGGGTGGTGAGGCCCTGTCCCGCGCTCTGGCGCAGAGCCTGGACTTTAACCAGCTGCAGGCTGAGGAATACAAAAAGACCTACGGAGTTGACAAGTCCCAGCTGGAAGGCAAAATCGTCGCCGCCATCAAGCCGATCATGGATACGATCATCAGTGAAATGAAGCGTGCCATCCTGTTTTACCAGGAACATAACAAAAATGAATCCGCCGAGGTTATACTGTTATCCGGCGGGACGGCCAGGCTGCCGGGAATGGTTCTATATATCGCTGAAGCTACCGGTATCGAGGTCCAGCTTGGCAATCCCTGGGTTGGCATCCGCCGCGACCAGAGATTTGCCGTGCTAGATCCCGAAGGTCCGACATTTACCGTCGCCATCGGGCTGTCACTGAGGTAACGGATATGGCAAGTTCGAATATTAACCTACTCAAACGCCAGAGCGCACTGCCGGAGTACCTGGCTCCGATCGAATCCCAGTATAAAAACCTGAGTATTCTGGCTTTGTTTGTGGTGCTGATTATCGGGATGATCACACTGGCAGCTTACTTGACGATGCAGGTCCGTTACCGGACACTGGAATCGACAAAAAAACGCCTGCTGACTCAGCTCGAAGATGAACGGCCGAAGGAAACCAAACTGATGGCCATTAAAAGCCGGATTGACGTGGTTGAAAAAATAATCGAAAAAACCAAGCCGGTCGCCCGCGTGCTCCAGACTGCTGTCGGAGTCGCCCCGCCGCCGGTACTCAGCAATATTACCATGGAAAGCCTGGCCGAAGCTGCTGTTAATTACCATCCGGGATCCCTTGACGAGTCGATCGTGATGACTGATACCGTTATCGGAGGTGTCGGTACGAGATTGTTAGCCGATCCGATGCTGCGTACATTTCAGCTGAACGAGGACGGAATTTCCATATCTTATTCATTCCGTCCGGTCTGGGAGTCGCCATGAGTTCAATGCGCAAAACCATCCGCATCTATCAAGGGTTTTTCATACCTACGGTAATTTACCTGGTGTGTACACTGGTCGTTTTCCGCGGTATCCTGCCCGGTATTGAAACGGTACGGAAATTCTACGATGACAGTAATCAGATAGCCAGGGATGTGGAAGCGATCCGCCAGCATGTCAGGGTGCTCCAGAATCTGGATGAAACCGTTCTGTCAAGCCAGGTTGATACACTGGTGGCGGCTGTCCCGACCGGTAAAAATTTCCCCACCATGCTGTCAACAATCGATACGATGGCATCCCAGGTCGGAGCGTCCCTGATCGGCCTGGAAATTATGACCCCGGGTTCCATCGCCACCGGGTCTGCACTTCCACCCGCCAAACCGGATCCGCAGCTATCCAAGAATACG
This sequence comes from Candidatus Gottesmanbacteria bacterium RBG_16_52_11, assembly GCA_001779095.1. GTDB lineage: Bacteria > Patescibacteriota > Microgenomatia > UBA10105 > UBA927 > RBG-16-52-11. Next base: position 58,876 of record MFJD01000009.1, on the reverse strand, counting down.
ATATTCGTCGAGGCCAATGTTAACGGTACCGGGGAGCAGGTAAATGCCTTCCTGGACCTTCTGGTTGGCGTCAGAAGGCTCTTACGGGTCAGTCAGGCTAACGTTGCCTACGAACCTGAGGATATTGTGAAAACCTCACTGACTATCGAAGGCTTCTTCGCGCCGCTGCCCGAGGTTCTGTCGAAACCGACGGATAAAATTGAGCCGTTATCTGCCAAACATGAGGAGCTGATTGCCAGGCTCAATTCATATAATATCCTCGGCCAGGACATGGGTCCGCCCCAGCTGGTGCCCGGCGACAAGACTAATCCATTCTCACTTTGAGCTGCGGCGGTTGAGGTCAGGTCTTTTACTCCTTGTTACCGACCGGGCTTTCCTGTTGCGCCAAGCCGCTATCCGGGCATGATTCCCTGACAACAGGATTTCCGGAACTTTCATACCACGGTAATCCGGGGGCCTGGTAAACTGCGGATATTCAAGGATTTTGGGATCGCTGAACGATTCTGACGAAGTTGTTTTCACTTCCCTGAGAACTCCCGGCAGCAGCCTGATGACGCTGTCGGTAATCACCATAGCCGGCAGTTCGCCGCCGGTTAATACATAATCACCGACAGATATTTCCTCATCCGAGAGCTTTCTGATGCGGTCATCTACGCCTTCATAATGGCCGGCTATAAGGACCAGATGCCGGTATCCGGCCAACCTCACGGCGTCCCGCTGCCGGAAGCGTTTGCCCTGCGGATCAAGCAGTATCACCCGGGTATCGGATCTTACGACGCCGCTTCCGGCCAGTATCCTCCTCAGACCGGCGTCAACCACATCAACTTTAAGAATCATCCCGAGCCCTCCCCCGTAGGGCCGGTCATCGACCGTTTTATATGAGTCAGTCGCATAATCGCGGATGTTAACCAGGTTTATCCGGACTTTATCCTTTTTTCTTGCCCGGGAAATGATGGATTGACCCAGCGGTCCGTCAAACATTTCCGGAAAAAGCGTCAGAATTGAGATGAGCATAGGAAGGTAATTTCGCAATCAGGGACAAGTTCCGTGATATGATGTCTGACCTAAACCGGTATTTTGGCAGCCGCTTATTCTTCCTTAAGCACCACATCAGCGTAAGTGTTATTGCGCGCGGCCATTAGCTTGATCAGGTCACGGATCGCCCGGATAATTCTGCCCTGCTTACCGATAACTTTACCCATATCATCGGTATGTACCCGGACCGACAGAATAGTCCGCGAATCGCCGGTCGTTTCGGTTACTTCAACATCCTCTGGGTGGTCAACTATATTTTTAAGTATGTAAAGCAGCGTTTCTTTCATGTGCCTTTAAAGATTCAGCAGCTTCCTGACCGATTCGGTCGGTTGAGCGCCGACTGACAGCCAGTAAGTTATCCGTTCTTTTTTGACCGAAATTTCCGGCGGTTTCACCAGCGGATTATAGAAACCCAGAATTTCTACCGCCCGGCCGTCCCGGCGTTTGGACTCGTCGATAGCGACAATCCGGTAAGTTTTACGGTTTTTGGTCCCTGTCTGCATCAGTCTGATCTTAACCATATTACATAAACTCCCTGCTTCCTGCAGGGATTAAAGTCAATAATATCACGACTGGCCTATCTTCTCAAGCGCGTCAGAAGCTGCCGACTGTTCCGCCTCCTGCTTTGATTTACCGGATCCTGAACCGAGTGCCTTTTCGCCCGAAAGGACTTCCACCCAGAAAATTTTGTTATGGTCCGGGCCTTCGCTGCGGATTACCCGGTAAACCGGTGAATTTTTGGAAATTTCCTGGATAATTTCCTGCAGGTGGCTCTTAAAGTCGATATAGGCTTTTTTGTCGACAATTTCCTGGGCAACCGGAAACAGGTATCCGGTTAGAAAATCCCGGCAGATTTCAATCCCCCGGTCAAGAAACATGGCACCCAGGTATGCCTCGAACGCATCGGCCAGAAGCGACGGATTTTTCCGGCCACCCGATTCTTCCTCGCCGCGGCTGAGAAACAGGAGGTTTCCCAATCCGAGGGTATCGGCAATCCGGGACAGAGTCTTAGTCTTGACGAGTCCGGACCGGATATTCGTCAGAGTACCCTCGGGAAATTCCGCGAATTTGGTATAGAGGTAATGGGATGTCAGAAATGATAATACCGCATCCCCCAGAAACTCCAGACGCTCATTCGACTGTTTCGATGTCCGGTCTTCGTTAAGAAACGACCGGTGAATGAAAGCCTGGGTCAGAAGATCCCGGCTTTTAAATTTAATCCCGGTCATATTTTCCAGGTCATCCAGAGTCATGATTTCTCCTTTGGTTGATCGGCACTGACGATCGTTCCAAGAACGCCATTGACGAATGACGGACTGGCAACGTTTCCGAATTCCTTACCCAGCTCTACTGCCTCATCGATAACGACTTTTACCGGCTGGTCACGGGAGACAGTAATTTCGTGTACTGCCAGCCGGAGGACTGCCAGGTCAATTTTGGATATCTTGTTAAGCGGCCATTCAGGAGCTGCAGCTTGGATTTTCGCATCGGTTTCCGGCAGGTGGCTGACAATCGTATCAATCTCCGGATCGTCAGTATTTCCGAAGGAATGGGAAAATAGTTTCTGCATCAGCGAAATCCGGTGCAGGTGTCGGGGATCGTGAGCTGTTTTCATGGGATTCTTGGGTACTGCGTATCAGACATTCAGGAGAAGCTGAAATGTCTGTTACCCGGTGCCCACTTTACTTTTTCGCCTTAGGCGTTTTCGGCTTCAGGATTTCCTTTCCGTTATAAAATCCGCAGTTCGGACAAATCCGGTGCGGTCTGATCATTGAACTGCAGTTTTTGCATGGCACCAGGCCGGTCAGTTTTTGCCGGATTGAGGCTTTGCGTTTGCCTCCCCTTCTGGTGCTGTGTCTGCGTTTGGGTAATGGCGTCATATTGCCGTTTCTGCCGATTAAAAAATAAAAACCGGATTAATCGAATCCGCTGTCCCCTATTGTACTGCGCTCCAGCTTTTCCCTCAAGAGGGGGACGCCGGAAAGAGCCGGATCGGCGGCCACCAGCTTTAAGGCTGCATGCCTGGTTTCATGCAGAAGTCCGGAATCCATGAAGCTCCCGTAGCGCAGCCGTGGCAGCCCGTGTTGCCTGGTACCGAATAATTCTCCCGGACCGCGGATGGTAAGGTCGATTTCCGCAAGTTCAGCACCGTTATGGTGGGTTTCCAGGGCTTTCAGCCGTTCGATTGTCCCCTCATCCTCACTTTCCGTGAAAAGCAGGCAGTATGACTCCTTATCCCGCCTGCCGACCCGGCCGCGCAGCTGATGCAGCTGTCCCAGGCCGAACCGGTCCGCGGCTTCAATCATCATTACCGTTGCGTCCGGAATATCGATTCCGACTTCGACAACCGGTGTGGCGACCAAAATGTCAGATTGCCGCTCACGGAGCCCGGCCAGAATCCTGGTTTTTTCCGCCGGCTTCATTTTTCCGTGAAGTAGGGCCAGCCGCAGGTCGGGAAAGACTTCCCTGCGAAGTCGGTCATATTCTTTTTTCACCGACCTGACGCTGGTAAGCGTTTCTGACTCCTCGATCAGGGGACAGACGATGAAAGCCTGGGCATTGTCATTTGACAGCCGGCTGCGGATCCAGACGTATGCTTTGTCGCGCTTGTCCGACGGAACAACCCAGGTTTTTACCGGCATTCTGCCGGTCGGCATCTGGGAGATGACCGAGATATCCAAATTGCCCCACAGGGTCAGCGCAACTGTCCGCGGTATCGGGGTGGCTGTCATGGTCAGAAGATGCGGCGCCACATTCGAACTGGCTTTGTTCCGGAGAAGCCGCCGTTGTGCCACGCCGAACCGCTGTTGTTCATCGATGACGATAAGTGCGATCCGGTCGAAAGTTACTGAGGCGGACAGTAGGGCATGGGTACCCACGAAGACGTCATACGCAGGTCCGAAACCGCCCGTCAGACTGCCCTGGCCCGAATTTAGCGTCATTTCGGATTTGTAACTGCCGGTAATCAGCGCCACCCTGACTCCCAAGGGCGTTAGAAACCTACTGACCGTTTCGTAATGCTGCTGGGCAAGGATTTCAGTCGGTGCCATGAGTACCGACTGGAACCCGGCTTTGTAGACGTCGTAAACCGCCGCAGTTGCCACAATGGTTTTTCCGGATCCGACGTCACCTTCAAGCAGCCGGTGCATCGGATATGTTTTACCGAAATCAGCCGAAATATCGTCCAGCGCCTTATGCTGGTCCCCCGTCAGCTTAAACGGCAGCGATTTCAGAAAAACCTGTCTCTGACTGTCTTTTACCGGAACGCGGTGCGCCGTGACGGACTGCTCCCACTGCCTTCGGGCCAGTATCGCCGACAGCTGCATTGTCAGAAGTTCATCATATGCCAGCCGCCGCTTCGCTTCGGCAGCTTCGGTCTGATTTTCCGGAAAATGCATCATGCGGACCGCGTCAGCCAGGGATACCAGCTGCCAATCGGACAGTACTGCCGGTGTCAGATGGTCAGTGATAGAGCTGCCGATCTCGGACAGGAGGTAAGATATCCGACCGCGCAACCATTTGGATGAAATACCGCCGGTTTCCGGATATACCGGTACCAGTCTGCCGGTATGGAGCGGTTGGCCGGTGTTGTTTATTTCGTATTCCGGGGACATGAGTGCGATTTTCCGGCCGAACCAGCTGACTTCGCCGGCCATCCTGACCGGAGTACCCGGGAGAAACGTCCTTACCAGGAACGGCTGATTGAAAAATACCGCCTCCAGCGAACCGGTCGGATCGCTGACTGAGACCATCTGCATCCGCCGGCCGCTTTTGGTCAGCAGGTTCTTGGCAAATCTGACAGAGCCGGCTACGGTAACGGTTTCCCCGGGCTGGACTTTTCCGATGTCCGATACCAGGGAGAAGTCATTATAACGGTGGGGCGGATGGAAGAGAAGGTCTCCGGCAGTACTGATACCGAGTTTTTCCAGAAGCTGGGCGCGGGCTGGTCCGATCCGGGGAACATACTGCACCGGCGTATCGAGTGTCAGATCCATATAGCGGCAGTTCCGGTTACCTCAGTCCGCCAGACAGAAACGGAACGAATGAGGTCGCTACCAGCGCCAGCGAGGCGGCGATGACGATTATCTTCCAGAATTTATCGTGTTTCCGGAAAAAGTTCATATAGTCTTTATGGAAATGAATTTTTTCTTTCCTACCTTAATGATAACACCTTTTCCGATCCTAAGCGGCGTGCCGGCTTTCAGAATTACGCCGCCTGTTTCAACGGCATTCTGATCAATCAGCCGCTTCGCCTCGGACCTGCTCGCCGTCGCACCTGATCCGACCAGTATTTCGACCGGATCGGCAGAGCGTTCTCTGGACTCAAATACATAACCGGCCTCCGCCGGCAGGCCGCCTTTCTGATGTACGCTCTCAAATTCCGTTTCTGCTCTGCCTGCGGCTGCGGCGTCATGAAAAGTACGCGTCAGCTCAAATGCAAGTTTCTTCTTATACTGCATTGGATTTATGCCGCCTTGCATTTCCCCTTCCATGGTCCGGATGTCGTCTTCCCGCAGGTCCGTAAGCAGCATGAAGCAGTTGATGATGGCGTCATCGCCCAGGTTCATGATTTTGGCGTATAACTCACCCGGCGGATCGGTAATTGCAATGACATTGCCTTCGGTTTTGCCGATTTTTGTGCCTCTGGCATCAGTCAGCAGCGGCACGGTCATGACGAATTTTTCCTTCCCCAGCATAGCTTTTACCAGCGTCCGACCGGCCAGCATATTGAAAGTCTGGTCGGTGCCTCCCAGTTCCAGATCGACTTTCATGGCTACCGAATCGTATCCCTGAAGCAGCGGGTAAAGAAATTCACGCAGGTTAATTGACTCTTCCCGCTTCATCCGCTCCCGGTACATATCGCGTTCGATCAGCTGTTGTACCGAGAAATGCTGGGCAATACCCAGAATGTCGACCAGTGTCAGTTTATTGAGCCAGTCGCTGTTATAGCGGATTTCCACCGGATTATCTCCCTTAAAACGGACGATTTGGCCGGCCTGACGGACATAATCCCGGGCATTGGCCCGCAGTTCCTCACGGGTATAAAACTTATCCCGGGATGTACTTTTACCTGACGGATCGCCTGCCTGACCTGTCCCGTCACCGATTAAGAATATAACCCGGTGACCCAGATCCTGGAACTGGCGCAGTTTCCGGATAGCTACGGCGTGTCCGATATGAAGCTGTGTGCCGGTAGGGTCAAATCCCTGGTAAAGAGTCAGTTTCTTTCCGGCCCGCAGTACTTTAGCCAGCTCTTCACGGCTGGGGTATACCGAGTCGACACCGCGGGATAGCAGCGTATCGATAGCATCCATATGCCTCTTACTATACCACAACCCGCCGTCCGTACCTGATGCATATAATCCGGTATGACTGAGGATTTCAGCCTGCTTGCGGTCTGGCTGCAGTTTTTTTGCATTTGGCGGTTTGATACGGTACCATGTTTTTATCGGAAAACAGTGATTAAACCCGGTATGGACACCCGCGTGCAGCCTGATGACGGGAGTGCTCCGGAAGCGGTTCCGGTCGGTACGGATCCGGGTAATGTTATTGATGACAGTAATTCCGGCATTTCCGGTATCAGCCCCGGAAGATCCATGAAACGAAGCGGAGAGTTCGGCTTTTTCCTCGACCGCCAGAAGCGGAAATATTTCGGTACCCGGCGCCGGAGTGTGATGACATTATCCGGACTGGCAACAATTGCTTTCTTCGGAATCATCGGCAGCATTCTTTTTGTTTTCCTCCTGTTTGCCTGGTACGCCAAAGACCTGCCCCGCCCGGACAAGGTGAAGCGCGTTGAAGGCTTATCGACCGTTCTCTTGGACCGGAATGGCAAGGATATCTTCGACATCTATCAGGACGTTAACCGCAAAGCCGTGAAATGGGAGGACGTGCCGGAATACTGCCGGGAGGCTACAGTTGCCATCGAGGACAAGGAATTTTACCGTCATCCCGGGCTGTCAACCACCGGTATTGTCCGCGCAGCGGTGAATATATTCGTCTTCCGCAATTTCCAGGGCGGATCCACGCTGACTCAGCAGCTGGTTAAAAACGTGCTGCTGACTCAGGAACGTACCCTGCCCCGGAAAATCAAGGAAGCAATCCTCGCGGTTCAGATCGAACGGAAATATACCAAGGACGAAATCCTCCATATGTATTTAAACGAAACGCCTTACGGCGGTACGGCTGTCGGTGCCGAGGCAGCGGCCGAAAAGTATTTCGGGAAGGCATTGAAGGAAATGGGTCTGACGGAGTGCGCCTTCATTTCCGGTCTGGCCCAGGCTCCTTCGCGGTACTCGCCGTTTACCGGAGAACCCAAAGCCTATGTCTGGCGGACGGAACAGGTGCTCCGGAGGATGCGGGAAGACGGCTACATCACTAAGGATCAGGAAGAACTGGCTGCCGGTCAGCTGCCGGACATGAAATTCAGCAACGACGAGGTCGGCCTTAAGGCGCCCCACTTCGTGGCATTCGTCAACGACCTTCTGGTTAAAAAATTCGGGTCCGATGTCGTGGAGCAGGGTCTCCGGGTAACAACAACGCTTGACATGGAACTTCAGGATAAGGTGCAGAAAATCGTTGCCGAGGAAGTTGACAAGGCGGCCAAACTGAAAGTAAGTAACGGCGCAGCAGTGGTAATTGATCCGAAAACCGGGGAAATATTGGTCATGGTCGGAAGCCGGGATTACCAGGCGTCGGATTCCGGCGGATATAAGTATAACGTCGTAACCCAGGGACTGAGGCAACCGGGTTCAGCCATCAAACCGTTTACATACGCCACCGCGCTCCGGAAGGGCTATACGGCGGACATGGTTTTAACAGACGTGGAAACGAAGTATCCGTCAGGTGAAGCCGGCAAGCCGGATTATTCCCCGAAAAACTACGACGGCAAATACCGCGGCCCGATACAGATGCGCTATGCCCTGGGTAATTCCATCAATACCATCGCCGTTAAAACTACCGCCATTGTCGGTATCCGCGAGGGTCTCCGGACGGCATATGATGCCGGTTTAAGTACGCTGGAATCCACCGATGCCAATCTGAAACGGTTCGGCCTGTCGATAACCCTGGGCGGCGGCGAGGTTACCCTTTTAGACCTGACCAGCGGCTTCGGGGTCTTCGCAGCAGGCGGGCAGCGGCAGGAACCGGTAGCGCTTCTGAAAGTGGAAAACGCCGCCGGTAAGACTATTTACGAATATAAACCCGGCAGCGGCAAACAGGTCATTTCCGCCGATATTGCCTATATCATTACCCATATCCTGTCGGATAACGATGCCCGGAAGCTTATTTTCGGGGAACGGTCGCTGCTGACAATTCCCGGCAGGTCCGTTGCCGTCAAAACCGGCACTACGGATGATAAGCGCGATAACTGGACCATCGGATATACCAGGTCTTTTGCAGTCGGTGCCTGGGTAGGTAACAACGACAATTCACCGATGCACCCTTCGCTGGCCTCGGGCATAACCGGTGCGGCTCCGATCTGGAACCGGATCATGAGAGCCGTCACCGAAGGCAAGAAAGATGAACCGTTTGAACGGCCCGGAAGTGTTATCGAAGCCGACGTTGACGGCTTTGCCGGCGGCCTGCCGGTTGACGGACAGCCCACCCGGAAGGAGCTTTTTGTAAAGGGTACAGAACCCGCTGCCCTGTCACCGATATACAAAAAAATCAAGGTTTCCAAGCGCGACAGCAACCGCCTGGCAAATGCCGTACAGATACTCAAGGGAGAATACGATGAAAAACTGTTCGTGGTAATCCGTGAAGATGACCCGGTATCGTCGGACGGTAAGAACCGATGGCAGGAACCGATTGATAACTGGGTCAACGGTCAGGCCGATGCCAAATTCCACCCGCCGACGCAGGAGGATAATGAAAGCGACAAGCTGACCGTCAGGATCGTGACGCCGAAAGATAAGGAAACCGTCGGTAACAATTTTACCCTGAGGGCGGAAATCGGCAGCATGGAGGAAATCAGGAAAATTGAAATATTCCTGGACGGCAAACTGGAAAAGGAATCGAAGGATAAAGAGCTGACAGTCGACCTTTACGCGGCGGACGGTTCGCATTCGGTGCGGATCAGGGCCGAGGATACCAAGGGCAACACGGCTGACGCGGAAGCCAAAATCGGAGTAAACGAACCTTACGCCACCCCGACGCCGGAATCTTCGCCAACCCTGACTCCGACCCCGTCAACCGGCGTCATTGAGTCACCCTGAAGACCTCTCAGTCCATTCAGAGATCCGACTGTTGCTTCAGGCTGAGCCGGAATTTTTGCCGGAGGTCCTGAAGGAACGCTTCCCTGACCGGAACGATATCAGAGTCTGTCAGGTTTCGTGTACGGTCAAGGTACTGGATTCTTACGGTGCGCGCGTTTCCGTATGATCCGGTCAGCCTGACGTCTGCAATCAGCGGACTGAATGACCGGATAAACGATAGTACCGGACCGATCCGACTGTGCCCGGGACCGGTCAGGGTATAGTCTTCAATTACCGGGGGATATTTCGGAACCGGAACGAATGACGGCACCTTAAGACCCGGAGCCGCGAGCTTTCCGAAATCCAGGTCAAGCACCGCAACCGGAATCCTGATTCCCTGTGAAGACAATAGTTGCGGTGTGAGATATCCGATATAGCCGAATTCCCCGAGCTGGAGGGATTTACCGGATACCACATAAGGTGTCGCTGCCGGGA
>MFJD01000009.1:43067-49126 GCA_001779095.1 Candidatus Gottesmanbacteria bacterium RBG_16_52_11 | reverse complement strand
TCCGAACAGTACTTCTGCCAGACCTTTAAGCTGCGCATAATCGTTGCCTGTACGGATGACGGTCAGCCGTTCCAGTTCCCGCGGCAGATCGTTCTGACGGAAATCGTAAACCATGGACATTTCGAAAATTGAAAGCGCATCCCGGAATGACAAATTATCGGCAGCCACGCGCAAAAGTCCCGGCAGAATACTCGGCCTCATATAAACCAGGTCCGACGATAAAGGATTACTGATCCGGTAAAGGATATCCCGGTTGAAACCGAATTCGTCGGCAACGGAAATGGAAATCATCGAGTAGGTATAGGTTTCGGTATATCCCCAGTCGCGCAGACGGCTTTTGACAGCTTCCTCGGCTCTAAAAACCGGATCCGGCACTGACGGCGGTGGTTCGCGTTCGGGTAGCCTGGTCCCGATCCGTTGGTAGCCGTATATCCTGGCCACCTCTTCGGCCAGGTCTTCGGCGATGGTCAGGTCAAACCGGCGCCAGGACGGAGGAACGACCAGAAAGTCTTCTGCCTTATCCTTTTTGGCCGGACGAACTGCACAGCCGAGCCCGCTAAGTATCGACACAATCCGTTTCGGAGTCAGCCGGGTGCCGATATACGTTGTCAGAAGCGACCGGGGCAAGGTAATGGGCGAAGGATTCGGCAGCGGAGTGTATATATCAAGCAGTCTGCTCCCGATTTTACCGCCGCTTATATCAGTCAGCAGTTCGGCAGCCCGCAGAATCACGGCTTTAGCCAGCTCCGGATCGGGATGTTTTTCGTTAAGTACTGCTGCCTGGGTGCGGACGGAAAGATCCATTGACGCCTGCCTGATTTTTGCCGGATCGGAATTTTCGATCAGGAGAAGCACGTTGCGGGTTTTCGGTGTGACGACGGTATTGTTGGTGCCCATGATTCCCGTCAGATCTATGATGGTTCCGGTTCCGTCGTCAAATACTATTTCCCCGCCGCGTAAGCTATGCGTTTTCCCGTCGAGGGTTATCAGCGTCTCTCCGGCCTTAGCCTGCCGGACGGCAATTTTCTTTCCGGTCAGCCGGTCATAGTCAAAAGCATGGATCGGATGTCCCAGCTCCCACATGACATAATTGGTCACGTCAATAGCATTATTCAGCGGCCGCTGGCCTACGGCTTCCAGCCGGTTTTTAATAATCCGGGGTGAGTCCCTTAAAGTAATACCGGAAATCTTAACCGCCAGTATCCGGCTGCAGAGTGCCGGATCGCTGATGATTTCGATACCAAGCTTGTCCCCGCCGGAGCCGACATCGGTGCCATCCGGCTGCGGATTGAGACGGGCCGCAATGCCGAATTCCGGCAGGATGACCGAAGCTTCGCGGGCTATGCCGTAAACCGACATGGTATCCACCCGGTTGGTCGTGATTTCGATTTCGTAGACCGGTCCGATTGCAGACTGGCTGATGCGTTCGACCGACGGACCGGCCAGCGACAGGCATTCCCTGATCTGTTCCGGTTTAGCTTTGGTTTCCAGGAATTCCCTCAGCCATTCATCCGGAATTAAAATGTTCATAGTTTTTGGTTCAGAATTGTTCCAGGAATCTTATATCATTACCGTAAAGAATCCTGAGGTCATCAATTTTCGTTCCGGATTTCATCATGTAAGTACGTTCGACGCCCCAGCCGAAGGCGAACCCGTTATATATTTTGGGATCGATACCGGCGGCTTTCAGCACATTCGGATGCACCATACCGGCTCCTCCCAGCTCCAGCCATCCGGATTTGCAGAGCCGGCAGACACTACCGCCAGGAGGTACGCCTTTTCCGTGGCAAATGCCGCAGCTGACGTCAATTTCAAACGACGGTTCGGTAAACTGGAAGTGAAACGGACGCAACCTGATTTCCCGGTCTGAGCCGTAGAATGACCGGGCGAAATACATGATGACGCCCTTAAGGTGGGCAATGGATACTCCGCGGTCGACATACAGGCCTTCGAACTGATGGAACATCGGCGTATGCGATACGTCCGACTGGCGGCGGTAACATTTGGCAATATTGATCATACGGATCGGGAGCTCCCCTTTTTCCATTTCGCGGACCTGGCCGTTTGAAGTATGGGGTGTGAGTACGATCCTGGTGAATTTGCCCTTTTCCGGGGGCCGGGTACCGGGGTACTCTATGAAAAATGTTTCCCACTCGTCGCGGGCCGGATGACTGAGGGGCATATTGAGCGATTCAAAAGCATACCAGTCCCAGTCGACCTCAGGGTGCCTTACCCGCGAAAATCCGATCCGGGCAAAAATATCCGTTATTTCAGTGATTGCCTGGCTGACGATGTGCAGGTGTCCGACCGGCGGACTGCTGCCCGGTTCCGTCGGATCAAAATACCCGCGGTCAGTATCGCTGTCCGGCAGATCCGGTGATGCCGCAGCCTCCCGGTTAAGCAGTTCTGGCCGGATATAACCGGACAGCTTTTGCTCAATGGATTTTTTCACTTCATTGGCGACTATGCCTACCCGGGAAGCGTCAGATTTCGGAATACTCCTGATTTTCCGGGTCAGTCCGGTCAGGGGACTTTTGGAACCGAGCAGTCTGATCCGCAGGTCATCAGCTGATCTTTCGTGGCTGTCTATCAGTGAAAAAGCCGAACTTTGTACTTCCAGAAGCAGACTGATAATTTCCTGTGCGCTGATCCCGCCCTCCTCTTGTGTTGTATCGGTTTTAGATTCCTCATTAATCGCGTATTCCACCCGGACTTTGTCATCCCGGTTTTCAATTCCGGTTATCCGGATAGGTCCGACCTCGCCGGTACTTGATACCTGGGTTCCGCCGTCGGGTACCGGGCGGTAGCCTTCGATGGTCACGATCCGTAACGGTTTATTATTCGGCAGGTGCGGCGGGATAAACGCGGCTTTCTCCGACAACTGGTCAAAGCTGACGAACTCCGCTGTCACCGGCAGGTCCCTAGCTACAATTTCATTCGCCTTTACCTCGATCGGGTCGGTTTTGTCACGGGTAATGGAGCCTGCGTATTCGATAAACGGATTATCTCCGTGATCAGCCCTAAGCGGTGTAAGACCGGCAGTAACGGACATGACGGCTTCATGGATCACGTGGCCGGCCGTATGCCGGCGCATGTTCCGGAACCTCCGGTCCCAGTTGACCGTACACTCTACCGCGTCACCGGCATTCAGGGTACCGGTCAGACTGCATTCCAGAACGACATTACCGCCGGACATCCTGGCATGGAGTACCCTGGCTTCACTGCTCTTTCCTTTGATCCGGCCGGTATCTGAAGGCTGGCCGCCGCCCTGCGGATAAAATATACAATCCTTGGGAACTACCAGCAGGACATCGCCTTTGCGTTCGGCTTTCAGTATTTTCGTTTTCAGGGTTTTACGGTAGCTGTCTTTAAGATATATTAGGTCGGTCATATCGGCTTTTCTTCATTATACCCTGTCAGTATTATAATCTTTAGGAAGGGAGGCGGACAGTATAGCTGTCAAAGGCTTTGTCCGCCTCTCTTCTTGCGTGTGCTATTCCGTTTCCCTTCTGATCGGGTAAACATTAAGTTCGCCGGCATACCCGGGTAGCTCATTTTCCCTGCCAGGAACCGGCATTTGAAGTCCGTAATGTTCTAAAATCCCTGACCTTCCCGTTTCGTCTATTACGACTCCCTGCATTCTTAGTTTCATCACCGATTCGGCTTCCGCACTTTTCAGGTAAGCCAATCCTGCATACCCGGCAAGTTCATCGGGAATCAGCGTTGCGATCACTGATAATGCCGTAAGCCCCTCAGGATTGACGCTTTTTACATACACACGGGCTACCGTTTCATCGCTCAGCCATGGTGCTATCGGTCTGTTCCCCTCAGGAATATTTACGCTATTAATCGCACTGACAATATTCAATATTTTCGACATGCTTCTCACCTCCTGACATGATTTCAATTTTTTAAGTCAGAATCGTTTCGTTTCCCGGTCTGTCCGCGAAAGTTTACTTTGTGCCTTTCACTGTTTTTGGAAGACAGCACAAAGATCACATTCAGGCAGATTGACGGTTGATAAACTTGTAGATAGGAATCTACCCGTTAAGCAACCATCAAAAAACCCCGCATCCGCGGGGCTTAAACGTAAAGTTACGTTCCTTATCCCCGCTTCCGCGTGGCGAAAAAGAACGTAAATTTTCCTGTCTTAATGATCATAATCAGTTAACGGTTTTGATTTTATCGAGTATTTCGGCAAACGCATCGGGATTTTCGAGTATCAGGTTGGCCAGTATTTTCCGGTCGACCTCGATATTGGCAGCCTTCAGGCGGCTGACAAACATACTGTATGACAGGCCGTTCTGGCGTACCGCTTCGGATATCCGCATAATCCACAACCGGCGCATGTCGCGCTTCCTCAGCTTCCGGCCGGCATAGGCATATTCTCCGGCATGCAGGTATGCTTCCTTGGCCACCCGCGTCAGGCGGCGCTTGGTCATCCGGTAGCCTTTATTGGCCCGGTGGATTTTATTATGCTTGGCTTTGGCTGTGACGCCCCGTTTGACTCTCATAGGTTATAGTATTATATACTTACACCGGTGCTTGTGCCATGCCGGACGCGGTTATGTCCGTATAAACTGCTTTATCATCCGCTGAAATGCCCTGACGGTAATCTCGGAATGGCGGTCCTGCCGGCGCTTCCTGCTGGATGACTTTTTCCGTCTCAGGTGGCGCCGCCCCTGGGTCCGGTGCAGCACTTTGCCGGTTTTCGTAATTTTAAACCTCTTGGCAACGATTTTTTTCGTTTTGACTTTCGGCATATTCTTCCTTTTTCGTTCCGACTACGGTTGCCGACAGCACCCGGCCTTCGAAATGCGGATCCCGGACCGTCTTGGCGGCATCTACCGCGGTAATGTAACGGCGGATTACGTCGAAGCCGAATTCCTTACGCGTGATTTCCCGGCCCTTGAATACGACGTTAATCTTCACCTGGTTGCCCTCTTCCAGAAATTCCTTCCCCTGGGCCACCCGGGTGTCGAAATCGTGCCCGCCGATAAACGGACGCAGCCTCATTTCCTTGACTCCGACGTTTTTCGTCAGTTTCTTGCTTTCCCGTTCCTTTTTCGACTCCTGGTACTTGAATTTTTTAAAGTCGATCAGCTTCGCCACCGGCGGAGTGGCTTTCGGTGCAACCTCCACTACATCCAGACTCAGTTCCCGCGCTTTCTGCAGTGCTTCGATTTTCGATACGACGCCGATTTGTTTACCGGTTTCATCCAGAAGCCGCAGCTGCAGACTCGGGATCTGGTAATTAATACGGTAATGTTTAGCGCTTGTTTTGAACTTCTTCATCCATCCGGCGGTTAAACGCCGCAAGCGGCATGGCCCCGAGGTCAGTACCGCTTCTGGTGCGAACAGAAATACCGCCTGAGGCGGCTTCTCTGTCGCCTATTATACCCAAATACGGAACTTTTTGTAAAGTGTGGTGACGGATTTTTGCCTGCATCGGTTCGCTCCGGTCGTCAACCTGTATCCTAAACCCTGCCGCCGACAACTGCGCGGCCGTACTGCGCGCGGCTTCGGTATGGCGTTCGGCGATCGGTATGATGACCGCCTGGACCGGGGAGAGCCACAACGGGAAAGCCCCGGCGGTTTTTTCAATCAGAAACGCCATCGTACGCTCAAGGGCACCGATAGATGACCGGTGGATGACGACGGGTTGTTTCTGGGTGCCGTCTTCTGCCGTGTATAACAGGTCAAACCGCTTCGGCATTACGAAATCATACTGGACGGTGAATGCGGTCTCTTCCCTGCCGGCAACGTTTCTGACCTGGATATCTATCTTGGGACCGTAGAATGCGGCTTCGTTCTGAGCCTCATAGAAAGGCGCCTTCATTCCGGTCAGCACTGTCCTGAGCACCCCCTCCGCATCATCCCAGGATTTATCATCCTTATAATATTTTTTTTCGTCCTTGCGGTCGCCCAAGGACAACCGGTAACGGTAATCCTTGCCCTTTTCCAAGCCTAATGTCCGGTTGACGTAATCAATTAGGTCCAGTACTCCCCGGATCTCCTCTTCGGCCTGCTCCGGTCTGACAACGATATGGGCGGCAGCC
>MFJD01000009.1:42746-43054 GCA_001779095.1 Candidatus Gottesmanbacteria bacterium RBG_16_52_11 | reverse complement strand
GACCCGCATCAGCCCCGTCAGCTCGCCGCTTTTCTCGTAACGGAACTGTGAGGCCAGCTCAGCGAACCGCAGCGGCAGGTCGCGGTAACTCCTCGGCTCGGATTTGTACAGCATGAAATGGTGCGGGCAGGTCATAGGCCGCAGAATCAGTTCCTCCTCATCTACCTGCATCGGCGGGTACATCGTATCCTTGTAGTACGGATAATGCCCGCTGGTGCGGTACAGATCTACTTTGGCAAGCGGCGGGGTCACCACATGCTGGTACCCGCGCCGGATTTCCTCATCGACGATGAACCTTTCCAGAATCC
>MFJD01000009.1:40284-42725 GCA_001779095.1 Candidatus Gottesmanbacteria bacterium RBG_16_52_11 | reverse complement strand
CCCTTGCCGGTCAGCATCGGCAATCCCCGGCCGACCAGGTCGGAAAAAGCGAACAGGCCCAGGTTCTTGCCGATAGCACGGTGGTCCCGGGCTTTGGCTTCCTCCTGCATTTGGAGGTATTTATCAAGTTCCGCCTTATCCGGGAAAGCGGTTCCGTATATCCGGGTCAGCATCTTGTTCTTTTCATCGCCGTGCCAGTAAGCTCCGGCAACCGTCAGCAGCTTGAAAGCCTTGATTTTTCCGGTGGATGGCAGATGCGGACCGCTGCAGAGATCAGTATCCTCACCCCCCATATGGTAAAGCGATATTTTCTCCCCCCGCACGCCGATATCCCCGATCCATTCCAATTTATACGGATTGTCACGGAAAATTTCCTTAGCTTTTTGCGCGGATACGGTTTCCGGGCGCATCGGCAGGGCGGCATCTATCAGCCGCTGCATTTCCGCTTCGATTGCCGGAAAATCGTCTTCGGAAACTTTCGCGTCAAGGTCGAAGTCGAAGTAAAATCCGTCATCGGTAGCCGGACCCATGGCTTTCAGAAGCTCCGGGTGCAGGTTCTGCATCGCAGTATGCAGGACATGTTCAGCTGTATGCCGGAGTGCCCAAAGGTCACGTTCTTTTTTCGGCAGTTTTTTCAGTTTACTGTCCAGTACTTGTGACATACAGCCTCCTTAAGATACTTTACCAATATATTTACAATTATATTTACAAATATAGCCTCGGAACCACAAAAAAGAACCGTTTCCTGATTGCGCTCCCGACTTAGTCGGGAAGGTTCCAGCGCAATATCCGATCCGGTTCTCGATTTTGTCTCTTTACGCGGAGGCAGCGGTTCCCTCTGGGATTGGTGAGGTCCCATACCTGCGGGAACATTTTTTATTATACCCCGCCGGAGCGCACTGTCAATCCCTCGGTAGATTCATGAACTGTCGGGTATCCGGTAGGCATATATATGGTTCTCTGCGTCTGCGGCTATTTTCGGAATCGTCGGGAACATGAAACTGTTGGAAACGATCACGGTACCCGGTTTCAGTTTCTTAATCAGGTGTTTTTCCAAACGTTCCATGCGCCACGGCACGAGATAAAGGAATACTATATCGGCATCCGTCAGCCTGCAGGACCAGAAACTGCGCCATATCACCCGGATTTGACGGCGGTAAGGTGACAGCCAGGCCCGGATCAGGGAGTAAACCAACAGATACGGATTGATTTCGATTCCAACGGCCCGGGCGCCGGTCGCCGCCGCCAGTATCAGGAGCTTGCCGTCTCCGGATCCGAGGTCATATACCGTCATACCGCGCCGGCATTTGGCCAGCCGGATCATGGCGGAAGCGGCTTTGGGGGATGACGGAACGTACGGCGCTCCGGTCAGGAACGCCAGTGTCATGAAAATGATCAGGAAAAGGAATCCTAACTGAACGATCAGGAAAAATATGGCCATTTCCGGTATTGTACCAGCAGGCTGACAGGCAGCCTACAGCTCTTTTAGTCTGGAAAAATCGGAAACAGGGTCCGCAAATGAATTAACCTATATAAATATATACAAGTTAGTCATACGTAGTCTTTTTAGTGACGAAGGTATACTCTGAATATACAAAATACTCAGTGTCAGTGCCGGATTTAATTATATTCAAAGTATTTAGTTATTTTCTGGTTGAAATTCTTGATAATCCCGTCATATTGCTCCAAAAACTGTTTTATAAATAAATTGATATAGAGTTTCATCTATTTTTCACGAAAAAATCAAGTATCAATTTGAAAATCGACATAGTTAGGGATATTTGGATATAGTATTAATCAATTGACAAACTTATGGGACATGATTACTATGAATGGAATTCGCATTGCCTACTGCAATCAGCGGCAACTGTAATAATTTAGCTCTTTCGGTACAGTTCGCTTTAGTCACGCTGAAATGAAACGAGTCATATCCGGCATAATCATCATCAGTGCCGTCGCTATCGGCTTATTCGAGGCCTCCAGTGCTTTTTTCTCCGATACTGAAACCAGCCGGGATAATGTACTTGCGGCAGGGAAATTTGACCTGAAAGTCGACAACACCTGCTATTACAATGGTAAAGCCTGTGTCGGCGGATTCTGGGACGGAACTACCGATCCCTGCGCGTGTACCTGGAGCCCGAAGGATCTGACGGCAACTGACCTTTTCTTCGATCTTGACGACGTCAAGCCGGGAGACCGGGAAGAGGACACCATCAGCCTCCGGGTAGAAGATAACAATGCCTGGGCCTGCGCGGAGCTTGATATTACGGAAAACAACGACAACGGTTTCAGCGAACCCGAGGACGCTGTCGATGGGATTCCCGGCAACAATGCGGATGGAACCCCAAATGGCGATCTCGCAGGTGAGCTCTACTTCATTTTCTGGGCAGACGACGGCGATAATGTATTTGAAGATAATGAAACGCTTCTGACCCAGGGGC
>MFJD01000009.1:38887-40233 GCA_001779095.1 Candidatus Gottesmanbacteria bacterium RBG_16_52_11 | reverse complement strand
CGCCGCTCGCCGGAAGCGGTCCATTGCTGGGTGGTACGACGTATTATATCGGTAAGGGATTCTGTTTCGGGAATCTGACGCTGGGTCCGGTAGTGCAGGGAGCCAACAGTCCGCTGGTCGATCCCGGATTCACCTGCGACGGAAGCGGAGTCGGTAACATATCCCAGACCGACAAGCTGATGGCAGATGTATCTTTCTCTGCATATCAGGCACGCCACAATGATACGTTCCGGTGTTTTATTACCCCGACGCCTTCACCTACACCGTCAGGGACGCCGACACCGACTCCGACATCTTCGCCTACACCTACTGCTACCTCCACTCCGACACCGGTAGCATGTACGCCGCAATATATAAGCGAAGTGCCATTCACTGCACAGGGACTTAGGAAAGACGGTTCTGCGGTTCTGGCAAACAGAAGCGTCTCTAGCAGTATGCTGGGAGCTCCCCAGACCACTGGAGTTGATTTTGATCCTGTGGTCACAACCGGATCTTTCTACAGCTTAGGATTCGGCGGATACGTCGATGTTAAATTTGCTTCCGTTATACCGGACCAGCCGGGTAATGATTTCCGTATATTTGAAGTCACCGGAGGAACCTTTTACCCGAATGAAACTATTTCGGTCGCAGCAAGTATTGACGGAATAACCTTTACTCCGATTGGAACTGAAACTTTTGACGGTTATTTTGACCTTGCGAACGGGCCCTTGGGCTCAGCACAGTATCTTAGAATTACGGATACCAGCAATCCGGCATCATTTACGAATGACGCCGATGGATATGACGTGGACGCCGTACAGGCAATTTGCGGAACCAACGGAACATAATTTACTACCGCTAGCAGATTGGGTTTAACTAACGGGCTGAATACCCGTTTTTAGTAAGTAGCAAATCAGTCCTCGCCTGCCAAAATTCAGCAGGCAGGTCATAATTTGATTGAATTGACTGAACATAACATATTTGTCCTCCTTCTCCCGATTTGATCGGGATACGGAGGACGTAAGAATCTGTAATTACTCATAGATATTCGTAAACAGATTCTAATGAAAGGAGGTGAAAACGAAATGAAAAGATTATTAGTAAGCCTTTTGACTATCGGAGTCGTCGGTGTCGCCGCCTTTGGCGCATCCACCGCCTTCTTTTCGGATACGGAAACGTCAACCGGCAACATCCTTCAGGCAGGTTCACTAGACTTGGGCATTGATAATCACAGCTACTATAACGGAGTACTTAATGACGGTACTACATGGCGGGTTGATTACGATCTGAGCGATACACCACCCCGGCAATTTTTTAACTTTCTTGATGTTAAACCGGGAGATTGGGGTGAAGATACTATCAGCCTG
>MFJD01000009.1:31383-38849 GCA_001779095.1 Candidatus Gottesmanbacteria bacterium RBG_16_52_11 | reverse complement strand
ACATTAACTGGTGATGAAGAAAACAATATCACAGATCCAGAAGCGGATGACGGAGATATAACTTCAGCCGCAGGTGAAGGTGAATTAGCTGACGCAGTTACATTCTATTGGTGGGCAGACGACGGTGACAACGTATTTGAGACTGATGAAACAATAATATCATCCGGCCCCATGGGTGTTCTTTCTGTCGGCCAAACTGCGACAGTTCCATTTGCAGATTCTCAGACCAACATCTGGGGAGATCCTCTGGCAACCGGTGTTCCGGGTGACCAGGTAAAGTTTGTCGCCAAAGCCTGGTGTTACGGCACGGCAGCGATGACGCCGTACACACAGGATGGCGGTAATCTGCAAAGCGGTCCAGATGATAGACAGGTCACCTGTGATGGTTCAGGTAATAACAACACGACACAGACTGACAGTTTTACTGTTGATATCAGTTTTCGGGCAGTACAGAACCGGAATAATCCAGGCTTTCTGTGTGTACCCGAGGTCGGTCCATCCGGAGCGACCGGACCATCTGGTCCGTAAAAACAGCTACTCTCTAGCCTGTCGTTTGCGCATCAGGCTAGAGGGCAGCCTTCCGGATAGAGAACGTTCTATTCGGTAGACTGCCTTCAGAGTTAAACAATTTTGAAAATATAGTTCCGGCGAACAGCCGGACATTGCAGTACAGGGAAATTTAATGACACGACATGAGAATGTTCCTGAGACTCCTCCTACACGGCCTCTGGGGGGCTGTATTGGCCCTGATTGTCATCGGGCTTAGCTACTATCTCCTATCCCGCACCGGACACGTCGAACCGGTCAGCGCCTACATCATCCTGTCAGGTTCTATGGAGCCGGCAGTACCTACCGGATCCGTCGTTTTCGCCGTCCGCCAGCCCTTCTACATCAAAGGCGACATCATCACCTTCAAAAGTCCGGTTAATGACAAGAACATCATCACCCACCGGATAGACAGCGTCGAATACACTGACACTTTTTACGGGGACGCCGCAGTCAGAACCCGGGGGGACTCCAACAGCGATCCGGATCCAAATCCGGTAGACCAGTCACGGATTATCGGCAAGGTGTTCGTGACCGTCCCTTACCTCGGGTACCTGGGAGATGCCGCCAAGAAACCGCAGGGATTCATCCTTCTCGTAGTAGTGCCGGCCACCATCATCATCTGGGAGGAATTCAAGAGCATACGCCAGGAAGCCATAAAGAGCGCATCCAAGGCACTGGGAAAATGGAAAACTAAGCGGAATCCGGATTCGCTGCCAGTTGCAGCTGTGCAGGCATCTTCAGGGTCACTCCGGGTGCTTCATATGCGCAATTACATGGTAATTATTCCAGCCGCCTTCGCGCTCCTCATCATCACCGGAGTCGGAGCCCGGGCGTATTTCCTGGACCGCGAACAGTCAACGGAGAACGTCATTATCGCGGGCATCTGGACGACCCCCACTCCGGCCGTTACGCCGGTAAATACGCCGACTCCAACTCCGGAACCCCAGAACGGTCCGGCAGTAGTTATCAACGAAATCAACTGGGGAGGTGGCAATGACCAATGGGTGGAGCTTAAGAATATGACGACCGCCCCGGTTGATTTAACCGGTTGGGATATCCTCAATCTCGGCGCTGGTGGCCCGAATGCGATCATTACTATACCTTCAGGATCAATACCGGCAAACGGTTTTTTTCTGATATCTGAATTTAATAAAGCAGATTCGAAAATCAACGTCGACCCGGACTACATAACGACTGATATTTCTCTGGAAAACGGAGGTGAGCAGCTCTTTTTGCGCAATACCACCGATACGGTGATAGATACGGCTAACGGAACCCTTGCCTGGCATGCCGGATCCGGAAGTACTCCACAGAAATCAATGGAACGCATTTCCCCGCCCGGTGACGGCACGCAGGCCGGCCAGTGGCAGTCGGCAACGACCCACACCAACATGGATGCTTCCGGTACAAATGACGAATTCGGTACGCCGAAAGCAGTGAACGGATTATGATATGAAGCACATAACCCTTAAAAATATCATCATAATAGCCTCTGTAGTCATCCTTGCCGGTTTTGCCGGATACTTCCGAGCCAGACAGCCGTACCGGGGTATCGTCCAGGCCGTAGGTGACCTCAATATCATCTGGGGAGTACCGGACGGCAGTCCGATATTCGTGGTGCAGAATATGCTTCCGGGTGACACCGAAAGCCGAACCGTGACTGTCGAAAACACCGGACTGTCGGCACATGCACTCAAGGTCCGCGGGATCCAGAGGTCTGTGCCGGACAGCTTCCCGACTGTACTTGATTTTTCGCTTGCCGAGAACGGGACTGACGTCTACGGCGGAACCAGTCCGACCGGCGCCAAAACGCTCCAGGACTTCTTCAATGATACTGCTACGCCTTCCAGTATTCCCTTGTCTGTATTTGCCCCAGGAAACTCGAAAAACTATACGTTCAGGATCCACTTTCAGGAAAGCGCCGGAAACGAATACCAGCTTGCCCGGGTAATTTTCGATATCGTCTTCGGGATCGAATCCGATATTCCGGCGCAATGCGCCCACATGACTTTCAGCGGTGAACCGATCTACGGCACTGCCCACGAGGATACTCTCTACGGCACCAGCGGCAATGACCTGATTTACGCTTATGAAAACGAGGATGAGGTTTACGGTCAGGAAGGAGATGACTGCATAGTCGGCGGATCAGGTAATGACAAACTCGACGGAGGATCCGGTGATGACGTGGTTATCGGTGATTCCGGTGACGATCAGATGTACGGTGGTACGGGTAGTGACAGGATGTACGGTGATTCAGGCCATGACACGATCGAGTCCGGTGACGGTGATGATCTGATAGACGGTTCCTCAGGCAATGACAAGATCACCAGCGGTAGCGGTATTGATAATATTTCCGGCGGTACGGGGGACGACATTATCGATAGTGGCGACGGCAACGACACGATTGAATCCGGCGAAGGCAGGGACACGGTTTATGCCGGATCGGGCGACGATACTGTGTCGTCCGGAGACGGAAGCGACAAAGTATATCTGGGAACCGGAAAAGATACTGCGGACACCTTTGCCGGTAATGATGAAGTCTACGGCGAGGACGGTAACGATACTATGACAAGTACCTCCGGAAACGACCAGCTGACAGGCGGCAACGGTACCGATTACGCAAATGCAGGCTCAGGCACTGATACTTGTAACGCGGAAACCGAAATCAGCTGCGAATTGTAATGGTACAGCCGACCGGAAGACTTTTTTTAGCATTATTATATCCGTAACTGAATGTATCCAATCGGAATAAAAGTGTTCGAGTTTGATCCATATCCGGTATATTGACTATACTATGTCATAATTGATAAAAAATTAGGATATATTGCGGGCGCATAACCGCTCACGGAAATCCCGCTTCATACCTGCCCGGTATTATAGGGCAACCGTATTCCGGTTGCTTTTTAAGTTCTGAAAAGTCGTTATCACGGAAGTCGCTTTCCCGGCAATACTTCTTGCCTTACCAACTATCCGTAACACGGCTTGAAGTGTAGCGTTCGGAGGGAAAAGAGTTAATCAATAACTTAATCAAGTCCCCCTTCGCTGAAGCTACGGGGGACGTAAGAAACTGTAATTACTCACTACGTTTGTAAACAGTATCTAACGAAAGGAGGTGATAATATGAAGGCATTTTTAACCAAAGCGGTTATACTGGCAGTTCCGGCTGCAATTCTGGTTCCCGGTATATTTGCCGGGGAAATCGTCATCAAGGACAACGGCGCCGATTCCGTCAACAAGGTTGAGATATTTGAGAAGACGGAAACGGCCGTGGAACAGGCCAATGTCACCGAAGTCCAGACGATTGCAGTATCTTCCGCTTCAAGCGGTGACGTCGAAGTCAAATACAACACCGGCGGGGGCACGTTTGTCCACACGGGTGATGCCGGAGCCACCACCAAAGTCAAGGTTTACGGCTCAAGCAATACGGCCATTGTCGATTCGTGCGGGTGCGGTACGGATCCTGAAATCAAAATCAGGGATAACGGGGCTGACTCGTATAACAAAGTGGAAGTTAAATCCATAACTTCAGTTTATACCGGTCAGGCTAATGTTTTCGGGGTATCCACAATCGCCGGGTCCGGTTCGGACAGCGGTAACGTGGAAGTCAAGGCAAATACCGGCAGCTGGAGCGGTGTGGTAACCGGCAGCAGCTGGTCGAAGACGAAAGTGACGGTGAAAGCACCGAAGAATTTCACGGTGATTCACTGAGAACGTTTTTTTACCTTATAAAAAACCCTGCCCGATTGTGCGGGGTTTTTTATTTCTCCTGATTCTTCATTCATTTTCCGTTACCTGTCCGGCAAGGCTACTGCGATCAGCCGCTTGGTATCCAGAAACCCTGAACAGGTATAGAGAGTCAGTGTTTCTTGAGGAGTGTCCCTGATGACCTCGGTCTGGTCAGGCGATACCATTTTCGTTTCTATAACGGTGTACCGGTACCATCGGTCTTTCGTCAGCAGGTATACCGGTGTTCCTTTGGTGATTTCCCTTAACGGACCGAACAGACCAGGACGGGCGTGGGCAAAAATTACGATATTCCCCTGCTGACCCGGATTGGCGGTCCCCTCACCGTGGGAGGCTGTGGTTTCGGACAGTTCCCATATACCGTTAATTACCGGGGACTCTTTTACTGCCAGGTCGATATTATGTCTGGGAATGACGATGCGGTATGCCTGCTGGAAGGAATCCCCGGTCCGGAACAGGCCTTTGTCAGGGACGATCGGTCCCGAGGATTTGCCGGCTGATTCCGTGGCTGTATTCTGAACCGGTCTATATGTATTTCCCGATACTGCGGAATCCGCCCGGGTCTTAGTCAGGGAACGGTAGACACCCGGAAAAGTGAGAAGAAACAGACCGGCGAAAACCAATGCCGTACCGACGCCGCGTTTCACCCTGCGCATGAAGATTCTTCTGAAGAAACGGTCAGTCCGGCGGATATACCTTGCAGTCTGCTTCAGGATTCTGGCAGAGTGCCGGTGTATTTGCCCGCGCACCCGCTTCAGCCGACGTACCTTTTGAGGACGGCGCCGGCGCCGAGGCATAGGATTCCTCCGAATGTTAACACCGTATTGACTGTGTCGGGTCCGGATGTGGCCGAGAGCGCCATGACGTCTCCTCCGCCGATACCATTGCCACCGTTTCCGTCTCCGCCGCCATTACCTCCGTTACCGCCACCGTTTCCGCCTCCGCCAATGCCGGGTGCTGAAGTGGGCGTTGGCTTACCCGGTTCAGGGGTTGGGGACGGCTGGCCGTTTGCAGGTTTATCCGTCGGTTCCGGTTTCGGGGTGCAGCAGGGCTGCTGGGTGAAGAAATTCCGGTTCAGCCGGTTGATCAGATTTTCCTCAGCCGATGCATCGCCGGTCACCTGGTTTCCGCCGCTGTTTCCGCCGGTATCCGCTTCGGCATCGGCGTTGTTGGTGATATCCGCATTATTACCCTGGATGATCGTGGACGATTGTTTGTTGACGATGTTTATGGAATTTGATGAACCGGGTGCATTGCCTGAAACGTCATATGTTTCTGCCCGGACAACGGAAAAAAGTGCTACCGATACGATAATGCAGAGAATTGCAGATGCCGCCAGCTTGGTCATAGCAGTTAATTGCCGGCAGGCAACGGTTTATACTGCAGCGGGGGCAAGTTTGACGCGTTTTGAAGGCCTCATCGCGTATTTCCTTACTGCGGCGAGGAGTATAACACACGGTATCACCAAAATCAAATATGATAAATTGATTTTCATGACCCTGTGTCCTGCGATTGCAGGTGTCGGCGTCACCGCGGAATCACCGAGGATGGCACCGGCGCTTTCGAACGTCGGTGTCGGCGTTAAGTCTTCTTCCAGGACAGTTCCTTCGGATACAGTGCCGCCGCCGTAGACGTAAAGCCGCTTTTTGGTTTTCGACCGGGTTATAGTACCGCCCGACTGCACTTCCTCTTCATCAGTCTCTTCTGTTGTTTGGTTTACCGTAGTCTTCTTTTTCGGTTTCGGCGTCGGAGTTACGATAGTCTCATTATCGTCGGATTCCGGTAATCCGCCGATGGCCAGTTCCATCGGAGGTGTGGGCGTCGGACCGGCCGCTGTTTCCGGCTTCTTCTGTCCGGGACCGTAGAAATTACCGGTCCAGCTACCGAAGACATTGACAACCGTGACGAACAGTTTGCCGCCTCCGGTAATATTGTTGTTGACGAAATTCACCAGGTTGGCAATGATGTTGGCATCACCGGTAACTATGGCGTTATTGCCACCGGTATTGTAATTAGCGGCATTTCCGCCGGTATTTGCCGACAGGGTCAGGTTGTTGGCCAACACGGCTGTGTTTTCCTGATTTACCGTGTTTTCGTTTACATTGGTTACTGAACCGGTATTGCTCGATCCCGCACCGTTTCCGTCATTTTTAACGTATATCTCACCGTTGGGTGCTACAGAAAATTGGGTTCCTTCGGATCCGGCCATGTTTCCGGTACCGTCGCCGCCGAATATCCTACCGACCCAGTTGCCGGCCTCGTTGACCAGCACCAGCCACCAGTTGCCGCCGTTCAGGTTCGTATTGGCAATATTGACTACGTTGGCATCGATGCTGGTATCGCCGGTCTTGATTACCGAATCACCGTTGGTAGTGCCATTGACGGTGTTTCCTCCGGAATTGGCATCGAGCATCAGCGAATTATCGATTGCCACTTCATTGGTCTGGAACGATTCGGTGGTGTTGGTGTTCGTAACAGTTCCTGCATTGACTGAATTGGCGCCGTTTCCGGAATTGGTTACTGCAACATCACCGGTACCGCAGCATCCGCTGCCAAGCATTTCCTCAGGGAAGATGATGTCCCCGACCAGATCACCGTAAATATTGACTACGCCATAAACAACGTTTCCCTCAATGTTGTTATTGGCAAAAGTCAAAGCATTGGCCGAGACGTTGGCGTCCCCGGTCATGATGGTGGAATCCCCGCCGGTATTTAAACTGGCGGTGTTATCTCCTGAGTTGGCATCCAGAACCATGGTATTGCCTACAGTGGCATCATTAGTCTGGAAAGTCGCATCACTGTTTATATTGGTAATGTCTCCCGAGTTAGCCGAGTCTGCACCGTTTCCGGAATTGATTACAGTATTTTCTCCGCTGGCGCATCCGGAAATGCAGTTGGCGGCAAAATCCAGCACCAGATCGCCGACCTGGTCATCCGCAACGTTGAATTCCGAAACCATTACCCCGTCGACATTGGTGTTGAGGTTATTGATGATAGTGCCGGAAACATTAGCGTCACCGGTAACGATAGTCGTATCACCGCCGGTATTGAAATTGGACGTATTGTTCCCGCTGTCACTTGATAGCCCCATCTGGTTCTGGACATTAGCATTGTTTTCCTGCACCGTCAGCGACTCATTGGAGTTTACGACCGAACCGCTGTTGTTGGATCCG
>MFJD01000009.1:26505-31359 GCA_001779095.1 Candidatus Gottesmanbacteria bacterium RBG_16_52_11 | reverse complement strand
ACCGGCTCCAGCCGCACCAGCAGACAGATTGGTGTTCAGGTCCGAGACGATAATTCCGGAAGTGTCTGCAGAGCCGGTAACCAGTGTCGTATCGCCGCTTCCGCCGCTTTCATTCTGACCTCCGGTCTGGGTTCCGTTTTCAGGTTCTGTCCCCGTCGTTCCGGAAGAACCGGTTGATCCGCTCGAACCGCTAGCCCCTGTTGCGTCACTGGCTCCGGTAGAACTAGTAGATCCCGAGGTTCCCGTTGAACCAGTCGTACCGGTGGCACTACTGGCTCCACTGTCTCCCGAAACTCCCGTTGATCCGGACGAGCCATCAGTTCCGCTTGGCTGGACACCTGTCGTACCGCTGGGATCACCATAACTCGGGGCATCCGGTGCGTCCGGGGCATCCGGTGCTGAGGGTGCCGAAGGACCGCCAGGGGCTGTAGGTGCGCTCGGTACGTCATACGCGACTGTTGTCGTAACCTGACCTAAGCCCAACGCCAATACGCACATTATTGAAAGTATTTTTTTCATAGTATTTTGTTTCATCGTAAGCTCCCTACGTACCTGAACCGTTTGTTCAAATACGTATGCAGCTTCAGATAAATTCCTCCCGGTTGTAGGGTGCAGCGGATCCGGATTAACGGAGCGCGCACCCTACGAACCAGAAAGTGCTTACAGCCACATTGAGAGCCAACCCATATCCCAGTCGAACTCCCATTCCGGCCAGGAGAAGTCACCGTAAACGTTCATATTTGCGGCATTGAAGACATCAATAAATGAGTCAGCGCTGCCTGTGTGAACGAACGGATCACCCTCCGTATCGCCAGTATTCCACTCGAGGTCATTTTTGCCGGTTTTGCTGTCGCCATCAACATTATTTTCAACAGCTGCCTGATTTCCGGCGCCTTCTTCACCCTGGAAGACTTCTAATTCGTCCTCCAACTCAACTTTGATTTCGTTCTCCGTCTCGTAACCGTTACCGTCGATCTTTGCGAAAATATCGCTGAACAGACAGAAGCAGTTAACGTCGGCGGCGTTGAAGTTGAGTAAATTGTCAACCGTGACATCGGTGTATGCATCGCCGGTTAGGATAGCCATGTCGCCACCCGTATTCCAGTTTGCATCGTTGTAACCGGTTTTAGCGTCAGCGTCGATGTTATTCAGAACTTCAGCCCGGTTTTCTTGAACCAATGTTATTTCGCGTTCCAGCTCGACTTCGATATCGCTGTCTGAATACGCGCCGTTGCCGATGATCCGGAGGGACATTTCACTGTCACCGCCTTCACCACCGACGATGGCGATGTTCGCGTTTGCCGTCGTCGAAACATCGACGATTGCATCCGCAGAACCGGTCTTTACGACCACTGCGCCGCCGGTATTGTATTCGGCGTCGTTTCCACCCGTCTTGGCATCAGCATCAACATTGTTTTCAACACCAGCTTCGTTTTCCTGGAAGACTTCGATTTTGTTATCATCATCTTCCGCTTTGATTTCAACATCATTCTCGGAGTAAGCACCGTTCCCTTCAATGAGAACGTCAAAATCCCCGAGGTCACAACACTCGACCGTTGCGACATTCTTGTTCAGGAGATTCGAGACAGTTACGTCTGAATAAGCATCGCCTGTCCAGATTGTCACGTCACCGCCGGTGTTATAGTTTGCATCATTCTCTCCGGTCTTTGCATCAGCATCGATGTTATTGACGACCTGGGCTGAATTCGACTGTACTACAGTCGTTTCCTGCTCCATTTCGATGTCAACATCGCTGTCTGAGTATGCGCCGTTTCCGGAGATCTGAAGTGTCGTTCCTGCTGCAACCGGAGTTGCGAGATTCAGGATGAGTGCTCCGCTGGCTATTGCAGAAAAAATCTGCTTTTGGATTTTTTTCATATTAAATTTCACCTCCTCCCCTGAATGCATTTCCGTTTTCGTTCAAACAGCCTACCCGCGAGCCAGTAAAACACCGGAACCGGTAATGCCTGAACGAAAACGGAGGCTTCCCCGCCCGACAATAGTCAGACGAAAAAGCCTCCGTTTGCGGCCAGCTTAAAATTATTCAGCTGTGGGCAGAATTATTACGGGGCAGCAGGCAAAATTCAATAATATGAAGTTTGCTTTCGTTTACTCATTATTGACTGACTCTTTTACCTTTGTCAATACCCCAGTTCCAATACTTACGGGACAGCTTATAAACATACTGTCAGTCTTTCCGGTAATTATCCCCCGGGCGCACCGTGACAGGCCGGCTGTCATGACCGGTCTTCTTGATATTGCGCATAGTAATCTGGGTGACGGTATTGTTCTGGATGAATATTTCCACGCTTCCGAAAGGGCTGACGGTTTTCAGCGCATGCAGGATCTCATCCAGAAGATGTTTCGAAATCTGTTGCGTCGAGTAATTGTTGATCATTTGACTACCGTTCGGGCAGAAGGAATCAAAATGTCAGCGGGATGGTTTCTTTGTCCCCTTTTATTTCACCTACGATTAGTGACAGACTGCCAGCCGAATCATCGACAGGAAATCCGATCCGTGTGGGCTTGGTAGATATCGGCTGCACCAGTACCGGATCATTATGTATGTCTGCCGCCAGCAGTTCGTTTGCGTTACCGTCAAGCATCAGCCTGACATAATCGCGCGTGGTAATCTCGATCGGCTTCTGGTAATCGTTAATCACTTTGATCGTGACAATCAGAAAAGTCCTGCCTTTGACCGCGACTGCCCGTTGACCCTTGACTATAATTTCATCGCGAAGTTCCGCACTTTCAATAACATATCGCAGCCGGGTAAGCTCCTTACCGTTCTTGTCAAGCAGCGGAAACTGGAATTCCTTGTTTATCTGCAAACTGGCTTTAGGCCCGGCTACGGTAACTCTTGTATCGTTCGTCCCTGAAACGGCGGGTGCTTTCCTTCCGGTCAGTATCGAGCCGATAAGTACAACAGCCAGGACTATTACGGCAACCAGGAATAATTTCCTGAATTTCGGATTCTTCCGCAATGCCGACAGGTTCAGTTTGCGTTTAGCCGAAATCGGGTAAACCCTGTCGGCTATGTCGGCAAAAAAGCTGACGGCGCTGTCAGTTAGTTTCTTAATTGTATTTATGGAAATTTCCGGAATCTCGGGTAAGCTGACGGTGATTGTTTTCATAAAAAAACCCTGCGCTTCGGGCAGGGGCAGTTAAGATTACGGAGATAATATCAGCTTTATCAGCCTTTTGCAATAGGTATCAGAGCGTTACGGTAATGCGGACTGCACTTTCACCGGGTTCACGGGAAATTTCGATCGAGATCGATACATCATCCGTGCCTGCGGCTGAAAGTTTGTTCAGGACTTTACCGTTGGTTTTCGTTTTGACGAACGATCTGACATTCATACCGGCTGAACGGATTTTTTCTTCGTACCAATCGGTCACCTTATCGGGACTGTCACCGGATTCAAGCGATAGTGAATCCTCTGACTGCGAACGGACTGTTGCGCCGGGATAAATGTAATCGGTTATCCGGCCGCCGGTTTTGGCGGCGGTCGGAACGGCTGTCGGTATGGCTGACGGAATAACAGTCGGTCTTGGCGGAATCAGCGTTACTGAAGGCGCGGCTGTCGGAGTCATAGTGGGATCAGAGCTTTGTGACAGCACGTCCGTCATTTCCGGCGCTTGTGGAGCGGCGTCATTCGTATACCTGCGGATTACGAAACCGGAAAGTACCAGTATCACCGCTATGACGACCATGACCGTATTCATAAGTCTGTTAAGTTTTGGGCCGAAGCCGGATCAGGCAGCAGCCGTTTGCGGTGGCTGGTGAGGGATTCATCCCGAAAGCTTCTTGCCCGCTTATGCGGGCTTAGAGCTTCGGGATCCCGTATTCTCATCCAAACCTCCGGTTTGGAAAGAAAATCGGGAAACTCCCGATCCGGCGTTTTGGTGGACCCGAGAGGTCTCGAACCTCTGACCTTTCGGATGTGAACCGAACGCTCTACCGCTGAGCTACGGGTCCCAAGCTGACCTAACCGGCCGGAAAATCTGAAGAATACCGGATTCTGTCCGGGTGCAGAAACAATTGTATGTAATCGCGGTTTAACGGTCAAACCGCGGTCTCGAGGCTTCATGCTATGTCAGTTAACCGGCCTGCGTGGCTACAGACCGTTCGTGGGACAGACCGAAACTCGTTCCGTGCTTTTTGTACATACCCCAGTAGCGCATTCTGGATTTTCGGGTATGCCAGGTTGCCAGCCAGGTTCTTGAGTCGTCTATATTCTTACGTATTTCAACCAGCATTGTCCGCAGCCTTTCAAAAAATGAAAGATGGTATACACCCGGGTTTACGGGTATTTCGGAAACTGCCTTCTGGACTTCAAGATTAAGTGAAGCCATGGATTTGGCCAGCTGGGCCAGTTCGATTCTGACCCCTTCGATTTTACGCTCTAGTCCGTTTTCAATGACCGGCCGGTACGGTAATCTGATTTCCGGCCGGATTGCCTCGGGACGGTAAAAGCCGGGAATTTCCCTGCCGACGGGTATCTCTACCGGTCTGTTGGCTTTCAGCTCACCCTGACTGGCCTGGCCGACGACGCTTCTTGCCGCATCCGCGGCAATTTTCCCGGCCACGTCCTTGGCGAGAGTCCGCCCGACGCCGGATCCCAGAGACCTGAGCGACTCAAGTATGCTGTCGTTGATTACAAACTGCTTTTTTTTGTTCTGCTGAGACGATACGGTAATCATAGCTAAAATATACTACAGGCTTAATATGCCCATACCTTATTATATAGAGGCTAAAAAGTCAAGCGTTTTCTGGCGGCGCAGGATAGTGGCCAGGTAGTAGCGCTGGCTTGATAGTGACTTCTTTTCCTCCTCGGTTTTTGCCTTGGGGAT
>MFJD01000009.1:17284-26493 GCA_001779095.1 Candidatus Gottesmanbacteria bacterium RBG_16_52_11 | reverse complement strand
CTCAACGTCGGACACGATTACGCCCTCGGTATCGGCAATCTTCTCAAGGCTAAATTCCAGGGTCAGTGATTTGACAGCCTGGTCTTCGTATTCCCGCCTCAGGATGTCAGCATTTTTCCCGGTTGATGTCAGGTACTGCTCCACTGACAGCCCGAGTCTGCGCGTTTGGTCGATGAGGTCCGATAGCTGGCGGTTTACTTCGTGTTCGAGCAGTATTTTGGGTATCTTCACTTTAACGGTGGTCAGTAGGGCAGTTAACAGGTCATCCAACGTCGGTTTTACGGCCTCCTGATCCTTGTCGTCGCCGGTTTTCTCACCGGGTACCCAGATTTTTTTGGTTTTGGCGGTTTTGACATCGCGTAGTTTTTCGCGGTATCCTGCCAGGTCAACTTCCGGCTGTTCAGCGGTATGGGCTACAATTACCCATTCCTCACCCTCCTTGGCTTTCTCAAGCTCGAGTTTGGGTGAAATGATCGGCCTGATGCCTGATTTCTGTACGGCTTCCGAGTAAATCTTCGGCAGCTGCTGTTTCAGGACCTCCTCATACAATGTGTTCTTATCAAGCGATTTCTCAACGGTCTTCCTCGGAGCCTTGCCCTTGCGGAATCCCTTTATTTCCGCGTGTTTGACCAGGTCGGTTACCACCGATTCATACACTTCCGATACCCGGTCCCTGGGAACCGTGATCGTCAGATCGGCGGAATGGTCATCATGACGCTTCAATGATACCGTCATAAGGGGTCAAGTTTACCATTTTTTTAGCGTTTTGAGAAGCCGAGCGGCAGGTCCAGAACCGGCGGGGCGGCAGCCGAGTCCTGGGGACTGTACGAACTGACGGCTCCGGTCAGCTGGTTGACGGCGGATTCCAGATCCAGGAAAGCACTGGTAGTGGCGATGGGATTGATTTCCCTGACCGGGGTTGGGGTAACCGGAATTCCGGTCGGCTGCGGCACAACTGCGGGCGGTTTGACCAGAAACCTGGCACTTATGAGTATGCCTAGTCCGAAAAGGCTCAGGGCAATAATGCTTATAGCCAGTATGGACCAGGCAGTCATACCTTTTCTGACCGGCGTCAATGGCTTTACTGCCGGTAGCGGAGTCTCCGGTATCTGTTGCGGCGGCGGAGCTGTTTCCGCTTCAAGCGGTACGAATGCCGGATCGGTTTTCTGTTTCGGATTTTCAGTAGACATAGCGCATCGAATTTAACAGTTCAGTCAGATTTGCAGTTGCTTCCGTCAGGTAAGTTTTGGCGCTGTTAATGTCATTACGCAATAGCCCGTGAAAACGGTCAATTTCCTGCAAGCTGGCCCCTTTCATCTGGAAATTCCTGCGGGAAATATCGTTGACTTTCTGCTGGTAAAGCGACCGTTTGTTGGTAATCGAATCTATCCAGCGGTCTGCCACGCCCTGCTTGGCCACGGATATGGCACTCCGGTTGGAATTGAAAAATACGGTTACGTCAGCGAATGTCTTGTCAAACCGGCCGGCCAGCACTGCCAGGTCACCAAGCGAGATACCGTTAATAATCTGCCGGATGGAAATCGAAAGTATCCGGT
This sequence comes from Candidatus Gottesmanbacteria bacterium RBG_16_52_11, assembly GCA_001779095.1. Classification (GTDB taxonomy): domain Bacteria; phylum Patescibacteriota; class Microgenomatia; order UBA10105; family UBA927; genus RBG-16-52-11. The sequence continues at coordinate 24,937 of MFJD01000009.1, read as the reverse complement.
AATGTGATTCCAGCTGGCGGGAAGCCCCCTCCGCATCGTCGATGGAACCGATTGAAGCCACCAGATCGCTGTGCGTTGTCAGGAAAGTATTTTCGTTCCTGATCAGCGTCTGAAAGAGCGACCTGTCTGCATCTGACAAGCCCCGGTTCTCGATGAGTTTTTCGGACAGGTACAGAAGGTAGGTCTTAAGCAGGATATCCCGCTGTTCCAGCATGACTTTTGTTTTGGCCAGGGCTTCGGTTTCGGAGGTTAAAGTTTTGAATTTGTCGTATTCGTTTTTAGCGACCTTGAAGTCATTATATTTCGACCGGTACTGGTCGTACTGGTAAAGGTAGTCCTTATATACCTGCTCCGATGATGCTAAAACCCGGGGAACGAGCAGTAGTGCGGCAAATATAAGGGCGAGAGCAGGTACCAAGCGCATACCTTATTCCATTCTATCACGGAATTTTCGCGTCCGCTCGAAGCAGAACCCGGTGCCTGCACTTCGCGGGACAGGAATTCATAGCTAAAATAATCAGAATTCCGTCAGTGCCGATGGAGGGACTCGAACCCCCAACCCTTGCGGGATACGGTCCTAAGCCGTACGCGTATTCCGGTTCCGCCACATCGGCAGGAATTAATCGGTCTGTTTTCAGGTTCCCTCAAATACTCCGCTTGTTGCGGCTTATGCCGCACGGGAACGCAGATAATTGTATCACGGAAGACCGGCTTCTGTGCTTAATTGTTAAAGGAGGAGCTCAAGTGACAGCGCGGTATCCGCCATGGCATATGTTTCGATGTTATCCATGAAATACCTGACGCGTGAAGCCCAGGTGGGTGATGCGGCGTATACCTGTCCGATCTCCTCAACTGTTATCAATCCGCGATCGACATATCGTTTCCTGAGTCCTTCGGATACAGTGGCAATACCTTGGTCAAATGAGCTGAAACCTACTCCGAAGGGAGCTCCGGAAGGAATACCCCATCCCCAGCAGTTATAAGAGCCGTCAGGTATAAATCTGCAGAATGTCGATTCCAGTCCTGCAATAGCGGCCACCAGCTTCCAGTCGAGGCTGTACTTATCTGCTTCGCGGACAAAGACACTGGCCTTGGAGGCTATTTCCGGATTATGCCTGGCCAGGTAGGATTCCAGCCTGGGCACGCGCTGGTCAGCCTGAGGCTGATTAGCTACGAGATCTGCCGATTTACCCACGGTCAGATCAGCCCGGACACCCTGCGGAAATGTAAGAATAGCAAGTAAGAACGCTCCAAATATGATTTTTTGTAACATAGAAAGTGTGGCTGGCTTTCAGCCACAAAAAAACCCTAAAGCAGATATTTTTGACGTATCTACCTTAGGATCTGAAGCGGATTATAAGGTATTAAGGCCGTTTTGTCAAGTATTATGGGATATAATAAACTATAAAATTTATCGCTTAATATAAAATTTATCTGACAGATAAGCTATATATTCATGAATGTGGATAAGTATATTTTATATTACAAGATATTTACTCAAGTGTTTTCATGAATGTTTCCACACAATTGGCCCACGAATGACCTTTGTCTACCGAGGGGGGTGCCCAAATTGAACCGATGGATTTAAGGTCGATAATTCCTTTACCGGTATATTTCTCATGCACATACCTGGTTACCCATTGGATGGCACCGGGCCAGTCGGTGAATCTTGCACCTCCGCTGGCACCGGAATATACGGCGATTCCCCAGGCATTGAATGAATCCCGTGACGGAATCCTCCTGCCCAGGTTTGATTCACACATGGCGATTGCCGGAATGATACGGTAATCCATATCATATAAATCTGCCTCGGCGACTATAACGCCGGCATACGGAGCTAGCGGCGAATCCTTCAGAAATTCACTCAGTAACAATTCCCGGCCATCACCGGAAACCACGGCAGCTCCGAGAATTTTACCGGATCCTTTTAGCGGATTATTATTTTCGTTAACCAGGGGCGAGGCGTAGAAAACTGTAGGTCTGACCGAATGATCGTCGTGTCCTTCAGTCAGAAGGTTAATGTTAAATCCGATGGTAATGGCTGCTAACGGAAACCACGCAAACAAAATCAGCACTTTCCGTATCATGAAACCATGGTGACATACCTGTACAAACCATGTCAATACAATTGAAATGATTGTTTCTGATATAATTTACATAGATCCGGTACATCCGGCGGATTTGATCAGGCGAAAAAAATCAGCGTTGCCTCTGTAGCATAACGGATAAAGCGGCGGCCTCCTGCCAGCCGCGAAATAAGCGCCTATAGCTCAACGGAAAGAGCAGTAGTCTTCGGAACTACTGATGCAGGTTCGAATCCTGCTAGGCGCGCATTGGCGGATCGGAGCCGTTGATGGGGGTTAGATTCCCTCCGGAGACTCATTACGATATGTTACAATTCCGGCGCCGGTGACGTTTAATTTTAGGGCGCATAGCTCAACGGCAGAGCAACTGCCTCTTAAGCAGTCGGTTGGAGGTTCGAATCCTCCTGCGCTCACTCAAATGACACTGTTCAGAAATTTCTTCTGAAAATCATCACTTTCGGGTGGTCGAAAACTGCAAATGTTTCTTCGCTGGCATCGTCGTTAATGATGAGAGGTCCGAGCTTAGGGTAGGATTCAAATTCCGCAATCCTGACAAATCCGGCTGATCCGGAAAGAAGCGATCGGTAAAACTTCCCGGTTTCCGGAAACGTCTCCGGCAAATTAAGTACCGTACCGTATACCCTTCGGCTGGTAATTACGAAATAGTCGCAGGAACCGAGCCACCGGGTAAGGCCGGTTGACTTTGCCGGGGAATCCGGTGCATAAAAATCGAAACTAGGCTGTCGGTATACATCAGGTGTCGATCCGCCTTGCGGCAGCGGAATGGCAGTGTTGTTGCGTTCGGTGCAGACCGAACTGCCGGCTGGAATGTTTTTGTAAATATATCCGGAAGCGCTTACCAGCGGATTGGGTTTAAGGTATACTGCCGAAAAGGATAATCCCCAGGCTATTGTAGATATGATCGCCGCATAACCTGCATATCGGCCAGCACGATGCTTCGATAACTTCGAAATGACTATTGCCGCCCCCACAGAAAGCATCGGCATTACCGGCAGGACATACCGGATAAATTTAACGTATGCAAACGCCAGAAACAGGGTGAAAGCAACAGTCCAGGCAGAAGCTGCTTGTACGGGCTTCAGCCGGGTACGAAGCAGCGGCCACCCCAGTTTAACCAGGCCGGCCGTTCCGGCAATCATCATGACCGGACCATAGGCAAACAATAAATTGGATATGATCATTAAGGGACCGGAATTCTTAAACTGCAGAGTCCAGCCGTAAATTTCCCTGCCAATTGCCATCCGTGTCAGATACCTGTAAGTAGAAGCATATTCCCCGAAATTGAGAAAGGTATACGGGGATACGATGAAGAATACGGCTATTGCAACTAGTCCGAATACCGTTATCCGGACAATCCTTTGGGCGATTCTGCCTGAATAAAGCGTAAATGCAGCCGGAAGCGGCAGGAGCAGATATGCGGTATTCTTCACGCCTATTGCCAGTCCGGAAATCACTGCCGTAGTGACTGTTACCCCAAGTCCCGGCTTACCCGTACCGCGGATCAGAAACAGAAACAGCAGGGCCGCGAAAAAAGTCAGATATGTATCCGTCGTATGGAAATGGGCCAGCTGCAGGGCGATCGGGCTGAATGCCGCCAGTATTGCAGCAGTGATTCCGATATCAGGAGATATGCCTTTCCCGATAAGGTAAATAATCAGTACCGTAAAAGCGGACAGGATTGCCGAAACCAGCCTGCCGGTCAGGGTAATACCGGACACGGAATTTTTCAGACCGGGATTACCGGTCAGGGATGACGCAATTACGGACGCACCCTTCAGGGTATAAACGGGCAAACCGTTGTAATCCTGGAAACCGGGATTGAGATTATCGGAAAAACTAATCCTGAGGGTTGCGTCGGTGATCAGCCTTTCATCCGAATGAATCAGACCGGTTCCGCCATCCCAGTTCAGGTTGATAAAACGGAGTGCAATCCCGACGGTAAGAAGTGCTGCCGGACCGGTTACCCTGAGAATTCTGACCGCTCCATGTTTAATCATGTCCACAGTTTATCATGCAAGTTGCCGGGGGCCGAAAGTATTTGCCGGTGTCATTCAGCGGCCTGTTTTCCGGTATTTGCGGGTCGGATCACCAGAAACACCATAACCAAATTGATTAACATGATGTAGAGCGGATATGAAAATGCGGAAAAGGAAAAATCCGTCAGCGCCAGCATGTTGAAACCTGCAGCAAAAACATCCAGGAGATAAAACTGATATATCTCGGTATATGGAAACCGGTAAGTCTTAATGAGCGCCGGTATCATTCCGGTAAAATCAGCTGCAATGGCGAAATACAGTCCGTAAACCGGATTTCTGGTAGTCTGCCACATGATGATTCCGATCACTGCCGTTATCAGACAAACCAAGTCCGAACGGGCCCAGCCGCCCATTCCGTATTTCAGGCTGAGAGTGAATATGACAACCGACTGCAGCGTTGAAACGGCTGCCAGCCAGATAGCGACCCGGTCGCCGGCGGCAAAAAGTGACGCCGTCGTGAGGGTGGTTATCAGCAGAAGCACAAATCTGGTGGTCCGATGGGGTCTGGCTTGACCTTTCAGAATGGCTCCGGAGTATACCAGAGGCGAAATCAAAGCCAGCAGGCTGGAAACTATGATAAATAATTCCCGCATGTCAAAAAGCTGACGGAATAATCGTGATTTGGGTGACTGACGGGAATCGAACCCGCAACAACCAGCTCCACAGGCTGGCGCTCTGCCATTGAGCTACAGTCACCATCGACGGGTATAGTATAACGTATTTACCGGGACAGAAAAACTAACTGCCGGTAAATACCCGCACGGCATCCCTGGGCTGACGAATAGCCTCAAGAATATCGCCTGCTCCGAAACTGCCGTTCAAATCAAAATCAATAGGCAGCATCCGGGGCATCTCCACAAGAGTGTTGTCACGCGTCAGGATCTGCCGTTTTACGGAAAGTAGGTATCCGGGTATGCGGACTTCAATCCCGTATGTATTGCCGGGAATAATATCTGTCAACCGGTCAATCCGGATCTGACCGGCAGTCACGGGTATGGAATTGTAAGCACCGATCAGACGTTTATCGGTGTCATAAACATTTACATCTGCTGAAAAAGTCCTACTGGGTTCAGTCCACCCCAGCATGATCCGTAATGCAGCTGATGGCGGTGGTACCACGTTTACAATTTTTTCCTCCAGCGCAGTTAACCGGTTATCATGAACGATTCCGACCCGGACCATCCGGGCGCCGATGACTGCGCCGGTAAGGATCCGGCCCACAGCTATCCGTTGTTCACCCGGCTCGATCTGCGGCATCGAAACCGAAGCCAGGATTATGTCGTTATTCGGATCGGCGATTCCGATCGAGTATCCGTCTTCCATGTCGACGATAGCCTGACCATGATTGGTTATCTGCGATGACAGTACATACTTTGACCCTGCAACAAGAAGGTCAGGCAGGAAATCCTGTTCCAATTCATATGACTCCCGCTGCTGTGGTTTGCCGACGGATTTTTCCAGACTCTGATACGCATCAAAATGCTCGTAATATCCCGCAGCTCCCGGTTTCCGCCAAGAAAAATGATCAAAAGGGCTGTCCTGGTAATTCAGTAGAAACGGCGATAGCATGACTATCCGCGGATCCCGCCAGATACCCGTTGCTGCATTCCGGATATATTCTCCGATGCGTACCGGCGGAAGAAGCTTCGGATTTCTGACCAGGCCTTCACTGTGTTCCCAGCCTGTTTCCGTGATAAACACAGGCAAATCCCGGTCCAGTCCTAATTGTTCCAGATGTGAAAGTTCCCAGTCGAAACCGGCAATCGTTCCTCTGCCGCGGGCTCCGGGCGACCCGGAGAAGCCCGGGTTCGGATATGAATGGGAATTCCATCCGTCCAATAATGAAATAATCTGCGGCCGTTCAGAGAGTGCCCTTTCCAGAAACGAAACCGCATCCATGGAACTTGCATCAGATGCAGCTGACATATCAAGTGCTGCCGGAAGGATGAAAAAATCCTCGGATGACTTTTTAAGCGATTCGGCAATATCCGTGAATATCCTGGCGTATCCTTCCGGATCTACTTTGCCACCCCATTCTTTGGAGTGGTTCGGTTCGTTGAAAATCACGACATACCGGTTTTCCGTCGGCCAGTTCAGGGAGGACAGAAAATCCGTCCACTGGCCGGCCGCGCTTTCACCGGGAATTGTCCAGACGCTGTTTTCTACCCTAGTGGCCAGTCGGACTATAGGAATCAGGTGCTGCCGCCTGAGTTCGTTAAAAATCTGCTGCCATGAATCGCGTTTGCGGTCAGTTTCCGCAATTACGAAAGTTACATACCCCCAGTCTCCACCGGATGAATTAACCAGTTTTGCAGCTTCCCCAATGTCATTCATATCAGCCACATGTATCCCAAACCTGTTGTTCGGGACGCTCAGGGGATCGTATTTCGCATAAGTTAAACCGGCTGCGAACCGGCAGATGAATATGAATATCAGTATCAGAGAAGCTATGTTCAAGATGGATTTCATGATACAGCCGCATCTTTATATTAATTGTACCCCATTACCGTTGCGGGAGCGGGAATGGTCAAGTATAATTTAAATTCACGTACTGTTATCTAAGCGGGATTAGTTGAGCGGTTCAACACCTCCCTTCCAAGGAGGAAAGACGGGTTCGACTCCCGTATCCCGCTCAGAGTTTATCCGTATCCGAACGGTATATGCAGGCAGGACGCCCCATATTTCCGCAAATGCCTGAGTATATTATAATGTAGGCAATGAATGCCCCCGTAGCTCAACTGGATAGAGCAACTCCCTTCTAAGGAGTAGGTTGTGAGTTCAAGTCTCGCCGGGGGTGCAGAAAAATTACTGTTTGAATTCTACCCGATCGCCGATACGGATTCCGGTTCTCTGTACAGTACCTGCTGCAACTTCAAGTACCTTATCCGCAGCTTCATCAGGCTCAACGACAGCAGGAGGTGTATCTGTCTGTGCCAGGACATTTTCATGAATATCCGTTACGGTATTACCTTTTATCCAGATGAAATCCAACGGAATCAGCATACCCTGCATCCAGAATTCGTACTTTTCCGCATGATCGAACAGGAAAATCATTCCCCGGTCACCAGCCAGGCTTGTGCGGCCTGACAGTCCCTTCTGCTTTTCCTGTCCCGTTATTGCCGTTTCCACCCGGATCTCCTGTCCGTTAAGTATGACCTTAGCTCCGGGAGGATAAATATAATAATAAATTCCGTAAAATATTGCAGCTGCTGCGATGACAATCAGTACTATCTTCCGCAGTTTCATATTTGTCCGTACGGTATACTTATAAATTAATGCCTGTAAGATTCTGTACCGGTCATGTCGGGGATGGCAGACTCGAACTGCCGACCTCGCGCTCCCAAAGCGCGCACTCTACCAACTGAGCTAATCCCCGTATTTAAAAAGTATACTTTTTGTCCCGATAGGTGCCGAGGGCGGGGGTCGAACCCGCACGAAGTTTTACCTTCACGGGCTCTTAAGGCCCGCGTGTCTGCCAGTTTCACCACCTCGGCGATATTCTGGTGCGCAGC
>MFJD01000009.1:16202-17267 GCA_001779095.1 Candidatus Gottesmanbacteria bacterium RBG_16_52_11 | reverse complement strand
ACGGGCCTTTACCAAACCCACGAACACATTTACCGCTATAAAAACTTGACAATCGTATCAGAGCATGTAACATAAATTTAAGTCATGAATTTTGACTCGGATTATGCAGGATATACATGAATCAAACGCACCGCACTAAGGTCACTGCCATTACTGATTTCCCGCGCCTGCAAAAGCTCCGCGAGCCAGCCAGTACGTTACCGCATCTTAACGTCAACGGTATTGCAAAAGTGGGAACGACAATCACCGACAACGGTGTCATTGTCAGAATAAATACCAGGCAGATACTGCTCCGTTACCCGTCATCGGTCTGGTCGAGATTTCCAAAATCCCACAAGAAAGTATTTGCCCAGAACATAGCATACGCCGCCACTTTTCAGCTGCCGTTCCTTTATACAACACTGCGGAAAATGCTCTATAACATGCCGGTTCCGCTGTCGGAACCGTTCCTGTTCAAGGGATTATCACTGGCGCTGCCGTCTACCGCCATTATGCAGACGCATAAGGACCGGCGGATAACTTCGGACTATTTGCGGCGGCTGTTCGAAATTGACTATACCTATACCGGACATAAAACGCCGATACCGCCGTATAACCGGGTATCTCTTTCGGACCAGGCAATCATGCCGTTTACATTCGGCAAAGACAGCCTTCTGACATTTGCGCTGGCCCGTGAATTCGGGATCCGAGTACACCCGGTCTATATATCCGAGCCTTACCAGTTATACGAGGAGCATGTTAAAAAAGTGCTTGCGGATCCGTTCAGACGCGAGTTTCACATCCAGATCGGATTCCTCAAAAATACACTGGGAATATTCCGCGAACCGACCGGATGGATCGGCTGGGAACTTCAGCTAACCCAGTATTCGCTGATGCTTTTGCCGTATGTATATGCGAAACGGGCCGGATATATCCTTTTTTCCAATGAACAGAGCTGCGACCTGACCGCAATCGATGATGACGGCTTCAGGTATAATCCGGTGTTCGAACAGTCTCACTCGTGGCTTTTACAGAACTCTCTGATGACAAGTATTGTCGGCGGGAATTCACTACAGATCGGATCGC
>MFJD01000009.1:15822-16157 GCA_001779095.1 Candidatus Gottesmanbacteria bacterium RBG_16_52_11 | reverse complement strand
CCGGTATCCGGAAATAGGTAAATACCAGACTTCGTGTGATATGCCTGAAAAACCAAGAGGTGACGGCCGTTGGTGTGAAAACTGTACCAAGTGCGGCCGGATCTACGCAATGCTGCTCGCAATCGGTATTAATCCGAAAAAAGTCGGATTCAAACGTAACCTGCTGCGCAGCAAATACCATCATCTCTATGTAATTTTTTCCGGGGACAAAGTCAGGGATTCCGGATATGACCAGAGTGAAGCCGGCAAGAACGAGCAGATACTTTCGTTCTACATGGCTTACCGCAAAGGCCACCGCGGTCCCGTGATGCAGACTTTTGTCCGGCATTACCTGG
>MFJD01000009.1:10428-15806 GCA_001779095.1 Candidatus Gottesmanbacteria bacterium RBG_16_52_11 | reverse complement strand
CGTCAGGAGTTTTTCGGCATACACACGACTAAGACGGTACCGGCTGCAATCCGGCCGAAACTGCTCAGGATTTACCACCAGGAACTCGATCCGCTGCGCTGACAATAGCGCGTAACTGCTTCAGCTGCTCCCGGTAGAATGGTAATAGCTTCACAGATAAATGGTCGGGTACGGTTCTGAAATCATGAACGCTCAGATACTTCCTGTAAAGTTCTGTCCTGCGGCTTTCCACGTACGGTAGAAGCGTACCTGCAAACAGTTTCATCGCGGGTCCGTTTGCTCTCCGTTTGTAAGCCAGATAGAAAGCCAGCAACCGCTCAGGGTAGCTCTGGAAAACCAGGTCCAGAGAATTTGCTTTCTTGTCTGTGAAAAGGTAAAAATGCCTGATCTTCGATGCGGTGAACATATTGTCATTCAGTTCAATCCGCCGCGGATCCAGGCCGAGTGCCGTAAAGAACAGATAGACCCTGGCGCATTCGAAGCAGTCGCCGCACCAGCGCTTGCTGCCATGGGAATGATCACAGGACAGTTGGTATTTGCCTATGTCTCCGAACTGTCCGTGCAGAATAAAAAGAATTGCCAGTTCATACAGCGGTTCGATCAGGCTGGAAATGACGGTATTGACGGAAAACATGCGGTAGAGGTTGTTGAGTTGGAGTATTCCCGGCGCTGACTGTTCCTGTGTCGGATTAATGATAAATCCTTCCTCATTAATCTCCTGTTCGTTCAGGCTGTTTTCATCTGACCAGAAAAAATTACCGGGGCTGATCCGGAAAACGTACGGCAGCAGCAGCGCCGTATACTGTGTGAGCAGCGTATCCCATCCCCACATCAGGCCGTCTGCCTGGCGGAAATTCCCCAGTCGGTTGACTACTTCAGTCAGCGGAGTTCCGAATTCCGCTTCAAAACGGCTTTTCAGCCGTCTTTTCATGGAAACCTCACCCGTACTGGACGGTTCATTGAAGTAGAAAATATGCGGTTCGAGCTTAAGCAGTCTGGTGGCTAGGGCGAATGTTGTCAGGCTGTCCTTGCCGAAGCTGAAGGGCATAATGAACGGCAGTTTCCGGTATGCAGACGGTTTAACCGGAGGATGAGGTCGGGGCGATCCGGTAAATCTGATGCGGAAATCGCTATTGTATGTATCCCTGATGACATCCGCCGTAGTAAACGGCGCCTCCGGGTATTCGACTTTCACTGCAGCGATGGAATACAGGTACTCGTAAAATACCAGCGCCTGAGTCAGCGGAACCGGGAACGTATATACAATATTGGTTTTCCTCTGTGTTGCCAGGTGCTGGGTGAAAGCATATGCCAATGTCTCCGCCAGTTGCTGTCGGTACGGTAGGGGTACGGAACGCCAGGTACGCACCGGGTACGAAATTTTCTGAGAAACATTGCCGAGTATGACGCTGAATCCGTCCGGAAGAATCTGAACCGATACCCGCAGTGTTTTCATCTTAATGTTTGCGGGCCGGTTTTAGAGTTGTATTTTTCATCATTATGATTTCCCAATTATACTTCGCTGATTTTTTTTACGTCAATACTGCTGCGCAGATGTTGAGGCAGATTAGATTTGATTTTCCGCAGTACTGCAACGAAAAAACCTTCCATTTCAGCCGAAGGAAATATCCGTATCGCCTGAATTATACGATCGTCAAATTTCCTGCCCTGCCATTGTCTAAAACCCGGAACTGTCAGGACTCCGGGTAAGCGAATTGGTTCGGGTTCAATATTGCCCCCTTCCTTTTTCAGTAGCCAGTCGATAACAACTTCATTTTCCTCCGGTGACAGAGTACATGTTGCATACACCAGCCGGCCACCGACCCTGAGGGAACTGAATGCCGACCGGAGTATCCATTTCTGGATTTCCGAAAGTTGCCGGACTTTTCCGGAGGTCCACGAAGCATATGTTTTGGGTTCTGTGGTATTAAACCTGCCTTCCATGCTGCAGGGAACGTCTGCCAGTACCCGGTCAAAATATTCGGGGTATTGTTTCCAGATAATCTGCCCGGGTAAACTGGCGAATGATACATTCGTCGCGCCCTGCATCTTCACGTTAGCTTTTAACCTGAGCATCCTGATCCGTGATGTGTCGTTGGCGATAATCGATCCCGTATTACCCATCAGGGCTGCCATTTGCGTCGTTTTACTTCCCGGTGCTGCGGCGATGTCCAGTATCTTTTCTCCGGGTTGCGGATCCAGAACAAGTGGCGGCAGCATACTCGATAGTCTCTGGATATACAGTTTACCCTCATGGTGTTCGGGTAATTCCGTTAATTTCCTTACTGTCATGCCTTCCAAAATAAAGGCATCCCGGTACCATCCGGGGCGTCTGAAACTGATACCCTTCCGAGTGAAAATATCGTCCAGATGGTTACCCGTGAGTTTGAGTGTATTGGCACGCAGTGTAATCGGCCGTTGCTTTGTGTAGGATTCAAGTAAACTCAGACGGACTTTTTGATCCGGAATTATACGGTTCAACCGGCTTAGGAATTGTTCAGGTAATGACTCCCAATCCTTCATAAACATTCGTATTGTACCTGAGAAATGCCTTCCGTGTGGTATAATTTTTCGTGTTACTTCGATTATTCAAAAAACATGCCGAAGTGGCGGAATTGGCAGACGCGCACGCTTCAGGAGCGTGTGGGGCAACCCATGGAGGTTCGAGTCCTCTCTTCGGCACCAGATTTATTTAGCGGATAGCGAAAATTAGGCGTAAATCCGAAACGGTGATTCTGATAGGATCTCAGTATTTTTTGAAAACCGATGCGATGGTATCGCGCAGAAACATCAAAGTGCCTTTTAGGAAATCGTTCAGAGCTACATAAATTGACGGCCAAACGTCTTCGGCAAACTGTCTGATTTTGCGTTTAGCTTTATCGGTTGGCGCTTCAGGAACTCCGGTATACATATTACTCCATCATAGTTTGAAATATTGTTTCCGCTATATTTTTACTGTGCGGATGAGAGGACTTGAACCTCTACGCCTTTCGGCACAGCCTCCTCAAGACTGCGTGTCTACCAGTTCCACCACATCCGCAACATGAGTATTTTATAAAATACTGAACGTAATAACAATGGAAAAACAGTTTGGGGTAAACAGCTTTAGTTTAATTAGATTATACGGATAAGCAAAATCAACTTGAGCGGCGGATGCGAATTGTCTAACGGCAGTTTGCGAGTCAACGAGCATTACTGCCGGTGATGCCGAATCCTGATTTCGGCAACCCTCGAATATTTACGGATTAACTGTACTTTTCGGTGAAGTATAGACTTTGAGCGGCGGAAGGGAATTGAACCCTCGACCTTCTCCTTGGCAAGGAGACATTCTACCGCTGAACTACCGCCGCAGTAAGGGAAATATACCCCATATATCCCGATGCGTCAATTCTTGTGCCGAGACCAGGAATTGCACCCGGATAACGTGTTTTTCAGACACGCGCCTTGACTAACTCGGCCATCTCGGCCCTTCGATATCACTCAGGGCTGTTTTTTTGCTTTTGTGACCGTTGAGGGTCTCGAACCCCCGACCTTTGCGATGTAAGCGCAACGCTCTGCCAACTGAGCTAAACGGTCACTGAAAATCTGATCCTGAACCGGAATTTTCATCCTACTTATGAATTCTACTATTTTACCCAATCCTACCGCTATTTACCAGGTATGGTCTGGAAATATATAATACTACTGGATCTATTGTAATCCTGAAAAAACGAAACTGGATCTTTTATATTGGGGGGTCGTCTAATGGTAGGACAGCAGCCTTTGGAGCTGCTTATCTAGGTTCGAATCCTAGCCCCCCAGCCAGTAGGAATTGGAAAGAGGTCGGGAGGTAGCGCCTGCCGCGCCCCCACCCGCCGCGCCTCCGAAACTGTCGGCTCGAACAATCCCGATGAAATCGGGATTAAAAAAACGCAAAAATTTTAAAGAATTTTTATTAAATTCAATGACCCATTCGTCGGACTCGGAAAAAATTTCCCTACCGTCTGAATGGGTCATTGTTGCTAAATTATTCTAATGAATAACCAACTTAGAAGAATACTTAACCGCTCTTAAAGAATCTTTGGTTGGGGAAAGATCCTCTGCAATTTTCTTGACTTGTTCCAATTTCTCCTTCGGAGCCTTGCTTTTGACGATATTGGTCACCCGAATACTTTGTTATCCCGGTCGCACTTCACCCGGCTTCTGTTATCTCAGCAAACGCATTACCCTCTTAGCGCGGAAATTCAAGCCATACTAAAGGTTCGTTTCCGGCATTCCAGCCGTCATGGCCGGGTGGTATAACTCCGACATCGCCTGGACCAAATTCTTCTTCTTTTCCGTCATTCATCTTGACATGCAACTTACCCGAAAGCACATAAAGGATGTGGTGTATCTGACAGCTCTCACCCCCAACAACCGGCTTTATGTGTTTTGACCACCGCCATCCAGGCTCGGCAGTGTCTCGCTGAATTTTAAAGCCATCAATCGTAACAATCTCAATCTTTATTTTTTCAGGTTTCTTTGTTTCTTCTGGCTGGTTTAAACTCTTTTTTACAACATTTGCCATATTTTTTTTCACCACCTTTCCTATTAATATTATCGATCTTTATTCAAAATAATATATACAGACTGGTCTGTCAAGAGGTAAATTACTAGGGGATGGGGATCAGGGCATTGACTACCTCTACGCCCTGGCGGGCAGGCCAGGTATTTTGGGCAGTTTCGCTCAATGCAATCGCCCCAACGACTATTGCAACATACCTGTCCGCAATGGCGGAAACGTCTAAATGGCGGTAGCGTTTTGGATCGGAATTAACGAGTTCCTGCGTCAACTGCCGAATAAGGCCGCCAAGTACCGCATAATGCTTTTTTGCCATTTTTCTAAGGGGGCTTTTCTTATCAGGAACTTCAGAGACCATGTTCAAAAAACCGCAACCGCGTAATTTGTTTGATTTGATCCAGGGTTCAATCCATTTGATCACTGCCAGAAAACGGTCAGAGGGCTTTTGCCGTTCATTGACGAATTTGAGAAGATTCTCCGCTTCGTGGGAATGAAGATCTTGAAGATAAGCAAGCGCCAAGGCCTCTTTGGTCGGAAAATGATAGAAAAAACTGGCTTTGGCTACCCCTGCTTTCTTTATAATCTCGTTTGTGCCAGTAGATCGATATCCTTGGCGGTAAAAAAGATCCGATGCCGTCTTCAATATCCGCATCTTTGCTGAATCCGATGTCTGAACTTTTTTCATATCCTTATATTAAGGTAAACAGACTTGTCTGTCAATAAATCGTCAAATAGTTAAAATACCGAAATATAAGGCTTAAAATCGCGTGCGTAAAAAATAGCGGAGGCGCGGCGGGTGAGCACATTCGGCGAGCTCAGTATAAAGGCGTCTCGCTGG
>MFJD01000009.1:3774-10415 GCA_001779095.1 Candidatus Gottesmanbacteria bacterium RBG_16_52_11 | reverse complement strand
AAGTTTGACATTTTCTGTAAACGACCAGTACTTCGGCAAGCTTAGAGTCTTGCACCGGGGTTGTTAAAGTATTGGACAATTTGTTAACCAGGTTTCGGATTTTCCATACAATTTATTCATTTTTCATATATCGGAAGTTCAGTGGTGAATGTCGAGCCGTCGCCGACTCTGCTTTCGACTACGATTCTCCCCCGGTGGGCCCGGACAATCTGATCGGAAATATAAAGTCCGATACCTAGACCTTTATGGCCGGAATTATTCGATCCCCTTTCAAAAAGCTCAAAGATCCTCTTTCTGATGCCTTCCGGTATACCGGAACCGTGATCGGTGATCCTGAACAATGCCAGGGATCCCTTCTTTTTCACCGTAATTTCCACCGGTTTTCCCTCACCGTATTTAATGGCGTTTGATATCAGGTTGGTAAACACCTGTTCGATGCGTAATTTGTCAACATCCAGCATGACGGATTCGTCACCCTTGAGTGTCACTGTCACGGCTTCCTTTTCCAGTTTTTCCGCAAAACGTCCGATCACATCCCGGGCAATGGCGATCAGATCAGATTTCTCCGGCTCGAGTTCCAGGCGTCTGGTGCGGATCAGCGAAACGTTCAGCAGATCATTTATCATCTTTGACAGTCTTTTTGTCTGTAATTCTGCACTCTCCAGCATTCCCATCAGGTTCTGAACCGAAAATTTGGCTAACGAAACGTTTCGTACGTTATGGAGCGCGGTCTGTAGCTTGAGAAGCGTTGATGTCAATGGGGTCTTCAGCTCATGCGACGCTATGGACAGGAACTCGTCCCTGACCTTTATTTCCTGTCTGAAATAAATATTGTCTTTCTTCAGCACTTCTATCTGATTCCGGTAATATTTTTCTTTTTCATCAAACTGCGCTGCCAGATCAACTTTTTTAGCGATATGGAGAATCAGATTTATCCACATGCCGAGGAGTAAATACAGGATCAGTTCTGATAATGCTGCAATGTCCCACACTGAAGTTAACGGTATTACCAAAAGCAGAAGAATTACCGAAAGACATATATTGGCCAGTCCGATCCGGAAGCTGCCGAACCAGGCTGCGAATGTGACCGACATCAGAAACAGAAGCAGGGTTGTGCCGGTCCCCAGTACGCTTTGGTATCTGTAACAAATACCGGCTGCAAGTAATGTAAGGATGAAACTGAAGCTTAACCGTGCCAGCATGATAATCCGGGTGTTCTTCGCTGACAGCTTAAATTTTCTGATTTCATCCGTGTGATCACGGATGCTTTTCCCGGTATCAGTTGCTTCAGACACTGACTTGGGCAGAGTCATGTCGGATCAGTATAATACTGCGGTCCGTGAATCGCAACGAAAGTCAACAGAATAGTCTTCCGGGCAGTTCTAACAGTGCGTTCGATATATACTCTAAGACCTGCTGATTGTATATGTTTTCGCATAATACAAAAATAAGGCCGGGGCATCATCAACCAGACGTCTGGAAAAATCTGCATAAATATTTTTCCGGGTTTCCGGATTCATTTCCTGGCGCCCGTCCTCAAGGAGCTTATCGATTTTGGCATTTGAATAACCGGTTATATTAGTAGCTGTCTGAGTCGAATGCCAGAATACATACTGATCCGGATCAGGTGGAACATCTATGGCGCTTAAAAGTGCCATGTATTGTGTGCTGACTTCGTTTTCAACTTTCACCCCCGTAGTCAGACCCAGACCGGTCCAGCTGTCAGCTATTGCCTGAGCTATATCCAAATATGAGGGAAATGTTGATAGTATTATTTCGGCACTGGCAGTCCCGGTCCGAAATTCCTTAAAGACTTTCCGGGCCTGTTCGGTGTTCGATTCATATTGTTTAACGTCATCAGAGTAAGCCCAGGATTTGAGTGAAATCGGAGATAATGCTGCTGTTTCGGCAAATTCCGGCAACCCGAATGCTAAAGCCTGACGGTTCGTCCGGTCCGACAGGAATTCACTCCGCACATTAAAGAACAATGTGATAATCCGGGAATAATTAATGCGTTCGCTGATTTCAGTATTACTCCAGTTAACCAGTTCCGTCGGATTGGTGATGTCCTCGAGGATATCTACTTCGCCCTGTTTGTATCCCATGATTGCAGCAGCTTCAGTCTGATAAAACGTATACTGCCTGACTGTGGCAGTCGTATTGCTTTTAATCGGGATCAGCCGTATGGACCTTATCCGGTCGCCGTTCAGTTGCAGTTTGTCGACTTTATAGGGCCCGAGACCCACCAATCCGTTCCTGAATAACGGTTTGGAAAGCAGCGCCGGCAGCGGAGAATACGGATTTTCAAGGGACACGCTCACGTTCATCTCGTCTATCGGTGTAATGACTACGTTATTGATATTATAATTGACGTCATGTGACGTGAATCGCCTGCCGTTATGCCAGGAAGCGTCATCATCCAGGTGGAAGATGTATCTCTTTCCGCTGTCTGTTGCTTCCCACCACGTAGCAAGTCCCGGATGGACGCTGCCGTCTTCGTCAAGAGTTGTCAGACCTATGCTAATGAGGGACTGAATTCCGGAAGGCAGGCTGGAAGGTGTAAATTCTCCGACCAGACCTATCCTCTCAACCGGAACCAGCCAGCGCGCCCTTACCAGAGGCAGCAGCCTGCCTGATGCCAGCATCACGCCCAAACCAATCAGAAATCCCAATATCAGGAATCGGGTATACCGGACGGCAATATCCCTAATAATCCAGTAAACTACTCTCCATCTGCGGATTAGTGTCATAAAGCAGGAAGATTCCCGTCCGGTTTACCGGACCAGCAGGTTGGCAATGGATACGGCCAGGAATACGAATGCGAGTACGATTGTCACCCGGAATATCATTTGTTCCGCGCCGCGTTTTGTCCGGAATTCGCCGCCGCCGCCGAAGGCTGTACCCAGTCCCCCCTTGCTGCTCTGGATCAGTATGCTTCCGACCAAAAGAAGTGCCGTGATTATCTGAATAACTAAAAGGACCATTCCCATAGCCGTATTATACCTCATTGTTGAGTATCTTCATGAGAAGCTCAGCCAGTTTATCCGAATCATGCCTGATCAGACTCCTCACCAGGGTGTCACTCTTTGATCTACTGACTATCTGAGGACTTATGACATCTTCCCTGACCACATGATATGACGAAACTCCGTTTAAATCATCACGCACCACTTCCTCATGTTCGGTTTTATAATGCCTGACGATCTCTGCAGCCATCGGTCCTGTATTGACGATCACTGTGTCGATGGTCCGGCCGATGTATGACCACAGTACATTCAGATGGTCAGAAGCCCTGAAACCATAAGTCTGTCCGTATTTTGTCATCAGATTAAGGACGTAAACTACTTTGGCCCCGGTCTTGGCCAGCGCCTGAGGTATACCGTCAACCAGCAGGTTAGGAATCAGGCTGGTGTACAAATCTCCCGGACCGATCACTACCATATCAGCCTCGAGAATTGCCTTTACAGCCCTAGGGTTTACGCTGGCTGCCGGTTTCAGATAAGTCTTAATTATCTTCATCCGGCCGTCATGCTGAGGCTCATCAATCAGATGCTCCTCAGTCAGGATATGACCGTCTTCATATACGGCGTAAAGGTTTGTATCAGTCAGGGTAACCGGAAGTACATTGCCTTTTATCCGCAGCACCTTGGCTGTCGCCCTGATAGCCTCTTCCTGTGAACCCAGTATATCGGCCAGTGCTGCCATGAAAAGATTTCCGAATGTCATTCCGGATATGCCCTTTCCCTTGTCAAACCGGTACATAAAAAGCTGACGCATCAGTCCGGCACCGCCGCTTTCGTCCGACAGCGCCACCAGGCATTGCCTGATATCACTGGTCGGCAGGAGGCCGAATTCATCCCTGATGCGTTTATTACTGCCGCCGGAATCACTCATTGCCACAATCGATTTGAGGTTAAGCGGATGGTCCTTGAGTCCCCGCAATACGACAAAAGTACCGGTTCCACCGCCGATGCATACTACCCGTTTCAACGAACTACCGTTTTTCATAGAAATTTACTGCTCACTGACACTGTGCAGGAGATTTGTAATCAGGGTAATCACAAAAGACGCGGTAATCAGTGCTACCGGATAAGACAGGTATACCGGCGGCACAGCGAAACCGGCATAAGATATTCCGGGAAATGTCCATGGCCGGATCACGACCTCCGGCATCAGAATAGTCAGAAAGTAAAGTATGATCACATTGACCATCCACGACAGCAGTCCGAATGTAATAATATTGATCGGAATAAACAGAATTTTCAATAGCGGTGCCACGAATATCATCAGAATTGCCAGAACGAATCCGGCAATAAGTATCGTCTGCCAGTTCCCGATTATTACCAGTGCAGGCAGTAACTGACTTGATAACCATATTGCGAAAACCGTAAATAAAAAAACACGCACGAAGTGTTTCATGCATGCACAATGTTATCATTTAACACCCGGTTTGCCAATTACACCGGAGACTGGCGGCCGGCTTTACGCAGCAGCGTGTGGTATTTGTGTGCAAACCTGTGCGCTTCATCCCTGATCCTCTGCAGCAGGTGAAGACCCGGATCAGACAGATTCAGCTTTAGGGTATGAAATCCGTCTTCCGTCTGAATAATAATTTCTTCTTCATGTTTGGCCAAACCGATTGCCGGTAAATTTATTCCAATCTGTCTGAGCACCTGATTTACGGCTGATAACTGGCCTTTCCCCCCGTCGACTACAAAAAGGTCCGGCGCCGGCCAATCCGGATGGTTAAAGCGGCGCCTGGTAATTTCAGCTACTGATGCAAAATCATCAGGTGACTTATCCTTCCTGATCCGGAACCGACGGTACCAGGACTTGTCAGGTAATCCGTCAGTGAAAACAACCAGTGAACCGGTGGCAAAATCGCCCGATATGTTTGAAATGTCGATACATTCGATGCGCTTGGGATATTCCGGAACGGGGATGTACCGGCGCAGAATACGGGACAGTTCATTTCCTTCCGCTCCTGCAACCGCCGGCAAACCGGTGGTTTCGGTGTAAACCGCAGGATCATAGTGCTTCCGCAGCATCGCCCTGAGATTTTCCGTTTTGTCCCTCAGCTCAGCCGCTTTCTCGAAGTCCTGTGCTTTCGATGCCCGGCGCATTTCGGTCTCCATGGATCTGATCACCGAGCCTGACCTGCCGTCTAGAAGATCCCTGATACGGCGGAAATTTCTGCGGTAGATACGCACGGAATCCTGCCTCAGTATGCCATCCGGCATTACTGAAATTAACGACGGACATGGACGGCACAGTCCGATCTGAGAATAAAAACAGGGTCTGCCGTTTCTGATTTTCTGGGTGCAGTAGGGAATGATGTGCCGGATGGAACGCAATAATGACCTGACTGCCCGCCCCGACTGAAACGGACCGAATACAGCGTCGTTTTTGTTCATCCGGTGAAGCGCTTCACCTTTGCGCAGGAACCGCAATACGGGCAATTCCCGGCTGAACTCCAGTCGCACAAACAGCGGTGATTTGTCGTCTTTGGAAATAATATTATATTTGGGCTGGTATCGGAGTATCTGCTTAGCTTCAAGTATCAGTGCATCGAATTCGGAAACGGTCGGTAGGATTTCAACCGATTCTGCCTGACTGACCATTTGTCCGGTTTTGCTGCCGATAGCGTCACCTGCCGTATACTGTGATACCCGGTTTCGCAGATCGGCAGCCTTTCCGACATAAAGTACGGCTCCATGGACGTCGCGGAACATATATACCCCCGGTGTGTGGGGCATCCGCCGGATCCGGGTTTTCAACTGTATTTCTTTCCGAATAATTTCCATAACAGGCGAGCCGATAAAGTCAGAATTGTGCCTAGTGCTGTGCAACCGATAATAATATACCAGAAAGGCAGGATATTGAATTTATGGGTTGTAAGTTCGTCATTAACATGGACACTGATTAATGCAGTACCGCCTGAAAACACCGGCGGTACGACATAATTGAATGAAATTTCCTCGCGTGTCAGCGGAGGTATATGACTGATGGTTTTTTTTATCGTGAGCCCCGCCGGATCGGATGTTACGCTGATGTTGATATCGTCCAGTGCCACACCGCTGTCGTTTGTGATTATGACTTTTCCCGCTGCCGATAAACCGGGTATGACATTTGACGGAAACCGAATTTCCGCATCGAGGATTCCCGGAATATGGTTGGCGGTGCCTGCATCGGCGAATTCGACATCGACGATCTTTCCCGATTCCTGTGAAGTCCTGTATGACCCTGCCGGAAACGGGTAATCATCATTTTTGCCGTTAACTGCAAAAACGATATGGTTGAAATCCAGCTTGTCGAAATAATTCAGTCCTCCGGTCGTATTCGCCCAGGTCGGATCGACAGGTATCCATACATTTTTAACGCCGTCAAAATATTCCGGCCATACGTGCAGTACATCAGCCACCAGCGAAAGCGGCCTGAGTTTGGCATTTGTAGTGTAGGCATATCCTACCGCCTGCCGGGCCGGTATGCCGGCGGCCCGGGCCAGTGCAACGAAAGCATCGGTAAATTCGGTGCAGACCGCGCTGTCGGGTTTGGCGAATGCTTCTGACGCACCCAGCCTGACCGGATTACTGGTAACTTTGTCAAAATCATACTTTAAGTTAGTACTGACATAGTCGTAA
>MFJD01000009.1:300-3762 GCA_001779095.1 Candidatus Gottesmanbacteria bacterium RBG_16_52_11 | reverse complement strand
CGTGGAGAATTTTCGGGCTAACGATACGATTACCGGGTCTGCGCTGTTCCAGTATCTTGTGGGTTTGAGGTATTCCTGCATGTCCGGTGTTTCGGGTCCGAAATCCGGTCTCGGATTCAGGCTGATTGAGACCGTTACTTCGGCTACGATTTTAGTTACCGTATCCGGAGTTTTATACCTGGCCAGCCAGTTGCCGTCACTGTCGCGGGTTACCGTTTCCGGTTTGGGATTAATTGAACGGATACTGACCTTCTGATAGGCTGTGTCCGGCGGCAGGGCAATTTCGGTTTCAGCGCCTCTGTCAGACTGCGGATTCAGATAGTAGGACAACCGAAGCGTAAAATACTGCTCCGTACCATAGGCCGCACTGACACCTCCGGCTATCATCTGATCCTTTGTCCATTTGCGTCCGTTACCCGGCTGCGGCACTAAATAGGCATTCGGACCAAAGGATTGTGGCACGGACAGACTGACATTGTAATTCCCGAGTCCTTCAGCGTCCGCTATACCGGGCAGGCTTACTTCCCAGATGCTCCCGATATGATGTGCGATATCGGCATTTTCATATCGCAGGGTAAAGGACTGCGACCTGCCGACTCCGACAACCTGTCTTCGTAGCGGTACGGATATGGTCGTCTTCCCGTCTGCAACTGAAGTCTCCGGCGTAATCGTACCCGATTCGTCAAAGGCGATGATTTCGGTTATCCGGTCGGTATCCAGCGTAATCGAATACTGTTTAGGGTAAATGTTGGTAACGTTATTTCTGAGTGCAACCTGCTGGGTAACGATCACGGGGCCCTCGGGACTGACAGCGTATTCCACATCGTAATCAGCGGTAAATTCCGCGCCGGCATAGGCATGTGCGGGGACTGACAGTAAGCAGGCAATAATTCCGATAATGGTCACTGGCCATTTCATATCCGCTTACCCCCGGTCAGACTTTTTTCAGAAACTTACCGGTATACGATCCGGAATTGCCGGCTAACTGATCAGGGGTACCGGCAGCCACCAGCATGCCGCCCTGATCGCCTCCTTCAGGACCCAGGTCAATTATCCAGTCTGCATTTTTCACCACGTCGAGGTTATGTTCGATAACTATCACCGTATTACCCAGTGAAGTCAGTTTGTTGAGTACCGCCAGAAGTTTTTCCAGATCGGCAAAATGCAGACCGGTTGTCGGTTCGTCAAGAATATAGACCGTCTTGCCGGTTGACCGCCGCATCAGTTCAGTAGCGAGTTTTACCCGTTGGGCTTCTCCGCCGGACAGCGTAGTTGCAGGCTGACCGAGATGCATGTAGTTAAGCCCGACGTCATTCATAATCCTGAGCTTGTCCGATAATCCGGGATGGTGGCTGAAAAATGCCAACGCATCGCTGACAGTCAGGTCCAGAATCTGGGCAATGTTTTTTCCGTTATAGAATACTTCCAGCGTTTCGGTACTGTACCGGGTGCCGCCACAGACTTCACAGGTTACGAAGACGTCTGACAGAAACTGCATTTCGATCCGCTTCTGACCTTCACCCTCACAGGCTTCGCAGCGTCCCCCTTTGACATTGAATGAAAATCTACCGGGCGTGAATCCGCGCATTCTCGCGGACGGTAACTGACTGAAGAGTTCCCTGATATAGGTGAATATTCCGGTATATGTCGCCGGATTGCTCCGGGGGGTCCTGCCGATCGGTGACTGGTCGATGAGGATGATTTTGTCCACGGCATCCAGGCCCTCGATACGGCTGTAAGCGCCCGGTTTCTGCCTGTGAAACGGATTGAAGTGCCGGTAGATGGCATGATACAGCGTTTCCACGACCAGGGTTGACTTGCCTGATCCCGAAACACCGGTGACGCAGATGAATCTGCCCAGCGGAAATGAGACTGTCAGGTTTTTCAGATTATTCTGGATTGCACCATTTATTGTCAGCATACCGTCGGGCACAAATGAGGCTTGCCGGTTCCGGTGTATTACTTTCCGGTTCGTCAGGTACTGACCCGTCAGGGAAGCCCGGTTGGCCTTTATCTGCGACACATTCCCTGACGCGACTACCTCGCCCCCCAGGTTTCCGGCACCCGGCCCGAAATCCACGATAAAATCAGCCGATTCCATCATTTCCCGGTCGTGCTCTACTACCACCACCGTATTGCCGATATCACGCAACCGCGCAAGTGTATCGATAAGTTTCCGGTTGTCACGCGGATGCAGGCCGATGGACGGTTCATCCAGTACATATAGGACACCCGACAGCCCGGACCCGATCTGGGAAGCCAGCCTGATCCGCTGGGCTTCCCCGCCCGACAGGGTCGTTGCCGTTCTCGATAGGGTGAGATATGTCAGTCCGACATCTGGCAGAAACGTAAGTCTGGCTGCGGTTTCTTTGGTAATTGGTGCCGCAATTGCCCGTTCCTGGGAACCGGTCAGAACTCCGCTGTCAGCTCGGAGAGCCGTTATCCACTCGTATGCGCCGGTGATATTCAGATCACTTACCTCGGCGATTGATTTCCCGTCCACGGTCACCGTCAGGCTTTCCCTCCGGAGACGGCGGCCCTGGCAGTCGGGACAGATTTCCTGTCTCATGAATTTTTCGATTTCCACTCTGACATAATCCGAATCGGTCTGGCTGTACCGGCGCTTAAGTTCGGCAATCACGCCGTGATACGACTCCTCAATTGATGTCATTTCTCCGAACCTGTTCTTTCCGGCAACGCGGTACAGCCTGTCGCCGGTACCGTGGAGCAGGATATCCAGTTTGTTTTTCCCGAGTTTAACTAAAGGTACCCGGATATCAATGTCGTTTGCCGCCGAGACTGCAGAAATCAGCCTGGCATACCAGGTATCGTGATAGAACATCTTCGCAAACGGAATAATTCCCCCTTCAGCTATTGTCAGTGCCGGAGCAATCACCAGCTCCGGATCGACCGTCAGCCGGGACCCGATACCGCTGCAGGTCGGGCAGGCTCCGTGCGGTGAATTGAATGAAAATGACCGCGGTTCGACTTCCGGAATTGATATATTACATACCGGGCAGGAAAACCGTTCGGAAAAAATTGTATCGGATATATGCTGCGGCCGCTCCGGGAAATCAAATGACGGGTCCCTGACGACGCCGGCATAAACAAGACCCTGTGAAAGTACGAGGGCTTGCTCGACTGCATCTGCAATCCGGGACCGCAGCGTTTCTCCTGCCGGTGATTTGCCTTTGGCCGACTTTTCCAGCTCCCGCACTGACACCTTGTCGAGTGTCAGCCGGTCGACAATGACGTCAACCGAATGCTTATTAGTCTTAATCAGTACGATATCATCATCGACTGAAATTATCTTTCCGTCTAGCCTGATATACCGGTAACCCTTGGTCCGGATATTGTCAAACAATCCCGTGAATTCGCCTTTCCGGTCCCTCACTACCGGTGACAAGATCATGAAACGGACCGGCTTTTTCCCGTGGCTGTCTGTTTCCCGGCGCGCCAGAC
>MFJD01000009.1:0-287 GCA_001779095.1 Candidatus Gottesmanbacteria bacterium RBG_16_52_11 | reverse complement strand
CACTATCTGGGATGCCGTCTGGCGTGAGATTTCCCGGCCACAATTCGGACAATGCGGGTGGCCGATTCTCGCATAAAGAAGACGCAGATAATCGTATATTTCGGTGACCGTACCCACCGTGGACCTTGGATTATGGGATGTTGATTTCTGGTCAATTGATATGGCCGGTGATAAACCCTCAATCGTGTCTACGTCAGGCTTGTCCATAATGCCTAGGAATTGGCGGGCGTAAGAGGACAGGGATTCCACATAACGCCTCTGCCCTTCAGCGTAAATGGTGTCAAACG
>MFJD01000008.1:70310-72595 GCA_001779095.1 Candidatus Gottesmanbacteria bacterium RBG_16_52_11 | reverse complement strand
TCGATTTAGTAACAGTATCGGCATAAAGAATTACCTCTCCCCGCACATGACGGGCTGCCCTGCCCATGGTCTGTATCAGGCTGATCCGGCTTCGCAGAAACCCTTCCTTATCTGCATCCAGTATCGCCACCAGTGATACCTCGGGCAGATCCAGGCCTTCCCGTAAGAGATTCACGCCGACGATGACGTCAAACGTTCCCAACCGGAGGTCGGTCAGGATATCTGTCCGTTTCAGCGTCTCTATGTCCGAATGCAGGTAATGTACTTTGATGCTTCTTTCCGTAAGGAATGCGGCCAGATCCTCAGCCATTCTCTTAGTAAGCGTAGTAACCAGTACCCTTTCGCCCCGGGCCGAACGCTTCTCGATCTCAGCAGTCAGGTCCGCCACCTGGCTTCCTACCGGACGGACCGATACCGCCGGGTCCGTAAGACCGGTCGGACGGACCAGCTGTTCAACTACGCCGGTACCATGCCTGAATGGGCCGCGGGTACCGGCTGCCGAATCTGCCGCCCGGTTGATTTCCCACTCATCAGGCGTTGCGGATACATAGAATGTCTGAGGTATGCCGCGCAGGAATTCATCAAAACGAAGCGGCCGGTTATCCAGCGCCGCCGGCAGGCGGAAACCGTAATCCACCAGTGTCTGCTTGCGGCTGCGGTCACCGTTGTACATGCCGCGGATCTGCGGTACAGTCATATGCGATTCGTCTATGATCAGGAGCCACCTGTCCCTGCCCGCGCCTACACTTTCCGTGAAATAATCAAATAAAGTATATGGAGGATCACCGGGTTTGCGGCCGTCGAAATAACGGGAGTAATTCTCGATTCCGTTGACATAACCCATTTCACTGATCATTTCCAGGTCGAAATTAACCCGTTGGTTCAGCCGGTGAGCTTCCAGCAGTTTCCCCCGGGCTTTGAAAGCGCTCACCTGAGCCTCCAGGTCACCCCTGATCAGCCTGAATACGTCGGCATGCCGTTTCGGATCGGTCATATAGTGCTTAGCCGGATAAAGCGTTATAAAATCCAGCGGTTCCAGAACCTTACCCGTCATCGGATCAATTTTCTGTAAAAGTCCGATCCTGTCGTCAGTGGCGACAATCCGAAGCGAGGTGTCCTCGTATGCCGGAAAAACATCTACCGTGTCTCCCCGGACCCTGAAAGTACCGCGGTGAAATCCGAAATCGCTGCGCTCATACTGCAATTGGACCAGGCGTTCAAGAATGGCTTGGCGGCCGGTTTTCACCCCCGGCTTAAGTTCAAGTACGAAATGTCCGTATTCCCGGGGAGAGCCGATATTGTAAATGCAGGAAACTGAAGCAATGATTATCGTATCGCGGCGGGTCAGTAGGTTTGCGGTGGCAGCCAGCCTCAGCTTATCGATTTCCTCGTTAATTTCCGTTTCCTTCTCGATATATGTATCTGTCCTCGGAATATAAGCCTCCGGCTGATAGTAATCATAATAGGAAACGAAATAACTGACGGCATTCTGAGGGAAAAATTCCCGGAATTCCTGATAAAGCTGCGCCGCCAGGGTTTTATTATGAGAAATAATAAGCGTCGGCAGGTTCAGTCCGGCGATAACATTGGCCATGGTAAAAGTTTTACCGCTGCCGGTTACCCCGACCAATACCTGTTCCCGGATCCCCTCCCGGTATCCGCGCACCAGTCCGGCGATGGCCTCGGGCTGGTCTCCGGTGGGCTTGAAATCTGATTTGAGTTTGAAATCCATATTCGGGTATACTTTGGTTTGATCCAGTATATCACTAGTAAATCACGCTTGACAATTCGGGTTTTATCTGAGATATTTACTCAAACTCTACTGATCGTTCGGGAATACATATGCCGCCAATTCTTTATCCTAAAGAGCGTCAGACACTCGATTTTATCACACAGTTTATTCAGCGTTTCGGCTATGCCCCGACACTCAAGGAAATCGGTGATTCCATGGGTATAAGCTCCGTTGCGACGGTTCATGAGCATATTGACCGGCTGCGGCAGAAGGGGTATATCAAGAAACTTGACGGAACTGCCCGCGGTCTGGATGTCGTACGGGACAAATACAGAGGTAGCGGTACTGAATCGTCCATCGAGCTGCCGGTACTCGGATTTATTGCCGCCGGCGCGCCGCTTGAGCCTTACACTGATCCCAATTTGTATGTATCCGTAGCACCGAGCCTGATTGCATCTACCCGGCCTCATTACATCCTCCAGGTCCGCGGCAGCTCAATGATTGACGACGGCATTCTCGATGGGGATTACGTAGTTATCCAGCACCAGCAGGA
>MFJD01000008.1:69417-70290 GCA_001779095.1 Candidatus Gottesmanbacteria bacterium RBG_16_52_11 | reverse complement strand
TGCCTAACGGTTTAGCTACTCTGAAAAGGATATTTTTTGAGAAGGACCGCATCCGGTTGATGCCTGCCAACGCCCAGATGTCCCCCATCTTTGCCACTCACGTCAAAATTCAGGGCAAGGTCGTCGGGGTGATCAGGCGTTTTAACTGAGATTACTCCAGATTTATGTCTTTGGCGGAAGTATGCTGCAGCACTTCGCGCTTTCTTATCCTCCTGTGCCTGACAAACTCCGATATCGCCGGTAATACCGAAATGAAGATAATGACCAGAATTACCAGTGTGAAATTGTGTTTAACGAAGGACAGGTTACCGAAATAAAAACCGGCAAAAAGAAAAAGCGTAACCCAGAATAATCCGCCGGCAATGTTATATGCCAGAAACCTGCCGTAGGTCATGGCACCGACGCCGGCAACAAACGGGGCAAATGTCCGGACAATCGGGACGAAACGGGCAATAATTACGGTCTTTCCGCCGTACTTCTCAAAGTAAGCATGCGTCTTATCGAGGTGTTCGCGTTTCAGAAACCTTAGTCTGCCGCTGAATGCCTTCGGTCCGATCATATGCCCGATCCAGTAATTTGCCGTATCCCCGAGTATGGCCGCACCGGACAATACTGCAAAAAGCACCGCAATATGGAGCGATCCGAGTGCGGCGAAGGCTCCCGCTGCAAAAAGCAGCGAATCACCGGGCAGAAACGGAGTAACGACCAGACCGGTTTCCAGAAATATGACTACGAACAGTATCAGGTATGTGAATGTCCCGTATGACGTGATGATTTCACTCAGATGCTTATCGATGTGAAGGAAAAACGATAACGCCGATAATAAAAAATCCATATCTAAATAAATACCGGCCTGCTGGGAGTATAATATCC
>MFJD01000008.1:64732-69405 GCA_001779095.1 Candidatus Gottesmanbacteria bacterium RBG_16_52_11 | reverse complement strand
CCGGTTATTGTATGGGGTCATTATTTATCGTGTCAACACCCATCGGAAACATGTCCGACATTTCAGTCAGGGCAATTGAAACCATGTTTTCAGTCGGTATCATTGTCTGTGAAGATACCCGTAAAACCGGTTTGCTGTTATCCGAACTTAAAAAAAGGTATCCGTCGCTGATTCCGCACCCGATGGTAAAAGCGGAGCTTATCCGGTCGGACGAATTTACCGAGTTTCGGATCCTGCCGGATATCATCGGTGCGCTGCGGCGAGGATCGGACGTCGCCCTGGTAACTGATGCCGGTACACCGCTTGTAGGTGATCCGGGATTCCTTCTCGTCCGTGAAGCGCTGAACCGGGGGATTCCTGTAACGGCGGTTCCCGGTCCGACAGCTGCCGTTTGTGCCCTGACCGTATCGGGCCTGCCGGCTAACCGGTATCTGTTTCTGGGCTTCCTGCCTGAGAAAGCCGGCCACCGCAGGAAGCTTCTGGATAGCCTGAAAAAACTGTCGGGAACAGGTCTGGCGCCGGTATGCATCATTTACTGTGCACCCCATAAGCTGGAACAGACGCTGACTGACATCAGGGACAGCTGCGGGGATCTTGAAATTACGGTAGCCAGGGAACTTACTAAAGTCCACGAAGAAATCTGGCAGGGCAGAATTTCCGGCGCAATCAGGACTGAAAGGCTGCGGAAAGGAGAGATTGTACT
The DNA here is from genome assembly GCA_001779095.1 of Candidatus Gottesmanbacteria bacterium RBG_16_52_11. Lineage (GTDB taxonomy): Bacteria > Patescibacteriota > Microgenomatia > UBA10105 > UBA927 > RBG-16-52-11. The sequence goes on along the minus strand of MFJD01000008.1, from coordinate 68,702 downwards.
CCTTATTAACCTGAGTAGAATTTAATATTCCTCGAGGGTCGATGTGTCACCGATGGGCTGTCCCATTTCCTTGGCCTTGAGAATCCGGCGCATAATTTTCCCGGACCTGGTTTTCGGCAGCCGGTCGATAAATTCAATTTCCCGCGGATATGCGTGGCCTGCCAGGTTTTTCTTTACGAACACCTGGAGTTCTTCGGTCAGCTTGGCTGAGTCTTCGGGTTTCTGGAATTTCATGGGATTTTTAAGGACCACGAATGCTTTGATTATCTCTCCCCTGACCTGATCCGGTTTCCCGATGACTCCGGCTTCGGCTACCTCAGGATGCTCGACCAAAGCTGATTCCACCTCAAACGGACCGACCCGCTCGCCCGACGTCTTGATCACATCGTCGCTCCTGCCGACAAACCAGTAATAACCGTCGCTGTCACGCCAGGCACGGTCTCCGGAGACATACCAGCCGGCGGTAAAATAGGAATCGTACTTCTTCTGGTTCTGCCAGACGGTTGCCATCATCGACGGCCAGCCCGGCTTAAATGCCAGGTTGCCTTCCTTGCCGTCGGCAACAGCAGATCCGTCGTCTTCGATTATACCCGCAGTTATGCCCGGAAAAGGTTTGCCCATTGACCCGATTTTAATGGGCAGAGTCGGATAATTGGCCATCATTATGCTGCCGGTTTCAGTCTGCCACCAGGTGTCATGAAACGGCATTCCGAATGCCTTGACACCCCACCGGATGGCTTCGGGATTAAGCGGTTCGCCGACACTGGCCAGGTACCTCAGACTGGACAGATTACGGGTTTTCAGCGGTTCCGTACCTTTCGCCATCAGCATCCTGATGGCTGTCGGTGCGGTGTACCAGACGGTAACATGATACTTCTCAAGCAGGCCGTACCAGGTGTCCGGATCAAACCGGCCGGCATGCACGACCATGGTAATTCCGAGCATCCACGGAGCCAGAATTCCGTATACGATACCTGTTACCCAGCCCGGATCCGCTGTACACCAGTAAATATCGTCCGGATGTAGATCCAGCACCCACCTGGCGGTGAGGTATGCTTGCACTGCGCCCCGGTGTGCATGTACTACACCCTTAGGTTTGCCGGTTGTGCCTGATGTATAAAGCATGAAAGCATAATCATCGGGTACGGTCCTGACGCACGCATATGAATCAGGTTGCCGGGAAATGGCTGACACGAAATCAGGACTGTTGACAGTCACGATATGCTTGAGGTTCGGCAGTTTATCACGGACTTTGGAAATCCTGGATGAAAGCTCCGTTGTCGTAAACAGCACACTGGCACCGCTGTTTTCCAGCCTGTCAAAAAGTGCTGTTTCCTGAAAAGCGCTGAATAGAAGTCCGGCCACCGCACCGGTCTTAAGAGTTCCCAGGAATGCACAGTATAAAACCGGGATCCGCGGCAGAAAAAGAAATACCCGGTCACCCTTTTTCACTCCCAGACCGGTCAGGAAGTTAGCGTACTGGTTGGACAGCCGTGCCAGGTCACCGAACGTAAACGAGGCCGTGTCACCCCGGTCGCCTTCCCATAGAAGTGCGGTTTTTGACTCAACCGGCGTCCCGAGGTGACGGTCGATCGCGTTATACGCGTAATTGATACCCCCGCCGTCGAACCATTTCAGTTCTGATTTGACACTATCCCATTGCGGTGAGGCTGCAGCCTCATCATACGAAGCCAGATTCGGTTTAATCCGGAATGATTTCGGATCCTTGGAAATGATTTCCGGATGTTCCATTTCAGATCATTTCTTTCTGACTATAAATTTCTCGCCCAGCCGTTTCAGGTTTTCCATGACTCCGGTATACTCAAGCTCGTCCATCGGTGCCATGGACGGGCCGTAGAAACCCTGCGCGCGAATCTCAAGTGTCTTCTTTGAAGCCTTTTCCCTGATGTAGTCCCAGAACGGCTGGTCAAACAGATCCACCGATTCGGTCAGCTTTCCGTCGCGTACACAGTATCCGGCGGCGGAAATGATAGTCGGACCGTCAAAATAGGAAATGATGGAATTCTGCTTAACCGGCATGACGGCGACATGGTGACTGCCCCGGTTGTCCCCCAGAGTATAGTGTGCCAGCGCCCAGGGTGAAAGGATTTCACCCGTAGACGGGAACTGTTTCTGGGTCCTGACAATGGCCACCGGGTCATCCTTACCGACGTATTTTCCGGAAATATTATGGAGTCTCGAAGTCGACGCTACGGCTGCAGTCAGTCCGGAATTGTTCTCGACTACGCTTTCGATTACGTAATGGTTGGGGTCTCTGAGAAGCGTACAAATATCATAGTAGTCTACCGGAACCTTCATTGTGACTACCTTGTCCGCCTCGGTATAGTTGACATCCATTACCGTATAGGTAAATCCCGCGTTCATATCCGGTGCCAGGAGAAGTCCGGCGTTGTGATAAGGGCTGGCGAATGCCTCAAACAAAGGGTAGTTGAACACGCCCGGTCCGCATTTGTCTCCTGCGAATACGATGAAGGGTTCGGCCGGCCTTTCTTCAAACTCAATTTCCGCCGAGCCCGGTCCCATACCCCTGACATTGCCGGAAAAAGCGTCCTTCAGAAGATCCTGACCGGCTCCGTAAAGGCCCTGGCTTTTCGCGATGTTAGTGGTTTCTACGAAGGAATCCCAGGCAAATTTATGAATATCGGCATTATCAACCCCCCGGGTATGCGTCATCGTGAAGGCGATATCGTCACCGGTAAAAGTCACCCTTCCGTCAGTGAGAAGTCCGTTTCTGATGCCTTCCTCAACCCGTTCCCTAGCCTTAGCCAGCATTGCCTGGCTGGGTGTATTATGCCCACCGACGGAACCGGTGTCTGCTTTAATTACGGACAGTGTAACTTTCATGATTACCTCCTGTGAACGGTAACGTCTGCCAATAAATTTTTACCCGTCATCTGACTGGGAATTGGGATGTTGTTGAACGCCAGTATGGTGGGCGCAACGTCAGCCAGCTTCCCGGCCGGCAGGATTGCCGGATAGTTGTCGAATGCGTGATCGATGATGATAAACGGTACCGGATAAGTGGAATGCTCAGTGTCCATTTCCCCGTCCGGTCCGAGCATCTCTTCTACGTTACCATGGTCAGAGGTAATGACGCAAGTCCCGTCCAGTGCCAGTATCTGTGACACGATTTTGCCGATGCAGTCGTCCGTAATTTCACAGGCCCGCACTGCTGCCGGTATGTTCCCGGTGTGCCCGACCATGTCCGGATTGGCAAAGTTGATGACAATGAACGAATAGACCCCGATTGATATGCGGTCAATCAGTTTCTGGGTCAGCTCATATGCGGACATTTCCGGCCGCAGATCATAGGTTGCTACTTTCGGTGAGGGTACGATTATCCGGTCTTCACCGACCAGCCGGTCCTCCCGGACGCCGTTGAAGTAATACCCGACAAACCTTTCCTTTTCCGTTTCCGCAGCCCGCAGCTGGCGCAGGCCTTTTTCGGCATATACCCTGCCCAGGGGCATTTTGATGGGCTGCGGCGGATAGGCAACCGTGCACGGGAGATTGCGCTCATACTCGGTCATAGTTACAAAAAACAGATTCGTCAGCCGGACCTTGCGTACGAAAGGCTTCGGACCGGTATCGTCGGCTTCCACGATATGCTTGTGATAATATTTGACGGCATACGGGTCAAAAGACATGGTCTGTACCCGGGATTCAAAATCCGTCAGAACGAACGCACGGGTCAGCTGCCGGGGCCGGTCAATCCGGTAATTATAGAAAATGACCGCGTCCTGTTCGGCAATTCGGGGTAACGGCTCACCGCGGTCGTCGACTATGGCTGTCGGCTTGATGAATTCGTCGGTTTCACCGCGCTTATAACTTGCCTCAATCGCAGCCCTGGCGGAGGGAGCGGTCCGGTCTATCTTTTCCGTGAGGGCTACATATGCGGCCTGTGTCCTTTCCCACCGGCGGTCCCGGTCCATGCCGTAATAACGGCCCA
>MFJD01000008.1:64303-64655 GCA_001779095.1 Candidatus Gottesmanbacteria bacterium RBG_16_52_11 | reverse complement strand
GGGGAATCCCTACCGTCTGTAAACAGATGGAGGTATGTCGGGCATTTGCAGTCCGATCCGGCAATCAGGTTAATCAGGGCAAACAGGTGTTCCCAGGCTGCATGTACACCGGCATCGCTCAACAGTCCCATAATATGCAGGTTTGACCGTTGCTGGGTCACGTATTTGAGGGCTGCGGTGAAGGCGTCATTTTTGAAAAAAGACCGGTCGCTGATGGACATATTGATCCGCGGCAGGTCCTGATAAACTACCCGGCCTGCACCGATATTAATATGACCCGTTTCCGTATTCCCGTCTTCATCAACGGGCAGGCCGACCGCTTCCCCTGACGCATTCAGGCGGGCATGCGGAT
>MFJD01000008.1:62473-64294 GCA_001779095.1 Candidatus Gottesmanbacteria bacterium RBG_16_52_11 | reverse complement strand
AGTACCGGGGAATGTTCGTGAGTTTGGCGAGTGATATGGCGTTGCCGGGGCCCGGCGGGGCTATCCCCCAACCGTCCAGAATCACAAGGACAGTCGGTTTTGACATAGGCAGGCTTTTATTTAGCTGCAATCATTTCCGTCTCAATAGCCAGTAACCTGTTATATTTGGCAACGCGTTCGCCCCGTACCGGAGCGCCGAATTTCACATATTCGGACTGGATAGCGACAGCCAGGTCAGCTACGAACGTATCGGTGGTTTCACCACTTCTGTGAGAGGTGATTATTTTGATATCATGGGTTTTTGCAATGGCAGCCACGTTCATGAATTCTGACAGGCTACCGATCTGATTCGGTTTAGCGAGGATTGCGGTACAGGCCTTCATTTCTATGGCTTTTTTCAGACGTTCCGGATTCGTCGCCAACAGGTCATCACCGACGATCAGGACATCACTACCGATCCGGGAAGTCAGTTTTTTCCATCCGTCCCAGTCGTCCTCTGCCAGCGGATCTTCCAATATCAGCAGATGGAACTTATTGTGAATCTCGACCAGGTAATCGATAAATTCAGCCGGTTTGTACGCGATGGGTTTGTCCTTGATTAGGTATCCGTTTTCGCCTAAGAATTGTGTCGCGGCCAGATCCAACCCGAGGTAAATGTCCACGCCGAAGCGGTAATGCGTGTTCCGGATTGCATCCATCAGCACCTCCAGCGCATCCATGTTGGTAAAAAGGTTTGGAGCGAAACCGCCTTCGTCACCTACGGAATGGACGGCATTGCGGTACTGGAGGATTTGTTTGATCGAATAATAGACCGATACTCCCATTTCCAGCCCTTCGTGGAATGGTTTATTGGAAGCGGGGACGATATGGAATTCCTGGAAATTCAGGTTCCCGGCACCGTGCAGTCCGCCGTTTATCATATTGAATGTCGGAGTCGGAATCCGGTCAAGCTTGGTCTGATGAAAGCTGGTGAAAAGCGAGTTCAGGTATCTGTATAGCGGCTGCCGCTGTGATGCGGCGGCGGCAACAGCCACGGCCATGGAAGTGGCCAGCACGCTGTTAGCACCGAGTTTTGACTTATTCGGCGTCCCGTCCAGTTCAATAAGGGCAGTATCGATCCCCTGCTGGTTCAGTGCATCTGTCCCCCGGATCCGCTTGTTGATGGGCCCGTTTACATTCTCGACGGCTTTCAGGACGCCGCTGCCCATGTAGCGCTTCTTGTCTCCGTCTCTTAATTCTACCGCCTCATGGGAGCCTTTCGATGCTCCGGCTGCCACCGCTGACGTACCCCGGTAACCGTTTTCCAGTATCACCGTGGCTTCTACGGTCGGATTGCCCCGCGAATCAAGTATCTCCCGTGCGGTAACCGAATAAATTTTCGTTGTCATATTCAGAGAACTGGTTTCCGGAACCGAAGGACCCGATTATTACCCGGACCCTTTCCGTTTTACTGCCTTTTTTTCCGCTTCATGTACGATTTCCCGGACGCGGTCAATCGCATCGGGATTTACCGAAATACTGGTATAACCCCATGATACCAGTTTTTCCACCAGATCGGGAAAATCGGACGGCGCCTGGCCGCACATGGATGTAGTCACTCCGTGTTTTCCGCATACCTTGGCCACGTGCTCGAATGCCCAAAGTACTGACGGATCAAGTTCATTGAAATCATGCGCGACCTCGCTGTTATCCCGGTCAGTACCCAGCATCAGCATAGTCAGGTCATTTGAACCTACCGAAACCCCGTCGACTCCGACTTCAAGGAAGGCCTCCAGACTGATGACGTTGGTCGGAATTTCGACCATCAGCCAGAGTTTGAAA
>MFJD01000008.1:43373-62461 GCA_001779095.1 Candidatus Gottesmanbacteria bacterium RBG_16_52_11 | reverse complement strand
GAAATAATTTTTTTGGCGTCTGCCAGTTCTTTGGGACTCCTGACGAAGGGAAGCATCAGGTGCAGATTCTTCAGTCCCATTTTGTTCCTGACAACCTTGAGCGCATCCAGTTCCATCTGAAACACCTTGGGATCGGCTATGTAGCGGGCCGCTCCCCGGAAACCCAGCATCGGATTCGGCTCCTCCGGTTCATATGCCGCACCGCCTTTAAGGTTCCGGTATTCATTGGTCTTGAAATCAGTCGCCCGGTAAACTACCGGCCTGGGGTGGAATGCCCGGCAGAAAACCTCAAGCTTCTCGCTTAAGCTTTCGATGAACACCTTTTCCTTTTTATCCGCCAGCAGTTTCTTCGGGTGGGTGCCGATATCGGCAATCATGAATTCTGCACGCAGAAGTCCGATGCCGTCGGCATGCATTTTCGATACTGCTTCGGCTCTCGAAACTTCGGCCAGATTGCAGTATATTTTCGTCGCAGTTTTCAGGTGCCGGGTGTCTTTCGGTGTTTCGCCCCGCCCGGCTACTGTCAGCGTTACGGCACCTTTGAAGACTTCACCGCTGGAACCGTTGACCGTTACCACCAGCCGGTCTCGGAGTTTTTTCCTGGCATGTGCCGCTCCCACCACTGCCGGGATACCCAGTTCCCGAGAAACGATGGCGGCATGAGATGTCCGGCCACCCCGCTCGGTGACAATCGCGACGGCTTTTTTCATTGCCGGAACGTAATCCGGATTGGTCTGTTCCGCTACCAGGACGTCACCGGATAGGACTTTGTCGATTTCCCTGGCCGATGACACCCATTTCACGGGTCCCGACGCCGTACCCGGACTGGCCGGATCTCCCTTGACCAAAAGCTCAAGTTTGCCGGTGCCTCCGGCTGCCACGCCGGCGGATACTTCCCCGGTTGATCCGTTAACGGTGATGGTCATCCCTTCACGGAGCAGTTTCATAGCGCCGGATGCTCCTACCACTGCCGGAATCCCGAGTTCCCGGGAGACAATGGCGGCGTGGCTTGTCCGGCCGCCTCGTTCGGTCACGATGGCTACGGCTTTTTTCATTGCCGGGACGTAATCGGGATTCGTCTGCTCGGCTACCAGGACGTCACCGTCACTGATTTTTCCGATATCCCGCGCTGATCCGAGAATCCTGACGGTGCCGCTGGCAGTACCCGGGCTGGCGGGGTCGCCTTTAAGTATGGTTTCACCGGCAGCTCCGGCTTTAGTTGCCTTAACCTCCTTGCCGACCGTGGTGATCGGCCGCGTTTGCACGATATATATATGGTTGTCCTCAATTGCCCATTCGCTGTCCTGCGGAAAATAATAGTGTCTTTCCAGCCGTCTGCCGAGCGCTGCCAGTGCCTTGATTTCCCGGTCGGTCAGTTTCTGCCTCTGTCCGGTTGATTTGGGTACTGGTTTGATGACATTGTCCCGGCCTTTCTTATACATGGACTTCTCCTGTGTGTGAACGTTTTTCAGCGTAATCTCGCCGCTGCCTTTGTCTACCTCATAATGGTCGGGTGTGACGGCACCCTGTACAATCATCTCGCCCAAGCCGTAAATAGCCTCGATGACGATTTTGGTTTTTTCATTGGTAACCGGATCAATAGTAAACATAATGCCGGACTTTTCCGACTCCACCATGCGCTGAACCGGTACCGCAATCCCGACTTTGAAATGGTCGAATTTATTAGTCTGCCGGTAAAATATCGCCCGTGCCGTAAACAGGGATGCCCAGGCTTCCCGGACCTTTTCGATGACGTTGGCTTCACCCTGTACGTTTAAAAATGTCGACTGCTGTCCGGCAAAAGACGCCCCCGGCAAATCTTCGGCCGTGGCAGAGGATCGTACGGCAACCAGAGCATGCCTGAACATTTTCCGGTCCAAACGAAAATACGCCTGGATGATCGGATCGGAAATCTCTTTCGGGAAATCGGATTTGATGATAAGCTTCTGTACCGTAGTTGCAGCGGTTTCAAGTTTCCGGCTGTTACTGACGTCCAGATCCGTCAAGGCATCCCTGATTTTTTCCCTGAGTCCGGAAACTTCTATGAAATGGAAATACGCCTGTGCGGTAACGATGAATCCGTTTGGTACCGGGAAACCGGCTTTCATCATTTCACCGAGGTTGGCCCCCTTGCCGCCGACGATGGCAATATCTTCCTTATCGACGTCCCTGAACCACACCACGAATTTTTTCGGCATAAAACTAGTATGGAGAATTTTAAGCGCACGTGCAAGCCGCTATTTCCACTGGCCGAGTGACTGGCCGAGTTCCTTCTTAAAATAATCGACCCAAGGTATGGGTGCCGGATCAATTCCATTTAGCATCGACAGATAATAGTTAACCAGCCCGCCGTAACCGACAAATTCAAATGCCTGGGCCAGTTTGGTAGCGGACCGGGGACTGAATTCCACGCAGGGGATTTTGTTTTTTGATATCACGTCCCGTGTGATTTCGAACCGTCTCCGGATCCGGTCGGAATACAAACCGGAGTGGACCAGTACGATCACCAGGTGCCTACGGTTGGCTTCAGGGAATGCCAACCCTTCCATTAGGTGATGGTTCAGTTCAGGTATGTCAAAAATTGCGGAAAAATTTTTGGCATTTTCATTCATCTGGTTTTTTATTGTGTGTATTGCCCCAATCATGTGTCCGGCACCGATAAAAACCACGAGTTTTCCGAAAAGTGCGCCGGCGTCACGCTTAGCATTGTTAGATTTTAGCGGTATATCACGGGTATTTTCCCGGATGGTGTCACTCATCGCCTGAAGTGCTGGATCCAGGTCACCGGATCCGAAGGAAATGATTCCGGTTTTACTGACAAGTACCAGCTGACCGACCACGGAATAACCGATAGCCAAACGCGGTTGGCGTGAGGGATTATGTACCGGATCGATTTTATAAAAGGGTACACTGTGTTTCGCGGCTAAATCAATTAGCTGGCCTCCGGTTCCGATCGCCATCCATTTCGCACGGGCGCTGACGGCCTGCCGGACATTTTCGATCGTTTCCTCGGTAGTTCCCGAAAAACTGGAACAGATAACCAGGCTCTTTTTCCCTACCCATGCCGGCAGCAAATAATCATTGATGCGAATTAGCGGTAACGGCAGCGACTGGCCATATACCGATTCGATAAATCGTGCCCCCAGACCCGATCCACCCATGCCGGCCATTACCAGAGTATCCGGACCGGCATATGTATCCGGTACTTTGACGTCCGTTGCCGCCCCGAAGGCATCCCGGCATTGTTCTGGCAGACCTATGACGGATTCATAGGTTTTGGAAGCGTCAAGTTTAATTAGGGCTTCGGTATCATCCAGATTCATATGACCTCCCGGTTTGAGCGGTCAGTTTTCATACTGCCCCGTTAAATATGTCCGTCGTAATAAATTCAATACGATTATACGATTATAAAATATACAGAAATTCGTTTTTGGGTTTGTCTTCATTGATTACTCCAAAGCCCTGGTGTTGACACCGACGGTGAAATCGATTTCTCCGTGCGCTTTCAGTATCTCATTTACCCGTTTTTTCAGGTTGTCGTAAGCTGCCTGCGTTTTGCCTTCAAATTTTACCGTCAGGTATGGGCCGTTCTGCGACGCCCGGACTATTAGCATTTCATCATCCGTATCCATGCGAACGCCGTCGATTTCGGTGTATCTGGCATCCGGGTAAAATTTTTTGATTGCGGAGCCGATTTTTTCCGTAACCAGCGAAAACTTTATCCCGTCAGGGCATCCGACTTTAATTTCCGGGCTGGATACATACCGGGGCAATTCGGAAACCACCTCTTTGAGCGACTTGCCGACCCGGGTCAGGTATGCCAGCAGCCTGAGGGACGCTATCGCACCGTCATCGTGACCGTAGAAGTTATCAACGAAGTAGAAGTGTCCCGATAGTTCCCCACCGAAGGGTGATCGTTCATCCCTCACCTTGGCTTTGATGAATGAATGGCCGGTAATCCAGATCACGGGTTTTCCGCCCGCTTGGCGGATAACGTCATCGACCTGTTTGCTGCAGAGTGTATTGAAGACGATTTTGGAACCGGGCAGCATTTCCAGTACGTCTTTGGCATAAATTGCCAAAAGTGTATCATTCCAGATCAGGTTGCCTTTACCGTCGACGACTCCGATCCGGTCGCCGTCTGCATCGTAGGAAAATCCGAGATCGGCATGTTCTTTGATTACACGTTTGGCCAGCCTTTCCTGTACTTCCGATTCAGTCGGATCAGGTGTACCGACGGGGAAATTACCGTCCGGTTTGGTATTCTGCTCGATTACTTCGCATCCTGCGTTTCTGAGTATATCCGGCAGAAATACCCCGGTTGTCGCCGCACAGGAATCCACTACAACCCGGAACTTGCCAATCGGATCCACCCGGCGCATCAGATCATCGGTATATTCCTGCTTTATGTCCCGCACAATATGTTTGCCTTTCGGCTTACGGGTCAGGAACTTACCAGATCTGACCAGGTCCCGGAACTCCCTGATGTCCGGCGTCAGCATGGTTTCCGAATAACCGATACCGAATTTGAATCCATTGTACTGCTTCGGATTATGAGATGCGGTGATCATCACCATGCCCCGGGTCCGGAAAAAATACTGGGCGAAATAAGCGATCTGGGACAGGGTCAGGCCGATATCGTAAACAGTAATTCCGGCATCCGTCAGGCCGGTCACCATGGCATCCCGGAAAGCCGGGCTGGTTATTCTGCAGTCATGACCGACGACGCAGTCATATATCCGGTGCTGAACAAGTCTGGTCGCGTATGCCTGCGCCAGTACCTGGACGCGTTCTTCATCCAGCTCAGATCCGACCAGGCCACGCAGGTCGTAACCGCGGAAAACGTTATCAGGGATTACTTTGGTCATAAGCACCTCCTAAATGCGGATCTGCCAGTGTCAGTTCAGTCAGTTCCCGGATTGACAGCGGTGTCGCACCCGACTTCACGGAAAATTCATTCATGGTCAGGGATTTGTGCAACCGGATAAGTTGCTCCATCGTAAACAACTTAGCCTGCATTGTCAATCGATTTTCCTGCCAGGATGCTGTTTCCCTGGGTTTAATCCCGTCTTTAATCATGATCAGCTGCCGGATTCTCCGGAGGATCATGGCATGCACCAGTTCGGACGCCTCCTTCTCCAGCACCCGCCCGTAAGAAACCAGAAGTGCATTCGGTTTTCCCGGAGCCAGTGCATCCAGAAATGCAAAAAGCGCCGGCGGGTGTTTAATCAGTCTTTCAGTTAACTTTGGGCTTAGCCTGGATACGGTAGATTTGGGAATTTCCTTCTCTTCCCAGAGAATTATATCGGACCTTTCCGCAACCCTGACTAAGAAATCAAGCAATTCCGCGGTCAGTTTGGACTTGGCCGGATTTTTCGTCAGGAAATTCTCAATAACGACTGCGGATTTCCCGCCGAAAAGGGACCCGCTGTCGGCAGCCTGAATCAGATCCCGGGAAGTCAGCGCCTTACCGCTGAGCATCCGGATTTCCCGGTACCCGGTTCTGATGCGGTTCAGCTCGCGCCGGGAGGCTTCAGTATTATCACCGTGAATTAGTGTCAGCATATTATTTTCACTTTTTTCCAGCCTGGCGGTAGTCGGTAAACAGTTTTTCGACCGACCTCCTGTCTATCCGGTGCTTCCTGCCCCGGTGCGGAACCAGTGCTCCGGAAAAATTTTTGGGTATGTGCATCAGTTCATGGATAATAACCCTGGTCTTATCGTCTTCCGACAGCTTATCAAAATGATGGGACAGGACTTCAATTACGTAGTGGGCCGGCAGGTTCAGCGCCTGCTGCCAGATCCGCGGAAAACTCCAGATCCGTGCCCGGGCCCGGCTGGTTGCACCGTAACTTCTCATGCAGACTATCCGTTTCGGATCTATATGCGGGAAAGGAAGTGCCCTGAGTACCTTTCTGACGGTTCCTGATATATCCGGGGCGGTTTCAAGCTGCATGGTTTTTCCGGATTCCGGCCAGCCTCAATACTGAGTCAACCAGTTTCAGATTCGTATCCTGATATCCGATCCGTGAACGCAGGCTGCTGAGTCTGATCCAGCTGACTTTACTGATACCCTCGTTCGTCTGAGGCACAAGATTATGGATGTAATCTGTTTCGAATAGAAAATAATGTACGGTTTTTTTAATCAGTTCACCGCGTCTGTATGTATATTTTATGCTTCCCAGACGGATAATTAGTTTAAGCGACATAACCCCCGTTTCCTCACGGACTTCGCGTTCCGCTGCTGCCTGATCTGTTTCTCCCGGTGCAACTTCTCCCTTGGGGAAAGTCAGCTGGCCGTTCATATCGGTTATGATCAGTACCAGCCGCGTATTTCCGCGGCGGCAGATTACTACGCCTCCTGCCGATTTAATCAGTTTCATGTACTCAGTCAGAACCGGCAACGCTAGCAACGTTAACTGTATCCCGGTATCAGTACGGGAAATAATTCAGAAACCGGAAACTTCCGGCGGTTTTGATCACGCTGCCGGACCGGTGATTAATCGCTGCCGGATTCCAAGTATACAACATCACCGGGTTTGACCGGCTGGTCGACTTTCATGCCGGCGGACTCTCCTACCGGGACTTCGCTGACCTTTTCATGTTCAATCTGCAGCGACGAGACTTTTTGGGTAAACTCCCTATCATGACCCGAAATTCTGACCGCATCGCCGGTTTTCAGCGGCTGGTTGAGTACATCCACTACCGCTACGCCGATTTTATCGTAGTAATGCGTTACCTTACCGATCGTGACATTCATTGCATCACCCCCTTCCGGTTTAGTATACGCCGTTATCTCCCGAACAGGTTTGCGAAATTAACTGCCTCCCGGATCCGGGTTATCCGGAATTGTCTGATTTCCGGAAATACCGCCTGTTTCTGAGACGGTCCGGCAGCCGGCTCTCACCGCCGTATTTCTGGTAACCGGCTCCGTAACCTAATCCTTTCATGAGTTTTGTCGGTGCATTCCTGAGCGACATGGGAATCGGCAGATTGCCGAACGATTTGACATCATCCAAAGCACTGAAATATGCCTCATATGCGCTGCGGTTTTTCTTAGCCTGAGCCAGATAACAGGTTCCGTGCGCCAGTATAATCTGGGCTTCGGGATAACCTACTTTGTGGCAGGCATCGAAAACACCGTTGGCAACCACCAGTGCGGTCGGCTGAGCCAGTCCGATATCTTCGGAAGCAAAAATTACCATCCGCCGGGCAATAAACAGCGGATCTTCTCCGGCTGCCACCATCCGGGCCAGATAATACAGCGCCGCATCGGTGTCGCTTCCGCGCATGCTTTTGATGAATGCCGATATGGTATTATAATGTTCCTCTCCGCCTGTATCGTACTGCAGCACCTTTCGCTGGGCGGCTGTTTCTATTGTATCAACTGAAAATGTTTTCTGCGGCGTCAGCATGCCTGCGATTTCCAGTACGGTCAGAAGCGTCCTGGCGTCACCGTTAGATAATGAAATCAGAAAATCCCTGGCCTTAGGTTCAATTTTGCGTTTAAGGTAAATCAGTCCCCTGTCGGCAATATCAGAAAGCTCCCGGGCAGTCAGCGGATTTAAAACCAGCACCCGGCAACGCGAAAGAAGCGGTGAAATGACCTCGAATGACGGATTTTCCGTGGTCGCACCGATAAAAATTATGCTGCCTTTCTCCACATGCGGCAGCAATGCGTCCTGCTGGGCTTTATTGAAACGGTGTATCTCATCAATGAAAAACACCGTCCGTCTGCCGTCCGTATCCAGCCGGTCCCGGGCTTTGCCGATAATAGACCGCACCTCGGACAATCCCGTTGTTACCGCGGATTTGGATTCAAATACCGCACCGGTGAGATCTGCTAAAAGTAGTGCCAGCGTGGTTTTGCCTGAACCCGGTGGTCCCCAGAAGATCATGGACGGTAGAAAACCCCGGTTCAGGAGTTTTCGCAGTATCCCAACACTACCTGCCAGATGATCCTGACCAATCACATCATCGAGGGTCTTAGGCCGCAAAATTTCGGCGAGGGGTACAGGCTCATCCATAAGAGTGCCCGGCGTATTGTAACATCCCCGAAGGTGCGGTGACAGGGAGACTGTCCCGGCGCATGAAAAAAGCGGACATTTAATGCTTTAAAGCTTGCAGACAGGTTATGAAACTTTACGTTTCGGTTTGATATTCTCCCATGGAAAAGCGCTGCGGCCGAAATGTCCGTATCGTGCGGTTTCGCGGTAAATCGGACGACGCAGATCCAGCCCTTCGATGATCCCCCGCACCGACAGATCAAGCAGGCTCCAGGCGAAACGGGCAATCCGCTCATCCGGCACCCGTCCGGTTCCGAAAGTTTCAATTCCCCTGGCAATCGGTTCGCGCTGCCCGATAACATAGGCAACCCTGACTTCGCAGCGGTCTGCCATACCGGCAGCTACGATGTTCTTGGCAATATAACGGGTGGCATATGCCGCGCTCCGGTCGACTTTAGTCGGATCCTTCCCGCTGAAGGCGCCACCGCCGTGCCGGGCAAAAGAACCGTAAGTGTCAACGATAATTTTCCTGCCGGTCACACCGGTGTCTGATGCCGGACCGCCCACTTCCCATTTACCGGTTCCGTTGACCGTAATCCCCGAACGGGCAGGCGGCTTATATCCGTACAGTTTACACACCGGCTCGATCACCCACCTGACCAGTTGCTGTTTAACCTCCGCAGCGGAAACACCGGGATCATGCGGTACGGCCAGTACCACCTGATCGATGCTGTCCGGCCGTCCGTTGACGTACGTAACTTTGACCTCGCTTTTGCCGTCAGGCCGGAGAAACGGCATCACGCGGTCCTCCCGCATTTCGTCCATGCGCGCTACCAGCCGGTGGGCCAGTGCGATCGGCAGCGGCATAAATTCCGGTGTTTCGTTACAGGCGAAGCCGTACATCATACCCTGGTCACCGGCACCCCCGCTGTCAACACCCTGGGAAATATCGGGCGATTGGGCATGAATGTATACCGAGACGGGTGAACGGTGGGAAAAATCATAGATACCGTTGGTATATCCCAGGTCCCGGATGACCTGCCGGGCAATAACTGCAAACTCCAGTTTTGCCGGACAGGTGACTTCCCCGGCCATGATAATCCGGTTCGTCGTCACCAGCGTCTCGACGGCTACCCTTGATTTCGGATCAGCAGACAGCGCCGCGTCCAGTACCGCATCGGATACCTGGTCACAGATCTTGTCGGGGTGTCCCGCGGCTACTGATTCGGATGTGAAATGAGTCCCCATGTCAGTCCTTTCTGCCTGAAAAAAAATAATCCCGCCGATGCGGGATTATTTCCCATTTTCGGGCGTATCATTCCCGGTATTGAAAAAACCGGGCTAGTATTGACACCGTGTCCCGACCGAGTCGGGATCGGTTGTCGGACGGATCCGCGAGCTAGTTCTCGCTCCGAAAATATCGGAATCCCCGTCACTCTTGATATCAATACCGTATCCAAACTTCGGTCATCTGTCAAGTCCTGGTATGTGAAAGTTACGCGTAGGCAGAATAGTAACGGCCGAGTTTGGCAAAGAGGTAACCGAATACGAAGCCGCCGATATGTGCAAACCAGGCTACCCCGCCGGCTGCGCCCTCATAGGCGGTCAGGGCGCCGATGCCGGAAAACAGCTGTACGAAAAACCAGTACCCGAGGAAGATTCCGGTCGGCAGAAGTATGATCTCGTAGAACAGGAAAACAGGTACCAATGTTTCGATCCGGGACCTGCGGTACAGCACGGCGTAGGCCCCGGCCACCCCGGAAATTGCGCCCGATGCTCCGATTAACGGCAAGGAGGATGCCGGATCGACAAAAAACTGTGCCAGGACGCTGACTCCACCGGCAATCAGATAGAAATACAGGTACCGCAGATGCCCCAGGCTGTCTTCAATATTATCGCCGAATATATGGAGAAACCACATGTTGGAAATCAGGTGGAAAAACCCGCCGTGCAGGAAAATAGACGTCAGTACGGTAAGCAGTGCCCTTACCGGTTCGGTACCGAACCGTCCGGGAATAAAGCCCCAGGTATTCACGAATATTTCAATATCAGCAACTGCGGCCAGGTAAAGAAATACGATGCAGTTGACGGCAATAATAAGATAATTGACCAGCGGGAAACTCCGTGCCGTGGCGTGATCACGCAGCGGTATCATACGGCCTGATTGTATCACTTAAACCGGATCTTAAGGTTTTTCATACGGCGATTCCGGTGCCCCCTATGCCGGTTCGTGCTCCACTGAATCACGGAATATGGACTCCTCCAGTTCTTTGACCCCGCCGAAAGCTATCCGGTCGAGCACCCGCCGCTGCATCGACAGCATCCGGCCGCTGGTCACGGTGAAATCCCCCCAGCGGTCACAGACGGCATCGACCGCCCGGGTAACGGCACGTTTCCGGCCGTCGTCGGCAAACAGCTCAAGCTGCGACACCTGGGCGTCCGCCAGGCCGAACGATGCCACGGAAAGGATCCGTACCGGCCGGTCCGGGGAGCGCGCCAGCGTGCCGGCCGCCGCATGGTAAAGGTCGGTATTGGCAAATAACGGCTGCGCCAGCCTGTGCCCCTGGTGCCAGAAGGTGTGATCGGCAAATAAAGCGCCGACGTGGATGCCCCCGGCCGCGTAACCGTGGGCGCGCATTCTCCTGCCCATTTTCTCGACCAGCTGGCACAGCACCTGCTTCAGCTGCCGCTGTGACGGGGTAAAAGGCCTATAGAGCGCGTGGGACTGACCGAAGCTCTTACGGTCAAACTCCCGGTCGTCCGCCTCCCAACCGTGGAGGCGGAGCCACCAGTGATAGCCGATAATCGAGGCAAACGCCGCCTTCAGGAGCTTGATGGGCGCCCGGTAAAAAGCCGCTGCCGTTCCGATTCCATAGTTGCGCAGCCGGCTGCCGAAGCCCTCCTTGATACCGCACAGGTCCTCAAGCTCCATGCCGGCAAATACCGATCCGGCGTTAGCGGCGGTAATGACGTCGAGACCGTCCGGCTTATGCAGTCCAGAGGCGGTCTTGGCCAGATAACGGTTGGGGGCAATACCTACGGATACCGTCAGCCACTCCCCGATTTCACTTTTAATCCGCTCTTTGATTTCCCTACCTATGGACAACATCGCCCGTACAACAGCTTCATGTCCATGCGCCCCGGACACTTGGATTTTGGATTCTGAACTTGATCTGAAATTCGGATTTCGGATTTCGGAATTTAACTTTGGCGCCTGAGCCAGATGAAGGACCATCTCGTCGATCGATTTGACGCTAACGTCGGCTGAATACTCCCTGAGAAGGCTCAACAGCTTCCGGTTGACGAAACGGTACTTCCACGGGTCGCTCGGCATGACAATCAGTTCCGGAACCAGCGCCCGGCCCTCGCTGACTCGCATGCCGGTTTTCACCCCGAAGCGCTTGGCTTCCACGGACGCCGCCAGGATGCAGCCGCCGGGAGAGGTGTAGGCGGCAACAGCCAGGGGCTTTCCCCGGAGAAGCGGATTGGCCTGCTGCTCGACAGTAGCAAAGCAGGAGTTCAGGTCGATGTGCATGACAGAAGGCGGAGCCGGATTGAAGCCGGCGGCCTCGGAGATGACGGTATCCATATTTTAAAATCCGAAATCCGAATATCGAAATTCCAAACAAATCAGAACGTTCAAAACTCCAATAAGCAAAACATTTTCGGATTTCGATTTTTTGAATTTAAGTATTATTTCGGATTTCGTGCTTCGGATTTCTATGCTCCTTCCTCCACTTCCATGAGCTTCCAGCCCAGGGTCTCGGTATCGAATCTCAGCCGGAAAAACGTCACCCCGTCCGTCACGGAAAAAATGTGGATCAGCACCCTCCCTTCGCGATACGTGTGATGCAGGCCGACTTTGGCAATCCGGTACTTCCGGCCGCGCCAGTGTAGCAGCCAGGGTGTGGCTGTCCGTTTAATATGGTTGGAGAGAAGGTCAACGGAAACGGCCTCGTTAATGGTTTCGGACATGCGCCACCCCGCTACTGACTCCCATGCCTGCCGGACGCTACGCCTAAGCCGGCAGGCATGGTATTGCCCAATCTGCTATCGGTATCTACCCGTAAAATACCCGAACAACATCATAATAGACCCGAAAATGAACTCCGTCAACAGGGAGGAAATATATCAAATAATACTAAAAATAACCGAAATTTTAAAACCGTTTTACTGAGAGCCGGGGAATCAGGACGCCGGTGCTTAAATCCGAAAAACCGGACCGGCAGACCGGCCAGCTTGTAACCGGATGCCGTCAGCGTGTATAACAGAGACATGACGAAACGGACGGGATACCTGGAAGTCATCGCCGGCCCGATGTTCTGCGGCAAAACCGAGGAGCTGATCCGCCAGGTCAAACGAGCCGTCATCGGCAAGAAGCGTGTCCAGGTTTTCAAACATACGTTGGACAAGCGTTACGGCAGCGAACGGAAACTATATTCCCATGCCGGCATCACCTTTGATTCGGATCTGGTATCCGGTGCTGCCGAACTCCTAAAACTGGTCAGGCCGGACACGGAAATTGTCGCCATAGACGAGGCACAGTGGTTCGGGGAAACACTGGTTCCGGTTGTCGGCAAGCTGCTGGAGAAAGGGTACCATGTGCTGGTAGCCGGCCTGGCGATGACATTCGACCGCCAGCCGTTTACTCCGGTACCGGCGCTGATGGCGCTGTCGGACCGGGTCACCAAGCTGTCGGCTGTCTGCAGCATCTGCGGGGCAGACGCTGTTTATCATAAGCGGGTGACAGCGAAAGGTCCGAAGGTAGATCCCTTAAAAGCAGATCCGGGGTTTGTGTCGAAAATGGATGCCTCCGTATTCCAGGCCAGATGCCGCGACTGTTACCGGAAAAAATAAATCCGGACTAAGACGGCTGCGGGCAGTCAATCTGAGTAATAAAGGCGGTTTCAATCCGGATGTATGCTTCCGTCAGGACTTCATCCGACTGGCAGCCAGGCAGTTCGGAAATAATGGTCAAAACACCACGGATTGCCCGCTCATATCCGCCGGGCACAAGCATAAACTCATGGATTCCGTAAACTCTGGCCAAGGATAAGGTTCTGCGGAAAAGTTCCATGTAACAGCCTTCTCCGCCTTTGGTGTCACGGTACTTTCCGATTTCCGTTTCCAGGTACATAAGCCAGTCAGTATTTGATATGGGTAGATTTTCTTTCATATTTGCCGGGTAATCCGGGTATGTTAAAATACATAAGTCCGTATTATAGCGCCCCGTTCGTCCTTTGCCTCGCCGAATCCCGACTGAGTCGGGAGCAGGCGGGTAGCGGCCGGAGGGAACGCGCAAATTTTACGGCAGTGATTTAAATCAATGCGCCCCGTTCGTCTAGCGGCCTAGGACTCCTGGTTTTCAGCCAGGCAATCGCCGGTTCGAATCCGGCACGGGGTACAGATAAAAACAGATCGGATTTATCCCGATCTTTTTTTATCTCTGTTGCTCTGAGTCGGTTTCAGAACCGGTTTACCGGTTCGCAGTCCAGGAGTTCGCGAGTAAATTCTAATTTACGAGTGATTACTCCTGGTGAGTCCCGATCATTCTTGATCGGGAAATCCGGCACGGGGTACTCATCTTTTTGAAATATTATTACTTTAATTCTTGTAGAACTTTCTTCACGAATTTTCCGAATTTCCGATCTTTTTCTCTTTTCTCCAAATCGGTCAATTTATAAAATTCAGATTCTTTTTTTAATTTGATAAAATTCCGATATTTATATTCGTCGAGTTTATTTTCTTTAACAGCCTGTATCACTGCACAACCTGGTTCACTGGTATGTATACAATCAGAAAATTTACAATCTCGAGATAGGAGGTTTATTTCGTCAAATACATTGACAAGTCCCGTATCTGATCCAGAAATTCCTACTTCTCTCGTTCCCGGATTATCAATAAGGAGTCCTCCGCTTTCCATAAAATACATTTCGCGGCTGGTGGTTGTGTGCTTTCCTTTTCCCAGTGATATGCTTATTTCCCTGGTTTTTATTTCATCTTTTCCGAGTAATTTATTGATAAGTGATGATTTACCTACTCCGGAAGACCCAAGAAAACAATACGTTTTTCCTGCTTTAATGAATCTTTTAAGATCAAATACGCTATTTTTGGTAAAAATACTTGTGGTAATAATATCGATATTAGTAAACCTTTTTTTTATTTGATTAATTCTAAAATTCAAATCACTTTCTGAAATTAAGTCAGTTTTATTAAGTATAATTACTGGATTAATCTTACCTTCTCTTGTTATAACTAAAAATCTTTCGATCCGATTGAGATTATAATCCCTGTCCATTGATTCCACGATAAATGCTATATCAATATTTGTGGCGATTATCTGAGTTTCCTGTTTATCACTGTATTTTTTCTTAATAATTGATTTTCTGGGAAGTATTCCGCGAATAAGTGCTTTTCCTTCTTCCAGCTCAGTTATTACTACCCAATCACCCACAGCAGGATAATCTTCTCTTTTTGTGGCGATAAACATCTGTTTTCCGGTAATTCTTGCTAAGAATTCACCATTTGCACTTCTTATCCAATATGCTTCCCGATATTCCGCAATAACTCTAGCAACCGGATATTTAGAAAATCCCAATTTTTTTCGTTCAGATTCAAAATATTCACCATACCCTAAATTCTCAAGAGTGAGTTTTGTCTTGTTCATTAATTTTATTATACTGTGAGGCTAAAAAAGTTCCAATTTGGTACCAACACGTGTATAAGAAATTCCCGCCGTTAGGCGGGATTCTTATACCCCAAACATGAGAACCGTGTACATAGGAGCGGTTCGTCTCTGCCCGTCCGTAGCGTCTGAACGAAGGAGGGAATCCGGCAGTTGACGATCCTAAGCGAAATCGAAGGAGAGTCTTACTGCTGGTTAATCCCATGAGCGGAGCGAAACGGGAAAACCGGCACGGGGTAGAATTCAACTTATCTGATACAATAGAGTCACCATGGTAAACAAAAAAATCTTATCCGGTATAATATTGCTGATGCTTGCCGGTTTGGCCGTGTATTTCTGGAACAATTATCAGATTACTGTCACTGAAAGGCCTGACAAGCCGATCAGACTACCCTCTCAGATCTCGGGCCAGTGCGGCATAGAAAACTGCCACGGTTTGGATATTACCTGCGGCCCCGAGGTTCCGGAAGCCTGCACAGCCATGTATGCGGCCGGGGACAACTGCCGGCAGTTTGCGTCTTGCCGGAAAACCGGTAACAGTTGCCAGGTTGTTTTGAGTCCGGAGTTTAACGATTGTAAATCCTGCGTGGAAAAATGCGAGCGGGAAAGTAAGGACAGTCAGATCGACTTTTTCCAGTGTGAAAGCAAATGTACCTCCACTGAACAGTGATCTTCATTAGTGAACTTACGGTTAGAATCCCGGTAGCCGATATTTTTTTAGGTGAAACGGCTTTTGATCCCGACCATGCCATATCCGGTTAATATGATATAATCCTATAATATGAAATCGGCCGAAAGATCAATTCCGGATGAATCCTTTGATAGTGACATAATCGGTAAACAGATGGGGGCAGCAATACGGGACCTTTTATATCCCGATGCATTCGGAATACCCAGTGAACTTTTTGGCAGCTTCATCAACCGATCATATCCCGGAATAGTCAGATTCATCGGCCGCGACTACCTGGCCAGGATCGGTGACGATGAATTTGTAGGTGGAGTCAATATTCCCTTCCTGGACGGATCCGTAACTGTCCGTGGTCAATCTTCAGGCGCAATTATTCAGTGGCCAAATGAGGTTGGCTATGCGAGGGATATTCAGCGTATTTGGAAAGATAAATCCGCTCGGTATAAAAAAATAAAGTCCGATCCAAAATGGTTACTGGCAGCTGAACATGCCGGACACGTTATTTCCTACGACAACATACTCCGGTGGCTTGAAAATCAGGTCCGGTCATACCGTGAACGGAATTTTTCACCACTTTGACTGTTTCCTGTTCCGGCTGGTAAGTACGGTTACTGAAAAAACGGCAGATGTTGTCCGGGTTAATGCACTTCCCATTGTCATGCTAGGCTCCGCCAGAGCAATATACAGGCATAGCTGCGGTAGGGCGACCAGCGCCGGGTAATTTTTCTGATTTGGTCCTGAGTCAGTGGCCGCTTTTTACCGTACAGCCTGTTAACAGCCCGCATAAGTCCCGCATCTCCGAAGGAGAAAACGTCCGGCCGGCCGAGGGAAAATATCAGAAACATCTCCGCGGTCCAGCGGCCGATTCCCTTAACGGAAGTTAAAACCGTGATTACTTCCTGGTCTGTCAGGCGGTCCAGCTTACTGCTAACCAGTCTCCCATCCAGAAATGCACTTGCAGTATTCCTGATATAATTTGCCTTGGATTCGGAAACTCCCGACACCCGGAGTTCCGATACTGACATTTTAGTACCATTTCCGGAGTAACCGACCGGCTCGGGAAAAGGTCACTGAACCGGCTCCAGATTGTTGCCCCGGCTTTTTCCGACAGCTGCTGGCAAACTATCGATTCGGCCAGGTCGGTAAAATATGAATCTGACGCGGATATCCGTATGTTGCTGTGACCGGTGTATAGTGAGGCCATTTCCGGATCAACGGTTTGAAAATGGTTAAATACCTTCTGGTTCATATATTCTGCAGTATAGCAACCCTGTGAAAAAAACTTCCGGTGATATATATTGCGTGTATGGCTTTGCCGGAAATGCGCTTATATACCGGTATATTGCCCTCCGGAGATACATTTCAGAATCACCAGGGCTTATGCCAGGTAGCCGAACTTCATGTACTTTATCATGTCCTGGCGCGGGCACCGCAGGGTAATTTGTGGACTCCGGCACTGATAGACGGTAAAAAGGTTGATGTATTGGCATATGACGGGCCCTCGGTTCTGGTGAATCCGGGATACCCCGATCTGCCGCTTTTATTGGTACTTGAAGACGGTGCAGAAGCCGCACTCAGCCGGGAATTTCGACTTGACCGGTTATATGATATCTGGCTCTCGGCGAAGTCGATGGTGAATAATCCGTATATGCATCCGAAACCTGATCAACGGAAGTTTATAGCTCAGGTTAATACAGTATTGACCAGGTCAGGCATTGATCGTCCGTCACAACAAACTTTGGAAAATGTTTTTCTTTCGTCACTAAATCTGGTAAATGAACCTTAAAACTTCACGTATACATTATTTATTCATAATTACCATTTTATTGACAAATATATTTACAATTACTACACTTTGTATATGGACACGCCGAAGTATGACCTGAGCAGCCATTTACTGGGTAACCTGACAACCATCGAACGGTTATACGGCAATCTGGAATCCCTCAGGATACCTGCGAAACTGGAAATTAATCTGGAAAGGCATAATCTGATCCGTTCCTCCTATGCATCAAACCGGATTGAAGGCAATCCGCTGACACTACCGGAAGTCACCAACCTGCTCTTGGATGACCGGACTCCGGTGAACCGGGATGAGAAGGAAGTGGTCAATTATTTCGGAATCCTCAAGCGGCTTGACGAATACGCCCGGCAGCCGCTCAGCGTGGAACTGGTTGTCCATTTCCATAAGAACCTGATGACCGGCGTCGACAAAGCTGCCGGAACGATCAGAAACGTCCAGGTCGTCATCGGCAAGTACCGTGAAGAAAAAGGTAACGTTTCCCTGACGGTAAAACACAATCCCCCGTTCCACGACCGCAAGCGGATTATTGCAGCAACTGCCGAACTCCTGTCGTGGGCTGACAAATCGGGCTTGCCTACGGCAATCACTGCCGGCCTGTTTCACCACCAGTTCGTTTATATCCATCCGTTCGAAGACGGAAACGGCCGGGTCTGCCGGATATTGACGGCACTTCTGTTTCTTAGGGCCGGGTACCGTATCAACCGGTACTTTATCCTCGACGACTATTACGACATTGACCGCCAGCAGTATTCCGATAAGCTCCACAGCGCGGATACCGGCGCCAAAACCGAGTGGCTGGAGTATTTCTCCGACGGGGTTAAGTTCTCCCTCCAGAGTGCCTTGGCCAAATATGAAAATGCCCTCCGTCAGCTGCGGTTTGCGGAAAAACCGACACCCAGGGAAAACCAGGTTCTCAAGATCCTGACCGAAAACCGGGAAGCGTCCTCAGCGGATATATCCCGGGAGCTGAAAGTCAGCCGTCAGCAGTCTCACGCGCTTCTCCGGTCGCTTCTGGACAAAGGATTAATCGAAAAGAAAGGCAGTACCAAATCCAGCTACTATTTCATCAAGTAAATCCCACCCGTACCCTTATATTTGTCGATCTGATAGGATACATATATGGACAAAAAGATTAAAGTCATCAAGCGTGACGGTACTTCTGAGGATTTCGAATCCGATAACATAGCCCGCGTGGTAACTGCTGCCGGGCTTACACCGGAAGAAGCCCAGGCGCTGGCCCGGGGGGTTACGGAAACAGTCAGTCTGCGGGGTAAAAACGAAATTACATCACTGGAAATCCGTGATCTGGTGCTGGAAGAGCTGAAATTGGTCAAGGGAAGCGCTGCCGATCTTTACCAGTGGTACGAATCAACAAAAAAATAACCGGACAAGAGCGCTATTGTGCCAGCTGCGGCACCTCACGGTTGTCCGGTTTCGGAAATTACTACACTTTAAGTTGAAGACTAACTATCCGGCCAGAGCCGGGATGAACTGCTGGCTGGCTATGTCAACCAGACCCAAGTCGGTCAGTCTGATCTGGGGAACCACCGGCAGCGCCATTGCTAAAAGGTGGATCGGATATGACTGTGGCAGCCCGAGTTTAGTCAGTGCCGCTTCGAGATCAGTCTCCTGTGACGCGACATCCGCTACAGTCAGTGGACTCATGAGTCCGGCAATCGGCAGTGCTACTGTCGCCAGAACCTGACCGTTAAGAACCGCCGTCAATCCGCCGCCGACACGTTCAAGTTCCCGTGCTGCCATAAACATGTCTTGAGGATCGCGTCCGATTATGGCCATGTTATGGCTGTCGTGACTAACAGTCGATGCCACGGCTCCATTGGTCAGCGGATAATTGATTACCGGGCAGAACGTGGGTCTGGTGTTTTGCCCGTGACGCGCAATTAT
>MFJD01000008.1:40933-43362 GCA_001779095.1 Candidatus Gottesmanbacteria bacterium RBG_16_52_11 | reverse complement strand
GGCAGCGGCTGGCTGATCAGGCCCTGTTTAACCGGTACCTCGATTATTATCGGTATGGTGAAAATTGACGTGAAGTCCATGCCGTTGAATCGGACAGTTCCGTCAGCAGCCTGAATCCGCCGGAAATCTTCGACTTGTAGGCCATCCGGCAACCGGACGGTATTTTCGAGAAGCGGCGGGACCGGTTCAGGGATGTCCACAACCAGTTGTCCGTTCTCAACAACCAACCGGCCTCCGGCAATCACGTGCCTGATACGGACATCCTCCAGACTTTCGAGGAGAATTATATCGGCCAGCCAACCGGGTGCAATTCCGCCCAATCCGGGAATCCGGTAATGCTGGGCGACGTTAAGTGATGCCATCTGGTATGCAACCATCGGGGATACTCCGCTTTCGATTAGCCGGCGGACACCGTAGTTCATATGCCCCGCAGACAAAAGCAGGTGTGGCATTATGTCATCGGTGCACATCCCGAACATCCGTGTATCTCTGACCAGACTGAGTGCCTCGGCAACCGCAGCTATGGTATCGATGAAAACCGAAGCCCGCGAGTATACCATCTGACCTGACCGGACTTTTTCCAGCATTTCCGGCGCAGTCAGCGACTCGTGGTCGGCTGCCCAGGGACCTGATGCCGCCAGGTATGCCTGCAGCAATCGTCCGGTGACACCCGGGGCATGGCTCTCGACACCGACTCCCTGCTCATGGGCTACTTCGGCTATCGGGGTGATGTTTCCCTTCTGCCATATCAAACCCATGAAATCCATGGCTTCGGCAACCGCCACCACCCGCTCCATACGCAGCATTACCTGCATTTCCCCGGCTGTTATGACTGCTCCGGCAGTTTCGAGTCCCGGAACCGCTGGAACGCAGCTGGGGGCAGTTATGAAATACCTAAGCGGCAGACCGCTGCTGGCCCTGATCATATACCGGATGCCGGGTAAACCCATGACGTTGACGATCTCATGGGGATCGGTAAACACGGTCGTGGTGCCGAGAGTGAGCAGCACTTTTGCCCATTGGGCCGGTGTGACCTTGCTGGACTCGTTGTGTACGTGTCCGTCCACAAATCCCGGTACCGCAAAAAGCCCTTTTCCGTCAATTACCGTCTCACCGGAACCGCCCGTACCGGCGGCAACGACGAATGCTATCCGGTCCTGGGTGATACCGATGTCTACCGGGTCAATCGTCCCGGTAAATACGTTCAGCAGAGTGACATTTCGGATCAGATAATCCGGTACCCGGTCGCCCCGGGCAGTCGCTACCAGCAAAGTGCGTGTACTTTTTCCTTCCATGATTAGCTCCTTATCAGTGAGGCGGGGCGAAATTGACTGCCCCGAGGATATCGGCGTTTACAAACGAAACATACAGCGCAAACGCCACAAACCACACGATGACAAAAACGTATCCTGACTTGGGGAAGCTAAGC
This sequence comes from Candidatus Gottesmanbacteria bacterium RBG_16_52_11, assembly GCA_001779095.1. Classification (GTDB taxonomy): domain Bacteria; phylum Patescibacteriota; class Microgenomatia; order UBA10105; family UBA927; genus RBG-16-52-11. The sequence continues at coordinate 41,933 of MFJD01000008.1, read as the reverse complement.
TCCCTCAGGCTGGTCCGGGTGGGATAAAGCCCGAAGGCCCGTACTTCCATGGCCAGCGCTGACTGGTCAGCCCGCCGGATACCCACCGCAACAAAGGGAACGAGAAAGTTGGAAATCTGTTTAATCCGGTTGGATATGCCGCCTCCTTTCTGACGGGTAATGCCGCGTACGTACTGCGCGGACTGGATGGTGGCTGCTTCATATTCCATCAACGGGATAAACCTGATGGCGATAAACAGTCCGTAGGCAATCTTATACGGGATGCCTGCCTGAACCATGGTCAGGAAAATATCATGGGGGTCGGTCGTCCGGGCAATGGTGAGTGACGCCGCGACAATAGCCAAAACCCGCAGCGCAATCACCAGTCCGAATTTAACCCCTTCCAATGTGGGCGCCAACGGACCTAAGGTAAACAACACAGTGCTGCCCCGGTATAGAAGCCCCTGAAAAATCACGATGAAAATACTGGCAATGCCGATCACCATCGTGGTTCTCAGGAACTTGACCGGTGAAATCCTGGCGCCGACCATGCCCTGGACGAAAATAACCAACCCGAACACTAACATATGGACCGGGTCGGGAATCATGAACAGCCAGAGCATTATCAATGCGCCCCAGATCAGTTTCACCATCGGAGACAGCCTGTGGAACAGGGTCTGTTCGTGGGAGTATTCAAGTACCGGCATAACTCACCTCCGAAAGGAATTTGTTAACCGTAATGGGTATGCGTGTGGTACCCGGAAAAAGGCTACGGCCGATCCGGAACACCGGCGGAGCTTCCAGTTTTGTCTGCAACAGGATTTCGTCACTCAGAAACAGTTCCCGGGGTGGACCGGTGAAAACCACCGTTCCGTTGTCAATTACTATAACCCGGCTGCAGTACTCAGCAATCTGCTCCATGTCATGGGACACCTGAATTACCGTCAGACCGAATTCCTCTACGAAACGCCTGAGTATCTGCATCAGGGTTTCGGTCAGAGCCCGGTCAAGGCCGGTTGTC
>MFJD01000008.1:1872-40889 GCA_001779095.1 Candidatus Gottesmanbacteria bacterium RBG_16_52_11 | reverse complement strand
AACGGACAGCATCCGTTTTTCCCCGACAGAGAGCGTGTAAGGGGACTCGTCACGCCTCTCATTCAAACCGAACAGGGTCAGAATCTCATTTACCCTGAAAGTGACCTCATCAGGATCCAGCCGGTTATTCAGACCGTAGGCAAGTTCATCGCCGACGGTTGTAGCCACAAACTGATGTTCCGGATACTGGAAAACGTAACCGACATGTCCCTGCGGCGGGGACGTTACCGTATCCCGCCCCAGCACGGTTATGGCACCTGACTGCGGCTTTTTGAGCCCGGTAATCAGGCTCATGAGCGTCGATTTCCCGCTGCCGTTCTGGCCTACGACTGCCAGAAACTCTGCCTTCCTTATCTCAAGAGACACATCCCGGAGCACCCGGTTGCTGCCATACGAAAAATCCAGGCCTTTCACAGTGACCACCGATGTATGGTTGTTCGGTGCCGGTTGCCGGTGGTTGAAATTCAGTGACGGCTGAAGCGGTTTCAGGGCCGCTATAGCCTGTTCCGCGGTACGCGGCAAAGAAGAGCTTTCACCAGTCTGTGGGATATCAGGCCAGAGATAAGTGACCTCAGGCAGAAAAAGTCCGGCACCCATCAGCAACATCCGGTGTTTACCGAATACCTCTTCGGGAGTACCGTCCAGTATTATCCTGCCGCTCTGAAGTACGATTACCCGGGTCACCAGGGAAAGCAGGGTGTCGGCCTTGTTTGAGACGATCACCACCGCTTTTACCGATTTTTCTTCAAGTAAGCCGGTGATAGTGTCCAAGACCTCGGACGCACCGACCGGATCGAGGTTCGTCATCGGACCGTCAAGAAGCAGGATGTCCGGTTTCATAGCCAGTCCGGCAGCGATGGCAATCCGCTGCTTCTGGCCGCCGGAAAGGGTATAGACCGGTGCATTCTCCAGTCCAGTCAGCCGGCAGGCATCGGTTGCCCATCTGACACGGGCTCTGATTTCGTCTCGGTCAAGACGGAGGTTTTCCGGACCGAATGCAATTTCATCCCCAACCGTCAAATTGATTAGCTGCGGCTCAGGATCCTGCAAAACCAGTCCGATTTTCCCCCGGCAGGCAACCGGATCATGCAGAATATCACTCCCCTCAAGCGTTACTTTACCCTTAATCCGGCCACCGGTGACTTGGGGGGCAACTCCTGCCATGACCTGAAGCAGTGTCGATTTGCCCGAACCGGTGGGGCCTATAACCAGTATTACATCACCAGCATTGACAGATAGTGTTACCTGATCAAGAATCTGCCTGTTCCCATGGAAAAAACTGACGTTACCCAGGTCTAATAGACCCATGCCACACCTTCCTGTGGAAAGAAAAAATACCGGGCCGCACCCAAAGAAAATCAGGTACGACCCGGCTTTCGGATCGGCAGCAGTACCGGTCAGGATTCGATAACCGCCGGAGCCGGTTGTTTGACTCCGATTGCCTCGAGGCCTTTAGCCAGCAGATACCCGGCAATGCCGCCGAGAATGCCGGCAACAAACACTTCCAGCAGGTAGATGATGAAGGCCCATAGTGGCAACTGGCTAAAACCGAAATATACCCAGCCATACCACAGCCCGAAAATCGCACTGAACCATCCCCCCACGATTCCCGGAAGCCAGTCGTACCGTTTGCCCCTAAAGACGCCCTGATAGGCCAAATCAGGGCCGAATCCTTCCCAGAAATTAAAGAGAAGGACCGGTAATCCGAAGGGATTGCCTGCCAGGATTTCGACCACGCCGCCCAGCACCATGCTGATTGTTCCGGACAGGGGTTTTCTGACCAATATGCAGGCCAGAACACCCCACATGTAGAACCCCGGACCGATGACGAAAACGGCGTAGGGGCCGAACATGGATTCCAATAGCAGCCGTGCCTGTCCCCAGTAGGCTTTGGCCACGCCTCCGACGGCAATAAGCGCCGCCATTACGACGATGTCCCGGGTGGTATAGTCGGCCATGAACTGGCCTGCACCGGATTTGCGGGCCCAGGCAAAGAAAAAGCTTACCACCAGATAGAAGGTTATACCCCAAACCAAAGCAACGATTAGCGTCGCCAGGCTGGAGTTTCGGATCGCAACTGAAGCCACGATCCCCAAAAGCGCCGAAAAGAACAGAAACGGCTTGTTACGGATTGTTGCGGGTAAGGCAGTAATCCACGCGTTCATTTGAATGCCTCCACATGCGAATTAAGTCGGATAAGGTAACTTGCTTTTGGGCCTTAGAATAATATTTAACCGTATAAGCACCTCACTTTCGTATATGCGTTATAGAATAAACAACAGGAGCACATCCGCCGGAAAAACCGGGCATGCTGCTGCTGTTTATTCCGTAACCGGAACAGGTACGTTTACGGCTTATTATCAGTCTTCAACTTGTTAAAGTGCCGCATCAGTCCGGTTAAAATCGGGATAACGGTTTAACACCCTGCACATAGGGAGGTAACCGCCGATAAGGACGATGCCGGGAACAAAGAAGAACAGTTATAAACGAAAACGTAAACTTGTGAAGACTTTTGAGGCAGGTTATGACACTACTTGATTTATTACACTGACGATAGTGTAGTGTCGTTGCCATTTGGATTTAATATCGGTCTCCGGCAAACGATAGAGACTATTGCGCTATTAATCCCACAGTAAACCCTTACCGTTCCTCTGTCAATAGCTTTTTCAGGCCGGTCCTGGTCCGTACAAATATCGGCAGTATGGCTAAATATATAAGCCGGTCGGATTTACGATCCCCCTGTTTGAATATCGCACATTGTGCGAGCACCCGGGCACCGATCTTTTCCATCAGCAGGCTTAACATTTTCATAGTGGCTCCGGTTGATACAACATCGTCGAGAAGCACGACGTTTTTCCCCTTCAGGTATGCAGCGTCGGTACCGTTGATTACCAGCTTCCTGGCATGTTTTGGGGCGCTGCGCCACGGCAGCTGCACCTCCGGTGTTGTCATGTAATTACGAATGGATTTCCGCAGGCATACATACCGTGCGTGTCCGGCCCGTTTGGCCATATGATGGACAAAATTTACGATATTCGTGCCCGGGCCGACGAAACAATCAGGGACTAAATTCTGCTGATGAAGTATCTTTTCCAGTTCCTGTCCGGCTTTTTCGGTGAATTCCACATCACCGATGATGGTAAAAGTGGCAATCTGTTTATCCGAACTGATATTCGTCAGCGGTAGCCGCCGGCGATAACCGTAGAAATCGATTTCAAAGAAGTCCATACCGGATACCACTCCAAGTATATGCAGATCCCTCTTGCTTTTCACAGTGGGAATTTACTATAGTCTAATATATGGCTGATACGATCCGATCCGAAGTTGAAGAGGCCGATATCGTCGCCGGTCCTCCGGAAAGCGCTAACGCAGCCGGAGTCGTGCTGACCGACCTGGAATCGATGATTAAAAGCCACATCACCGGAATCGATAAACGGAAATCGGAACTCAGAAAACACCGGGAAATGCTCGCATCTGCACTTGCCAACGACGAAACTTATACCGGCCAGGACGATGAAGTGAAAAAAGCGGTGAAAATCCGCAATGCCACCCGGTCCGAAATCCTGAAACAGCAGGCCAACGTCAAAATCAACGAAAAGGTCAAGGAATTGTCGGGCGAAATTAAGGAAATGGATATGGCGCTTTCCGATTACCTCCGGGAATACCAGCGCCTGAGCGGTTCAAATGAAATCGAAACCGATGACGGCACGGTCCGCGAAATAGTCTACGTCGCCAAACTGATCCGGAAATCCACCCGCAACCGGTAATACCCTTCTCACACAGCTCATACGGTATAATCAGGGCAGCCGTATGCAAATTGAACCGATCCGGACCGGTATTATCCTCCCCGGTGACCTGATGGAGGGGATCATAAACCGGTTCGTAACCGGCATGCCCGACCGCAGCATCCTCGCCGTGACTTCAAAAATCGTCAGCCTGACTGAAAACCGGATAGCACCTGCCGGCCGGCGGGAAGATAAGATAAACCTGGCCAAACGCGAAGCAGATTATTATATCGACACGCCCTCTAGCAGGCGCTTCGGATTGGTACTCACGGTGAAAAGCAATATTCTGATACCGAATGCCGGGATTGACGAGTCCAACGGCAACGGCTCCTATATCCTCTGGCCTGATGATCCTTTTAAAAGCGCCCGGAATATTTGGGCAGTTCTCAGGTCGAAATTCCCACAGTCCCGGACCGGTGTCATCATCACCGACAGCCGGGTGCTGCCTTTAAGATGGGGCACAACCGGATTCGGACTGTCCTGGTGCGGATTTATACCTCTGAAAAACTATATCGGAGCGCCCGACCTGTTCGGGCAGGTGCTCCGGGTCACGAAAGCGAGCATGCTGGACGGCCTGGCTGCCGCCGCGGTAACGGTAATGGGTGAAGGAAACGAACGGACTCCGCTGGCACTCATTAGCGACATTCCGGGTGTCAGTTTCAATGACCTGCCGCCGACAGCCGGGGAAATTAAGGAACTTACTATATCACCGGCTCAGGACCTGTATGCTCCGCTTATCGATACGCCAATTTGGCGGAAACGCCGGGAACGGAGAAAACCCTGAAATATCTGCTGCTTATTCTGATTCCGGTAATATTTTTTTTTGTGATCCGTTTCTTTTCAGTATCTGCACCGGGCGTTCCCCCTGAGTCCGCAGCTACAGCACAACCGGCGGTGACGGAAATACCGATTCCGGCCGGACGGGTGCTTGCCGGTACTATATGGTCATTTGCTCTGGCGGCAGCCGGAAGAGACGCGGACACCATCCTGATACCCAACTTCCGGCAGGCTTCCTCAAGCGCACGGATCCGGGAGACGTACAACTGTAAAATACTCATCAACGGAGGATTCTATACTACCGACCATAAACCCCTGGGATACTTTGCTGCAGGACCGGATATCCTATCGTCCCCGCAATCTAACCAGCTGATTAACGGATATATCTGGCGAAGCGGCGACATTCACGGCATAGGTAGTGAATTGCCGGAGGATCCGGTCGATTGGGCTTTCCAGACCGGCCCGATTTTACTAAGTCAGGAAAGCCGGCTGCCGCTAATCATCCGTAATGATGAGCCATCCAGGCGCAGCGTTGCAGCAGTTGATAATAACGGTCAGCTGATTCTCCTATCGGTTTTCGGCAGCACGCAGATGTATTCCGGCCCTCTTTTAGGGGAACTGCCTGGAGTAATCTATGATATCGGCATCCAGGAATCCCGGCGTTTTGTTTCTGCAGTCAATCTTGACGGCGGTAGCGCATCGGCATTCGTGAGCCGCGACGCGTCATTATCCGAAATTTCAATTGTCGGCAGTTTCATTTGCGTAAGGTAGTATGGCCGAAAACCGTCGTGTATACTGAACCTGTATGAAAAAACTTATACGTCCGGCGAGGGGCAGAAAGGTGGCGGGTGTCTGTCTGGCATTTGCCGATTATTTCCGGATCGACGTATCGGTTGTCCGGATACTTTGGTTTCTGGCGCTAGTCCCCGGCGGAATTCCCGGACTACTGCCTTATATCATCTGCTGGATAATCATTCCGTCCGAAAAAACCTGAATTTATAAGCGTAATGACGGTATCCGGGGAAATATCAAGCTGTATCAGCAGCCCTGAGGTTTATTAGCTTCCAGAAAGATGAAAGCAGCATGCTGACACCGATGACAATCATCAGTATGCGCCCGGCAAAGGTCCGGATCAGGACGTCCAGAAGGTCAGAAAGTTTGGTATAACCCAGATATGAAGCCATGAATGCGGAAAACGTGATCGATGCCGCGAAAACCATCTTAAGCAGGTTGTCGATCCGTTCGGCAAACAGGTAAGCCGGGCGGACTTTCGTCAGGACTCCATTAACCTCAACCTGCCTGATTTTCCGGACTTTCGGGTGTTTCCGGTGCAGGAAGTATTCCCATATATCTTCAAAAAAATCCTCCGCTTCGTCCCGGATTTCCTCCAGAAATTCATACATGCCAGTATCATACCAAATCAGTCAATCCAAAGCGGTCTCATCGTTCCCGGGTATTTACCGTGTAGTTAAAGTTGGGGGGATATTTCGGCTATCGCCTGTCCGACCGTAACGACCGCGGCGCCCGAATTTTTAAGGGCATTCAGGTGGCTATCCAGCGTGGCAGAGGTTACATCCCATTGCGAGGGACTCGGTTTCACCTCATGATATACCAGAATCAGCCAGCTCCGGTCAGATTTGGCCTGATTGACCCAGTTGGTGATCTGGGTGGCGGACGTTGACCGAAGGACATTCTGAACTTTAAGCAGCGAAAAATTCATCCCGTTTTTGGTATTGTACCCGCTGGTTACGGTCCGGTGTGACCGGTTATAACGCATAATCTGTGACAGCACTATCGCGTTATAACTGCCGTAAGGAGTTGCGAAATCGTTAACTGCCACACCCAGCAGATTTTCCAGGTAGTTTTTCGGCTGGCTGAGCTGGTTTTCGACCTGGTTGTAAGTCAGAGTTGTCAGATCCGGATGGTTGATGGTGTGACTCCCCATATGATTACCTGAGTTTGCCAAAGCGACAACCATGGCCGGTGTCATATACCAGTAGCCGTCCAGGCTGCCGGTAGTCAGGTAAAAAGTCGCCCGGAATCCGTATTTTGAAAGTACCGGCCAGCCGTTCGTATATTGGGTTTTGGATGCGTCATCGAATGTAAGGCTCACAACGGCGCGGTTGAAGCCGTTACCAGGCTGCGGGGTGGGTGAAGGCGTTGCCGATACCACCGGTGTCGGAACCGGAGTATTAGTGATTCCCGGAGTCGGCGTCCGGGTGGGCGTCGGTGTCCGGGCAGGTGTCGGCGTCCGGGTGGGCGTCGGAGTAGGTCCGGAGGCCGGCGTCGGAGTCGGTGTAGGCGCAATGCCGCCGGTTCCGGCGAGTTCGACTGAATCGACGAATATGGCCGGCCGGGAGGAGCCGGTCTCGTCCTCGATCTGAAACCCGTACAGCTGTGTATTGGCGGCTCCCAGATCAGCCAACGGTATCGCATACTGTTTATAACTTCCCGTTACGGGATTCCCTCCGTAATTGGTGAGAAAAAGCTGCGGACCGATTTCCCGGTCGTTTGCCCCGTATGCAAGTACCGACAATTCGTCCCCCGACTGTCCTGACTGAACCGCGAACCTGACGGATGAAAAGCCCGAGGTATTCACACCGCCATCCTTATGCAGGTACAGACCGGCATACCCGCTGTTTACTGTCCAGCGGATGTTATTGGTACCGGCTAAGGGCTTCGATGTGTCATTGAAATTAACGGTACTACCCCATGACCAGGACACCCAGGAATTCCGGAGTGCATCATCGTACAGCACGTGGGTCGCAGTCTGCGCGTAAACTGATGACCCTATAAAAAGAATTGCGAGGGTAGTAATGAGTGTGCTGATAATTTTACGGAACATTAGTATTATTCATATTACAAATTATAAAAATTTTCAAGCGGTAATTATTGATTACCTTAAATATTTCCGCCATATCCGGAAATTCTGAACCGGTAATATGGCACGTTGAGTGCGGTGGGATTCGTACCCCGGGTTTTTGTATGTGTAAAGAAACGCAGTGACCAGCTGTGCCAAGTAACCTGCGATCCGATGTTCTTAAAAACCTCAGGTTCGGCACCGTTGTTAACATTTATGGATGGCTTTAACGAAGCTCATAAATATAATAGCCCGCTTCACCGAAAACTTCACTGGCTTGAGACAGTCCCTTTAAGGATGCCAGAGGTCCCGGCGAATATATGTATTTAATACCGGCTTTCCTGAGCTCCCCGTATGTTTCTTTTACCGTATCTGACCGGTTAATGCCTGAATATCCGAATTCTAAATCCAATACCTGTGCTAAAATCTTAAGCCGCGTGCCTACATCAAGTCCCGGATAGTCCACATCCCGATCGGAAATATAAACCCGCTTGTTGCCCAGGGCGGGAATAAACATTGTAGAGACATTCCGGTACCAATTATCGACATCCTGTCCTCTGCTAAAATCCTTTGGGGGGATTTCCAGAACCGTATCATCATATGTTCCGTGTGTTTGAAGAAATGTCATAGCCTTCATGACCGGACTGTTAACACTCACCCTGGGGATTGATAGCAACGGATAAATGAATCTGGCATAATTTTCATACGCTGAAGGTACCGTTAGGAAAAATAAAACCGAACCGGTGATAACCCTGAATTTCAGGGGGTATTTTTTTCCGGCCAGAAGTCCGATACCGAATGCAGCTGGAATGGAGCAGAATAACGGATAGTACCATGTCATTTGGATCATTTCAAAACCTTTAATCGTCTGGATGAAAAATAAGGGTATCCCGACCGATGCTAAACCCATTGTGATGACTGTCACAGAAATACGTGAAGGCAGCTTTTTTTTGACCAGATGCGAAGCGGATATGAGTATAATTCCGATAAATCTTGTCCCTATATTGCCTACGAAAAATAATAATAATCCGTATGCATGTACCGAAATGATGCCCCGGACGACATGGAGCCGGGTGAATGTATACATCTTTTCGGTAAACCCGTACCACGGAAGATTTAGCTCAAGCATCCGGTAAACCGGCCAAAGCGGGTAGTAGGTGAGACCCGATCCTGATACGGAAAATAATCCGTATGTCAGACCGGCTGTCAATGCTATTCCGAAATCGACCAGCAGAATCCGGTAATTACCTCTGAATAATTCCATTAAGGTAAAAATTCCCATTGCGGAAAACACAATCATTGCGGCATAGATTTTGAACATCGGGGAACTTCCGACAACCGGTATGAGCAGATAAGGAATATTCCGGTTACCGGTCCGGTAATATTCAAAAAGGATTCCGATAACAGACAGGATGAGAGGGACGGAAAAAGCAAACGGAACATTCAGGAGCGCCGAAGCCGGCTGGTTAATGCCGAATACGCTGCTTAAATCAGGAGCCGGATGACCGAGGAAACCGAGAATATAGCCGAAACTCCCTCCGAACATGATCAGTAACGTTCCGGCAACGGCCGTAACATTATTTCCTGCCCATTGTTTCAGCAGCGAATATGACCCCAGAGCCCAAAGGAATGATACCGTCAGCGGCATCAGCTGATAATAAACTGACAGCGGTGAAATATGCGACACTACCGAAATCCTGGCTACCAGGAAATCATAGAAAAAATGATATCCGAGAAGCCTGGTACCGGCCAGATTCGGATTCTGCGGCGGGAAAGCAAATCTGAATTCGTTGATATAGGAAAGATGGACCAGATCGTCACCTCTTTGAAGAAACGTATCCCCGATCCTTCCGGTCAGGGTCAGCGGGAGACTGAAAAGCACGGCACACACAATCAGAAACGTAAATACGTACCAGAAATTCGGGGGAAGACGTATTCTGCCGAATGGAAACCTGATAACAGAGATAACTGCGGTCACAATCAGTGCGGCGGGCGTCAGGAAATCCGCCCTGAGCCAAGCGAAGGCATATGCCGTTAGCGTGAACATGACGATCCCGGTCATGAAATCCAGAAACGGGCGCAGGTAAGATTTGGGTTTAAGTGACAGGCTTAAATTGACGAATCTTCCCGGAAGATATATTACCAGTGTCACAAACAGGACAAACCAGACGGTTTCCGGTATCCTGAATAAAATAATTCCGGCCATATGCAATTTATTACCCGGGAGTTTTTATGCCACAGTCGTATTTTCTCATAATGGCCCGTATTTACCAGTTAGGAGGCTGGACGGAGTAAAAGAACGGAAATGAAACGATTTTCCGTCCTGCTGAGGACAGGAAATTGCCGGTGTGCGTCGGCTTTTGTGCTGATACGGGATCGGCGCAACGGATGTACGGTTATTATGGAAAGATTATTCCGACTTAACTGATCATTAAAACAGAGTCTTTATAACAATAAAAACGAATATTTGTAGAAAATACTTGGAGTCTTTTTATGCTTGTTGGGAGTTGTAATTTTCATGGTAGTGCTCCAGTCCCCGGGCATGCAGCCGTTTTGTCCCCGTACCTTAAAATAGTATGTTGTGTCAGGAGTCAAATAATTGGCTTCGAATAACTGCACTCCCAGATTACCGAGAATAATGTCCGCTCCGTGTTCTTCAGCAAAGGATTTGGTCGAAAAAGATATAAAATATCTGTCGGTGTCCGCTAACGGCGTGAAATAAAGGGCTGCTTTTCCATTATAAGTATCTATCTGAAACAGATCCGGCACACCGATGGGTTTCACGTCTCCGCAGGAATAAGCGTCACCTGAAGAACTGCCCGATACTGCCGCTTCAATTACATTATTTCTTAATACGGCAAAATATGAAGCCTTTGTTGTCTGGAACTCACAATAGCCATCATCTACAACACAGGTACCGGGTGCTACAATGCCGTCCGTAGTCCATTCCGAAGTCCCGGAAATGGATCTTTTTATTTCCAGCGTCTCACCGTCATACTGCGTACCGACGTACGATTTTATTGTTATAGGCTCACTAAACTGTAACCCGATACTCGGTATTCCCCACTGCAGAGCCCCTATCAGTGAATCGTCGCTGCCTAAATTCTGCATTTGTGTTAATTCCGGTATTGATACCTCGAGCAGACTCGGATTGATGTTTAAGCCGTCTGTTGAGGAAATGACCGTACCGTCGTTTATTAGCACCTCATCGGTATTGCTGCCCGATGATACGGTTATTCGTACGTCCTGGTTGACGTTGATTTCATCCGTATCGGTATCGGACTGGGCTTCGAAGACATTGGAGTTAAGCAAGTCGGAAATGGAAGATGAGCTGACAGAAAGAGAAGCTGCAGCGGAAATTTTTGTCAGGATTACATTGTAATAATCGTCGAGATCGCTGTTTATACCGTTTATTGTGTGAGTTACATCATCCGGATCTTTCACGAATCCTGTGCCCGTACCCGAGGATAGGGTACCTGTAATGTAGAGGGTACCGCTGTCGGTGACTGTGACGTCGTTGGGTATAGCGGTTTCAAAAAAGGTATAACCCCAGTCCGGATCCCATGGCGTAGTGCCGCCAATAGTATAAGCCCAATCAAATGTACCGTCATTCTTGTATTTGACCAGGAAAATTTCCTCGGCTCCGGTTCCTGTCCTGACCTGTGGTGTTCCGTCGGGGTTGAGGTCTATAGAAGGAGCGGAATCGTCAAGCCCCTCTCCGAAATACCCGGCCAAATATACGTTTCCCGATGCGTCCGCGGCTACGGGACCGGGGGCGTTGGAGTCGGCACCGTCGAACGACTTTGTCCATACCTGTGTACCGTCGTTGTCATACTTCAGGAGAAATCCGCTGCTGCACGGTGGCGCCATGCAGCTTCCGGAAAGACTCGTATATCCCCCAATATACGAATTGCCGGCGGGTTCTACGGCAAGATAATTTTGGGAAATATTTTCATCGTCGGCAGTGCCGTACGTTTTGGTCCAATCATAAGTACCGTCACTACTGTATTTGGTCAAAAATACATCACTTAAACCAAGTGAAACTTGATTGTCCGTACCGCTACCGGGATCGAAGTCAACAGTATCCACAAAGGTGCCGGATATATACATATTTTCTGAATTATCCAGAGATATGCTGTAAGCATAATCTGCTCCCGTGCTGCCCCAGGTCTTTGTCCAGAAATAGTTTCCGTCGGTATCCAGTTTGGTAATGAATGCGTCACGGGTTGAGCTGTCGGACGAATGGCTGTCCCCCGTCCCCTCAAGATCGAAGTCTTTAGTGCCCTGAAAAGAACCAACCAAGAAAATACTGCCTGAAACTTCAATTTCAAATTGGTTACTGCCCTGCAGCAGTTTTACCCAGACAAAAGTACCGTCAATCGTATATTTTATTAAAAACGATTTAAGCGATCCGCCATCGGACAGAACTCCATCATCTCCTCCGGGATTGAAGTCAACGGTATTTGAAAATCCGCCTAGCAAATACATATTTCCGGAGTTATCAAACCCGACATGGCTACCACTGTCTGAGCCTCCGGCCCCGTACGTTTTTGTCCAATCATAGGTACCGTCACTGCTGTATTTGGTTATGTATACGTCTCCGACACCGCTGGCCGTGTACTCGTCAGAACCGGCAGGATTGAAATTCACTGTTCCGTAAAAAGACCCCGTGAAATAGACATTTCCCGAAGCGTCTACGGCAACATCGGATACATGCTGCTGGTCTGGTGCAGTCACCAATTTCGTCCAACCATATGATGATGCAGAGAATACCTGTTCCGGGGGGAAAATACAAAAATAATACCCTGCCAGCAATAAAATAATTGCAGCAGTGATTTTAGAATAAACTAAATAAATATCGGAAATAAATTACGCTCCAAGTATAAAATAATATACTTGACTCCCGTTGACAAGGTATAAGAATACCTATCATTCTCCGGAATCAGGTATTACTGTCTTCAATTTTCCTAAATGTACGTAATTTCTACAGTTATTTGCGAAATCTAAGTGAATATTTTGCGTTTTACGGGACTATTAATTACGGTATGCTAAACAGAAATGCTGAATATACTCAAAATAGTATGCGTCAACATATTTAACAAAAATAGCAAAGCGGTCAGTTGATAAAATAACGGAATCAGTGAGCGAACCATTAAAAAAATTCAAGTATTTAAAAAGCACGTTTGCCAAATCCGATTCCAACATCTAATGAAGATTTAGATTTGGTTTATTTTTGTGGATATACTGTTTCGTGAAGAATAGATTCTGATGTACTAGACGGTATGATTTATTATCTTGATATATTTATAATATCTAATAATTCATTTGATGATTTAATCGGATTTCTGGGATTATAAAGGTAAGTTTGCCATCCCAGTAGTTGTGCAGTTTTTATATTGGGTATGGAATTATCTACAAATAATACATTTTGAGGTTTATAACTTATTTCCTTCAATGCAATTTCATATATTTTTATATCAGGTTTTGCTACACCAAGTAAGCTTGAATCAATAATTGGATAAAAGTTTATTCGGGGTAATAAATTTGCATCAGATATTTTTTTGAACATTCTCTGATACATATTCGTAAGTAGTCCAACACTTATGCCATATTCTATAGCTTTATTTATTGGTTTTGTAATACTTTCATTTGGTGTAAAGCGCTTAACAAATTCGTCATTAAAGCAGTAATCGTCGGGTAAATTTAATCCGATTTCACGAAATTCATTAATCATAAGCTCAACGTCATATATGGTATTGATCTCACTATGATGGCTATTCCAGATATTCATAAATTCTGGATAAATATCACTTGTCACGCCCATAGACTCTAACATTCGTACCCAGCGATCAGTGCCGGAAAAATCCAATATTGAGACACCACCTACGTCAAGATAGATGAATTTAATCTTATTCCTTGGTTTTGTCATAATATTATTATATCTTAATCGTTTGATTAGAGCAGTATTTATTAGTTATTCCTTTTGAAGATTTTATGAATTGATAGTAAATTCATTAACTTTGAATTTTTATCTCTATTCGTGTATTTAACACAGGAGAATAAGCTTCGTAATTAATTGAGGAGGACGATGTTCTTGCGTTTACTTAAAAGTAGCTTAAAAAATTCCGGCTGCGCCGGATCTGCCGTTGTACCCGGTCTGAAGTACTTACTTGTGAGCCAGTTGAGTCAGAACTGGAACTCATTACTGGCTTACTTCGAACGTGTCTATTATACCCTCAAGCGGTTTGACCTACAACCACAATACACCTATGCTACCGTGTAAATGCTTACTGTTTTGGTTTTAGAGCATTCCTACCTAGCTCAAGCAGGTGTTGGTATTGCCAGTCTCGTTCCTTAGTGACGGCAGAATTGGCTTTGGACAAGTCAGTGGCCCTAAAGATAGCCTGTTGGGCATAGACAGCAGAGCCATAAGCATGTCGGGGAACATGTGCAGTTGCCACTGTTTGGCCAGCAGCATGGGCAGCGGAACTAGCTGGATTATCGTTTCCAATTTCCTTAGCAGCAGTATGGGAGTCAAGTGATGCCTTGCGGATAACAGCCATGCTGAACATACCTGATTTTATCCACTCATGCAATGCCTCGATGGCTTTTCGAGGACGTTGGTCTTCTGGATATTGTTCTTCGAAATATGGTAATACTCTCTCAGCACAGTCAATAGCCCAGATGGCTAACGTTTTATGTTGACTATCTTTTACAAGCTCCAGCATTTCCTCGTCTTTGTGTGTAATTGAAAATTTAGGTTTTTCCATATAGTGTGTTTTGTCCTATCTTAGTATATCAACTTCCAGAGGCACGAGAACGTCAGAAATAGGGCCCACCCACCCAGTTTTTCAGAATCCCAAAGGGTATAAGACCTCGAAAGAGTCCGCAGTGAAAATTATTACTTCTAGTTGAGGTACTCGAACTTAGGAGTCTGCTAGTTGCAGGAGTAGTAATACGCTTGGCTGTTAGGAACGTCTGGGATGAGACTCGTTGTTGATGTTTTCGACCATACACCTAATCCAGTTTTCTTATCAACAACCAGGGCGTTTATGGTTCGGTCAGTAGTTCCCTCGGTTAGACCAAGAGCCGTAAGCCTCTTGTCTGTGTTTTCAATAATCTGGAACTTAGCAGGCTCCATACTTCCAGTTTCAACGGATGTGTTTGTGAGAAACTTCAGAGTATCACCTTCAACCTCGAGCGCTATGGACGTAGAATCTCTTACCGCGCTTGCTTCAACATCAAACTGCTCATCTCCTGGTCGAGTTTCAGGAAAAAGTGTAGTACCAATTAGTGGTGAACAAGAGAATTGAATGTTGGCTTTTCTATCAATTCCTGTGTTGTAAACGGTTTCTTTTACGGGCATCGGTTTGAATTGAAGGGAGAAATAAACCGATGCACCGCCGATTACAAGTCCCACCAAAAGAAAAATAAATAATTGCTTTTTCACTTTTATCTTATAAGTGGATTATACGATAAATAAAAATGAACTACAAAATTAACACAAAATCTACCCGATGAAGTAGAACTATCAAGCCAAAAGTCGTATAATTAGGGCAGCTTGAATCTGCCCATTAGCTACAAACCGGAACGAAACACATGGGCTGGTATTATTTATTTTCAAACACAAGGTTTTTACAGTTTCTTGAAAAGCATAGAGATAGATTTTACCTCGTTTTGAGTCTTTTCTTAGTAGCTTCTCTACTGCTTCTTGCTTACATATTCTCATTCGCGAGTGTGTTACCTCAGACTGCATTGATAATAGTGGCAGGGATTTTATTGTTGAGTGGTGTAAATTATTTCTTCAAGAATCAGTTGCGGTGGCTATCATCACAAGTGTACCTTACGCTTGCGCCAGTAATTGCACCTCGGCTTGAATTGAGAATCGCTAACTTGCTGAACCCATCGAACCTTGGAGGGATGATTTTCTGGGTTTTGTCTGCTCTACTTCTGATAATTGTGTGGGGGAGGTCAGGAATAGGTAGTTTTCCGAGTCTCAAGACTTTCATCGAGATACACGGCGATTCATCTTTTTTGAAAACTCTCTGGCAGATTGATGCGGCGGTAGTGGCAGTAACCTTCATTAGCATCACATTTATCTTTGAACTTCTACGCAGCGGAGAAAGTATTGCCGCTAAAACGTTTTCGTTTGTCGTTAGAAAACTTCGGTACAAAGAAATCTTGTTGGTAAACCTTGTTGCGCTGATACCGTTAGGAATATCTACGTTTGTTGACAAAGACGGCAACAGTTGGACTGTGTTACTTGCTGGTCTCTCGCTTTGGATATTCTGCATCACCATCTTCTCAACTGTTTATTTACTTATGAGGCTTGTCCGACTTGTTGAGCCAAGTGAAATAATACAGGCAACAAACAAAGCGCTGGAGGGAATCATCAAGAAGGCTATTGTTGAAGAGATATTTCACCGAATTGCTGGAAACCTGCTTATGAATACAGGTGAAAAAGAAGGGTATATCGGTTTTGGTTCAGATTTCAGAGACGAGCTTTACCCCATAAGATTACCAACCGAGAGGAAGTTGTTCGTTTCAGATATAAAGATTGGTGCAATACCCAATGTAGTGAAACGACTCAAAAAGACAATTAGCGGGAAGGGCCAGAAGTTGGTCATTACCAAACAAGTTGGATACGAGGTTGTGCCCGATGACAATGTTATGGCAAGGCTCCACGAAGATGACTACTCCAAGGACATAGAGAAAGGAATCCGTAGACTCTACAAAACGAGAGAGGCCGAATCTGCCAGAACTGAGGATGTGGGCAGTACTTTTGACTTGATTCGAGACCAGGCCGTATCGGCTATAACGAAGGGAGTAAAAGCAAACCTTTCGATGAGTCTTGATAACTTTTATCTCGCTTTAGAAATAATATATAGCTCCTTGGCGAAAATTGGTGCACGTTTTGACTTCAAAGCTTCAAGAGAAGCGTTTCTTGAGACACGTTCCATGGTTCTTATTCAAAGTAACCTAAGGGAGGTAATTGGAGAAGCCATAAAAAGTCAAAACAAAGACTTGATAACCGATGTATTGTATTTCCCTGTTCGCATGATGAAGCTTTCGATGAGTAATAGGGACCACTTGTTATTCAAACAGGCGGTATATCTATATTACAACGCCTATCTTTTTTACAAACAGCATTACAAAACAAACGACAGCCTCATCGTTGACCGTGTATGGCGACATCTAAAAGAGTTCAGCGACTATGAGTTAGGTCGAAAGTTCAACCATCTGATGGAATCAGATGAAGACAAGGAACTTGTCGCTGGATATGTAATCGAAATACTTCTCGTATTACAACATCTGATAAAAAGCTCGATTGATTACTCGGACACAAAGGCGTTCAACGAGTTTATGAGTGGATTCGAGAAGTTATTCAAGAATCTCACTCGTGATTTCAGGAGCACTAGGCATGATGTAGATATGATTGAGTTTGATTTACTGCATGAGAAGGATGATGACCGTAAGGCTCAACTAGAAGTACAGCTTTCGATAGCAAAACGGGTAGCTGGAATAAACAAGCTAATTGCGCAACATAAGAAAGGCATCAAGTTTGGCCTTGGAGCGTGGCTATTACGCCGCAGGCTTGCGGGGAGCACAAAGGGGAGGTTTGGAATTGAGAACCTGCCCAAGTTCTATGCACTCGGTTCATTCAAAGATATTTATGAGTTGTACTTTCATCTTGATAAAAGGAGCTTTGGTGATACCTATGGGTGGCACTGGTGGGACTCAGACCAGTTTGATGATGAAGAGGGTCACTGGATTGATGACAGTTGGTTAGATGAGTTCTATTGTATTGCTGGAATCAAAGCTATCGGAATTGCGGGCAACGCGAATCTTGTCGCACTTCCTACGCCGGAGGATGATGAATACTTTAGTTCAGGCGGTCTAAATTACGTCAAAGAAAAACTGCAAAAGATGGTACAGAAAATAAAAGATAACATAGGGAAGTTTGAAGGCATCATAACTACCGATGAATTAGTGAAAGGTGATGTTTTGATACAAGCTCACGAGAGAGGTGTAGTGGCGCAAAAGGAAAAGGAAGAGCAGCATGTCATAGATGCTGAACTTGAAGAAGAGGCAATAGAAAAGTTCCGTGAAGAATTTATGAAAGCCTGGACAAAAAACGTAACCATAAGGAAACTGTTTGAGGCTAAAAAGGCTTTTCTGGATGAGACCGACGTGGTACTGAGAGGGAGAAAAACCGGTACTTTAGGATACAATAGGCTTGAACTAAAGGAATTGTTTATCGCCAACAGTAGCAAGGATTATGGTGGATTCGGAGACCACTATGGCTCATCCATGGGACAAAGCGATGATGTCCATTTTTTCAATGAAATTTATAAAAAAACAAAACAAAAACAAAACATTAGTTCGGTAAATATAGAGGAGGAGCTTGAGGAGAGAATAAGAGTATTACGCACTCTGGGCTATCACTGCGATGCAATTTTGGTAAGTAGTTGGAAGGTTACTGAAAAACTACATGGAAGCAAGAAATTCACGCAGCGTTGGCAAGTGCCAGAAAAGTCAGACTTACATGGATTTTATGGACTATTTATGAGAGTTCCTATTTTTCAAGTACCAGGGCCAGGAGATGAGGAAAAGGTTATCTTGATAGACATTAGGAAGTTTGGACGGATACATCAACTGAGAGTGGATAAAAAGACTGATGGACAATTCAAGTTTTCGATTGAGCCCATGACGGAATCACTGTTTGAGACGATGATACGGGATAACCCAGACATTCTAAAAGATAAACAAACTGGAGAGACAAAGGACAAAGCGGGGGTATATCGAGAATATCAGAAGCGTGTGCACCTCAAAGTATTTCAGCGTACGAAGTTTGAGCTGAAGGACGAGAATGCCGGTATTGCTCTAGAAGTAAAAGAAGAAGGTTAGGGTAATAAGAAATTATTCAGTCGCTCCTTAGATATTTTCGCAAGCTATTCCATCACCCACACCAACTGCATCTAGTTTCATCGGGTCATTCTGAGCCGTAAATCCGCAGCAGTTGAAAAACGCCTGGGCTTCATCGTGAGATGAAAAATCAGAACAGTCCCTATCAGGACTCGTACATGAATACTTACATGCACCGCTGCCCGTAGTAGTTCCAGTTGAGGTATTGTTGTTTGTTGTACTTGTGGAAGTTGTGGGCATAGGTGTGGCAGTTTTGCACGAACCCCAGAGTCCTTTGTAAGATGTTCTGGCTTGCTGTTCTGCCTCTCGTAGTTTATCTTGGTATTTTACGTCGGGAGGATACGAAATGGCGCTGGCGTAACCCTCAGATACTAGGACATGATTGATGAATAAATCGCCCATATAAACGTATCTCAGAAGTCTACCGTATCGGTCTGTCTCAGATACGTCTTTCTCAAGCCCTACAATTTCATTTTCAACCAGCTCTTTGTTCTTGGCTGTCGCTTCCTTACTGAAACACTGCACCGGTTGTTTTGGGTCAACACTCTCGGGAGTATCAACTCCAATGTAGCGCACCCGTTTTACATTTCCCTCGCCCAAGTCAACATCTATTGTGTCTCCGTCAATCACAGCCACGACTTTTGCGAGTGCCAGGTTAGGATTGTTCGGCGCTGTTTGTGCTTTGAAGACTGTAGGGGAGGTTTCAGGTTCTATCGGTTTTGTCGCCTGTGAGACGTTTTGGTCAACTTGTACTGTGGGTTGTTCTTTTTGTTGAGTAGGCTTGCTCGGTGAAGACATAGCCACTACCCAAGCGCTTCCAAAGAACAAAGTAAATAAACCTATTGTGGCGAATGAAGCGTAACGAGTCTTTTTATTACTTACTTTTTTATTTACTAACCAAACTAACAAAACAGCAATAGCAAACGGGAGAAACGCCAAGCCCAAAAGAATGGCAAGAGGTATTGTTATCAGCTTCTTTTTACCTGTAAATAATTGTTTCATTTCATCCTAAGTAACGCCCCGATTATACCAGAAATACGCCTGGTAGCGGCTTATTTCGTTAGAAAGCGGAATGCCAGAGCTATCAGTGCAATTATCACTAGATACACAAAATAACTACGGATGAGACCGAATACGATTATTAGATTTTCTTTGAACTGAGTAGTCCTTGCGCCCTTACTGCTCATTGCACCCCAGATGGCAAAAGCCAGGATAATGCTAAAAAGAGCAACAGTAAAGATAACAAGACTTGTAAGTGGATTAGTTATTGTCATAGGTTTTGCAATTTTCTTGATACCAGGTAGGCATAAAACCGACATCTTTGTACTCGTACATGGTGCGCTTGGTTTGATTGGTATTCCAGTCTGTAGTTAGACCAAGAACAAAACCATCGCCGTCTTCTACAGCTTCTGCATAAATGTTCGCACCTTCAGCTTCAAAGATAACTTTGTTATCTCTTACAATCTTGAGTAAGTGCGGAGTATGATTCATGGCCAGGTTTGCAGTCATTATGTCTTCAGGGTCGCCGTCCCCGTCTACATCAAACGACTCTTTTGTCCAGGGAGACGATTGGTTGGAGAGCATATAGAACTCACTGCCTTCTGGCGCTTTGGTCGGGTCAAACGGTTCGCTCATCACAAAAGGGGTAGGTTGTGGATTGATGGCCACTTTCTGGCAGTCTGTAGCGCCCTGTGTGGTCTGTTTTTCTTTCGATTGACTAACTACGACTACAAGTAACGCCATAACTAAAATTGCGGTAATGATGACAATTTTCTTCTTCATACAAAAACAGCAACTATCACTAGTTGCCTGCGTGTGCGCTCAGCTTCGATATGGCATTTATGCCAAAGACATTATAGCTCCAGTTTGGCATAAAGACAATATGCCAGGCAGTAAATTGAAAGAAAACGAGGTGAGAAGAACGTTTGGTGAGAACGTGCGAGCAGTACGATTGAAGCTCAAGAAATCTCAAGAGGATTTAGCGCTAGATATAGGGATGGACTTGACTTCGATAAACGAAATTGAAAATGGTCATCGTAATCCAAAACTCAATACTATTTTCAAGATTGCTACCGCGCTCGGAGTACCTTCGACCAAGCTCTTGCCCTTCTGATGGAGACGAAAAAGTAGGACGTATCTCTATATTGTTTATATTTATATAAATCATATATGGATTATTTATATATAAATCTATGTGGCTTATTATAAGTGAGTGAAGGTACGGGATACCTTGATGATGCTTGAATCTTTCACTAGTTTCTTTTCCTGCTTCTAGCACTTCAGAGTCTGATATTTATTACATGGTTTATCCCGTCATATCGGTCTATATTGACATTTTAGTTATATATTGCTACAGTAAAATTATTGAAAATTGAATAGCCAAGTAAGCGGATATTGCTAGGTGAACGAAACCTCAAGTTTCAAGTAGACGCTAGCTAGGCCCAAAACGGTTCGTAAGGGAAAAAGGATAGGAAGGCAAAACCTCGGAGAGTAATTCGAGAGACAACCCTAAATCCCTAGCCCTGATGAAATGCACACTTTGAGTGTGTCATCAGGACAACCGTTTGAGTGTAACTGATGAGCAGCTCAAAGGAGCTGCTTTTTTTGTGGCCTAACGCTTACTATGAAAAATCAAACCGATACCGAAAATCAGTTGTATAGAAGTGATGACTTGCTCGTCTGTAGTTTTCTGCTTTGTAATCAAGCCCGCCTTGTAGATATTATCCCCGACACGCCACGACATTTCACTTTTGTTTTTCAAGACCCCAGTAAATGCAGGCAGTTAGTCCAGGAGTATGTAAACGGCGGGACTGCTGTGGCACGAGAGCTTTTCTCCAGAAGGGAGGAGCTTTTGGGGCTGATGAGAAATAGAGACGGATACCGAAACGGAGGCTTATATGGAGACAGCTACAAGTAAATCTACCTACATATACCACTATCGAGAGATTCCAGATTGGCTTCGGCAATCACCTAAAACATTTCATCTCCTTGCTGAGTTTGCCCGTAGAGCCAGGAGAGTCGAAGGAGATGTAGCCTGGAATGGTGAAAACATTCATTTACTACCCCGTCAATTTATTACAGGAAGAATCAAGTTATCTCTGGAGTTGGGACTTACGCAAGGTGAATACAGGTCTGCTTATGAGAAGTTAGTTCGATTCCGTCTCATTCGAACCATCCGAGCAACCAAGCGCTACACCGTTGGTGAATATCTGGCGGATGGCATTTTTGGATTGAATCTCGCTGCCAATCAACCATCCGAACAACCATCAGAATTACCAACCAGCAACCAACCAACAACCACTAATAATAATGAAAACAAAGATAAGAATTTATATTCGCGATTTGAGACAGACAAAGAAAAATCGCCTTCTTATAAGAACAAACCCCTATCGGACTCAATAGGCAAGATTCGGGAAAAGTACTCGTTCCTCCAAAAAAAGAAGGGAGGGCAAGGTACATGAATCACGAACGTATAGAGGCCGAAGCTAGGATTATTGCTGAAAAATTGAATGACCTCAATGGCTTAGGTTTTCATTGTAAGGCTATCTATCTACTTGGCCCTCAAACTTGCTACGAACTTAGTTCCCACACACTAGATATGGAACGTCGAGGGAAGTTGAAAAAATCTCCAGCCGCTTACTACAACGGGTGCGTCATGCAAGAAATCCAAAAACGTGGTCTCAGATGGAACACTAAACGCTATGAGTAACAATAAATCTTACACTGACCAGATTGTAGAGAAGAAAACAAAGTTCAAGGTTACGCTTAGCCAGGATGAACGTATGCGTATAATGGCTAACTTGATGATAGATAGAGTCCTGGAGGACTACCGAAACGGACAGTTGAAGTTTGTTGTAAAATCTAGTAATCTTATTATGGAACACCAACATAGAAATAGAAAATGAAAACAGAATACGCTATCGGTATTTTACGAGTATCTTCTACCAAGCAAGGTCTTATGGGTGATAGCCACGAAGACCAGAAACAGCAACTACTCCGGCGGGCAGAACAATTAGGTTTGACCATCAATCGCAACATTACTATTAGTAAGTTTTTCGAGTTCACTGAGTCGGCTTCGGGAGAGCTAGATAGACAACCTATTCTCAAAGCTCTCGAACACTGTAAAAATCCCCACAATAAAATCAGCTACGCTTTCATAAAAAGCATTGACAGGGGCACGAGAGGCGGAGCTACGATGTATGGATTGCTCAAGTCTCAGTTTGCTAAGTATGGGGTTCAATTTATTGACGTGTATGGAGTAATCGGAACGCAAACAGTAAATACTCTCGACCATCTTGGTCTCAAGTATAACTGGTCAGAGTATAGTCCCACCTGGGTGACTGAAATGTTGGAAGCAGAGAGAGGTAAAAGCGAGGTAAGGGACATTCTTACAAGGATGATAGGTGCGGAAGTCAGGTATGTACGTATGGGTTATCGTGTTAGGCCAGCACCACCTGGTTATCAGAATGAAAAGATTGAAACAACCCATGGCATGAGAGTTATTCTTGCACCTCACCCTGTAGAAGCTCAGTGGTTTATCAAGATGTTTGAACTTCGAGAACAAGGAACTTTGACGGATTTACAGATTGTCGAACAAGTAAACGCCATTGGTTACAAGTCGAGAATGAGAAAGCTCCATGATAAAACTGATAAGCAAAAAATTATTGATAAAATGGGAGGAGTACCACTTACCATCAAACAGATGCAGCGCTACATTCAGAATTCTATTTACGCTGGTGTAAACACTGAAAAGTGGCTTGATGGTGAACCAACAAAATGTAAGTTTCCTGGTCTTGTTTCAATAGACACGTTCAATCGGGCTAATCGTGGGAAAATAACTATTGTTGAAGATGGCGACACTGTGAAGATTTATCGAGGCAAGGTTGACCCTTGGAGATTGAGGAAGCAGAAGGAGAATCCACTCTACCCGTACAAACAATATATTTTATGCCCGACGTGTAGAAACCCTCTACTTGCCAGCGCTTCAAAGGGTAAGTCTGGTAAACACTTCCCTGCTTACCATTGTAGCCGTGGTCATAAATACTTCAGAATACCCGTAGACGCACTAGAAACCCGTGTAGAGACGTTTATGGAGCATGTAGACTTTGATGAGAGCTTTGTAAAAAGATTCAGAGATATATTCCTAGGGGAATGGAACAAACGGGAGCACCAGGTATCAGATGTAACTGTCAAACTCAACGAACGACTTATCAGCATTGAGCATGAAATCCATGAGCTGAAAGATAAAATCAAGATGCTCTCACTTCCAACTACAATCAAACTGATTGAGGATGACATAGAAAAACTGGAGCATGAGAAGGTAAGTCTCGTGGGTGTACGAGAAAAGAAAGAGAAAGAGCAGATTGATATTCAGATACTCATAAACTACACCCAGTACTTCATGGAACACCTCAAAGATTTACTGTTCGGAAGCACTAATCCCTTCCAAAATGCTGCCATGTTCGGGCTAGTTTTTGAAGACCTGCCAACCTACACAGAATTAGAAAATGGAACACTCAATTTAGCCCCTCTTTTCGAGCTAAACGATAAGTACAACACTTCAAAAACACTATCAGTGAGCCCAGGAGGATTCGAACCTCCAACCAATAGCTTAAAAGGCTACTGCTCTGCCGTTGAGCTATGGGCCCGAAGTATTTGCCTAATATACTCTCTTCCTCGGTACGACTTCAACTCTTTTTCACGCCTGATTGCGTCTGGGCGGTTATTGAACTTTTCAGTATATTTAATTGCCCATTTTCCTTTCCGTCTCTTGGTATGACTACTCTGCTTGCTACTTAAGTAGCCACTATGCCGTAATAATCTCTTTTCAAGATTATTGGTTTGACTAATATAAATTCTATCGGTGTCATCCATTATAACGTACACCCAAGTCGTCATAGCTTAAAAGTCCGCCAGCCGGCGGATCTGCCGTTGAGCTATGGGCCCTTTAACGACACTTCATTATATCAAAAATTACTCACTGGGTTATATTTTCTATGTGTTCGAGCCGGGCCAGTTTTCCCGAACTTGGATCAAACTCGACTGACACGCAATCCAGCCGTATCGATTCAGGTAGTTCCGGATGTGCGGACTGGAAAATGTTTGCCGCCGTCAGTATCCGTCTGATCTTACGGGTAGTGATAGCCTCTTCCGGTGTACCGAACAGCCTCCCTATCCGGGTTTTGACTTCAACATAAACCACCGTCCCGGCTTTAAGGCAGACTATATCGAGCTCCCCGAATCTGGTCCGGAAATTACGGGTTAAGATGCGGTACCCGTTTTTGGTGAGGTAGCTAGCTGCCAGGTCTTCTCCGTTATTACCCAACACCTGCCGTGGCGTTTTTCCGAACATCGGCTTCATTCAGCTTGCTCGCCAGTCTGCCTTTCCGGGCGCGCAGATAATACAGCTTAGCCCGGCGGACATCGGCACGTTTTTTGACTTCCAGCTTCCTGATCCATGGTGATGTAAGGGGAAAAATCCGCTCAATGCCGATCGCACCGGTACCGATCCGTCTGACCGTCATCATCGTGTCGGATCCGGAACCCCGGACAGCAATCAGGATGCCCTCAAAAACCTGGATTCTTTCCCGTGTCGTTACATGCACTTCCCGCTTTGCCTTGCCGGATACTTTTTCCTTTTCAATCAGTTTGTAGTGAACCCTGACCGTGTCACCGATTCCGGCGACGGTCGGCTTGGCATCCTGCTTGTCCGGCTGTGTCCACGTGATTTTTATTGCCATAGGCGATCTCAGCGAATCAGAAAGCTATTTTACCAGTTCGGACTGTTTACGACAAGCTTCGATGAATGCCAGGAATACCGGATGGGGTTCCAGCGGGCGTGACCGGTATTCGGGATGGTACTGGGTTCCGAAAAAGAAAGGATGTTCAGATTTAGGCAGCTCGATGATTTCCACGAGATTTTCGACCACCGACCGACCGGCCAGAACCAGCCCGGCCTTTTCAAAATCCGAGGCATATTTGTTGTTGAATTCATACCGGTGCCGGTGGCGCTCACCTACAACTTTCTTGCCGGGATCTGAAAAACCGTTCCGGGAGCTATAAATTTCATCTGCCATCGTCCCGGGTTTCACTTTACAGTCCCAGCGGCCCAGCCGCATCGTTCCGCCGTATGCCCGCCGTTTCAGCATCTCATCCTGACCGGTAACCATATGGATTACCGGATACGCCGTATCGCTGTCGCATTCCAAAGTATGCGCGTTTTCGAGCCGGAGTACGTTTCTGGCGTATTCAACGACAGCCAGCTGCATTCCGTAGCAGAGTCCCAGGTATGGTACTTTCCGCGTCCGGGCATACCCGACAGCGGTGATTTTGCCCTCCACGCCCCGCGGGCCCCAGCCAATCGGAACGATAATACCGTCCGCGCCTTCCAGCTGACTGAGGTCTCCTTTTTCCAGCTTTTCAGCCTGAATCCATTTGGTCACGGCTTTCACTCCGGATTCCCATCCGGCATGACTGATCGCATCCAGAAGTGCTGCGTAACTGTCCCGCAGCTGATATTCACCGGTGGCAAAATACTTGCCGACGATGGCAATGGTAATCTCATCCCGTTTTTTGGCCAGGGCTTTGCCTACCATCTGCTTCCAATCCCCGAGCCTGAGCCTGCCCAGCGGCAGTCCCAGCATGGTCAGGATCTTTTCATCGAATTTCTGCTGGGCATAATGTAACGGGGCTTCATATGGTGTCGTCAGATCAACACTGTTAATGATATGGTCCGGATCGACATTACAGAAAAGGGCAAACCGCTCGCGTCGCCTGTCATCAACCGGCTTTTCTGACCGGGCAACTATGAAATCCGGTTGTATACCCATTGAGTTCAGGGTCCGGACCGAAAGCTGTGTCGGTTTGGTTTTCGGTTCACCCAGGTGAATCGGTGTCGGCAGGTAACTGACATGCACATGTATGACGCTGTTGGTTTTAATCCTTGATAAAATCCGTGACGCTTCGTAATAAAGCATGTTCTGGTATTCCCCGGCAGTCCCGCCGAGTTCGATTATGACTATATCGGCTTTTTCCTTCTGTCCGGCTTCACCGATCCTTTTGATGATTTCATCGGTGACATGCGGTATGGCTTCGACGTCCTCGCCTTTATAACCGAAGCTCCGCTCCCTGTCGATGACTGCCTTATAAATTTGCCCCATGGTGACGAAATTGTGCCGATGCATGTTTTTGCCCAGGTATTTTTCATAAGTACCCATGTCCATGTCGGATTCCGTTCCGTCCTCCATGAGATATGGATCACCGTGTTCTACGGGATTGATAAGACCGGCATCGATATTCAGGTAGTTTTCACACTTAACGCAGGTGACACTGAAACCGCGGTTCTGAAGAAGCAGAGCAATGGCGGCTGTGACGTTTCCTTTACCGATTCCGGAGATCACCCCGCCGGAAACGAAGATGTATTTAGTGGGCATAGCCAAAGATACCAAAACAGCTGTCTATCGTCAATGGAGCGCAGCGGTATCAGCGGGATTTCCGAATAACAAACACAATTAACCGCTCAGTGGGCGGCAGTTTTTCCGGTTAGCAACTATGATTAATGAGTGCTAACGCACCGGTCAGACCGGTACCACGGTTTATAAATGATCAGGACTTCCGTTTCGGCTGCTTTTTACCCGGAATTATCGTTGCGAATTTCTGCTGGAATAATGCCCGGAAAATATCACCCTTGGTTACCATGCCGATTACCCTGTCTCCCTCACCCAGTACCGGCAGCTGATTCACGTGCCGGGCGATCATCCGCGACAGCGCCCGCAGTGCCGGAGTGTCCACCCTGGTAAAGACTACCCGCTTATTCATGACATCACGGGCAGTCGAAGTTAAGATTTCCTGAAGCTTATTTTCCATTGCCTCAAAATCGCTTGCTGAAGCGAAATCCGCAATAAATTCGTCATAGTCCGGATACAGCTTGGAGAGTAGGTCATCCTTTGTGACGATGCCGACCAGTTTTTTATTGGCATCGATGACCGGAAGGGCGTTGATGTTTTTACTGAAAATGAGTTTCCAAACCTCCTTCAGTTTCATGGTCGGAGGTGCGGTCGTAACACTCTTACTCATGACGTCACTGACATTCATGGGGTCTCCGTTAGCGGAGTTTAACGTAGTGATACAAGAAGTGTCAATAAGCTGAAAAAGACCCCGGTAATCAGACTTCGAGCGTCGGCGGTGTGTAGCGCCGGTGCCGCCGGGCGACCCGGAGTTCGATTAAGCTGCGGCGCAGGATCGCCTGGGCATTTGCCAGTTCCTCACCCTTTACGCGCCTGCTGATGGCTTCTTGTGCTGCATGTCTGGCTTTTTCGATTTCCGATACATTCACCTCATCCGCGTGAACTGCGCGGGAGACAAGAATGGAAACCTTATCCCGGGTGACTTCCATGAATCCGCCCCCGATTGCCAGAAAATACTCCCGGGTCGGAGTTTTTATTTTAACTTCCCCTTCTGAAAGTGAGG
The DNA here is from genome assembly GCA_001779095.1 of Candidatus Gottesmanbacteria bacterium RBG_16_52_11. Lineage (GTDB taxonomy): Bacteria > Patescibacteriota > Microgenomatia > UBA10105 > UBA927 > RBG-16-52-11. The sequence continues at coordinate 13,073 of MFJD01000008.1, read as the reverse complement.
TGAACAGTGCCATATGACGCGGCAGTATGCCCACTCTGCCGGCCGGTGTCGGTGCATAGACGGCTTCAACGCTTTCGGTAAATGCGATCCGCTGGGGTGTGACGATTTCGAGCATGAATGTAGCCATAGGTATTTAGGTATTTAAGTATCTAGGTATCCGGGTATTTGGTTATAATAAATTATTCTGAACCTTGCCTTAATACCTATATACCTGAATACATATATACTTATATACGTTATTTCACTTCATCGATGCCGCCGATCATCATAAACGACTGTTCCGGCTTGTCATCATGCTTACCATTCAGAATCTCCCTGAACCCGCGGATGGTTTCTTCGAGCGGTACGTACTTACCGGTCCGGGCGGTGAAGGCTTCGGCAACAAACATAGGCTGGGGCAGGAATCTCTGGATTTTACGGGCTCTGGAAACTACCAGCTTATCCTCTTCACTGAGTTCTTCCATACCCAGAATCGCAATGATATCCTGCAGATCCTTATAGCGCTGGAGAACTCTCTGAACGCCCCGGGCTACCTCATAATGGTCAGTACCGACGACCCCGGGTTCCAGAATACGTGAATTTGAGGATAAGGGATCGACTGCCGGATAAAGACCCTGCTCGGCAATTGCGCGCTCTAGGGATATGGTGCTGTCCAGGTGCGAGAATGTCGCCACCGGCGCCGGATCAGTATAGTCATCAGCCGGTACGTAAACTGCCTGAACTGAAGTTATGGATCCGCTTTTTGTCGAAGTAATCCGCTCCTGGAGGGCACCCATTTCCGAAGCCAGGGTCGGCTGATAACCGACGGCGGAGGGAATCCGGCCGAGTAATGCCGATACTTCGCTTCCGGCCTGTGCAAACCGGAAAATATTGTCGATAAACAGGAGGACGTCCTGTCCCTCTTCATCACGGAAGTATTCCGCCATTGTCAGTCCGGTAAGTCCGACGCGCAGTCTGGCTCCCGGAGGTTCATTCATCTGTCCGAAAACCATTGCGGTTTTGTCGATGACGCCGGACTCTTTCATTTCCGTCCACAGGTCATTTCCTTCACGGGTCCTTTCTCCGACACCTGTAAATACCGATACACCGCCATGCATCTCGGCAACATTATGAATCAGTTCCTGGATCATTACTGTTTTGCCGACTCCCGCCCCGCCGAAAATGGCAATTTTGCCGCCTTTCACGAAGGGTGCAACTAGATCGATGACCTTAATGCCGGTTTCCAGGATTTCCTGCTGGGTGCTTTGTGAGGTCAAAGGCGGTGCCGGCCGGTGAATCGGATAACTGTGGGAGCTTTTAACCGCTCCGGATTCATCTATCGGCTGTCCGGTGACGTTGAATATCCGGCCCAGCGTGGATTTACCGACGGGAACCGTAATCGGAGCTCCGGTAGCCCGGACCGGTTCGCCGCGCTTGAGTCCGTCAGTCGATCCCATAGCTACGGTACGGACACGCCGGCCACCGATGTGAATGGCCACCTCAAGGACGAGAATCCTGCCGGAGGCGCTGTCGCTTAACTCCAGTGCGTCATAAATAGCCGGTAATTTCCCGGCCGAAAATTCCACGTCAACTACCGGGCCGATGACTTCGATTACCCTGCCGGTTGGGATTTTACCGTTACTGACTGAATTTCCGTTTTTTAACATACTGATTCTCCTTTAACGTCTCAGCTGACTGCCAGCCGGGCGGTGATCATATCGGTTATTTCGTAAGTAATTTTCTCCTGTCTGGCTTTGTTATATACGAGTGTCAGTTCCTGCATCAGTGAAACTGCATTATCGGTTGCATTGCGCATGGCAATCATTCTGGCGGAATGCTCGCTGGCTTCAGCCTCAAGAACCGCATCCCGCAGCTGGTTTTCGATATAGTGCGGCAGAAGGGTACTGAACACTTCCTCAACTGAAGGTTCAATTTCGATATCCGCCGGTCTGACAGCCTGACTTTCGACTTTTGCCAGAGACAGCGGTAGCACGGTTTTCCGGGTCGGTACCTGAATAAGTGCGGAAATGAAATCACTATAAACAATATCAACTCTCCGGCAAGTGCCGCTCAGAAATTTACCTGTAGCCAATTCTATGACCGGCGGTACCGCACTGACCCAGGGAGTAGTGTCCGAAAAATCCGCCACTACTTCCCGGCCGATCCTGACCAGGAAGTCCGCACCCTTTTTGCCGAGCGTTATATACTCATGTCCGGCATCTGCCGTTTCCGTCTTCATCAGATACCGGAATAAATTCGTATTCAGACCTCCGGCCAGACCTTTGTTCGTGGAAACGAGTATCACCAGTAACTTTCCGGCGTCGCTGCGGGGCGGCGTCAGGAGCGGATGATGCTTGGAATCTGTCCTGGCTGCCAGGCTGTGCACCATTTCGTGAATTTTACCGGCATATACCCGTCCGGCCAGGGCTTCAGCCTGGGCTTTTTTCATTTTGGATGCCGCTACCAGTTCCATGGCTTTGGTAATCTGGGCGATGTTTTTCGCCGTTTTAATTCTGCCTTTAATCAGCCGGATATTAGCCATATATTTTCAGACTACAAATCCTTTCCGGAAGATCTCGACTGCCTGTTTCAGCTGTTTCTCGGTTTCTTCGGACAACGCCTTGTCACGGGCGATTGTGGTCAGGATCTTGCGGTGTTCGCGTTCCATAAAATCCAGGAATTGCTGCTCGAAGTCGCCGATCCGGCTGAGGGGAATATCATCCAGGTGGCCTTTGGTGCCGGCCCAGATTGAAACCACCTGACGTTCAACACTCATCGGCACGAACTGCGGCTGTTTCAGAAGTTCCACCAGACGGCTGCCCCTATCGATCTGCTTTTTGGTAATTTCGTCAACGTCCGTCGAAAACTGGGCAAATGCCGCCAGTGACCGGTATTGGGCCAGGTCAACCCGGAGGCTGCCGGCGATCTTTTTCATAGCTTTGATCTGCGCTGAAGATCCGACCCGGGAAACCGACTGCCCGACATTGATTGCCGGCCGCTGACCGGCGTAAAAAAGATCCGATTCGAGGAATATCTGACCGTCAGTAATGGAAATGACGTTTGTCGGAATATATGCCGAAAGGTCATTGGCCAGCGTTTCGATAATAGGCAGTGCGGTGATGGATCCGCCGCCATGGTCGTCATTCAGGCGGACAGCCCGCTCCAGAAGCCGGGAATGCAGATAAAAGACGTCTCCCGGGTATGCTTCCCGTCCGCTGGGACGCCGCAGAATCAGGGATATCTGGCGGTACGCCCAGGCGTGTTTGGATAAATCGTCATATACGACCAGGACATCCTTCCCGCGGTCGAGGAAATATTCTGCCAGGGCACAACCGGTATACGGGGCCATGTACTGGTAGGAGGCCGGATCCGATGATGTGGCCGACACTACGATGCTGTAGGACATGGCATCGAACTTTTCCAGTGCATTAATCACCTGCGCTACGCGGGAAGTTTTCTGTCCGATGGCTACGTAAATACAGATCACATCCTCACCTTTCTGGTTAATGATGGCATCAACGGCAATGGCTGTTTTGCCGGTATTGCGGTCCCCGATTATCAGCTCCCGCTGGCCGCGGCCGATCGGAATCATGGCATCGATAGCTTTGATACCGGTCTGAAGCGGAGTGTTGACCTGCTGCCGGAACACGACACCCGGTGCGATTTTTTCCAGTGGATATCTGGTTTTGGTAGCTACATTAGGTTTGCCGTCAACCGGTTCACCCAGCGGATTAACCACCCGGCCTAAGAACCCGTCACCGACCGGTGTCGACAGTATCTGTCCGGTAGCCCTGACTTCATCGCCCTCGCGGATACCCAGCACCTCACCCATTACAATTATTCCGACTGATTTTTCTTCCAGATTAATCGCAACCCCTTTAATGCCACCGGCAAATTCGACTATTTCCATATAACCGCAGCCTTCCAGACCATCGACTTTGGCTACGCCGTCACCCACAGATGTCACTGTACCGATTTCACTGACGGAAAATTCCGGCGTAAAGGCGGCCAGGTGCTTTTTCAGAGGTCCGGTGATATTCGTATTGACTGTGCGTTTCATGATATCTGCTTAATCTGACTTCAGGCTTTTTACAATTTCTGACAGCTGTCTTTTCAGGCTTGTATCCAGGACCCGGTTTCCGATCCGGATGCGGATCCCCCCGAGGACTTCCGGATCGACACGGTACTCGATCGACCGTACTGTTCCGATCCGGCTGACCACGGAACTGACTAAGGATTTCAACCGGCCGTCCAGTGGTGCAGCGCTGGTAACCACGGCTGTGTCGGCCTCATTTGGAGTATCCGGAATTAACGGATCCTTTCGATTTCTTTTCATAAACAAATTTTTACTGTTTCAGTTGTTTCAACTGGTTCTCCAGCAGTTTCCGGTGGCCATCCCGCGTAATCAGTGACGGCAGAATCCGTTCTACCATGGCAGCGGCCAGATCCACGGTTTCCGACTGCAGTTTTTTCTGCATGACCCGGTACTCGTCTTCCATTTCTTCGCGCCGTTTTTCCATCATGCGGGAGGCCTCACTTTGGGCATCCTCAAGAATTTTCCGGGCATCGGCTTTAGCGTCCTTTTTGGCTTTATTGATTATCTCCAGCGCATCCACACGCGCGGTCTCCAGCATCTTTTTCTGTTTCTCCTTCAGTTTTTCATCCTCTTCCTTCATTTTCTGGGACAACTCAAGCCCGGTCTGGATTTCCTGCTTCCGTTTTGCCAGAAACCGGATAACCGGCTTGTAAAGCAGCTTCTTAAGCACCGCCATGATAATGACGAAGTTGATTATCTGTGCTAAAAGTAATATCGGCTGAACTCCTAATGCTTCCATCTGAACTCACCTCGCTTCCGTTTAAATTCCTTTCCTAAACGAACTTCACAATCAGTGACACAACCAGTGCATAAATCGCGATTGCCTCGGCAAACGCCATTCCCAGAATCATGTTTGTCTGAATCGTGCTGGTTGCTTCGGGATTCCGGCCGATTGCTTCAAGAGCTTTTCCTACCAATATCCCGATACCCAGACCAGGACCTATTCCGCCGATTCCGATGGCCAGACTGGTTGCAATTAATCTCGCAGCTGCTTCATCCATGCAATCACCGCCTTTCGATAATTATCCTACTACAATACTATCTGACACCTGAGTGGTTCACGCATGCTCCGTACCTGCCCCGTGGTCCCCGTGCGAGGCTGCCATCTGTATGAAAACTGCCGTCAGCATGGCAAAAACCAGGGCCTGGATCAGACCGACGAAAAGTTCCAGCGCCAGAAACGGGATCGGCAGGAAAAACGGGGCCAGATAGGCAATTACAGCCAGCAGCACTTCACCGGCGAATATGTTGCCGAATAACCGGAATGCGAAAGATATGATTTTGGAAATATCCGATATGATTTCCAGAAATCCGACAAAAAAGAATATCGGATTTGTCAGATTGATGAATTTCTTTCCGTAGGCCAGACCCGATGCTTTGAAGCCGAAATATTGGATGGTGAAGAATGCAATCAGTCCAAGACCGAGGGTCATGTTCAGGTCAGCCGTCGGAGCCCGCAGAAGCGGCACGAATATCCGCGACGGTTCGGAATCTTTGTCCTTGGCGGCTGCCTCAGGATCGGAAACTGTACCGGGCGCCGCTCTCTCCTGAACTTGTGTCACCGGCTCTGTCGATTCGGATGCGTATGCAACATAAATCTGCCCGGAGTGTCCGGGCGGCGGCGGATTGACATTCACTGCATGCTCTTTTTCCCGGTAAAATCCGACCGTACCTACGCCCGGCAACAGCCCCATCCAGTTGGAAAGTATGATGAAAAGAAACAGCGTTGCCACCAGGGGATAGAGGGTATCCGTAAATTTCCCAAGTATCCGCCCGAAAAAATCATGAAGACCTCCGACCGCCAGTTCGAATATCAGCTGAAATGACGTAGGAATGCGCTTAAGATTGCGGGTAACCGCATATGCCAAAAGTGTCAGGACTGCCATGACAAGCCAGGTCATCAGCAGCGAATTGGTGACCGGTAGCGGCCCCAGGTGAAAAAGTGTTTCGGCTGCGAGCGAAATGTGTAACATTATAATCAGTCCCCTGTTTTCGTTTTTTTCAGAAATGCCGAAAACGTCGAAATCAGACTGGCAACCGATAATACGGTTCCGATCAATAGTCCGGTGATGGTAGCAACCGGCCGCGAACCCAATCTGGTGTCGGCGTAATTCCCCAGCAGAACTCCGGCAATCAGGGGAATGACTATACCGAAACCGACTCCGCTGAACAGAAACAGGGCATCCCACTGGATACGGGTATGCCGGTCGGATTTGGTTTCGTCTTCAGTGGCGGATAACCTTCCGGATTTGTCCGCCTTCAGCGAATACCGCTTGGTGACTCCCCTGTCGTTTGCCACAACAGTTTACACTTCACCAAAATTAAAAATCCCAGTCCGGTTAAGTGTGCTACTGGGCAACTGAATTTTACTTTGGGCTGGGATTCAAGTCAACAGCCAGATCGCGCCGTTTCAGAGACGTTTGGCATCGTCGGCCAGAACCGTCAGACGGTCTTCCTTCTCATCCACCCGGCCGCTGACAACCACTACCGTATCCGGCCTCCAAATGGCTGACGTCTGGGCAAAAATCTTCGGAAACACGACGATTTCAATATTCCCGTGCAGGTCTTCAATCCGCACGAATGCCATTTCGTTATTTCCTGTTTTCGTGGTGATCTTCTTCACCTGGGTGATAATTCCGCCGATCAGAATGCGTTCTCCCACCCGGCCGGACGTAACCTCCGACAGCGGCAGGACACCCTGATCCGACAGCGCGCTGGCATAAGACTGCAGCGGATGCTCCGTCAGGTAAAATCCCAACAACTCCTTCTCATAAGCCAACAGAACCGATTTCGGCAGTTCTTCCGTCACGGTGAAGGCGTCAGCCGGTATGTCGGCTCCGCTTGATGCCTCGTCAAATAAACCTGTCTGCCCCGCCGAGGCATTTTTCCTGCGTTTCTGAGCCTGTTCGGAAACACCGGGCAGAGCACCCAGCAGGGTTGCCCGGTTACCGAATTCATCCATTGCGCCGGATTTTATCAGGCTTTCCGTCACTTTCCGGTTGACCTTGGCGATTTCAATCCGGCTGAAAAGATCCGTCAGTCCGCGGAAAGCTCCGCCGGAGGTGCGGGCTTCCAGAATACTGTCGATTGCCGCGGTGCCTACGTTCTTGACAGCCGAAAGACCGAACCTGATCCGGTTGTCCTCTATCGAAAAATCCACTTCCGATTTGTTGATGTGCGGCGGTAACACGGAAATTCCCATCCGCCGGCATTCGGAAATGATGCTGGTAATTTTCTCGTCCCGCGCCGGGCCGGTATTAGCTCTGGATTCCGCCGTCAGCACCGCCGTCATATATTCGACCTGGTAATTTGCTTTGAGGTAGGCCGTCTGATAAGCAATGATTGCGTAACAGGCGGCATGGGCTTTATTGAACCCGTATCCTGCGAAGGGTTCGATGAGATGGAATATTTCTTCGGCCCGCTCGGTTGATAATCCGTTTTTAATGCAGCCAGCCACGAATTTCTCCTTCTGTTTTTTCATTTCCGTCGGAATTTTCTTCCCGACGGCCTTTCGGAGCTTGTCAGCATCACCCCACGAATATCCGGCCAGGGTTATCGCCGTTAAAAGTACGTCATCCTGATAGGCAATAATGCCATAAGACTGATCCAGCACATCCTTCAGCCGGGGATCCGGATAAATTATCCGTTTCGGGTTGTGCTTGCGGGCGATGAATTCGGGAATTACCTGCATCGGTCCCGGCCTAAACAGCGCAACCATCGCCATCAGATCGAAAATCGTAGTGGGTTTCAGTTCCTTAATATGGCGGCGCATGCCGGCGGATTCGAGCTGGAATACGCCGGTTGTTTCCCCTTTGGAGAGCATGGCAAATGTCTTCGCGTCGTCAAGCGGGATTTTTGAGAGATCTATATCCTCACCTTCGGCGGACCTTATTATCTGGAGCGCCCGGGACATGATGGTCAGATTTCTCAGCCCCAGAAAATCCATTTTCAGAAGTCCCACCCCGTCTTCACCGACGGTGTACATATCGTACTGGGTCACGATTTTTTCACCCCGGCTTTCCCGCTGCAGCGGTGTATACTCGACCAGCGGCTTATCGGCGATGACTACGCCGGCAGCATGAACCGAAACGTGTCGGGCAACGCCTTCAAGCTTGCGGGCTACATCCAGGAGCCGTTTGGTTTCCGGTTCTGTTTTATAAGCCAGCGCCAGTTCCGGTGACTGGGTGAGCGCCTTTTCGATGGTCATCTGGCTTCCCTGAAACCCCGGAGGGATAAGCCGGGCGATCCGGTCCGGTTGGGCATAAGGCATCCCCAATGCCCTGCCGGCATCGCGTACTGCACCCCGGGCTTCCATGGTTCCGAATGTGCAGATCTGGGCTACCCGGTCTGCGCCGTACCTTTCGGTGACATAGGCAATCACCTCATCGCGCCGGTCATCCGCAAAATCCAGATCTATGTCCGGCGGACTCGGACGGTACGGATTGAGGAACCGTTCGAACGGCAGCCGGAAATAGAGCGGGTCTACTCCGGTAATTCTCAGGATATATGAAACGACGCTGCCGGCTGCCGATCCCCGGCCCGGCCCTACGGCTATCCCGTGATCCTTGGCCCAGTTGACGAAATCGGCGACGATCAGAAAATACGTGGAATAACCTTTGGTATTTATAATATCCAGCTCGTATTCCACCCTGTCTTTGACTTCTGCCGGCAACTGCGGATAACGGTCCGGCAGCCTCTCATAAACCAGCGTCCGCAGGTAACTCTGCGGAGTTTCTCCTTCCGGAATCGGAAAATCCGGCAGGATCCATTTGCCGACCGACAGGTTTATATCGCACATGTCGGCGATGCGGACAGTATTGGCGACCGCTTCCGGATACCGGGCAAACATTTCCGTCATGTCTCCGGCGCTTTTCAGGTAGAAATCCGGCGAACTGAGCATCGACAGCGGCCGGTTCTTTTCGGTGATGGTCCGCTGGGTCTGGACGCACAGCAGAATTTCCTGTGCTTCCGCATCATCAGCGTTAACGTAATGCACGTCATTGGTGGCAACCAGCGGCAATCCCAGCCTGCGCGCCAATGCTACAAGTTTCTCATTGGTTTCCTCCTGTTCGGGTATATTCGGATGCATCTGGAGTTCGATATAATAATGATCCTTACCGAACAGTTCGGCATAATTGCGGGCGACAGCTTCGGCCTCATCCGGTTTTCCGTACCGCAACAGGTACGGCACCTGGCCCTGGAGGCACGCGCTGGTTGCGATCAGGTCTTCGTGGTATACGGTCAGGAGTTCCCAATCAATCCGCGGCCGGTAATAATAACCTTCCAGGTGTGCCAGAGTCACCAGTTTCAAGAGGTTCCGGTACCCGTTTTCGTTTTTAGCCAGAAGCAGCAAATGGAAAGGGTCGGTATCGACCTTGGACTCCTTGTCGAACCGGCTACGGCGGGCAACGTAGGTTTCCACACCGATAATCGGTTTGATGCCGGCTTCAGTAGCCCGGAGATAAAACTTGAAAGCACCGTACATCGCCCCGTGATCAGTCAAGGCAAGCGTTTTCATCCCCATGCCCTTGGCTGTATCGATCAGGGACTGGAGCTTGCCCAGCCCGTCAAGCAGGGAATACTCGCTGTGTACGTGAAGATGTACGAAATCCGCCATGATTATTTCACCTGATATGTCCTTATCGGACCGCGGGTACCGACCTGAACCGACAGAAATCCCCGGCCTTCGCTTTTGGACCTCTTCACATGCTCTCCGAGCACTGTAGTCACCGTTTCACCCGGTGGCATGAAAGCCCTGTCTTCCGGTCCGTAAATCACCATGCCGCCGCTTGATGTCACCGACCCGAACAGGCCGGACAGAAAATCCGATATTTTCTTTTCCGCAACGCTTCGCGCCTGACGCTCATCCGGCGTCAAAAGCTCAGACGGCCTGCCGTCCCGGGCATAACTTTCCAATTCCCCATATGCCTGTTTTCCGCCGAAGAATCCGTCGAATTTGCGGGCTATCTCCAGTTTCTGAGTAATCTCGCCTTTGCCTGTCTGTAGGAACCTGTCAAGACCGCCCGGCTTTGCCCGCTCCAGAAGTGCCCCGGTGATATCCCTGAGAATGACTGTGCCCTCGCGTTCCGGGACTTTTCTGCCATCCCAGGTCACCGGTACGGTCCGCTGTCCGTCCCGGATGATATTGATTACCTGACTTAAAACATTATCCCTGACGGCTGACATCAGCCGCTGGGCTGCCAGCTCGGCTTGGGTCTGTGCGCCGTAATTGAAGAAAAAATGCAGTTCCTCACCGCCCTTGCGGACGCCGATGTCGTTCGCCCGTTTGACGGCGGCAAACTGCCGGCCGACTTCGGACAGCACCAGGTCGCCGAATTTATCCGAAATCAGGTCATTGAACCAGCTGAATTTATCAAAATCGAGTTTTAGCTCGCTGTAGTATGACCTGACTCCGGCCAGATATTCATTGATTGCCTTGTTCTGATTGGCACTGTATGTTGTAGACCGGAACAGCCGGGTTTTTTCGTCCAGTGTCAGGCGTTCGTGTTCGGCCTTGGCTTCCGCGGCAACCATATCACGCGCATGCTGGATGGTGGTCGCTTTGCCTTCGGCAATCAGCTGCAGTGCTTTCTGGCGGTGACCGGCCGCCCGCTCCCGGTAGCGATGCTGGGCATCCGTTAAACCGGGCGGCGGTACTGAAAGCGTTTTTTCGATGAGCCGGTGCTCCCGGCGCTTGGCTGTTTCGAAATTGCTTCTGAGTTTCCTGCCAATTAATTCCTGACTCGCCTGCTCCCCCATGTTATCCTGATTTTAGCATGTTTCCGATTGTGTTCCGGACCTCGGCCGGATCGCCCTTGCCCCCGAGTTTCTTCTGGACCATACCGATGAGAAACATTATCGCCTGTTCCTTGCCGCTTCTATAGTCTGCAGCCGCTTTGGCCTGTTCGCGGATAACTTCTGCCACGGCTGTTTTGACCAGCTGCGGATCGATACTGGCTTTCCGCAGGGATTTCAGAATGTCCCCGACAATTACAGCCGGTTTGGTATGCGCGGTATCGATTTTCCGGTTGACTATCAGGCTCGCCAGTTTTTTCGGTGTCAGTCCTGATTCGTCTGCGGCAGTGGCAGACAATTCAAGGCACTTTTCAAAAAAAACCGCTTTCTC
>MFJD01000008.1:0-1739 GCA_001779095.1 Candidatus Gottesmanbacteria bacterium RBG_16_52_11 | reverse complement strand
AATGTCAGGTTCCGGAAAATACCGGTAGTCATCAGCCGATTCCTTGCGGCGCTGGGATACTGTTGCCGCTTTGTTTTCGTTCCATCCCCGGGTTTCCTGTACCGGAGTCTCGCCGCTCGTCAGCATTTCCGACTGCCTGATCACCTCGTACTCAATGCTCTTTTTTACGAACGTAAATGAATTGATATTCTTGACTTCTACCTTGTACGGCGGCAGCTCTTGGGAACCGGCCTTCCTGACAGAAATATTCGGTTCCAACCGCATGCTGCCCTTTTCCATGTCCGCATCCGATATGCCGAGATACCTGATGATCAGCTGCAGTTTCTTCAGAAATTCCCGGGCCTGTTCGCCTGACCTGATATCAGGCTCGGTAACAATCTCAACCAGCGGTACGCCGGACCGGTTAAAATCAACCAGCGTGACTTCCCGGCCACCGACAGTTGTGTGCTGGAGCTTACCGGTGTCCTCTTCAAGATGAACCCGGTGGATTCTCACCGGACCGGTGGAGGTATTCAGAGATCCTGACTTACAGAACGGCTGGTCGTACTGGGAAATCTGGTAACCCTTCGGCAGGTCGGGATAAAAATAGTTTTTGCGGTCAAACTTCGAGAGCGCGGAAACCTCAGATCCCAGTGCCAGGCCAAGCATCAGGGTCCATTCGACGGCTTTACGGTTGGGTACTGGCAGTCCGCCCGGCAACCCCAGACAGACCGGACAGGTATGCATATTCGGCTTCGGCGCATGGAACGGGTCGTTCCGGCAGCCGCAGAACATTTTCGAAGCCGTTTTCAGCTCGACATGTATCTCCAGTCCGATAACGGGTTCAAAATCCGGCATATTTATCCCTTCGTGCCCCATGGACTCCACTTTGTAGCCTGTTCGAATGCCCAGGCGGCCTGAAGCATGGTGCTTTCCTGCCAATGGGCGGCCATGATATTCAGCCCTAGGTAAAGATTTGTACCCTCATCCCGGAAGCACGGCACGCTGATTCCGGGCAGACCGGAGAGTGAACTTGACTCTACCAGTATATCCTGAAGCTCTCCGAACATTGGATCCCCGGCAGATGCTCCGGCTTTAAGTGCATAACCCGGAGTAGGCACGGAAATCAGGAGGTCGTACTGTCCGAATAACTGCCGGAAATTGCGTATGAACATGCTCCGGACCTGCTGGGCCCTGACGTAATATTTCTCGGAATATCCTTTGGACAGGGTAAATGTCCCGAGCATAATCCGGCGCTTGGCTTCAGTTGAAAAAAAAGTCCGGTCATGACCGTATCTGATACCGTCATATCTAGCCAGGTTACTTGAGACTTCGCTTCTCTGGACTACCGTATAGACCCCGATCGCGTAATCAGGGGATAAAATTTTTCCGGCTTCCGGTTTTTCGGAAGTGGCAATCTCGCTGACATGGGCGCCCAGACGTTCGAAAACGACCCCGGCTGCCTTGACTGCGCGGTCGGCGTCCGTCCCGCGGATCTTGGGATGATCCATATAACATATGCCGATACGGAGCCCTTTTACGCCCTTTTTCAACTGATCCCGGTAATCCGGCACCGGTTCGGGTGAAGTAGTCGCATCATAGGGATCCTGCCCTGCGATAACCGACAGCAGCACGGCACTGTCTTCAACGGTTTTCGTAAGTGGTCCCGGGCAGTCCAGCGATGATCCCATGGCCACAACTCCGGCCCGGCTGGTTCTGCCGTATGTCGGCTTCAGTCCGACGCAGCCGCACCAGGCAGC
>MFJD01000007.1:100401-110541 GCA_001779095.1 Candidatus Gottesmanbacteria bacterium RBG_16_52_11 | reverse complement strand
TCATCCACCGCCTGGTAAATCAGGAGCCATCCCTTGTCGGTTTTGATAGGTGGTGCGCCGATCCCTAACTTCCGGGAATCCCAGTTGGTGTACCGCGGCGGAATGAAGTAATCCCCTTTCAGGAACCTGGATTTGCCGTCAAAAGCTTCAAGGTCATCCACGTAATCCACCAGGATATTCGGGAATATCCGGTGGAATACGACGTACTTGCCGTTTACTTTCTCCGGCAGTACGCAGGCATTCTTGTCAACGACACCCGGCGGCGACACCAGGACCGGCTCCTTCCACCTGTCCCAGCGTCCGTTATGGAAGTCCGAAACCGGAATCGACGTCATGGCCACCCGCGGATGGGTCCGGCCGTTGTAGGCAACATACATCATGTAATAGGTGTCATTTATGCGGGTAACCCGGGGATCCTCTACCCCGCCGTAGGCTCCGCCGGAGAAATACGGTGATGAAAAGGCTCCGCCATTGTCGATCGTCGACAGTTCGAAATCCTTGGTTGGCACGTAAATCGGCTCCGGATGCCGGACGTCGAAATTTACCCCGTCAACGCTGGAAGCGTAGCCCAACACCGACACGTCATTGTCACCCACCGCCCGGTAGATGAGGTGGATCCGGCCGTTTTCGTAGATGGCCGCCGGATTAAATACCGCTTTGCTTTCCCATAAGTGTGACGCAATCGGCTTGAGTATCGGATTGGATGTGATCTTCTCCAGTACGAGTTTGAGCTTCTTGCCCTTTGCAATATCCTCCCGGCTGCCGGTCACAGGGTGGGCAATCGCCACGATTCCGTCATCCTGGACATCCCAATAGGAAATCAGCGTATTATCGCGGTGTACCAGTCCGACCGGGCTGACCTGCTTGGTAGCCAGGCCTTCGATATTCTCAAGTATGGCGATGGTTGACCGCCACACCAGCTTGGCCGGATTATTCTTGTCAAAGACCGCAGTCCCCAGGGCCCAGCTGTCGGTGCCGTTGTAATCTCCCCGGACATAATAAACAACCGCCAGCCCGCGGTCTGTCGGGAAAATAGTACCCACCGACAGATCCCCCGCATCATAACTTTCCGGACGCGGCGCCAGTACCGTCTCTCCGGGAGTCCAGTGGACCAGGTCGGATGAGTACGCTACCCTGATGGATCCGTGCCCGTAATACATGACCGCCTTGCCCTTGTAACGGATATCCGGCACGATCATGCAGGGGTCAGCCATCTCCGCCGTTACCCCGGCTTCATCAGCCAGTACGATTTCGCCCAGAACTTTCCACCGGACTAGGTCGTCCGATACCGCGACAAACGGGTGGGATTTATGGAGGTAAGTCGCCAAGTATTTACCGCGCATCACCGAGAACCGGAAATCCGAGCATTTTCTGGAGTCAACAGTAGTCTGGTTCGGTTCCGCCAGAACCGGTGTTCCCCTGAAGGGTACGAAATCGAATCCGTTGCCCGATGACTCCACCAGAAATGAGTGTGTTTTCTTAGTCAGACTGTTGTAGTAAAGGTAGACCGTATTGCCTACCGCGTGTACACCAAGTCCGTATGGAGCGATCCTGCGGGCCATAATATGATTTCTGGTACTAATTATAAAGAACGTCAAATCTGTCGGTTTTTCAAAACCGACATTTAATTCTAAAGTACGCTATAAACAGGAGTATTGTCAACCGTTTTTTCAATACCAAAATACTATAGCTTAACCAAAAATCGGATTTATCGGATTACACGGGCATTTAATTAAATTTATAAGATAGTCTGTTTACTTTCGCTTTTTTATTTTTTCATCCCGGAAAGACTACGGTTATCCATTTGACTTTTGACATCTGACACTTGACTATGAATATATGCCGCGACTCCCATCCCCGAGAAAACCTGCTTCCCGTTTCCTTCTCTATGCCCTCTCATACGCCCTGGGGTATGTTATGTTCCTGACCTTCCTGACCGTACTACTGCCACGGATCCTGCCCTGCATGGCTCCGGTCAACGGACAATCGTACGCCTTCGACGACTGCACGACGGTCAGTATCCTCGACACATACATAGGAATTGCCCTGTCAGTATTTGCCCTGTCGACCTTAGCCGTTTACCTGTTGTCCCATAAGGACAGCCTAAATCTGACCGTCACTTACGCGTGTATGGCGGCACTGTCGATCATGGTCGGATACCACATCCTCGTCCCCCGCGCCGAAGCTGCCTCCCGCCAAGCCCCGATCCTGCTGGATTCTCTTAAAGCCAATTATTCTAATTGATCTAATTATTCTAAGTACCCTAATTTAGGTCAATTTCTTCGTTTAGAAAAATTAGACTAATTTTTTGTATGTTTGATTCTTTTTGATACAATCAAACAGTATAAAAGGATATCCCGGTGCAGCACCGAAAAATATCCTCAGCACCTTAAAACGGGAAATGAATTTAGTTGGCCGTCCCGTAATCCCGAAAAATCGGAATTACCGGTCGGCAAATTATTTATCTATGGAGGTTTGTCATGCATGCTCATCTGTACTTTCCGACAATCGCTTCGGCTTTCGCGATAACGGCCACCGCAATCGCGTTTGGCTATGCGGTTGCAAAGAACGACAAAGACGTATTTTATTGGTGTGGAATCGGAAATCTGTTAATTTTAGTGGGTACTTTTTTCAAACTGACATCAATCATTTTTCAGTTTGATTCAGATTGGATGGTGTACTTTATTATTTACCTGATTCTGATTGCATACTTTTGCATTTCCTACCTCGTGGCCTTTCTGGTCGGGATGTACTGCATGTACAAATCTACCCTAGTCAAATAATCTCCCGTTTTTTTACTTACTCCTGCTGCGGCGCCTGTCCTTTTAAAAACCCGAGTCCGGGTAACCATGGCTGCAGCAGGAGTAATATTTTTGATACTGACTTATAGCTTTTGACATAGTGTTTTATATATTAGTATAATCCTGACGTATGGCCACAAGTCCGGAAAACCGGTTACCTTTCTTGCCCGATTCCGAAAATCCACTGCCTGCAATGGCTCCCGAAGACCTGGCTAACTTATATGAAATACACGGACTCCCTCCCTCCCCAGACAGGGAAGAAATCTGGGCGGTTTTAAGCAATCTGTTCCCGGACCAAATCTATCCTCCGGTTGATATCAGTACTAACCTGCCTGATGCCCTCAGGCTGGCTACCTGGGGACGGGAAATCGCACCGCAGCTTCTGGAAACTTTCGCGCAAGAAATTGCCACCGCAGCCAGCCCGTCCCATGTGTTGGGAGCACTCCGGAACGTCGAATTCCGGCAAAACATATTGGACCGCGCCAAACCGCCCCGCTGGACAGAAGAGCAGCAAAGGATGGCGGCAGTGATCGCCTGGAACGAGTTAACGCCCGCACAGCGCCAGGCTCTGATTACCGGCCACGATAATATCAGGGCGGGCATTGCAAACATAAACCGGCAGCCAACGACTTACCATAAACTTCACGAAACCCAGATGGCAAATCCCGATTTCAGATCAGCGTTTACCTGTTTAACCAATATGGCCGCAATAATCCTTGAAGCAACCGCTGATTTGCCTGATGAAAGTGAGAACAGTCTGAATTCCCGATACGGGAATGCTATCCGGGCCGAATCCGACCGTCTTGCAGCAGAAGCTGATGAGCGGGATCAGCTTGAAAAGAAGAAACAGGAGCAATTGCTTCGGGCAGACAGGAAATATAGGAAAAAAACCGAGGTGCCCACACGCCCCATAGATAACAATCGTTCCGAGTAAGAATAACCGGCAGTAGCCTGTTTATCCGGTGGCGGCACCGTGCTGCGGGGTAATGGGTTTTTCCGGAGACTTATTGTGTACTTTCACTTCCCCGTTCCCGTTGGCCAGGTGGAAGGCTTTGCGGTAGAAATAGTCGATGACCACGTCCTGATACAGGTCGGACATCTGATCCGCGATATTATCCCACGAAAACAATTTTACCCGCTCGATACCGTTTTCCCGGAGAAGTTTATGAGCTGTGGCATGAGTCATCAGGTACCGGATGCGTTCGGCAAACGCTTTGGCGTTCCCCGGCTCGACTAAATAACCGGACTTACCGTCCCTGATTGTCCACTGGATGCCTCCGACCCGCGATGCCACCACCGGCGTGCCCGAGGCCATTGACTCCAGGGGCACCAGTCCGAAGGGTTCGTAATATGACGGAACCACGGTTACGTCCGCTGCGGCATAATAGAAAGTCAGCAGCTCCCGGTTGATGCCGCCGAGGAAACGGACGATGTCTTTGATGCCGAGCTTATCGACTATCCCCTGCAGCCTTTCCCATTCCTTCAGTTCTGACGGCTCCATTACCTTGCTTTTGTGCCCTTTGGGATTACCGCCGGCGATATAACACCGCATGATCGGCCGCTTATCCGGCATCAGCCGCGCCAGCTCGGCGACGGCTTCAAGCAGCGTATCGATCCCCTTGCGGCGTTCGATGCGGCCGACATAGAGCGCGATCAGCCGGTTGATTGAAAAATGCAGCACCCGTCGCGCCAGTAGCTGGGGTGTGGGCTGAAAACGGTTCAGATTTACGCCTCCGGGGATGACGGTGATCTTCTTGGGATTGGTACCGTATAGTCTGATCATTTCATCCCGCATCTGCGGGCTGGTAGCGATGATCCGGTTGTCTGCGGTCATGATTTCCTTCTCGATGGCGATCCGCTCATGCGGGGAAGGATCGGTATCCTTGAGGAAATTGTGCCGGACGATCCCCAGGGTATGGAAAGTGTTGACAAACGGGATGCCCAGCACTTTAGCGCTCTGGAGCGCCGCCCATCCGGAAAAATAATAATTGCCGTGAATCAGCAGGTATTCCAGCTTGTTCTCTTTCTGGAACTTCAGGAAGCTTTCAACGTATTCGGGCATGTACGTAAACAGCTTATCCCGCGGCACGAAAGATACCGGTCCGGCTTTCAGCCGGATGACACGGGCATCCTGGCTGACTTTGGCGATATGTGTGGTTTTGAGTGACGACGCCCGGGTATACACGTCCGTGTGCCATCCCAGTCTGGACAGGGCGCGGGTCAGCTCGAGGACGTAAACGTTTTCCCCTCCCATGTACCCTGCCCCGATCGGAGCCAGCGGGTCAGCGTGGTCCGTAAATATGGCAACACGTTTGATCATAGTGATTATAATAGCAAAAATATTTGGGATGGGCAACATACCCGCTGCCAGTATGAGTTTACCTATCTCAATCTATTACTTAACAGGCCGTATTATATATCGATGACAGTAATTTGATCCGAAGCGCGGGTCTTACCTGAAGTTGAAACTAATACCGAATCTTTACAGGATACGGATACCCGCCGTCCACCTGAAATCCCGGCAATGATCCGGTTCTGAGCCGCGGAGGCGGCTCTCGTGTATAATACATACACCGGAGACCGTCATTCTGCCCCCATATCTTATGCGCATCGCCATAATTGCCACCAATATGATCAGGATCCACAGCGGTGCCGGTAAGGGTACGGAGATATTTGTCCACCTCTTTACTACAGAACTGGCCCGATATGTCCGCAAACATAATCTTCCGATTGAAATCACCCTTTTTGCCGCCGGTGATTCCGAGGTTGATATTCCGGTCACCAGCATCCGTCCGGTAGCATCATCCGAAGATCCGGACGTAAGCCCGTCGCTCTACAAGCTGTACGAACTAAGCCTCGTATCGGAAGCTTTCAGACGGAGTGATGATTTCGATCTCTTCCATGTTCATATATCCAACGGGGAATATGTATTGCCGATAGCGCGGCTGGTCAATAAACCGATACTTATAACCATGCACGGCGGGGATGATGATGCCTACCATCCGGATTATTTTTCCCAGTATAAGAAGGACCGGAAAATCCATTTCGTCAGCATATCCGAGTCCCAGAAAAACCGGCTGCCCAATGTCCGTCACGAAAAAATTATCTACCACGGCATTGACGTCGATGACACTTTCACCTTCAACCTTGAGGGCGGCGGGGAAATCATGTGGGCCGGACGGGCTGTGCCTGACAAGGGACTGGATATCGTCATGGACGTAATCCAGAAAGTGAAAAAGCCGGTCCGGATATTCCCGCTGATCAAGCCCGAAACGATCAATTGGCTGAATGAGGACGTGCTGAAGAAACGCTCCAGAATTGCCAAATATTCAAAGATTAAAATCGATATCAACCTGTCGCGCTATGAACTGGTCAGGCAGTATCAGACCTCCAAGCTTTTCCTTTTTCCGACGGAATGGGAAGAACCCTTCGGGCTGGTTATCGCCGAATCAATGGCCTGTGGCACCCCGGTGGTGGCGTTTGCCCGGGGATCGGTTCCCGAAATCGTCAGGGACGGAACCTGCGGATTTATCATAAATCCCTCCGATACGGATATCAGGGGCGATTTCATAATCAAAAAAACCGGACTGAACGGTCTGGTTGAGGCAGTAGAACGGATTTATGCCATGGATCAGTCTGAGTATCTGGCTCTGCGACGGAGCACCCGGGAACACGCCCAGTCCAGATTCCAGGTCAAACGCATGGTCCGGGAATATGTGGAATTATATAATGAATTGGTGAAACGGTAACAGGAATTCAGCATACAATATCCTGAATACTGTATAAGGCATACCGTATACGTTTAAAGTTGCGCTACTGACTCGTATACCTTTTCGTAACCGTCTACCATCTTTGAAATTGTAAACTGTTCCTCGACATGCTTCCTGCAATCATCACGGCTTATTTCACTGATCCGATTCAGTGCCGCAGTCAGTCCGGCAACTCCGCGTTCCTTTATGATCCAGGATCCGATACGGCTCCTATGGATTTCCTGCATCGCCGGTTCATCCGACTCCGGCGGATCGACAATAAATCCGGTCACGCCGTCCCGGACGATTTCCGGCACGCTCCCCCGGTTATAAGCAACGACCGGTGTGCCGCAGGCCATAGCCTCGATCATCACCAATCCGAACGGCTCTTCCCATCTGATGGGCATTAAAAGTGCCCTGGCTTTCTGGTAATACGGATACAGCATCCCCGGTCTGACGAACGGAATGTACACCGCATGGATACCGTCTATCTGAGGCAGAATCGATCCGTACCAGTATTCACCGGCTGCCTCATCACGCAGGTCCGGATGGCCGACTATATAACACTGGAGCCCGGCCGCCTTAGTCGCCAGGATCGCATCCAGCTGGCCTTTCTTGGACAGAATCCGGCCCATGACGGCGCCGACCGGCTGCGGACCGGCGGAAAAAGGGTACGCACCGGCGTCAATGCCGTGGTGGACGGTATCGGTGAAATTCGCGCTGACCGACTGCCGCTGGGCGTTACTTATGGATACCAGGCGGCAGTTCGGCAGCTCCCGCAACTCCTCTGCTGCCTGCCTCTGGTCTCCTTCCAGCGGATCATGGAGGGTGATAACGAATTGAATTTCCCGGGGCGCTTCCCGGATGAGGGGTGCCATCCCGACGGTCTGGTGGAGGTGGTAAACGGATATGCCCTCAGATTTGCCGGTTTCGATCATTTTCCGGAACATGTCCGCTTCATCAGTCCTTTTGCGTTCTTCGTATTCATCCAGGCTCAATTCATTTTTCAGTGCCGATACCGGTTTCATGCCGAAATCATATAACCTGGCGCCGGTGACGGAACCCTGCGGCGCGAAGAGATACACCTCATGACGGGACCGTCTGACCAGTTCCTCGGTAATCTGGGATACCAGAAGCCAGGGCGCCAGAATCTTCGCTTCAAGCGGCGGAATCGGATGCATCGGGGTGATCATCATTCCGATTTTCATAAAAATATTTCGGAGTGGGAAACCCGAAAGGGGTATCCCCGCTTCCTTATAAAACTTCCCTTCGGGGAATACTATTTTTTACCCTCAAGGATTTGATTGTAAACCTCCAGATACCCGCGGGCCATGACCGCTTTCGTAAACCGCTCTTCCACAGCTGCCCGGCACCGGTTCCGGCTGATTTTGGCAACATCAGCTACCTGCTTTGACATCTCTCCGACCGACGATGAGAGATACCCGTTGCGGCCGTTTTCGATGATTTCCGGAAATGATCCCCGGGACATGCCCAGTACCGGCGTTCCGCAGGCCATTGCCTCAATCAGGTTGAGTCCGAACGGTTCCTCCCACTGGATCGGAGCTAGCAGCGCATATGCGTTTTTGATCAGGTCAACTTTTTCGGCAAAATTTATCTCGCCGATAAACTCGATGTGTGTTCCGTCAATCATCGGTTTGACTTCTTCGTAGTACTTAAGGTCTACCGAATCGACTTTGGCGGCAATTATCAGCTTCATGCCGGCACTTTTGGCTACATCGATTGCTTCCTTCACTCCCTTCTCCGGAGACATCCGCCCCAGAAGGAACAGGTACTGCCCCCGGTTGTTGGAAACCGGCTCGGTATCACCCCGCAGCTGAAAAAGTGACGTATCGATGCCGTTATATACGGTCCTGACGTAATTCAGAGACGGGTAAGCTTTGCGCTGGTTGTCGGAGATCGAGACGAACGGCCGTCCGGGACTGGCATCATAGCCGACCCGCTGATAGGCAAGATGCATCGGCCCGTGCAGTGTCGTTACTACCGGTTGACCGATCAGTTCGTGATACAGAAGGAACCGCCAGCCGATGTGGTTGTGGACGATATCAAATGGTTCTGCCGACAGCGCTTTGACGACTTTGGCAATTCCCAGGTATTTCACCGCTTCCCGCGCTTTCATGTCCGAAACGTAGGGTTCGATGGTCCGGACCGCCTGCGGGAAAACCGGCACCAGGCGGCACGGCACCTTCGAGTCGCCGCTTCCGAACACCGTCACCTCATGGCCGAGCGCCACCAGTTCCGTCACGATGTTATATACCACCAGTTCAGTCCCTCCGTATTTAAGCGGCGGTACGGCTTCCTCAAACGGCGCAACCATTGCTATTTTCATATCCGTGCAAGGTGTAAATCTCCTATAAGATGTTCAGCGGAAAAAAATATATCGGCAGGCATAGGGTTATTGTAACAAATCAGCAGGTCCGGCAGATAATCAGTGATACGGATTCATCCGATGCGTACCGGCAGAATACGCCGTCAGTATTTTGAATACTTCGTCAGACTGCCGGGGATCCTGAACATAACCGGCTTTTTCAATCAGGTGCCTGTGGAGCGATTCATTCGAAATGGCCGACAGCACTATCCGATCGGCTTCCATATGGACAGCCATGTCTTCGAGATCCGTAAGTGCCTGTGAACCTACTCCCTGCCCGCGGACCGACGGATCAAGCCACATGAACCAGGCGTCCACGGTGCGGGTGCCGGGCACCCATTTCATATGCAGAGACTGTAATAATTCGCTTTTGGCAGTTGCACTGACAAAGAATGATCCGGGTATTTCCGGATCGTACTCTTCATTGATTTCCAGTTCCGGAATCCGGTCATCCATCAACCGGCTCAGCTGCCAGAGGAAATAGAGCAGGTTGTCGCGGAAGCGGTCTTTTTCCGCCTGCCGCCAGGCAGCGCTTCTCTCTCCCGGATTACCATCGGGACCAGTCATAATACTATATATTATATCAATATATAAATTATAATATCATTTGTGACTTACCCGGAGGGTCACCCACCCCCTCTGCCGGGTTGAGATCATCGTCCGCCGGTTGGCGGATCAGGATAAATCCTTCGGCCGGGCCTCACTGTCAGTCCGATGATGGCCTCATCGATAAAAGCAGATAGACATATCTGGCGTGGAGCCTGGCTTTGAACGCTTCATGGCAGGTTCCGAATTCACAATCCTTCCAAGCGTTAGCCACTTCACCCATTGCGTCCAGGAAGCTCATTTTATCCATCGCCGTACGTTCCTCTTTGGGAATACTCGACAAATGTTCGGCAATGGAAGTTAGTGCTATCAGACGGGCCACTCCCCAGGGGAAAATCAGTCTGGGGACATCACCGGATGAATCAGGATCAGGGTATAAAAGATCAGTTACGTTTTGCGGTGTCAGTCCCCGGCCCGGATCGTAGTCCTCACCCCAGACATAATGAGTTTTGCATCTTAGTGTGACCATTTCCAGAGCATACACAGTGAGATAATCGCCCGGTTGGCTCAGGGAAATTTCTCTGAAATGGGAATCATCTTCCAATAAGCTGAAAGCTCTCGCGAGCGCTACCGGATCAGGAGGTTCGAATCTGCCGAG
>MFJD01000007.1:95705-100392 GCA_001779095.1 Candidatus Gottesmanbacteria bacterium RBG_16_52_11 | reverse complement strand
GAATTCTGTTTCGCCGACAAGGGAAAGGAAGTTGAACTTGTCAGCCACAGAATTGATTTGGGAAGGGTCGAATGGTTCGGTTTCCGCTGCCATTCCATGATTATAGGCCCTTATTAATATATCGTCAAACTCAAGACTCAACCTTGAAATTCTCTGGAAAGCAAAGACTTACCGACTGTAAGTTTACCTTGGCAACATCATCTGGATCTTGTATTACAGGATATGTCAGCTGTTGCCGAAAGCTTCACTGGCAGCCACCGACCGCAAGGCTGACGGTAAAGCCTGAAGTAGCAGGAGCATGTCTTTCTCCATATTTGTTTTCAGGCGCAAACAGTACCCATTTCCTGCCGGGTATATTTCGAATTTACCCTGACAATTCCGGGGTTTCTGTCCGTCATCTGGCTGTTCTTCGAGAAGATCAACGGTACCGGCGTAATGTCCCGGTTCCTGATGGCTGTCGCGGAATAAACTGATAGTCCAGGGTCTGGACTTTTTTGATTGAAACGAAATGCCTGTCATATACGCAAGCGGTCTCACGGCGGCATACGTGGTCAGGATAATGACATCGCAGGAGGTATTCCTGATAATCCGGTCAGCCTCAGTCTGATTTTCATCAGGAGAAGGTAGTGCAAGTAATGAATTCAGGTTTCTAACCCAATACCCGGACTTATCAGCCGTATCTGATTCCGCAGTACCATGCGCAAGCCTACTTTTTCGCTTACGATTTCTTGTCACTTTCGGGATTTGATCCGATCCGGATGCCAGTTGTAATGTCGGAGCATCATCGGGTCTATGAAGCGGGATCTCCCGGGAATGTGGACTATCCTGTGGCTGCCACGTGCTTGGGTAGTCTTCAGGTTTCCAGGGTGCTTCATATAACAGCCACTCAATATCTGCTTCAGGTGGCACCGTCTGGGAAGAACTTCTGCTGGTCACCACGACAGGATTTACGGCCGGGGTGGTCTTAGGCGCAATCTTCTTTCTCCTACGCCGCCTTCCCGGCTTTTCACTTCTGCCGCCGGTACCCGGAGCATTTACAATACCGACCAGACCACCATCAACCGGCCGGATTTTCTTATGAATGACCGACACAGGCTCCTGCTGTCCTGGTGTAACTACTTTTGGTTTATTCTTACTTCCCCGCGGCCTGCCCTGTTTACGCTTTACGATTGGTTTTTCGGTTTCACCCGGCAGCCGGGGTTTCGGCGGCCTCCCTGGTTTTCGCTTTTCCGAAATCACCGAAACAGGCTGAAGTGGGTCAGTTGCTTCGGCCGGTTTTCTATTCTTACTCCCCGGCGGCCTGCCCGGACCGCGATTTTTCTGAACTTCCTGACCAGGCTGCGTTGCGACAATTGCTTCGGCAGGGTTTTCGGCCGTCACAACCGGCTGATCAGCCTGAACCGGAATTTCGGCCGGCTCGAAGACTGTATTGAGTATGTTCGGCGGCGGTCCGTCGTAATAAGGGTCCTCACCGTAACGTGAAGGCTGGATATGCGGAGTATTGGAAAATGAGTCCCAATTTACCGGCAATGAGACTGTTTCCGCATCCTCAGCAGCCGTTAATCCGACGGACTCCTCCGACATCCGGAGCGGCAAAGTAATCCTGGCGCTGGCAGTTGACCGGGCACTCAGTTCAATCGCCCCGGCATAATCCTGCCGGATAAAAAGGCTGAATTTCGTAGCCCCTTCAGAAGGTCCGTCATTCTGGATAATGACGGCACACGGCGGCAAATCCCCTACAGCGTACTGCCGCCGGTCAAGATGCAGGCTGTTGCCCTTGATGCCGGTATTTTCACTGATACCATAACGTCCGGCTAAACCCATCGGCATCAGCCAGCCTTTCTCCGGATCATGGTATAAGGCCAAAACCGATGCCGTAATCCGGCTGTTGGAGGGATATCGTAAATCACCTGAGAGAACCTCAAAAACACCGTCCGGAGTAAGGTCAGCCCGGAACACCAGGTCATCCCCGGTGAATTCAATTTCTACCCCGGTGGGATCAGGTACCGCACCCTCCAGCGGCACCCGGTCGTAAAGGCAGTCACGAGATACCTTTTCACTACTTCTCCCGTCTCTGATTATTTCAACTGTTGGCATACCGGCCGGATAGGTATAATTATCCGGAAAATCTGATTATACTATAGGTTTATAATCTCAAGCAACCTTTATTCAAGGCTGAGCCTTGTATCTCTTTAGGCTATACTCTAGGCTTGTCGGATAGGTGGAATCTCTTGCCTACTTTGAATTTATAATTACGGGATTCGCTATTCGGATTTTTCCGGTTCAGTCGTCACACCTGTGAAGCTGACCAGATACCTTATGTCTCCGGCACCAACGACGTGCTGCCGGACTGACAGTTCCGTAATGAAAATACCGCAGGCGCTCATCGCCCGGACGGCCGGAATGGCCCCGAGCTCTCCGGGATCAGTCAGCGTTACCGGTCCGTCACGATCTGCCATTGAGAAGTAGCCGGCCTCAGCGAGGTATACTTTTGCTTCATTATTGGTGATAACACCGTCAACCGGTTTACCGGGCCCGATGTCTGCAGCAAACCTCTGCATCAGAAGCGACCCGAGGCCTATCCCCCGGGGACTGACTTCGATTTCGAGATGGCTATATCCGCCGGTCGCCGGATTAAACAGGCAGCTCAGTTTTCCCGTAACACCGTCCGGTCCGGACAGGACAAGCCAGTGCCATCCCCGCTCCTCTCCCGGTGTAACGGTAATTTCCTGATACTCCGGCAAAGTCATATCCGCCTGCCTGAAAACCGTTCCTGAAAAACGCGGATGACAAAAAGCGGTAGATCCAGCTGACGGCGGATCCGCCAGGGTTCCAGTCCCAGTCTCCAGAACCACTCGAGGCCGATCCGGCGGACTATTCCGGGCGCGCGCCGGGATTTCCCGCAGATCATGGAAAAGGCGCCGCCGACTGCCGTCAGAATGACAGGATGATTTAATCCTATAGAATTTAGCTGCCCGGCAAGCACATCCATCACCCATTCCTGTTTCGGTGCACCCAGTCCGATGAAGGCTACCCGGATATTTTTCTGCACTATCTGCGAAGCGAAAGACTTCAGGAATTTCCTGACGGTTACTTCGTTCTGGGCTTCATAGTGGCCTGAATTGGAAGCACTTCCGTCCCTGATGTATTTCAGAACGAACCGCGGCAAGTCCCGGCAGTAACCGGACAATCCCGGGTACATTTTTCTTAAGCAGTCCAGTGTATCGAGTGCCAAACCGGGCGGACCGCCGATAAGTCCGATTGGTGCGGCCAGTTTCCGGGCAGACTGAACCAGGTCAAGCATCAGATCGACACCGCTTAACCTTCCGCTGGGACCGGGTAACCCCAAAAACCGGGCTGCCCAAACCAGACCGATTCCGTCCGGGAGCGCCAGATCAGCCTTACTGAGAAGTTTACCGAAAACCGGCTGCCGCATCGCAAGCATCACCTGTTCCGGATTCGGTGTGACAATCCGGTATACATCCGCGCTTTTCTGACCTCTTTTCCGGTCTTCAGACGCAGGATGCTTTAGATACTTTTTCAAATGCTTCAGGATGTCCTGTCGGGACACTGTAGAAACCGGAATTCCGAGAATCATTACGGAATTATTACCCATAGTAAGTAATTATACGATAATTAGTACACTACCAGCTACCAATTTAATTCCGGATTGAACACAATAATTCATAGCTGAATAATCCACTCCGGATTTTTACTGTCCTGTATGCTCAACTATATATAGGGTATACTCCAAAATACATGTTTTTCGGTCTTACTGTCGGTTGCGGGGATTGTGTAATCATACTACAGGTTGAAAGATTACAATTATTCTAATTATTCTAAACTCGGAAATTAACCTAAATTAAAGCACTTAGAATAATTAGGTTAATTAGAATAATTGGTATTTGTCCTTACTTCCGACTGACGCTTCTTTTATAAAGCTCGATGTTTTCCAGGGCTACTCCGGTTCCCCGGACGACGCACAGAAGCGGATCTTCGGCGACATGACAGACCACTCCGGTCTCCCGTGTCATCAGTTTATCCAGGTTTCTTAGCTGACTGGTACCTCCCGCCATTACAATCCCCTTGTCGATGATATCGGCCGCCAGCTCCGGCGGCGTATCCTCGAGAACGGATTTGACGCACCCGACAATCTGGTTCAGAATCGGCGTGACCGCGGAATTGACTTCATCTGCGGTAAGCTCAATCATCCTGGGCAGCCCGGAAATAGTATCCCGGCCCCGCACCTCCATCACGGACGCAATGTCACCCGATTGTCCGGCGGAGGCAGCTTTCGGCCCCTCCGGACGGACATCCCGTTTCGGAACCTCCCTGGGAACGCCGCTGGCCGGCAGGGCGTTTCCGATGGATATCTTAATCATCTCGGCCATCCGCTCGCCGATAATCAGGTTATAGCGTTTTTTCACGTACAGGGCGATTGCCTCGTCAAGCTTATTCCCGGCCACCCGGGTGCTGCGGTGCACTACCACGCCTCCGAGTGATATTACGGCGCATTCGGTCGATCCGCCGCCGATATCCACGATCATATTGCCCGAAGCCTGGGCAATCGGAATTTTGGCTCCGATGGCGGCGGCCAGGGGTTCCTCAATCAGGTATGCTACCCGGCTGCCGGCCGACAGGGTCGCGTCCAGCACCGCCCGGCGCTCCACCTGGGTCACCCCCGAAG
>MFJD01000007.1:95424-95682 GCA_001779095.1 Candidatus Gottesmanbacteria bacterium RBG_16_52_11 | reverse complement strand
ATATGCGGTTCCTGCCGGCAACCCGGTCCAGAAAATACCGCAGCATCGCCTCGGTCAGGCGGTAATCGGCGATCACCCCGTCCCGCATCGGCCGTGTCGCGACGATGTTTCCGGGTGTCCGGCCGAGCATCTCCTTGGCCTCATTTCCGACGGCTACCACCCGGCCGTCATCGACCGTTACCGCCACCACGGTCGGCTCATTCAGCACTACCCCGGTTCCGGCAAGCCAGACAACACTATTAGCGGTTCCGAGGTCAA
>MFJD01000007.1:84896-95397 GCA_001779095.1 Candidatus Gottesmanbacteria bacterium RBG_16_52_11 | reverse complement strand
TGCCGCCTGCCCCGTAGACGCGACACCGTGACGCGAGGCTGTAAGCCTCGGGATCGGCGAGCGTTATACCGGGGTACCTAAATCAATGCCGATGCGTTTGGTAAACATGGCTAAAACTCAAAACAAATTACCTGAACGAAAGTATATGTGCCCAAAATTTTATAATGTAGTCTATTGTATTTCAGTTTATAGGTTTTTAGTTGTGGTTTTACGTTTTGAATATTGAGTTTTGAGTTTCACCTCAATCAGCCCGGTCTGATTAGACAACTCTACAAGCGGAAATTACGGGAAATCCGACTATGATGATACCACACTATGCATTATAATAATGATTACGGTATGCCGAAAAATAAAATCCGCGACCTTCTTATACCTTTCATTACGTTAGTGATTATTTTGATAGCTTCCGTATCAGTGATTTCCTACGGCCGCGGTTACCGCCTGAACATCACCCAGAAAGCCATCAATCCTACCGGTCTGATCGCTGCGACATCCGATCCGACCGGCGCCCAGGTCCTCATTGACGGCAACCTCAGAACCGCGACCAATAATACGATCAACGTCGACCCGGGCTGGTATACCATAACCATCCAGAAAGAGGGTTTCCAGACCTGGGAGAAGCGTCTCCGGGTACAGGGTGAAGTCGTTACCCGGGCTGACGCATACCTCTTCCCCACTAATCCGTCATTGTCGACGCTGTCAACTAACGGCATCGTCAATCCCGTGCTTTCCCCTGACGGCACCAAACTGGCCTATGTGATTCCGGAATCAGCCACCAGTACGGCCTCTGCAAACCTGGTCAGGCGGGCCGGTATCTGGATCTTTGACCTGGCTGAGCGGCCGCTCGGACTCAACCGGGACGCCCGCCAGATCGTCAAGAACGGAATCGCGGATTTCAGCGATACCGTACTTACCTGGTCGCCGGATTCGGAACAGATTCTGGCAGCCGTAGCTCATCCGATCACGAAGTCAGTCTCCTATTACCTCCTGGAATCCGGACGGCTGAACGAGTCACCCCGCCTGGTTACCGACATTGCCGCACTGGTTTCCGACTGGGAAATAATGACTGCCCAGCGCGAAACCGAACTATTGACCGGCATGCCGGGAGTACTGGCCGAAACCATAAAAACCAATATGCAGATTCTGTCTTTTGCTCCGGATGAAACCAAAATTCTTTATCAGGCATCCGTTTCGGCGACACTTCCCGACATAATCGTACCAGCACTTATAGGATCAAACTCTATAGAACAGCAACGGAAAATTGAAAATGGCTCAGTTTATGTTTATGACATTAAGGAGGACCGGAATTATCTTATCGGCACCGACTCCGATCTCGGGCTGATCCCTGAACCGACACCGACAATAGCCCGGCGACAACCGGCCGCTGTGTCACCGGTCCGCTTCCGGACCTACGTCAGACCGTTGCCGGTCCAGTGGTTACCGACTTCACGGCATCTGTTACTTTTAACTAAGGAACGGATTGAGGCCATGGACTACGACGCCACCAACCGGAAAACCATCTATGCCGGGCCGTTCTGGGACGGATTCATGGTTCCCTGGATGAATGCTTCGCGGGTACTGATTCTGACCACCCTCAATCCGGCTGCCGGCACACCCCCCAACCTGTATGCCGTGAACCTCAGGTGATTAGGTATTTAGGTATATATATTTACACACTCGTCGAGTGTGCTAGGTAGACACCTCCGGTTTAGGCATATAGGTATCCGGGAATTTAAATCCCCGTTGAAGATTTTTCCGGAATGGATCTTACCGAACGCAGGCTGACTTGTCAGGAATGAGACTTTCCGTTCCTGGTGGTATTCCTGGCGGATAACCTGTAGGACAGATTGCGGATTCTGTTTCAGCCGGAGTGAGGTTAGATCCATCGGAAAATCTTCACCCGGGGTGTCGTTTCTTTGACCACTTTCTTTGGACAGGCAAAGAAAGTGGTGTTTCCTCTGGACAAGCAGAGAAATGAACAAATCCCGATTTTGATCCAATAATCTATAGGTCTGCTATATTTATACTGTATTTTCTTGAATCATTTTTCCTGATACGAATTAAACGTGGGTGATGGTGGCAAGGAACACTGCTACGGGATATCACATCTTCTAAACCTCCGCAGCCGCAACGGTAACGGGCACCATCCGATAGCAAATCCGAATCCGCTTACTCACCTCAAACGCCCTGAGCCGGGACAGTTTACCCTGAATCAGCAGTCGCTACCCGACTGGATACAGCTGATCGAACTCCGTCTCCGTCCCGATGAACTGGCAAGTATCCTCATGACACAGGAATCTTTCGAAAGGCTGAACATGTTCCCGATATGCCTCCAATGTCCCAACCAGTTCCATCCCGGCCTCACAGCTAAAATCGGCCAGGAAGGCAAACTCCTGTCGCTAAGTCATTTGGCTCTGGAGGATGCGCTGGAAGTGACCAGACACCATCTGGAACGGGTGCACCGGATCAGCGGGCTTGACGACCTCTATCTGCAGCCATACGGGGACGTCATGATCACGGTGCCGGTGAACCGTGACGAGGTAGGTATCGCTCTCTACAGTACGCTGGTAATGGGTGAGGACAGGTAGCGCTTTACACCGGATCATCCGTATAGGTCTTCGCTCACTATGTTTGCCAGGAAAGTCCCTTCATCGACAGGCACATTCAGTTCATTCAGGCATTCGACGACAATTCTCGCCAGCGATAAATCAGCATATTCGGCAAGCTCAGCCGTAATCCTGTCACGGAATCCCGGTGGCAAACGCATGGGATCGATATGATTCATTGAATCGGTAGGTATCAGGTATCCGCCGTTAATACAGAGCGTCCGATGGGGATGGAAGACAGCGGATCCGGTCTGGAAATCCTTCGAAATGTAACCCAGATATCCGGCATACTGACCGGTGACAACCAGTCCTACATCAGGATCACCGCGGACCTTGAAATACTCAGTTCCCGCCTGTACCCCACCCATAGGGGTACGTACAGCTATTTCATGAACCTGAAGTCCGCGGCTTGGGTGCGCTATATGATCCAGCAGGTCGTTGATTAACTGGACTTCAGCATCTGCACAAAAAGGAGGCCGGAATGGATCCTTATCAAATTCCGCAAACATACGGGTGGAATTGTATCATTAATCCTATAATAATTTAAACCTGGCTGAACGCTTGCCGGTATACTAATGAAGTCCGGATCTGTGTTATTTACGGCACAACAAATTCCGGGGTGAGGTCGGCCGTTTCGAACGAAACGGGATTGGCCAGGTATCCGTCTATTTTACTTTCAAACATTTGTGCCGTTGCAAAAACATCGATCCTTTCCGGCGGCACTTCTGTGAGCATGCCTGCGTCAGCCAAGCGCCGGCGGATACTCCGGATATTAATGCGCCGGAACTGCGGAAGTGCGCTGATCAAACTTCGGGTATGTTCTGTCCGTTCGCCTTAGTTTTCAACCCCGTAACGGAAACTGGCGTAGACATTACGGCCCAGGTTATCATCCGGTTTGAATGTCATCCCGACCATAACCGACCTTAGTCCGCTGGCATCATATTCCACCAATATGATCGGCTGACCGTCAACTATGACTGCCCGGATACTTGTCGTCGGTGTCGTATCGACATTCACCTCTGTTATCCTGGCGCCGTCCGGTCGTTCGAGCAGTGTTTGTTCGGTTGCCGGACTTAACCGCGAAATATCCAAAATTCCGTACGAATGTACCAGTTCATCTGGACTGAGTCTGCTTATTACTTCTCCCGGGAATGACATATGAAAGTATAAATTAACTATAGGTTTTTAGTGACGCAATGTTACCAGAGATCAGCCGGACTGTCCAGAATAGGCGATACGCCGGGTCATCTGTTCATTCGGCCAAACAGCACGGTAGCGGTGTAATTACGATGAACGTATCGGTATCATCTGAATTATTGATCGAATCCTCGATTACCTTAGCTGCACCGATCACCGATGCCAAACGGATATTATCATCTCCCGGGGTAATACCCAACTCCGGATCGTGCCTTGCGCGCCACTTCTGGCCTCCGCTACCGAGGTCATCGCGGTATATCGTCAGATACTGCCAAATTCCGTCACTTGCGCTGGTAGTCGGCCTCACCCTGTCATACAACCTGCCGAATTCAAGTCCCAGATATCCGTACATCTGTTCGGCAGTGGGATCCTGGGGATTCCCATCCGGAGCCAGCTCGCGCAAGGCTTTCAGATTCTGCTCTATCAGCCTGCGGTATCCGGATCCGATACCATTCACGTCTCGGTAATAATGAGTCGGGATACGCAGCGATACGTCACCCAGCGCTGGCGTACCGGTCCGGATAATTCCGGTCAGCATTACCGGTTCACCTTGCGGGAGAACGAACTGAACACTCACCAGGAAATCCCTTTTGCTATTCGGTAACTGTGCCCCTTTCCATTCCCGTAACGCTGGCGCCCACGCCGCTTCCGGTTGGACTAACTGCGCGAAAAGACCCTGATAAATTTCTTTGTTAGGCGAAGTGGGCGGAGTATAGCGTCCGGAAGGGCCGGATGCAAGATTTATCCTCCGCAAGCTTCGGCTTCCGGACTGATCAGGCAGGATCTTATGGTCGTACCCGCAGCAACACCGGTATGATTGTAATACCGGTATCCAGCGACAGACTGTCAGTCAGGTCAACTGCGGAATCAACCAAACTGCGCCGGTGCGACTGCTCATTAAAAGAATGCTCATACATATACCGCTGGCGCTGGGATGTTTCCGTCGGATGGATCCAGCGCTCTGTGAGCAGATACGGATTGGGGAAATAGTTGTCGAATGATAACAGCGTCCGGTATTTGTTTCCGTTTCCGAGCGCCTTAAGTAACCGGATTAATTCACTCTGGGTAATGGCTTCTGAAGTCATTGATTCCTGATTGCCGAAGGCTATCTGGCGGTACAGGGCATCCGTATCAGCATCCATCAGAGGCAGGGTATATGTCACAGGTATCAGCAAAGCGCCGGATCCGTAAAGGGCACCGTCAGGATGGATAAATCCGAAGAGGCTTATTTGCGGTTCGGGTAATTCAACGGATACTGTAAACATTGCCCGGTTATAGACAAACCGGCTCTGCTCGTCATCATGATTAATAGCCACCGGATCATAGGCAGTCTGAGCCAGTTCCCAGGCAGCTATCCGGGCGGCTGTCTGTTCATCAGTATTATTTTCAGTACCTCTCTTCATAAATTTTACCGGGACAGTTGAAACCTGTAATTGTGTAATCCGTCTGACAGACTTCGCAATGCGATATTTTAACGGGGAAATTCACAGTCGGCTCTATAGTATCCCTGGAAGGAATCGAACCTTCATCGGAGGTTTAGGAAACCTCTGCTCTATCCGTTGAGCTACAGGGACATACGCGCTTATTTTACTTTGGAGCAGATATCTATACAAGTTCGTCTGCGGACACGGAAAATCTGTGCTAGAATGCATTTGATCGGGACCCGCCGACAACGAGGGTCCGGACCGGTCCGCCGGCAAACCGGGGTATAGCGCAGTCCCAGAAGTATGTTGCCGAATCACCGGATTCGGCTTACATCTTCGGGATCCCGTACGTCTAAGTACATTTTGTCGGGGTATAGCGCAGTTGGTAGCGCGCATCGTTCGGGACGATGAGGTCGCCAGTTCGAGTCTGGCTACCCCGACAAAATGTACAAGATCGTACTGGGATTGGTAGCGCGCATCGTTCGGGACGATGAGGTCGCCAGTTCGAGTCTGGCTACCCCGACCAAACTGCTCAGTGTAAAGGACGTTTATCCTGAGGAATTCGAAGGAATGAGGTCGCCAGCCTGCCCCGTAGACGCGACACCGTGACGCGAAGCTGTAAGCTTCTGGAACGGCGAGCGTTCTACCGGGGTTTCCCCGCTTCTCCCGACTTAGTCGGGATTCGGGGGATCCGCCCGCAGTAAGCTCAGCGGATCGGAATCGTTTCGCTAACTGTCGGGCCTGACGGGTCTGGCTACCCCGGCAGAAAATCACATAATTATTACTGTGCTATAATCCCGGAAAATACACTGCCCGCAATCATTATGGCATTGGAAATCCGTGAACAGCTGCCTGCGCCCGACCGTTTGGACTCAGCTACAGAATTCTTCAGTATGGCCGCCGTTGAAATCCAGCGCGGTTATGTAAACGAACTGGACCTGGCGACACTGAATACCGACAATTTCTCAGGCAGGGATTATTTCTTTACCGGACTAATGTCCCGATACGGTAATCCAAACGGTGCCGATCTGTCGGAAGCGGCAATCAGGAGGGCGTTGCCTGAATTTATCAACTTTCTTACCGGGGAATTTCCCGGTCAGGATCACGCTGAAGGCGGCTGGGGAATACTCGAAGATATAACTCGGGACGAACCGCCTGACAGGACAGCTACCGAAAGCCATTACAATGTTTCCCGCTGGTACCTGGACACGGAGCATCCCGGCATAATGGTCGGAATCCGTAAGGTCTGGGATGATCATGGTGTCTGGTCCCGGACCTGGTTCCTGTCGAAAAGTCCTATGACTGATGAACCTGCATCCCTGAAGGATAGAATTTCCGGCAGACTGCGCCGGTTTTTCACCGGTGGCGAATGACACCGGTCAGTTTTCCGTGACGACTCCGGTATGTGATGCCGTCCGGCTCCGCAGAATCCACGCCGCCGGCAGCACCACTAAAAGTCCGATGAAGAAGAAATACCCCATGGTTGATGACGGTTGGTAACGTTCCATCGACATGCCGATCAGCGGTCCGCTCAGACTGATGAGGATATTGCCGGACAGGGCGATCGCCGAAAGCGCGGTAGCCCGGTACCGGCTCTCGATTTCCCGGTTTTGGATGGTCACCAGTATCGGCACCCTGAAGCCGTCGGCAAACTTCCGGGTATAGACGGACGTGATCGCCCCTGCCGGCCCCGTGACGAACGACAGCGCCGATCCGGCCATCTGCAGCAGCGTCAGGAATACCGGCACGCTGCGGTCGCCTACCGTCTGAGTACTGCCGGTATCAGTTTGGTACCGACGGCGCGGATGAGATACGTACCGGCAACCAGTATTCCTAACAGTTGCCCGGTGAATCCGGCCTGGGCGATCCGCGGTTCATAGAGGTACCAGAGTCCGGCGTATGCCGTGAAGTTGATCAGGATACTGAATACGGATACTGCGCGGATCTTGGAGTTAGCGAAGATGTGGCGTGCTCCATCTATGTTCTGTCTGACATAATTCCGGAGGGTTATCTTGCGGGATTCCAGGGCCGGCTCGCTGAAAGGAAAGCTCCGGCCAGTTCTGCGACCGATACCACTACCGACCCCCAATATGGCACATGCAGTCCCAAAGGCAGCAGGAATCCCCCGGTCACGCTGGCAGTGGCCATGCCGATGGTGCACCAGAAAAAGGTTTTCGATTCGGTCCGCAGATATTCCCCCTCCGGCCGGCCGTTTTCCTTCATGGAGTCGTACAGGAGTGCCGAAAGGGCTCCTGACTCGAATGCCCAGTTGGCATAGTAGAGGATGTTGCCGATTAAGAAACCGGTGAAGTCGGTCGCTGTCGCATAGGCGATGAACCCGGCGACGCCCAGCACCCGGCCGATGATGATGGTTTTTTCCGGCCGATCATATCGGCGAGCGCTCCGGTCGGCAATTCAAGCAGGATACTGACCAGAAGCCCGATGCCGGTGACGATGCCGATCTGGGTGAATGAGAGGTAGTTACGCCAGATAATCACCCAGACGCCGATCGGGACGTAGAACCACTGCAGAACCGAATCGATCAGGTAAACCCGGATATTGCGCCGCCAGTCGGACACACTTCACCCCCGGTTTAATTATATGCCCGCATCTGCGGCAGTGCATACGGCAATACCGGCAGGAAGAGGCAGCCGGTTCAGAAGCGCGTGTTGAGCTAGCCAGAACAGCTCCGGGAGTTCCGGCGACCCGTCCGCGACCACCCGTTCGGTTGTAGCGGGATCAAACGGCGGGCATGTACTGTCGAACAGGTACAGCATCGAGTCTGCGGATATCCAGCAGTGGGCCGCTGGCTTCCCTGCCGAAAGCGTCACTTTCACCATCCTGTCAGCGTCCCCGGGCTGGAATTCTGCTGCTTTCACCCTGCCATCATCCCCCAGCATCAGGAGCCACCCGTGCCCCTCCAGGGGAATTTCCGTGACTACCGCCTCCGGATTGGTAAGTGAGACCGTCCGGGTGGCTGTCCTGGGCGGCAGGACGAACAGCGCCCCGTTTTCCTCGGATCTGTGTTCGATAGTATCAAAGGGGAAAATATAGTACCCATAATAGAGTGGCCCGTCAGGCATAATCAGGTGCCTGATTTCCCCGTCTATGATTACCCGGCCGCCGGACCAGTCAGCCTCAACGCTCATTCCCCGTTCAATCATGCACCTCCGTTTCCCCCGCCTCGGGCACATATCCGTACGTGTCTCCGGCTACCTGCGCCATGAGAGCTTCCATGCCTGTCAGCCAGTCACTGCCGAAATCATCCTCCCACTTTTCCCGGGTATATGTGAGGGCACCCCAGCCCCCGAAGAACGAACCGGGCTCGAAACCAGCCAGAAACGAACATATCTCCGCTCTGGTTCCCGCGTCCGTAAAATCTGACCCGCCGAAGCGCTCATACAGGTACCGGACGGTCGCCCGGTACATGGCATCCCGCAGTCCGGTCAGCGCGGGCTCTGATTCGTTTGTCATCGTCTCCTCCATAAATATGTCCACCGAAAAGAACAATAATGGATATTTGTTATTCCCGATACTATCAGCTATAATCAAATTAGTAAAATTGTTGTTCAGTATGGCGAACAAAATAGAACCGACCGGATTGGCTGCGTTCGGGCTGTCTCCCCGGCAGGAGTCAGTCTACGTGTCACTCCTGGCCGGCGGCCCGATGACGCCGCTCCAACTATCCCGGCAGTCGGGCCTCAACCGGACCACGCTCTACCGGATCCTGGATTCCCTGCTGGAAATGGGCCTGGCGGAAAAAATGCTGGACCGCAAATCCGCCCGATACACGGCTTCACCACCTGACCGGCTGGATTTCCGCATCACCCGGATGGAAGCGGACGTCGCCCGGGCCCGGGAGGCTTTGCCCGGATTAATCACCCGGCTGTCTGCCCTGACTCCCCCTACTGCTTCGCCGACCCGGGTCCTGCACTACCGCGGCCGGGAAGGCCTGAAGCAAATCCTTTACCACACGCTGGAATCCAAAACCGAGGTGATCGGATTCGGATACGGCAACTGGAATGACGGTGTCGGCCGGATTTTTGCCGAAAAACTCCGGTCCCGGGTAGTCGAGCGCCGGATCCGTGCCCGGGAAATTTTAAACAGCACTGAGTCCGTGAAGAGCTTCACCCGGGTCCCGGATTACTTTAAGTATTACCAAAACCGGTTCATCGACCCCAAAATCCTCACCATCACTCACGATACTTATATTTATGACGATGTCTTTGCCTTCTACCACTTTTTCCGGGGGGATATCTTCGGAGTGGAAATGGTCAATTCCGAGATCACCCGGACACAGAAGCAGATTTTCGATATCATCTGGGAAATCGCCCGGCCTTCCGGAAAGTCCGGGTCCATAACCTGACATCCGGAGTCACAAATATCGCTTGTAATCTTCCACGGCCGGTGTACCATGGAAATATGGACTCCGCAGAGCCGTCAATGCCGACTATCCCGACTGTCACCCGGGCACAGACACAACCGCAGGCGGCTCCGGAGCCGGCTGGCATTCCCGACGCCCAGCCCCCGGCGCAGGCATTCGCTCCGGCCGCAGGAACGGCTCCGGCAGTAGCGCCACCGACGCCACCGGTATCACCGGCTGAGACGCAGGCTGCGGCACCCGGTGTAAATCAGGGAGATTACGCCGGTTTCACTCCGCGGTTCTTTGCCTCAATGATAGACGGATTCATCGTTGCGGTCATCTATGGCCTGGTATCGACGATCCCTTCATTCCTGCTGTCGATGGTCACCGGCACATCTCAAGATCCCGGACTGGCTCTGGTATCCGCCATTGCCGGTATGGCTTTATGGGTACTGGGAATGGCCGGAGTCTATGCTTACTGGATCTACTTCACCGGCAAATCCGGCCAGACGGTCGGTAAAAAGCTCCTGAACATCAGGGTGGTCGATGCAGCCACCGGCCGGCCTCCGACTTATACCCATGCGTTCCTGCGCGAAGTGATCGGCAAACTTCTGTCCTCATTCCTGCTTCTCGGATACCTGTGGATGCTCTGGGACCAGCGTAAACAGACCTGGCATGACAAGATTGCCGGGACGGTCGTGGTGAAAGCCTGAGTGGAACTTATGTCTCAACCGGTTGACTACGGCGGAATCATCCGCCGTTCTTTTGACCTGACAGTCAGGCACAAATGGCTCTGGGTGTACGGCCTGGTAATTGCCTCCCTCGGCGGTGGCGGCCTGCGCGGCTCCGGTGGCGGCGGATCGTCATCCGGTTCCCGGGGAACGCCGGAAATCAGGGAGAATCTCCCCCGG
>MFJD01000007.1:83443-84886 GCA_001779095.1 Candidatus Gottesmanbacteria bacterium RBG_16_52_11 | reverse complement strand
ACCATGCGGGTCCTGGGAGTAGCTACCGATGCTGCAACGCAGTGGCTGCGCAGCGTCCCCCCAGGAACCTGGATCCTGATCGCGGCAGTCCTGCTCATCCTGGTCATCATCGCGGTGGTTGTCAGCATCATCGCCCGGTCATGGGCTACGGCCGGTCTGATATTCGGAATATCCGACGCTTCCCGGGGCATGCCAGTTTCCCTGGTATCGACCGGACCGAAAGGCCTGACCCGGACCAAACACATCGCCGTCTATTCGGTCATCTCCATACTGATATTAGCCGGTGTAATTCTGAGTTTCCTGATACTGCTGGGTATCGGTGCCGTGTTTATGCAGATTATTCCGCCGCTGGGTGTCATCTGGATGATCGTCTCCGGCATCACCGCAGCCGCCGGTATCGTTCTGGCAGCGCTTTTCACCAGTCTGATTTCAGTATATGCCGAACGGCTGATTGTCCTTCACGGTTATGCTCCCTGGCCGGCCTGGATTCGGGGTCTGGCATTATCCCGCACCAACTTCAAGCCGACCGTAATCATGGGCCTGGTCAACAGCGCCATCGGCTGCGTGGTGGGGGTTGTGGCCTCAATTCCCCTGATCGCCAGCATCGTTTTTGCCGTCGTGGCGGTAGCAGTATCGGCCAAACGCAGCGGACCCACCGGACCGGACAGCATATCGCTGATACCTTATCTGGCCGTATTTTTTACCGGGCTGATATTACTCCTGATAGTTTTCCAGGGCGTGGTCAATGCCGCCCTCACCGTCTGGCGTTACGGTGTCTGGCATCAGCTTTTCCGTAATTTCGTTCCGGAGGAGGAAAAACCGGTATGAAACAGCCGTCACCCCCGGCACTCAGGCTCCTGGCTGCCCTGATTGACATGCTGCTGGCAGCAGTTCCGGGAGTTCTGATGCTCTCGACTGTCTTCGCCGCTGACCGGATCGAAAACATACTCACGAATCTCCTCAGTGCTGTCATTACCCTGCTTATTGTACCGGCAGGATACCAGCTATTATGTGGCTACCTCACCGCCCGCGCCGGCGGCTCTCCGGGCAAACTCCTGACCGGGCTGGCAGTTGTCGGGGAGGACGGAAACCGCGTACCTTTGCCGGTGGCACTCTTCCGGACTTTTATCGGGCCGCTTATTGCCGGACAACTTTTCGGCCTGGGGTACCTCTTTATCCTGAAGGATCCCGAGCGCCGCGGCTGGCATGATATGGCTTCAGGCACCCGGGTCATCCGGCGCGGCCGGCTTGCCATCATCGGCGTTATATCACTCGCGGCTCTCCTAGTTATCCATACATACACGCTATCCTGGGCAATATCCGGATTCCGGTCCAACTTCCCGCTCTACCGGTCCGTCCTGATTGAACTGTATGAAAGCTCCCGGGATGATAAAACGGAGGATACGGCACCCATCCCCGATCAACCGATGCCTGACGGATTTA
>MFJD01000007.1:80536-83419 GCA_001779095.1 Candidatus Gottesmanbacteria bacterium RBG_16_52_11 | reverse complement strand
ATTATCCGCTCCCGGAAACTTATCCGGAATCGACCGACTTCGACGGCACCGAAACCTGATGCTTCAGAACGTGAGGGCTTCGTATTTCATCACTTCCCTGGCCGGACTTGCGGGTTGCGGATAATATTTATCCACCAGCCAACCAGTGCTGCGTTTCACAATTTCGAAAACGTAAAAACCGGTGTTTTCGAATGAATAGGTGCCGACACAGTCCCCGGCGTTACACCAGCTTTTCCTGGTTTCCTCGACCGTGACGAAATACGTATCGCCGACTTTACTGATCATTTCCGCATTATCGGGATATTGCCGCCGGGCGATTTTCCAGGAGGTAACGATAAAGTTGGAGGTCACATTATTGAAAAGCCGGGATGAGCCGGTATCCGGTTCCAGTCCCATCAGATCACGGTATGATGAAATCTCCGCTTCCGTTACTGCAGGAGTGAAAAGCGACATCAGTCCGCTGACATTCCTGTCCCGGATATGATCCTCAAACCGCGTAACCAGATTTCTGACGGTACCGGTTTCCGGTGACCCGATACCCCTTACCGAGAAAAACCTCGACTCCGCATAACCGGTAAGCATGGATCCCTCGGCGGACACATCTTCCCCGATCAGATTCTCCATTTCCCGCCATACAGCGTCAGAATCCGGCATGATATCGATGACGGATGTGTAACGGGGAGAACCGGCGGATGCGCCCTGATCCAAATACGGTTTGGCCGCCTTCAGTTGATAATCATACATAATATCCGGTGCCGGCCTGACAGAGCGGATCAGTGTACCCTCCAGCTTCACCTTGCCGGTATCCGGATAATTTACATCTTTGTACGGACTGCACATGTCCGGATCTGTTTCCGATATACCCCCCGGCACGAGTACGGTTCGGTAGTAAGGCAGGTCGACACTCCGGTTTCTCCACTCGACGGGGATATTTCCGTCAACCCTGACGCAACTGCCCAGGTATTTCTCCGTATTCTGATAACCCGGCAACAGGAAATATCCATATATTCCGTTTTCCGGGGGAGGGTTTATATCGGTAATCTGAAAGGATGCGCCGTTCAGGTTATACTTCTGTATTTCCTCATCGCTTAAACCGGCAGTCCGGATGACGCCGGTTACGGATACATCGTAGACCGGTATCTGAGGCTTGGCTGATCCCGGTCCGGGAGCCTGAATCAGATTGTTTTTGACCAGCGTTACGTACCCGATCACCAGGATAGCCGCCAGGATGGTAGTGGAAATTTTCCAGAAATTAACCGGGGGCGGTACCGGATGAACGGTGCTTGCATCAGGAGAAGAATAATTCCGGCCACCATCCTGATCACTGGTCTCTGGCTGACGGTTCATATATCAACCTGATAAGTCCAGTATATCACCTGCGGTCATGAAGTTGCCAAGGTGCACCGGAATCAGGATTGATGTGCTATAATCGGCTAAACCAAAGTTAGGTTCTTATGGCCGGTTTGGAAGATTTTACCAGGTTATCCATCGAATTCGCCCGGGAGAAAATTCCGGAACTCCCTTGGGAAAACGGTCTCTCAGGCCTGGAGTCATTAGTAACCGGACGCAAAACTCCGGATCAGGATCTGAATGCGGCTTCGGATCTCCTGAGTGCCATGCTCCAGCCGGATTCGGCTTTTACACTGCTGGTGGCAACCGATTATGAAGGCCAGAACATCCGGTGCGTGCCAATTTTCCCGGAAACCCATGATGGTGTCAGACATGTGACGGTTTGGGGAGAAACTCCGGTTGACTCGACAGCTTATGAATCCCCGGCAGTTGCAACAGCCATAATGATCAGGTCCTTTATCGCCAACCGCGGATTCGTGGAAACACCGGAAGCTTACCGTGATGTGATGGTACTTCAACCGTCAACCGGAACGGAAACGGGTTCGGCTCAGCTGACGATCGGCGCCCTCAACAGGGCATATATCCATGGACGTTATCCCGGCTATCAGGCCTGGATTGAAATATTGACGCAGCCGTAATGCCTCACTAAGCTCTCCCCTCTCTCAACTTGCAAACTGCTGCCGCCTATGTAC
This sequence comes from Candidatus Gottesmanbacteria bacterium RBG_16_52_11, assembly GCA_001779095.1. Taxonomy (GTDB): domain Bacteria; phylum Patescibacteriota; class Microgenomatia; order UBA10105; family UBA927; genus RBG-16-52-11. The sequence continues at coordinate 81,377 of MFJD01000007.1, read as the reverse complement.
TATGGAATTATGGCCGAAATAGGAATTCATGACGTCAAAGTTCCGGAGCAGGATGTTCCGGCGCCGGAACAGAAGCCGGAATCTGCCGTACCGGCTGCGGTGAAGCCCGAAAAACCGTTGCTTGAGTCGGCTACGCTGGTACTCCCCAATCCCGAAGATGCTGGTCACCTGGACGCACTGAAAGCCCTTGATGCCGCCTCCGGTGATCTGCTTAATGTTTACACCGGCAAATACGAAGCCGGTGCCATGACCGACGGACAGATCAGGGACTGGATGCGGGAAGACGCCGACCGGCTGGTCCTTTTTACCGATACGGTCGGTCCGGAAGGCCTGAAAGTCAGCGGCTTCATATACCTGCCGCCGGATGACCCAAAACGCTACCTGGCATCCCTGCCGGGGACGGAGCGCCTCAAAGACCGGCTGATGAGTGCCTTCGGTAAACGCAAAGAACTGATTGATCTCTCATTTAAAGCCCTGCCTAACGTGCCGGAGAAAATAACAGCCAGTGCGCTGGAACAATCACTTTCACCGGTATTTGAACGTAATCCCGATGCCGTCGTGACGTACTACCAGCCGTCCGGCCACCCGGATATTGCCGCGGTGGTGGCAAACGGCGGCAGGCGGATGGGTGAAGTCAACTATGATGCGCCCGGCATCAAACCGGCAGCGGGAAAACTTCCGGACGAAGCCTACCGGATCACCCGGAACACTTTCACTGCCGCCCGGAATGCGAAGGCCCGCAGTATCCTGACCGGACTGGCAAACCGGCCCGCCCCTGCCGGTAACTAATACCATCAATGAACCGGTCGGATAAAAGCGTACATATCTGCCGGATCAGCTG
>MFJD01000007.1:71392-80519 GCA_001779095.1 Candidatus Gottesmanbacteria bacterium RBG_16_52_11 | reverse complement strand
CAGCGGCCGGCGATAGCGACAGTCCGCCGGAGAATCTCATCCAGATTAGCCGACTGCGCCGTATCATTACCCGGATTTTCCGGGGAAAATCCGTAATGGCTGCCGGGCAGTATCTTCACCGCATCGGACGGACCGAGTGATCGTATCAGGGTATCCCGGGCGTGCGCGTTGACAAACGCATCTTTGTCAAACAAATATACCGCATGGCGGCCGGACTCCAGCCGCTGTGGCACATAATCCGGGATCCCGGTGTGCATTAGGCGGCGGATAAACGCCGACAGTACCGGCATGGGGGTTTTGGTAAAAACCAAGTTGTGACAGGCTTTCACATCCCGGCTGGCCGTACCCACAAAAAGACGCGTCAGAAGCGGCGCGCCTACCCGGCCGGCCAGTTCCCTGGTCAGCCGGTTGAGGTCCCCTACCCGGGTCCCGAGTCCCAATAGAACATCGCTTTTGACACTGTCCCGGCCGGACTGGTTCAGGACGGAGCCAGCAGTACATACCCGCGGTTATCCGCCTGCCATGAATTACCGCCTTCATGCATGGCCGCGGCAGCCCCGCGCGAATGCCCGATGGTCACCACCGGCACGTCAGACAGCTGCCGGTCGGATAATCCGAAAAGACCAAGCGACCGGTCTTCAGCCAGGTTATATTCGGAAACAGTCGCCAGGTACGGATCGTCCCTGATCCTTTCCGGCCGGGCGAAGGTACTCATGAATTGACCCGGCGGATCGTAGACTACGACCACACCGTTACCGGTTAAACCGGCAAGCTGATTGGGAATTGTCTCGGCTGTCTCAAGACACGCATCCCAGCCCATTTTGATTTTGAAAATAACCCCGGCGTTCCTGACCGTCCCGGCCGTATCACCGCCATACCGCTGAAGGTGCGCCTGAGGCAGAAACAGCCGCATCCGGAAGTCCGACAGGCCGGTTTCACGCTTCCATTTGGCGTAGACATCTTCCGGTATGGCCCCGGCTGCCACCAGGCACCGAACCGTATAATCCCGTACTGCAGCACTTGTGCCGGACCCTTCACCCGTCATTTTCCGGCGTATAGTGTCAAGCAGCGGATAGGTGCCGGCTGGTATGCGGGACTCGGTGTTCAGGCGTACTGAAACGGAGTCTTCCGGCAGTTCGGCCGCTTCCGGGCTTTCTGCCGCACCGCCGAGCTCCGCGGGTACCGGCATCCCCCGCCTGCGGTGAACCTGCATCCTGAAAGCCTCCGGATTCTGCTTATTTCCTACCTCCCGATATTCCGGCGGCAGCGGGATTGGTTCGGTCGGGGCTTCCATACTATTTCCCATCATGAGGTCTGGCCTGAAGAAATGCAATTGAGGAGCAGTTGTTGCCAGGTCCGATGCTACCGGAAGATCAGACCGGTTTGCCGACCCGTCTGACCAGCTTGCCCAGCCAGTCGGTCTGATCCGAAGTGCCGAGGGACGGCACCTTTTCCCGTCCGTCACGGGTATACAGGCCGAATCCCAGCCCGGCGGCGTCACCGGGTTCGTCGAATAACTGGTAGAATCCGACCCGGTTCAACCGGTGCTTAGCCATAAGGGGCTGAAACGCCCGGATAAAACGGTTATACGCGTAGCGCATGCCGAATTCATCGCGGGCGGGTAAGTACTTTCTGACTTCATGCAGCTTCCCTTTACGTCCGGGTACGATCCGGCCGGCAACGGTCGGAAAGCCGACTTCATCAATGCCCACCGTTACGTCCGAACCTGAGGTGAATGACCGGACGGCTGTCAGTGCCCGGTCCAGTTCACCGGTTTTTCCGATAAACGTTTGCGCCCCTTCCCGGACTATTTCCGGCAGTTTCCCGGTGTAATCATAAAGACCCGGATAGTAATCGATTCCGATATGGTCAAGCATACCCATGGCGGAGTCGTATTTGGAAAGAAACCGCCGGTAGTTGGTAAACAGGCGGTTTTCCATCGGTGCGGCCAGATTGCCCACGAACAGCGTACCCGAAATTTTCGTGTCAGAACCGAATACTCTGCGTGCGGTCATTACGCAGAACGGCAGGACCGGCATGAGGTATGCGGGAGTGAAGAAAGGATTATTGAGCTCGTTAAACACCTGTACGGTGGCGGGAGTCACGCCCTGCCCTGTGAGCGCATCACGGACGGTGGTGCAGTACTTTTCATACTGCCTGAGGAACTCTCCGGGATTAATTCTGATCAGGTCTTTTCCCCACTTGGGCGGCGTGGACAGAACGACAGTCGTATCCAGTCCCGCATCCTGGCCAAGTCTGGCTACTGCGGCCGATTTATCGAGGTAAGTGGTGTCTGCCTCCCCGTACATCTCAGGCTGGACCCGCTGCCAGCGGATATCAAACCGGTGGCCGGTGATTCCGGCGCCGCGGATTTCGGAGAAAATCTCCCCAAGTCTCGCCGGTGTAACGCTGTCCGTATCATTGGCATGGTGGGTGACGAAGACACCGGACGGGCCGACCGGCTCCTGTTCAATGCGCATTTCAACGCGTGCGGCTTCAGAATTGACCATATATCAATATTATAGGATTATAGTCAGGAAACCGCAACTCCCCGGATATCGTCCCGGACTGATCAAACTTAGCTCCTTCCGGTTATTCAGGTTGTCCCGGCCAGGGACTACATAGACTTTGTGTTAAAAAACCTCACAATGACTGGAGGAACCGGCAGGGAATATTCTCCTGAGTTTGAAACTAAGTATGTCTTATAGTATACTGTCGGCATGAGCGCCGAATCGGCTATAAGACGTCCGGGTATCCGTGATACATTAGATGATGTAGATCATGAGCTGGATGAAGACCCATGGAAAGAAGCCTGCGCCGGATTATCAAGGGCAGTTCAACAGTTCTACAAAAACCCGGAAGCAAATCTTGAGGCTGATAAAAAACATATTCAGGAATTTGCGGCAGCCCAACTGCTCACCGAAACTCTCGACAAAAGTCAGACCAAGGATCCGGTGATTCTGATTTTTACCCGATCCGGGAAAAAATTTTCCTGCATACCGGTTGTATCCTCTGAAACCGTTCCCCAACTAACTGACGGACTTAATATGACACATTCTACCCGTTCATATTCGGATATCTGCTTAACGGTTGCCGAAACATTCAAGGATAATAAGGACTGGGGTGGCGACCTGGGTGTAATTGTCGGTCCGGATCCGGAACTCCCCTATACCGAGTTCCAGCGGTTCTGCGTCGCGCCGGTCGGACCTGAAGTTGTAGCCTCACTTATTGAAGGTAAGAAGTCTGTCCCGCAGGATGTACCTGAAGAAACGGAAACAGACGATCCGTCTAAGCCGGCGGGACCGGTAGAGCCGGAGGAGTTGGATGTTGATGGCAAGTCTGCGGAACCGGAGATGCAGGTTGAGCCGGCGGAACCTGAGCAAAAGCATCCGCCGGAGGAGACGGAAATTCGAGAGTCGGTACCACCGGAAACGGTTGAGCTGGTGGGGCCGACAGAACCTGAGGCGCCGGCGGAACCACCGGAGGCGCAGGTTGAGCGGGCAGGAACGGAATTTGATTTCCCCAAAGGCTTGCTCGGATTATCACAGCTAGTCCAGCTGGCTATGCAGGGGAAGGAAAACTTTGCCGATAATCGGATAATCCACTACGCTGATGCCCGGAAGCTCCTCAATTATATGGAACAGCATCCGGATCGGGCACTTTTCATCGTAGTCAGTATTGAAGCCGGCAGACCCCGGTTCACACTTGGAGAAGCCGATAAAAAGCCTGACATTAATTACAAGGAGACAAAGTATATCACATTATTAAGTAATTCGGACCCGTTAGATGTCGCACAAAGGATTGCCGGGGTAATAAACCAAATGCCGAAGGGTCATGATCAGGCTATTTTGTTCTATATGATCAAATATCTGTCCGGGGGTTGTGCGCGGGTATTGTTTACCCAGGAAAATAGTAAGATTAAGGAAACTCTCGAGAAAATTAATGGACTGCGGTGGTACCAGCCGGGAACTGCCGGCAACAATTCCGGTTAATTATAAATTATAGGATATATATTACAATCCGCTATCCCCTCCCCAAGCGTAATCTGCCTTTCAAAACGGCCTGATCCGCGGTATAATGAGCTTTATGAACCTGTCTTTCACTTCTTCCCGGACCCAGCTCGAGAACCTGCCGGTACCGGTTCATGTCATACTGGCATCCCAGTCGATAGGCCGCCGGCAACTGCTGGAAAAGCTGGGCGTCAGGTTCCGGGTCGTGGTTACCAACGTCGACGAGGAAACGATCAGCCTCCAGGAACCGGTGAAAACCACCCGGGCCAGGGCAATTGCCAAACTGGAAGAAATCCTGAAAAACCCACGGGTCTATGCCCTCGACGATAAGGCTAAAAACCTGGTTATTGCTGCCGATTCGATGGCGGTACTCGGGCGGAAGGTCTACGGCAAAGCTGACGGCCGGGAATCCGCCAAAGCCATGCTCAAGGAACTCATGGGCCACACCCACAGCTTCATCACCTCCGTGGCCGCCGGCCTGCGGGACGAAAACGGGAATGTCACCAAGCGCTGGGACAAAACCGCCACATCCAAAGTCACGATGCGTAAAATGTCGACGGCGGAGGTTGAAATGTATGTCACGCGGTATGATTTCACCCGGTTTGCCGGCGCCTATTCCCTGCAGGATGCCCCGTGGGACCTGATAACGAAAGTCGACGGCAGCTATACCAATGTCATCGGTCTGCCGTTCGAAATCATCCTGCCTGTCCTCAGAAGCCAAGGAGTAGTTGCGTAGTATTCAGTAATCACAACAACCCGGCGGGTTGTTCAGGTTTAAACCTCTTCCTAAATCGTAAATCGTAATTCATAAATCATGTTACCAGCGGCAGCCACGGGTGCGGCGTCAGATCGGTCCGGAAAATCGTTTCCAGCCTCGGGCGGACGGATTCCAGGTAATGACCCACATAGCCCGGTTCGAAGACAAATGATATCTGTACTGAATTGTACGTCCCGGGGTACGGTTCAACCGGAATTTTTTCGATATTGATTCCTGCCTGGGCAAATATCGTGCTGGTGGTTGCCGCGACACCGGTTTCATCCTTGGCCGGGATGGTGATGGAAACCAGCGACCGCTGATAATCAATCAGCGCGTCTACAACCTGCGTCAGCAGGTTTGCATGAACAGGGGGGAAAGCGGAACTGCCGGTCATGCATTTGAGATCTTCGAAGGCTTCTTCACCGGTAAGCTCCCTGCCGGCTATTTCGCTGAGGGCACCCCTGTACATATATTCAACTTTATTGATGTTAACCATCAGCGGTACCGGTTCCATCCCCCGCTCCTTCTGCCGCTTCAGGAAACGCTCCTCCAGCTTACCGATACCCCGTTGCCGGGTGGCTTCGGAAAGATCCGGATTATTCTCCACCTGTAGACGCCGGGTAAGTTCTGCCGAAACCCGGTTTTCTGACTCCTGGGCGTCTACCCTGATGGTATCCAGCCAGAACGGGGCGACCGTTATGGCAGACTCAATGCTGTCGTCAGGAAATTCGACCTCGTCCCCCGGCATCAGTTCGGTGGAAAGCGATTCGGGACTCACCGGCAGGTGCTGGCCGTTCAGTACCACCCCCGTGATCCGCCACCACCGGTCGGGCAGGTTGCGCAGGGCGCAGTCAAGTACCGTCGCCCCGCGCGGGATGGCCACCCGGACCCGCTCCGACTGGCCCGGCTCCAGGGTCCGCCGGTTTATGACAACGATGCTGTCCGGGATGGTCAGGACGAACTGCCTGACTATTTCCTCATGCGTCATCCCCAGAGCCGTCATATCGGTGAACTGCTGCCGCAGACGGTCATGTTTCTTCCGGGCCATTTCCCGCCTGTTTTCAAGCTGTACGGTACCGGATACCTCGTCTGCACCGATCAGTCCTTCAGCATCGAGATATGACAGCGGAGTCCTTTCGAGCTCATAATCCGTCCGGCCGACCACCCGGATCCGCAGGGGCACCCGGGTTTGCCCGAACACGCCGATCAGACGGAATACTCCCTCCGGGGTCTTCCGGGAATGGTCGATGCGCCTGAGCGCGTCGGCGATACCGATATATCTGTCTTCCGGCACATTCAGATAACGGCTGCCGGCAGCCAAAACGAGCGGTACCATGTTCATCCTTACCATCAGGCCGTCCTGATCCCGGTCCCAGGCTGCCGTATCATCGAGGACTACCGTTACGTTAAGATAAAAATCCCCCTCTTCCACTACCCGGCGGTTATCCATGGCTCTGGCCATCTCGAATATCCCGGGGATGTCAACCCGGGCAACGTTAAATCCGACGGGAGTGTTCGTAAGTATTTCACTGATTTCGCGGTGCAGGATCGCCGGTCCTTCCTGTCCGATCCGCCGGGACATCTTCTCCCGGAGCTGAGTCAGCGATTCCGTGAATCCGTCGCGGTGGGAGGCGGCGTCGATGATGGCGAAACAGGCATCCTCCAGCCACGCCGCCTTATCGTGGAGTCCCACAATCCGCGCCAGCGGCACGTACGTTTCGAAGGTATCGATGGCGATATTCACCTGGTCAGCCGGGGGTTTGCCGGCGATTGTCCTGATGTTGTCGAGCCGGTCTTCGGCTTTATCGATGATCAGCGTCGGATCCCCGATTCCGGACCGGATGATCTGGTATTTAGTTTCGACGATGTCCTTGACGTCGATGGACTCACCGGTCGGCATTTTCTGGGTCTTCCGTTTTTCCGTGAGCGCGTCCACTCCGCGCAGGACGTCTTCCCCGACCTCCCGCCCGATATCCTCCCGGGTTACCGGAAAGGGGTATGGGGTATCACCGGCAGCGGTTTTCAGCGGTTTGGCGGTATCCTCAACCACGTCATGCAGAAACATCCGGGCTACCCGGCGGGCCGGAACTTTCATTTTCACGAGTTCACCGACGATCCGCAGCAGATGCCAGATATACGGTTCCCCGGTGCCACGGGTATGGAGCTGGTGGCCGTAGATAGCCAGCCGGAATGCAGAGTCCACCATCCTGCGGTCTTCAGCCGACACCTCCTCGTTGCGGTGACTGAGATATCCGTTTTCGCCGAACATGGCGTCACAGATTTCCCCGTACGCCCGGTCAATATCCGCCGGTAATTCCGGCAATTCCGGGGATTCGTAGCCTGTCAGCGGCATTCCGGATTCTCCGGAACCGGGTGCAGATTGCGGTATCGGAGACAGGCTGCCGTCAGGCGTACCGGTATCGGAAGACTGTTCTTTGTATGCCATATTTCAGCCGGATCCGGATGGCTGTTTCAAATGCCGGAACCGGACGGCCTGATTAAACGGGAAGGATACAGTATCCCCGGGAGTTAGTCAAAAGGCTGACCGGTCAGACTTCGAGCACCTGACGGGCATCAAATGAATTGCCGGCTGAATCGAATTCGTCTTCGGTGATCCCCCTGTCCCGGCCGGTCAGGTAAACGAACGATCCGCTGCATTCCGGGCATACGCCGTACATCAGGCCTACGTCCTCATAAGCGCCGGTAACGGATTTACCCGGACAAGCCTGGTCTTTCCCATGGTATTTATGCGGCGGCAGCGTATCGGTCATCGTAATGCGTAAATCGTAAATCTTAAAATCATAAACCGGATTTGGGTGTAAGAACTATTCTTTACCCATGTCACCGTGCAGGAGAGAACAATTCTTCCGGAGCGAATAAAAGTCCGATCTCCTTCCGGGCTGCTTCGGCGCTGTCGGACCGGTGCACGACGTTTTTCGGTTTGGACTCACCGAAATCCCGCCGGATAGTGCCCGGTAATGCCTCGGCCGGATCGGTCGGACCGCAGATCGCAAATACCTTCCCGAGCGCACCTTCCCCGCCGACGACCATGGCAACCACGGGTGTCGCCATCATCTGGGCTGAAAGGTCCGGAAAGAAAGGCTTATCCTTGTGGTGGGCGTACCACCGGTCGAGGACCGGCTGGGTCAGCCGGACCATTTTCAGGGCAATCAGATCCAGTCCGGCAGCTTCGAATCGGCCTATGACATTGCCGACGACCTTCTTCGCGTAGCCGTCGGGTTTAACCAGGACAACCGTTTGCTCGTACATATGCCACAGTGTAGCGTGGGTATTACTCCGGTGCAAGAGGGTTTTTCGTTACTGCCTCCCCGCTCAAACCGGTAAAAACCGGAAGACAAACGTCGCCGCCAGGTGAAAACGGGGCCAGTTCCCGGCCGGCAGGATTCCTGCTGCGGTCAGCCGGTCTTCCATGCCTTCCGACAGGTAAAATGATACCAGTCTGCCGCCCCGGCTATGCGACAGCGGAAGTATCCGGTCATTGAAAAGGACTAATCCCAAATCCCGGGTATCGGTCCAGATACCCACAGCTGCCCGGGTGGCATGTTCCAGGGATTCCTCATGATGCGATATTTGTTCCGTCAGATAACGCGATAATTCACTGACAATTTCCCGGAATGTATCGTCTGTCACAAAACCTTGGGATTGGTCTTGGGCAAGCGGAGTATCTCCGAAATCGCGGAGCAGCCTGAAAGTCTGCGTATCGGATTCAGTTTCGTTCCACACACGGATTTTGATCCGGCTATCTCCGACCGGCTCAAATGAATGGGCAAGCGAAGTCACGTCATTGATGAAAGCCCGGGCTGCCAGACGGTGATCACGCGGCTCACCGTTTGATCCCGGACGTTCGGGATCCCGAGAAGGCATCGCCGCTATTATACAGGAATCAGTCAACAAATATTGACGCAGATCAAATCTTCAGGAGGTTCATGAGTTTCGGATCCTTGGGCTTATTCCAGACCAGCGACAGGTTCAGGGTACCGGTCAGGAAATACTTCCGCAGAAGCGCATCTATTTCTCCGCGGGTAACGGATTCCACCCGTTCCAGGTATTCCTCGAGCGTCACGATGGGTTCGCGGAAAAGCTCCTGGCGGCCATAGTATTCATTCAGGAATTCCGGGTCTTCACTCTTGAAAGCCAGAATTGTTTTGAGCCGCTTCTTCGCTACATCCACCTCTTCCTGAGTAATTCCCTTATCCACAGCTTTGGAAAGCTCTTCCATAACGGCTTTGAGAGCTTCACTGACTTTGTCAGTCGCCACCCCGGCATAGACGGACCAGTATCCGGTATCAATCCAGTTGTTGGATGTGGAGCGGATGTGGTAACACAGTCCCCGCTTCTC
>MFJD01000007.1:64267-71376 GCA_001779095.1 Candidatus Gottesmanbacteria bacterium RBG_16_52_11 | reverse complement strand
GTGAAGGAAACGCCCATCAGGAGGTTAAATACGTTCCAGACAAACCGCTCATCGCTGCCGCGCGGGAATGTCGGCATACCCAGGACGAAATGCGCCTGCTGGGCATCCTTCTTGGTAGTGACGATGACCTTGGGGACGGACTGGACTTTGGCAACGGTATCGAAAGCGCCGGCCTTTTTCTCCGGCAGCGAACCGAACCATTTGTGTACCAGGTCGATGATTTTGGCGGTATCGTCGCCATTTCCGTCACTACCGACTTTACCGGCCAGGATGATAACCAGGCCCTCCGGCTGGTACCAGGTATCGTGGTAACGCCTGAGCTCCTTCCCGTCTACCCGTTTGAGGCTGTCGACTTCCCCGATAGTGCGCATTCCGAGCTGCGTATCCGGATACATCATGGTATGGAAAACTTCTTCGGCTTTGGCCGCAGGCTCGTCTTCGTAACGCTTCATCTCTTCGAGGATAACGTTACGCTCCCGGTCGACGTGCTTGGCTTCCAGCCGGGGGTAAAGCGACAATTCCTTGTTAATCTCAAGTCCCAGCTCCCAGTCCTCACCCAGCACCTTGTTGTGGAAGTTGGTGATGTCGATATCGGTATAGGCATTCTGCAGGCCTCCCATCCGCTCGATGACATTGACATCGTCGGTCGTGGGATACTTTTTCGTACCCTTGAAGACCATGTGTTCGAGGAAATGCGATACGCCGTTATTTGCCAGCGTCTCATAACGGCTGCCGACGGCTACCAGCACCGAAGTCGCCACGCTTTCCACCCCTTCCATGGGGACGAGTATCAGCCGGACGCCGTTGTCAAACACGTGTTTGGTATAGGTAACCGCCTTCATATCTGCCTATGATACCAGAGGCACGGCAGTCGGCGGAAGCCCCCGGGATGTGCCTGTACACCCGTGTCAGTACACCTTTCGGGTGTATTAGGTAGACACCTGTCCTCGGGGTCCTCACCGTCCGGCAAGAACGGAAATATTGTCCGGGTTGACAATCAGGCAGCCTGTTTTTATCATCCGCAGGTATAATGGCTAATCCGGAAAACATCATCCAGATCAGAGGCGTACCGCATTTTGAATTGGAAGCAGAGGCTATTCTGTTTAGGAACGGATAACTCTGATTTCGAATTTATCGGAATCAGGGTCCGGATGCCGGAGTAACTGACCGTTTTGACTGCCTGATTTCTGGTATGGGTGAACGCATCATACAAATACCTGAAGGCTATATTTTAGCTCTGCCGGAATGGGACCTGTTAGAACCCGCCGATCAGGTGGTTAAATTCCTTACTGATACACCGGATGCACCCAAGCCTGCGGACACTACAGTGGGCATACTGTATGAAACAAACTCTCCCAGGAAACTTATCAGGTCTGTTCTGAAAGACTGGGAAAATGGCAACCCAGTCCGGGCAAAATATCTCTCTGCCGGCGGGCAATACCGGGAATGCCTGGTAACCGGCGTCCAGCAGCTGCAGGATAGTCCCGACTGTCCGGTGTCTGATCCGGAGCGGTATGTCGTATTATACATCCGCACGCCGGTCGCACAGCTTGAATAACTCACGCAATGCCCGCCTGACCGGGAATTAGCTTCGTAAGGCCAGGCCTTGCGGATTACAGACTGTTGATTGACATCAGCCGGTTCTGACCTTATCATCCCATTCATCCGAAATTATGCCTGACAGCGAGAGAAATATTGTCCATTTGTCCGGTGGCCCTCCGGTCATCGAATTTGACCCCACGGAAATTTTTGATCCATCCGACCAGTTCCGGCAGGTATATTACACCGAAGACGGTATGATAAATTTTCCCGATGCGGACCGGGCATTTGTAATAATGGCATCCGTCGCTGATGCAGCAGCGGCAATCGGCACCATTACGGCTGCATGGGGGCGAAAAGAAACCTTCTGGGTGGAATACGAAACCGCCGGAGGTGAGAAGCAGGAATGCCAACTGGTGGCTATCCAGCCTCTCGCAGAGCAGGTCGGAGAGGAAACCAAGATCAAACTGATTGTCAGGATGCAGCCCCCGGTCGGAGATGAAGATTATCAGGAAGCGTTCTGAACACCGGCCGGCATTCAGAAAAAACAATTGAATCCGGGCAGCTACTGTGCCACAATGCCGGTAATATGGCTGAAAATCCCATCGACACACCACCCCTTTCCGGATTATTGGACCCGAAAGGCGGCACGACGATCCCCATCCCGGATGTGGGAGAACTCAAACTTGACCGGATCAACGGGTATGTATTTCAGGCAGCACAGCAGATGTTCGAACGGCCTGATCTGGCAAAGGTTCCGGCAGGCGAACTTTTCCGGATACTGCAGGAGGCGAAGGTCGTCAGTTACGACCAGGAAGCCAACCTGGGGATTCCCGGCAAGATAATAAGCATGTCTGATGATTCGATCAGGGAAAGTATAAATCTGAAGGGAAATGCCGCACTACGGCTATATGGTCAGGAAGGTTACGATCTGAAAAAGATAACCAGATGGAGCGGGAAAGATCCATTGAAGTTTAATATTCTCACGGTTATTAGTCCCCAATTATCGGAAATGAAAATGGAAAGTAATGCGTTTAAAGTTGAGGGTATAATCCAACCTCTAACATGTCTTCTTCTTAAAGAAATGCCTGCCGAATCTGATATGAGGACGATAGATCTGGGGAGCGAACCGCCGTTTGCGATGATCCGTCCGATCCAGTTCCAGCCATCTTCGGTCTGATGCCCCGGTGAAGATACTCGGAGAAAAATCAGGAACCGAGAGTGAGCACTCTATAAATGTGGCGGCAGGACGCACACATCCGGATCCTGATTGAAGTGGTTTTTTACTGGATTTCGCAGGTATCTGCGACCCACAAGAGCGGCCGCAGTAATACCTGCACTTCAGAGTGGTCCGGGTTGGATATCCACCGGACCAGAAAAACGGTGTTCAGCTGACCGCCATCCCCGCTTGGCTGGCAGCCGATTGGGAAGGCAGTGTTTTTATCGCCTGGAAGTCCGACGAAACCGCCGAAGCTAATCTCACCTCCCGGTGTATTGAAGTCCATTTTTGGTCGATCGTCTTTCCACTTAATATAATCGACCTCAATAGAATCAATCCGCAATTCAGCTTCGACTACTGCACACTCCGGGGTCCAACCCCATTTCGAGCGACAGCCGACCATAAGGTTCTTTGGGACTACCAATTCCGCTGTCCCGCTTTCACCTTGCCGGATCCGTGTTGATGACCACGGCTGGAAGCGGTCATAGGGATCGACCCCTGTCCAGTCGAACAGCGGCTCGAACAGGCAGTTGCCAGCAGGGTCGCACCCGAATCCGGCTAAATTCTCAAGCCAGCGGTTTTTCACCTCGTACCAGTCCTCCGGTCCGAGGTTTGTCAGACCCTGCGACCTGGCGACGTCGTAGTCTCCCATGACGTCGTACCAGTCGACCACCTTTGCTCCTGCCGGAGCAAAGACGATCGAGTAAAATCCCAATGCCGGCAACCATTCGGTCATGGCGCGGGAGGCAATATTTCCGGTCCAGAATATGACGTTGTAGACATCCTGCGGTACCCGCGACCACAGGTTTGCCGCATTCGATACGGCTTGGACTCCGCCTATCACCTCTACTTGCGGGTAGGCAGATTTTATGGCGTCAGCCAGTTGCTGGCTGGCGCCGGGAGGCAGATATACCCGGGTAGCCCGGCTGAAGCTTATTTCCCGGGCTGCCATCCGGGTACCGGGACCCGGGTAGAGCCGGAAATTCGACCGCGTTGTTTCTTCAGGAGCAATTTCGAACTCGACATTTATTGGCGTTCGTAACGCTTCCTCAATAAGCGACACGCGTTCAGGCGGAAGCGTCCGTATCTGGCTCCAAAACGCCAGCCGCTCTTCATCGAATGCGGCTGAAGTGATCGCGGCTTGGTATCGGGCAACATCCTTAACGGAAACCGATCCACCATTAATCACTGGCTCTAGCTCGGCGATTGCAGCACGGGCTTGTGCCAGCCGCTGCTCAACAGTAGCCGGATTCCAGCCACCCCAATCCAGAAATTTACTTCCCTTGTGGGCAGCCATGATGAAACCCGTACCCACGGGTTCATCCTGAAGCCCTTCCAAAGCCAGCCAGAGTTCGCCACCTTTCCACTGGCTGCCGGCGCTGGCACCGGGGATGACATAATTGGCATCCCGGCGGGTCAGGCACAGCCAGCAGACTCCTCGCGCCTTAAGTTCATCAAAGGCTACAAGACCGCTTGCCGCATTTACGGTATTTTCTGGGTATCCAGTATCCGTAAGGATCCCCTTCGCCAGTAGTGTGTATGCTGGCGTACCATGATAACCGACATATTTACCTACTAATTTGGCGTTGGCGACTGCAACGTCAACCTCGCCGGGAATACCCTCTATTCTAAGCACAGCGGGTGCTAAACTTCCGCTTGAGGAAGGTGCAGGACCAGCAGGTACCAACCCACTTCCACCTGTTTCAGGAGCCGCCTCAACAACAGCGGACGCGCCGTCAACCGCTACGAGATCCGCCTCTGTCAGCGCCGGCGCGCAAGCGGCCATAATAAACGCCACAACGAAGAGAAAATTAATAATAATCGTGCTTCTACTCTTAATCATGTCTTTTTCCTCTTTTCAAAATTAGATTCTTGTAGGTCCTCCGCAGGCGAAAATCGCCTCCAGACTACCCACAAGAATCCCTCTTTAGCCTCGCAAGGCCTGGCCTTGCGCAATCAGCGGGGGTTTATTATTTCAATCAGAATCACCCCTCACGTTCAAATGTAAGGGGTTGCTCACTCTCGGTTGTCAAAGTGCAACTGCACCGCAGTTGCGATGCAGCCACGTCAGTACGCCCCTTCGACGCGAGGCTGTAAGCCTCGGGAGAAGGTAAGTACTTTACGTGGTAAGGTGCGTTTCCACCGGATGCGCAAAAATTGCACTAAAACGCCTCCGCCAGCTGGCGGATTCGCGTTTATCCGTGGGAATTCAGTTTGTCTCCCATATATCACGCCGGACCGGACGCACCCGTCCTGCCTGCGCGCTATGAGTCTGCGGATTATAGACTAATTTTGGAGAAAATACAAATGTTATAGGCTTATTAATAGGGCAGCCGGTTCTCAGAGTGCTGGTCCGGGCACCCGCGGGAAACAGTCAACTTCAGGAAGGATGGCCGGCGGGTGTATAATCCGGGTCTATGGAACGCATCAAACCCCCCGGATCTTTGCTTCAGTCAAAGCCGCTTATCAGGGTCATGAGTGACGTGTCGGAACTTGATCCCGGTGAAGTGTTTATCTTTACCGACCTCCCGCATCACCACGCTGTTTCACCGCAAATAACCATCAATACGATGGATTGCATCGGACGGACCGGGAATAGGGTCGGCAACGCAGTTGAGTATGTCAAAATAGACGATCCGCGTTTACACCTGGAAAGTTACGTTGAAGACGGATACTTCCCCATGTGCGAATTCTGCGACCATTCCGATTCCGGCGGCTGTATCATTTTCAATGAAGCAGTCCGTCAGGCGAAAGCGTTGGCAGCGGCGGAATAAGGCTTACTCCGCTCCGCAACGTATTGGGAAGCCGAAAAAGCCGGCAATCCCCAAGAGGGTATCAATTCCCCGTTGGCAGGGGGATTGCCAGATAGTAAACGGAATGACTATTATTTATTTGGGGCTACGCCGATCCGCACAAGCAGATCGCGGCCATTCTCCTCAGTTACGAATACTTTGACAGGGAAATTATATGGATTTTTAACTATTATGTCCGCCCTGCCGGAATACAGATGCAGGGACGCACATTCCTCAGGCAAATTCCATACCCGGAATTCTGTGGGCAGTTGCCCTCTGACCTTTAAGCCTGCCTTCTGCATCGAGCAGGCTAAGAATGAGCCGGCGTCCGACGCGCCCCAACCGGTACCGCTGTAACCATTGTCCGGGATATACGGACCATGGTGGTCGTTGAAACTTACTGTTTCACCGGGACCTATTACCCACCCGTCAGAGTGGCGAAGAAAAATTGCGATATTACTGTACCACCACTCTGTGCCGCCTGGAAACTCCAACGGCACAATCACCTCGTTGTTGCCGAGCTTATGCTCCGGCAACTCGATTCCAAGGATTTGAAAAACGGTTGGCCTACCCAACGGACTTAACGCAATAATCCCTAGTATCAGACTGAGGATTATGTAGGCAATAAACAATCTTCCCCACTTAGTTTCTAAGAGTGTCATTTTTTATTCTCCTGAAAAAAGTTTCGGATATGCTGGTCCAGGAACGTTACACATTCCCCCGCCGGCATACCCGAAATCGTGTGGATTTCCGTCATTCCGTGTTAAAGTGCTCCGGCGTCCCGTGCCGCGCTGCTGCGACAAGGACTTTTCCGGAAAGTCAGGTGATTATAGTCCAAACCGCAACTATTAACAATTATAGGACTCAATATCACAACCAATTATTCTAATTTACCTAATTGATCTAAAAATCCGTCTGGGGTGTCGTTTCCCTTTAGCTTCGCAAGGCCTGGCCTTGCGAGATTGCGAGACTTGCGAGATAAATATTACCCCCGCCGGGAGTATTCCGCGGAATAGATATCAGGTAGCAAGTAGTAAGTATTAAGTATTTCCCCGCAGGGATTTTTCCGCAGGGTGGTCTTACCGAGCGAAGGCTGATAAGTCGAAGAGAGGTATAAAAGTATTTAGGTATCAAGGAATATAAGTATTTAAGTATTAACCCCGCCGGGAGTATTCCACTCAGTAAGGTATTTAGGTATTAAAAAAGCAGAATACTGCATACGGAATACATCCGCCCGGGTGGTGCGCAAAGAAAGTGGTGTATCCGATACTGTATACTTAATACTTGATACCTAATACCTGATACTTTTAAAGCCATGACTCCCGACGACCTCCGCCAGCAGATCGAACTGAAAGTGGTGGACCTGATAAAGAAAGCCCTCCAGGAAGGCACCATGACCGAGGAGCGGGCCCAGGCCATCTCCCAGCGGGTCCTGGATGTCCTCAAACCGGGCATGTCCTTCGAGGAACTCTACCGGGCTATTCCCAAGCTCGATGACACCTTCCCGGAGCTGGCCCCTATAATTCTCCCGATACTGCGGGAGTATGACGAAAACGTAA
>MFJD01000007.1:63857-64179 GCA_001779095.1 Candidatus Gottesmanbacteria bacterium RBG_16_52_11 | reverse complement strand
TGGTCTGGACCGGCAAGGCAAAGGCCACACAGAAACCATAAATTCTCCGCCTTAAATAAACCTTCAGTATTTGCCGTGCCGGCAACTTTCGATTCTTGATTCCCTCCCGGCTATCCGATACTCTGATTATGTACCCGATTAACGGTTTGATTTTATATGGTTTCCAGTACTCCGCCCGCCACCCAGTCCCTCGATGCCTTCCTGGAGTCCGTAATTAACGCCAAATACGGCATAACATTGGATTCCGAAGCCCGCAAAATCGTTAAAGAAGACCTGAGTACCGCGCTCGACCGCTGGATCGCCCTCAAAACCATGACCGAGC
>MFJD01000007.1:62438-63664 GCA_001779095.1 Candidatus Gottesmanbacteria bacterium RBG_16_52_11 | reverse complement strand
ACGTTCCGAACTGCCGCAAACCCGTCACATTACCCTCGGAGGCGGGGCAGCGCAGCCGACGAAGATATTCCTTAAACCGGAACATCCGCTGGTGATCGACGGCGAGGAAATCCGGGAACTGACGATCAGGGGCGGCAACGCATCGGACGCTACCGGAGCCGAGTCCGCCCGGCCGATGACCCGGCGGGCCAGCCGCCGCAAGGGCGAGGAAGGCCGTCTCTATGACGACGTCATCCCGACCGACCCGGGCAGCGACCTCGAATGGTCAGGCATCAGGAAACTCCGGTTCACCGACCGCGAAGGCCATGTTATCGACGTCCCGGCAGACCACTTCACACTGGAGAAGCCCGGCAGCGAAACACACAGTCCTCAAGCCGGCGCGCAGGCACCATCCGAAAAACCGGCACCGGCGCAGACCCAGGCAGAGCCGGTCACGACAGGATTACCGGAAGCCCCAGCGGACACAACAACTCCTACAGCTCAGCCTGCCCGAGTGCCCCAGCGGGACGATGTCATCTCTTTCATCCGTCTTGAAGGTATTGAGCAGCGCGTCCATGACCTGGCCAATAAATATTTCACCAAGTCCATCACCCCCCGGGAACACCGGGAGTTTGAAGGATTGCGGGGTGTATGGGAAAAGGTCAGGGACAAGATGCATGTGCTGACAGAAGCCAAGCGCCGGATCTGGAAATCGGCACTCCGGCCTTATTTCGAGGAGCGGCTGAAACTATTCTATACCCGGGCGCTGGAAACGGCCGAGCTGCCGTTTGCCGACCACAGCCTCACTCTGGCCGAAGAGAATGCCAAGGCCCGCTATGAAAGCGAAATGGCTACCCTGTCCCCCGTCGGACGGGCGGCCCGCAAGTTCACCGAATACCTGAAAGACAACACCGGTGCCACCACCAGACTCCAGACTTATGTCCTTGAGGAGCTGGGCGACATGCGCGCCCGGGGCAACATCGAAATCTACAATTCCGAGAAAGCCGCCTTCGATGACGCCGCCCGGGCAGTCCGGAACCGGATGGAACTGGAGTACAACTCCGAAGCGGATATTGTCCGGAAGGAAATGGGCGAAACTCTCGAAATCCTCCGTAGCGGTTCACCCGAACATCAGGCACTGATCACCGGCCTTAAGGACCTGATGCACCGCAAACTCACGGGAGAGCTCACGGGAGCCGACTGGGAAGCCGCCAAAAATGAATTTTTCCAGACCCGGGTCACCGGAC
>MFJD01000007.1:62020-62398 GCA_001779095.1 Candidatus Gottesmanbacteria bacterium RBG_16_52_11 | reverse complement strand
TTGATTCGCTGGCGGACACACTGCAAGCCAAACGCGACCATGATGCCGGCATGTTTAGCCTCGACACGGTCATGGACAATATGGAGATACGCTTAGGCACGGCGATGATGGGCGAAGCCACCCAGGCCGAGGCAACAGCCACGACAAAGGGCGTGAAACTGGTGAAAGAAACCCTCGACTTCCTGCAGCAGAAAAATATCGTCTCTGCAGGACTCGTCAGCGACGCGGCAGTGGGAACGGCGGTATCGGCGGCTATCGCCCTGGGATCGCTCCCGATCCAGTTCTCGAGCATGGCCGCACGGCGGCTGGCTCCCCTGTGGATGGGCGGATTTGCCGGGGCGGCGGCGGCCGGGACACTCGGGGGATT
The DNA here is from genome assembly GCA_001779095.1 of Candidatus Gottesmanbacteria bacterium RBG_16_52_11. Lineage (GTDB taxonomy): Bacteria > Patescibacteriota > Microgenomatia > UBA10105 > UBA927 > RBG-16-52-11. Next base: position 62,031 of record MFJD01000007.1, on the reverse strand, counting down.
TAAAGAATACT
>MFJD01000007.1:57564-61993 GCA_001779095.1 Candidatus Gottesmanbacteria bacterium RBG_16_52_11 | reverse complement strand
GCGCAGGAGAGAGGCGACCTGACGGCGCTTCCCCGCAAGCGCGAGTGGATGACCCGGTTCCTGATTCCCCAGCGCGACGCCCGGGAGCTGACGGATGCCCTGAATTCATCCATTTCCACACCGGAAAGGACGGTCCGGGACGGACTGACCGATGATAACCTGCGCGGGGCTCTCGCCAATCTGGCAGATGCCAAAGCCCGCAAAGCCGTCGGCAGCCGGGCAGAAAAGCGCATCGGTCTGGTCAGTTACTCGTCACTGACGAATCTCGAAGCCGAACGTACGGCGCTGGACGCTGCCGCCATTACCCTGGAAGCAGAACTGCGGTCCTATTTTACCCACCATGACAAAAGCCAGCTTCTGGGCGGGGCTGATTTTGACGGATTCCTGCATACCCTGACCACAACCCAGGAACAGGTGCTGACCCAGGGCGCCGGAGTCCTGGAGGCTTCTGCCGATCCGGTTGCCGGCACCCTGTCCCTGGTATCGGACCGGACTCCGCAATCCCGCCTGCTTAAGCGCCGGTTCGGATTCGGTGCGGTGAAGGAATATGATGTCAGCGGCATGGATCAGCTCCTGAAAGAACTCCATAAGACTGCGGTGGCTGAAGCTGCTAAATACGGAGTCAAGCGGAGCGTATCCGGGCTGATCACGGGTGCCTTGGTCCAGGAAGGCATCACGGACATCATCCACTGGGCGAAAACCGGTGACTTCGAGCTGATGGGCGGGATTTCCCGGACCCTGGGATTTGCCGGCCGGGAAAGCGCGGCAGCGCTGGGACCGCTGCCGGTCGGGGAAATCACCCAGACGCATACCACCGGCAGCGATTTTGTCCAGTTATCCAACAGTCTCTACAAAATGGGTGACGAACTTGTATACGTATCGCCTGACGGGGTTCAAACTACCCTATCCGACCACGCGGGTGCCGTACTCAGAGACCTTTCCGACGGGACGCTTTCACAGGAAACCCTGAATTCCTTAAACGAACATGCCCGGATTGACGGACTGGACCTGGATTTTCAGACCGTTACCCGCCAAATCAACTTACTTCCCCACCCGCCCCTGACGGAAGCGGATTACCATATGATCGACCTGGATCCGACCAAATCCGGCGAGATCCTGACCAAAGCCCCGAAGGAGCTGATGTGGGTGGATACCCCAAGCGGCGAGCGAGCCCTGGTTTTATGGGACATAAATTCTACCAATCCGCAGGGTGGTCCTGTCACTTCCTGGCAGGTGATATCAACGGCCGATACCGCCCACGATGTGCAGGTGGATATCAATAAGCATCTGAACCTCCTGCGCTTCGACCACTTCGAATCCCGGGATATTAACGCACCCGTTTCCGTGGGCATGCAGCAGGTGCAGATGGGTGATGTCCAGAGTCATCCGGTGTCCATCGACATTCCCCAGGGGACCAAACTTCTGGACCGGGGTAACGGCCTGTATGACCTGGTGACTGACTCCGGAAATCCGCACGAAATTGATGCCGGAGAAACCCTGGTCCGCGGCCTCAGAATAAACCAGAACGGCATGCTCACCGATGACGGAATCATTACCCGATTCGGCCGGCAATACAGACTGGATTTCGAAAAACCTGACCTGGTGAATAACATCGTCATTCCCGGCCAGCCGGCGGAAACCGGATATGACTTATCGCAAACCATCAACCTGAAGCCCAATTCCTACGGTGGCGGATTCTGGGAACTCACTCAGAAATCAATCAACCTTTCGGATTATGCGCATCCGACAGCGGCCAACAACGCCATCAAAAACCTGGCCGGCGCCTTCAACGATAACCAGCTGGGCAGTCCCTTCCATGACGGCGATTACCCGAAAATCTTCTTCAGTGATGAGGGCATGAGCAAAATCGCCAAATGGTCGGACAAGGGCATCGAAGAGTACCTCAGGCAGAAAGCCGAGAATCCCGGCTGGAACAACAACCAGCTGATGGATGCCGTCATGGAAAGGAACGAGAAATGGGGCGTAGCCCTCAGGCTCGGGTATTACGGCATCCCCGGGGCGGCTTCTGACCGCGAAATCCGGATCCTGGCCGAAGCCCTGGGCGGCACCGGCACGGAGGGGACCCCGGACGTGAATATCGACATCTATCACAGCCGGATAACCGCCGGTAATTTCGAACATAAGATCGGAACCGATACCATCCGGGTTTTCGGATACAATCCCCAACCGTTTACCGAAGCCACGGTCCTGACAGTCTATGACCGGACTATCCCCGGCCAGCTGCCGATACCGATTATTCCATTGGGAATTCCCCGGGTGGAAGCACCGGTGATGACCCTGCCGCGCACCATGGATACGGCTCCGGGTGAATCGCCGATGTACTACGGGTACGGCGGGTATATGCTGGGGCTGGAGAGTTGGAAGAACTACACAGAATGGCTGAAAAAGATCGACCGCATGCCGCCGATCATCCCGCCGGAAACGGAAAGGAGCGTCAGCCGGGAACAGGAGCGGATCCGGAAATACCTGGATGCCCAGCCGGAAGCCCACCGCAAAGCGGTAGAACGGATCACCTATGAGCTGCCGCCGATGCATCCGGATGCCCGGGTGGCGGTCATGATACCCGTATACCACGAAGAAAAGAACATCTACCATACGCTTTCCGAATGGGCCAAGCAGACAGATGCTGACGGCAAACCGCTGAATCATAACCTCTATGAAATCAACGTACTGGTAAACCGGGAGGAAGACCTGTCTGATGACGGGTCGCTTGGCGAAGTGGACAGGTTCCGGCGGGATAATCCCGGGGTCCGCGTGAATGTTGCCTATACCCTGTTCCCCAAAGGCCAGGGCGGTGTCGGACCGGCCCGCAAGCTGATCGCCGACACCTTACTCAACCGGTCAGTCAGGCGGGGTGATACCCAAACAGGCCAGCTGTATCTGGAATCCGAGGACGCTGACCTTCTGTCCATCGATACAAAGGCAGTCTATAACCTGATTTCCAAATTCGACGCCAATCCCGGCACGGATGCCCTGCGGGGCAAACAGGACCTGGCACCGGAGATACTCAAGGAACATGATTACCTCTTCGTCGAGCGGCGGGTGGAACGGTTTTCGGAATACCTGCTTCGTGACAAACGCCTGCGGCCGGAGGTCAATCCCGATGCCGACAGCCGGTGGAATACGGTCGTCCTGGGCGGATGGAACTCGGCATTCACCGCCGAAAGCTACGCCATGATCGGGGGTTACCAGCCGATCCGGATCGGTGAAGATGTGGATATCGGTTCCCGGATTTCCATTATGCGCGGTAAAGCCAATCCCGACGGCAGTGTCACACCCAATACCATGGTGATAGATACGGTCCGTAACATCGGCCAGTCAAATCCCCGGCGGTTCATCTATGCACTGGAGACCAAACGCCACGCCTACCATACCTTCGGCGACCGGGAAATCGACCAGAAAGTCAGGGATATCGATCCGGCCGAATTCCTGCGCCGTATGGAATACGGCAACCAGATAACTTACGAAAACAAGGCGTTATTTGAATCGGTACTGACGGAAAACGTCCGCTGGATCCGGGACGTCGTGAAGAATCCCGAACTGCGGGATAGGCTTACCGGCCGGCTGATGCTGTTTCTGGGCTTCAGCAAATACCGGGATGTCACCGGTCCGGATGGCCAGGTTACCCGGAAAAACGGACCGCTGTCAGGCAAAGCCGAAGAAGGATGGAAGCCGGATTATCATATAGAATCCGATAGTAAAGTAGTCATCGACAATATCGAAAATATCAAAAATGCCCTTGAAAACTACCGGCAGCGGACGTCGGCGGAACCGGAGACAGCGTTATCGTCCGAAGATGCAGCCGCTGAGACTGAAGTGGCAGTTGTTTCTGAATCGGACCGGACACCCTCCGCATAATACTTATCACAAACCCGGGATGCAAAATTCCCGCCTCAAAAGGCGTCCCCTTTTGAGGCTGACTTTCGGTAGCATTAGCGGTAGGCTGCAAAAGGCATACGGGTTGCTGTAAACAAAACAACAACCCGAAACAACAACCCGACGGGTTTAACAGGTTTAAACCTCTTCTCATTTTTATAAATATTCAGTCTAGCTTCGCAAGGCCAGGCCTTGCGAAGCTACGGTAGCAATGAGGTATTCACTGTTTTGTTAAGTAAATACTTTATACGGCAATAAGCATGCTGTATACTTCACGACTGCTATGGGATGCAAAGGTGAACGCCCCGAGAAATACGGCATGAATGTCAACCTCAGGTGCCTGAATACCGGTAATGACAGCGTCGTATTCCATGATGAACGCGAGGGATTAGTTTATAAGGTAATCCTTTCTGTCGGCATGGAACAGGCGGCGCGTTACCGGGATTTTACTAACCGGGCGGCGGAACTGGCTCAGCATTTACCGCCCGGAATCCTGACGACTCCCTACGGCGTATGCCGGTGCCTCCTCAGA
>MFJD01000007.1:43901-57442 GCA_001779095.1 Candidatus Gottesmanbacteria bacterium RBG_16_52_11 | reverse complement strand
AGTCAGTCAGACGCAACCCGCCGCAAAGCCTGTGCCGGAATGGGACAGGATGAAACTACCCGCCTGATTGACCTGGCATCGACAATCGATGAGTCCGCACCGGCTTATGACGAATTCCTAAGCTGGATGATGGGAAATTATTTTTCGCTCGTAAACCGGCTGGGTTTTGAAGGCGCCCAGACAAGCGAGATAAATATCAAGGTCAGGTCGCCGCAACCGGGCGTATTTGAGTGTACCGTGACCGATTTATGCGATTCGATCGACAAACTCCGGCCCATAGCCGTTTAATTCCGGTCAATACATCGTCTATTGGATTACTCCACCCGTATGCAGGGAAAAACCCGGAAATCAGATTGCTGTCAGAGGAATATCCGGTCGACTCCGGAAAAGTTATTTCCGGCCCAGATTACCGCACTGAAAACATGGGTAAATTCATGGTAAAAATCCAGTAAGGAATTAGCGGTGGCATAGCGGGCAAGGAAATCCCCCGCCTGCCGGTCGTCCGGATCAGCGTATCTGAGAAAATCATTTTCCGCTAACGCGTGTCTGGTTTTTTGCCGGACTGCCGATCCGAAGCGTCGGATCATAAATGGCAGATCAAACAGCACGTCGAACCGCAAACCGTCTGCACTTTCTTTCGGGTAGAAAACGGCGGAAGCATCGGATACGAACCTGCCGTTTATCAGTTCCCCCGGGATTTCGACGAAATGATCCGCGGCATGGTGCAGCCCGTCAGTGTTACGGATGGTCTTCAGGTCGGCAAATGCCGGTTGGTCCAGCCGCCCGGCACCCTCTGAATAGACCGCCTCGAGTTCGCTCAGATTCCCGGTCAGATATGCTTTGCCGATAAGCATGCCTATATGCTCACCCAAAGCCTGGCCTGATTGACCGGACTGCTGCATCGCTTCCTCCAGTGCATCGATAATATAGAGACTCAACAGCTGCATCGGCGTTCCGTCGAGTGAATTGGCCGCATAGCGGAAAAACTCCGGCGTTATGCCGATACCCTGACGAATACCGGTCACATAAACCGCAGTCAGTTCAGTCAGCGTCTCCTCCAGCGCAGTACCCGGATCATCTGATACATCAGCCAGATCGGCTTCTCCCCCGATCCGCATCCGCAGTCCGATCCGGTCTACGACTGCCGGAGTAATACCGCTGAAATCAATCCCGGGAAGTGCCACCCGGAAATCCCAGAGCGCCGTAGCCACAATCCGGTCCTTCAGGCGGTCCGGTAACCAGAGGGTACGGTTGCCGCCCGGTTCCGGGCTTTCAGAAATGGGATTTATCGGGTTATCACATTCCGGAGTGCCTGGCATAGGGTTCGGAGTATAGCATACCTATGTTCAACTGCGCCCCGCCGCCACGATAACCCGATGGATTAACTAAATTCAAGGCTGAGCCTTGGAGCCTGGAGAGAATTACTACAGGAGTTATTATGTGGTGTATTACCCGGCGCGGATGGCGCCCTTGGTGCCGGCCAGGATGACCCCTTTTAGGAAGTTCTTGCCGGGGCTTTCTTCAATGGCTTCAATTTTTTCGTTAGCCCAGTCATACAACCGTTCGGCCGGAACACCGATAACCGGAGCCTGGTAAACCTGACGCCACCGGGCTTCGACCGACACACCGTTGATCCGGTCCCGGATCCGGTCACTTGTTGAGAAATTGGCAATGGTCGCAACCAGCTCGGCAGCCGGAGAAACAAAGGCTGCGCCTTCTACTCCGCTGGCCGTCTCGACACCCTTATCCGCTGCCATCGATATTCCCTTATCGACAACCTGTTCCATCGCGACGGAGACGCCTGACCTGATGCGGTTGGGTGTGGCCTTCTGCCTGGCTTCAGCCACACGGGTACGGAGAGTATCCCGTATCCGCCGCATCCGGCTAGCTCCGTTCGGGGTCACCGGAGGTGAGGTTTTGGATATTACATTAGCTATACGCATGCCGATCGGGGGAACTTTGCCTTCCGCGTAAACCCGGTCCTTGTCCCCGAACAACCGGTCTTCGAGCTTGCGGTCCAGGGTATCCAGAAACAGACCGGTCCGGGCCATCGATTCGTATACCAGGAGCCTGGCAGCGCGGATTTTCATCGGACCCATGTCCCTGCCCCGCAGCCGGGTATCGGCGTCGCGCAGGCGGTCGAAGATTCCGGTTCCGCCGGTCAGGTCACTACCCAGACCGACTTCAAAAATGGTTTGGGAAGCTTTGTTGAAAGAAGTGTAATCGGGTACCGGATCTGCCGGAGAATCGGTTTCCGGTACAGCGGAAAAATCATCAGGCATTTCACCGGCTGAATTATATTCTGCTTCTACGCTGTTCATATGGCCGGATTATACCAAAAAAGGGATAGTGCGCAAGACTTGGTAATTACTATTATAGACTGATATATGGATTTAAATATAAAATATTCGTGTGATGAAATGGACTTTATAGGTTTATTTATTTAGAGCTTCTTCACTAGGCGGCTTTTCCGGCGCAGTCCGTTTGGCAATCCGTTCTCCTACCGCTCCGGTAGCCCGGGCAACGAGTTTGGACAGGAAATGCACCGGTGTGCGCCTGAGAAAGGTGGCTCCGGTGGTGATGCTGCCGATTCCTGCACCATATCCTAGTCTGGTACGGAAAATTACCTGTTCAGGTTTAGGATCATCAATCGGCCGGAAATTATAAAATCTGTCCCTCGTTTCATCAAAATCAGCAACTATACCAACTCCCTGAAGGTATTTATTCATGTAGACCATTAATTTATCCCCTGCCCGGGTTTCCCTGTGCTTGTCAACGCGGGGCAACACGTAATGCCATAGCCTTTCTGACCGTTTCACCAATTTCAACCCGGTCCGTACGCCTGCCGCTTCGATCTCTTCCGGTGACGATAAAGTCTTAATTCCCCCGGTAATCCGGTACAGGGCATAGCCGGTATCCGTCAGAAGCGAGCCGTAGCCGAGGACTTTGCCGAATTTGAGCCACGAATTCTGTGCGGTAGCAAAGGCTTCCCGGCGCTTTCCTTCAGGCAGAGCCTGAAGTATCCGGTCGTGGGCTTGTGCCCATGATTTCGTCACGTCATCGGGATCGAGATGCTTTTCGTACCAGTCATTCAGGCGTTCTTTCAGCGGTTTCCGGTTGGTCCGAATCCGTTCCCGCCCTCTGTGGTGCCGTTCTGCCATAACCACAGTATTCCACAGCGGGACTGAAAATACCACTTTCCGGTGAAATTATCGGGCTAAATCCGATTGGCAGCCGCTTTGCCGACGACTCCGATGACTCTGCCGGCAATCCGAACTGCCCGGTGTGCCGGTGTAACCAGGAGTATACCAGCCCCTGATCCGCTGAATGCCGCTATGGTAGCCAGTCCGATCCGGGAAGCGAATGCATCATGTGCAGGGTTTACCTCGTAAAGCCCGGGAATTCCGCTCTCCCGGTCATGAAGCATACGGAACCCTGAACGAATCCACAACTCACCGGATATATGATTTAAGCCCCGCCGGATCCGATTGTCATCTGAAGGAAGTTCTCCGTCATGATAACCGCTCACTGCATCAAGTGTCTCGGCACCGAACATAGCTACGGCTCTGCCGACTTCAATACGGTCGTCACTGTAAAATGCAGACAGTAGCGGCAGGCCGAATATTACCAGTCCTGCGGTTGCGTCCGCAAACGCAGCGCCTACACCGAGCGTTTTACCGGTTAGTTCCCAGTACTGCCGCGATTTCTCAAACGCCTCCCGGCGCTCCCCTTCAGGTAGCGCGTCACGGATATCGGTAAACGCCTGATTCCAGGTCTGGGCAGCGTGATCGGGGCTGTAGTTTTCAAACCACCGGGTAATGGCATTGTTCATCCGTTCGACAACTGACGGCCTGTAGCTTTCCGTCGCCGGGGATTGGGCAAATTCAGGTGACATAAGTTTTCCGTCTGTTACTTGATCTTCCGGGCGATCTTTTCGCCCACGGCTCCGGCTGCCCGGGCGGCCCGCTTGGTCAGGGAGTTGGCAGGGGCTGTTGCTGCGATTGCACCCAGTGCCGCACCTTCCGCGGCGGTGAAACCTGAAGCTATAATCTTTCTGGTTTTTTCAGGATTCCTGATGTAACTGGGTGTGTCGGATCTGTAGTAATCGTAAATCCGATCGGTCGGTGTATAGGCCGCCCTGACAAACCGCTGCAGAATTTCAGGATCCCGTTTTGTGACTTTCCGATATGCAATGTGCCCAAGCTCCACCGGTTTTCCCAGTCCATAAAAAGCAGCCAGACAGGCCTTGTATACGGCATTTCGGTTTGCATTATCCCTTCCGACTGTCGGAATCGGACCAAAAAACATATCCCTTACCAGAATTCCACTCAGAGTCAGATCCGCGGCCGTTGCTGCGGTCCCGGTGACAAATCCGGCTCCGAGCCAGAGAGGCTGGGTTTTAGCAAAGGCAGCTTTTTTATCCGCGTCGGGTAGTGCCTGATAGATTCGGCCGAACGCCTCGTTCCATACCTCCATGACGCTTAGCGGGTTATAGTGTTCATTTGCCCAGTCGCGGACTGCCGCTCCGAGGCGGACTGTCAGATGCGGGCGCTGCTGCGCTTCTGTCGGCTGATGACTGCCATGTTCCACCATAATTATCCGATCCGGCGGGCAATCCGTTCCCCGACATATCCGGCTGCTCGGGCAGTGAGTTTGGCGCTTTGGTGCGCCGGGGCGAACCTCAGGATCCCGATTCCGGCTCCCAGGTCATTTACGAGAAGCATGCCGCCCAGAAACCCACGGTTGTCGACCAATGTTTCGTTATTTCTGACGAATGAGTCTTCACCATGCCTATTCCTGCCGAGATATCCGAATTTGTCTTTCACGAATCCGCCAAGGAAGAACTCCAGTGATTGCTGCGCCCGTGAGGATACGTTCCGGGTTAGTGCATGCTTGCCGTTTACTGCCAGATTCTTGAATCCGTCAGCAACATCAGCCACCAATCCGATAGTCGCTTCAGCCTGGTCACCCCGGGCAGTAGAATGGAAAATCCGCCGGCCGCTACTCAGAAACCACAACCCGGCCACAGAGTCTGCCCCGGCTGCGCCGATTCCGGCGATCTTGCCTGCCAGGGCTACTGCCGGTTCCACTTTCACAAATGCATCGCGTTTACCTTCATCCGGCAGGCTGTCCCCGATCCTGTGAAAAGCGTCAATCCAGGCGTTTTCAATATCCTGCGGATTCCAGTGGGTATCGAACCAGATCTGTATCCGGTCACCCAGGCGGGTTGCATAAGAAATGGGTACCGGTATGGTTTCAGACGGAGTAAATCCCGGGGTTTCTTTCATGTTTGGCGGATTATACTATGGGACTTTCATAAAAGCAACATGCTATTAAGGAATTAACCTGTATCCCTGAATCTTGATTTCTATAGGATATTTTAGTATACTCCGTTCCAATCCCGAACCGGTTATTTTCGGGGTGATTTATGCTTTCAAAATCGGGTACCATCTACATCCATACCAAATCAGACGGGACGACCACCCTGCTGCCTGTGGAGGTCACCCCTGACAACCTGGCTGAACAGGAATCCCGCCGCTACCTCGGCCGGGTATCCCGGGGCCAGGTTAAATCCACCGCCCGTTCTGTACCTCCCTTTCAGGGCTTCCCGCAACCGGCCGGATTCCCCGCCTCGGGCGTCCGCAGACCGATGCGTCCGTTTACTCCTGCCCGTCAGGCTCCGGTCTGGATGCCTGCCACCCAAGAGCCCCCGCTCACCGGCCTGGTACCGTTTCAGGATTCGAAGCTTAATATTGAGCCGGCCAGCCTGACTGACCAGGAGTTCCCGGCTATTGCCCACCGTCGGGACGATCATACTCCTGTCGCTCAGGAATCAACATCTTTCAAACCGGTGCCGGTGGACAGGCGCGGCGAAAATGGAAATCCTACTCATAATCCGGGTCAATTCGAAGCTGAATCGATAGTATCAAAACAGACAACCGGAAATGCCTTCGGAGTGAATCGTCATACGGTGCCGCGGGCGTTCGTGCCTCTGGCTGACCCCATTCCGGCAAGCCCGTTGCAGCGACCTATAGATATGCAAGGCTCAGCCTTGTATCCCATAGACAAGCAAAGCTCAGCCTGGCAAGAACCGCTGCGGCAGGCATCACCCCGGGATAACGCCGGTCCGGGCGTGAAAGCCGGTCCCGCGCTGGTCAGCGGCCTATCCGGTGCGCTGAAACTACAGGATACCCGGAAACACACTCCCAGAGCCTCCGTGATGCCCCGGAAACGGTTGCTCCGACGCGCAGCCGGCATTGCCCTGGTCGCAGCCTCACTGGTCGGACTGATGCTGCCGAAAGTATCCAAAATCCGGCTGGAAACCGGCTACCGCACATCCGAGGCCAGGGAGGCTCTGCATGCGATCCTGAATCCGGTCAAACCGCTGCCTCCGGCCGTGCCGATGGTGCTTAATCCGCTCATTGCTCCGGATGGCACCCCGATCGTGCCCGTTAACCGGGATTTTGCGATTATCGTGCCTGCAATCGGTATCAATGCCCCGGTCATCGCCGGCGTTGATCCGGCCGATACGAAGGACTACAACGTAGCCCTGAAAACGGGAGTAGCCCACGCGTCAACCAGCATGACCCCGGACCAGACGGGCACGGTATACCTGTTCTCCCATTCCACCAACTACGAGTGGTTCGTCAAGAACCTGAACGCGGTCTTCTACCTCCTCAAGAACCTGGAGGAAGGCCAGCTGGTGGTGGTCTACTACAAAGGGGTCCGCTATACCTACGCCATGCGTGAGAAACGGATAGTCAAGCCTACCAAGACCGCCTACCTCCTGCCTGATACCCGGAAAAAGAGCCTGATCCTCCAGACCTGCTGGCCGCCGGGAAGCACTAGGGAGAGGATGTTAATATTTGCTGATTTAATTGAAGAATATTCGGAACTCACAACCAGCCCCGTAGGAGCGCCCCTCGCGGGCGCGAGGTAAGCTCGTACCGGGGCCGCCGGGATCTCCCGGGAGCGGATGCTCATTTTCGCCGACCTGGTTGAAGAGTACAGTGAGCAGATCTGATCAGCCTCAATCTGAGGCTGAAGTCACAAAATCCGGATAAAGTAACCTATAATATAGGATCGCCCGCATCCCCCGGAAGTTGCGCCCGGCAGGAGATATCCGGAGACATTCAGCCATTACCGTTTTATTTCCAGCAGTCTTATAACAAAGTACCGGTTTTCAGTTTTGCGTTGTAGCTTTGAGTTTTGAGTTTTGAGTTTTGAGTTTTTTACTATCTTATAGTACTTGACACGGGGACTCCTGCCTGCTACAATCCCGCAATCGTAATGGTTTAACGGAGAACTGATTTTTATGAACAAAACAACTGCTCTCGTGTCCGCCATCGTACTCTCGCTCGGAGTGTTTACCGCTCCGGCCTATGCCGCCACCTGCACCGGGCAGTACGGCGAGACATTTGAATGCGCTACTGACATTTTCATCAATAAAATGGTTCAGGATCCCGTTTCCGGTCAGTATGTCGAAAACGTGACTGATGCCCGTTTCTCCAAAGATGACAAAGTCGTTTTCCGTTTAACAGTAAAGAACTCAGCCGGAGATGACCGGATCGATACCAAAGTAACTGACTCGGTTCCCGATAACCTGGTGATAGATGATGTCGAGGTCATCGCCGACGGCAACAAATGGGTCACCATCAGTTCCGACAAAAAGTCCATGGAAGTCAAGATCGAGAAGATCGGTGTCGGTAAGGAAATCACCATTTACCTGTGGACGCATCTTGTCGGTCCCTACCCGACTGAACCGCAGTTCTGCCGGGATAACTGGGCCACAGTCAAGGCTCCGGACAAACCGGAAGACACCAATTTCGCCCGTTTCTGTGTCGGGGCGCCGGCCAAGGAACTGCCGAAAGCCGGAGTTGAAGACATGCTGTACATGGCCCCGTTTGCCCTGACGGCACTAGGAGGCATGGCACTTTTTAGGAAAAAGGCGTAAAAAGATACGCGAAGCCGCGTTTGACGCGGCACAGCCTGCCGGCTCAAATCGTAAGAAAGTAAAAAAGGCAGGCTGAAAAGCCTGTCTTTTTTTATCAAAGACAGAATTTGCACTTTATTATTTTTGACCTGAAGATTCCGTAGTCTTGGGAGATTCCGGTCTGAGTTCGGTAGTACCGAACAGGTCACCGATTATCGGCACCTGAGGCAGATGCGGGGCTGTGGGTAGGCGGGAAAGGACGGTGTCAACCACCTTTCCGACGGCTTTTTCGGGTTTAAGCAAGTCAGTAATCAGGGTCATGTAGCTCTTTGATAAATCAGTCGGCCAGGGGTGGCAATTCAAGACGATTTTCAACTCGTTTGATGCGTTTTTCGTGACCGGAGGTTACGGTATCGAAATAGCTGATCGCTACATCCATTTTTTTATACAGTGGCGCCAACTTATTACTGACTACGGAAGCCATAATCTTCCGGATTTGTTTTGGATCGTCACCATTCAGCATACCCCTACTCTATCCGATAAAGTCCGGTAAATCAATGGACCGGAGGAGGCAAGCAGGATTATTCTTTGGAACGGGGATACGAAGTACGGCAGGCCTTCGTGTCCCCATTCCTGGGAGTAAAAACCTGGAATGCGTACATTGAAAAGTTAATCGGTAAGCGGTGGAAGTTTTAACGCTATCTCGGTACGGGACAGACGTCGGTCGTGCTTATCAAGCTCGTCTGTATGATCTGACATCCGGCCGCTGACCAGCGTTATCTCTTCACGGATGGTCTTAAGTTCGCCCATCATGTTGTCCATTTTCTCGGCGAACTCGTCTTTTGTCGGAAGATGTTTAAGTTCATCTTTCACAACAGTACGGATAGTCTGCAGGTCTTTCTGTGTAAGCATACTTAACAAACATACATCGTGAAAAAGTGGCAGTCAATGACCGGTAACAAATAAATGACCCCAGAAATTGATGGTTGCTTAGCGAGTCAATTCAGATTGACGAGTTTAGCAAGCATCAATCCCGAAGTTGCGCTCCCCGCCAGAGCGGGGTAAGCATACTTCCGGGATAAGGTAGTTACATGACTTAGGAAACGGTAATAAGAAGACGCCAAACTTCGTATTACCGTTTCCGGAGTTATTCCGGAAAACTTTCGTCAGGTGACGGACAGGCACTTTGAGCTTATCCTGAGCTTACCGAAGGGCACTTTAAAAAGGCAAGGCAATAATGACAGTCTATTTAAAATCCGATTGAAAGAGACTAGTCAGAATTGTCCGCCGAAATGAATTTTCGTTTGCGTGGTTGTAAACCACGAAGCGAACATGAACGTAGGCGGACAAATAATTGGGAAATTTAGGGAAACCGGATTTCAAGGCCACGCCTTGAAATTCTGCGGAGCGTCAGGATGGTCTGGCCAGAACGCGGTTCGGGGTAGAGACATTGTGGTTTGAAAGTAAGTGCCGGTAGCACCTCTGAACGGATTCGGATAATAACCAGCGGAGAAACAATTCTCCTCTGCTTTTTATCCGAATCTTAAAATTTGAAAGAGGTGAAAAGGAACAAAACAAAAAATTTTTCCACTATCGGCAAATCAAACCTTAACAAAATCCCGGAGAACCCGGGAGGAGGAAAAAGAAATGTCTCAGCATTACCCCCGCCGCGTGAGCGGCATCGTTTTTCTATTGATCGCGGCGCTGTTTTTGAGCGCCTGTACAATTCGTTTTCAATCGCCCATCGCGACCCGCCCGGATGGCTACTGGAAATTGCAGTGGCCCATGGTCACGGTCCCCGAGACCGCGACCGTAGAGGCCGGCATCCCGGCCGATCCGGACAGTACTTCGCTGGAAGAGGCCAGCGACCTGCCAGTTAACCAGAGCGACGGCTCGCAGACAGTGCCCGGCGCGTACACTGGCGATGGACCATACGCCCAAGAGGGCGGATACACAGACTGCCCTAGCTTCGAGGAGTACGTCATCGCGCAGCAATTCGCCAACGTCCCGCGCCAGTTGATTGGGACTGAGCAATACCCGATCGACTACAGCGTCCCTGGACTCTGGGTCGGCCACGACTCATGCTTCGGGTTCACGGGCATGGGTTCCGGTAACAAGTGGGGTAAAGTCCCTGGACCGGCGGTTATCCAGCGGGGTGAGCAGAGCCCGCTGCAGCTGGTCAAAGTGTACCCAGGCGAGATCTTCGAAGGATCGTTCCAAGCGGCATTCCATTACAATGAGATTGCCTCATTGGAAGGCCAGTGGTTCGTGGAGAACCAGAGCGTAGGCCTGTTCGGTCAGATCTGCGGATACAGTCGGATGGTTAACATGCGCGTTCCGGCATTCCGATTCCAAAACGGAAAGCTTGATCGCGATGAATCGCTCGACTGTCCGCTCTCTGACGAGGAGCTTTTCGGCCAGATCGCCAGCAACGGCACCGGCTCGGGCGGCGGCGCTGACGCCACCTACGGCCTCGAACCCTACGTGCAATTCAAGGTCGAAGCTGAGGACGGCACCTTCTGGTGCGGATTCCGCAACTTGTCAACGGCTTTCCCGGCCAACACCCGGGTGGTCGAAGATTGGAAGGAGCCTGAGTACCAGAAGCATGATCTTGGCTTCACTCGGGATCCTGGCGACAACGGCATGACAACCGATGCTGGTTTCTGCAAAGGCCAGCCCGTAGATGGGTCCAACCAGCCCGTCGCTCAAACGGTCTGGGAGACCGGTTACCTGACGCCTTCGGGCGAATACCAGGCGGTTGTCTTCCCTTTGCCATAAGCAGCCCACCGGGCTGCTCCCTACAGCCTTGCCCTATCCAGGGCGTGACCCTCAACTGAGGATTGCGCCCTGGCTCTTTTTTCTGACCACAAGAAATTGCGGTTGGGAAAAAGAGCAGTTCAGACATTTAAGGCCTAGCCTTCCAAAGCTTCCTCCTTCGCCAAGGCTCCGGAGGACAAGAAGGCATTGTCTAACAGTCATTAATATGAAGACATTCAAACAATCTGAACCACTCGTAACCGTTATCATGACGGCGCTTAACGCTGCCGATTTTATCGGCGAGGCGCTGACCAGCCTGGTCAACCAGACATACCGCAACCTGGAGATCATCGTTGTTGACGACGGTTCAAAGGACGGTACCTGGGAAAATATCCTGGAGTTTGCCGCCACAGACTCCCGGATCCGGGCTTACCGGCTGAAGGGTAATATTGGCCCCAGCGGCGCCACCAACTTCGCCATGAAGAAAGCCCGGGGCAAGTACGTCGCCCGGCTGGATGCGGACGATATCAGCTACCGTGACCGGATCGGAAAGCAGGTTGAGTTCCTGGAGAAGAACCGCAGTGTCATCATGCTCGGCGGCCAGTGCGACATCATCACAGAAGCCGGAGAGCCGGTGGGGAAAAAGCAGTTCCCGCAATCCCATGATGATATCCGCAGCGCCCTATTTATCATGAATCCCATCCCCCATCCGGCTTGCATGTTCCGGCGCGCTGTGTATGAGAAGGCTAAACTCAGGTACGAACGTAAATTCCACGTCAGCCATGACCTCAAGATCCTGTACCGGATGCTCAAATTGGGCAGATTCGCCAACCTGCCGGATACCCTGATAGAGTACCGGCTGCGTCCTAATTCGATCACCCACAAGGACCCGAAACGATCATTCCGGGAAACCGTAGAGATCCGACACTGGGCGCTGTCACAGGGATATACTCCGACTCTGAAGTCATTTTGTATCCATATCCTGCAGATGGCACTTGTCGCCGTATTGCCGAATCCGGTCATCACCAGACTGTTCCATTTCTGGCGGATCCGGAGCTTCGTCAGTTCCATACCGGCTTTTATCGGACGGGCTACCCGCCTGGCCGTCCGCTTCGTACCTGCAATGATCGCCTTCCTGCTTCTCCCAAAGACGGAATAACGGGTATACTGGGTATGTATGCCTGTCCGGCGCGCCCACGCGTGGCTTATCGCAACCGCTTTCGTTGCTGCGTTTATCGCGCTTATCCCGTTCGTTGCCGAAACCCAGTTCTTCATTGATGACTTCCCCTATGCACTCGATAATCCCTCGATCATCAACCAGCCCCTGAAATACTTCGTCGAATATACTTCGCTTTTCGGACTCTACCGCCCGGTTTCCATGGTTTACTACTTTTTCATTTACCACATTTATTTCCTCTCCTACCGGCTGGCCCATACGATTCCGTTTGTCATCCATCTGACCGGCGGAGTCCTCCTGGTAAACGTCCTTAAGAAACACGGCATGATGCTGCCCCTGGCAGTGTTTTCAGGCCTGGCCTACTTCCTCCACCCGTTTGCCGCCGAAGGGTATATCTGGTTTGCCGCCAACAACGGCACCATCGCCGCCGTCCTTTTCCTGTGGCAGGGACTGATCATCGAAAACGGCACGTCGCAACGCAGGGTACTGCTGCCGGTATTCCTGATAACGCTGATTTCCTCCCAGCTTTATGAATCGACGTTTTTCCTGTTTATCCCCTTAAGCTACCTGATGGTAGTGCAGCTGAGGCAAAGCCACGCGGCGAGACTTAGCACCAAACTGCGCATCTGGATCATGATGGGACTGCCGGCCGCGCTCTATGCGGCGACAAAATTCATATTTGTCGGCAAAACCCCCCGCCCGCTGGTGGACAGCTTGCCGCGGCTTCTTTCCAATGCCCGGGACGGATTTGCTGCCATGTTCAATGTCTACTCAGGCGTCTATTTCCGGGACTCCTTCTGGCTGGCATATGCCAGAAACGGACTTGAGCTCGTCGCCATTAATCCCCTGGTGCTGGTTTCAACCGCTGTCTTCGTGCTGGCGCTTCTGGGCGTCATGCTGACGAGCGGTTACCACCGGGTCCGGCCGTACTGGTGGCGGGTCGCATTCTGGGTAATGTGCCTGGCGGCTTGTTTCCTGCCGCTTCTTGCCAACAAGGAATTCTATTTCGGGTTTAGGAGCCTCTTCCTGCCCGGTATGATGGCTATGGTTACCGTCTTCTTTCTGCTGCAGGCGGTACTCGGCGAGAACTCACTGGCACTACTCAAGTTAACCGGCACTGTCGTCCTGGTCATGTTCCTGGCCGTGACGGCATCCTCGGCGGACCGCTACCGACTCCTGTTTGAAGAAGATATGACCCGGGTCCGAGCCATCGATGAGGTTGTCCGGAGCCATTTCCCGGACGCCCCAGCCGGCTCGGTGAACGTATATATGAGAAGCGAACGGCCGTTTGATAGCCGCGATACCTTCTGGCACGCCGACCACCTTTTCAGCTGCTTCTACTATGAATGGAGCTCCATATCCTGCCTGCGGGCTGTGACCGACAGGGTCAGGGTCATCGCGATTGAACACGTTGACGGCCGGCGGACCGTGCAGGAAGGCCACCGTTTCAGCACCGTCAGTTCATACCGGCCGCTTCTGATCCTGAAGCTGGATAAGTTTGACCGGATCACCGTCACAGGTATCTATGGAAAATAAACTTTCAGACTTTATCAGGCATAACTTCTTCATTTTCGTACTCGGCGGGCTGGCGGCATCGGTACTTATAACTAATACCGTGCCGGGTACGCATCTTCTGGGCTGGGACAATTTCAATTCCGAATTCGCGCCGGGGCT
>MFJD01000007.1:41625-43859 GCA_001779095.1 Candidatus Gottesmanbacteria bacterium RBG_16_52_11 | reverse complement strand
CGGCCTGGCTGCCGGGATGGGATACGCCACCGACCTGTGGCATGCCCTGTTCGTCTGGTTCGGTTCAATAGTCCTCCCTGACAATCTCATCCGGTACACCTTCCACATCCTGATGCTTTTTGCCGGCGGCAGCGGAGCTTACACGCTATTTACAGCTCTGGGGGTGCCGCGCCGCTATGCATTCCTGGGTGGCGTCTACGCCATGCTCAACTACGGCACGGTCCAGATTTTCCATCTGCCTTACGAACCCTTCTCGATATTTTTCGGCCTGCTCCCGTGGGCTATCCTGTCATGGCTAAGGATGCTGACTTCCCCCACCCGGCTCCGGTTCCTGGGATTTTGTGCCGTCAGTATTCTTATTTCGGGCAGCTTCTATGTCCAGACTTTATTTCTGGTATACCTGGCTCTGATCGGCAGCTTCATTCTCGCCCACCTTTTCACCCACAGAACCAACCGGTCACGGATGCTCACCGCCGCAGCCGGTCTGGTCCTGGTTACGCTCCTTCTGAATGCTTACTGGCTGTTCACCCAGGCATATTTCCTGACCGGCCCGGTACAAAACGTCAGGCAAGCCAGCCAGGTGATGCTGGGATGGCGGGTGCCCTACTTCCAGAATCTGGACCGGAGCACCGTATTTGATTTCCTGACCCAGAAAGGTTTCTACACCGACTTCGACTTCACAACCGGCCCGGTATTCGACAGCTGGCGGGCTTTCCACGATGCCACGGCGGTTATAGTCCTTCAGTTAGCCGTTATCGGCATCATGCTGACCGGCCTCTTAGACGGCCGGAACCGTTATAAACCGCATTTCGTAATACTGGGTTTGCTCCACGCGGCAGCGCTCCTGCCTTCGCTTCCCGTATTTAACGCCCTGGACGCGCTGGTGCGCGATTTACCAGTACTTGACCAGATATTCCGTGCACCGTTTTCCAAACTGGTGATGTCCCAATCCCTGGTATTTGCGTTTTTCTTCGCCCTCGGAGCGCGCCAGATCGGCGACCATGCCGACCTGCCGCTGCGGGTGAGACGCCACGTCCCGGCGCTAATCAGCGGACTTCTGATAGCCCTGTCCCTGCCCGTCTGGCAGGGACAGTTTTTCTCGCCGCTTGTCAAAGTCACGGTACCGCCGGAATACCGGAGCCTGTTCACATTTTTCGAGAGTGAAGATCAGGATGGACGGATAGCGGTATTTCCGGAACTCAATATCTGGGGCTGGTATACCTATACCTGGGGCTATTCGGGTTCGGGGTTTCTCTGGCACGGAATCAGCCAGCCGATCGTTTCCAGAAGTTACGATGTCTGGAGCCGGATCAGTGAAAACTACTACTGGGAGATCCATGATGCTCTCAGGCGGCGCGACGCCGATGCATTCCTGCGGGTGCTCGCGAAGTACCGCATCAGCTATCTGGTAGTCGATGAAGCCCTGACGTCATTTAATCCCAAGGCACTCGCATATCATACGGAAACGCTCGGATCTTTCCTGTCCCGGCCGCCGTACCGGCGCGTTTTCAACCAGGGCAGCCTGTCGGTATACGAAACCGGCATTAACGGGCTGGAACCTGCCGGCGCTTTCCGGGCGCTGCCGAATACGGGCCCGGCGGCAGCCACGGTATCTTTTGACGCAGCATACCGCGACCTCGGGACGTATGTCACCGATCCCGACGCCAAATACGACCGGTATTATCCGTTCCGGGACCTCCAGACGCTATCATATGATCCGAACCGGAAAAGCTCGCTTCAGTTGGAATTCGGGGCAGTGAAAATTACCGCGCCGATACCGGCTGCTGCACCGGGAACGGCACTGACATTGCCTGCCGATGAACGGATACTGCTGGATACCGACGGCACGCTGACAGCAGTTGAAGCGTCGGTCAGCGCCGGGTATGAAGGGTCTACGGTGTTTCTCAGGTACCCGAGAATTGCCATTCCGCCGCGTAATGTCACCGATCCCGAGGAGTGCAAACCTGATCCGGAAATGCAGATGCGGATTGCCGCACCGACCGAACAGACAGATACCGGTACCAAAATCGTTACGTCGGATGGTAATGACATCTGCTGGGGCTACCATTACGATTTCATTCCGACCGGGCAGTCATACCTAGCCAATGTCGAAAACGAAAACGTAGAGGGTGTACCCCCGGTGTTCTACGCTTCCGACTTTGTTACCCATTACAAATCCGGTGACCACCAGCTGAACCGCTGGGCCGGCAAACTGTTCATCATCCCGCCGGGCT
>MFJD01000007.1:41258-41604 GCA_001779095.1 Candidatus Gottesmanbacteria bacterium RBG_16_52_11 | reverse complement strand
AGAGTTTCGGCTTCAGGAGGACAGATTCGGTGAACGTTGTGAAGGAACCGTACCTTTACCTGTTCCCCTACCGGGCTGCCAGCGAATCATTTTTTGCCGGTGATACGGAATTTATGCGTGATGATAATGAGTCAGCGGCAGTAATCCTGAACCGGACGGATGGATATTCCTATACTGTAGAACCGGACGCTAACACCCGATACCTCACTTTTTACCAGGCTTACGACCGGGGCTGGCTGGCATATGCGGTGGACCGCCCGGGGTGGTTCGCGACATACCTCCCGTTCCTGGCAGGCAGACCGGCCGGACGCCACATATTAGTCAACAACTGGGCTAACGGCTGGGC
>MFJD01000007.1:40430-41245 GCA_001779095.1 Candidatus Gottesmanbacteria bacterium RBG_16_52_11 | reverse complement strand
TCCGCGGACGATCGTAATTTTCTACTGGCCGCAGATCCTCCAGTGGCTGGGATTTGCCCTGATGCCGGTTGCACTCTGCGGCCTGTTTCTGATCCGGAAAAACGGAGACTGAAAAGCGTCCGACCATCCCGAGGATCGGACACTTTGAATTAATCCTATAGTCATTGACTCGCCCATCGTTTGGCACTATACTCCGAAAATGACGGAATACAGCCCTGTCCCACATCAGGAAGTAAATGATGCCGCTGGGCCGGGAACTCCTGATGTTAGCGAACTACCGGTATCGGCATCGGAAATGCCGCTTGAAGGACATTATCCCCTCTCAGCACCTGCTGTACGCCAGGCGCGCCCGACAAGGCGATCTTCAAGAAAGCGAATCCGCTATGATGACCTGTGTGATTACATGATCGACGGACCTCCCCCTACTCGAAGCAATGCATTGAGCCAGACGGAAAAGAAGGCTTCTCCGATTTGGAACTTATAAGCAGAATACCGGCTGACTCGGGGAAGTAAATTACCCGAAACAGTAACGCCGGATTTACGGGACGCTCAGATGCCTGAAGGAATTTCTTCCTGACTCCCGGTGCAGGAAGGGGCGGGAAAGAATCCTGCCGCTTCGGCTTCGGCAGTTGAGCAGAACCAGGAATCGCCGTAGCTTTCGTCAACTACCACCTGGCCGTAGTACCGGCTGCAGTCCGGAGTGTAGTAGTATTTCTGCCCTTCCCTGACATTACCCTTGACCGCGCAGTCGCCCGAAGGCTCGGTGTTCCGGCAGATCCGGGAATGGATACCGGTACCCCTGACCCGGGCCGTGG
>MFJD01000007.1:39679-40404 GCA_001779095.1 Candidatus Gottesmanbacteria bacterium RBG_16_52_11 | reverse complement strand
GCCGTACTCCCCGCCGGTAAACTTGTACTTCGCCAGGCCCTCAAGCACCAGCGCCCGGTTAACGTAATTCGGCGGCACGTCACCGGCATCGGTTTTCATAACTTTTTCCCGGAAAAACCACCGGAGATACCGGAACCAGTCTTCCGGTTCCTCGATGATGACGTCAGCCAGCAGTCTGCCGTATCCGTCGGTGATAATATTTTTCAGCCGGACTCGCTTGCCGAGCGTCAGTGTTTCCAGCCGGTCTTTGGCTTCATCCGCCATGCATCTGCCTTTCTCCGGCGCGTCAATCCCAAATAGCCTGACCCGCCGGCCATCTGAGAGCTCGATACTGTCCCCGTCCGGCACTGCAGTAACCCGCTGCCTTTCATCGGCCTGATTGAGTAGTATGCCGTTTAACAGTAGCGACAGACCGAAGGAAATTATCAGGGCGACGATTCCGGCACGCCGTTTCGGCAGGGATGGCAGGGCAAACCGGGGCATATACTATCAGTATAGTACGGGTTGCAAGACAATGAAAGCCGTCTGCCGTACCGGTACCCGGCAGCCTTCGGATGGTATTATAAAAGGGTGAAAACCGGACTGATCCGCACCATCAGACTGGCCGTTCTCGGTGAGTTTCTTTATAACTTCTACTTCACCATCCCAATCTGGGTAGCCTTCCAAAGGCAGTATCTGACGTTCACCCAGATGTCACTGATTGCCGCAGCCCGCCTGGTGACAGC
>MFJD01000007.1:37260-39644 GCA_001779095.1 Candidatus Gottesmanbacteria bacterium RBG_16_52_11 | reverse complement strand
CGCAAAAAGAGCATGATCATCGGACTGATCGTCAGCGCCGTATCGCTGGTGGTGTTCGGATCGGCAACGAACGGTATGATGATCGCCGTGGCCGCGATCATCGGCGGCGTGGGTGAGGCTTTCTATTTCGGAGCCAATATGGCGCTCCTCTATGATGCGCTTAAAGCTTTCGGCCGGCAGAAGGATTTTGCGGCAATCCGGGCCAACTGCGTCCTCTCGGCTCAGGCCGGCATCATCATCGGCGGTGTCATCGGCGGCTACCTGTACACCGTGGCCAAGGGCTTGCCGTATTTTGCCAATGCCGCCTCGCTACTCCTGTGTGCCGTGGCTGTCAGCGGTATGTTCGAGAGTCGGGTCCACGCCGCTGCCATCAGACTGCATGACACCGCCAGGACGATCGCAAACGGGTTCCGGGAAACTTTCCGACAGGGACATATCCGCCGGCTCTCCGCGTACTACATCATGGTCGGCGGCATTACCTGGACCTGGCAGATTTACTTAAACCAGATATTCGCCAGTGAAATCGGCTATGGCGAGGTTGCCAAAGGCTGGCTGTTCGCAGGCGTCCGGCTGATGAACGCTCTGGTACTGATCGGCCTGGCCCGGGCAACCGGATTTTCGAAACGCCGCATCTTCTACTATTTCCCGCTGATTATGCTCATATCCACATTCCCCGCCCTCATTCCGAACGCTTATGTAAATACCTTTCTCCTTTTCACCATGACGCTGTCCGCCAGTTCCCGGTTCACATTCCTGGATGCGGTGGTGAATGACGAGGTATCCTCGACTTACCGCGCCACCGTACTGTCGACCCTGAACCTGTTCGTCCGGATAATCCATATCACCGGCGTGACCCTAGCCGGTCCCATCATCGATGCCGCCGGCTCCAAGTGGGTATACGCGCTGGGAGGCATCGTCACGCTCAGCGTGATCCTGCCGCTGGCAGCCGTACTGGCCCGGCCGAAGGCGGAAGCGGCTGCCGTCCCGGCTCTGACGAACCTCGATGAAGGCAAAACTTAAACAAGCGGTCAGCTTGACGGGAAGGCACGTTTCGCCGACACTTAAGCCATATTCCCTGTTTTCCTAGCTGTGCAAGGCCAGGCCTTGCACAGCTATTTGACGAATAGAGTCAGTTAACCGACACTTAAGCCATGCTCCTAGTTCTTCTGATACTGTTTTTGGCGGCACTGATTGCCCTTTACGTCCTGTCGCGGCTTCTGACGAATGCCCTGTTCACCAGTCTCTTTCTGGTCACCCGGTCACGTTCCTTTGCCGTCACGGCAGTGATCGCCCTGACTTTCCCCGGGACCGTGATACATGAACTTTCGCACCTGTTTGTCGCGGAAATACTCGGGGTCAGGACCGGCAAACTGACGCTGGTGCCCGAAAATATCAGGGACAAGGAGATTAACACCGGCAGCGTCTCCATCGTCCGGACGGATCCCCTGAGGCGTCATGCGATAGGACTTGCGCCGATGTATGTGGGAACTCTGGTCCTGACCGCTCTCTCGTATATAATTCCGGGCTTCTGGCAGGCACTGCTGGATACCGAACCGGCCCGCCTGATTGAAACTCCCAATACTTACCTGTTCTTGCTTGTGGCTTACTTCATATTCGCCGTGTCAAATGCCATGTTTTCATCCCGCCGTGACCTGGAAGGTTTTCCGGCGTTTGCCATCACATTGGCGATATTCGGGGCGGCTTTCTGGATTGCCGGATTTCGGATACAGCTCCCTCAGCCGGTAACCGATACCGCAGCCCGGACTGTAATCACCCTGGTACAGAGTCTCGGTCTGGTTATTGCAAGTAATCTGATGATATTGATAGTTCTGAAGTTATGGATCCGGCTTCTGACGGGGTTTATGGGGGTCCGCATTAAGCACGGATAAAGAAAATTCAGGGCTGGTTCAGGACCGACTGGATGGTAAACAGCATCCGGTCAACCACTTCCCGGCACTCCGGGTGGTCATCCAAGGCGGCAAAATATTCAATAGTCCTCTCGCGGGTAATCGGATGGAGATTTCCGTCGGCGCCGGTAATCATCAGGCGCTCGGGATTCTCACCGGCCTGCCAGATGATGGCCGGACGGCTCATTTTGATATCCCAGACCGGTACGCCGTGCATTCCGGCTATCATCTGATCGTAGAGCTGTTCGTAGGTGAGGATACCGGGAGGCAAATCTCCTTCATTGAGAAGGTGCAGTGACTGTTGAGCCAGTTCAGTCACGCCCATGATATCCTAATTATAGTTATAGGTTCTGAATTATGCAAACCGGTCAGACCGGTAGCGGCAGAAAGCGTGATGCCTGAGGCTAAGGTCCGACCTTATTAAGGTCGGACCTTAGCCTCAATCAGAACTTCCGGAGTTCGATAATATGTTCCGAA
>MFJD01000007.1:34818-37251 GCA_001779095.1 Candidatus Gottesmanbacteria bacterium RBG_16_52_11 | reverse complement strand
TGATGTCCCGCCGTTGGCAACAGTATGAAGCCAGCCTTTGTACCACCCGTTGTGATCCGGCTCAATAACAAGAACTACAGTTCCCGCTTTCTCTCTTCCCGGCACGAATCCGTATTTACGCTTGCCGTAAGTCTCAAAAAGGTAATCGTACGGGTAGGTATAGACGGGTGCTGAAAAAATCATCACGTTAAAAGGTTTGCCGCCTGCCATCTCGTATGCGGCATCAATGGCCATATGCTTACCGGCAATCTTCCACATTCCGCCGAAATCCCGGATGTCATACGTCAGGTTCAGCCACATCCGGTACGCTGATGAAAATACCGAACCGGTTATAACAGCAGCTGTCATAACCAGAAATGCCGCCGAAACTTTGTCTTTTTTCCCGGAGGTTAAAAGCCCAACCGTGAATGCCGTAAAATATATGATGATAAAGTGAATGTGGATGAGGTAGTAATCCCAGACAGCATTGTTAAGCAGGAAAAATATTCCGTATGAAACCATAACCGCCAGCAGTCCGTAAGAGAAAAACCGGCGCGTCCGGTTTGAAGCCACATTCCTGATACATCTCACGGTAAGGATAAACAGTAAGACCACATAGATTATGAGGAACCACCCCGGCACCAGCCGGGTTTCGTTAGCAAAGGTACCGGTGGCATTACTAACGTAATCAAGGATATGGTCCCGCAACCGCATCCAAACCGGTGTCGGCGAAGAGGAATAATGTGTCAGGTACTTTACCAGGCCGCCTGTGGTCATAAATCCATGCCGGACCTCAAACAATAACATGGGCAGAAAAGCTGTGAATGCGGCGGCAAATGACAGCAGGTATGTCCGCACGTCCCTGATCCGGTAAACTATGGGCATGGCGATAAGTACGGAAAGAACCATCGGTACCGCAATAGCCAGTTCAAAGTGGTAAATCAATCCGGCAATAAGTACCGAAAGCGGCGCAAAAAGCCCGGGATTATCATTTATCCGGTAGACCAGATAGAGGGTCACTACGATAAAAATGGATGACGGATGGTGGTTCCAGAAAAACCGTGACTGCGATACGATCAGGG
This sequence comes from Candidatus Gottesmanbacteria bacterium RBG_16_52_11, assembly GCA_001779095.1. Lineage (GTDB taxonomy): Bacteria > Patescibacteriota > Microgenomatia > UBA10105 > UBA927 > RBG-16-52-11. The sequence continues at coordinate 36,190 of MFJD01000007.1, read as the reverse complement.
GTGATACGGCAGTAAGAAACAAAGCCAGAACCGCCGGCCGGATGCCCAGCATACTCCTGACAGACACAAACACAAATCCCAGTGTCGCCATACCGAAGAGGAACATGATCACGATCATCCCGTACGGGTCCTGCCGGAACAGCAGGTATGCTGCAGTCACTAGATAGTAGTATCCCGGCCCGTGGAACAGGCCGGTCAATCCGGCTGATCCGGCCCCGACTTCGGCGCCGATGAGGGTGAGCTTGCCCTTATCTGCGATACTTTGGGCGGCCAGGTAATCCCGGCCATGATCAAATCCGAAGATATAATTTTTACTGACTACTTCGACTCCCCGCAGCATCGCGCCCCACGCGAAAATAAGGATAACCAGCAGTGCCGCAGTCCGCCGCTTCATATATTTCACTTAAACAATTCATTATATACCTCCGGACGTATCTTCAGTCTGAGGCTAAGGTCCGACCTTATTAAGGTCGGACCTTAGCCATGTGAAATCACATTTTCAGACTTTCAGGTGCCCCCAGAGGGCATCAAACTGCATTTTCAGGCTAGCTACCAGTCCCCGGTCCGTAATGATTGCGGCAAACGGCGCGGCCGGATCGAATGATACCAGGGTCACCCGGTCAGCGGAGATCACCATATCGCTTTCGCTGTGGGCGGCTCCTGCAAGCAGCCTGACCTCATGTTTGTTTCCTTTCTTATCTGCGGCAGCCCGGTTTTCCGGTGTATCCGGCAGTATTTCACGGGTAGTAATGTCAGGTCCGTAAAGGACCGGTGCGTACTCACCTTCGAAAAATCCCCCCAGTACTGCGTCATACTTCTGCGATAGGCAGACGATATCCAAAGCACCGGCTTTCAGGGTTTCCCGGTATGCCTGTCTGATGCCGTCTGCACCCTTTAAAATCACGATTTTTTCCGTATTGATATGTATCACCTCCTTTCGCAACACTTATTGAGTCTTCGAATTTTCGTGTTGCTTCGGCCCCGCCGATGCAATCTGCATGGACAGGCTAATTTCGTTCTCTTTCTGGACAACACGTTGCCATAACTATATAATGGAGGCTGGTTATCGGCAAACTGTTGTCCGATAATCGGACAGATATGGTTAATCCGGATTCGTTGACGGTCTTTTTCCGCCTCCTGGGGCTTACTTCTGATGAGGCTACCGTCTACCGGACCCTCACTGCCGGCGGTGCTATGACTGCCCTTGACTTGTCCCGCCGCAGCCTCCTCCCCCGCACCCGGATCTACCGCATCATCGGACGGCTGACCGGACTGGGGATACTGACTGAACTGGTGGACGAACACCGGATGATGGTGGAGGCTGCTGATGCGGCGATGCTTCAGAAACTGATTAAGGACCGAAAGGCCGATA
>MFJD01000007.1:18223-34789 GCA_001779095.1 Candidatus Gottesmanbacteria bacterium RBG_16_52_11 | reverse complement strand
GGTCGAATCAACGCTTACCGCCAGAGTCGGCAAAAATGCACCCGACACCAGTGTCCGGCTCTACCGCGGCCGGGCCGGCATCCGGCAGATGGTCTGGCATACCCTGCGCGCCGACAAAATGGTAGTCGGCTTTACCTTCCGCCCGCTCCACCCTGTTATCGGGGCTGATTTCTATGACGACTGGCGGAAGGAATTCGTCCGCCGGGGATTGGTTCTCAGGGATATCTACAGTGACGAGTTCGTCAGGAGTAAAAAGGAACTCAGATTAGCCGCTGAGGCTCCGAAAGAGCATTTCCCTTCACGCTACCTGCCGGACTCGGAGCTACCGGTCACCGTCCAGATGGATATTTATAACGACGTGGTCGCCCATTACACCTGGCACGAAAGCGAAGTTTTCGGGGTCGAAGTTTACAATGCCAAAATCGCCGCCTTCTACCGCCGTCTTTTTGAGTTTGTCTGGCAGCATGCCAAACCGGTCTCAGCAGGCACCAGTGAGGCTAAGGTCCGACCTTAATAAGGTCGGACCTTGAGGCTACTGCTGTGGGATCACGGCGCGGAACCGCTTCTGGAGTTGCATATACCTGGTAAAGTGGACAAACCGGATATTCACAGGGTCAGAATAATCGGTTTGACGCCAAGATACCGCCTGCCGGCGGATATGCTGCCGACCGGAATCAGGTTATACGTGGTCCTGGATAAGGAAATAATGCCGCAGGACTACATCGCGGAAAGCCCGCAGTGACTTCTCAAAGTCCGGCACCGGGATATGCCTACATCTGATCTGTCCGCCGGCTCGCGAGTCTGTCAATAAATCCAGCCTCAAGCGTCTTTTGGAACTCGTTCAGGCCGGTTTCCCCGTCCGTCCCGAAAAACCATCCCGCAACTTCCGTATACAGGTCCGGATTCCCGGCTAGAACCTGGTTCAAGCCGCCGACAGCCAGACTGTATGCGGCGTTTACATGAAGCCGCAGGGTGGTTTCAAACGTCCGGTCCATCACCGGTATGGCTCCGATAAACGACATATCCACGCTTAACCAACCGGCATCACGGAACAGTTCCGTTAATTTTTGTCTGGCAGATGATTCCGGGGTGATACCTGATATCAGATCCCGTCCGAAGGCAGTAACTTTTTCAAGTAATTCCCGGGCTACCGGATCCGCGTCAATCAGTTCGGATAAAGGCGCAATCTCACTTTCCAGTTCTGCCGGAATCATATTATAATCAGGCAGGAGTTCGGGATTAAATAATAACCGGAGTACAATCAGCTTGTCAAGACAAGTAATAGGACTATAACTTCCCTCAAACTATACGGCTTCTGTTACACCCGCTATAATCCCCTGTACCATGCCGGAGAATGAAATTTATATTGGAAAAAACGGCTGCGGGGTGCCGGAATCGGCCATTTCCCGTCCGGGGACAAACAATATTTTTAGGGGTGGTTCCGGCCTGTCCCGACTGGCGATACGTACTTCTGAAGACGACATTTATATCATCGATGCTGACACTGACGGGTTTTTCTTTGAGGTATCGCACATTGGCGACACGATAGATTTTGCTGCCACAACCAAGGGCTGGCACAGTAATCCTGACAGCCGGCATCCGGATTTGTATTTCAGCCACCTGGCTGAATATGCGATTATATATTTCCAAAAGCAGGGTTTTACGATACTTGCCATCCGCGACTTCTGGGACAGTCAGCTTGAGGGATTGGGATTCCCGGGGAATATCAATTACCACACCTTCTGCGCCGCACTTGCTGCAATATCCGATCCGACAGATGAGGACCTGCAACAGGCTGCGGCAACTACTGTGACGGGAATTTTGGCCGCACGGCTCGGCTATACAGAAATAATATTCAATAATATTGTGTTCGATGCCGGTCATCAGCCGGTATCGGTTAAAGTCGAATTCCGCAGGCCGGACGCTTCAAAAAACGCCCCTGACATTTAAAGCCCGCAAGTTAGGTAAGTCCGGTCAACGTGAATTTTTGTTAAGACTCATCCGGTGTAAGAAAAGATACTCCGGCATTGACGATATCTTGGAACATGTGAATGTCCGCAGTAACATTAGTAAGAGCTTCCAGATATGCTTCTTGTTTCATGCGGTCGTCCAATGGCCCTCCCTTCTGAGTGGCAACACCCTGAAGGAATGCCGTTGAAAAAGCCGAGCGCGCTGATGTCCCTTCTGTAAGCCACCCAAATACCTGCTTCAGCTGATCGCTGGGAAGCGAAGCTGCAAACTGCTCCAAAGCGTAAAGAATCTCGGTCCCGTCCGCTCCCCGTAATTCTGGTATTTCGAGCGTCTCAATACGGAAATCTGTAGCATTATACCCAACCAACCCAAATATCTTAGCCAGTTGGGTTCTGGCCTGATCTTCCGTCCATCCGCCGCTTGTCATCCCGGTGGCAAATTCACGGATGTGAACTGTGATTCGGGCCGCTGCCTCATAAGCAGGCCGGACTTCATTAAAAGCTTTTGACCTTTCCGCCGATGCAAACTGCTGAGCGTAACTTGCTATAAATCCTCCTCTGTCCCTGGGCAATCGGGGACGAAAGAATATAACTTACTATAACCTTTGTCAAGCTTTTTTTATGGCCTCCTAATATTAACCCTGCTTTAAAGCATTAAAAAATTGAGGCTAATCCCGTTTTAACACTTCGAAGAAGGCAGACTGCGGTATTTCCACGGTTCCGATACGCTTCATCTTCGCCTTGCCCTTCTTCTGCTTCTTGAGGAGCTTGTCCTTGCGGGTCCGGTCGCCTCCATAGAGCTTCTGGATGACGTCCTTCCTAAACGGTCTGACGTCTGAGCGGGCAATGATGGTGCCCCCGATTGCTGCCTGGACCGGGATACCGAACTGTGCCCGCGGGATGACGCCTGCTAAGCGCTCCACAATTTCCCTGCCCCGGGTAACCGCCTGGTCTCGGACAGCCAGGAATGCGAAGGCATCTACCTTCTCCCGGTTGACCAGGATATCGATCCGCGCTACTTCCACCGGCTGGTACTCGAAGAATTCGTAATCCAGCGATGCATAGCCTTCGGTGACGCTCTTGAGCCGGTCGAAAAAATCGACGATCATCTCGGACAGCGGAATCAGGTAAGTAAATTCGGCATTCTCCCCGTGGTAAACCAGGTCGATATACTCTCCCCGCTTCTCCTGGGCCAGTTGCATCACGGCGCCGACGAACCTTTTGGGAGTGTAAACTTTGACTTCCATCACCGGCTCCCGGACTTCCTCAATCAGGCTGGGATCGGGCAGTTCCGTAGCTGACTGGATATGCATGAAACCGTCTTCCTCAGTTTTGTGTTTTGAGCTTTGAGTTTTGAGTTTTATAAGATATTCAACGCTGGGGGCTGTCGCGATCATGGTCAGGCCGAATTCCCTGAATATCCGTTCCTGTACGACTTCGGCATGCAGCAGTCCCAGGAATCCGCAGTGGAACCCGTTACCCAGAGCCAGCGATGATATCGGGCGGAAAGTGAAGGCGCTATCACTCAGCCTCAATTTATCCATCGCCTCCCGGCTCTGGGTAAATTCATCGGCCGAAACCGGAAACAGGCCCAGAAACACCATCGGTTTAGGTTCCTTATACCCCGGCAAGGGTTTGACTGATATATTATTTAACCGGTCCATAATTTTTGTATTTTGGTGATTTGGTTTTTGGATTTGTTTAGAATTTAGGATTTGGGATTTGGGATTTTCACCGAAGGTGATAGTATCTCCGATTTTGGCAAACCGGATATCCTTGAGACCGGTGGCGATATAGCCGACTTCACCGGTACCGATTCCGCTGCCGCGCACCATCTTGGGGGTGAAGTACCCGACTTCTACCGGTGATACCTCGGCCCCGCTGAACATGAACTGCAGACGCATCTGAGGCGAATGGTCAAGCGATCCGTCCACGATCCGGATGAAGACCACAACTCCCTTATGCGGGTCGTACTGCGAGGAAAATACCAGCGCCCTGAGCGGAGCCTCAGGCACGCCCCGGGGCGCCGGAATCCGGGATACAATCGCATCCAGTACTTGCCCGACGTTCTCCCCGGTTTTGGCCGATATCCGGAGTATTTCCGTTTCCGGAAACCCGAGTCCGGTAAGCTCCGCTGCGGTCTCTTCAATCCGGGCATTGGGCATATCGATCTTGTTAATAACCGGAATGACGGTCAGTTTGTGGATGCGCGCCTGGTTGAGATGCGCCAGTGTCTGAGCCTGGACCCCCTGGGTAGCATCAACCACCAGGACCGCCCCTTCGCAGGCTGCCAGGCTGCGGGAGACTTCGTAGGAAAAATCCACATGGCCGGGCGTGTCAATCAGGTTCAGGATATACTGCGTACCGGATGAATCCTGTGGACGGTACGGCATCCGGACCGGCGCCAGTTTGATCGTGATCCCCCGTTCCCGCTCGATCGGATTAGAGTCAAGGAGCTGTGCCGACATGTCGCGGCTGGCCACCGTTCCGGTCATTTCCAGCATCCGATCCGCCAGCGTGGATTTCCCGTGATCCACATGAGCCACAATACTAAAATTTCTGATCCTGTCTGTCATGCCCACGATTATATCAGCTGGAATATGCTTAGTCCTGATCGGGCCAGCATGTAACCTTGAGAATATAAGGATTATCGGGGATTCTGACTGTTCAGCCCGGTTCAAATGAAGTCGGCGTCCCGGTTACGTTGACGATGCCGTAGTGCTCCAGCTCCGGAACCGGAAACAGAATACTGTACGGATACGGCAGCAGGACCAGGTCGGCCCCGGCACTGCGGTTAAGTTTTATCATCGGATACTGATAGCTGACTGTGGCAGTACAGATTGCCTGGCAAACATCTCCGAACGGATCGGAATCGGTAATAACCGACAGGGACTCCAGGTCGATAGTCCGCTCAAGTATTTTACCGTCTGAACCTTCACCGGCTTTCATGGAAAGCACCAGACCGTTTCCCCCATCCGTTTCACTGATATCCAGTTGATCCGCATCAGACTCCAGTGTCACGATGACCACCCGGCTGTCAGGACTTAAGGGGATCAGTCTCAGGTTTTGGCGGTAATCAGAGGGTGTCAGGAACTGATGCGATCCCCGCTCGTCACCGGGACTGCGGAGCGGATCGTAAAGGTCAAAACGGGCCCGGGACAGCACATCGGCAGCTTCCCTGACGGCAACCGGTGCCGTTTCAATCTCACTAACCTCAGTACCGAAAACCGGACGTTCCTGGTGTGTCATGGTAGTGAACCGGATCTTGTATCAATTAATATCTATAAGTCCAAGGCGATTATATTATGCGGTTCGGATCAGATTTGTCAAATTATGCCGATTCCGAAAAACCGGAAGGGATATCTGCAGCCTGCAACGATGCTGAACCGGGTGATACCACTTCCATAGCCCGGTGACCACCTGCCCGGCTCAGTTCAGTAAATCCTACGAAGAGTACCGAATATTCCGGATTATTACCCATATCCGATGCTGAACCGTCGGATGTCAAAAAAAGCGGAGGTTTCCACTGGTCGTCATTCAATTCCCCGGTAAGTTTGGTGGCAACTGTCGCACGCATATGCCCGTCGGTGTCAAACCTTGCCGCGTATTCACGTTCCGGCGTCCGGACCGTTAAAACCCACCAACTATCGTCACTCCTGCGTTCCCATGAGTATGCACTGCTTTCAACCAGCTCATTCAGGCCAACCAGATACACCGGCGGGACGGTAAAATTACGATCTTCTGACCTGGGCCGCTTAATCCTTCCCACAACCATCCGGTCGGGATTGGTGACGCCGGGACGTGATGAATCAGCCCGGATATCCAGGTTGCTGACGATCCCCAGGATATTATTGGCTCTCAAGACGTGTCTGCCCTCAGGGTAATCGAGCAGGATGATTCGGGGAAATTCTGCGGTTTTCGGCATAACAATGCGTAATTATAGCATACGGACAGGGTAAACAAGAATTCAATTCGCACCGATGCCAGCTTGCTTTTGGAAACCGGTTATCAGACTTCTATATCACCGGTGACGTTGATGATTCCGTAATGAATCAGGCGGTTCTCCGGCAATATGATGTGGTAGGGATACGGAATCAGGACTAATCCGGACCGGTCAAAATTACTGTTTACGTCCATCGGCGCATTGGCCGCAACACTTCCGGCGGTCAACTCATGGTCGGCACCGGTTTTTGCGGATTCCGCATGGTTAATCTGCCAAGTGGTTAAGTCAATAGTCCGGTCAGCCACCATCCCGGAATCGTCCTTGCCCGGATCAATTAAACCCAGCTGAATAGTATCGCCGGAATTTGACCAGCGCATACCGATCCGGCTAGCGGCTTCAGCCAAAGTCACAACTACTGTCCGGGAATCACCCACCGGAATCAGCCTCAGATTATGCCAGTAATACCACGGCTGGAGATAGCTGGGTTTACCCTGGGGCTCGGTATCGGGCTGCGGACGGTAAAGCACAAAATCGGCGAGCCTAAAGATGGCTTCCGCCTCAAGGACACTCCGGGGTGCCGATTCGCGGTTCTCTCCGTCTGCTGAATATATAAAATAACCCGATTCTGTCTGTTCCTTAGACATACCTCTCCTTCAACCGGACAGTGCCTGTGCTGTACCGCCGATATTATGGGTTAATCATGAATTTATGTCAAACCAGAAGTTGACCATGTCACGGAAATTTCATCTCATGGCTGGGGCATGAAGGATCCTGACACACGGAACGGTACCTTAAGCGGCAAAACTTTACCTGAAGAAAAAGCTCAATACCGGGATGCTGCGGATGTAGTCCCGGAACGACTGCACCCATACCCGGGGCACTAAGAGGTTATACGGCCGGCAGGTGCAGCTTGCACGGTCCAGTTCCCGCCCGGCCGGACAGGACAGGTTGCAGAGATTGCCGCCCGGCTGCGTCGAGCCCGGCGGTTCGGACGGAGAAATGCAGCGGCAGGGATATGTCTGGAGTATCAGACCGTTGGGACAGGATATATTGCACTTGTCACCGCCGGTCGGCACCGGTGCACCGGTCGGACTGCCGGGGCAATCGGACGGACAGGTACCGGGCTTGGGTTCGCAGTACATAGCGGGGCACGGCTGGCCCGGTTTACAGGCAGGACAGACACCGTCTGCTTCACCCCATTCGCATTTGTTGTTGCCGCAGACCGGGGGGGCAGAAGGCTGCGTACCGCCACCACCCAGGCACGAAGTCAGCTCCGGAGTCTGGGTCCAGCCGCAGGCACCGTTAGCCTGCCGCTCGCAGACTGCGTCTTTATAGCAGGCATACTCGTTGCGCCATTGGCAGGTGGAGGTTCTCGGCTCCTGGCCGGGAGTGAGGCAGTACTGGTTGCTGCAGCCGCCGATAATGCAACCGCCGGCGGTCGTTGCCGTGCCGGATTCTTCAGTGTTTTCTCCGGCAACGCTTTCGGAATCAACTGTGGCTGGCTGGGAAAGTACGGCCACAACCGGCCTGACGACAGCCGCGAGAAGTAGTACGGCCAAAGCCAGCGGTATCAGTAAAAATAGTCGCTTCATAGCCTTCGGCAAGCAGTTACACGTATCGTACTTCCGGGGTATATAAATGTCAAATCGCAGCGTTCCTGTGGGCTTACCGCTATCTTATGGAGCACTCTGATCCGGAACTGTGCTGACTCGAATGGCCCCGTATTGGACAGTATCCGGCGGCGGCATCAGGATCGTTTCCGGAAACGGCAGGATGGTGATGTCCGGCACGCCATCCGATTCTTCCTGCGGATTATTGAAGCTGACGGTAATCGCTGCCGGCTCATCTATGCCCTGGAACAGCTCTTCACTTGACTGTACCATGCCCCCTGTTGCTAAGTCGACCGACCGCAGCAGCAATCCCTCCTCCCCAATCGGCAGCAATAACATTACCGCGCCGCCCAGATTGGCGATCCTGATGTTTGCCGCGGTTTCCGGAAATGTCACCACAACTACGGAATCGGCATCCGGCACCGGCAGATAGACCAGATTTTCAACATTGGCGGCACGGACATAACGGGTGACAGGTTCAGGCTGGCCGGGCAATTTCGGCCGGTAGAACACGAAGCCTCCCCGGCTGAGAACTTCCCGGGCCAGTTGCTCGGTTCTGTTGGGTCCGGTTTTTTCTTTTTCAGGTGATCCGGGCATAACATTTTGACCGGAATTACTGACGGTAAATAAGTTTAGCTTTTCAGGCCGGATCCGACTGCATCAGCCGGCGCAGTTGGTCTGCCGGAGGAATATCGGTGACCCTGAGGGCGCCTACATACTGGACCCGTAAGTCAAAATACTTGGGTGTCCGGAATGCGAACGGAAACGGTATCAGCAGCGTTCCGGTGGCTTCAATCGCGCTGCCCCAGACATTCGGCCGGTTGAAGCTGACAGATCTGGCTCCTTTGGCCACTGAATTCTTCCCGGACCGGAATACCGAATCATGCGTATCGGGCAGATAAGACAGGTTAACTGAGCGCTGAAGCATTTTCCCGCCCTCCGTGTCGACCAGGGCAACATCGATCCGGCCGGGATCACCGGAGTCGGGAAAAACGATCAGCGGTGCATACCGGGCATCGGTAATGACTGCACAATGGGCAGTCCGTTTGTCGCCGGTCAGGGGAACCGGAATGATCCGCAGGTCATCCATCCTGTCAAATACCGAATCGGACTCATAGGAGAACTGGTCCTTCGTTACTTCCAGCAGCCAGATGTTGTACAGTGCAACCAATGCTTCGACAGCTACGTCAGGAGTGTCCGGGGATGCTGCGTCTTCGTATCCGTATGTGCCTTCAGAATTTTCAATGCCTTTCATAACATCAGGATCACCGCTTCAGTTACGGCGGTATTATCTTCAGATTTATCCTGTAAGTCAAATTCGCCGGTCTCGTAACCGAACGGACCGGTTATAATGGTGGAATGGAAAACCCGGCAAAACCAACTGTTATGGCTAAGCAGGCTGAAATCGCGCCACCGGCGCCGGAACTCCCGGAAGAAACATATCAGAGTGCGGTAGACTCAGCGCTCAGGTTGACCGACGGACTGTATCCGGAGGATTCCGGCAATCCGGACCGGGGACTGGTGCGGATGGCGCTAACCTATGCCCTGGCGCAGGCTAAACTTATCCGGCCTATCGTTGCCGACGCTGTAGAGCTTAAAAAATGGGCTGTACCGTACGGCGGACCGGAAGACAATCCGTATCTGCAGATCGATAAGGTCGGATCTGAGCTGGCGGAAAAAATGCTGCATATGCCCCAGTTCGTCAAACTGCCCCTTAATGGCGTCTATATGGAGGAACGCGGCTGGCTGACTGCCCCGCAGAATCCGCCAGCCGGCGGAGAAGGAGGGCCGCAGTGGAACGGCCGCGATGCAGCACCCGGCGATAAACCGGATGGAAACTTCCTGATTATCGATCCTGTAGACGCTTCCAAATCCCTCGTCGTTGGCCGGAAGATGCCGGTCACCGGTATCGTTATCCTGGATCAGAGCGGCAATCTTAAAACCGGCTCCATCGTTTCGCATGTGGACCGGAGGCTGCTTTTCTATGACGGAAAAGAAGCCAGGTATTACGACTTCGATGATGCCGGAAATACGGTGACAGCGCGCAGCACTAACCGGCATGGCGGCTGCCCGGAACTGGAAGATGTCAAATTTGCCACCCATGCCCGCCGGATAGAGTCCCACCCGGACCTGGTGCTCTGGCAGAAAGGCCGGCACGAGCTTGAGAGGATCGGCGGCTTTGCGGTCCTTGAAATTCTGGACGGCAATATCCATACCTGTGTCGACCCCCGCGGCCAGCCGGCCCAGGACGAGCTGTTCTCAGCCGGAATAGCCGAGGCGGCGGGACTGGAGGTGAGCGACACTGAAGGCAAGCCGATTGACTACGGACTGATACTGACAGAGCTGCGGCGCGGCGTCCAGCACCGGATCCCCTATGCCATCAGCTGCAACCGGGACGTGCACCTGCAGACGCTCAACAGCCTCATGGCAATTGTACCTGCAGCAAATCAGACTTCGAAGTGACACTTCGGTCCGGTTCAGATTACCCGTCCTGCTCTATCAGTACGTACCCGCCGTACCGGACTCCGTCAGAGCGGCTCTCAGCAGTCATGCCCAGAAATATCACCAGTTCCCGGATCTGACTGCGGCATGAATCGCTATAGTCAGGCGGGGCAATGTTATTCCCTTTCCAGTGGGCAACACGGGGCAATACGGGAATCAGTCTGCGGTTAATATGCGTTATCCAGCTATCCCAGACCGGCAGCGCATCACTGAGGCTCCGGGAGGTCATATTCCTTTCAGTTGCGGATCCCAGCGTGATGATATCCGTATGCATGGCCTGCCCGTCGGCATCCGATGCTTCATAGTTGATAAACCAGGAATTCCCGCTATCGGTGCTCCAGGCGCGTATCCGGTCAGGATCGATACGTCCGGGATCGACAAGAAACACCGTATAGAAGTCACACCCGTCAGGTGCCAGCTGAAACGATACGGGTTCCAAATCACCTATCTTACGGAGCGGTGTACCGTCCTGTCCGGTAAAACCGGTAAACAGATTTTCCAAATCTTCCAGGAGCTTTGCCCTGTCGAATCCATGTTCGGAATAATCGGCAAACGGCAAGCTGCCGTTTCTATCCATCCGGACCGGACGCCGGGTTAGGTTTTCCGTATGTCCCATAATTATTAATCTATGTGATTATAATCTCCTGAATTCTGCCTGACAAGCATGCGGCATAGCGGACGGAATAACACTTCAGCCGGAAAAACCGTTGGTTTTGGCCGGAATGCCGCTGACGTTTACCGGACCAATTATGTAGCCGCTCCCGGGAATCCGGAACTCAAAACCGACCGGGATAATTCTCAGATCTGTGTGAGCTTGCGGACTGGCAAAATCTGCCGGACGCACCCAGTCGGCATACATCCGGTTCTGACTTACTGTTTTGGCGCCATCAGAGCCTCCGTTTCCGTTACACACTGCATATTTGCCGGATATTTTTGCCCCTCCGGCTTCCAAGGTCTGGATTATCCGCAGATTACCATCCGGCCTCCCCGTATCCGCACCGGCATATACTACTTGAAATCCGGTCATTCCGGGTTCACGTAATACTTCGATATTGTCAGCTTCCGGAGTCAGAGCAACCAGAACCGTATCAGCAAGCTCAGAAGGTAACACGGACTCCCCGTGTGCCAGCGGGACAGTCATGATCCGCAGCCTCTGGCAATACTTATCGTACCTGATAATCTGCTCTGCAGAGCCAACCGGGTATGGCCGGATATCGTACCTGGCATTACTTAAAAACCGGAATGCCTGCATGACTATCAGTGCCGATATCTCCTGACCGGCATCTTCGGGGGAATAATGGTGGATACCCGCCTCGGATTTTTGCTTCGGCATGAATTCTCCTTTGATACCGATGACAATCGCGGCAGGTCTAAAGACTAGACAGTTTGGATATTGGAAATTATATATAAATACTATAGGATTGTCAACCTGATTTGCCTATCAGAAGAACCAATTATTAGCTTCGTAAGTGCGCAAGGCCTGGCCTTGCGCAGCTAAAACTGGAACTGCCGGACATCCTGCCTGAACTGCCGGTTACATCCGTTCCAGAGTTTCGATACCGAGGAGTTGGAGGCCGTTTTTCAGAACTTGAGCAGTAGCGGTTGTCAGAGCTAATCGCCGGATACTGACATCGGAATCCTCACTTAGCGCTATTCCCTTCTGTTTCCGGGTTTTGAGTTGTGGTTTTGCCTGCCCGCCGGAGCCTTGCCCGGCCTTCGTAGCTGCTCCGGCGAAGGAGGCGCGCAGGTGGGAGTTTTGCAATTTGAGATTTGAGTTTAGGATCGCGTGCTTGGCGTAGAACAGATTGAATGCAGCAGCCAGCCTGAACAGGTAGTTACAGAGCATGCTGGGAGCTACGGATTCTGCCGCGTCCCGGACTATGTCGGGGAAATGTAAAATCAGCCTGGCAACAGACCGCTCCTCCCGGTTGAATTCCGCAGCATTAATATCGAAATCCGAAACAAACTCTGAATCCTCAAATTTTTCGTTTTCCTGAATCCGTTTCGAATTCCGGAATTCGGTTTCCGGATTCTGCCCTTTGGCTTTGCGCAGGACTGACTTTGCCCGGGCATAGGCGTACAGAAGGTATGGCCCGGAATCCCCTTCCATGCTGACCGATTCGGCCAGGTCGAAAGCAATTTCCTGGGTGGTCGAAACCCGCAGAAATGCATACTTGATAGCCGCGATGGCAGCTATTTCGGCAATTGATTCCTGTTCTTCTTCTTTATAGTTTGATTTATTACTGTCTATTATGTTATTGACGTATTTCCTGACTTCATCAACCAGCCACTCCCCCAGGATGACGTTACCCATGCGGCTGCTCATCTTCCCTTTCTTCAGCCGGACCCAGCCGTAGACCAGGTGTTTCTGCTTGCCCGCGAACAACTCCGGATTTAGCAGTTCCTCAGCCTTGAACGTAACGGAGAAGAAGCTGGACTGCTCCGGACCGACTACATGGATGAGCCGGTTGAGGTGTCCGAATTCGGTAAATTCCATGGCCGAAAGCGCCAGTTCCTTGCCTTCGTAGGTCGGCAGGCCCATGCTGTTGACGAATACCCGGGTGTCCAGCCCGTACGGCTTGCCGTCAAAGATGATTGCCCCGTCACTCTCCTTCAATATACCCTTCCTGACGGCATCTTTGGCGATATCGACCCCGGCCAGGCACTCACTCTCGAAATAATACCTGTCAAAATGCGACCATACCCGCCGGTACATGGCTTCGAAGTAATCCAGGCTCCACTGCCGGGTTTCTTTCCAGAGTGCGTAAATTTCATCAATCCCATACCGGCTGCTTTTCACGAAGGACATGTAATCGGTTGTTGAGAGCGGCAAACCCCGCTCCGTCGCGTACCGCTGGGCCGCAGCATATATCAGGAAGTTCAGGTCGTGGACAGACTGTTTGGCCCCGGCATCCGTTTCGTAGACATGGCTTCCGGCGGCGTACATCTCACCCAGGTATTTCACCCGATCGCTGATAGGTAATTTCCTGACTTCAACTAAACTTTGAGTTTTGCTTGCCCCACGTAACCTTGGTGAGGTGGGGAGTTTTGCCTGCCCCTCGTGCCCCGCTGTGGGCGGGGGTAGTGGGGAGTTTTGAGTTTGCAAAATGCTGTATAAGCATTTTGCTATGTGCATCCCTACGTCACCCTGGTAATTGGCCCGTATGACGCGCTTTCCGGTAGCTTCCAGCAGCCTGACCACAGATTCGCCCGTCGCGATATTGCGCAGGTGTCCTATATGGAAGGCCTTATGCGTATTCGGGTGGGCAAATTCGACCATCACCGTTTCCGGCGGCTCCGTTTTCGGGCCCATACCATAAGCCTTTCCTTCAGATAGCACCCGACTAATCTGACTGCTAAGCCCAGCCTCGGAAATTCGGACGTTTATGAAGCCGGGCGGCACTGCTTCGACTTTCACTATATCCTGTAATACACTATTTACATCAGCTTCGGCTGATGCCTTCTGACCACTTCGGTCAGTATTCTGATCCAGGTCATCATGTTTGAGGTTTGATTTTATTCCCTTTATACGCTCCACGACCTGTAATGCGATATCCATTGGCGGCTTTCCCAGCTGTTTCGAAAGCTGAAGGGCGACGTTAGTGGTGTATTCCCCATGCTCCGGATTTTCCGGAATGCTGACCTGAGGATTAACGCCGCCGGCCCCTAAATCCCTTATTATCCCCTGTAACAGCTTCTCCAGTTGTGGTTTCATACTATGCGTATGATAGCACGGGCGGAACGGTTTTAGATAACTTTATTTAAGCGTACAGCCTGTCAATATCTTCCGGAATCTTGGCTTTTCCCGACGCATGATGTATCATATGTTACTGACGTCCGCCACAATCCGTGTTATTCCGAATGAGGCGGAATATGTATAGGATGTCCCACTTCGCATAAAGCTCAGTGGGACTTAAATCCCGTTGATCCGCAGGAGTGCAGAAAGCGGGAATAAAGGAGTAATCATATGACAGATGAAACCGCTCAGTCAGCACCTGAAACACCCGTAAAAACCACGAAGAAGCTGCCTACTATTGCCTGGGTAGGCATCGGCTGCGTAGTGCTTCTGGTACTTGCGGGCATTGTAATGACATTCTTTGGGTCACTTTTCGCCACCGGTATCGGCGGGGCGTTACTGAAGAAAGGTATAGAGAGCAAAACCGGAGTCAAAGTCGATTCGGACAAGGGATCGATGACCTTCACCGACAAGGAAACCGGCCAGACGGTAAATGTCGGTGCCGATCAGAAGCTGCCGGATAATTTCCCGAAGGACTTCCCTATTTATCCCGGAGTCAAGTTCACGGGCTCGATGTCAGGCAACAACCAGAAGCAGGATTCAAAGGGCTTCTGGGTCGTCATGTCGACAGGTGACTCAGTCGATCAGGTCAAGGAATTCTATGATGCCCAGCTGGAGACTTCAGGCTGGGAGGTAGCCAATACCATGACTGCCGGCAGCCTTGTCAGCTGGACGGTGAAAAAGGGCACCCTGGAAGGCGCTGTCTCAGTAACCCGGGGCGAGCAGGACTCGGAAACGGCTATCACAGTCACCCTGGGTTCATACATCAGCCCGCCGGATCAACCGCAGGAGTAACACTCCGTCATTAGACGGATAAGGCTGACGGAACGGATCAGAATTCCCTATGACCCGCCGCGTGGTGCATCCGCCAGCGCCGGGGAGCCGGCGCGTTACTCTCCAGGATAACCTGTCCTTTAACCCAAGTGGCCAGATATTTAGCGCGGCTCTGAGACGTTTCTTCATCGACTCCCTGACTCCTTAGCCACAGGTAGAGATCAATGAAATCGGGATCGGGAGCTCTTAACCCTGGAGAGTATGTACGTAACTTTTCCTGCCAAGGAGAATCGGGTATTTGCGCATCACGATGGGATTCCGGTTGTTTCATGTATGTGAATTATACGTCCACAAACCGGATTGTAACAACCGGCACATACAAAAACGTCCTCTGGGAACTCCCGCCCTAAAGAGGGTGGGAAGTCCTAAAGGACGTTAGAAGGCCTATATAGTAATCATGTAGGCTGTATTTGTCAATACCTCAGTCGACTTATAATATAAATTATATATTACGATTATCCTTCGGAGCGTCAGAGAGGCCAAATCAGAAGTTCACTTTCCCAAAAAAATCGGGGCAGAGTTGCGCATCAGCACTTCTCTGCCCCATCAGGCAGAACTGGTCTACTTGGTTAGTTTGGTAATTACGGTGCGAATGGCGGCAGGCTGTATTGGAGCTGGAAAATTGCCTCCGCCTGGCCGGGTTCGTTAGCACCGGCTTCAAAAATCGCCAGTAGTTCGGCTTCCAATCCAGCTCGAACATCATCGAAAGCCAGATTCTGCTGTGCTGCTATCAGTGAAGCAAGTTCAGCAAGAGGGTCCTTGACCGGAACCCGGGCTTTGCATTCCCCTTCTCTCCACGGAAATCTAAGCTCAACGTAATACACATCCGTGGAAAACAGCAGATCAGCGCAATCTATCTGGTCAGAATTATCAAGACTTCTGGCCACCCATCGGTCTTTCTCCCGAACTAGCTTGAATGTTCCGCCGGACGGGATTTCTACCAGCGTGCCGTCTCCGTCCCGCAGCGAGACGTTCAGCACGTTTGGCTGGTAAATCTGTACCAACTCACCCAAACCCCATTTGTTTTGCAAGGCACGAATGAGTTGTTCGGACCCGTCTCCGCTGTATTTTGCTTTCAAATACAGCACCGGGCACTCCGCAGGTGGAGGCGTGGGGGTCGGTGGTGGCGGTGTCGGTTTCTGTCGGCTTACGAAGGGCAGAAACAGGCATGGTTTCCTGACGACATATGTCCGGGACCAGTCCAGGAGCGGAGAGCCGCCCATCCAGTTTCCCTCGCTGTCGATCTGGATCTGGAAATATTCAATTTCAATATGATACTTTACGTTCCAGCCGTCGCAAGGCGGGATATGGAAGTACCATACAAAAGCGGGAACGCCATCAGTAACCGGATGACTCACAATCGGTTTTGGGTTGAATGTCTGAATCAGCTTGCCGTTACGCTTCAGCTTTACTACCATATCCAGTTTCGACCTATCCGACGGCTGATTCGGAAGCCAGCTGCCCCACACCTGGAGGCAGAACGAGTCAATCGACGGATCATAGACAACCCAAACACGCGCCGGGCTATCATTTGGTCCCAGATCCCGGGGATTCCCCTCAAATTCGAGGGGAGGCCGGTCGCTGCAGGAACCGGTGACAATTTGCGGCTCGGCACTGGCCGGTTGGGGAACGTAAAGCATGCCAAATACGACAGTGAAAACCAGCACTCTCAGTAAAATCTTAAATATCTTATACTTGTTCATCAGTTACTCCTCTACTCTAATAGTGATGATTTTTCCGAAATTGTTAGAATTTTCGATAAACCCTCCTTATAACTTAAGTAAATCTTCGGATGGAAGCCGGCGACAATATACCTTACCGCCGCCCTTCATCCGAAGACGGAAAAGTTGGGATGGAGTACCGATGAGCGTAATCACTTCGTAGACCAGTTGTTAAGGAGCTTGGTACGGC
>MFJD01000007.1:17881-18202 GCA_001779095.1 Candidatus Gottesmanbacteria bacterium RBG_16_52_11 | reverse complement strand
TCCCGCCGTCAACCACCGACATTATATCCTATGAGATAAATTAAGCAGAAATGATGACATACGGTATCTAAGGGTAATCTGAGGAGTGGTTTTCTATGGAGCATCCGAACGGGCTACACACAATCAAGGCTCAGCCTTGGGACTTATAATACGGACTTATAAAGCATCAAGGCTCAGCCTTGGGACTTATAATGCGGACTATAAAAAAACGGGCAGAGGCGTTGGTGCGCTTCTGCCCGTGATCGGCAGACCGGTCTACAACTAATCCCCGCCATTAATGGCAAGCGGGAGGAAAACGTGATTGTCGTAATCAGGGCAAGC
>MFJD01000007.1:0-17865 GCA_001779095.1 Candidatus Gottesmanbacteria bacterium RBG_16_52_11 | reverse complement strand
CACTAACGTGCCCATATTTGTCCCCCTGCCACCCAGGATTTGTCCCCCTTCGTCGATCTCGTATTGGTACGAGATGTATTCGGAAATAATAAATTTTTGCCCGCACGGGAGCGATACCTCCCAATATATCTCTGGGAGATCATCCTGTCTGTTCTCGTCCCAGAATATTCTGGGGTAGAATTCGACAGGATCAGCCTCGAAATCAGCGATTGTCCCGAACGAGTCCGATATAAGGACTTTTCCACCTATCCTGGACTTCTGCCATTGATAATATGGCAGCCAGGTTCCGTGTATCCGGAGGCAGATCTTGCCGTCCGGACTGTCCTTGAGCATATACGGATAGGACAATGCCTCATCCGTAAGGTGCTCAATAGCCGGCAGCCAGAACCACTTGTCTGGCATATTTTCGCAATCCCCCTCCCAGATTTCGGGAGGATCACCCGCCAGCTGCGACGGCTGGGCGACAGGCGTTTCCTGCGCCGCCAGGGCGGTGGGAGAGACAATCAGTGAAAAAGCAAAAATAATAAGCAGGGAGTGTGTAATTCTGGCGTTCATCTATTTTTTCCTTTTTATTGAAATAAATTTTTCTGTCAGATGGAGCACGACCGCGGGTCGTGGCCATGCTGCATCTGACAGATCGAGGTTTATATAGACCGGTTGTTAAGGTGCATCCGGCTTTTGTCCCTGCGCTACCGCACGGAAAAGCCTGGAATCCTACCCCTTCATTATATCTCATAGTATCAATTATTACCGGTAAAACCCTGATTTTTCTACCCTCAGACAGGATGCCTGACGAATTAGTCCTTTCCGTAGCCCAAACCCTGACTGATATCCAGGCAGTCATCCAGAATGCCCGATGTGAAGGACTTCGGATTGTCCCCCGCTGCGTCTACGAGCAGGCTGATTAACGGGCAATCCGGATATACGGGTAACGCGGTTGCCCGGAAAAGCTCCTCCGGAAACAAGAATAATGATATCGATTGAGTGGAAAAGTATATATTATGAGGCACTGATAAGGATGATTACGGACTTAGGGGATTATCGTTGAGTAAAGGGAAGAGTATGCGGAAGCACTGACTATTAGCTTCGCAAGGCCTGGCCTTGCGCAATTCTAGCTTCGCAAGGCCAGGCCTTGCGCGATTGCGGGATCAAATAAAAACGCGGCACGGCTGGGACAAAAAGGAGTTTCCTCCACCCAGCCGCACCGCGGCAAATGCTACCCAATGAATATTTCTAGCGGATTCTGAACCGCCATACCGCGGCCAGTCCGTGCCGTATTGGCTCAAACATCTGGCCTGCCAACGCGGTCATGTAAAACGTAATCCAGCCGGCTGCGGCTGCCGTGAAAATAAGCAGCCAATTGAATCCGACCGGCTCGCCGAGGATCGCCCAAGCAAATCCGTATAAAATCACCTGGACAATCCAGACAAACAACGAGGTCAGGATCAGCTGAAAGCCGAATCCGACCATGTTCTCGTGGTCTAGTCGATCCATCATTTCAGACAACCACTTTGCCATCAAATAGGGAACTAATAATGCTATCAGCACTATGATTCCCAAGATTATAATCGGCAATTTGATCAACCACAAAATAAAATTGCCAATCCCCTTGACCAACCAAAATCGGGGTTTCGGAGGGGCGGCGGGTACCGACGGCTGAAGCAGGCGACGCTGTTGTCGGCGTAAATAGGAAATCAGAATAACTGTTCCTAAAATATTTATCAGCCCCAACGCAATGGCTGCCAGGAAATAATTTCCAAGAGATTCTAACATTTTTTGTTTTCTCCTCTTACTAAAGATTCCAAGGTTGATAGACAAACCCGACTAAGTCGGGGCTATCTGCCAACCTGGAACCGGAGGAGAACAGGCTCTGGTGTTTCGAAGCGCAGGGTAGCCCGGTTGCGGAGGAATTGCGATGGATTTTACGGTTTCCCGCAGCTTTCTGCGGAGTCCGTACAATCTGCCTGTTCTCCCGGAACCGATAAGTCAATACGCTTCAAAACGGATTGTTAACGTGCAGTATCGGAAGCGGCGTCAGTATACTCCAAATCCAATGGAAAATCAAACTATAGGACAGCAAAAACCCAGTTCCCTTATGGAGTAAAATTGTCTTATAGTATGCATTCGAATATAATACCCGACATGGCTCACCCTGAAGACGACTCTCCTCCCCAACCGGGGATTCATCTCCCGCCGGTGGCGTGGCCTGAGGAAGTCATACCCCACGTCGGAACACTTAAATCCATCAAACCCGAAGCAATCACGGCCAGACAATCAGAATTCCGCCGGGCAGCTGCCGTCGTCAGGCTAGCCCTGGATATGGTCCGGGCAGGTAAGACTCCGGTACTGCCGGGACAGTTGGATCAGCAGGTCTGGGTATTCAACGGGTACATGCCAGCTCGCACACTTCTTAACGGTGCATTTCATGAATTGTATGAAACGTTAAACGGCCAGATAACCCTGATCCAAAGCAGCTGCGATCTGATCGAACCGAAAAAGTGCTCCATAACGTGCGTGATGGGATCACCGTATGGGAAAGACGTGACAAATAGTGTGTATGTCATCGGATTGGGTGTCAACCTGTATAATCCCGTCTACAAAGTGGCCCGGCAGGAAGCGGAACAGCATATGGCAGAAAATCCGGAAAAAGCGGAGCACATCGCTTTAGCCGCACTTGCAGCCTGGAAGGAATTACTGACCCAAAGAGCATACGGACATATACTGAGCAGTCAATCAAAAGCAAAAGGTATGGATCCGCTCCTTTTCATGGGGCCGGTCAATGATTAATTATAAGTCACACGAATATAATTTATATTGATCTTACAATCTAAATTTTTAAATATCTAAATAACCTATATTATTTAATCGGATAAATTACTGTTTTTTCCTTGACAGGCTGACTCCCTATCCCGTACGCTAGGCTCAAGGATCATTATGCCCGTCGAACCGGTTATCGACCATCCGTCTCTGATTAACGACTCGACGACAGTTGTGGCCACGCCACAAATCACCAAAACCGTCGCTCCCCCCGAACAGGCGGAAAGCCATCCGGAAGATGCTGCCAAACCGCAGACTACTGAAGAAAACAAACTCCCGGCCGATCTGGCTGAGGTCCAGGCGCTGATCAACGCAGCAGCCTCGAAAGTTACACCGGAACAGGCAGAAGCGGCTCCTGAGAATCATCCGGAAACCGAAAAACCGGAAGCTGCGGCGAATCCGGCCGGGCAGCCTGCGGAATCTGCTGCTGTAACCCAACCCCAGCCTGAACAAACAGCCACTACATCAGTAACTCCGGAAGCTACTGCGTCACAAGCGGGAGCGGAAACCCCGCCGGCACCGGAGGTGCAGTCCGGGCAGCCTGAAGCTCAGGACCATCCCGTACCTGAGGAAAAACCGCCGGAAATACATGATAGCCCGGCGCTTGCGGTTGATAATATGCCCGGAGCATCACTGACGGCCAACCAGGAAAAAACCGCACCCGTTGTAACGCCGAATCCGGAAGCTGCCACAGGTACGCCGACCGGAAACACCGGTACGGAGTCCGCCCCGCCGAATCCCTTGACTGCACTTGAATCCAGGGGATCGGCACCGGCTGAGACAGTAAAACCTGAAAACGGACTTGAGCCCGGATTTACCGCGCTACGCCAGGCATTAACCGGGACTGACGGCGAAGAACACCGGACCGAAGCCCTGGCTGAAGTCCTGAAAAACCATCCGGATCTGAGAATTGCTCTCTGGCAAGCGTTTACCAAATTACTCCCTCCGGCAACCGCACCGGTCAACGGCTGAAAATTCGGTTGACACAATACTGCACCGGGAGTAATCTTTAGTTGCATGCCCATCATCACCTGGATCCGGAAAAACAAGCTTTCGGCCTTTCTCCTGGCTGTCATCGGCTTCTATATCCTCAAGTCATTCACCAGCACGTTCCTCGGGTCCGTCAGTCTCGGGCAGCGCAACTACTCCAAGGGCATCGGGGGAGCTGATTTCGGTATGGCCTTACCGGCACCGATGAATCTGGGAAGTGACGCCGATATGATCGTACCGTCATACGGCGAAGCCGCACCGCAGCCGGAAATCACCGACCGGATGGTAGTCCAGGAATCGTACCTGTCGCTCCTGGTGAAAAACGTAGTCGAAAGCCGCAACCGGATACTCACACTGGCCAGGGAAAACGGCGGGTACATGGTGTCGGCGTCAACCGAGAATCCCCAGGATGCAGCTACCGCCAACATCACGATCAGGGTCAAATCCGAAAGCCTCGAACCGGTACTGACTGCCTTGCGGGGGCTGGCGGTGAAAGTCGTTTCCGAAAACCTCCGGGGGACCGACGTCACGGACGAGTATGTAGATATCGAGAAACGCATTGCCATATATGAAAAGACCAAAGCACAATATGAAGCGATCCTCGAGCGCGCCCAGGAAATATCCGACATTACCAACCTGACTTCACAGATCATCAGCACCCAGGGACAGATTGACCGGCTGCGGGGTCAGCAGGAAGGGATGAAGCAGCGCTCCGCAACCGCCAAGATTACGGTGTACCTGTCGACTGATGAACTGGCACTGCCGTATGCGCCGACTGAGATGTGGCGGCCCGAGGTCATCTTCAAGCAGGCAGTCCGCTCACTGGTCGGACACGCCCGCAAGCTGGGAACTATAGCCATCTGGACAGGCGTCTATGCAGTCATCTGGCTGCCGGCACTGGTTATCATCCTACTGATCCGGAAACGGATGCAGAAACCGCCACTGAAAAAAACCAATTAACCCTTCAAACTAGGTATATAGAGGTATCTAGGTATATAAGTATTTAGGTATCAGGAAATTAACCCCGTAGGGATTTTTCCGCAGGGTGGTCTTCCGAGTTCAGGCCGGATAGTCAGGTCAAAGTATATAAGTATTTAGGTATCTAGGTATAAAGGTATTTAAATCCCCGTTGAAGTTTTTCCGGAATGGATCTTGCCAAACGCAGACTGACTTGTTAGGTCTAAGTATTTAGGTATCTGGGTATATAGGTATTTAAGCATTAACCCCGTCGGGAGTATTCCTCAGGATTCCCTCCGACCGGAGGCCGGCAAGTCAGGAAGCAGACTTTCCCGGAATTGCAGGTATTCCTGACAGTCAGACTCCGGAACTGATGAAGCGGGTTCTGTACCGGCCGGAGGGAGGAAGAGAATCCGTGGAATACTCCCGTCCGGGGTGTCCTCTCTTTGGTTCATTTCTCTGGACAAGCAGAGAAATGAACACTGTGTTTGCGGTAAGCAATAGAAATTGACCTGACTCAATAGGGTACGCAATGTAACGAACAGCTTTCAGTTGATCCTGACGATGTGGAAGTCAGGCACGATGACTGTGCCTGAATCTGTATCTAAATAACTGGCGGAGGGCTTGTCTTTTTCCATCTGACGGACCCGGTCACTCCCTGCAATCAATGCCGCCCGGTCGCGGAAGCGGCCGGCCAGGTCAGCTTCCACGTCATAGAATGTCGCGACCATGGGAGTTCCGCGGTCTGCTGCGTATTTCATCCAGGGGGCCAGATCCGAGATGCCCTGACTGACGTTGCCGTAACGGGTAAACGGATGACGGATTATAATGAGATCCGGCCCGCCGGTCAGTTCCACCACTTCCGAAGGATTCCGGTCGTCAGCCTGATATATCGTCGTATCGGCCAGATCGGCTATCCTTTGAAGATGCTCGCCGTTAATACCACGGAAATAATCTGACCGCGTTTCTACTCCGGTAATTACCGGCCTGCTGCCCGCAAAATACCTCAGAGCGATCAGTTCCAGGCCGTATTTGCAGTTTAAAACGACGATATTGCCGAAGGTATCGCGCTCCCCGGGACTGACAGCCAGTTCCATCATTTCGTGGACTGCCCTGTAAACGGCATCCTCATAAGAGCCGCGCTCCTGACTGTCGACATGAACGATAACCTCTGACTGCGGTGCAGGATTTCTGGGTCCGATGGCTTCCTTTGACGACATATGGGGGATTATATCAATGTTGTCCAATATTTTGGATATTTGGATACCGGTACTGCCGCTGCCGGGACAGGTAATTTGCCACTTCTTTTGCAGCCGGAATGCATCGGGGATAATAGGCTTCAACCGGCATAATTTAGCAATCTATAAATCAAACTGCTTGATATTATGAATCAGATTGTTCTGACGGCGTAAATATAAAATTATCATGCCGTCATATTGAGCAGAAGTTCACGCAGCGGATAGACGCCGAATGGTGTTACCTGGCTGACAACCGCATACATGCTCCCCCTGCCGTCAGTCCTGTCCAGCTGATGCTTATCCGCTTCATCGCCGAGATAGATAGTTACATTTCATTTTGCCGGTCCGGTATCGCCGCCGTATGCCACGGTAACCATGGCGCCGGAATCCTCTGTTTTTATATCGTGTGCGCCGCCGTGACTGCCGATTGTCGCCCGGTATACCCAGGATCTTTCGGAGACAGATTCTGCAACCTTATTATCAGCGTTGTAGGGTTGGATGCAGTATATTTCCAGTGGACTCATGGTTTCAAATACGGGCAGAGACGATTGGCATTATACCATTTCAGACCGGCGGAATTTGCTAATAACCGATATAACATTATAATTGCGCCATGGGCAGGAAGGAAGTAGTAGCGGCGATCATGGAACAGCAGTTCCCGGGTGAACCGGTACATGGAGTCAGGATTCCACCGACCGCTCCGGCACTGGTCCGCGTGGAGTGTCCCGGCGGTTTCGAAACGACTGTCATGGTGTACAGGGTTATTAAGAATCCCGATATATTCTCTGTCGGGGTGATGGCTAAAGGTGAAGAAACGCTGATGACAGTAATGGTGCTCCGGGACACGCTCGGGGACAAAACCTTATTTGACCGGCAGGCGGCAGAAGGCGTGCTTGAGAGACATTGTATCTTACTCTGTGAAGACGGGGCGAAATGCGTCCGCCTTCCCAAAGCTGCCGGAACTGAACATACTGTCGTCTGATTTACCGGGCACATCAGAATATTTGCCACCCCCTGCCGTCCGTCACTATCCTGATGTCTCCCTCCGGACGGTCAGTCCGCATAAAAGGAATTCCGGCCGATTCCAGAAGTTCACGGATTTCCGGAGCCGGATGTCCGTAGGTATTCTTACCTACCGATATGACTGCCAGGGACGGCCGCAGCCACTTAAGGTAGGCCGGCGTCATCCCGGTCCGGCTGCCGTGATGGGGAACTTTCAGGATCTCGACCGGATCGGAACCGGCCGACTGGCTGATTAGCGCCGAATTGATCCGGTTATCGGCGTCGCCGGGGAAGAATGCGTCGAAATCCCGAAAGGTAAGAAGGAACACAGTGCTGAAGTCGTTCAGGTTATCGGAAACTCCGGCCCCCAAAACTTCATTATCCGCCTGCGCGGAAGCAGCAGATGCCCGTATGCCGTAGGCAAGCTGCCGGGTATCCGGCCAGAGGAACCGGAGCTGAATATCGCCGATTTCCACTGTGCTGCCCTGTCCGACGTAACTGACCGGAATATTTTTCCCCGCTATATTCTGCATCAGGTCGCGGTAGCCGTCGCCTGAAGCAGCGACATCGCTCCGGAGGATCTGGCCCACCGTATACCGCGCAATTATTTCCGGCAGTCCGCCGATATGGTCATGCTCAGGATGCGACAGTAGTACCAGATCAATTGTCCGGTCCCAGAACGGCATCTCCCGGCCCAGACACTGAAGGACTGATGCACCCGGTCCGGCATCGATCAGCATATCCCGCCCGTCGGGAAAACGGATATAGGCGGCATCACCCTGGCCGACGTCACAATAGGTAATCCGGAGCTTTCCGTCGGGAAGAGTCCACAGGAATACTACCAGTAACATTAGTCCTGTAATTATCCCAATCACCAGATATCCAGTACGCAATCGGAACATACGAATTGTCAGTATGGATTGTCAATAAGAATAATTCAGTGAGTATACCGGGTGCACAAACTACCTGACACGAGAGGTCCCTGGAATCAGTATATATCCTATAGATATATACCGGATGCTACTTTTCCCCGATCCCCCCAGCCTCAGGCCGATATCTTATGATACGGTTCGGAAGCCAATCCGACAGATTGCCTGATCGGCTGATTCTCCTGTCCGTACGGTCTCTATGTTTCCGGGTATGCTCTGACGGCAGCGGAATAATTTCCGGTTACCAGACAATAGCGGCCCCCGGAATCCGTGACGTCACATCAACCACCATGACGATATACCGCAGAGGCAGCCAGACAACGTATGAGAGTATGGCTGCCAACGGAGGAAAGACATACGCCGCAAGCGCAGTCACCAGTCCCACCGCCGTCATCGGCGGCAGTATCCATCCGATCAGGAGATTGGATAGCGGTGCCACCAGGGAAATCCTCCGGAAAGTAAACATGATGATCGGCACGGTAAACAACTGGGCGGCAAGAGTTGCCTGGATATCGGCATCAACAACACGGACAATGTTTCCGGTGATGTGTCTCAGAAACATCAGGCCGGAATTATGTTTTCCGTAAATTGCCTGTCCGGCGATCGGGGACCGGTCGTTTCGGCTGAAAAGTATCAGTCCCAGACTGGCCCCTGCCGAAAGCTGAAATGACAAATCTTTCACTGATGCTAATCCTGATGCGGTCATGGTTATGACCGTTATGATCCACGTCCAGAGTGCCCACGCCGGCCGGCCGAATATCACGGACATTAAAGTAATAGAGCCCATCAGGGCGGCCCGGACGATGGTGGGTGAGGCGCCGACAAACCAAACAAAACCCATAATTATTAAAATTGTTAGCAATCCTGTCACCCGTCTGCTAAGAAAGGGCTTGAGGGCCTTGGCAACAAGGTTGGTGAGTATGGTGATGTTGGTGCCCGAAAGGGCAATGATGTGCAGTGTTCCGGATGTAATCAGGTTTTCATACAATTTGCCGGATATCGTCTGTTTGGTACCGAAAAGTATTCCGGATAAGAGCCCGGCATATGGCTCATGTAAATACATGCCGAGATTCCGGGATACATCGGTGACGGTAAGCATGATAAAGGTATATATGTATTTAGGTATTTAGGTATTTAGGTATTGGAAACCAGATAATATATATTTCAGACGTTTACCGGCATTACAAAGCCTTGTACGGATACCCGTCACAGGGTCAGACGGTTTTTGCACTTTTCGTAAACGGATGGCTTGAGAATCTTGCGCTCCGCCAGCTCTTCAACGCTCCCGTACGGCCTGCCGTCAAGTATTTTCTGCGCGGTGACCGGACCGACGCCGGGCAGGGTATCAAGTTCAGCCATGGTGGAAGTGTTAATATTTATAGCTCCATTTTGCGACAAGCCCTCTTGTCGTAACAATGGAGCATAGTTTTGCGACTTTTCTGAAGGAGAAGTCGCAAAACTATTATTGTGCGTAGTCTCAGATCCTGATACTTCTCCCTCCCCTGCGGCCGGAATATAGAGTTTGGTTCCGTCATTCAGAACCGCTGCCTGATTTAAGGATTTGGCTATTCTTTCTTCGTTTGCACCGGATAATCCTCCGGCGACGGCGATGGCGTCCGCTACCCTACTCCCAACCGGAAGCCGGTAAACGCCCGGACTGGCGACTGCCCCTGCAACATCCACGGCTATACTCTCTAAGGGCTTATTTTCCCCTTCCATAGTAACATTGGTATACCTGATCGGTTTAGTTATCTGGAGCGATTTGACGGCCAAAACGATCGAAATAACGATGCAGACAAGGCTGGCTGCTCCGAGAAGCAGCGGAACTCGGTATTCACGGATGATTCCGGCAACCGGCTGCCATGGACCGGACTCCGGGGCAGGATCGGACATACTGAATAATACCAATTATTTAAGTACCCTGATTATTTAATTACTTAAAAAACGATTCCGTTTACTATTCTCAAATTTAGGTTCACTAGGTCAATTAGCTTAATCAGAATAAATGGTTTATTCCGGAATGGTTAACCTTCGGAAAAATTCCAGCAGAGATTCTCAGATACCTAAATACCTAAATACTTATTTACCTCACTCAATCAGTTTAATTAGTTTTCCTCAGGGTGCCCCGGTTGACGGACTAAACCGGACTGCCCCTTCATTCATGACCGTCCGTATCTGGGTTGCCGTCAGCGGGTAGGCAAACAGCATCACATCATCCATCTGTCCCTGGAAACGTTGAGCCCCGGCGCTATTTTGAGCTATGTCAATCGTCGAGCTAACGGCAGTTATCGAATTGACAATTCCCCAGGAATCCGTTAACACTCCATTTACGTACACTTTAATACCAGATTTGCTGAATGTACACATGACATGCTGCCAGCTTCCGGTAGTCAACGCCTTAGCAGTGGCTCCCGCTGTATTGGTTGTCCATCCGCCGACAGTTTGATCAATATCACAAATGGGATAACCGTTAGCATCCGTCTGAAGCCTCACCTCATATTCCTTTTCGATCATTGTCTTTGAAGCAATCGAGGTTTTGGGGTAAAACCACCCGCCCCAGGATACGTCAGTAAATGTTGCGTTTGCGGCGGCAAAAACCTGGATACTCCCGGTCGTTCCACGGTCGTCATTGCCGTCGAAGTCAATGCTGTAATTGATTTTCCCGGTCGTACCGTTATTCCAGGCTTGTGTTCCCGTTCCGGAACCGCACGACCCGGCCGCATCATTGTTCCCGGATGTGCCGATAGTAATTGTAAGATTTTCTCCCGGAGCTGAGGTGTCGGCTGTCGGGGCGGAATTATATGCCGTTGTTCCGGTGCAGTCATCGAATTTATACCATATGACAGGAGCGCCATTCAGCATGTCCCAGTATATTTGAGCTGGCGTCCGGGCGTATCCGTAAACCCGGACTTCATCAACATACCCGTCGAAATAGGGTGAGCTGCCGGTTTCTTCTGCGCCCATCGAATTGCTGGTTGTTGTTGTAGAATCCAAGCTGGTATTTGTAAAAGATGGTGTACCGGAAGTATATTGTATTACACCATTAAGATATATTGTAATCGTGTCGTGAAAAATGTCATAGACACACACTACAAAACCCCATTCTCCTGATAATAAAGCAGTAGTACCGACAACGGTCTGCAGGCTGTCGGTATCAGGCGCTTCTGCCCGGCAGTCAGGAAACCCGCCGGACGTGATGTTCAAATTAATCCGTGATGAAGCCGTCGGAGTCCCTCCGTTATATTCGCCGAATCCGACTATCTGAGCTGCGCTTGCTGGGTTTGACCGCTTGTACACCCAGGCTTGAATCGTGACTGCCGAATAGCCGCTGACTGCAGAAAGTCCGGTGCCCAGGTTTACATAATCGTTGGTGCCGTCCAACCGGACCGCGCTGCCGAACCTGCCGGGAGTCCAGTCGGCGCCGTTGGTCAGTGTCCCGGTGTAGACCTTGCCGCTTCGCTCATAAATATTCGATCCGGTATTTTCATCCATGGTAAATTCCATTGTCGGCGGATCGCAGGTCACCGTGTGTCCCGGCGCGCAGTATTGCCGTGCACGGGACAGGCTGCCACCGGTGGTTTCGTCGGCATTAGTCGAGTATGCCCCCATGATGGCCGCGCTCTTTTCGGCGTAGAGGACTTTGATCTGGTCGGCAGTTAGGGCTACAGTATACATTTTCACCTCGTCAATCTTTCCGTCCCAGTATAAATCTCCGAGGGGCCGCCGTCCGATATTGACATTCTGGCCGGAATTGCGCTGGGCAGACGGTACGGTCCCGGTGAGCGTCCCGTTGTCGAGCTTTCCGTTGATGTAGATGTCCAGTGTCTGGTTTTCTGCATTGTAGACACCCGCGACGTGGTACCAGATACCGGTTGTGGGGATGGTATTACTGACCCGATTCGTCATATTATTACTCGCGTCATATACGGCTACCTCAAACGCATCGGAAGTATCATCTTTCGCCAGCTTCCATCCCTGGTCAGACGAATTCCCCTGTTTGGAAAAAATCTCAAACGTGTCCGTCGACAGGTATTCGGGGTATACCCAGGCCGCCCAGGTAGCACTGCCGGTCGCCTGCAGCGACGCCGGGTTGCCCAGGTCGACATAGTCGTCAGTTGTGGTGTCTGTCTCGAAATCGAGAGCACCGTTCACCATGCCCTCGGTGGTCCAGGACGGACAGGAGGAATCGCTGCTCTGGGGGCAGGAGGTGCCGCTGCTACCTAAGTCTCCGTCGTTTCCATATGTCGACTCGTCATGAGCTGTGTCGCCGTTCATTTCGTCAAACGACAGATCGAGAACCGACGATCCGACCGGGCTTCCGGGTATCGGATGGCCTCCGTTCATGCTCACAATGATCTGAGCCTGGGTCCGCGCGTAATTCCATATTTTCACCTCGTCGATGATCGCATCCGCGTAATAGTACGGGGACACATTATGGCGACCGATCTGGATGGCATTAGTAGCTCCGAAATTGAAATTGCCGCCGTAGTACCGGATTGCTGAATTTTCTTCCCTGCCGTCAACAAAGATAGTGATTGTTGCCGGAGAATGTCCTGATTTGACGCCCACCACGTGATGCCACTGCCCGTCATTAATCTGTGTCGTACCGCCTATTCCGGCGCTGTCAGAAGTGGATGAATCAAAGTCTATGCCGGCCACACTATATCCGGTACCAGCCCGGCATCCGAGCCAGTAATCGGGATTATTGGCCCGCTGTCCGACGTAGACTTTGTTCCCCGTACAGTCCTGGGTAGTTTTTACCCAGGCTTCCAGCGTAATGCCGCCCGTACCGAAATCCAACAAGTCATCGTTGTCGAGGTCAATATAATCATTTACCCCGTCAAACCGGAATCCCTGACCGTATTTGCCCGGTACCCAGTGGGTGACACCGTTTGCTCCGTCATCATTATTACCTAAGGCCGTACCGTGATGTTGGTAAGGCGACCGGTCGAATATAAAGCTCTCATATCCACTCTGGAATTCCATATTCCACCAGCCCCATGGCGGCGGCGCCCAGGCAAATAACGCGGATACATCCGCGCCTTTCATGGTCTGGGTATAAATGCGGACCTCATCGATCCGGCCGTCCAGGTAATTGGACGAGATTTTGCCCACCCGGAACGCGGAAGCGGTAATTGCCGTATCCGTCGTTACCGTCACCATCTGCCAAGTGCTGGCCGTAAGGATCGAAGATACTCCACCGTTAACGTAGATGGTTGTTTTCCCGGAAAATCCGGTTGTACTTACCGTCCCGCCAGATGAACTGATATAGGCTGAGCCGTTAAGGTCAATGAAATAATTGGTGGTATTATCCGGATACACCCAGAAGGACACCGTCCTGACGTTATAAATCGTCGTTGCGGTCGAAAAGTACTGAAACGAAGCCGGTACCAGTTCAGCCGCCTGGCCGTATTTGCCGCCTTCAAAGGTTGCCGTACCGTTATTAGTCAGCGTCAGGCCCAGGCCAGATATATCAGTGGCGTTTCCCGAAATATGGTCGAAATTCCAGTATCCGGTCAGGCCGTTTGAGAGGTATTCATGGGGATCGCGCATCCCGACTTCAGCCGCTCCCCCCTTGTGGGCAGCCGCGGCCAGGAAATCCTGTTTAACTTGGGCGGCTGATCGCTCGCTGGCATAGACTTTGAAATCATCAACCGATCCGTGGAACCAGGCAGTCACGCCACCGATCTCCAGGCTGTAGGTATCAGCTGCCGGCGGCCCGACGCCGGTGGTACTCGTGCCTTTGAGGTCCCCGTCGATATACAGCGAAATCTCATCATCCCCGTCGTTGGTATAGGTGAGCGCGATATGTTGCCATTTACCCAAAGTGATACCGTCAGTGACGGTAACGGTGGCATCAGTAGCCTCGTCGAAACTGGCTTCCAGATCCATGTATCCGTCTGTGCCTTCATTAGTCGTCCGTATGTAAGTCGAAGTGCCCTTCTCCATGATCCGGCCGGCGCTGCCGGATCCGTCGGACATCGCCCGGGCCCAGAAGCTGAACGTCCAGCCGGCGTTCAGACCGATATCAAAATCTAGCTTATCGGTCGAACTTATATCGACAGCAGTATCGGTACCGTTAAAGTACAGGCACTGATCCTTGACACATAGAGTATCGTCCTGATAGGTTGGCGGCGTGCCGTAAAAACCGCCTCCCCCGCCATTGGCAGTTGAGCTGCAGATGGGTGAATCATCGCAGTAAACACTGCTAACCTCGTCAAATTTCAAATATATAACCGGGCCGACGGTAACTTCTTCGCTGGAAAAAGTGGTTGATGCCGCCGTGAATGTCGTTTCGCTGAACTGCTGCCCTGCGGTATCATTATCCGCACGCAGCTGTCCGTAGTACATGTAAATGACCGTCGTATTCGGTATTCCGTAAACTGTAGGCAACAACACCCAAAAATCCGTTGAGCTGGTATTGCAGGCGCCGCTGGCGGAATCAAGGTAGTATTGCAGTATCCGGCCGTTAATATCCGTAAACCGGATATCACCGCAGTCCGATTGAATCTGGCCTTCCATAGCCTGTCCGGCACCATAACGGGTATCCACTTCAACCAGCACTTTCCGATCGTTAGCTCCTCCGCCGGAATTGGTGAAGGTGACCCTGGCCCGGTACTGCCACGAGTCGTCGTACCAGACGGCTTCGGTTTTCCGGGCATTCCTGAGCGTCATGATTACCAGCGGCAGGAAAGCTATCAAAAACATAGCTGATGTTGCAACCAGCAGTTTATAGATTTTGTTATGGTTTTTTATAATATTTATCATAAAGATAGGTATATAAGTATTTACGTATTTAGGTATCTAGGTATAAATATGGACGCTTGATTTCCTGGCATAATAATGCTTTTGTCTTTTACATTTTAAATACCTAAATACCCATATACTTATATACTTTTATCTTTAAGGTGTTCCGCTGAACACATACGGCGTCGGTGTCGGCGTGATCAGGCTAATCGGCGTCGGCAGCGGTGTAGGTGTCGTTGTCGGTGTAGCCGACGGGCTTGCTAGTAGTCCGGAATCCGTGGCCAAGCCGGCCGTATCCCCTACAACCGGCTGGCTGACGGTGCGGCTGCGGTTGGCCACCGCCACCGCGATCCAGTTGTACTCGATGTCAACCGGTGCCGGTGAATCCAGGATCAGGGTGAATCCGCGCTCCGTTACTGCAGTCACCCCGGCTTTCACTGCATCGGTCAGGAACGCACCCGCGGTAGCAGTTTCGGGTACTGTCACCGATATCGTCACCACCGGCGGCGTAGCAAACGGCTGGTTGAAGATAACTTCCACCCGGTCTGTCCAGCGCGATATGACGGCGCTGCCGGCCATATTGCTGGGGAAAGTCAGCTGGCCGCTGAAGGTAGCTTCTTTGTCGAACGTGACACCGGCTTCATGCCTGACCGGTGACTTGAACACGACTTCTCTGACAAAAGTCACGATATTTTCAAAGCTGACCTGACCCAGGAACCGGGTAACTGCTGACAGTACGGCCTCGCCGGTGATTGTCAGGCGTTCAATGGTCAAGTCGATAAAGCTGCCGGAAGTGCTGGCCGGCTGTGATACTGTTTCCGGCATGGCAGTCGGCACGCCACTGGATGTTGCCTCCCCTGCCCGGGATTCCAGCACCGCCAGCCGGTTTTCAAGCACATCGAGTCCGGCGATATTACCGGCGACCAGGTTGTCGACCACCAGCGTGCCGTTGATTGTGACGGTGCCGTCGGGACTGAAAGTCATCAGCTCTGCACCTGCCTCATCGGTAATCACCGGCGTCCCGTCAGGACCGGCTTTGATGAATTTGGCTAATTCCCAGGCGGTGGCCAGTGCCTCAGCAATATTACCGCTGTCTGAAAGCGACAGTCCGGGATCTACCCAGCCGTTAGTTACCAGGACCATGATCCGGGTCCTACCTGATTCGGGAGACCAATCCTCAAGTGCCCGGCCGATGGTAACTGAGGGAATTGTAGGTTTAGTTGCCTTACCGGGGTAAAAATCGGAAACGGTCAGGAGGTCACCGGCAGAAATTGCCCCGGAATCCGGAGCCAGGTTGACATATACCCGGCCGTTTAACGCCAGGGGTACGGCTTTGACTGAAGTGTCACCCCTGGCCTTAATTGCATCCTGGATGTCTTCCCCGAAGGTCTGCCACGGAGCCGTAGAGATGATACCGGTAACTTTGCTGCCGCCGGCAGCTCTTTCGAGAACTCCGATAGTCTGAGTCCCGAGGGAATAAACTATGCCGGTTAAGGGATCAGCGCCTCTGGCTTCATAAGTGAAGGTCCGGCTTCCCGGGGCGACTATATCTCCCGGCTCAAGTGACGGCTCCCCGGCATACCACTCCGCTACGTCTCCCGGAGCCGAGTTGCAGTCGTAAAGAACGGCATTACTTTGGGAACCGTTGGAAGTATGGCAAACTCCCCAAGTGGCGGTAGCACCGATGCCGACGGTTACTTGTATTGACCCTTCTACATCTAACATGCTTCCCGGATTGGTAGTACCGATCCCCACATTGCCGCCGTTTTCAATCGTAATCTTGTCGCTTGTCCCTATCGTTTGTCCTGACCCGATGACTAGTTTATCTAGCGAATCGTCAAGGGCAATATAAAAGTCCTGGGCATTACCGTCAAAAATGATGCTGGTATCCTCGGCGCCGGCGTCTCCGATATATAGTTGGGGCGTAGCACCGGCTATCGTCAGTTCACCTGTCGGATTAGTGGTTCCGATGCCAATCATACCCGCAAAGTAATTCGTGTCACCGGAATTGATCTGGTATACACCCCATTGGTTGGAGCCGGCGATGTCATCGATATATAATCCATACGCGTTAGTCACCGTACCGCTGGTGACGTTCACATTAGCCTGCAGCCCATAGGCAGCTGTAATTGTAGCTTCACCGGTGACGTCCACCGATCCGTACACCCCTCCCACGCCATTAAGATTTGCGCCGTTATTGGTGATACTTCTGGCTACTGCATAGACACCGTACATGTTCTGATTGAATCCACCAAGATTCGTATTTTCGCTGTCAATCACCGAATAAATCCCATAGGATGTCCGGTCTAAAGATAGTGTTTGGGATGTATCCAGCAACACACCGGACCGGATACCGTAGCGGCCGAGGTTGGCGCCGTATGTGCCGCTGGAGTTGATAGCGCGGCTGGCATCTGGTACTGCGCCTACGCCTAAATTACTTGTGACATACTCATCACCCACGACTTCCAACGGATATCCCGGTCCGGTAGTGCCGATTCCGACGTCTCCGTCACCCATTACGGTAAACAGATTAGTGTTATTGTTGCGGACCTGGAGCAGCTCGTCGTCACTGCCGATTGTTTGGTTGGTGACCAGACTGATGGCTGACTGGGTAGTGCCTCCGGTATTCGTACCGGATACCAGATTAATCACATTATTTAATCCGTCCGGAGTGGTCAGGGCTAAGGTTCCGCCGCTGCTGACTCCGAGAGTGGCATAGTCGGAAGCTGAATAAGAAATCCGGACCTGCGGATCTACTGCGTTGAAAATCTCCAGACGGGTTGACGGACTGGTTACACCGATCCCGACAAAGCCGCTTTCAGTAATCGACATCGTTGTCCCGCCAGATACCTCAAGTCTCAGATCACCGGTATTGGCGGGTCTGTATATGGCTGATTCGTATGTTCCGGCATTTAAGAAATATATTGAAGACGTTGTATTGGACAGACCGTCGACGGCGATTGTCCCGCTTCCGTTAGACTGATAAACCGATAACCGGTACTGTGGGTTTGTTGTTCCGATACCGACATTGCCGCCGGCGCCGTCGGATAATGTCATGCCGGTGGACCAGGTATTGAGGCCGGATTTGTACGCCAGCATCAATTTACCACTGTCCGGCCGGATGGTGCTGGGTCCGACGGTCAGGGTGCCGGATATGGAGGCATCACCGGTGACGTGAAGAGCTA
>MFJD01000006.1:65786-73752 GCA_001779095.1 Candidatus Gottesmanbacteria bacterium RBG_16_52_11 | reverse complement strand
GCGTCGGGTAACGTCCAGCATGACTATTATCAGATACTGACTCTGCCGGCTGTCAGTATTTTCTGCGGCGTGGGATTCAAAAAACTGACTGACGGATCAATTACCGGAAAGCTATTAGGATATGCCTCAATCGCTGCGCTGGCCGTTTTTGCATTCGGGTTTTCCTGGTATACGATCCGTACCTATTACTGGATTAACCGGCCGGAAATAGTCGAAGCCGGCCGGCAGGCGGATTCGATGCTGCCGCCGGATGCCAAAGTCATTGCACCGTATAACGGTGATACGACGTTCCTGTACCAGACAAACCGCAGGGGTTGGCCGATCGGTTTTGATATACCGGCAAAAATTGCCGCCGGCGCCACCCATTATGTAACCGTCTCCCCGACGGACAGCGACACCGAAACCGCAGAGCTCGCCCGGACCTACCGGGTACTGGTCCGTAACGACAGGTTTGCCATTATTGATCTGACGAAAATGCATTCGGAATAAGTATTCCGGTGAATTGTTTTGGCTAGATTTCATCCGGTGTTACGGTTTGCCGGAACATCGGACACACCGGAAGGGGAGGGAACCCTGACTTAGTCGGGGGCAGGAATCCGCCAGCCCGCTCCGCCAGAGCTTCATCGAGGCGAGCCGGCGGACTATCCGGGTTTTTCCCTCCGGGATGATTTTCTTATGCGGATTTTATTCGTATCGGCAGTATTTCCTTATCCCTTAACATCGGGCGGACAGGTCCGGATTTACCATCTCCTGAAGGTGCTGTCAAAGAAACACCGGATCACGCTGTTTTCATTCATCCGGTCTGACAGGGAACGGGATCTGACCGGCAGATTACCGTTTCTGAAAGAAATCAAAACAGCTTACCGGGGGAAACGGTTGACCCTGCCGTATTTATACAGGACGCTGACCGGACCATATCCGCTGCTTCTGACGTCGTATGACAATGCCCGGATGCGGGAAATGCTTACGGAAGAAACGGCAGCCGGCGGATATGACCTGGTGCATATAGAACCGTTTTACGTTTATCCGTCCTTGCCACGGATCAGCATCCCCCTGGTGGTTGCCGAACATAATATCGAACATGTGGTCTATAAAGGCACTGCCGATACATTCGGGTTTGCGCTCCTGAGACCACTTCTCAGATGGGAAAGCCGGCGGATCGGAGAATGGGAAGGCAAAGTCCTGAAAAACGCTGACGCAGTTACCGCTGTATCAGCTGCTGACGCCGGGTATCTCAGACAGTTTAATCCCCGCTTGGCCGTTATCGAAAACGGCGTCGACACAGTCAAATTTTCGTACCGGGCCAGGAATTTCCCGGTGGAGCTCAAAACCGTACTGTTTTTCGGTAATTTTCTCTGGTATCCGAACGTGGAGGCGGTCACACGCCTGGTGAGGGGTATCTGGCCGGATATCCGCAAAAGATTCCCTGACCTGGCTCTGCGGATAGTCGGCAACCGGGCACCACGGAGGTTCAACCGTCCCCGGGAGGGGATAAACGTTGTCGGCGTAGTCCCGGATATCGTATCGGAACTGCATCATGCGGATTGCCTTTTAGCACCGTTCGGATTCAGCGGCGGTACGAAATATAAACTTCTCGAGTCCATGGCTGCGGGACTTCCGGTCATCACGACGTATGCCGGCGCTTCCGGGCTGCAATTTTCTGACAACGAACATCTTAAAATTGCCGAAACCCCGGCAGAATTTCTGTCTGCCGTCGCAACTCTGACCCAAAGAAATTCCGGTTGGAGCAGAATTACCGGAAACGCCCGTAAGCTGGTTGAGGAGCGCTACTGCTGGGAAGCTATCGGTCAGAAACTGTCGGACTTATGGGAAAAAACGGCAAAATGACTGACGTCAGTATCGTAATCGTCAGTTACAATACCAGCGAACTATTGAGAAAATGCCTCGTTTCAGTCGCAGAAGGTACGGGCAGGCTGACCGTGGAAACCGTCGTGGTAGACAACGGATCTCAGGACGGATCCGCCGCCATGGTCAGGCGGCAGTTCCCTGATGTACGGATTATCCCGCTGGACCGTAATACCGGATTCTCTAAAGCCAACAACATCGGTATGAAACATGCAACCGGCAGGTATGTACTCCTTCTAAACTCGGACTGCGAACTTGATAAAAACACACTGCCGGAAATGGCGGCATTCCTGGATCAGAAACCTGTTGCCGGCGCGGCTACCTGCAGGCTGAATCTGAGTGACGGAAGTATCGACCCGGCCTGTCACCGCGGTTTTCCCACTCCCTGGGCGTCGCTTGCCTACCTGTCCGGTCTGGAACGGCTGTTCCCCACAACCCGGCTGTTCGGGGGATACCATATGGGTTATCAGAAATCCGGTTCGCAGCACGAAGTGGACTGCATCAGCGGAGCTTTTTTCATGGTCAGAAAGGAACTGATCCGGCCGGTCGGAAACCTCGATGAGGATTATTTCATGTATGCCGAAGATATAGACTGGTGTTACCGGATTAAGAAAGCGGGCTGGCAGATATGGTATAACCCTGATGTAAGCACCGTCCATAGGAAAAAACAGAGCGGCAGACGTCATCCCGAGCGCCGGGTCCGAATAGCCGCGGAACTTGAGTTTCACCGGAACAATCTGAAATTCTACCGGAAGCACTACCGTCATTTTTATAATCCGCTGGTGAGCGCGCTGGTCGAGGCCGCTTATGCGGTCAGACTGACGCTTCTCGTTATACTGGGCGTCTAGCATTCATTTTTACACCGCGGCCATCTGGGTTATAATTCATCCGTGCAGACACGGGTTCGGTAAACCCGGTATGCCGTATTTCCGGATTAATTAATTACTTTACTTATGCGGATCGGAATTGATGCCCGGCTGATACATGAAACCGGAGTCGGCAGGTATATCAGGAATCTGATTTCTGCGGTAGCCCGCCATGACCGCAGGAACAGATATTTTGCCTATCTGACGCCGGAGGCGTCTAAACAGTATAAACTGCCCCACGGATGGGAGTCCAGAGTTGTCGGTGTCCGTTGGCATACGCTCCGGGAACAGGCAGTCATGGCTGATCGTTTCCGGCGGGACCGGCTGGATCTGGTCCACGTTCCGTATTTTAACGCGCCGGTTTTATATCCGGGGAAATTCGTCCTGACGATTCATGATCTGACCGTGCTCCATTTCGCCACCGGCAGAGCGACGATGCTGCCGATACCGCTTTATTATCTGCGGCGGGCAGGGTACCGGGCGGTTATGTCCGTAGGTCTCAGACGGGCTTCCGCTGTCCTGGCTGTTTCCCGGGAGACCGAAAAGGAACTCGGCGACCACTATCCGTTCGTCAGGGGTAAGGTTACAGTTACCCGCGAAGGAGTCGATGCTGCATTTATAAAAGAGTCGGCGGAAAACCCGGATCCGGAATATACAGCAGAGCCGCCTTATTTTCTCTACGTCGGAAATGCCTACCCGCACAAGAACCTCGGACGCTTAGCAGATAGTTTCCGGATATTCCGTGACCGGTCAGGGGGAGCGGATGTAAAAATGGTATTTGTCGGCGCGGAAGATCCTTTTTATGCCCGGCTTAAAAATGATCTCAGAGGTGCCGACGGCGATGCCTTCAGGTTTTTCGGACCGGTAGAAGACCGGACGCTACTGAGATTATACCGGCATGCCGTCGCCCTGGTGTTTCCTTCGCTTATGGAAGGATTCGGACTGCCGGTTCTGGAAGCTTTGTCTGTCGGGTGTCCCGTATTGGCGTCCGATATCGGGGTTTTCCGGGAAGTCGGTGACGGATTTGTGAATTATTTCGATCCGCAGTCCCTGCAAAGCATGGCTGACGCGATGACCCAGGCATTCGGGAAATACCGTCCCGGCAGCAAGCGGAGTGTGACAGCCGGACTCGCCGGGCATCTGAGTACCTTTTCCTGGGATCAGCTCGGCAGGCAGACGGTGAAGGTGTATAACAGCGTATGACAGCCCGGGCTCCCAAAGTCGCACTGGTATACGACCGGGTAACCAAGTTCGGCGGTGCCGAGAGAGTACTTCTGGCCATCAGTCGTATCTGGCCGGACGCGCCATTATATACTTCAGTGTATAATCCGCGCAAAGCCGGCTGGGCTGCCGGACTGCGCGTTGTTCCGTCAGCGCTCGACAGGCTGCCATTTGTCAACTCTTCCCATGAACTGTTTGCCTGGGCGATGCCTCTGGCATTCGAATCTTTTGATCTGTCATCATATGACATAGTGCTGAGCGTTACTTCAGCCGAGGCCAAACACGTTATCACCCGGCCGGAAACCCTCCATATCTGTTATTGCCTGACTCCTACCCGTTATCTCTGGAG
Organism: Candidatus Gottesmanbacteria bacterium RBG_16_52_11; assembly: GCA_001779095.1. Lineage (GTDB taxonomy): Bacteria > Patescibacteriota > Microgenomatia > UBA10105 > UBA927 > RBG-16-52-11. The sequence continues at coordinate 69,450 of MFJD01000006.1, read as the reverse complement.
CGGTTTCGGGGACTATATGAGGGTGCCGGGACTCGGACCGCTCGGCCCCCTGGCGGCCGCGGGTTTACGGTATCTGGCGCCGGCGCTCCGCCGCTGGGATCTGCGCGGCGCGGCCAAGCCGGACCGGATGGTCGCCATTTCCGACCACGTCGGTGCGCGGATTCTCAGGTATTACCGGCGCCGGCCGGACGCAGTCATTTACCCGCCGGTGGATCTGGAAATTTTCCGGCCCGGACCCCGGAGTGTCCGGAAGCGGTCTTTCTATCTGACGGTCGGCCGTTTTGTCGGTTACAAGCGCCTGGATATAGTGGTCGAAGCCTTTAACCGGACAGGCCTGCCGCTGGTAGTTATCGGCAGCGGCCGGGATGGGGGAAGGCTTATGAAAATGGCAAAAAAGAACGTCAGATTCGTCACTAACGATTTGACAGATAAAGAAATGGTACATTATTATAATCAGTGCATTGCCCTGTGTTTTGCCGGTTCCGAGGATTTCGGTCTGATTTCAGTTGAAGCCCAGGCGTGCGGGGCACCCGTAATCACATACAGCCGGAGCGGCATGGCGGAAACGGTCATACACGGTAAAACGGGATACCTGTTTGACTCCCAGTCATCGTCCGCACTGGTTGATGCGGTGCGGCAGGCCGGCAATATTAAGTTTTCGGATCCGATGATGCGCAGCAATGCCGAAAAATTCAGTACCGGAAGATTCATGAAGGAAATATCCGAGTTCACGATAAAATCCTTCCGCTCACACCGGAACAGGTTCGGTGCCATATGAAAGCCGTAATATTTGCCGGCGGTGTAGGAACCAGGCTATGGCCGCTGTCGCGGAAAAAATCCCCAAAACAATTTGAACGCATCATCGGCAACAAATCCACACTGCAGCTGGCTGCCCAGCGGCTGATGCCGGATCTGACATGGAAGGACATCTATGTTTCAACCGGCAGGCAGTACGTGCCGACCGTACAGGAACAGCTTCCCAACCTGCCGCCGGATCATGTCATCGGTGAACCGGAAACCCGGGATGTCGGGCCGGCCGTCGGACTGGTAACATCACTGTTCGTCCGGGAAAATCCCCGGGAACCCATGGTCATTCTCTGGAGCGATCACCTGGTGAAAAAAGCTGCTTTGTTCCGCCAAATACTGACGGCCGCTGCGGATGTCGTTACCGGTCAGCCTGACAGGATCGTATTTATCGCCCAGAAGCCGCGTTTTGCCAGCGTCAACCTGGGCTGGATTGAATACGGCAAACCGCTTCTGGAGAAAGGTAAGCATAAGTTTCATGCTTTTGTGGATTTTCAATACCGGCCGGATGCGGATACGGCGGCAGCATATATGGCCGGCGGACATCATGCCTGGAACCTGGGTTATTTTGTCACGACGCCGGATTTCTTATGGAAACAATATGAAAGGTTTGCACCGAATCTGTTCTCGGGGCTGTCGCGGATTGCGTCAAGTTATCAGACAGCTGGGTTTACGGATACCCTGGAACAGATATACCCGAAACTCGAGAAAATCAGTTTTGATAATGCCATTCTTGAGAAACTGAATGCCTCTCAGGCTTACGTAATTTCGGAAAACATCGAATGGAGTGACGTCGGTGCCTGGGAAGCCCTGAAGGAAGCGCTGGAAGATCCCGGTGATAAAAACGTGACGCAGGGCAAAACGATGCTGATGGATACGCGCGACTGCCTGGTTTACAATTTCACGGATCAGTTGGTTGTAACGATTGACGGTGAAGAACTGTTAGTAGTTAATACGGGCGATGTGCTCCTGATCTGCCGGAAATCCTCCGTACCGAAAGTGAAAAAACTCGTTGAAAGCATGGTCGGAACCGAACACGAACACCTGACCTGAGAGTATGTGGTATGACCTTGTTAAACGTGTGATTGACATCACCGGCAGCTTTCTGCTGGGAATTATTTTTCTGCCGTTGTGGCTGTTTACGGCACTGGCAATCAGACTGGACAGCCCCGGGCCGGTTCTGGCTGATACGCCCAGACGGGTCGGCAAGGACGGAAAGCTTTTTAAACTGTTCAAATTCCGCTCCATGATCGTCAACGCCCACAAAAAACTCCGGACTGATCCCGAGTATGCGAAACTTTACGATGAATACAAGCACAACAGTTACAAACTGAAGCATGATCCCCGGGTTACCCGGGTCGGCCGGTTCATCCGCAAGCATTCGCTCGACGAAATTCCGCAGCTTCTGAATGTACTTCGCGGCGAGATGAGCCTGGTCGGTCCCCGGCCGTATTATCCGGACGAGCTGGTCGAACAGCAGCGCAAATACCCGCATACGAAAAACCTGGTATCGGTAGTACAGTCTGCCAAACCGGGCATAACCGGACAATGGCAGGTTTCCGGCAGAAGCGAGGTAAATTTCGATAAGCGTATTCAGATGGATGCCGATTACGTCAAAAAACGGTCATTCATCATGGACATATCGATTCTCCTGAAAAGCCCGTGGGCGATGATTTCCGGAAAAGGTGCGGTCTGAAAATGCCTGATTGCCCGCCAGAGGTTGACAGATCGGGGCAATTCACACAAAATATGCACTATGGCTGCTGATTTCAAGAAGATTCATCTGAATATCGGCCGGGACGGAAAATCAGGGAAAAAGCTACGCAGGAAAACCCTGAAATCCCTGGGATTGGTCGCCGGTGCCCTGATTCTGCTAATCCTCGTGCTTGGTGCCGTGCTGGTGCTTCCGGTTAATGCCATCCGGAGCCGCGCCCGGACGCTGGTTCAGTCAGCGCGGGAGACGGCGCAGTACGCCAAAGCCCAGGATATCGCCAAAACCAAGGAGGGGCTGGTGAGAACCCGGACTGAACTCGAAAACCTCCGTAAGCAGTACGGCAGGATCATGTACCTGAAGTATATCCCGCTGCTCGGACTCTACGTCACCGACGGTGAACATGCCATTAAAGCCGGATTCGCAGGTCTGGATGCGGGCGACCGGGCAATTGAAGCCCTGGAGCCGAATGCAGATCTGTTGGGCCTTAAGGGGGGCGGTACGTTCGTACAGGGCAGCGCTGATGAGCGGATTCAGACCGCGGTCAAAACCATGAAAGCGCTGACTCCCAAAATCGGGGAAATCGCCGTCAGCGTCGACGCCATGCGTAAGGAAATCGACGCCATAAATCCCAGGCGTTACCCCGAGAAGATCGGCAAAACAGTAATCAGAAGCCGGATGGTCGAAGCCAAAAACGTCTTTGATAATACCGCTAACCTGTTCGTTAACGCCCAACCGCTGCTGACGGCATTACCTGATATTCTGGGCGAACCGGATGATAAGCGATACCTGATAATTTTCCAGAACGACAAGGAGCTGCGGCCGACCGGAGGTTTTATCACCGCATACGCGCAGTTCCGGATTGAGCGCGGGAAAATCATTCTGGAGCGTTCCGACGATATATATGCCATGGATGCGTCACTGCGTAAGACCTTTGCGGCACCCCCGGAAATACTTAAGTACCATAAGGATGTGAATGTCTGGCATATTAGGGACAGCAATCTGTCTCCGGATTTCATGCTTTCCATGCAGCAGTTCCTGGATATGTATAACCAGACTACTGTCAGGGAAAATATCGACGGAATCATCGCCCTCGATACTCACGTTCTGGTAGAAACTATGCGGATTCTCGGACCCATGACCGTATAC
>MFJD01000006.1:59942-65768 GCA_001779095.1 Candidatus Gottesmanbacteria bacterium RBG_16_52_11 | reverse complement strand
GACCAACGCTGCGACTGTCCGAAAGCAGTTTATGAGCTCGAAGATTACTCAACCCGCCCGGTCGGCTATGTCCGGGAAGCCCGGAAAGACATTATCGGCGTGCTCATGCAGCAGATTATGCAGCAGGCGCTCGGGGTATCCCCCTCACAATACTGGGGCAGGCTGTTTCAGATGTTTCTGACGGAAACGAACAAGAAACACGTACTGGCATATTTCACCAAAGCCGATACCCAGACAGCCGTTGAAAAATTCAATATGGCCGGCCGGATTATGACCGGTGAATCCATATCGCCGCTTTACAGCTACCGCGAGGACGGCAGCTGGGATTATCTGCATGTGAATAACGCAAACATGGCCGGTGCCAAGTCGAATATGTTCGTCTCCGAAAAAATTACCAAGGACGTAACGGTAAACGGAAACGGGACCTTAACGACCAAACTGTCAGTCGAATACAAAAATCCGTATCCCGGCAGCGACTGCGGCCTGGAGAGCGGGGGATTATGTCTGAATGCGCGTCTGCGAAACTGGGTCAGGGTATATGTGCCGAAAGGTTCCACATTAATCAGCAGCAAAGGCACGGTATCGCCGAAATCGCTGGCCGCCCAGGCAATGGAAGCGTCGGAAAGCCTCGGTAAGACGGTGTTTGAGGGATTCCTTTTCGTCGATCCGATGGGAACTGCCCGGCTGGAACTGGAGTACACCTCCCCGTACCAAGCCAAAGGCTATAACCTTTTCATACAGAAACAACCCGGAACCGAGGGACAGGAGGTCGTCCTTAAGCTAAACGGCAAGGAACGGAAAAATTTGTCGCTCGACACCGATACGGAAATCAGCCTCTGACATTTACCGGACTACCTGCCGGCCGTTCAGATAGGTAACTGACTGCGGATCCGACCGGTGAACACTGACTGAACACTGAAGTCCCTGTATGTCAGACTCCAGAATTTTCACAACCGAGGGTATCCTGCTTAAGCGGGTGAACCGGGGTGAAACCGACCGGATGCTGACGGTCATGACCAGGACCCGGGGGAAAATCCGGCTGATTGCCCGGGGAGTCAGGCGGATATACAGCCGCCGGGCAGGCCATACCGAACCGTTCCGGCTGGTACGGATGACCGTTTCCGCTGGCAAAAGCAATCTGTCCCTGAGTGAAATCGTAACGCTGGAATCCTTCCCCCGGATCAGTGAAGATTTACAGCGGACCGGATACGCCTATTTCCTCTGCGAAATTGCGGATAAGCTGCTGCCCGAGGGAGACGTTTTAGTAGAACCCTACCGGATGACGCTGGAGATGCTCCGGCAGATTAATGATACGGAAAACCCGCGCATCCTGCATAAACCCCTGACCGGTTTCGTGAACCGGCTGCTCATGAATTTGGGATTCCTGGCGCCGGGGACGGTGCTTTCAGCTACCGATGTCATTCCGACACTCGAGCGGATCACCGAACGCAGTCTGAAGACCCCACCGGTTCTGCGGGCGTTCCGCTTATAACCGTCCGCTTTCAGGAGCCTCGTTTACCGTGATACAATCGGATGTATGAAAACGATTGACGCGATCGTAGCGCTGGCCAAGCGGCGCGGTTTCGTTTACCCATCCAGCGAACTTTACGGCGGACTGGGGGGTTTTTATGATTACGGGCCGCTCGGTGTAGCGCTGGTACGCAGCATCAAGGACTCCTGGTGGAAGACAATAGTCGACCTGCGCGATGATATCGTGGGGTTGGATTCGTGTATTATATTAAACCCCGAAGTCTGGAGGGCGTCAGGTCACGTCGCATCCTTTACCGACCCGCTGACCGAGTGCAAAGTCTGCCATATGAGAATCCGGGCTGACCAGCCGGTTGACGTCGCAGCCCATGAGGCGATGCACCGCAAAGCCGGCATTAAAACGGTCGAATGGACCGAAGCCAGGCAGTTCAACCTGCTTTTCAGGAGTTTTGTCGGACCGGTTGAGGACAGCACCAGCCAGGTTTATCTGCGGGGTGAAACCTGCCAGGGAATTTTCATCAATTTCCCTAACGTACTGGCGACAACCAGAGTCAGGATTCCTTTCGGGATCGCCCAGATCGGAAAGGCATTCAGAAACGAAGTCACGCCCGGCAAGTATCTGTTCCGGGTCCGTGAATTCGAACAGATGGAACTTGAGTATTTCGTCCATCCTGATCAGGCCGGCGAAATGCTGGCATACTGGAAAAACGAGCGTTTCCGCTGGCACCTTGAAATGGGTTTGGGCCGGGAGCGTCTCCGTTTCCGCCAGCATGAAGCCGATGAGCGGGCGCATTATGCCGCCGATTCCTGGGACATAGAATATGATTTTCCGGAATGGGGCTTCAGGGAGATTGAAGGCATAGCCAACCGGACGGATTTTGACCTGAAAACCCATGCCCGTCATTCCGGCCGTGACCTAAGATACCGGGACTCCCAATCCCCGGATCCGTATTATCCTTTTGTGATTGAGCCTTCGATCGGGATTTCCCGGATGTTCCTGGCCCTTCTGGCTGACGCCTACCACGAAGACGGCAAAAGGACAGTACTCCGGCTGAAAAGCGGCCTGGCACCGTATACCGCGGCTGTATTTCCCCTGGTAGCCAACAAGCCGGAGCTGGCAAGTCAGGCCCGGGACATATACGTGCGCCTGAAGCAGCTGTTCCGGACGGCCTGGGATGACCGCGGAAATATCGGAAAACGGTATCTCACTCAGGATGAAGCCGGCACACCCTGGTGTGTCACTGTCGACTACCAGACGCTGTCCGACGGCAGCGTCACCGTCCGCGACCGGGACACCACCAGCCAGGAACGGGTGAGCCGTGACCGTCTGAATGAATATTTCGGTGCGAAGCTGAGTATATCCGCGAAATAACCGTTCCGGTATACTGGATAATATACCGGAAAATAAGTAATCATGATGGGCAAAAAAACAAAACTCATTGTATCAGGGCTGATAATTCTCCTGGTTATCACCGGTGTCGCGGTTTTTCGTACCGTTATGCCGGTGAAAAAAGTTGAACCGGTAGCCCAGGAGTCGGAAGACAACTCAGTCATATCCGAAATCGATCCGTCAATTTCCGTCGCCGTTAAAGAAAGCACGGTCAAGGATAATACGGTGAACCTGACCGTTTCCGGACTGGCCGGAAAGATGGCCACCATCGAATACGATCTGTCATACGAAAGCCAGGGTCTGATTCAGGGGGTGACCGGAGGTAAGCCGATTGACATAGCGGGTCAGGACGGATTCGATCGCGAGATTTATCTGGGCACCTGTTCCCGGAATGTCTGCAAACCGCACGCCGGTGTCAGCCGGGTTTCGATTGTAGTAAAGTTGACCGACCCGAATGGCAAGAGAAGTCAGTTTACCGGCGACTTTGACTTATAGGGTATTAATTTTTCTTCCTCCCGGCTACACCCTCCGGTGAAAAAGATAACTCCGGATTGCCAGAGATCACTTAAAATTCCGTCACTGACTGCCGAATATGTCTTATAGTGCATAAAGTGGTACTTGACACTCCCCATTGAATGGGTAATTATGGAATTAGGTGGGAAGAAGTGGTAAGATCGGGGCATGAAGTTATTCCTTGGGGAATTCGATCACGTGCTGGATGACAGGGGAAGAGTAACGCTGCCGAGGAAAATACGCCAGGTGCTTGAGTACGGAGATGTGGTACTGTCCAAAGGATTTGACGGCTGCATTTTCGGGTTTGACCCCGAAAGCTGGCAGAAAGAAGCGGGAAAGCATCTGGAATCACCGGTAACCGACAAAAGCGGCAGGGAACTGAGAAGGTACCTTTTTTCGGCAGCTGACAATGTTCAGGCAGATAAACTGGGACGGATAATTTTGCCTACCCACCTCAAGGAGTATGCCGGAATTACCGGAAAAGTGAAATTTATCGGCGCAGGCGACCATTTTGAAATCTGGGATACGGATACCTGGGCTAAGTACCCGAAAGACCTGCGGACACCATGAACCGATATCACAATCCGGTGATGGTCCGGGAAGCGGTTGGCGCATTAGTGATCCGGCCCGGACACTGGTATATCGACGGAACGCTGGGAGGCGGCGGACATGCCGCCGAAATCGTCCGGCAGGGGGGTAACGTACTCGGCTTTGATGTCGACAGAGATGCCATTGATTACTGTAACGCGTCGTTTGTCAGGATGTTCCCTGACCGGGTCAGCCGTCCGGCCTGGATTTTCGTAAAGGAAAGTTATGCCGCCATGGGAACCGTTGCCAGAAGGCATAACATCACCGGTGCCGCCGGAGTGTTGCTGGACCTGGGTGTATCGGGTCATCAGCTTGAAGATCCCCTGAGGGGATTCGGATATCAGCACGGGCAGCAGATACCCGACATGCGGTTTGACCGTGAATCCGGATTCAGCGCCCTGGATTTACTCAAACAGTCAAACCGGGAAGAATTATATGAAATATTTTCTCAATATGGTGAGGAAAAGTTTTCTCGGTCAATTGCTGATGCTGTTGTCAGCGCCCGTCAGGTAACAGGCATCACGACAATTGATTCTCTGTCGCAGGCAGTCAGGCAGGCAGTCGGGAAGGCGCCGGACATAAACGCCATTCTCGCCAGGGTTTTCCAGGCACTGCGGATTAGTGTGAACCGGGAACTGGATACGCTGAGAAATGGTCTGACTGAAGCTGAAACGGTACTTAACAAACACGGCAGATTGGCGGTTATAAGTTACCATTCACTGGAAGACCGGATAGTCAAACGTTTTTTCGTCACCGGGGAATGGGTGCTTATGACAAAGAAACCGTTACGGCCTGAACATTCTGAAATTGCCCGTAACAGCCGGGCCAGAAGTGCAAAATTAAGGGTAGGCTATAAATCTTGAGCAGTTTACGGACATGTCAAGGATTTACCGGTTTTTCCAATCCACACTCATTGTCATTACCATACTCCTGTTGGGACTCCAGTTCCTCCTATCAAACGGTCTGGTGACCGCCGGTGATGAACTGGCCGAAACTGATAAGCACATTTCCGCACTCCAGGAAGAAAATGAACTCCTGAAACAGCAGCTGGCGGTGGCCAGTTCACTGGCTGCATTAGGCCGGAAAGCCGAGGAACTCGGATTCATTCCCAACCCGAACTACATGACAGTCGAGACAGATCAGCCGGTAGCCATCCGCTGATGCCGGTTATGCGCCGCATTTGGATACTTTTTGCAGTTCAGTCCATCGCTTTCGCCGCCGTCGGCCTCCGTCTGTTTCAGGTCCAGATACTGTCAGGGACCGAGTATCGTCTGCAGGCAGCGAAACAGCATTTCGACGAGCTGGTTATACCCGCCAGCCGCGGATCAATAGTTACCACTGACGGTTCGCCGCTGGTTTTAAATGAACCGGCATACCTCATGTACGCTGAACCACCCAGGATTAATGATCCGGTGTCATTTGCGGAGGCGTTAAGCGGTGTACCGGAAATCGGAATTGAAAAGGCTGCTCTGATCACCCAGATATCAGAACCGGGCAGAATGTGGGTACCCATTTCGCGGCAGCTCAGCATCGAACTTGCCGACAAAATAAAAGACCTGAATATTCCGGGACTCGGGTTTGAAAAGGAATTCCGCAGATTTTACCCCGAAGCGTCAATGGCCGCACATCTGACCGGCTTTGTCGGCCGGGACGAACACGGCGGAGCCACCGGGTATTTCGGAATCGAAGGGTATTATAAACGTGAGCTGACCGGCATTGACGGGGTTATCAGACAGGAACGTGACGCCCGGGGGTTGCCGATTATGATGGCCGACCGCAAACGGTTTGAGCCCGTTGACGGCAGCACGCTGGTTCTTCACCTTGACCGGACGGTGCAGCGTATTGTC
>MFJD01000006.1:59332-59871 GCA_001779095.1 Candidatus Gottesmanbacteria bacterium RBG_16_52_11 | reverse complement strand
CGGACCGGTGCAGTTCTGGCGATGGCTGCACTGCCTGCATATGACCAGTCTGACCATGAAGCCTTTGAACCGTCACTATACAGAAATCCGGTAATTGCCGAAGCTTATGAACCGGGGTCAACCTTCAAAGTCCTGATCATGGGGTCAGCAATAGAGGAGAACCGGGTAAAACCGACCACCATAGTCGACGAATCCGGCCCGGTTCAAATCGGAAAGTACTCCATACGGACATGGGATAATAAGTACCACGGTCAGATAACGGTGACCGATGTCCTTAAACATTCTTCAAACGTCGGTATGGTGCGTGTCGGTCAGCTGCTCGGTCCGGAAAAACTGATCCAGTACCTGAAGGCTTTCGGATTAGGCGTACCGACCGGCATCGACCTGCAGGAAGAAACCTCCCCGGACATCCGGGCCGACAACGAATGGAAAGACATTGACTTGGCAACCGTAACTTTCGGCCAGGGGATTGCCGTGACCCCGATACAGATGGTCCGGGCGGTCTCGGCATTGGCAAACGGCGGCTGGATCATGGAACC
>MFJD01000006.1:57792-59310 GCA_001779095.1 Candidatus Gottesmanbacteria bacterium RBG_16_52_11 | reverse complement strand
ACGGTATGGTGTCGGAAATAAAGCCGAAACGCCAGCGCCAGGTTATTTCAGCTTCGGCTGCCCGGGTTATGACGGAAATGATGATTGCGGCAGTTGATTACGGGGAGGCAAAATGGGCTAAACCGAAGGGCTACAGGATAGCCGGGAAAACCGGGACAGCGCAGATCCCGGTAGCCGGACATTACGATGATAAAAAAACAATCGCTTCATTCATCGGTTTTGCACCGGCTGACGAACCGGCTTTCGTGATGCTGGTAACCCTGCGGGAACCGGCTTCGTCGCCATGGGGATCGGAAACCGCCGCGCCATTATTTTTCAGGATCGCTGGCGATCTTCTGACATATTACGGTTTGCCCCCGCAATAAACGGAGTGACTGCAGAATCCGCAATAGTTACCGGAATTGGGCTTATCTACTGACAGCGAAATCATTTCCCCTGACTCAGGGCAGACCGGCGGTAACGCCTGCTGATGGTATAATACTGAAGGTCATCCGGTGAATCCGGAAGGTTCGATTATGCTTATGGAGTTTTTGCCCGGAATCTGGCAGTCAGACCTAATATCCGGCATCCCGGACGTTTTCCATGCCTTTTCTGACCGGCGGGTCGGTGACATGCGCCGGTCTGACATGCGCAGCAGTTTTGCAGATGCCTGCGGAATTTCCCCGGATGCGTTTGTCCTCCATGAGCAGGTTCATGGCACTGCTGTTTATCCGGTCGGTTCCGGGCCGGCGCCGACGGCTGGTTATGATGCATCGGTATACCGGTATCAGCAGACGGGTGCCAACGGCAAGACCGGACACTTACCGGTCCTGACAGTTTCGGCCGCCGACTGCATACCGCTTCTGTTGGTGGATCCGGCAGCCCGGATTATTGCAGCTGCCCATAGTGGCTGGCGCGGTACTTTAAGCAGAATTGCTTCGCGTACTGTCAATGAAATGGAAAAGCTCGGCGCCGATGTGAGCCGCATATATGCCGTGCTGGGTCCGCATATCGGTGTCTGCTGCTACAATGTGACGTCCCGCAGGGCACGGGCATTCGAGAAGGCATTTGCCGGAGTAGCCGGTGTAGTCGAAAACCGCGGCGGCAGGGATTTCGTCAGGATGCAGGCAGCTGTGACTGCAACACTTCAGCAAGCCGGCGTGCCGGAGAGCAATATGGAAGTGAGTCAGATGTGTACATCGTGTAATGCAGAGTATTTTTATTCATACAGGAGGGACCGTACCGCTTCCTACGGTAAAATGTTCGGTATCATTACTATCAGGACATGAAAAATAAATCAGCTTTTCCGTACCGGAGCGCTTATTTCGTCGGCATCAAGGGAGTAGCCATGTCGGCTCTGGCCGGAGTATTTACCGGTATGGGTATCCGGGTATCGGGATCGGATACTCCGGAAGAATATCCGACCAGTGAAATACTGAAGCAGCTTTCGATCGCCGCCGACACCGGTTTCCGTCCGGAAGATTTATTCAAAAATAAACCGGAAGCGGTCGTTTTTACCGGTGCCCACAATGGATCACA
>MFJD01000006.1:49506-57773 GCA_001779095.1 Candidatus Gottesmanbacteria bacterium RBG_16_52_11 | reverse complement strand
GCCGGTGCCGGACTCCCGGTATTCCCTCACGCCAGAGCGCTGGGCATGGTGATGTCCGGTTTCCGGCAGGTTTCGGTGGCCGGTTGTCACGGCAAAACCACGGTTTCCGCGATGACTGCGTCAGTATTTGCTGCCGGCAATAAATCTCCGTCGTACGCCGTAGGCTGCGGCTGGATATGCGGTCTGGGCATACCCGGTAACTGCGGCAAAGGCAGATGGTTCATTGCTGAAGCGGATGAATACGTCACCGATCCCGGTGTCGATATAACTCCCAGGTTTGCCTGGCAGCAGCCAGATATCCTGATACTGACCAACATTGCTTTCGACCACCCCGACGTATATCCGGGCCTGGATGACGTATATGCCGCCTATCGCGGCTTTGCCCTGAAACTGAAACCGGACGCGGCTTTAGTTTATAACGGTGATGATCCGCTCTGCCGGAAGTTGGCGGGTGAAGTTTCCTGCCGTGCGGTATCAGTCGGTTTCGGCAGCGGGAACTCAGTGACCGTGTCCGAACCGGTGACCAGCGGCAAAACCAGCCTTTTCAGCATCCCGGCGGGCGACGGCAGTTATTTTGACCTGACCATCGGGGTTCCGGGCAGGCATAATGTATTGAATGCCGCACTGGCTGCGGCTGCGGCCAGAGCTGCCGGCATCGGAGAAAAATCTGTCCGTGACGGCCTGACAGCCTACTGCGGTACAAAAAGGAGATTTGAAAAAATTGCCGCCCTGGGGAATACGGAAATCTATGATGATTATGCACACCATCCGGACGAAATCAGGGCAACGCTTGATGCTGCGCGTTCCTGGTATCCCGAAGGCAGGATCCTGACCGTGTTCCAGCCGCATACCTACTCCAGAACCAGGTCGCTTCTTCATGAGTTTGCCGGCGCTTTTACCGGATCAGATATGGTGATAATTTCGGAAATCTATGCTTCAGCGCGGGAGTCTGACACTTTGGGTGTCAGCGGCAGGATTCTGGCCGACGCCGTCCGCGAAAACCATCCGGACTGCCGGTTTCTGAAAGGCAAAGCGGATATAAGCCGGTATCTGACAAAGGTTTTGAAAAATTATAACGCCGTAATTTTCATGGGTGCAGGCGACATTTACAACTGGGCGAAGGATTTTGCCGCCGGTTTATGAACAATATATCCGGCCATTACGAAATACTGCAGGCAGCGCTCGAAGGACGCGTAAAAAAAGATGTACCGCTGGCGCGCTTTACGACTTACAAAGTCGGGGGTCCGGCAGAATATTTTTTTGTGGCACAGACGCGCCAGGACCTCGTGACTGCAGTAAAAACAGCCCTGGTCAGCGGAATTTCCTGTACGGTCCTCGGAGGCGGTTCCAACGTGCTGATCAGCGACGGAGGACTGCCCGGCCTCGTTATCCGGAATGCCGCAAGAAACATTTCCCTGAAGGGTATTAAAGGCAGTCAGACCCCCGGCCGTAAAGTCAGGCACGTATTCGTAGAGGCGGATGCCGGAGTGCCGATGAACCAGCTGGTCCGTTTTACCATTGATCAGGGACTCTCGGGACTGGAAATGCATCTGGGTTTGCCGGGTACTGTCGGCGGAGCCGTTTATATGAATTCAAAGTGGACCCATCCGGTCGGATATGTCGGAGATGCCGTGTATCAGGCGGAAATCCTTCAGCCGTCGGGGGATATTGAGGCCGTCCCGAGGTCGTATTTCCGTTTTGCATATGATTACAGTATTTTACAGGATAAACCGGCAACAGTCGTATCGGTAGTTTTTGCCCTGGAACAGCAGGATAAGGATGCGCTGTGGCAGAAAGCTAATGAAAGCATAGCCTACCGCAGAAGTTCACAGCCGTACGGTGTTGCTACGGCCGGATGTGTTTTCCGGAATATTGCCGAATCCGAAGCCATAATCCACCAGACTCCGGGTCGGGCAGTATCGGCAGGATTTTTAGCCGATCATGCCGGATGCAAGGGTTTGCGTGTCGGAGGAGCCGTTGTCTCGGACCACCACGCTAATTTCATCATTAATACCGGAAATGCGACCGCGCGCGATGTGGTAGAATTAATCGAAACTGTCCGCTCGCGGGTGAAATCAGCTTTCGGTGTCAGCCTCAGAGAAGAGATTGTCCGTATGGGTAAATTCTGATATGGATAAATTTGTTGTTCATGGAGGTGTCCCTCTGAAGGGTGAAGTCCGGCTTTCCGGGGCCAAGAACGTAGCCCTGAAAACCATTGTGGCGTCGCTTCTGACCGATGATGAGATAACTATTGACAATGTGCCGGACATCATTGATGTCCGTCTGATGCTGGAGTTGTTGGGCACGCTGGGGGTTAAATCACACTTTTCCGGAAACCATGTCAGACTGATCCGGAATTCGCTCCGCAACTACGAAGTCCCTCTGGAAGTGGGGGCCAGGCTCAGGACCACGACACTGGTACTGGGCCCGCTCCTGTCGCGCTTCGGCAGTGCCCTGGTACCAAATCCGGGGGGATGCCGGATCGGTGCCAGGCCGATAGACCGTCATATCGATGCGCTGCGGCAGATGGGTGCCCGGATCACTTATAATTCCCGCGATGGTTTTTTTCACGGCCAGGCAGACAGTCTGCACGGTACCGTAATCCGCTTTCCGAAAAACACCCACACCGGCACGGAGTCCATAATTCTGGCCGCGGTACTGGCTAAAGGACAAACCGTAATTGAAAATGCCGCTGCCGAAGTTGAGGTAGATGACCTGATTGAATTCTTAAACGGAATGGGGGCCCGTATTGTCCGGACCAAGCCGAGGGAAATTAAAATCGACGGAGTTACCCGGCTGCACGGCACTTCATACCGGCTGATGTCGGACCGGAACGAGGAAGTCACACTGGCAGTAGCCGCCGCACTTACCGGCGGCACCGTCACCGTCACCGGATCGGTCCACCGGACGCTCATGGCATTCCTCAATCCTTTCCGGGATGCCGGGGGCAGATACTCCGCCGGCGGGGATACCGCTACTTATTCAGTCAGCCGGAATCTCAGACCGCAGGATATAATCACCGCGCCGCACCCCGGTTTCATGACTGACTGGCAGGGACCCTGGGCGGTTCTGATGACCCGGGCAGCCGGACTGTCCACCATCCACGAAGCCGTATTCGAAAGCAGATTCAGTTATGTACCGGAACTTCAGAAAATGGGCGCAGACGTCAGCTTTTTCCAGCCGGAAGTCAGGGACCCGGAAAAGTTTTACAATTTCAATATGAGGGATCATGACGGTATGTCACCTCAGGCCGTCAGAATCAAAGGACCGACCCGGTTGCATGACGCCGTGCTGATGATGCATGATCTGAGGGCCGGAGCGACACTGCTTCTGGCTGCCCTTACGGCACCCGGAAAAAGTTACGTCCACGGCATCGAACATATCGACCGGGGGTACGAAAACATCGAAAAAAAGCTGCAGGCTCTCGGTGGCCGTATTATCAGAGTACCGGAGGAGGCAATATGAACAAACCTTTGACTGCCGTGGTGCTGGCGGGGGGAATCGGGACCAGGTTCGCACCCTTTTCCGGTAACAAGCTGTTCATGCAGTTTATGGGTAAACCCCTGATACATTATTCATTGACGCAGTCACTTCCCGATGACGTCAGCCGGGTCGTGATTATCGCCAGTCCCGAAAATTACGGGGATTTGGGGGCACCGCGTTTGGGCGTTCCTTCGACGGTTGTCGTGCAGGACCAGCCCCGCGGCATGGCAGACGCTCTGATTACCGCCGGCCGCGAGCTGTCCGGGCCGGTTCTGGTTCTGATCGCCGATCATCTGGTGCCGAAAGCGGTTCTGAGCGATGTAGTTTCCCACGCCAGGAAATCGAAAAGTTTCGGTGTCCTGCCGGGATGGAAAAGAAGTGAATATTTCCCCGGCGGATACCTGAAAGTCAGCGGAAATACCGTAACCGGGATTGTGGAAAAGCCCGTACCCGGACAGGAACCCGGCGATATGGTTTATATATCCGGAACATATATTGACGACGCGGCGGTTCTGATTAACGAATTATCCAAAACCGGCCCCGACGGCGATGATGCATATGAGAGAACCCTGACCAGAATGATGGGGCCACTCAAATTCACCGTTCACCGGTATGAAGGTCCTACTGCAACCCTCAAGTATCCCTGGCACGCACTTGACGTATTCGAATACCTGGCGGCAACTTCCGGCACCAAGGGCCGGGGCCGGAATGTGGTGTTTAAGGAAAACGTCATCATTGAAGGAGACGTCAGGTTCGGCGATAACGTCAGGGTATACGAAAATACCAAAATCAGCGGCCCGTGTTATATCGGCAGTAACACTGTTATCGGCAACGGCAACATCATCCGTCACAGCCACATCGGTGCGGACTGCGTAACCGGTTTTTCCACGGATATCACCCGGAGTTATATAGGTGACGGATGCTGGTTTCACACAAACTATATCGGTGACAGCGTTCTGGAAGGGAATGTCAGTATGGGATCGGGTGCGGTCCTGGCTAATCTGCGTCTGGATGAGGGCGGGGTAGGTTCGTTTGTCAAAGAAGAAAGGATTGATACGGGCAGAAAGAAGCTGGGGGCATGTATCGCCCGCAGCGTCCGGATCGGTGTCAATGCCAGTATCATGCCGGGTGTGAAAATCGGCCGGAACTCCATGATCGGGGCTGGTTTAGTAATATCCGAGGATATCGCGGCAGATTCATACGTATCCGGTACCACCGTTCTCTCAGTCAGAAGAAATGAGCGGACGGTACCGCAGGGAGATCGGGGGGAATTCCGTGATAAACTGAAATAAGGTGAGCCGCTTCCGGCGGCAACGGGCTGCCGGGTACCGGGTTATGGATCTGTTACCCCTGAAATCATTTGCTGACCTCATCATAGTCATATTTCTTGTGGTATTTACGGCGGAGGGCTGGAGATCCGGATTTGTCCAGATGGCGGGATCAATGGCCGGCCTGATGCTGGCAGTGATCGCCGCCAATGCGTTCCACCTTAAGGCTGCCGGGCTGGTGTCGGTAGTTGTTCCGGTAACCGCTCCGTATGCCGGGATACTGGTATATCTGGTAATTGCCGTCGGTACGATGGTAACCGTTGCGGTACTTTTAACGACACTTCTCAGAAGCTTTCTTCTCAGGTTTGCGGGAACGAAATTGGATGCCCTGGCAGGATCCTTGGTATCTTTCGGAAACGGGCTGATAATCGTGACCATAGTCCTGCTGTTGGCTGAGAAAGTACCGTTCACCGGTCCGGTCCGGACACAGCTGACGTCCTCGCGGATCGCCGGAGGACTGACCGCCTTTGCCCGCAGCAACTTTCCCGATATAGCAGAATCCCTGACGAGCACCGCATCCGGAGCGGTCCGGTTTCTGACCGTCAGGCCGGGGTCGGCAGAAAGAATTACGCTTAACGTTAATCCGGAAAACTGGGACCTGATTCCGGACGAGCAGGCAGAATCCGAAATGCTCCTGCGGGTGAACGAAATCCGGGCTGCCAGGGGTGCCGCACCGCTTAAAGCCGATGAGCCGCTCCGGCAGATCGCAAGGTTCCGGAGTCATGATATGTTCGTGAACCGGTATTTTTCACATTATGACGATAACGGCCGGGAGGTATCGGATTACCTTGATGCTGAAAAAATTCCCTACCGCTTCGTCGGGGAAAACCTGGCTTATGCGCCGGATATCGGCAGCGCTCTTGAAGGACTTCTGAAAAGCGATACACACCGGGCAAACATGCTGGACCGGAAGTACACCCGGACCGGCATCGGTGTTATCGACAGTCCCAGGGACGGTAAGATTATTACTCAGATTTTCGTGGATTAATCTGCAATCCGGACCGGTATTTAAATTCTTATGTTGAAGGTGACTTCAGTAACGGTCGGTGCCCTGAGTACGAACTGCTATTTCCTGACGGATCCGTCTTCCAGTGATACGCTGGTGGTCGATCCCGGCGACAGCGGTGAATATATCCTGACCAGGCTCAGTACCCTGGAATATACCCCGGTAGCTGTTATTGCTACCCATGGGCATTTCGACCATATCCTGGGTGCATTTGAAATTCAGATCGCAATGGATCTGCCGTTTAAAATTGCGCCTGCGGACGAATTCCTGGTCCGGTCAATGCAGTCGTCTGCCGGTCATTTCCTGGGCCTGACGCAGGTTGATCCGCCTCCCCGGATTACGGATTATCTGCGGGAGGATTCGGAACTCAGAATCGGCAGCATCAGCATTAAGCTGTTGTCCGTCCCGGGGCACACACCCGGGAGTATGGCTTTGTATGATCCGGAGGGAATCCTCTTAAGCGGTGATACGGTATTTGCCGGAGGTGATATTGGCCGGACCGATTTCCGGTACAGCGACCGTGCTGCCATGGAAAAATCGGTGGATAAAATTCTGTCACTACCGGCTGCGACGGTGATTTATCCGGGTCACGGGGATACTACGACTGTCGGGGAGGAGCTGCGGTACCGATCTGCGACATAGGCATATGAAGATCCTGGCCAACTGGTTACTGGACAGCCTGATGCTTCTGGTAATTTCTCTGATACTGCCCGGATTCCAAATCCGCAGTCTCGCCGCTGCACTTTTTGCAGTTATTGGCATCGGACTAGTTAATACCCTGATTAAACCCCTGGTGCTTCTGGTAACCCTGCCTCTGACGTTTCTGACGTTCGGATTATTCATTTTCGTCATTAATGCCCTCATGTTTCTGATCGTATCCCGGATAGTGCCCGGTTTTGACATCGATAGTGTCTGGACGGCGGTACTGGGAGCCCTTCTCTATTCACTGCTGACTTCTTTATACCGGCGGTAATCTGAATCGGATGATTTGGTAAACAACTTGGCGTTACTGTATACTTAATCCGCTACCTATGAGGGAAGTACTGAAGCGGCATCACATATCTTTCCGGAATGCTATGGCCGGAATAGTCTGGTCATTCCGGTCCCAACCCAACTTCCGGGTACATGCCGTTCTGGCGCTGTCCGCACTGACCGCCGGATTTCTTTTTCAGATATCCGCAGTTGAAACGGCCGTGATTGTTTTTACAATCCTTCTGGGTCTGACGGTGGAAATGATTAATACCAGTATCGAAGCCATGACCGACCTGATCACATCGGAGTGGCATAAGGACGCAAAAACCGCCAAGGACGTATCGGCCGGTATGATGCTCATCGTCGCTACCGGCGCCGTTATAGTGGCTCTGGTAATATTCGGGCCCAGGATATTGGCGCTCTTCGAGTAATTAATATGGGAATACTTCTGGGTTTAGTGCTGCTGTCCTGGTTCTTAACCAGCATTTTTTACATTCCGTTTATCCGGTTTCTTTATAAAATGCGTTTCCAGAGGATGAAACAGAAAACACTGGATGCCTTCAATAACCGGACACCGATTTTTGACCGCTTTAATCAGAAGAAGGCCGGTACGCCGGTCGGCGGGGGAGTCCTGGTGATCATCATGACTTCGGTCATGCTGCTGGTGACGCTGGCGCTACTGAGGTATTTCTGGGTACCGGTGACATCCGTATTTGCATTGGGAAGCGAAGTAAAAATTCTCCTGTTTACCTTCATATCATTCGGAGCGCTCGGATTTCTGGATGATGCCAAAAAAACATTTTCTCAGAGTAACGGGAAATTCTTCGGGCTCCGTTTGCGGCACAAACTGATATTGGAAATAATACTGGCCGGCATCATCGGTTACTGGATGGTAAGCGAGCTTCGGATAGATATGCTCTATATGCAGCCGTTCGGTATTATCCGGCTGGGCTGGTGGTTTATTCCCTTTGCGGTTTTTACCGTAATTGCATTCGCGAATGCCTTCAATATAACCGACGGTCTGGACGGGCTGTCTTCAGGACTATTAATGATAGCCCTGGGGGCATTCTGGATTATATCCGCATCGATCCTGGACACCCCGCTATCCATATTCCTGGCTCTCTGGATCGGATCACTGATAGCGTTTATCTATTTCAATATTTATCCGGCCCGGATAATTATGGGCGACGTCGGTTCGTTATCCTTCGGTGCCACGATGGCCGTCGTCGGGCTGATAATCGGGAAAGCTCCGGTACTGGTCATTATCGGCGGCATATTTGTTCTTGAAGCAACCTCTTCGCTGGTACAGCTATTGGCAAAAAAATATTTCCACCGCAAGGTTTTTGCAGTAGCACCGCTCCATCTGTGGCTCCAATATTACGGGTGGCCAGAACCGAAGATCGTTATGAGATTCTGGATACTGGCGATCGTGCTGGCCGTTTTCGGTCTGTGGCTGGCATTTACTTTCTGATTTCCGT
>MFJD01000006.1:38234-49497 GCA_001779095.1 Candidatus Gottesmanbacteria bacterium RBG_16_52_11 | reverse complement strand
ATGAAAAGGCCTATCGGCGTGATTGACAGCGGTTCCGGCGGTCTGACGGTACGTATGAGCATTGTCCGCGAGCTGCCCGGAGAATCCACGATTTATGTAGGTGACCATAAGTACCTGCCGTACGGTGAAAAACCAGCCGGTTTCATCAGGCAACGGATCAGCCGGCTGATCAGATACCTGCTGACCCGCCGCATTAAGCTGGTTGTTATAGCCTGTAACACTGCAACTGTTGCCGGGATAGATGATTACCGTAAAGAATTTCCGGGACTGCCGGTTGTCGGCGTCGTTCCGGTAGTCAAAAAAGCCGCCGAGGTTACCCGGACCGGACACATTGCAGTACTGTCCACCTCATTTACTGCCGGCAGCGCCTATCAGAAGGAACTGATAAGGAATTTTACCCGGGGAAAGCAGGTGATTAACCTGGCTGCCCCTGACCTGGTCACCAAAATCGAGGAGGGTCAGACGGATACCCCGGAAATTACCCGGATCCTCACGGCCAGCCTGATAAAGCTGCGGGGTAAACCCGTCGATACCCTGGCTTTAGGTTGTACGCATTATCCCTTTATCCGGGATACTATCAGCCGCATCGTCGGAGACCGGATTACAATTCTCGATTCCGGCGACGCGGTAGCGCGTCACGTCAGGCGGATTCTGACATCTAACAATGCGCTGCAACGAAGTAATGGCCAGACTCACCGGTTTGTCACAACCGGTGATCCGGTACGGGTTAACCGCAGCGTATCCCGGTTACTCAGGGAAAAGGTGAAGTTCATCGGCGTCGATCTGGACTGAAAATATGCCGCGTTACCGACTCCGCAAACCGACAGTGCACATGCACCATTTCGACTGGTGGCTGGTCGCAGTTATTCTGTCGCTGACGCTCTTCGGACTTCTGATGGTGTATAACTCATCCGTCGCCATTGCCGTCAGGGATTTCGGTGATCCGGGTTTTTACCTGCGGGAACAGCTGCGCGGTTTTCTCATCGGAGTGGCCTCATTCGTTTTTTTTGCCCTGCTCGACTACCGTAGATTAAAGCGTCTCGCACTGCCGCTGTTTCTGTTTAATCTGGTACTTCTGGCTGCCGTATTTCTCCCGGGCATCGGCATCACGGCGTTGGGAGCCAGCCGCTGGATCCGGGTAGGATTTTTCGTTTTTCAGCCTGCGGAACTGGCGAAACTGACGATTACACTATATCTGGCCACGTGGTTCACAACACCCGAAAAAGGCCGGCTCATTCCGTTTCTGGTACTTCTGTCAATGGTGGTCGGATTGGTTATTCTCGAGCCGGATCTTGGCACAAGTATCGTGCTTACCGGTACGGCCACGGCAATATTTTTCGCATCCGGGACGCCGCTGTGGAATACCGCGCTGTTAATACCGTTATATCTTGGTGGAGTAGCAGTATTCGGCCTGACTTCGCCCTACCGGCTCCGGAGAATCATGACTTTCCTTAATTCTGAGAGCGATCCCCTGGGAGCTTCATATCAAATCCGGCAGGCGCTGATTGCAGTCGGATCCGGCGGATTATTCGGTCTGGGCCTCGGGAAATCCAGACAGAAATACGAATACCTGCCGGAAGCAAACACGGATTCCATATTTGCCATTCTGGCTGAAGAAGGCGGATTTATCGGGGCTATGATCGTACTTATTCTTCTTTATCTCCTGATTGCCCGCGGCTACCGTACGGTCAAACACGCACCCGACCTTTTCGGCCGGCTGTTGTCTCTCGGAATTATCACCTGGATCGGAATCCAGGTAACGCTTAACATCGGCTCTATGCTGGCGCTGGTACCCCTGACCGGAATTCCGCTGCCTCTGGTTTCCTATGGCAGTTCCAGTCTGGTGATAACTCTTTCTGCCCTTGGTATACTCGTTAATATATCATCTCATGCCAAACACTAGACCGACAGGGATTACTGTTTGTGTCACGGGTGGTCACCTCTCACCGGCTGTGGCTTCTGTCGAAGCTTTCAGGGAATACCATCCGGAATGGAACGTATTCGTGATCGGCCGTGAACACGCGTTTGAAGGTGACCCGACGGTCTCCGAGGAAGCAGCTGCCGCCGGCATGCTGGGTGCGCGGTTTTATCCTTTGCGGACGGGACGGCTGACCCGGACCTGGACTTCCGGCACGTTGACATCACTTCTCAAAGTCCCCCTGGGTATTGCGGGTGCGTTCACGCTGCTCAGGCGTCACCGGCCCGACATCATACTCTCATTCGGCGGTTATATAGCGCTGCCGGTCGTCATCGCCGGATGGGTGTTGGGGATTCCTGCGATTACGCATGAACAGGCGAGTGTTCCCGGATTGGCGAACCGGATCATCGGGATTTTTGCCAAAAAAATTTTGACAGCTTTCCCTGATACGGTCCGGGCATTTCCGGCTGCCAAGACTAAATTTATCGGTCTGCCGCTGCGGTCCGTCATCCTGCACCCGCCCCTGTCATCGGATATCACCGCCGGCAAAGGTCCGGTTATCTATATAACCGGCGGAACAACCGGTTCCGACAGCATCAACCGGCTGGTTTATCCGATCGCATCAAGGCTGGCGGCCCGGTACACAGTCATCCACCAGGTGGGCAGGCGATGGATAAATGAAGCCCGGCGGTTCAGAAATACTCTCCGGGGAGATAAACGGCGCCGCTATCTGGTTTTTCCGTATTTAGATGCGCAGGATCATGCTTACATCCTTTTCAGAATGCATTTTCTGGTTGGCCGGTCCGGTGCAAATACGGTTTATGAACTGGGAGTCACCGGAAAGCCGGCACTCCTCATACCTTTGCCTTGGTCGGCAGCAGGGGAACAGCAGGCTAATGCCGGAATACTTGTAAGACAGGGATCGGCAAAATCCCTGAATCAGTATCAGCTGACGCCGGAGAAGCTGATTTCGGAAATTATAGATTTTTCCGGCGGGATTGATGCCAGTCTTGCCGGTGCCCGTAAACACCGGACTGACTGGCCAACCGGTGCCCAGCTCTCGATCGTATCGGAAATAGTTGAATATCTGAGTTTTAGAGGCGGTAATAAATGATCCGCAGGAAAAAATTATTCAGAAGGAGATACTTGCCTTTATGGCCCTGGCGCCGGATCAGGAAAATTGTATTGTTTGGATTTTTCGGTCTTGCAGTGTGTGCCTCTCTGTACATTTTTGTTACCCGTTATTTCCGGATCCGGAATATAAAGGTCATCGGCGGAAATATAAGTATCAAAATCGATACTTTTTCATTACCATCCAATCTGATTGTGTTTCCGGCGCATAAACTGGAAGCGCAGCTGAAGAGTGAAAATCCCCTGTTATCGGATATATCCGTCACCAAAGAATTCCCGGATACCCTGGTGATTGCGGTATCAGTTCACAGGGGATCGGCAATCATATCGACGCCCGAAAGGCGGTTTCTGGTAGACAGCAGCGGATCGCTTATCAGCGACGCACCGGGTGATTCTACCGGTGTCCCGGTTATTTCCGTCAGCAGTTCGGCCGGTCCGGCAGCCGGGTATATTACCGACCGGGCGGTACTAAAATCACTCGAATTTATCGAAAAAGCAGTGCCGGTTTTCGGTCCGGTCGGTATAACAATCGATAATGAGTCGCAGATAAGGGCACGGATTGGGGAAACGGATATCATAATTGCGCAAGATACGGATATATCGAATGCGGTAAGTACTTTACAAACGTTGTTACCGCGGTTTAGAATGAAAGGAATTGAACCCGCAACCATCGACGTCAGGTACGATAAACCAGTTGTGCGGGAGTAAGTTACTATGGCCCGCGACCGCATTGTTTCCGGCATAGACATCGGAACATCGAAAATCACCACCCTGATTGCCACCATAACCGATGAAGGTGAAGCCCGGGTAATCGGAGTTTCCACTGTGCCCAGCCGGGGTTTGCGTAAGGGTCAGGTTGTAAATATCGAGGAAGCCACCGGGGCAATATCGCAGTCGCTCGATGCGGCGGAGCGCATGGCCGGCGCATCCGTAGCCCGGGCTTTTCTGAATGTCGGAGGCAACCACATTTCTTCGATCAATTCCCACGGTGTCGTCGCCGTGGCCGAACCGGATAAGGAAATTACCGATCAGGACGTACGGCGGGTAATCGAAGCCGCCAAAGCCGTATCCCTGCCGTCTTCCCGGGAAATCATTCACGTACTTCCGCGGGGGTATGTAGTTGACGGTCAGGAGGGGATTGTTGATCCCATCGGCATGAGCGGTATCCGGCTGGAAGTGGATACCCATCTGGTAACCGGTGGGGTAACGGCTCTCAGAAATCTCCATAAATGCGTTGAAGAGCTGGGCGTGGAAGTAGCCGGGATGGTTTTTTCCGGCCTGGCATCGGCTGCGTCAAGTCTCAGCGATACGGAGAAGGAACTCGGGGTGGTTTTAGTGGACATCGGCGGCGGTACAACCGATGTCGCCCTGTTTGTCGAGGGAGCCCTTTCGTACTCATCGGTAATTCCGATCGGAGCCATCAACATCACCAAGGATTTGGCGGCGGGTCTGCGGATATCGCTGGAAAGCGCCGAACGTATTAAAATTCATATCGGTGACCAGGTGAAAACAGTGCCGGCGGAACCCTATGAAGGATCACCGAAAAATCCCCGGCAGGAAAGATCGGATGAAATAGACCTGAGCGGCCTGGGCTTGCCTGAGGAAATGAAAACCGTGTCCCGGAAAACCCTCATCGAAGGTATCATCAAGCCCCGGTTGAACGAGATTTTTACCATGGTCGGACTGGAAATAAAAAGAAGCGGCTTCGGCGGTATGACACCGTCGGGCGTGGTTATCACCGGAGGCGGATCGCTGACCGCCGGTGCAGTCGAATCCGCCCGCAGAAACCTGGCCATGCCGGTCCACATCGGCAGTCCGAAAAAGATTACCGGCCTGATCGATGAAATCACGACGCCGGCATTCACCGTGGCTGCGGGGCTCCTGATCTATGGTTCCAAAAGCGAGCGGTTTGATTCCGGATTGTCGTTCGGAGGCTTCTCAAAAATCCGGGAACGCGTGCAGATCAAGGGTATTGCAGGCAAGGTCATTGATCTGGTAAAGTCATTGTTACCATAAATTGGCCGGTTACGGTTCACACTTCAGTCTGCCCCTGATTCGGGATCCTTTATGCTCATAAAACCTGACATTGCCCGTTTCGCGAAGATCAAAGTTGTGGGAATCGGCGGCGGTGGATGCAACGCGGTGAACTCCATGATCACCGGGAATCAGATTGCCGGGGTTGATTTTATCAGCGTCAATACCGATGCGCAGTCGCTTCTGTTATCGCAGGCTTCGGTAAAGGTCCAGATCGGTGAGAATATCACCCGGGGTTTGGGTGCCGGAGGTAATCCGGAAATCGGAAAACAGGCAGTTGAGGAATCCAAGGAAAAGCTGAAGGAAACTCTCAGGGATGCAGACATGGTATTTCTCACCTGTGGTGAAGGAGGAGGAACCGGTACGGGCGCAACACCGACGATAGCGACACTGGCCCGGGAACTTGGGGCTCTGACCGTGGCCGTAGTCACCAAGCCGTTCCAGTTCGAAGGAGCCCGGCGCATGATCAATGCCGACGAAGGCATCATGGAGCTCAAGGATAAGGTAGATACCCTGATAATCATTCCCAATCAGCGGTTGCTTGATGTCATCGACAAGAAAATGACGCTGCTGGATGCCTTCCGGGTGGCGGATTCGGTCCTGGGTCAGGGCGTGCAGGGGATTTCGGACTTGATTACCATGCCGGGACTCATCAACGTGGATTTTGCCGATGTCAGGGCTATCATGACAAATGCCGGCTCCTCCCTGATGGGTATCGGGACCGGAGTGGGTGAAAACCGGGCTTCCACCGCGGCCAGAACCGCCATCGCATCACCGCTTCTGGAAATTTCCATCGAGGGTGCCAAAGGCGTCCTGTTTAATATCACCGGAGGTGCCGATCTGACGATGTCGGAGGTGGATGAAGCGGCCAAGCAGATCGCAGCCGCGGTCGATCCCGACGCCAATATCATTTTCGGCGCTACCATTGATGAAAACATGGTCGATCAGGTCAAGATCACGGTGATCGCGACCGGTTTCGACGAGACCAAGAAACGGCTGCGGGAGCTGTCCGGCCGCGCCGCGTATCAGCCGCAGTCATACGCGGCGCCCGCACCGGTCAGCCAGTTCCAGACCCAGCAGTCTGCCACGGTCAAACCGTCCCAGCCGCAGGCGACAGCATTTACCAGCAGTACGGAAGACCTGCCTCCGGAAGAGGACGAATTCGACATCCCCGCATTCCTAAGGCAGCGGAGTTAAGGGCAATTTAGCTTCAATTTTCAATATTCCCAAAGTACCTGCTTTTTAGGTCTTCCAAAAGGGTAGCTTGGGGCAGTATATTACGCTTTAGTTCCTCGCAGGACCATTTTTTAATCCCAAGCTACTCCCAAAGGGAGTATGCGGATTGACCTAAGCGATTTTCAAAACTATATCACCATTTCCTGTCATGCTTATTCCGGGATTAAACCTTCGTTGCGCTACGGAAGTTTGTACTTTTTCAAAAGGTATAATAATTTTATTGTGATAGTAATAATTACATTTCTGATCTCTTTATTACTTAAAATATTTACAATATTATTTACTGATATTATTTCTTTTATTAAGAAAAATGTTCTAGACGTTACACAAACAATTTTTTCAATTCATTAAATGGAATCTTCCGGTGGTTCCCCGGGATGAGCTGTGGCTATGCCACTGCCGAGTGGTCTGAGCGTTTCTCCCATGTGACATGCAGTATCTCATAAGAAAATTCAATAAACAATATTTTCATCAATCTGAGGTTAGCACCATCCGGGTATGTATAATGTAAAGATGACCGGACCACGTAAATCCGATTTAAAAACCCTCATATCCCGTATTTTCATTGTCTATCTTATCGCGTTAACAGTGCTTTATTCGGCTTTATCGGTTGTCAGGCACAATCATTTCCAGTCCGGGGGATTTGACCTGGGGCTGTATGACCAGTCGGTTTGGCAGTATTCCCGGTTACTGTGGCCGTATAACACCATCAAACAGAGGTTCATATTGGGTGATCACCTGTCACTGACATTGCCACTGATTGCTCCTTTGTACAGGATATGGGATGACGTGCGGATGCTTCTGATTTTTCAGGCATTTTTCGTAACGTTCTCCGCATATCCGGTATATCTGTTAGGTTTAAAGAAAAAACTATCACATCCGGTAGCGATTGCAGTTGCAGTGGCGTACAGTTTATTTTACGGAATTCAGTACCTGATATTTTTTGACTTCCATCCGGTAGCCATCGGAGTCGGGCTTATCCCCTGGATTCTTTATTTCCTGGAGTCGGGAAGGCACAAAGCGGCACTGGTGTGTATCATTTTGCTTGTCCTGTCAGTGGAAAACATGGGCCTGGCGCTGGCCGGCATCGGTTGTCTATACCTTTTCCGAAAAGACACCGTAAAAAAGGCTTTGATCTTTATTTGCGGGGGAATACTCGCGAGCCTCCTGGCTTCACGGGTGACTGCGTTTTTTTCCCCGGTAGGGTATGAATATTTGCCTCAGGTTGTGTTAAATCCGTTGGTCATGCTGTCAAGATTTCTTGACAATCCCGAAAAAAGGCAGGTTTGGCTTTTTACCGTTACCTCGTTTGGCGGCCTGGCGATATTTTCCCCGGGTGCGATGCTGGCAGTTTTAATTGATTTAGCCCAATATTTCCTCACCGGTCCGGTATTTTCCCGGATGTGGTCGCCGTTCATGCACCACCGGGCAATCCTGGCACCGTTTCTGGCATACGGAGCAATCGATGCGGCTGTATTCCTGTCGAAAAAACGGATACCGTTTGGGATTACCGGCGGATATCTTATTGTCGCTATGCTTTTTACCCAATACTTTTTTCATTTTCCGCTGAATAAACTGGCCAAGTCGGAGTACTGGAAGGAAGAAGCCTGGATGAATGACTTGCGTCAGCTGGTTTTATCGGTCCCGGCAAACGCCTCAGTAGCCGCACAGCAGAATCTGGTACCGCACCTGAGTCACCGGCGGGAAATATACCTGGTTTATCCCAGAATGCATTCATTTGAAAATCAACCGTGCGGCCGGACAGCTTGCTGGTGGCTGGATTTCGGCGGTAAACCTGATTTTTTAACCATCGACACGCGACCCAACCAGTGGCTGACCCAGACCCTGGAATCGGATGAAAACTGGAGGGCAGCGGTTACCATCATGGAACGTACCGGATTCATCATCCCCGAGAGCAGTTTCGGCGACGCCAGATTATACCAGATAATTTATTCCCAGATGCCTATTTGACGCTGATTGTGGCAAAGTTCTGTTTTTGGTATACTGGTCACGTAGTAAAGACGTTGTCCGGCAGATGACAAAACTGCAACGTATCACTGCAGGATTGAGTAATTCTCAGCGTTCGGCGAAGAACTTTCCGGTTTCCGGTTAAAGTAGACCGCTGCGGGTTATGCCCGTAACAGCAGTAACGAGAAACCCGCCTATGCCGATTTAGCCGGCTCCGGCGAGGTAAATAAGGTGGTAACACGGGTGAACCGCTCGTCCTTATATAATATTAAGGAAAGCGGTTTTTTTAGGCTTATTTATGAAAAAAAGCAGTTTTAAGGAAGTTAAATCAGACGTGAATTTCCCGCTGCTTGAGGATAACCTGATCAGGTACTGGAAGGACAACCGGATTTTCGAAAAATCGGTAGAGTCCAAGCCTGCCGGCAAACGCTGGAATTTCCTAGACGGACCGCCGTTTATCACCGGCCTGCCGCATTACGGAACGCTTCTGTCCAGTATTCCCAAGGACCTGTTCCCCCGTTTCTGGACGATGAAAGGTTACCGGGTGCGCCGGGTCTGGGGCTGGGATTGCCACGGCCTGCCGGCGGAAAATAAGGTCGAAGCCAAGCTGGGAATCAAACGGAAGAAGGACATCGTCACCAAAATCGGCGTGGAACGGTTCATCAGTGAATGTAAAACTTATGTCAATGAAGTGTCGGGTGAGTGGGAATGGTATGTCGACCATATCGGCCGCTGGGTGGATTTCAAAAACGCTTATAAAACAATGGACCTGCCGTACATGGAGTCGGTAATGTGGGTTTTCCGTCAGATGTACGACAAGGGACTTATATATAAAGGCCTGCGGGTTTCGCTGTACTGTCCGCACGACGTCACACCGATATCCAATTTTGAGGTGGCGATGGACCCGGACAACTATAAAGAAGTGACCGAACCGACCGCCGTGTTCAAATACCGTTCGGCTGAGGCGCCCGATACGTTTTACCTGGCCTGGTCTACCACACCCTGGAATAAGCTGGCTACCCCGGCATTGGCTGTCAATCCGAAACTGTCATATGCGAAAGTCCGACAGGGAAACGAGAATTATATACTGGCCAAATCAACCGCTGCTATGCTCACGGGGGAGCCGTATCAGGTATTGGATGAATTTAAGGGCTCCGCACTGGTTGGCCGCAGATTTGAAGCCCACTATGATTTCTATCAGATTGATAAGAACAAAAAAGCTTTTGTCATCATACCCGGGGATTTTGTGACTGCCCAGGAGGGGACCGGAATCGTCACAATTGCGGCTTACGGGGAAGAGGATCTGGAAGTGATGCAGCGGGAAAATATCCAGATCGTTCAGCATTTGGACGAAGAAGGTATTCTCAAACCCGAAGTTCCCAACTGGGGCGGCATGTATTACCTGGATGCCGACCCCCTGATTATCGATGACCTCAAATCCCGGGGCCTGATTTACCGGCTGGACCAGTATACCCATACGGTACCTACCTGCTGGCGATGCCATACCCGGCTCATTTACGCCCCCCAGGACGCCTGGTACGTCAATATCCGGAAGCTG
The DNA here is from genome assembly GCA_001779095.1 of Candidatus Gottesmanbacteria bacterium RBG_16_52_11. Lineage (GTDB taxonomy): Bacteria > Patescibacteriota > Microgenomatia > UBA10105 > UBA927 > RBG-16-52-11. The sequence continues at coordinate 39,652 of MFJD01000006.1, read as the reverse complement.
AAGCCGGACCTGATAAAGTCCAATGAAAAAGTCAGCTGGTACCCTGACCATTTCAAATACGGCCGCTACCTTAAAAGCCTGGAGAATGCACCTGACTGGTGCATTTCCCGGAGCCGTTTCTGGGGTTCCCCGGTGCCGGTCTGGGAGTGCCCTCAAGGCCACCGTTTCGTTCCGGGGTCGATTGCCGAGCTGGAGAAAGCCGCCGGCAGATCCATCACCGACCTGCATAAGCCGCAGATAGACGATATTTCCGTCAGCTGCAGCCGGTGCGGGAAGAAAGCTGTCCGAGTGCCCGAAGTGCTTGACAGCTGGATCGAGGCCGGATCGGCTTCTTTTGCGGAACGCAATTACCCCTTTAACAAGGAGTTTAAACTGGAGGATTTCTTCCCTCCGGATTTCATTACCGAATATACCGGACAGATCCGGGCGTGGTTTTACGTCCTTCACGTCATTGCCACGGCGCTGTTTGACTCCCATGCTTTCCGGAACGTGCTGGTCAGCGGCGTCATTCTGGGTACGGATGGCCGGAAAATGAGCAAGAATTTCAATAATTACCCTGATCCGAAGGAACTACTTATGAAATACGGAGGCGACGCCCTCAGGCTTTACCTGATGGGTTCTCCGGTCATGCACGGGGAGGATGTCCGGATTTCGGAAGCCGATTACCGCAACCGGGTGAAAGGGATGCTTCTCACGTTATGGAATGTCTATAACTTTTTCGTCACTTACGCCCGGGTGGATAACTGGAAGCCCGGGCCGTCTCAAGCGGCTGCGGAAAACATCATGGACCGGTGGATTCTTTCCCGCATGAACGGTAACATAAAAAACATTACCGCCGGCGGGTATGAAGCATACGATACTCCGGAAATCGTAACTCAAGCCGGCCAGTTTATCCGGGACCTGTCACTCTGGTACGTCAGGAGAATCCGTGACCGGATCGGACCGGCAGTGCCTGACAGCCCGGATAAGTCAGCCGCATACCGGACTCTCTGGAAAGTACTCACCGTATATTCCAAAGTCTTGGCACCTTTGATTCCGTTCGTCTCCGAGGAGATTTTCCGGAATCTGACCGGAAAGGATTCCGTTCACCTGGAGGATTGGCCGGCTCCGGGACCGGTCGACGGGCAGCTGGAAACGGAGATGGCACTGGGGCGCAAAATAGTCGAGAAAATCCATAGTGTCCGCAAGGATAAAGGGGTGAAAGTCAGGATGCCGCTCAAATCCGTATCATATAAGTCACCGCGGAGTCTGAGTCAGGATATCGCAGCCGTAATCGCAGCTGAAACGAACGTTAAACAGCTCATTTATGCCGGCACCGCCGACGCTGACAGCATAGAGGTGGAGCCGGATTTCACCGAAACCGAAGAACTCAGCCGCGAAGGCCAGGCCCGGGAGTTCGTCAGGCAGATTCAGGGACT
>MFJD01000006.1:37172-38226 GCA_001779095.1 Candidatus Gottesmanbacteria bacterium RBG_16_52_11 | reverse complement strand
ATAACGGATGCGCGATTGACGAAAAGATAACCCTGGAAATTCCTCAAAAGTACCGGGACTGGCCGCAAAACCTGATAGATTACGTTAAAAGGGAGACGCTTGCCCGCAGTATCGTATGGGGAGAACACATCCGTATTCAGACTGGCTGACGGTATTTCTCATTATCCTGATCTCCGGTTTCGGCCTATTCCTGCAGCTGACGGTCAATTCTGAGCTGTTCCGCCAGCAGGCAGTATTTCTGGTTTTCGGAGCCGTTCTGGCAATTCTTTTGTCCAGAATCGACTGGATGCTGCTGTGGTGGATTTCGCCCCTACTTTATCCGGCGTCCCTGCTGGCGCTGGCGGTTACATACCTTGGTCCTTCCGTCCGGGGTGCCACCAGATGGATCATGGTCGGCGGTTATCAGCTTCAGCCGTCGGAAATAGTTAAACCCATGTTACTTTTAGTTCTGGCTTGGCTGATTGTCAGGTATCCGCCCCGGCAGCTCAAATACCTGCTGTTTCATGTCGCTGCATTTTCAGTGCCCCTGGTTCTGGTATTCCGGCAGCCGGACCTGGGAACTTCCATCGTATATACTGCCATGTGGCTGGCAATGCTGGTTGCCGGCGGCTTGCCGCTCCGGCTGGTAGCCCTGACCGGCATATCACTGTTTCTGATTACCCCGTTTGTCTGGAGACTTTTAGCGCCATACCAGCAGGCTAGGGTAATGACTTTCATAAATCCGGCCCTGGATCCGAAAGGCGCGGGATATAACGCACTCCAGGCGACGATTGCGGTCGGCAGCGGGCAATGGTTCGGCAGGGGACTCGGATTGGGTACCCAGAGTCACCTGCGGTTTCTGCCGGAATTCCACACCGATTTCATTTTTGCCACGCTCGTTGAAGAGCTGGGTCTGGCCGGCGGGACACTGCTTCTGATACTTTACGTATTGCTCCTTTGGCAGCTGGTGGCAAAGTTGCACAGCTGGTACGGGACCAGTTTCAGTTTTGTCTACAGTGTCGGGTTGTTTGCGATGTTGCTGACGCAGATTTTCATCAATACCGGCATGAATATG
>MFJD01000006.1:18963-37158 GCA_001779095.1 Candidatus Gottesmanbacteria bacterium RBG_16_52_11 | reverse complement strand
ACACTGCAGCTGGTATCATACGGCGGCAGCTCCCTCATGTCGCTCGGTATCGCTTTTGGCCTGTACTGGGCGCTAATTCCTAAGCGCGAAGGCGCTGAAAGCGTTGCAATATCTTAACTCAGGCGGTACAATACACCGATATGTTTGCCGTCGTCAGAATCAGCGGAAAGCAGTATAAGGTCGCCCCGAAGGATACCATTGAAGTCGCCCGCATACAGGGTGAAGTCGGAGGTACGGTTGATCTGCCTGATGTTCTGATGCTGATGGACAACGGTAAAGTGACTGTCGGGACGCCTGTTGTGAAAGGCATGTCGGTGAAGGCAAAAATCCTTGAACAGGGCAAGGGTGATAAGATCGACATCCGGCGGTATAAGAATAAAGTCCGTTACCGGAGGCACCGGGGATTCCGGTCCACAACTACGAAACTCTCAATTTTATCCATCGGCCGCGCATGACGCAGAAACTTTTTGTTTTCGGCCGGACGCCGGAGCTTTCCTGGCTGGAACTCTCACGGATATACCCCAATTCCCGGCGTTTACTGTCCCATATCGCCTGTGCACAGATCAGCAATGAAGATATGACCAGTTCGTTAAGCCGTCTGGGCGGGACGGTGGCAGTCTGTAATGTGATGGGCAAGATTAGGAGTCTGACAGCTGCGGAGATTGCCGGTTTTCTGACCGGTAGCGCCTCCGGCCTGACCTTTTCGCTTCATATATTCAGCGGGCAAACCAGTACGGAAAAGCTTTCCGATGAAATCAAAAATATCCTGGCCGGCAAGTTAGGCCGCATCAGATACGTGATTCCGAAATCCCCCGAAGCAGTTTCCAGCGTTCAGTTTTCCCGGGAACACACGGTTATGCTGGTGATACTGCCGGCTGATGGAGGATACCTTGTCGGCCAAATCGCAGGCGTGCAGCCGTACCTGGAATGGGAAAAGCGTGACTACGGCAGACCTTATGCCGATCCGAAACGCGGGATGCTGCCACCGAAAGTTGCCCGGATGGCGGTTAACGCGGCACTGGGGCCCGAACCGGCAGGCAAGACCGTCCTGGATCCCTTCTGTGGCATGGGGACGGTTTTGGCAGAATCCCTGCTCGTGGGTGCAGCGGCAATTGCCGCCGACATATACAGTCCTTCTCTTACGAAAGCGCAGGCAAATATCGTCTGGCTGAAAGAGAATTATCCGGAGGTCCGGGGCAAAATGGATATTTTAGTTTCCGATGCGGCCCATATTTCGGAAGCGTTGCCCCCCGCCTTTGTCGACGCCATCGTTACGGAGCCATTTATGGGATCACCGGAAATCGGAGAGCACAAGGTGCCGGCACAGAAAGCCGGTAGTCTTCTGCATGGCCTGGAAAAACTTTATATCGGATGTCTGCGCGATTGGCATGGAGTTCTGAAAACCGGAGGTAAAGTCTGTATTGCGTTGCCTGCATACGTTTATCCGAGGCATACATACACCGTGAAAAAAGTAATTGACATGTGTGAAAACCTTGGATATACTAAGTTGTTCGGTCCCATAGCATACAACCGGCCCGATGCTGTTGTCCGCCGGGACTTTTACTTATTCGAACGAATCTGATATTAATTAAGCATTTATATGGCTCACGTCAAAGCAGGTGGTGTCGCCAAAGGGAACAAAGATTCCGTATCCAAGCGCCTGGGTGTCAAGATATACGGCGGCCAGTCAGCGGCCCCGGGTAATATTATCATCCGGCAGAAGGGCACCAGGTTCAGCCCGGGCAGCGGCGTTATGATGGGACGGGATTTTACTATTTTCGCAACGGCGACAGGCAAGGTAAAATTTGAACTGAAAAAAGGCAAACAGTACGTTTCAGTCCTGCCCGGTTAAGCGTCCATGGCCGATCAAGATCAGATTCTACACCTGGATATTGAAATGGTGCAGCCTAATCCGCTGCAGCCACGGGGACTGATCAGTCCGGAATCCCTCAGGGACCTCATTGCTTCAATCAAGGAACACGGCATCATCGAGCCTCTGGTAGTGGCCAAGACGCCGGCCGGATACCAGATTATCGCGGGGGAACGCAGGTGGCGGGCGTCCAAGCTGGCCGGACTTAACACCGTTCCGGTGCTCGTCAAGGAAACTACGTCCAAGGGCATGCTGGAGATGGCCATTGTTGAAAACGTACAGCGCGAAGACCTCAATGCCATCGAACGCGCCCAGGCTTTCCAGCGACTGGTGGAAGAATTCGGGCTGCCGCTGTCGGAAATTGCCAAGCGGGTAGGGAAGAGCGAATCCTATGTTTCCAACACCATGAGGCTGCTGACGTTGCCTGACGCTATCAAGGACGGTATCATATCCTCTGCCATCACCGAAGGGCACGCAAGGGCAATTGCCGGACTCGGGGAAACAAAACTGATGGTCGAGGCATACAAGACAATTCTGACTGAGAACGCCTCGGTCCGCCGGGCTGAAGACCTGGCCAGAAGGCTGAAAGCCCAGACCGACAGAAAGCCGCAGATGCGGGTCGAACGGATTCACTCCGAGGAGCTTGACGTTATGGCGAAGGATATCGCTACAGCGATTCAGGGGTTGGTGAAGATTACCCAGTCGAAAGTCGAAGCCAGGCTTGTGTTCGTCATCCGGGGCAATCTCGAAACCACCTCAAAAACACTGAAAATGCTCCACCAGAAAATCACCCCTAAGAAAGACTGAACAGCTGCGTCTGGTTTCCCCCGGTTCAGTAAGCAGGATTAATGATAAGACCGCTTCGGGCGAACGGCCAATAGCGGAAGAATGCCTTACCGATGAAGTCCTCTTTCGGGATTGGTCCGAATTCCCGGGAATCGGAACTGTGCTGGCGGTTGTCACCAACGACGAAATATTCCCCGCCCGGTACTGTCACCTCGGCCATTTCCCGAAGGTAGGATCCGCCGTAAGTTACCACGTCGGCAGACAGGTACTTGGATTCGTCCAGAGGTAGGTTATTGATGAAGAAAACTCCGTCCTGGAGCCTGAGCGTCTCGCCCGGCAGGGCAATAATCCGTTTGATGTAATCGATATCCTTGTTCCGGGGAGACTTGAATATCACTATATCGCCACGCTGAGGGTCGCTGACTTTATATTCGACCTTGTTGGTCAGGATATATTCACCGTTATGAAAAGTCGGATCCATCGACTGACCGTTAATTTCCTGGGGGGACATGAGAAAGAGATATACCATGACCATGATGGCAAGTATGACCACGATGCCCTGAAGAAAATCGAACATTGCGCCTATAGCGCCTTTTATCAGATTCATAGCCTATTTCCTACCCTAATAGTGTAGGTGATATAATATGTTGCGTCAAGGCGATTGGAGTAAGGACGGGGACTGTCCATACGGGGAGAAATCCATCATATTGTGTATTAGGACAAGGGCTCTGGCATGGGTAGGCAGGCAGGAAATTTTCGGGCGCATAGCTCAGCTGGTAGAGCGTTTCGTTGACATCGAAAAGGTCTCAGGTTCAAGTCCTGATGCGCCCACAGAACAGTTTTGAAAACAACTGATTTTTCAGGTATAACTGACAGACCACATCCGTTTGCATCACCTGCGTATCCGATAGTAAGGTAGATCGCAGGCCAGAATTCCGAATTTCCTGAGGTGTCAAGCCTGTACACTCGTCGAGTGTGTTAGGTAGACACTTCCGGATTATCATTCAGAAGTCAGATGTTTAATATGGTCTAAGGTGCGTTGGTAGTCTAAATTATCAAATGTGAATTGTTTAAATTCTTCGGTATTTGAAAAAAATTCTCTTAAATTATTTAATTTTAGAAAATGAGTAATGTATTTTCCTGAATAAGCAGAATATGACGTCCATCGATAATCTTCGAGATCTACTGGATATTTAATAATGAAACTAGTTAATGGATTTAGATGAATATAACGGGCTAAATGGATAAATTGTTCATCTGTTTCAATTCTTTCAGCTTTAAACATCTCTTGCCATATTGAACCGACTCGATCGTATTTCGTGTTATAGTATCTGGCATAACTATTTTGGATATGGCTCGCGAATATTTTTATACCTTCATCCAAGAGCTGTTTCATTAGAAAATGATAATGATTCGGCATTAGTGCAAAAACATATATTTCAACAAGTGGTTGTCCGGATTTGCTAAGTTTGTCTAAAAACGACTTTTTCAGATCCAAGGCAAGACGGGTATAGTGAGAATAACGAAGTCCAGGGCTTTTAAATCTGTAAAAATTTACCAGATTAATAAACCGATTGAGATTACCCGATCCAGTTAGAACCGGCTGACGTGCTGCGCTACGGTTATAAACATGATAGATTTCATCATTGACCAGTAAAGTCTTCCTTTTGGCCATTAATCTCATCTTAAATCATATTATGGAGGTGTCAAGCCTGTACACTCGTCGAGTGTACTAGGTAGACACCTACCGCAAAGAGATTCAACTCAAACCTGGAAATAACGAAATACTGGAAATATGATGGTCTGAATTTCGGAATAATCTTAGATTCAGATTTATTGCTTATTGCTACTTGTGATGTTTATTAAGTAATATAAATCCAGAGCAGTAATTATCATATGCCTGCCCGCAGACGGTCGGAAAAATCTAAGATAAGTCTTCGGAAATCAGAAACACATAGAATAAATTTTTTCCGAAAGATTGTGCCTCCGGTTTTTGTTTGGCCGCTGATATTGCTAGCGCTATTTGCGGTCGTTCGTTTATATAATGTTATTTATCCCTGTAAAGATAGTTTCATTATCGGGATTTGCGGATTCGCGATCGCGGCAATAAATTTTATTTTTGTCTTTTCCGTATTGTTTTATGCCGTAGTCTATCTGATTGTGTGGTTTGTCAGGGGTAAAAAAACGATTACGTACAGATTAGCATTGTCTGTCGGACTGATCTCGGGTGTTCTACATCTTTCTATGTATTCTATGACTGTTATCCCGGGTTACGGACTTCTTTCGACCGGATATATGTTACTGATGATGTTGTACTTTAAGCTGACCGGTTTAATACCCTAGGATTTTAATTTTATTCAGATAGCAGTGTTAACACGCCGAAAAAATTACTCGTACAATGGTATTTTTAAGTTAATTAACCAGAATGTCTTCCCGGGGTGATACACGGTTAAAATTCAATTTCTTCGTACTCCTAACTCCCGACTTTTGATCATACTCTCTCCAGAGTATTTTGTCGTTCGGTAATATTTGAATTACGGTAAATGATGCCTGAGAATCTGCGGGTTCAAGGGTAAGAGTGTAAATCCCGTCTTTGGGATCGCTGATCGCTATTAACCCCTGTTCAGAGCCACGTATTCTGCCATCCGAATCAACCATACTGAACTTAGTTTCACCGGATATTATAGCCAACATAGAAGTTGGATTTACGTCTGAATTCTTAGCTTCGGAATCTGAAACTCCGTACTGCAATCCCAGCAGATTAAATATTTCACTGATACCTTCATCGGCTTTAATCAGATCTATATGATTTAAATTTGCCTGCCTGTTAATTGCGTCCGGTATCAGGGCGCTTAATGCCAGGACTGTTCCGTCTCCTACTGTATTACCGGTTTTTCCGACCGGTTTACCATCCTGCCAAATGCCAAGAATCTGCTCTGCCCTGTTAGCATCCTTAACGGGGATTTCCGAAAGTGTCTGTTGTCCGGTTCCGTATAATGCGGCAACATATACTTCCGGTATCGGTAATTGGAATAATCCGTTGGGCAGCCATGGATTCTGGGAAAACTGTGCGGTTTTCAGTTCGTCAGACTTTTTATCCCTCAGGAATTTAAACGACGGTAACAGGGTCTGAACAGATGGGATGACACTCCGGAAAATTTCCTTGTCAGAAATCCCGTGGTATCCCGAGCGCCAGCATCTGACTTCAATTATCGTGGCTGCTAATTTCCAAATAGTGTTGCCCCAAACCTGACCGGCGGACCAGGTAGGATATGAATCGGCTGCTCCCAGATGGGGAGAACCTACTGAGATGAATTTGGAGATTCCGGACTCACTCTGCTCGGCTTCGAGATATGCCCGGATAACCAGTCCACCCATACTATGACCGATTGCAAATACTTTTTCTCCGGGTACAGTCTTCGACTCAATAAACTGTTTTAATTTGAGTGCATTATCCCTGGGGTCTTTGCGCCAATCGTAGTAGAAGGGCAGGGGAGTCATGCCGGTATCAGGGATAGCTGCAATAATCGGATCGTAGATTTCATTGGATAGTATCCATGAGGTCCAAGGTGTCAGTAGGTTGGATGTCCTGCATAGAAAAATGGCTTCCCAATTAAAGCTACCCGCAAGGCCCGGCACTACAACTACTTTGGTGACCGGAATCGGCGTGGGTATCACTGTCGGGGTGGGTGTTGAGGTAGGTGTTGCCGTCGCTGTAGGAGTCGGTGAAGATGATGGAGTCGGGGTGAGTGTAGGCGTTTCCGTTACCAGGGGTGTCGGAGTCAGTGTCGGAAGCGGCGGATCGGTTGCCAAGCCGATGCGGGTCGCGTATGTTCCGTCCACCGGGTGCGGTCCCCAGCCACTATAATACATGTATAGTCTTCCTTCGTGCTCAAGTACAGATACATCACCAATGCCACTATCCCACTCGTTTGAGGACCCAGGAGTTAGAACTAAATCAGAATCGGACCAGGAATATCCGTTATTTGATGATTTATGCTTAATTATGCTTGAATTATTTTGTACTGTAGTATACCAAATATTATAAAGATTTTCGGAATCAGTGAACATAACAGAGGGAGCGTTTGTTAAAGTTTCTCCGATACTTATGTCAGGTTTTATTACAGGATTACCTAAATACGGCGTCCAGTTTATTCCATCCGGTGAAGTAGCATATCCGATTTCCCATGTGCCCCCATCAGCGGATACATACCATAATTGATAAAGATTGTTATATCTTTTTATAATGTATGGATTAACAGCTGAATTCTTGCCCCATGTACCATCAGGTAACGTGTCGAAAATGTTATAAGACATTTTAGTCCAAATTAGGCCGTTTGGTGACTCAGCATAACCAATGTGGAAATTGTTGTAATCATTTGGTGTAGTGGTAAACCACATTTTATATAAATTATTATCCTTTATTACTGCTGGTGTAAACAAAAATTTAGGCTCATTTGGTATTGCTGAATTCCAAGCAAGCACAGGATTAGAGTCATATTTTACCCAGTGAATCAAATTATTGGAAAATGCATAACCAGTGCTCGATAAAGTATAATTATTTCCTGTGTACCATAAACGATAGTGAGGTTCAGTACTATCATATAAGATCATTGGATTAGTTGCCCACTTACTATCAAATTCAGAAAGTGAACCATTATTAAGAATTGGATTTTGAGGATATTTTTCGAAAGTATATCCGTTTGGCGGATTAGATAGTATTACAATCAACAGAGTCAAAAATACAATTAATGGTTTAATATAGTATTTTAGGCAGGCCACAAATAAATCCGTTACTTAAATACTATTATTAAAAATTAAAAATTGTCAATAATACAAATTATGACAAATAAACGTTTAAACTGTATTTATTGTAATTTTAATAGTGTGATCCTATATAAAATCATAAATAATTATAAGGTATATTATTGTAGAAATTGTGATTTACGTTTTACTTTAAACGCTGCATATAAAAGTAGGAGTTTTAACAAAACGTATTATTCAAATAATTACTTAAATAATTTTATTAATCGTGAAGATATTTTAGCCAAAAGATTCATTAAGCACATAAATTTAATAGATCGAAAAACAAAAGGTGGGAAAATTCTTGACGTTGGATGTGGCACTGGATTATTTCTTGATTTAGTTGACCAAACTTCGACTAATAAATGGAAACTATATGGTGTCGAAATAAATAAATTAATGTGTTCATACGCAAAGAAGAAAACAAAGGCATTCATTTATCATGGAAGTTTAAATTCACTATATTTTCCATCAAATTCTTTTGATTGTATTACTTGTTTTGACGTACTTGAACATATACATGACTTGAAATCAATATTAGACGAAATTAAAAGAATATTGAAAAAAGATGGACTACTCGTTATACAAGCACCAAATTCGAATAGTATTATGGCCTATATTTGCGGTGATTTTTGGGATTGGTGGTCAGTTCCAGACCATATTTATCATTTTACGTATAAATCTTTAAAAAGACTTATAGAAAATTTTAATTTTTCAATTAATTTAATATATACATGGGATGATAACATTGATTTTATAAATAATATTTTAGGTTTAATAAAAAGTAAACTAAATAAATCTTTGTTAATAAGTAAAGCAATAAGAATGTTAATTAAAATTATTTTCTATGTAGTAAAACCTCTATTAGGTTTATTAAAAAAACTTTTCAATATAGGTGGATTAACCGTAATTTATGCACAAAATAAATAACTTATTAATAATCGTTTTAATTACACACAATTCGAAAGATACAATTGTTAAAAGTATAAGAAGCACTAGCCAAATAAATAATAGTAATTTTAAAATTACTTGTGCCGATAATTACAGTACGGATGATACAGTCAAGATAATTAAAAATTATGGTGGGAAGGTTTATTTGACCCGCGAGACGAACTTCGGAAAACTCAAACAGTTCATAGTTAGCAAGGCGACGGGGGAGTGGGTACTGGTTCTCGACAGTGACGAGGAGGTTACTCCGGAACTGGGAAGTCAGATAAGCAAAGTGATAAATAGCCCGGAAAGCAAATTTGACGGATACCGGATTCCGTACCGGAATTACTGCCTCGGAAAGCCGGTAACACACGGGGGAGAGCACTATTCCAAGCTGATTCTGTTCCGCCGTGGCAAGGGCCGGGTGGACCCCGCCTGGATCCATGAGGAAGTTACCGTTAACGGCAGGGTCGGCGAACTTTCCGGATACATGAACCACTACAGCTACCGCAGCATTCCCCAGATATTCGCTAAATTTACGGATTATTCCGGAAGAATGGCCCGGAAAGCGGCGGAAAACGGGGAAAAAGCGACTCTCCGGAATCTTTTCCTGCATGCGCCGCATATGTTCTGGTCGAGGTTCGTCACCAGCCGCGGGTACAAAGACGGCTGGAGAGGATTGTTGCTGGCTGCCGCATTTGCGTATATGGAACAAATGGCGTACATTAACCTGGCCTTCCGGCGGTACTGATCCTCCATCCAACTATGCTGAGTAAATTGCCTTCACGGATTTACCGGATACCCGCGGTCATACTGATAATTGTCTGCCATCTGTATATCCTGACCAATACCGGATTCCTCGACTGGCCGGAGATGCTGGTTTATCCGTGGCTTATCGATAAGGGATTTGCCCCATACCGCGACATGCTGGTTATGTATCCGCCGCTGGGATTATATTTTCTGACTTTCATATTCCGGATACTGGGGTATACGCCCGAAGCGCTCAGAATTGTCGCTTACTCAATTGTCGTCCTGACAGACGTTCTGGTTTACGTCGTAGCCGCCGGTATCTGGCGCCGGAAACCGGTGATTCCGGTCGTCATACTGGGATTTTATGCAGCCTGGCATCCGGTATATGAAGGCAATACGTTATGGTTCGAGCATCTGTCCCTGCCGTTTCTTCTGGTTTCGTTTTGGGCGATGATTTCCTTTCTGCGCGCCAGGAAAAGGCAGTTCATAGTTCTGGCCGGTTTATTCCTGGCGGTATCACTTCAGATCAAGCAGACCAACCTCTGGCCGTTTATGGCTACTATGTTGTTTTTGCTGATTGTCGGCGGCAGGGACATGCGGCAACGGATCCGCTCGCTGGCGCTGTTTGTGGCGCCGGTACTCATAATATCCGGCTGCATGCTGGTCTATATGGATGCCAAATCGCTGGCCGCGGATTACCTGTATTGGGTATACTTCTACCCATGGTCGACGGCGGTCAGGATAAACAGTTACGTAGTCCAGCCCTCTTTGGGACAGGCCCTGCGGGTGATTCCGCCGTACCTGTTCGTGCTGCTGGCGCTTCTTGGTATCGATGATCCAACGAATAACAAAAAAGGCCGGCAGGCAATGGTTCTGTCGGCAGCGTTAGCCCTAGTGCTGGTTTTTGCGGCCTGGCCGCGCTGGGCTGTTTTCAAACAATTACCTTCGCTGCCTTTTGCCGCACTGGCGTCCGGTTTCGCGTTTGTCCGGTTCAGGGATTATCTAAGTCCCAGACGGTTCGGCGTCCTCACCGTCATTATTACCTTTCTGACGCTCACGGCATCGGTCAGGTCGCTCTACCGTTTCTATACGAAGCAGGCTTACGGTATGCAGGATTTCATGGGTAATGACGTCAGGAATGGTTTCGCCGGTGTCAGCCGGCTGACGGGCGGATCGGATGTCTATATTTACGGCAGGTATGATTTCGGTTATCTGCTGCTTAACCATCTGCCGCCTGTCAGACCGTGGACGCAGCATTTTCCGTGGATGCTTTCCCGCCCAGGACTGACAACGCTGCTGTCAGCTGAGATCGACAAAGCTGAAGTGCCCTACGTTATCATGGATACGGTAGTTGAGGACAATGAACTGACCCGTTATATAAGTGACCGGTATCTGATCGAAAAACCGGTACTGCAGGATGCTTGGCTGATGCGCCGCAAGCCGGACGGGATGGTACAATAAGGCGATGCGCGGCGCACTTCCACCAGTCCATTGGATAATACCGGTTTACCGGCCTGATCCCCCGGACCTCCGTTCGCTGCTTTCTGCCCTGTCGGGTGAGACTATCATAATCGTCAGAAATTATTCCGGGAAAATTGCATCCGGCAGGCATACGGTCCTGGGCGACGGGACGAACAGGGGATACGCCGCCGCCGCTAATACCGGAATGACATACGCATACACACATGGGGCTGTTTGGGCCCTCGTGGTCAACCAGGATTTGAAAGCTACCCGGTCCGCGGTTACTGCCCTGAAACAGAAACTCACAAATGACCAGCCCATGATAGCCGGGCCGTTTGCCGGCAGTTTCGACCCGGTCCGGTATACGACAGTGTATCCGGCAAAACAGGAATCGGGCCTGAAATACATATCCGGTTCCTGTATCGCAGTCCATATCGATCTGGCACGGCGGACGAAGCTGTTTTACGAGCCCTATTTCCTGTACTACGAAGACGCCGATCTCTGCCTCAGGGCTGCCAAAGCCGGTTTTCCCGTCAGGCACCTACCGGTTCCGGGTTTTTCCCACACCGACAACCAATCCGTCGGCGGCAATACGTTTCTACTGTCCTACTATCTGGCACGTAACCATATGCTGTTTATCAGGCGGAACGCCCCGACCGCGGTCGTTGCCAGGGAAATTATCCGGATGCCGCTGACACTTTTAGAACATCACCGCAGGGGCGAAATAGGCGCCGTAACCGGTATCAGGGATTTTGCTTTAGGACGGTTCGGTAAGTTCGGAGGCAAGTTATGACCGTGGGAGTTGACGGGGGAGCATTGTCAGGGGGAGACATCCGGCTGGAAGTGGGTGTTTACAAGGTTACCGCAAGGTTGCTCGAATTTCTTTCACAAAGTGATAATAGTAATAACTATAGGATATATACAATGGGAAAGGTGGGGGAGGGGATTCGGGAGAAGTGGGGAGTGCGCTTCTCAGAGCGTGTGCTAACCCCCACAACCGGATGGATGAAATGGCGGGTACCGGCAGAAATCCTTATACATCCGGTAGACGTGTTTTTAGGACTTTCACAGGTTTTGCCGGTAAATTTACTGACGTCGCACAAGATAAGTCCGTTGTTGCGACGCCTGGCGGCATCGCAAAACGGACCTAATAATTGGCGACGCCTGACGGCATCGCAAAACGAACCTGATAGTGCGGGACGTCATAGATCACCGCAAGGCAAAGCAGTCCTGTCATCACACGGTTCCCCTCTCATGATCGGTTTTATTTATGACCTGTCATACCGTAGTGATCCGGCTTCGTATCCGGGCTCGGCCGACCGTCTCAGGAGCCAGACCGATGATCTGGTCCGCCGGGCTGACCTGATAGTTGCCGTCTCCGAATCCGTACGGCGGGAAATCCTCAAAGCTTACGACTTCCCTTCCGACCGGATTCATGTGGTCTATCCCGGGGTTGACCGCGAGTTTTCACCCGCAGCCGAACCTTACCGACATCCAAAGCCGTATTTCCTGTCAGTCGGTGCCGTCAAGCCCGGCAAAAAGCTACCGGATGCCATCCGGGCGTTCGGACAATTCATTGAGAGCTCCGGCAGGGATTTTGATTTTCTCATTGCCGGCGGTGATTACTGGCCGGATCCGGCAGTCGGCCGGACAATCCGGGACCTGGGTCTCGGAGCCCGGGTAAAACTGCTGGGACACGTATCCCGGCAGCTGCTCCCGAATTATTACCGGGGGGCGGTCGCCCTGATCTGTGCATCCGGAAACGAAGGATTCTGCCTGCCGGCCGCCGAAGCCATGGCTTCGGGAACTCCGGTCGTCGCCGTCCGGTCAGGGGCGCTTGCGGAGACGATCGGGGACGGCGGAATATTTGCCGAGCCGGGCGATACTGACGGACTGGCGGACGCACTGGTAAAAATTGCCGCCTCTCCCCTTCTTCGCAGAAAATTATCAAGTCAGGGTATTGTCAGGTCCAAAAGATATTCCTGGAGAGCTTTTGCCCGCGGCGTCTTCAATTTATATGCCGACCATCAGGCTGCCGGCAATTAAACCGCGAACGGAACTGCTGCTTCTGGCAGGTTACATACTGGCATTCACGCTACCGGTAATTCTGTCTTCAGTCGGACAGGATTTCGTCTACGCCAGCGACTTCTACGCCATGATACCCGTTTACTCATTTGCCGCAGATTTCATCAGGTCCCACTGGTCCATACCGGTGTGGAATCCCTACACAGGTACCGGCATGCCGGTCATCGGTGATCCGCTGTCGGGTGTCCTTAATCCGTTTCTGATGATTCCGGTAATTCTTTTCGGAACCGCCATCGGGCTCAGGTTAGTCCTGGCAGAGGTCATACTGCTGTCGGGCTTTGCCATGTGGCAGCTGCTAAAAGGAATGCGCATTACCGGGTGGCCGAGAGTCTGGGGGTCGATGCTGTATGCGTCAAGCGGAGTCGTCGTCGGACGGATCGCTTCCGGTCAGCTGGAACAGATTTTCGCTTTTCCGACCATACCGATACTGATTCTGGCGGCCATTCAGATAAGGCTTTCTGCCCGGCAGATTGCGGCAGCCTCCGCAGCTCTGGCATTCATGCTGTATGCCGGGGCTGTTTACCATGTGTGGCACGGGCTGATAATTTTCGGCGCTGCACGCTTTTACGTATTTCTGACCGAACCGCGAGAGCGCGGGAGGACCGCGGCATCCTTCCTGCTGGTGATCGGCGGATTCATTGCGCTGGGATCGGTCAAACTTTATGATTTTATGATCCGTACGCTGCCTCTATTTGTCCGTACCATACCGGATTCAAGGCTGGGGTCGCTTCACTTTCCGTTTTCACTGATCCCGTTTCTGGTGCCCTGGCGGGTCAGCTTCTATCAGCGGGAGCCGTTTATTTCCTTTTTTAATTTCCATTATTTCTGGCATGAATATTTCGCATATATCAGCCCGTTCCCGTTTCTTCTAGCCGGCGCCTGCATACCGCTTTTGCGTAAACGGACAGTGCGGATCATGCTGTTTCTGATATTCGTGGCCGTACTTTACATCGCCAACGGATACCCTTACTCACCCTTTTACTGGCTCGCGGAATTAGTTCCGCAGGTGATGGTTTTCCGGACCCCGATGCGGATGTACATGCCCCTGACCGTACTGGTGGTGGCGTTTCTGGGCGTATGCGCCCGGCGGATTTTTTCTCCCGGAATGCCGCGGAAAATTAAAAGCGGTGCGGCGGGTATTATGCTTCTTAGCCTCATTTCGGTAATGCCGGTTGCCTACAATACTTTCCGGAGGAGCTTCGAACCCGCCAATTCCGAATACCGTGAGGTAGCCCGGGAACTGCGAAGCCGTGACGGAGGCGACTATTACGTTGCCACCCTGATGTGCTGCATTCAGGGATATATGGTGGAGGAGGGCATACCGGTCATCAATTATTATTACGGCTGGACGCCAAAAGGTAGCGCACTCTTGTCCATGCCGGACGGGACCAGCATAAACCGCGAAGAACTGGAGCGGACCCGGCCGAAATACGTCGTAACTTTAAGTACCATGAAGGATATGTCGGCATACCGTTACGGACTGTTTTTCCGCCGCGGCACCACCATTGTATGGAAAACTGAAGATGTACAATATACGCCATATGATTAACCGCAGAATCGTAATCAGCCAACTGTCCCGGACGGAAGGGTGGTTGTCGGAACACGAAGGGCTGCTGCTTTATACGCTGGCGCGGGGTCTTAATGGGGAGGGAGATATTGTTGAAATAGGCAGCTGGAAAGGCAGGTCGACGGTATGCCTGGGGCTGGGGATCGTCTCCTCCGGACGGCAAAGGCAGCTTCTGGCAATCGATCCCCACCGGGGCAGCCTGATATCCGGAGGCAAAGCAGCTGAGAATACTTATTCCGACTTCCGGCAAGCCATCGGGCATGCCGGTCTGACCGGCGTGGTGAAGCCGCTGAAAACTACGTCGGCCGCTGCCTCCGCAAAATGGGGCGGGCGGGCTTCGATGGTATTTATCGACGGGCTCCACGACTATGCCCATACCCGCCAGGATTATCTTCTGTGGCATCCTAAAATCATGCCCGGCGGAATACTGGCTTTCCATGATGCCTTCTGCGGTCAGGCGGGAGTCATGCAGGCCGTGGAGTCGCACATCCTGAATTCGCGGACATTCACTGACATCGGTACGGTGGGATCGATTTTATATACTGTCAACGGTACGCCCGGGATGTTGCGGAGTCTGATTGTCGGGTGGAAAATATTCTTGATCCGTCTGAGTCATATGATATATAGGAGTGAAATGCCTCCCGTAATCAGGGTAATACTCATCCACCGGATTATCCGGATCATGCTGATGAACCGGCGCAGTGCCCGGGTTTATCTGCCGTTCTTATGAAAACCAGACTGGCAATCGTGCGCGGTGCATTTTTAAACCGTTACGAGATGCAGTTTTATGAACCGCTGGTTAAGCGGTATGACATTACTGCATTTTCTTCCCTGAAGCCGTTTCATGATGTTTTCTCATTTCCCGTCATCCGGCTGCCTTCGCCGGTGGATTTGCCCGTTTTTCCGCTGAAAATGCAGGTACTTAACCGTCTGTTCATCGATGCTCATTACCTGTACGGACTCGAGGAATACCTCAGGAATTTTGACATCGTTCATACTGCGGAAACGTATTTTTACTATACCCAGCAGTGTCTCGATGCCCGGGACCGGGGTTATGTCCGCCGGGTGGTGACGACTGTCCTTGAGACAATTCCCTTCAACAACGAAAGCATTCCCGGACGTTCTGCCTTCAAATCAAGAACCCGTGAAGAAGCCGACCATCTGATAGCCCTGACTGATAAAACCCGGCTGTCACTGATAGCCGAAGGCGCCGATCCCGGGAAAATCAGTGTCATCCGGCACTATGTCGATACCGGGCTTTTTGCTCCTGAGCCGGCAGCCAGACGCCGGGTCGGGGGAAAATCAGCCGCAACCGTTATTCTGTACTGCGGCAGGCTGGAGAATTATAAAGGCGTAACCGACATTATTGACGCCGCGGTTATGTTGCTCGGTAGTAGGAGTCTTGCAAAGTACCGGATCAGTTTCCGTTTTGTCGGTGACGGCAGCCTGAAACAGGCGCTTCTGAAATCCGTCGGATCGCTGGGTCTGACAAACCGCGTGACGGTGGAGAAGGCTGACTACCGGCAGATGCCGCAGATTTACCGGCAGGCTTCAATATATGTCGCGCCCAGCAAGCCGACGGATACCTGGGAGGAGCAGTACAACACGACACTGCTCGAGGCTCAGGCGTCAGGTTTGCCGATTGTGACCACAATCTCCGGCGGCATACCCGAAAACGTCGGTGATGCTGCAGTCCTGATTCCGCCGGGCGATCCGGCTGCGCTTACCCGGGCACTTACCGGATTCGTCAAAGATCCGTATCTTCGGGAAAGGTACGGGCGGCGGGCCCGAAAGCGGGCGGTGGCCGTGCATGACATCTCAATCGGAGCCGGATTACTGGACTGCCTTTACCGCAAACTTCTATCATGAGCCGTCGTGTATTTCTTGCGGCAATTGCCGTTCTGACTGCGGCGTTTGCCGTGCTTTCGGCAGGCAGTGCGCTGTCCGAATCGCTGACCTATGACGAACCGGGCAATGTCCGTGAGGGACTGAGGGCATTCCGGCAGCGGCTGTTTAACCGGGAAGTCAACAATCCGAGACTGGTCAGGGAATATGCGGTGCTGCCTTACATGATCACTGGATTTGACGGCAACCTGAACCGGCAGACCGTGTTTCCGGCCCGTCTGATGATGATCGGTCTGGGCTGCATCCTGATCTTGGCAGTGTCCCGGACGGTTGAGGTAAGGTTTGGGTCGGCTGCCGCCGTATTTACCGCTTTTTTTCTGGCGTTCGAGCCGAACCTGCTGGCGCACGGACATTACGTTTCACTCGATTTCGGACTGACCGTGTTCTTCTTCATCGCTTATGCGGTTTTTCAGAAATTCCTGGACTCACCGACGCGGACGGCAGCGGCTGCAGCCGGTATTTCGCTGGGATGGGCTCTGGCGTCCAAAGCCGCAGCATTGCCGTTTTTTGCAGTCAGCGCCGCATCTGCTGTTTTATTATCTCAGCGGGAAAATGCCGGCTTGTGGCTGTATCGAAACCGTGGCTACATCATCGGGGCCGGACTTCTGGCTGCACTGGTTATCTGGTCATCGTACTTTTTCGTCACCGAACCGTTCATATCCGGAGAAATCCATCCGGAAAGAATTTCCAGCCGGATGCTTCAAGATGCACAGAATTCCGGCAATACCGTGCTAGTCCGCCTTATCAGGCTGATGCGTTCCGTACGCCTGCCGCTCGGGACTTATCTCGGAATGCTGAAAAACATTGCCGTCTATTCGAGACTGCAGACGGCGCAGGTATTTTTTTTGGGTGAATACCGGCAGGGCAGTCAGTGGTATTACCTGCCGGCGGTCGCGCTAATGAAACTGACCCTGCCGATGATAATTCTCTTTTTTTCTGCCCTACGGCTAGCTGTGTCAGGCCGTTCCGGTAAAAAGCTGATAGTCCCGGCGCTGATTCCGGCACTTGCGGTATTTACCGTCCTTGCTATGGGGAAATCCTATCCGTTTTTCCGTTATGCGCTGCCTGCGGTACCGTTTATCGGTATCGCCGCGGGAGTCACCCTATCCCGGTTCTGGCAGAGCCGGTTCAGATGGCTGGCGGCAGTCCTACTGATCTGGCACGGTCTGGCCGCTGCCGCCCAATACCCGTATTTCGTGAGTTACGCCAACGAAATCACCGGACCCAGGAGCACCAGGTACCGGCTGCTCCATGACAGCAACCTTGACTGGGGCCAGGCCTTATCCGCTTTCAGGGATTATGTTGCGGCCGTCAAATCCGGAGCCGTTTCGTTTTCTTATTTCGGAGCCGAATCCGGAGTCTATTACGGATTTACTCCCGACAGCGCCTGGAGCAGCCATATTTTTAGTGACGTCTGCGCTTTCCACACCACCCGGTTCGGTCCCGGTGCGGACTCTCTGACGGCAATCAGTGTCACCAACTGGTATGCCTGCGGTTACAGGGAAGAGGACAGATTCAGAGAACCTGACAGGGTAATAGCGGATTCGATTCTCATATTCAGGTAATATGCCGGCGAAATTTCTCAGGATCGTGTTTCCGGTACTGGCCTATACGATCCTGTTTGTTGTTTTCTTCCACCGTCAGCTAATCGGCGGGGAGGGGCTTTTCTGCTGTGATAATTACCTGATTAACATCCCGGCCAAGGTTTTTGAAGCGTCACAACTTTTGCGCGGATCGTTTCCGCTGTGGAATCCGGAAATCTATTCCGGCATGCCGTTTCTGGCTGACATCAACCTGAGCCCGCTATATCCGAGCGTGCTGCCGTTTCTTATTTTGGATCCTTTCCGGGCACTGACGTTTGTCATTATCATCCACGCATATCTGGGCGGAGCCGGTACCTGGCTGGCGGCGCGGGCACTGGGCATCGGACCGCTGGCGGCACTTTTTGCCGCAGTTGCATTTTCGTTTTCCGGTACGGTAGTCAGCTATTCAGGTAACCTGCCCATGATGCAGGTGGCCGGACTTTTCCCCTGGGTAG
>MFJD01000006.1:14441-18935 GCA_001779095.1 Candidatus Gottesmanbacteria bacterium RBG_16_52_11 | reverse complement strand
ACCGGGTAGCCGCGATACTTCTGACGGCGCTGCAGATTTTTTCCGGCCATCCGCAGCTTATTTATTATACCTGGCTGTTTGTGCTGGGTTATGTTTTTGTAATTCCGCGGTTAACCATGAAGCAGCGCCTGCTGACTGTCCTTGGAATCGGATTACCGGCGGCAGCAGTAGCTGCGGTACAGTTGGTGCCGACAGCCGAACTGGCAAGCCTGTCAGACCGGATCGGCCAGTCATGGGATTATGCGACATTCGGATCATTCAACCCGGTCTGGTTTGCCAAACTGTGGCTGCCGGCGCTGGTAGGCGATCCGCGGACCGGGACTGCCTGGATCCAGCTCGGGTCAGTTTACGGGTATGTCGGAGGTCTGACGGCAGTACTGGCGCTGGTGGGTTGGCCAAGCGACCGCACGGGCAAATTCCTCGCGTCAGCAGCTCTCATTTCAGCGGTACTGGCGATGGGAAAGTTTACCCCCGTATTCGCCGCCGTCTACTTCGCATTTCCCGGCATGTCATTTTTCCGGGTACCGTCACACTTTCTGCTGATTACCGGTTTTTCGCTTTCGCTACTGGCAGGACGGACTCTTGAACTCCGCAGCATCCGACTGCGTGCTTTACCGGTGGTAATCATCCTGACGCTAACGGCAGCCGGTGCCGTACTTTTTATCTGGCCATCCCAAGCCGAATCCCTTATCCGGACGGCTGCACGGATGCTCGGGGAAAGGGGAGCCGCTAAGCTCGAATTTCTGGGCAGGAGCGGTATACGGTCGGTCCTGACCGATGTTTCCGCTAATGCCCTGGCTTCATCAGCCATCATTGTGCTGGCTATCCTGTTTATAAAACGGTTGGACCGCCGGATTGCCGTAACGGCTGTCAGCCTTTTATTATTTGCGGAACTTTATGTATATGCGGGACGCAGCCTTATCTCGGCGCCGGCAACCAGGGTTACCGGGATCCGGGGGAGCTCTGAGGGGACGTCTGCGGCCGGATTACCCGATTCTGAAAACAAAGGCAGGCTGTTTGTCGATCCCCGGGTATTTCCCAATCCCGCCGCCGGTGTTTTCGGAATACCGGACGCACTGGCTGAATTTGCCTGGCAGACGGAGATCATGCGGCCGAATACCTCCGTTCTGAATGGATACCATACGGTTGGGGGATATGCAGCATTACCCCTTTCTTCATATTCAGCATTTCTGAGAAATAGCGGACTGGACGGTGGAACCAAACCCATCCGGTCTTCAGCTCTTACCCTAGCCGGAGTCAGTCGTGCCATCGTACCGGCCGGTACCGAAATCGAAGGATTTACTGCGGTAAAAACTACGGGCAGTTACCGGGTATTGGTTTCCCGCAATCCCTCCGGCAGGTTCTGGCTGTTTAGAAGCGGTGAAATCGGCAGTGCCGGAATTACCGGGATTCTGACGGGTTCTGGTTTTGCTGCCGCAACCGTTTCTACCGGTAGTGCGGCGCTATTGGTTTACACCGACACCTATGCGCCAGGCTGGAGGGTGAAGGTTGACGGACACGACCAGCCGGTATTAAGGTTCGGTCCGTTCAAAGCCGTCAGCGTCGCCGGGGGAAGTCATACGGTGAGATTTACATACGACCCTATATCATTCAGAGCCGGTTTAATCATCACAGGTGCCGGTATTGCCTTCACTGCCGGAATTCTGATCCGGCCTTTGCTGAGCTTTTTATCAAGGGGCAAGCGCATACGCCGCAAACCTGACAAGGTGATACGCGACCGCCGCAGATAATAACCATACCGCTGTTCTGTTTCCGCTGCGCGGCCCGGAGGGAATAAGAGCGGCCACCCCGAATGACAGAAGCGGCAGCATACCGACGAACATCCGGCTGCCGAAAGTTTCGCCCTGCCACCAGGTGCTCCAGCTTGAAATCAGGTAAATCTGAACCAGCAGTGCTGACATCAGCTGCCACCGGTCAAAAGGCAGCCTGAGTTTGGATAATGCTAGGCCTATCAGGGCAAGTCCGACTGCCGGAGTGACCGTAATCAATCCGAAATCCTTATCAAAAAGCACCTCGGTCAGTCTCGGATCGGCCAGCGAAAAGCCCTCGCGCGTCAGATAAGGATTTAACAGCGGGCTGGTAAACTGCGCTGTCCAGGTAATGAGCAGGATGGCGACAACCGGTAATAATCCGGCCAGAAATGACGGCAGCCGGCGGATGCCGAAAAGACCCGGCAGCACCAGCCCGGTAACCAGATCCTGCGGCCGCGTCAGTCCTACCAGACCCAGTGCAGCGCCTGCAGCCCTCAGAAAATTCCTCCGTAACAGAAGAAGAAACAGAGAGACAGCAAAAAATGACACCGAATGCGAATTAACCGTATCGAATGCGCCGTAATACAGAAGGTTCGTGCCGTAGGCGATGATCAGTACCGTTGCCGCCGCAGCCTGGCGGCTGAATATGCCCGTAAGCGTAAGGTAAATAAACACCAATCCGGAGACAGCCAGACCCATACCGAAGGCTCCGGTGATTAACTGGTACTGCCAGCCGTAACCGTCGCCCCGGACAAGCGCATGGACGGCTGTATACGCCGGCATCCAGGTAAGTGCCGGGCCGACGGAAAATTTATTTCCCGGTGTCCCGCGGGCAGTCAGAAATTCGATAATACCATAATGGGAAAATTCATCGGTAAAGTCGATATCGCGGCCGACCACCAGGGTCCTGACCCAGGCAAAGTAATACCTGCCGTCGCCGTACACCGTACCCCGGGCGGAGTATGCATGGACGGCAAATACCGCCAGGTAACCCGCCAGCACCATGGGTAACCAGTATTTAAGCATAATGTCCGTTAATTTATCCGGTTTCATAATGTATAGCGGAAAAAGGGCAGTCCCGGAATGCCCGTTTTTCCGTAATAAGCCGTATATATTGACCAGAACATCATGGCCTGGCTGATGCCGTA
The DNA here is from genome assembly GCA_001779095.1 of Candidatus Gottesmanbacteria bacterium RBG_16_52_11. Taxonomy (GTDB): domain Bacteria; phylum Patescibacteriota; class Microgenomatia; order UBA10105; family UBA927; genus RBG-16-52-11. The sequence continues at coordinate 16,015 of MFJD01000006.1, read as the reverse complement.
GACTGCCAGTAACAGCACGGTCAGCCAGCTATGGCCCTGCGCCTGCCTGTCAGCGGCAACTTTTGCCAGCCAAACGGATAGGGGAACTGCCAAAGGAAGCAGATATCGGCCGTGAATGACGAATTTACTGGACAGCGCGAATACCTGCAAGTCGTATCCCAGGATGGTCAGTCCGTAGAGAAACGCAGAAATCAGGATAATTTTCCAACTCCCCGGCAGACTCCCCCGGAAGCCGGTGTATCTGGCAAATATGAGAATGCTGACGGTCAGGACTGTGGTCCAGGCAAGATATGTCCAGTCAGGCATCGGTACGTCCAGCCAGCCGAAAAATCCCCAGATGCTCATCAGGATGCCGACCGGTTGTTTGGTCGAAATGAATGCCGGAAGGTAATGCCAGACCGGCGACGGAACCAGCGGCGGCTGGACGGAATACGCAAAATATGCCAATCCTTCCCGCCAGATAGCAAACATGGCCCAGGCAATTCCGGGTATTGCCGAAAGTATTATATACTGAAGCGCCTTATACCGCGGATACCGCTTCAGCAACAGGTATGCCAATATCGGCAAAAGCACCGCCAGCTGCGGCTTGACCAGCGGCGCCAGTGCGGCCACAAAAACCGTTGCGCCGACAGTCTTGGTATCCGACCGGACGCGGGTGAACCGGACAAACAGGGACATCAGTACTGTAAAACAAAGTACCACCGCGACATCGTTGTTAACGACCGAACTCATGAATGTCAGCATCGGATGGAGCGCCAGAAGTACTACAGTCAGGACGGCAGCCGTTTGTTTGCCGGTCAGTCTTTCCGCCAGACCGAAAGCGGCGACCAAAATCAGGGGATACAGAAGGAGCGTCCCGGTTCTGAGAGACAGGAAGTATCCGTACGAAGTCATAAATGATCCGGCAGCGGCAAACGGTATTTCGTAAAGGTAGTATAGCGGCGGATGGGATGCGAGGTTTAAAAGTTCCGGACTCAGGGACTCTTCTGACCGGTCAAACAATTCCTGCGGAACAGTCGCCGCCGGATTTTGAAGGAGGTGCCGGTTAGTCAGGAATGAATCGGCGACGGACAATGGCTGAACCGGAATCCGCGAGGAGGGCAGACGGCGGGTTTGGGTCAGATATCTGACATAACTTACATGGCCGGGTTCATCCGGAGCTTCCCAGGGCGGAACAGTGAATATCAATACGATTCCTTTCAGAAACACCAGTATACAGATGATCCGAACCGTGTTTTTGGTCATAACCGACGTCAGCAATCCCTATGGTACAATGAGGCAGATGATTACCGCAATCGTCCTGGCGCGTAATGAAGCTTTAAGAATCTCACGTGCCCTGGCGTCGGTATCCTGGTGCGGTGAAATTATCGTACTTGACGATGATTCCACGGACGCTACAGCAGACCTCGCCGGAAGGGCTGGGGCTTCTGTATATCCGGTGCACCTGAATCAGGACTTTTCGGCAGTCAGGAACTGGGGTCTCTCGAAAGCCCGGGGAGCCTGGATACTGTTTATTGACGCTGACGAAGTGGTGACGGCAGAACTCAGGGACGAAATCCGGCAGGCCGTCAGGG
>MFJD01000006.1:12340-14423 GCA_001779095.1 Candidatus Gottesmanbacteria bacterium RBG_16_52_11 | reverse complement strand
CGGATGTACGGGAAAATACTGAAGTACGGGGAAACCGGCAGGATAAAGCTGGTCAGGCTGGGGCGCAAAGGTGCCGGCAGATTCGAGCGGCCGGTCCATGAAGTCTGGAAAATCAACGGCCGGATTTCAGACCTGAAAAAGCCGATTCTGCACGATTCCCACCCTGATATCGCTCAATTTCTGGACCGGATTGACCGCTATTCGACTGTCAGCGCTTCACATCTTTTGTCATCAGGTCATGAGTTTATCTGGTGGCATCCGGCCGCATATCCGGCGGCGAAGTTTTTTCTGAACTATTTTTTGAAACTGGGATTTCTGGACGGAATGCCGGGACTGATTATGGCCATGATGATGAGCTTTCATTCCTTCCTGACCCGGGCCAAATTATTCGGCGCTGCGGTTGGCCGCAGAAATAATATAGTCTCCCCTGATAGGGATTATGCCTGAACAACAGTCTGCTCTGATGCGGCTTTACCGGCACTTAACCGGACATCCGGAAATAATAATCGGTCTGATCCTGCTTCTGTCAATATATACCCGGTACACAATTACCTATTTCGGCAATCCGGAAAGGCTGGTCATTCCCGACCAATACTACCAGGGTCCGGTCCGCGGCAATGACTGGAGAATGACGGTGATGGACCAGGCGGACCGGGTAATTGCCGGAATCAAGCCTGACCTGTCGATGGGATACGGGTACGGATTCACGCTGCCGGCGGTGGCGGCGATGTCGGCCGTCAGGTCTGCCGGGTACTGTGCGCCTGCCTCCACAGGCTCCTGCACATACTGGGGTTATCTGTTATTTGTCTCAAGCGCACTGTTTCTGCAGGCCGGCCTGATGCTGACAGCGGTGAAACGCCCGGAGGCTCTGAAAATTGCCATCCTGTTTTTTGCGGTGTTTCTGCTGGGCATCCCCGGAGCCCGGGGCATCGAAACCGGAAACCTTGACATTTTGCTGTCAGCAATCGTCGGATTTGCACTCATCGGTAGCCTGAGAAGTCCGGGCAGGCCGCGACTGACCTCCCTTATCACCGGTCTGGTTTTCGGATGGCTGATTAACATCAAACTATTCATAGGCGCACTGCTTCCTGCGGTCGTATTTGCGGTGCCGCAGCCGGCATTCGCAGTTGCCGGGATCCTGATTGGTCATGTACTGGTCAATACCCTTCCGGCACTATTCGGCATAATGCCCGATTACCTGTTCCCTCTGAGTACGTCATTATATGCGCTGGCACCCATGTCGGAGGCACTCTTCAGGGGGTATCCGCACGGAAACAATACGCTGCTGGGTACTGCTGCAGGCATGGTCGGCGCGCTGGGATTTAGCGGCACCCGGACCGGGAATTTTTTCACCCGTGCATTCGCACTGCTTCTGGGAATTGCCGTATTCGTTCCGCCGGCTGCCTACCTTTACCGGGGAATATCCCGCAATGCCGGCAGCATCCGGGGTATCCGTGCGGATTTTCTGCGGACAGCCGGTCGGGGTGCAGGTCTGCTCCGCAGAAACCGCGAAAATACCGCCATCCTTTTTTCTGCTGCCGGGGTAGCAGCCATGAACCTGATTCCGGCGATGGCCTATGACTACCGGCTTTATTATGCACTGCCGGTTATTTACCTGATGCTGAACCGTTTCGCTCCCGGATCTGACGGGCTGCGGCTGACATACCTGACGGTATATTTATTTCTGCTCCGGACTGTCTGGATACTCAAAGGCCGGACCATGAACATCTTCCTGTATGCTTTTTTCGTGATGATTCTCCTGACGGCTGTCCGCGCTTACCTGCCGGCGGATCATACGGGAAAGAAGCGAGGGCACCCATGATTAATGCCGGTAAATCAATCCGGATAGCGTCACTCGTCATACCGGTTTTTCTTCTGACTTTGGCAGTAGGTCAGGCAGGGGCCACTGCGCTGGGCTCATCTGCGACTTTGTATCTGCATGATGCGTTGCTGCCGGTGGTTCTCGGCCTGACTGTCGTCAGTGCCGTCCGCCGCCGCCGGATTGCAGTTCCCCGGCTGATTTTGCCGGCCGCCGCCTTTACGGCCGCGGGAATAATATCTCTAACGGTAAATCAGGCCGGCC
>MFJD01000006.1:9603-12284 GCA_001779095.1 Candidatus Gottesmanbacteria bacterium RBG_16_52_11 | reverse complement strand
TTTATGCATCTGTTGTCCAGGGAATTACCGGACCGGACGAATGGCTCGGAGGCCTCTACGCAGCAGGCGTCGCGGCTGCGCTTTTCGGATTCTGCCAGTATTTCCTGATGCCGAGCCTGCAGCCGCTGGTAGCCCTCGGCTGGGATCCGCATTTTTACCGGATGGTTTCAACATATCTGGATCCGAATTTTACCGGACTCATACTTATCATCGCGTTTTTCATCGGTTTGCGTTTTACGGGCGGCAGGAATTACCTGATAGCGGTCGAGGCATTACTTCTGGTTGCGGTCTATCTGACCTATTCCCGGAGTACTTACCTGGCTTTCCTGGCGGCTTTCCCGGTCTGGCTCTTAGTGTCCCGGAAATCATATAAGCTCCTGGCCGTCTCGGCAGTTTTTCTGCTGCTGGTTCTGATAATCCCCAAACCGGGAGGCGATACGCTCCGGATAACCCGCGTCATATCCTCGGTATCACGGATTGATAACTGGAAACTGTCGCGGGATCTGATCAGCCGTTCCCCCCTGTTCGGATTCGGTTTCAATACCCTGCGATCCGCGGAGGAGAAATTCGGAATTTTCCCGGCCGATCCCGACGGGGTAGTCCGTTCCGGAGCCGGTATCGATTCCAGTATTCTTTTCGTATTAGCAGCTACCGGAATAACCGGATTCGCCGCTTTCGTCTGGCTGCTTTACGGAATTATCCGGCTGACTATTCTGTCAGTCAGCCGTGGTACAGGCAGCGGACCGGTACTGGCAGCAGTTTTGAGCGCAACTGCCGTACACAGCCTGTTTGTGAACAGTATTTTTTATACGTGGATTACGGTTATGCTCTGTGTGCTTCTCGGTGCAGCCGAGCTCGAACTTCGCCGCCCGGTCAGCGGACATAACTGACAATCCGCTCGATATTCACGGTATTACCGGCGATATCCGTCGCCGTTACCGAAACGGTATTAGGCCCATCACTGAGCCGCAGGGACAGCCGGAAAGAACCATCCTGCCTGACAACTGCCACGCGGCCGTTCACCGTGACGGAATTTTCGGGATCGGTGGTACCGGTTACATCGATATTGACTAAGTCGCCGAAAAAGGACGCGTTGTCAGCCGGGGAAACCAGTTCAAGTTTAGGCTCTTTTTTCCGGTAGTTCACGGTCAGCAAATTGGACGATCCGCTCAAATTACCCAGACTGTCTTTGGCTTTGGCACTGATTTCATTGCTGCCTTCATTTATGCGCAGCCGGTCGAACGTGAATAAACCTGCGTCATCGGCAGAAACTTCGTCTCCCAATAGTCCGTTGATATAAACAATAACTTTCTGGCCTGCGGCTGCCTTTCCGGTCAGTTTAAGGTACGAGCTGTTGGTTGCTTCGGATACCGGGTACAGGGTCGGGGGCAGGACGACTTCCTGCGGCGCTTCCTGGTTTTCACTGCCCCGGAGCCAGTCGTAGGCCACGCTTAAACTGACGAGTATTTTGAGGCCGAACAGCCCCAGAAGGATCACTGCGGCCAGGCTTCCTATAAGCGTCAGGTATAGCCGCTGTCTGGCTTTTCTTTCCTGGGATCTGCCGATACGGGTTTGGTACATGGACGGTTAAGGTAAGTGTATCACTTTGAGCCCCCAGTCAGAATCGAACTGACATCGACGGTTTACGATACCGCTGCTCTGCCACTGAGCTATGGAGGCTTAAATTGACCATTATTGCCTGACTGTGAGGATTTTATCAGATTTTAACGGATTTGGGAGTCCGCGGTTATGATGTTGTTGTCTGATGCAGCGGCGGGAGGACTCTGATAAATTCGGAATCAGGTATGAGCGGGATACGGGAGTCGAACCCGTCTTTCTTCCTTGGGAAGGAAGTGTTGAACCGCTCAACTAATCCCGCCGGACTATAAGCCTCTTGGCACCGGGCAACACAGATACCCGATGCAGTGTCCAGAATACATGAAGACCAGGAAAAATCAAGCCGGACTTTCTGCCGTCAGGGCAGGACAAAAACGTTTCCGGCATGAATCAGGTCGGGATTAGCAAGTTTATTGGCCTTGGCTATATCAACCCAGCGGTAACCGTTACCGTATTTGGCAACCGCAATTTTCCAAAGGCTATCACCCCTGACAACGGTATAAGTCTGTCCTGTAACTTCCGGAACCTGAGCCGGTGTGATCACCGCTGTCGGCACGGCTGTTGCTGCCGGGGCTGTCGTCGCCTTCGGCGCAACCGTCGCGGTCGGCATTGTTACCGCTTCAGTTGCAATGGCGGAAATTTCACCCTGAGCGGCAGCCGGTGTGATCACCGGAATGGTCAGTGACATGCCGGCGGATATGTCATCAGCATTTGCCAGATTATTAGCCTTGGCAATATCAGTCCATTTATAACCGTTCTGGTAATACTTTTCCGCAATCGTCCACAGGTTCTCGTTTGCCTGAACTACGTGGGTTGTCGGCAGTAACTGCTCCTCCTGGGTTTGGTCGACCTGTGGCGGTACATTCTGGTCACGCCTGACAACCAGGTTATAAATCATGGTTCCGGCGACGAGAACGATCGCAAGACCCAGTGCCATCGACACGTAAGCGTCGACGGAGGCGAATTGTTTTTTAACGTTTTCCAGCATACTCGTTTGTACTCCTTTCCGGGCAGTCAAAACGGTACGCTAATTCCCGTATTACGCAGTTTCCTTATCGGATTTA
>MFJD01000006.1:3089-9579 GCA_001779095.1 Candidatus Gottesmanbacteria bacterium RBG_16_52_11 | reverse complement strand
GGATTCGAACCGGCGATCTTGTCCTTGACAGGGACACGTGTTAGGCCAGACTACACCACGGGTCCGTATTTCCCACCGCAGATTGGTGTCGTCGCCGAATATGCGCTTCCTGCAGCCGGTTTTAATAAAGGCAGCAAATTTTTCCGGATTTTCGTCGCCAGAAAGCGTCCGGGTGGAATTTACAGCATGGTATCACAGTTTTTATCAAAGGGCAAACACTTTTTTGCCCGGTGATGGGCTATCTGGTATTATGATGCCAGATGAATAACCCCGAAATCGCCGAACTTCTGCGGAAGATGGCTGCTTCTTACCAGATACTCGGACGGAATACATTTAGCATTATTGCCTATGAAAAAGCCGCTGACAGCATCGAACACTTGACCTCCGAGGCCAAGGATTTCTGGGACGAAGGCAGGCTGGGGGATATTCCCGGACTGGGACAGTCAATCGCCGGATACCTCGATGAGCTTTTCCGGACAGGCCGTGTCAGACATTTCGAAGAGGTCATGGATAAAGTACCGGCAGCAGTTTTTCCGCTTTTAAATATTCCCGGGCTCGGACCGAAAAAAGCCTACAAGCTGGTAACCATCCTCAAACTAAAACAGCCGGACCGGGTTATCAGGGACGTGTCTCAGGCGTGCACCGATGGCCGGATACGGGATATCGATGGTTTCGGCGTCAAATCGGAAGCCGCAATTCTCACAGGTATCGGAGAGTACCGCCGCGGCCAGATCAAGGAAAACCGGATGGTGCTGCCGGTGGCTGATGCCCTGGCTGAGGAATTACTCACTCATCTGCGCCGCACACCGGATGTCAAGCACGCCGATGCGTTAGGCAGCCTGAGACGTCAGGTCAGTACGATCGGAGATATCGACATCGCCGTTTCAACTACCAAACCTCAGGCGGTAGTTAACCATTTTCTGAAATTTCCCCACCGGAAGGTGATCGAGAAAGGGCCGACCGGCGCCTCGCTTCTTTTGACTAACGGCCGGCAGGTCGACCTCCGGGTACAGAAGCCGGATACCTACGGCTCGATGCTGCAGTATTTCACAGGCTCCAAGCACCATAATATTGCCCTCAGAAATTACGCACTGGGTAGGGGATATTCGCTTTCGGAATACGGCATTAAGCAGGTAAAAACCGGTAATATTCATGAATTTAAAGATGAGGAGTCTTTTTACCGTGCCCTCGGCCTGCCGTTCATTCCGCCGGAAATCCGGGAGGACCGGGGGGAGATTGATGCCGCCCGGAATAACCGGCTGCCCAAGCTTCTGGAGCTGCCGGAAATTAAGGGGGATCTGCATACCCATTCTTTGTATAATCTGGAACCGTCGCACGATTTGGGCTCCAGTTCGGTGGCAGAATACCTGAAAATATCCGAAAACTTAGGATATGAGTACATCGGGTTCAGTGACCACAATCCGAGCATATCGACCCACACTGAGAAGCAGATTATTGCTATAATGAAGAAACGTAAGGTATATTATGAACAACAATATTCCTCATATTACCGGAATAAACAAAAACGAGTACAAATGTTTATCATGTGCGAAGCTGACATACTGACGGACGGCAAAGTAGCCCTGCCTGCTGAGGCATTCCGGTATATCGATGCAGCCGTTGTTTCCATACATGGCAGTTTCCGGCAGCCGAAAGACCTGATGACATCCCGGGTAGTCAGGGCTCTGACTTCCCATCCGAAGGTGAGAATTTTCGGCCACCCCACTGCCCGGCTTCTGGGCCGCCGGGAGAGTATAGAGCTTGACTGGAAAGTTATTTTCGGGCTCTGCAGGCAGCGGGATATCGCGCTCGAGATAAATGCATATCCGGACCGTCTGGACCTTCCGGATTTAATCGTTCATGAGGCTGTGAAGGCCGGCGTCAGGCTGATTATCGACACCGATTCGCACCAGGCGCAGCAAATGTACCTGATGAAGTTCGGGGTTTCCGTTGCGAGGCGTGGCTGGGCAACCGGGCGTGACATTGCCAACACCCTGGACTATAATACCTTTGCCAAATGGCTTGTGAAAGGAGAATAGCTTATGACACCTCTATTCGTACTGCTCGGTGCCCTAGTAGTTGTAGGACTTTTCCTGCTGCTGACTTACAACAGCCTGGTCGCACTCAAGACCCAGATTGAGGAAGCCTGGAGCCAGATAGATGTCCAGCTGAAACGCCGGGCCGATCTGATTCCCAACCTGATTGAGACTGTCAAAGGCTACGCCAAGCACGAAAAAACGGTCTTTGAAGAGGTTACAAAGGCCCGTGCAGCCCTGTTGGGTGCCAAAACGGTCGAGAAGACTGCTGCGGCCAGTGACGCCCTTTCAAACGCCTTGGGCAGGCTGTTTGCCGTAGCTGAGAACTATCCGCAGCTGAAGGCCAACGAGGCTTTCGTCCAGCTTCAGAAGGAGCTTTCGGACACCGAAGACAAGGTGGCATATTCGCGGCAGTACTACAATTCGACGGTCACCGGATACAATACCAGGATCCGGATGTTTCCGACCAACCTGCTGGCCGGTATGTTCGGATTTACCGAAAAACCATTTTTCGGAGCCTCGGAAGAGGACCGGAAACCGGTCAAAGTCAGCTTCAGTTAGCCACGGGTATTCATGAGCGGGTGACCCGTACGTATGAACATACGATCCCAGATCCGTGCCAATATTGCCCGAACCTACATTCTGATGACCGCTTTTACGGCATTCATCGTTCTGGCTGCCTATGTGATGGGGAATGCTCTCGGGTACGGCAACTCATGGCTGTTTTTGGCCGTCGTGATCTCGGTAGCGGCCAGTTTCGGGAGTTACTATTTCGGTGACCGGATCGTTTTGGCTATGTCGGGAGCCCGTCCGGCAGACCGGAAACGCGATTTTGACTTCTTCACCGTGGCTGAAAACCTGGCGATAGCCTCAGGAATGCCGAAGCCGAACCTATACGTGATTGAGGATACGGCCATGAATGCTTTTGCCGCCGGCAGGGACCCTGAACATGCGGTTGTCTGTGCAACTTCGGGCCTGTTAAGCCGGCTGGAAAGGCGTGAACTGGAGGGGGTAATTGCTCATGAATTATCCCATATAAAAAACTATGATACACGTCTGATGGCAGTCGTCGCAGTGCTGGTCGGATCGGTAGCCTTCCTGGCTGACATGTTCCTGCGGTCGCTCTGGTGGGGTGGGCAACGGGACCGGGATGATGACCGGGGACTGGGCGGAGTCCTTTTAATTGCCGGGTTAATTCTGGCAATTCTTTCACCCCTGATCGCGACCCTGATTCAGCTAGCAATTTCCCGGCGGCGGGAGTTTTTAGCCGACGCAACGGGAGCTGATTTAACCCGTTATCCGGAGGGTTTAGCCCGGGCGCTCGTTAAGCTGACCTGGGACAGGGAAGTTCTGGAGGCAGCGACCAATGCCACTGCCCACCTTTATATCGTTAATCCTTTCAAAGGCAAGGATTTCAGCGCCTGGTTTGCGGGTATGTTCGATACCCATCCACCGATTGCCGAAAGAGTGCGGATTCTGCGTGCTCTCTGACGTGAATCATGAAACCGGTTGTTTAGCACTCTTTATGAATGAGTGCTAATTTTCTTGTTATAATCCCGATTGATCGGAAAAAATTAGCCTCAGACCGTCAGTCCACCCTATATTCCGCATCAGATTTTGTCCGGCGACAAAATGCAATCAGTCTGCCAGCCGCTTTTTAGAAGGAGGAGATAATAATGCAGCCCGGGATCATCATTTTGGATCGAAGGAACAGCTTGTTTGCTGCCTTTTTACACCTCGGTTAGCAGCCCGATAGCCGGCATGACGTCGTTCAAGTCCATTGACTCAGATATCCTTTCAACTGGTACGTTTTCCGCTATCGGGCCGTCCAATTCCACGCCCGGAGGAAGATATAATGCCCCGACCGAAAGGTCGTACCGCTTGGCGGAAGCGACAATGCGGTTCAGTGTGTATTCTGCCGGCCGGGCTTGGGGATTTAGCCGTTCAAAATAGTCCTTCAGTCACCCCTGTTCCAGATAACCGCCGGTACCGGCGGAAGACGCAAGTCAATATCCAATACAGGCAATCTCAAGTAAGGTAATTTAGGTATAAAATAAACCTATAGTATTATAGTGTTGCCGGAGTACATAAATTTCAGATTCTGATTTATCAAGATTATAGGATATAAAGTGAAAAAGTTTCAACAATCTGGCAGTCTTGACAAGCGAGTGCTAACTTTGTCATAATAGCCGTATGGATGCCAGATACGAACCGCCTCAGGAATCTGGGCCGGTTTTATCCAGATATACCGTAGATCTGACAGAAAAAGCCCGCCAGGGCAAGCTTGATCCAGTAATCGGCCGGAATGAGGAAATCCGCCGGGTAATGCAGATTCTGGCCCGGCGCACCAAAAACAATCCCGTGCTTCTGGGTGATCCGGGCGTGGGGAAAACGGCAATTGTTGAAGGCCTGTCACAGCGGATCGTAGCCGGGGATGTGCCTTCAACACTCCAGGGCAAGCAGGTAATCGCACTGGACGTGGCATCGCTCGTGGCCGGCAGTGCATACCGCGGTGAGTTTGAGGACCGGCTGAAGAAAGTACTGCGGGAGATCGAGGAAGGCGGCGGCAAATATATCGTATTCATGGACGAACTGCATACGCTGGTAGGAGCGGGTGCCGCCGGGGGCTCGATGGATGCAGCTAACATCCTCAAACCTGCCTTAGCCCGGGGCGAGCTCCACTGCGTGGGAGCAACTACGGTCAGGGAATACCGCCAGTATATCGAAAAAGATACAGCTCTTGAGCGCCGGTTCCAGCCGGTGTACGTCGACGAACCGACACCGGAAGATGCGCTGTCGATCCTGCGGGGGATTAAACAGAAGTACGAGGTTCACCACGGAATCAGAATTACCGATGACGCCCTGACAGCAGCAGTGGGCATGTCACAGCGTTATATTCCGGACCGGTATCTGCCGGATAAAGCCATAGACCTGGTAGATGAGGCTGCTTCCGGACTGAAAATCGATACTGAAAGCATGCCTCTGGAACTGGATGAGCTGAAGCGGTCCATTACCAGAAGCGAAATCGAAAAAGCGGCACTGAGGCGGGAACGGACCGGCAAACAGAAGCTGGAACAGGTCGATGCAGAAATAAAGAACCTGAAATCCAAAGCCGCGATTCTCGATAAACGCTGGCAGCAGCAGAAGAACCTGATCGGGCAGCTGCAGGTTCAGAGGGTGGCGCTAGACCAGATGGGTCTGGAACTGGAGAAAGCCGAACGTGAGACCCTACTGGAGAAGGCGGCCGAGCTTAAGTACGGTAAGATCCCCGAAGCCGGTAAGAAGGTCAGACAGTTGGAGGAACAGCTTAAACAGATACCTGAAGACGAGCGGTTACTCCGGGAAGAGGTGACCGGTGACGATATCGCCCGGGTAGTTTCCCGCTGGACGGGAATTCCGGTATCCCGGCTCCTGAAAAGCGAGGCGGAAAAACTGGTTCACCTGGAAGACGAACTGCGCCACCGGGTAATCGGGCAGGATGAAGCGCTCGGTAAAGTGGCCTCCGCAATCCGGAGAAACCGGGCCGGAATCGGAGAACAGGACCGGCCCATCGGATCGTTTCTTTTCCTGGGGCCGACCGGGGTAGGCAAGACCGAAACAGCCAAGGCGCTGGCTGAGTACCTGTTCAATGATGAAAAAGCCATAATCAGGCTGGATATGAGCGAATATCAGGAACCGCATTCGGTATCCCGGCTTATCGGGGCACCTCCCGGGTATATCGGTTACGATGAAGGCGGCCAGCTGACCGAAGCGGTCAGGCGCAAGCCTTACAGCGTCGTCCTTTTTGACGAAATCGAGAAAGCCCATCCCCAGGTATTCAATACCCTCCTTCAGCTCTTAGATGACGGGAGGCTGACTGACGGCCGCGGCCGGGTAGTGAATTTCCGGAATTCAATTGTCATCATGACATCCAATCTGGGCAGCGACACCATTCAGGAATACTCCGGAAAAGACGGTCCGAAGATGCATGCAGCCGTCATGGAACTGGTTCGGAAATATTTCCGGCCGGAATTTATCAACCGGCTGGACCAGATAATCGTATACCGGAGGCTGAATCCTGAACTGCTAGACCGGATAGTTGAGCTCCAGTTAGCCGCTATCAGCCGCCGGCTGGCGCAGCAGAGCATTACCCTGCAGGTGACGCCGGCTGCCAGACGGTTGCTGACTGACGTCGGATTTGATCCGGTTTACGGGGCCCGGCCGCTGCGGAGAGCGATACAGGATCTGATTCTGGATGAACTTGCCCTGCAGATGATCGAAAAGAAAATCCAGCCCGGTTCCTTAGTCAAAGTCGATGCCAAAGACCGGAAGATGGTCATCACCCAGCCGAACTGAACTACCCCGAATTTTTGTACAATTTCCGCTGAGGATGGATAATACTGATTGTAAGCTATGCGATTCCCGGACCGGCTGGTGCTGATTGCCGCCAAAAAACTGTCAATCCTGATCAGGGC
>MFJD01000006.1:0-3071 GCA_001779095.1 Candidatus Gottesmanbacteria bacterium RBG_16_52_11 | reverse complement strand
GCCGGGAGAGTTAGTTCTGCGGCTGAGGCCGAATATATTATCCGGCTTATCCGGAAACGGCCGGAAAGTATTACTGGTAGCCGGTACCAACGGCAAAACCACCACAGCCAAAATGATTGAATCCGTTCTTACTGCCGCAAATCGTAAAGTCAGAGGCAATCCCAGCGGAGCCAATCTCGAAAACGGGCTGGTATCGGCAATGATCGACGATTTGTCCTGGACCGGGACGTTAAGATCGGAATTTTTTATTTTTGAAACCGACGAAGCGGCACTGCCCCTGGTACTCCGTCGGGTTAGGCCGGATATACTGATACTGTTGAACCTTTTCCGAGACCAGCTAGACCGCTACGGGGAAGTGGATACGATTGCCCGCAACTGGCAGGATGCGTTTTCCAGCCTTGCGGAGACGACACTGACGGTCGCAAATGCGGACGATCCGTACATCGCATTTATTTCCGGACAATCGCCCGGGAGTAAACGTTATTTCGGGCTGAATGACAGGAAGTATTTCACAGTCACGCCGGAACATGCCACTGATTCATTGTATTGTCCGGACTGCGGTTACCGGCTGACATTCGGAGGCAGGTACTACTCCCACCTTGGGAAGTACGCCTGCGGTAGCTGTGATTTCCTTCATCCGGAAATGGAGTTGTCTGCCCGCGACGTTATCCCGCCTTTACCGGGAATGTACAACATTTATAACACCCTGGCAGCAACATTGGCGACGAAGGCTGTCGGAATTCCGCAGTCGGTCATCCGGTCAGCACTCGAAGTATTCCGGCCGGCATTCGGCCGGATGGAATCGCTGAATTATCGGGGTAAACCCGTCCGCATCGTTCTTTCCAAGAATCCGACCGGCTTTAACGAGTCTCTGCGGACGGTTTTAGGTGATAAACTTCAGGGTCCGCTACTTTTAGCCCTGAACGACCGCATCCCTGACGGAAGGGACGTCAGCTGGATCTGGGACGTCGACTTTGAACTGATTAATAAACCGGTACGTCCGTTATTCGTAACCGGAGACCGCTGCTTTGACCTGGCGGTTCGCCTGAAGCACGCAGGAATTCCGGCCGGTCTGATCAAAGTACATGACAGCATTGAAGACGGAGTCGGATCTGCAGTAGCGGCTTGCGGACAGGACGAAACTCTGACGGTACTGCCTACATATTCGGCTATGCTGGATATCCGGAAAATCCTGACAGGTAAAAAAATCCTATGACCGGGAAAAGAAATCAGGCAATGGTTATCGGTTGGTTGTATCCGGAACTTATGAGTACTTATGGCGACCGGGGCAACGTTATAGTCCTCACCAACCGGTGCCGGTGGCGCGGCATACCGGTAAGGACTGTTCCGATTGACTTCGCCACCCGTGAACCGGAGATCCGCGGATGCGACATTATCCTGGGCGGCGGGGCGCAGGATCGGCAGCAGGGAATCGTCATCAGCGACCTCCGTAAAAATAAAAAAACCGTCCTGACGGAATTGTTCACCCAAGGTACTCCGGGTTTATTTGTCTGCGGATCGCCGCAGCTTCTCGGCCATTATTATATGACGGCAGACGCTGAAAAGCTGGAGGGATTGGGGATATTTGATATGGTCAGCCGCCATTTCGGCAGGAGGAGGCCGCGCTGTATCGGCAACCTGCTGGCGGACATCGGAAACGTTTACCGTCTCGACGGCCTATCATATGCGCCGACTATTATCGGGTTTGAGAATCATGGCGGAAGAACTTATCTGGGCCCTGGGGTTACGCCGTTTGCGAAAGTTATCCGGGGATTCGGCAATAACGGTGAAGACGGGACTGAAGGAGCCGTATACAGAAACTGTATTGCGACTTATTCCCACGGGCCGTTCCTATCCAAGAATCCGCATATTGCCGACTGGCTGATTACCACGTCCCTGGAGATCAAATACGGTAAACCGGTGAAACTTGATGCGCTGGACGATTCCCTGGAATGGCAGGCACACCGGTCAATGTTTAAGCGGCTGGTTAAATAACAAAAAAATGTGCGCGCTGCGTCCGCCAGTATGTTTTATTATTTAACCCCTACGAAATCGATTTTCGGGAAATCCTTCCTGACTTCGTCCCAGAATTTCCGGGACAGATTGGCGCTGAATTGCCCGAACTTGCCCGTTGCCATGTTGGAGCACAGGCGCCTTTCATAATCGCGGATGATATCGACCACCTCTGCCCCGTATTCGTTGAATAATTTCTGCCACTGGGCGGGATTTAACGCGTAGTTATCATGGATATCCCGGAAGTTATCGAACAGTTCCCGGTGCTGTTCCATCATCAGCGTAAACATTTTCTGGTATTCCCTCATCCGGTAATAATAAACCGTGCATTGATCAGGATTCAACCCTGACTATAGCAGTTACGGGCCAGCCGATCACCATAAAACTTAAGATAAACCGGTTACACCGGATATTACTGCCGGGCGATTGTGCCAGGCATTATTTCATGTATAATGGGCTCGATATGAAACCGAAAAAATCCGGAGCAAAATCCGGCCGTGATGTCCGCTTCACGGCCGACAGTGTAGCCAAGATTGCCGGTCTGGCTAACATACCTGTAAGTCCCGGTGAAGAAACTGACCTGGCCGACGGTTTCAATGCGACAATAGCCGTTGTCGACCAGCTGTTTGCCCTTGATACTTCAGGTACTGAACCGACTCACCAGGTAACGGATCTGGAAAACGTAATGCGTGAGGATGAGGTTGACAGTGACCGGACTTTCAGTCAGGAAGA
Organism: Candidatus Gottesmanbacteria bacterium RBG_16_52_11; assembly: GCA_001779095.1. Classification (GTDB taxonomy): domain Bacteria; phylum Patescibacteriota; class Microgenomatia; order UBA10105; family UBA927; genus RBG-16-52-11. Next base: position 326 of record MFJD01000006.1, on the reverse strand, counting down.
CGCACTGAAAAACGCCGTCCGCACATATAACGGGTATTTTGTCGTAGACCGGATAATCCCGTAAAATTCCCATGAAACTGAACACCCTGACACTTGTCCGTGCGGTTGAGCTTCTCAAGCAGAAGCGGATTACTGCCGCAGAGCTCTATGCCGATGTATCAGATGTCATCGGCAAACTGAATAAAAAACTTAATATTTATCTCTCGCTCGATCATGATGCGCCGGAAGAAGCCGCGAAAATGACCGGTATGCCTTTGGCCGGAGTGCCGCTGGCCGTCAAGGATAATTTCCTGACGCGGAAACTGCCGGCCACCGCATCCGCCAAA
>MFJD01000005.1:4177-5818 GCA_001779095.1 Candidatus Gottesmanbacteria bacterium RBG_16_52_11 | reverse complement strand
CAATACAGTAGCCTTAGTTTCCGGCCTCAATACCGGCGCCGGCACTACGGAAGCAGTCACGGTCAAAACCAACCAGACGATCGGGAACACAGATGAACTCCTGCAGATCAGGAACAATGCCACCGACCTGGTTACGGTACTGGGTAACGGATATGTCGGTATCGGCACGAGCAGTCCCCAGTTCCGGTTGGACGCGTCATCAGGTTATGTCAACTCGCTGGACGGTTACTGTATCAACGGCGACTGTAAAGGCACCTGGGCTGATGTAGCAGCCAGTGGATACTGGAGCCGGAATGCCGGCGCCCTTTACCCGACGACTGTCAATGATGACGTCCTCCTCGGTGCATCAGCCACCTCTTCAGCCCTGATCAGGCTGGCCGGCCGCAGCGGGCAGGAAAGCTTTATCATGACCAATCTCGGAGTTGGTAATACCGATCCGGCTGCACAGTTTACCGTCGGTGCCGCATCACAGTTTCAGGTTGACACTACCGGCAACCTTTCCATGATTCTCGGTGTCGGATATACCTGGCCATCGTCACAAGGTGCTGTTGATTCATACCTTAAAAACAACGGTTCCGGAGGTTTATCCTGGGTAACGATTGCCGGGGTTACAAACTACTGGCAACTCAATAACGGCGCCCTGTCGCCGGCCAATATCACCGACGACCTCTTAATCGGCAGTACAGCTACATCCGGTGCCAGATTCCAGGTCATCGGGAGCGGCGCCAACGCCGGTAACGTCTATGCATCAGGCAGCCTGGGCGTCGGAACATCAAGTCCCGGGGCTAAGCTGGACGTACTGTCAACCTCCGCGCCGCAGGTACGCGTTTCATACTCAGCCGCGGAGTACGCGACATTCGGAGTCGACTCAGCCGGAGCCCTCTCAGTCACGACACCGGACGGTGCCGGCAACACTATGGTGCTGGTATCCGGTCAGAACACCGGTCAGACCACCACCGAAGCGGTCACTATCAAAACCAATCAGACTATCGGTAACTCTGACGAACTATTGCAGGTGAAGAATAATACCACCGATGTCTTTACCGTCATGGGCTCCGGTAAAGTCGGCATCGGTACCTCTGCCCCGATTGAAGCGCTCCAGATTCAGGGAAGTGCCACGGCATCGGGCATTATCGGTGCCGAGGGCTTCAGGGGCGCCGGTCTGACTGACTGCGATTCGCCGACCAGGAAGCTTCTCTGGGATGCTGCCACATCCCGGTTCTCCTGCGGTACCAACGTCGGTGCCGTCAGCGCATTCACCGATACAACCACGGATCCGATTTATGACAGTGATACGAATAATTACTGGGACGGAACGGATCCTTACTTTTACCTGAGCGACAGCACTGACAAGATCATGATTAACGTGACTGTCGTATTCATCAACAGCACGAACAATCAGGATTTCGGATTCCAGATCAAAAGGGACCGAAATACCGGCAGCGGATCCGATGACGGTACCATCAGCTGCATAGACGATACGGTAGTCGGATCGGGTGAGGTGACGATCAGCGGCTCCGACAGTGGTTCTGCCCCGGTCGGTTCGCTGACGGTCATTGACAATCCGGCAACCACGCCCTCACAGAAAGTCACATACGCTCTTTGTTCCAGTGATCTGACGACAGGTACCACTGGCCAGCT
>MFJD01000005.1:3986-4169 GCA_001779095.1 Candidatus Gottesmanbacteria bacterium RBG_16_52_11 | reverse complement strand
GAGGTCGGCAGTGCGGCTGACATTGCCGAGGTTTACTCTTCAGCCGATAAAACTATCGGTCCGGGTCATGTCGTGGTGGTTGATCCGACGCTTATAGCTGGAGTGAAAAAGTCCACTAAGCCGTACGACCAGTCGGCATTCGGTGTGGTTTCCACCAAGCCGGCCCAGGTAATCGGCAATTCC
>MFJD01000005.1:3664-3945 GCA_001779095.1 Candidatus Gottesmanbacteria bacterium RBG_16_52_11 | reverse complement strand
ATCCGGCCGGGTACCGGTATATCTGACCAATGAAAACGGTCCGGTCTATCCGGGAGACCTGCTGACCAGTTCAACGGTACCGGGATATGCCATGAAAGCCGACCGGGAGGGTCCGGTAATAGGAGTGGCTATGGCCATGTTTGATCCGGGCGGCAGCGGGGTACAGGGCGAAAGGACCGCCTGTCCCACCGGTGCACCTGATGGCATCGCCTGCGGCCAGGTGCTCATGTTTGTCAAGCAGTCCTGGTACGATCCCGGCATCGGCTTTGATACCGGAGGAA
>MFJD01000005.1:175-3618 GCA_001779095.1 Candidatus Gottesmanbacteria bacterium RBG_16_52_11 | reverse complement strand
ACCGTGTTCGAGATAGCTGACCAGAACGGGCAGATTGCCACGGGCATCGATGTCCTCGCCCGGGCGGCAGTCGGCGAGCTGGAAGCAGGCAAAGCAACTATTCAGGAATTCCGGACCGGTACGATCGGTCTCGGTACCGTGGCTCCCGCGACTGATTCCGGCATTCTTCTGACAAGTGCCAGTGGCGTATCAATTACCGCTAGCGGTGTGGTCACTGAAGGGGCCGACCGGACGCGGCGTGCCAGTGAAAGCGCGATTCTTTCCGCGCTTGAGACGGTGAGCAGACTCAAACCCGTCTCATATACTGACGTCGCGACCGGTCGCCCCGGTTTGGGCTTCATCGCCCAGGATCTCCGGGAAATCCTGCCGGATATCGTGTACGGGGAGGAAGGCAGCCTGAGTATCTCCTACAGCTCCATAGTTGCCCTTCTCACCCGGGCGGTCCAGCAGCAACAAGAAGCCATAGCTTCCATGTCTGCCGGTTTGTCGGACGTCACAGTCGCGGTTGACAGCCTCAGGGGTCTTGACTCGCGGCTGGCTGACCTGGAAACTACCCAGAGGATAGCTTCTGCTACGCCGGAAATCGTTACCGGTATCGTCCTTCCTACGCCGACAGTAACGCCTGCACCGGTACCGGCGCCTGTTTATGCCTACCGGAGTACTAGTTCGGATCTGCCGGCCGGAACGCTCGTCAGGCTGGCTACCGCCTCGGGCGAGACCAGGGTGGAGCCTGCCGCCGGCGCTTACAGCACGGACTTTCTGGGCACGGTCACACAGAGTTCAGGCAGTGGTGTTGCTATCGCCTCAGATGGGGAGACCACGGTATCAGTCACCGGCATCAACGGGCCGGTCCGGAAGGGGGATTACCTGGCGGTATCGGATATTCCCGGTCTGGCCATGAAGTCCACGCAGGCAGGCATGGCTGTGGGTATCGCGCTATCGGACTTTGCTCCGGACGGACTGACTCCGGAACCGCTGCCTGAAGCGGAGGTTCTGTCCACGCAGGCAAGCGCAAGTGCCCTGACACAGTCCCAACTGGTGGAAGTCCTCAAAGCCAGGCTGTCAACTCTGACCGCGCGCTACCGCGATACCCGGGGTACTGTCAGGGTGCTCCTGCGGCCGGCATTCACGCTTCCCAAACCTGACTGTCCGCTGACCGACATGTACTGCCGGAGCGACTATTTTGCGCTTCTGTTCAGTCCGGAAGATCTGGTTACCCTTGCGCCTCCCGCATCCGGGTTTGACGGCTATGTGGAATCGTCAGTGATCGAGCGCCTGGCGGTTAAGCAGCTGGAAGTGGAGTCGATCGAGCTCCCCGGCAATGCCGGAACGGCCGTGATTGGCGCCGGTAGCCGCGAGCTGACCGTGAACGCCTCAGCGGTCGGGGAGCGCAGCATCATCCAGATCACTTTTGAGGCAGATTATGCGCCGGCTACCAGGTACTTCATCGGCCGCAAGGTTCCCGGCGAAGGCTTCACCGTTACGCTTGACCAACCGGTTGCCCGGGACGTGCCGTTCTCCTGGTGGATCGTCCAGAACAACGCACCTACTACGGAGCCGACCCGGCCGCAGTCGACGGTTACACCGGTCCTGCCGCAGCTGTTACCGACCGTGCCGCCGGCATCGGGATCGGCCTTGCCGGCCACACCCAGCGCGACAGTGGCTCCCGTCTATCCGTCATCTGCGGCAATACCGACGCCGATCCCGGTGTATGATCCGGTTCCGGCATCGGGTCCCCTCGGCGGAACCGGTATTGTCAGTCCTTTGCCGTAAGGGTATGATCGGTGGAGTGGTAACGGGTATGAGTAGTTTTATATTACTTTAAATAGATTAAAGTTATATTTGATATAGCTATTTATGGCATTTGATGAGCTGAAAGTTTACCGGAGCGTTGGCCTCGGCATCGTTTTTATCCTGCTGATCGGGGTAATTGCAGTGACCGGAAAACTGTACTGGGATTCCCGGAACCAGTTGCTGGAGTTGAAAGAGGACTTAAGCGGCAACCCTTCACCGGCCCAGGCAGCGACCGATGCCGAAGTCATCGAAAGGGTCAGGGCGCATATGGTCATGCCTGATGGCACACCGAAGGTGATTACGGTCACCGGGGTGGCGGATCTGCGGGCTGAGCAACCTTTCTTTGCCAAAGCCCAGGAAGGCGATAAGCTCCTGGTGTATCCGCAGTCGGTAATTCTATACAGTCCCACGCTTGACCGGGTTGTCGAGGTTGCCCAGATCAGATACAACCAGCCGACGCCGTCTCCGGGTCCGGTGGTGCTCCCGACCGGTATATAAAGATATATATTGATATCTTATTAAATACTAAAGTAGTATCAGAAATCCGGGAAAATTCTTCGTAATCAGGTTTTCGGACTTAGTGTTCAGACAAACTGCTAGTGCAGCTTATCAGGTGTGTTTCCACTTCCTGATTAAGGTTCGTTACTTCCCGACAGCTTATCGGTCAGAGAAAAATTCAAAGTTAGCGGCACAGCGGGGACAATTAATTTACAAGTAACTATAAGTTATTCTAAAGCAACTTTATAGGTTTTTGAAATTACCTGTTTTTATCTCAATACTTAGCGTGTTTTCAACCCGATTCTAACTGCGGTATGCCGGTCTTTACCGAGTCCCTATCAGATAAGGAAATATTTTTTTAGATAGACTATTCCGGATCCGGCTTAAAAACAACAGAATATTTTTTATCTTATCCGTAGCAAATCAAATCTGGAAACCGTTGGGAAATACTTATCGTTATCGTATCAGAAAATACTCCTGACCACGCTAACTTAGCCGAAGCCTGATGTGGCTTCGGCACGGGATCTCGCGGTTGGATCTCGGTAAAGTTTGTCAAAGCTTGTCATTTCAATCAAAATTTCAGCTAACTGCATACATATCATATCCAGTTTTTCGGGTTTTGTTACGAAATACTTGACAAATAATTATTATATGTGGTCAACTGGATATAGAGGTAATGTTTTCGAATTCATTCGTCAGAGGCCCGAGCAACCTTTGCCTAGGTTAGATGTCTGACGACTATCTGCCGATAGGTCAATCAGCCGAGTATCTCGGAGTTTCCGTCGACACGCTTCGTCGCTGGGAAGCTGACGGCAGGATTAAGGCCAGCCGGCTGGACGGCAAAAACAGATTTTTTCTCACTCGCGATTTAGATGCCCTCAAATACGGTGAGACCCTCACGGTCTTAGACGCCGCCAGGAAACTGAATGTATCCCCGTCAACTGTCCGGCGCCTGGCGGATGCCGGAACCGTCCCGACAATACGGCAGCCAAACGGGTATCGTGTTTTTAAACTACAGGATATCGAAGCGTTTATAAGTACGCCCCAGTTTACGGCACTGAAAGTGCTCCAGGAAACCCGGCCTGCTTCTCAGACAGTATCGACTCAGGCCGTATCGGAACCAGAGCCGCAGACGGAACCGGCCGGGCCTC
>MFJD01000005.1:0-168 GCA_001779095.1 Candidatus Gottesmanbacteria bacterium RBG_16_52_11 | reverse complement strand
GATTCCGGTAACAGACGTTGTCCCGCAGGCCGTATTGCCGGTTGAACCGGTGGCCGCAGTTATGCCTGCGATACCGGTTGCCGGATCCGGGATTTCACTACCCCGGATGCCTGACAGTATACCGGCTCAGGTTGAGCTTCCTCGGCAGGTTTCCCCGCCTTCATTTAC
>MFJD01000004.1:265108-266770 GCA_001779095.1 Candidatus Gottesmanbacteria bacterium RBG_16_52_11 | reverse complement strand
ATGGGTGAATGACAGTCTCTTTGGAGTTTACGGAAGCGCACAGATAAATGCGGATAACGGACGGGCGAACGGATTGTACGGTGTATACGGAAGTGTAACCATCGCAAATACCTATAACAGTATCGCCACCAGCTCTGCTGCTTTATTTGCTGACTCTGTCGATATAGAAGACGGCTCAGGCACCAACGCCAGAGGGGTATACGTGGAAATGCCTACAGTCGATACCGGCCAACTCACCAATGCCTATGGCCTGCAGATTGCAAACGTCGCCAAAGGTGCCGGCACTATCGACACTTCCTATGGCATCTATATGGCCGACATGGCCACAGCTACCACCCAGTGGGGCATCTTCCAGGTCGGAGCCACCGATACCAATTATTTTGCCGGGGATGTCGGTATCGGGACTTCGAGTCCCACCGGTGAACTGACGATTGCCGGTACTACACCCCAGCTTTATATCGGTGACGCTGGAGCTGAAGATACAAGTATTATCTTTGACGGCAGTGCCCAGGATTTCTATATAGGACTTGACGATTCTTTTGACGACTTGGTTATTGGGACCGGCCAGACTCTCGGAACCAATGTTAGGATGATGATTGAAAACGGTGGAAATGTCGGTATCGGGACAACCGGCCCGGCCAGTGCATTGGATGTCAATGGCAATATTACCCTGACCGGCGGTGACAGGATCATAGAAAGCGCTTCAGGATTTATCGACCTCAGGCCGAATGACGCTACACACGGACTGGTGCTGCGTGATTATACGGGAGGTTCTACCCAGTATGCGAGTTTCAGATTATACGACTCGTCTGTCGACTACCTGAATATTGCCGTAAATTCCGCGACAGTGACGGAGGGTATCGTTATTTCGGATAACGCGAATGTCGGTGTCGGGACGACCAGTCCCATCACCGACCTGCATGTTGTCGGGGCTGCCATGGCACATGACTTCGTTCAGCTGGAGTCCTATTTCGGAGAAGAATTCAATAAAGAGCGGGCAGACGGTTCAGGAAACCTGATTTCGGCCTGGGGTGACTATGACGAGCTCAATGCGGACCAGTCGGTTTTGGCCGGAAACTGTACCTGGACGATCCTTAACGATACGGTCAACGGCATCCACACCCAAACCCCTCCGGCCAACGCCGCCTCAGAATCCTGTTACCTGTCAAACGGCACGACTGCCAGCTATAACGAGCACCTGATTTTCGACGCCAATAACCTGCCTATCGTCCTGATGAAAGTCCGGCCGACGACTACTACCAGTCACTATTTCCAGTTCGGCATCTCCGACCATGCCTACGGCTCCAGCCTGAGGGGAATCACCTTCACTAACAATACGTCCGGTGGCGCTAATTGGTACGGGAAAACCTGCGACGGAGCGGTCAACGGCTGTACTACTACCGTCAGCTGCGGCGCCATTGATACGTCCAATTATGCCCTGATGATGATCCGGGTCAACAGTACGTCGTCCGTTGATTTCTATATTGACACTGACGTATCGGACGGAGTCAACCTTCAGCTTTGTGACAACAATACTACCGATATCCCGACTGCCGCCCTGACCATGGACGTTTATAATTCCAAAGATACTACGGTTACCAGAACAGTCAATGTCGACTTTTTCCGTGTCTGGCAGGATGATCCGCCCGAAGGCGGGCAAAT
>MFJD01000004.1:264724-265074 GCA_001779095.1 Candidatus Gottesmanbacteria bacterium RBG_16_52_11 | reverse complement strand
CCAGCCGGAAACCGGAGCCGACATCGCCGAATATTACCCGGTTGCCGAAAGCCTCAGCCCCCAACCCGGTACGATCGTCTCTGCGGTTGAGGGCGTGCCGGCTCTGATCGAATCCTCCAAAATTACCTCCGACCCGGCGGTTCTGGGTATCGTTTCAACCTACCCGTCCCAAACCCTGGGCCAGGGGGCTTCGGCCACGGCTAAAGTCGCCCTCACCGGCCGGGTACCGGCCATCGTATCTACGCGGGGAGGAACGGTAAAAGCCGGCGACGCTATCACCCCGTCAGGATTGCCCGGTATCGGCGCCAAAGCCAACCGTGCCGGTTCCATCGTCGGCAAAGCACTGGAGT
>MFJD01000004.1:264320-264712 GCA_001779095.1 Candidatus Gottesmanbacteria bacterium RBG_16_52_11 | reverse complement strand
AGCCGAATCTGTCCCCAGGCGGCAACACCCCTCGACATCGTCTGGCCGCAATTCAGCTCTGCCGGGCCTACCTGTTTTACCCTGCCGGACGGCACGTTTATCGGTAAAATCCTGGTCTACGTAAATACCTCCTGGTATGACCCTGACGCCTACCTGACCGGTACCGGGGATTTTACCTTTGAATCCTCCGGATCGTCCCAACTCGTCAGAAATACCGCCACGGGCAACCTGGTAGACCGGATCGGCGCCTACTCGGAAGTGGTTTCTGCCGACATCAGAAGCGCCCTGATCACTGCCGGAAGCGTTACTGCCGACAACCTCACCGTCGCCGGGTTGAGCCTGCGGGATTATATCCTGTCAGTCGTCCGCGATGCCGGACTGGCTTCCGGCCA
>MFJD01000004.1:249668-264305 GCA_001779095.1 Candidatus Gottesmanbacteria bacterium RBG_16_52_11 | reverse complement strand
GATTTGACAGGCTCTCGGCAAATGTTGTCACTCCCCTGTCCGGTGACCTGGTAATCAGCCTGGAGTCCTCAGGTTCTGCGGCGGCGAAGCTGGATATCAGAAACGCCGGAGGTCAAACGGTTACGACTATCGACCAAAGCGGAAATATCGAAACGTCAGGCCGTATCAGCGCCGCAGGTGCCACGCTCAGCGGTACCCTGGTGGTACCCGAACTCGTCGTCGGCGAATCCCTTTCAGCCGGACGGATTACTACGCCGCTCGGTGATGTCGATACCCGGCTGACTGCACTTGAAGCATCGGTCTCGGCTATCTCGACTTCTGACCGTCAGGGTGCCACCGGACCGCTGCCAACGCCCTCTGTCACGGCTACTCCGACACCGACACCCATACTGATTCCGACTGCTACTCCGACACCGACACCGGAGCCGACGCCAACACCGGACGTCACCCCGACACCCCTGCCTGAGCCGGAACTCTCTGCTTCCGAATCAGCCATGCTCGAATTACTGACATCCGGAAATCCCGATTCCCCAGGTACATCGGTTGAGATTGGTCAAAATATTGAAGTCGACACCGCCCTGATCCGGGATTCGCTGTCGGTTCTGGGCACGGCCAGCCTCGGGTCAACCACTATCGCCGGACAACTGATGGTCGACGGCAGCATCCTGGTTTCATCGCATGGAGTCGAAACGGTTGTCGGGACGCTTTACCTGAACCGGCACCGGCTGGCTTCGGTTGACATCGGCGGCGGTACGCTCGTGGTCGCTCCCGACGGGAGCGTGACTATTACCGGCAACCTGGCCGTCAGCGGCAATCTGGCGGTTGGCGGATCGCTCTCGGCGTCACTCATCAGTCCGGTCGGCAGTGATATTACCCTTGACTTGTCCCGCAGTCCTGTAAGTACGGATTCGCCTGTGATAGCGGATGGCCCCCGCGACGGATTCTCCCGCCTGATGATCCGGGGTGAGGCCAACCGGGAAGTGGCCTCAATTGACTCCTCCGGTACTGCCAGTTTCGGCGGCGATGTCATTGCCTCCGGCAGCGGTACCTTCGGTAAACTCTTCATCGCCTCCGGAGAATCATCAGCGGGCGGTACGCTTTCAGCCGTCACCGAGTCTAACGCCACGGTCGGACAGGCAATCCTGCAGTCAAATATGACGGAACTCACACTTACGAATACAAACATTACCCAAAACTCGTATATCTATATCACTCCGGTTACCTCAACTAACAACCAGGTCCTGTACGTGAAGTCAAAAACTGCACCTGAAGCCGGTATTCCCGGCCGCTTTACCGTCGCCGTCGACTCCCCGGTAAATCAGGACATCCGATTCAATTGGTGGATAATAAACTAGTATGAATGACACGAATCGTACGAACCGGAGCACGAATCAGGCGAATATTCTCCATAAAGAACTCTGTTACATGGTTGTCGGTTGTTTGTACGACGTGCGTAATCTCTACGGATCTGGACAAAAAGAACTTGTGTATCAAAATGCTCTGGCAGAGTTGCTGGCGAAGAATAAACTACCGTTTGAGCGGGAGGTTCTTATCAAAATCCGATCTAAGTTGAGCGACAAGACTCTAGGCAACTACCGGCTTGACTTTGTAATTGATAAGAAAATTATCGTGGAAATAAAAGTAATGAAGTTTACCCCAGATAAAATCCAAAACCAGCTATTTTCATATCTTTTCTCAACAACTTATGAGGTTGGGTATCTCGTCAACTTTGGTTCATCTCGGTTATACCTGAAGCGAGTAATTTTGACGAATGACCGAAAGCACATTTCGTTCAATTCGTAAGTTTATCCGTTGAATTCGTGTGATTAGTAGTTTCAATCCGTTTTATCCGTGTTTCTCAGTCCGCACACATGGCGTAGTCGTTGACGCCGTACGGCACCATGCCGGCAGCCGTGCAGGCACCGCTGCAGCGGCTCTGGCTGACGGCAATATCCTGGTCAGCCGCGTTTTCCAGGGGCACGATGGCGCAGAAATCGTTCCGGGTGGCATTTACACCGTATTCATAACTCACATCAGTATTGGCGGGGTTTCTCGGCAGGCGCTTCATGTAAAGCGTAGCGTTGGCGCATCCGCCTGACGGATACGCCACGAATTCTCCGGCTTCGCTCGTTCCGTTACACACTATCGTGCCGGCGGCACACACGTCCGGTCCCGGGGCTATCTGCAGACCGCATCCCTGAATGTCGGTACCGCTTGAAACCGGATAGTTCTGGTAGTCGTTGTAGTAAAGCCTGAGGGCGGTTTTGAGTTCCCGCAGTTCCGCCTTGGCCCGGGCATCCCGGGCCCGGCCCCGGGCGCCGAGGAGATTGGATATCGAGAAGGCCAGGATGATGGCGATGATACCGATGACGATAATCAGTTCGATCAGCGTAAATCCCTCAGTCAGTTTCCGTTTCATATACCCTCCTTGCCTCATGGCGGTGTCAGCGTATGGCTGTTATCAGTCGGCAGCGCATTCGTGCTGGATACGCCGTAATTGCAGTTCTGGTCACCGGCAGCCGTGCCGCAATCCGTGTGGTCATAATACTGTGTCTGCTTGGCGGCATTGACGTTGATGTCCTTGTCCTCGAGGTTTTCGATAAGTGCGTACAGCTGGTAGTAGCTCCCGTCACTATCATAATAGTATTTCCGGGATCCGGTGTCCCCGGGCAGTTCGGTGAAATAAGTCGCCAAAACATTTGTACTGGCATCCGTGATCTCAAAAGCATCACCCCAGTCGCAGGCAGTCAACGACGGCGTAACGATGTCACCACACCCGAATATCAGCCCGTTACCGTCATCCGCCGGGTAGGAACCCCGGTCATGGTTGAAAGTCTCCAGCGCCTTGGCAATCTGGGTCAGGTCGCTTTTGCGTCTGGCATCGCGGGCTTTCCGGAGTGACGCCATATAGCTGCCCTGGACCATGGCGATCAGTACCCCGATGATGGCGATCACCACCATGACCTCCAGAAGTGTAAAGCCTCGTGAAAGATTGAGAATAAAACCGGCCTTTCTCATACCTTATATATACTATTGATCAATTCTTACCCCAACGCAAGTCTCCCGATCGGAATAACTACGGGCACTGGTTTACTTTGGCTCCGGCCGACACACCGTAGTTATACCCGGCTCCGCCCGAAGAGCAGCAGCCTTGCGCCGGATCATTGCATCCCAGCCGTTCCACGTCATTGTCCCGCCAGATCTTTACCGTGGCGTAGAGCCGGTATCCTTTGCACGGGTCTGCCGGATCCACCTGTTCGTATAGGTATGCAGCTTTCGACTCCGGATCGCACAAGAGGTTCGGCATGTTGTAAGCGGCAAAAATAGTCGTCCCGCAGGTCATCGCTGCCGCCGGCGGATAGCATCCGTTATCATTAGCATAATGCTCCAGAACCGCCTGAATCCGGTTCAGATTGCCTTTGCGCTTGGCGTCAAAGCCTTTCTGCAGTTGCCCTTTCCAGTTGGTATAGGCGAAGGAAAATGCAAGCGCCATCATGGCAATCACGATCAGAAGTTCCATGAATGACATGCCGGAGGATTGCCGGGAAAGGTTCAGCTTTCTTCTCATAGGGGTTACATTTCGAGTATGCCAGCGTATACCGAGTTTTGCAAATACGATATGGTAGTTACTCCTATAAGGCCTTTACACCTGTAACCTCCCGGGGTATAGTAATCTAGTCTATGCCGAAGGTCATAATCGCTCTTGACAGGATCATCCGGGGCCTGACAGTCGGACTGTTCGCAGTTATTCCCCTCTTTTTCCTGCCCCTGACGCGGGACTTCTTTGATACCAACAAATGGCTGCTCACTTGTGTCGCGGCTGTCGTCATCCTTTTAATCTGGTCGGTGCGGACGGTGCTGGCACGCGATATTACATTTTCTCCGTCCCCTGCCGCAGCGGGCACCGGTTTACTCACGCTGGTTTTGTTTTTAAGCTTCCTGATTGCATCGCGTAACCGGGTAGAGGCAGCCATGGTACCGACAGGTTTCGTAACATTTGCCGCACTGACGCTGGTAATATTTTTCGGCGGAGCATTCGTGAACCGCGGCGCCCAGACTCTGCTGAAATGGATGCTTTTCGTGACATCAACCATTCTGGCTGTAATTGCCGTCTATCTGTTCTTCGGCATCGGCAAGCTGATGTTCCCGAATGTCTCCTACCTCGCCGATTCCCTCTGGACGCCGGCCGGTAACAGCATAGCCGCTATGTCGGTTATGCTGCTTACGCTGCCGCTTCTAGTTGAGGAAACCGTGTCTGCCTACCGCAAAAAGGCTGATATGAATATGACCTTTGCCTCAGTGATGACACTGGTCGTTATTTTCGGCAGTGTCCTGACGCTGGTTCAGGTAGTTCCCAGAATTTCCACAAACCTTCTGCCCCTTTCCACGGCTTGGGCGGTGCTGCTGGAGATGTTTAAAACACCGGTCGGACTTCTTTTCGGAGTCGGAGCCGAAAATTTCCTGGCTGCCTTCTCCGCCGGCAGGCCGAGCGCCTACAATGCGCTTCCGGTTTGGAATATCCGGTTCACGGTTTCATCCAGCATGCTGCTTCACCTGGCTACCACGGCCGGGCTGGTCGGTACCGCCGGCCTGTTCGTGTTCGGCCGCAACCTTATCACCGGCTGGAAAACCGGGCACTGGGGCCTGCGGGTTTCATTCATACTGGCGCTTCTTCTGATACTCCTGACCCCGCCGAACATAACCGTACTCGTTGCCATCGTCGCGCTGATGCTTCTTAAGCCCCACCACACTGAAGCTGTCAAAACCATATCCGTTCCGGACCAGGCTCGCCAGGCACTCTTCGGCGGGATCGGGCTGGCCATCCTGATTTTCGGGCTGTCCGCATTCGGACTTTATAAAGTCTACGCTGCCGAACACTTCTTTTACCGGTCGCTTTTGGCGGCACAGGCCAATAACGGGACTGACACCTACAACCTGCAGAACCGGACGGTCAACACGAATCCCTACGTCACCCAATACCACATTACCTTTGCTCAGACTAATCTTGCCCTGGCCAACGGGATCGCTTCCTCAGTCGGACAGAACGACAAACAAACGCTGACCGAAGAGGAACGGCAGCTAGTCTCCCGGCTGATTCAGCAATCAATCAATGAAGGCAAGCTGGCGATTAACCTGTCTCCGGGCAATATCCTGGCCTGGGAGACTCTGGCCGGCGTCTACCAGAATATTGCCGGAGTTGTCACGGGTGCAGACGACTGGGCAATCATCGCGTACCAGCAGGCAGTCCGGCTTGACCCGGTCAACCCGATCCTCAGGCTGAATCTGGCCGGAAGTTACATCGTCAAGCAGGACTTTCCGTCAGCACTGCAGCAACTCCAGCTGGCGGCGGCACTAAAGCCCGACCTCGCCAATATCCATTACAATCTGGCATTCGTTTACCGGCAAATGAAGGATCCCCTGCGTGAAGCTGCAGCCCTTCAGACGGCTCTGGCGCTTCTGCCGGCCGGCAGCGCCGACGCTGACCGCGTAACGAAGGAGTTAGAAGACGCTAAAGCCAAATTATCGGCCGAGGAAATCGCGGTTCTGGAAGGCCAGAAAGCGGCTGACAGCGGCGTACAATCCCCGCTTTCCACTCCGGCTACCCGGCCAGAGCCTCAGATAACGCCGAAGATAGACCTCGGTCAGGAAGCCTCCCCGCAAGCGCAGGCGCAACCCCCGCTGCCGCCCGAACCGACAATAACACCCACCAGAGCACCGTCACCGGCGGCAACCTCAGCGACACCATCAGCCGGGACTACTCAGGTCCCGCCGGAGGGCGAAGGTCCCTGATCCCCCTTTACCGCTGATTCAACAGTCGTGGAATATTCCGCTGTCATCGCGGGGACATCTGCAATTTGATTATCCGCTGGCTCACCCGACCCCAGACAGCACCGGAGAAAATAAAGAGGTATAGTATCAGACCGACCACAAATCCCCTGACGGCAAACCAGCCGCCCTTCTCCCGGTACATGAATATGAGGAACTTACGGACCAGAAACAGGTGGACCGATAACAGAATTACGAAAAACGAATTAAGCAGCACAAACAGCGGCGACCGCAGCAGTATGTTCGTAATCCGTAAATCGTAATTCATGATCCCCAGGGTGACGGTAATCAGCGACATTATCCAGATTAACCCGACCGCCAGCGTCCCCGCACCGGATAATGCGGCGATGGCTTCCCAGAGTGTAGTTGCCACCGGATCGAATTTTTTCCGCCGGGCATATAGCTTGGTCCAGTGGTAAGCCCGGAGAAAGTATTTCCTGGCAATCGGCCAGAACCCTTCAAATTCGTGCCTGACCCGGACATCGGAAGCGAAGATGATCGCATATCTCCGGGCGATCCGGTACGTCAGTTCGATATCCTCAACCAATGCCCCGGGGTACTTTTCATCAAATCCGCCCAGGCGGGTAAAAACGGACCTCTTAATCGATGCGATCCGGGTTGAAAAAAGGTAGTAGTAGCCGCTTTTGTCCCGTTCATTTATCCAGTAACTCCAGTCGCGCAGGGCTTTGAAGTTGGGGAAGAAATCCCCGGTTCTCTGCTCCTTCACCCAGACCCCGGTCAGGGCGACCACGTCAGGATCGGTTATAAATACCCGGGCCAGATTATGGAGAGTATCCGGAAACAGCTCGACATCACTGTCAAGAAATACCACAAATTTCCCCCGGGCAGCCTTAACCCCCCGGTTCCGGGCGGCTGCCGGCCCCATATTATGGTTCAGCCGTAAGGATCTCAAAGGAAATTTCCGGCGGCTGATTAATCCTGAAGTACTTTTTCCGTATGGTTCGGATTTCATATTTCGGATTTCGAATTTCGGAACTGATCCGTCATCCACGACGATCACTTCATACGGCGGCGCGTTCCTGGATCTTGCGATAGAGGTCAGAAGCGTCCCGATGGTATCGGCGGAATTATAGTAAGGAATGACTATTGATAAATACGGTTTCACATTTAAGTCAATTTATGATTTAGGGATTAAGATTTACGGATAAAATCACACCTATTCTCTCATAAATCTTAATTCATATATCAGAAACAATAATTAGAGGTGCAATACCGGAAATCAAAGTTACAGTATCCGGTCAAGTATCCCGCGGGCAGAAGCTGCTATATACTCCATTTCCTGATTCGTTAGTCCGGGGTAAATCGGCAATCGTACCAGCGTCCGGGAAATCAGGTCTGTTACGGGTAACCGGACGGGCTTGCCTTTCGCCAGCTTAGCACCCATGGGAGCCGAATGCAGCGGCACATAGTGGTAAGAGACTTCCACTCCCCGCTTCCGCATTTCCCTGATGAATACGGTCCGCTGCTGCGGTGTCGGCAGACGCAGCGCATAAATATGCCAGTTGGGATCAGATCCCTCCGGAACCTGCGGCAGGATAAGTGCCGGCTCAAACTTCCGGAAAAAATCCGTATAAAATCCGGCAACCTGACTACGTTTCCGGGAAATCTCACCGAGCTTTTTCATCTGGCTTACCGCCAGTGCCGCCAGGATATCAGACAGGAAAAAACTTGTCCCCCGGTCAACCCAACTGTATTTGTCGACAATTCCCTCGAGGTACGCTTTCCGGTTGGTACCGTTAGCCCGGTAGACATCCATAAATCGGGACAGGTCTTCCCGGCTGGTGATGACAGCGCCCCCTTCGCCGCAGCTGACGTTCTTGGTGCCGTGGAACGAATATACTCCGGCGTCGCTCCAGGCCCCCAGCTGCCGTCCCTGGTACGAGGCACCGATGGCGTGCGCCGCATCTTCAACGACGAACAGGCCGTGCCGGCGGGCAAGATTTGTGATCATCTCCATCGGAGCAGCCATACCGGCGTAGTGGACTACGATTATCCCGCGGGTCCTTGAAGTAATCCGTTTTCCGACGTCTGCCGGATCGATATTGGCAAACACCGGATCAATGTCAGCAAACACCGGTGTAGCCCCGGCAAGAACCACGGCATTAGCCGTCGATGACATGGTGAAGCTGGGCAGTATCACTTCATCACCCGAACCGATACCGAGAGACGCCATGACCAGTTCCAGTCCGTGGGTACAGGACGTCACCGCAATGGCGAACCCGGCTCCGGTCAGTTCTTTCAGCTGGTGCGACAGTTCTTCACTGTTGGGTCCGTCACCCGTACCCAAGGTCGTCCGGAGTGCCTTCTGCACTGCTTCCTCTTCTGCTTTCTCCCAGAACGGCCGCGATAAAGGAATCTTCATCATATATATTGTAAATTATTTTCTGCTCCTGCGCTTCTTTGCGGGAACCTGTTTCCGGCGTTTGCGGTAAGCTCTCCGGAAGCGCCGCAGTATCCGGGCCGGTACCCCGGCGACAACGCTCCACGCCGGAACATCCCGGGTAACCACCGCTCCGGCCCCGACAACCGATTCTTCCCCGATCGTGACGCCCGGCAGGATGACGGCAGCGGTTCCCACATACGCACCGCGTCTGATGACCACAGGCTGTTCACGGGTCGGATAAATCCGCTGCAGCGGATGATCCGCATAGCCCACGTTGATGTGGGTAACGATATTTGTCCGGTTGGATAGCGTCACGTCGTTTTCCAGTTCAAAACCGCCCCGGCAATCCAGACTCGCCTCATCCCCCACGAAACAACGGTCACCGATGAACACCCGGGTAAATCCGTAGTGGTACAGATTCGTAAACGTGACATCCCCGATTACGGTATCGTTTCCGACCGTTGCCCCCGACAGCCGCAACACCGTAGTGCGCAGTTGGGGAAATATGACGGCATGCAGGAATTTCCCGATAACCGTATACAGTACGAAGCTGACCGCCTTGCGGATTCCGATTGCCCGGAGCGCCTTCATATGCCCCGCACCGATCGCGGGGCAGACTGGAATGTATCACCGGTTCCGGTTTTACCGAGCCTTCTGCGGAATTTCCATAAATTGACGAGGTAGTCTGCAGAGTCACGGAACAGCCGGACAGAAGACACTTTATCGTGACGCCTCAGAAACAGAACCGGCAGTTCCGCAATTTTAATACCCGCGCGCCGGGCCAGTACCGTGATTTCGGTATCCCAGAACCAGTGCGGGTGGCGCGTCCGGGCAAGTACCGGCAGAATTAAGCTCCGGCGCATGAATTTATACCCCGATTCGCTGTCAACGCTGCCGGTTCCGACCATGAAGTCAGCCAGTTTCCGGTAACCGATCGAGAATATCTCCCGGAGGATCGTATATGCTTCGGTCCGGTAAATCCTTCTGCCGATTACCATATCGGCACTGCGCCTGAGAATCAGCCTCACCATCTGCGGGATGTAGACCGGGGCCACCTCAAGATCGATATCGATGTACCCTACCACGGTTCCGGCGGCCACCAGCATGCCGTCGCTCACCGCTTTGCCCCGGCCGGTATTGACGTCATGGAAAAGCGCTTTCCAATCGGGATGGCTGGCTACCAGTGCCCGGATCATATCCGGTGTCCGGTCCCGGCTCTTATCGTCAACGAATATCAGTTCCCAGCTCAGCCTGGTTTCGGATAATATTTCGGTAATCCGTCTGACGCTGTCACGAAAAATCGGCTCCTCATTGTAACAGGCCAGAACCAGGGAAAGGTCCGGCGGTGTAGTCTTTGCCATAAGCTCCATTGCAAAGTACCATACTTACCAGCCTGCTGCAAGACGACTTTGCGGGTACTCTACGGCGTCGTTACAGGGTTACGTCATTGCGGACCAGAAACGTTGAATCCCCGTTTAACGACCGGTAATTGCTGTAGATATACTGCTGGTCGCTCCACGGGAGGGTGTTGACCCGGTTCAGTTCACCCTGGTTGATAAACTTGGTGTTACTGCTGACTAGTGCCTGAGGCAGGCTGGGCAGCGGCCGGCTCAGAAATTCGGCCGACTGCCCGAAGGGTATGCAGCAGGCATAATACGGATCGGGATTGTAAAGCATCCTGCCGTCCAGATCGAGGATCGGCTCACTGCGGGGAATTATACTGTTCAGTTGTGCTATTTTACCCAGTGACTGTGCATTATTCCAACTCACCTTAGGTTGCTGGACTTCACTGAAAACCTGTACCATGTACCAGGCCCCCGCAACTGCCAGCACCGTAAACGCCATCCGCAGCAGATCATGCCGGTTAAACAGGGACGATAGTGCGGCAATGCCGTCAGCGGCATAAAAAGCCACGAATATGCCGACGGGTATCAGATACTGGGCATGCTTGAGGGGTACGATCTCCACGTAGAAGGTAAGTTGGATCAGAAACTGTCCGGCAACCAGCACTTCAACAAGCGGCGGGCGTTTGCGTTCCCCCAGAAGCGGCAAGAGCAGCCGCCAGATACCGAAAAATGCCGCGAAAATCCACAGGGCATGGTTAGTTAAAAGTCCGCGGTTCCATCCGTCCAGACCGTAGAAAATACTGTTGGGATAGAAAAACAGGTCCGGCATCATGATGAAATACCTGCTGATCCGGTTAGCCTCAACCGGCAGCCGGACAAGGGAATACCAGACCAGGCCGGGATCACCCAAAGTTAAGAGGTACAATCCGAACAGAAGGACCGGCACTGCCATCCCCAGCACGAATCCGTAGGCCTTTTTCCATAATTTACTGATACCAATTTTTCTTTTTATCCCCCTTATCCCTCCGGCCTCCCTCAGAACATATATTGCAGCCGCTATTATTCCCACCCCCAGATTCGGCAGCATTTTCGGCAGCGTCAGGACGCTTATCGAATACAATAGTCCGGAAACTGCCGCATCGGCTGCCCTGCCTTTACCGAACCAGCGGACTTGAAACAATACGGCAAGAACCATAAACAGGGTGGCCGGCAGGTCCGGGCGGATTTCCAGATATTTATCAAACGGCAGCGGCAGAAACGCGAGTATCGCCCCGGCCAGAACCGCGCTCCACAGGATCCGGCGCATTTCCCATAAGAGAAGCCCCACGGAAGCACACGTCAGCGTAAACAGGACGAACATGAAGATCCGGGCATAGATGAAAGGGTCAGTCGTCCCCCAGCCCGCCGCCACAACCGGAGCTAGCATGAAATGGAAAAGCGGCGGGAAAAATGACTGGAAGTCCGTATACGGATGCCTCCCCTGGAGGATTGCGGAAGCCCAATGGAGATGGGCATATTCGTCAACGTCAAAGTAGCGGATGATTCCGAGTTTCCAATGCCAGGAGAGGAAAATGACCAGCAACGAAGCGGCGGTGATGATGAGTATAAAACCAATAATCTTATCGGTTTTCACACGTAGTTTTATGGTACACGGAAACGGAGTTGGTGTACAATATGCGGTCAGTCCTGCCTAACTGGATAAAATGATGCGTCAGGAAGCGACAGAATCAATTCCGGCAACCGGTGATCTTCAGCCGGAAGTCCGGGCGCGGTTTGACGATATATCCGACGACCTGGACGGTCTTTGTAAACTCGGATATCTTTCACCCGGTTCAGTCGGCAGCGCTTTGGATGTCGGGACCGGGTCCGGGATGGGCGCCCTGGCGCTTCGTCAAATTCTACCTGACGCCGTTATTGATACCATCGACGACGGTTCTTCGTATCAGACCAGCCCTGACTACCGGCTCCGTCCTGTTCCCGCGTCTGCTGCCCGTTTCATCCGGTCATCACTGGCTGACTGGACTGACCGGTCAGCATCCGGATATGACCTGGTAATGGCAGTCCAGTTTCCCTTTTTCCCAAATAATGTCAGTGATTGGAAGGAAAACTGCACCGGCGCGGCCGCTAACCTGCTCGATATGGCACGGCTACTGAATCAGGGCGGAACTCTGGCGATCGGGTATAAAGTAGGTAAGGAAATAGTGACAATTAACCAGATACGGGATATCTTCCGCTGGGACCGGCTGTTTTCGGATATGCAGGATGTTTTCGACGGGCGTTTCCGCCATTTCTGGTTGATTCTCAGTAATCCCTATAAAGTCGCTTTAAGAAAGGCAATCGGTAACCCGGCTGCATACTTACCCCGAGCGGCCTGGCACCGGTGTCGCCTCCCCACATCACCAATTATTCTCTGTAACGCAAAACTAACGCCGGCAGACCGGTCACAGGTATAGAAGGATGATACCCATAAGCCCCAGCGCAACTCCGACGGACTTCTGCAGCAGATCAGAGCGTTCACCCAACACCAGTATTCCCAGTAGTATCGGGGAGACGTATGACAGGCTCCGGAACACCGGCATGGTCTGGGAAACGCTGGTTCCGGACAGTACGATCAGGATAGCCAGAAATGCCGTGGCATTGATTATTGAGCTGACAATAATGTTCCGCGGCCGGGATCTGATGACTGCCAGACTATCACCCAGTGTGCCCGGTTTCATTATCAGAATCAGATAAAGCACCAGATTATTCACGAACGCGTAGGTATACGGACTGAATGCCTTTAATATCTGCTTGTCCAGGATCGTGGCTATAGTCGTACTGAGGGCCATAACAAACGCAAATAGTATGCCCCGGGTTATCCGGATCTTCTTTTCTTTAAACAGGACGGCCACGCTGCCGGCAAAAACCAGAAAGAGGCCTAGGTATCGGACTGGCGTGTACTGTTCTCCGAGAAATATCAGGCCTGCCAGAGCGGTCATGACGATGCTCAACCTGTAGATTATATTGACGACAGACACGTCGGTCGTCTTATAAGCGGCAAATCCGAGTGTCAGGGTAACGGCAAACGCAATTACTGAAGTTATTGTCAGCGCCCACCAGACAGGATCGACTGGCATTCGGAATTCAAACAGCAGAAACGGCAGGGTGAAAACCGTATTCAGCAGGGCAAATGCCGCCGAGTAGGCAATCGCCGCATGCCTGCCCCCGGCCAGCCGTTTATTGAGAACGGCAACTACCCCCACGGCCAGTCCGGAATAGATAAGCAGTGTCAGATTCATGAGTCTATCATTTCCTTATCAGTATGAATCAGTATGATATTAGTGCAATGCCGGCGATAATTGCAGCGATTCCGGCCAGTTGGTTTGGATGGAGTTTTTCTCTGAGAAATACGCGGGCAAGAAGTACGGTTACCATGGCAAACGCCCCGCCGACGCTTGCAACGACCGAAGCATACTGGCTGGACACACCCAGGCTGTAGCTGAAAAATGCTGAAATATCAAATATCCCGATTGGCAGAAGCAGTAGCAAGTTTCCCGGTTTAATAGGAATCCGGAGCGTTTGCCTGCTGACAATATTTGCTGCGAGAATGAAAATAATTGCAAAAAACCTGAAGATGTATACCGGCAGAAACCATCCTAACGCTTTGGATGCCGGAACGATCAGGAAAAGTGAAATTCCCCATCCCATCATGGCGACCAGGGCTTCCCTGACACCTTTAACCACACTCAGTCGCCTGATTTTTTTGAGATCCTCAAGGTTTAGCGATACTCCGATAATACCCGATGAAATGAGCAATATTCCGGTTACCTGCGTGAGTTTGAGGTGTTCGCCGTAGAAAAGTACGCTTAAAATTACGGTCACCAACGCAAATGATGCCCCGACCGGACTGACTACTGATACCATCCCGGTTTCCAGTCCCCTATAAAAAGCCAGATAGGCTATGGCCTGAAACACAGCAACTGCGATTAGAAGCACCAGGTACGGCTGAACGGATGCGATGGTAAATGTTGTTAACTGGGTGGTGAAATATGCAGTAGCCAGGATGAAACTGACAGTCATCATCCAGAAGTTTGTCCTGAGGTTGCCGAACCGGCGGGAAGCCAAAGCTGCCAGGAAATCCCCTGTTCCCCAGCAGACCATGCTGATCAGTCCGGTTATAATTCCCATAAACCGATTATAACTTATACCGTTCCCGTTTGTTTGGATTAGCGCACCAGAATAGTATATAATGCGCGTAATCTATGGCTGGAAATCAGGAATTTGACCTAACCGGGTATAAGGGACAAATCGCCTCAGCTGAAACAATAGCCGAGGGTCAGGAGCTTGACTTCGGAATAATTGAACAGATCCTCAATCTGCATGCCCAACTCTCCCCGGACCAGCAGATGGTATTGGAGATTGATCTTCCGTCACTCCCGCTGAATGATGATGACTGTCCGCCCGGAAGGTACGCCGGAACGGTGTATGATGCGCCGACCACGTTTTCTGATGGTATTACTCAACGAAGAGATCAACTGTTGCTGCACGTAATAGGCTGGGAAGAACGTTTATCCGGCCCGTCAAGGTGGAAAATTGTCATTCCACCTAATCGGGTGAATCAGGAAGAGCTGGGTCAAAATACTTCGGCCTCGCGAACGGCACTCACTCAAGACCGCCGTTTTCTGAACTATGCCGAATATGGAACCTATTTCCTGGAAGTAAATATCGACGGCAGATTCCCCGGTGACTATGTGTATATTCATCCGTCACTGATCAGCGACGTCCGGATCGAAAAAGCCACCGAACCACAGAGCCGGATATTAGTCCGGCGGGCCGCACCGCGGGAAACTGAATCGGAATAAATTTGGTAGGCCCGGTCAGTCCTGACGCGGAAGCTCAATTACCTGAATTACTTTTTCTGGATCTGTTTCCAGAGCCAGATCCCGACTAGTACCAGGTCGATCAGTACCACGATCCAGAAGACCGACATCAGCGTCCCGAAAATCCCGAAATCACCCCATCCCACCAATCCCCTATAGCCCATCATAATCTGTTTCACCTCCCTTAGTAACACTTAGCGAG
>MFJD01000004.1:249534-249648 GCA_001779095.1 Candidatus Gottesmanbacteria bacterium RBG_16_52_11 | reverse complement strand
GGCCCGCCAGGAGCGCTCTTTGCGGCGTGTACGGATAGTACTGAAAAGCCGCAAAGTAAGCGACGGCGGGCAATCTCAATTTTAAACACTTAGCGAGTCTGCGAGTTTAGTGTT
>MFJD01000004.1:245430-249525 GCA_001779095.1 Candidatus Gottesmanbacteria bacterium RBG_16_52_11 | reverse complement strand
GGCCCGCCAGGAGCGCTCTTTGCGGCGTGTACGGATAGTACTGAAAAGCCGCAAAGTAAGCGACGGCGGGCAATCTCAATTTTAAACACTTAGCGCTCCTGAGCTTGCCGAGGAAGAGCTTAGTATTACTTAGGCCCTCCGTATCCCGATTAAATCGGGAGAGGGAGGGCAACTCCTCCTTTGTTTATATATAGATATATAATAATATATCCATGAGAACCACAATACGGGTATTACATAAGTCGCTATAGCCAGGGAAATTTAAGGGGGCTGTCTGACTATTTCCGGAAAAACGTTTTAACACGCGCCACAACCTCCTCAGCTTCCCCATCCGTCAGTTCCGGGAAAAGAGGCAACGACAACACCTGCCGTGCCAGAGCCTCGGCTACCGGGAAATCACCCTTCTTGTATCCCAGATGGGAGAATGACTTGGTCATGTGGATCGGCACCGGATAGTGGATGGCTGACCCGATCCCGTGTTTGGCCAGAAAGTCCTTTAGCTTGTCCCGGTGCGCCGTCCGGATCACAAAAAGGTGGTGACAGGATCTGAATTCCTGCTCTGTATTATAATTTTGCGTTTTACTTTGTGGTTTTAAGTTTTGAAATTTGAATTTTGAGTTAATTATTTGAAGATCTCCAACTCCTTCCAGTTCCCTCTTATAATACTGTGCAATTTCAGCCCGTCTCCGGTTCCACTCATCCAGATGCCGCAGTTTTACTCTGAGGATCGCCGCCTGCATTTCATCCAGTCGTGACACACCCGATACTTCCTGGCTTTCATACCGGGACTCCTCGCCATACATCCGCAACCTCCTGAGTCTGCGGGCAATCGTCTCGTCACCGGTCACCAGCATCCCTCCGTCCCCGTACGCCCCCAGGTTCTTGGTCGGATAGAAACTGAATATCCCGATCTCCCCGATTGATCCTGCCTTGAACCAGCTATCAGTATGTATTTGATTATTAATGTGTTTTTTTAATTTTTTATTTTTAACTTTTAATTTGATCTCAGCTCCGTGCCCCTGCGCTGCATCCTCAACCAGATAAATCTTCTGCTTCCGGAAGGCGATGACTTTCCTGATTTCAATGAGGTCCGCTGGATTTCCGTAAAGGTGGACCGGCACGATTGCGCGGGTATTGCCGGTGACAGCCTGGTCAACTCCCACCGGATCAATGTTACCGTCCTCCCTGCAGTCTGCCAGGCGGATCCTGACGCCGGACAGGGATATGCCGAAGGCGGAAGGATATGCGTTAGCCGGCAGGATCACTTCATCGCCGGGTCCGAGATCCAGCACTTTCATCGAGAGCGTCAGTGCATCGGTGCCGGAGGCGACACCGACGGCATGCCTGACTCCGAGAAACCTGCCGAAATCCGTTTCGAATCGGGAAACTTCCTCCCCCAGCGTATAAATTCCCCCGTCAAATACGGTTTTGA
Organism: Candidatus Gottesmanbacteria bacterium RBG_16_52_11; assembly: GCA_001779095.1. Lineage (GTDB taxonomy): Bacteria > Patescibacteriota > Microgenomatia > UBA10105 > UBA927 > RBG-16-52-11. The sequence continues at coordinate 248,093 of MFJD01000004.1, read as the reverse complement.
GTGCCTTTTCCAACTCCGGGGCAATCCGGCGGTATTGGTGTTTCAGTTCAAAAAACGGAATCATGTGAAAAAAAGCATCAGGTATTATGTATTAAGTATTATATTTAAAGAATTGTTTTTATACTTACTACTTAGTACTTGATACTTAATACCCGTTTTTCACTTTCTGCTTTTTTCCCCTTGTTTTTTCTCGTCTTTCTGTTCTTCCTCCCCTAATAGTGAAGCGGCTTTCTTGTCCAGTTTATCCAGCCTCAGAATTCTGAAACTGTAGTAAATCACAAATGCCAGAATGAAGAAATCTATCAGGTTAGCCGCGAAATTGCCCCACATGATTTTGACCGGTCCGATAGCCAGGTACTGATCCTTCAGTGACCCGGCGGCCCCCAGGATCACGCCGATAACCGGATTCACGATATCGTTAACCAGCGATGTCACGACTTTCGATACTGCCTGACCCAGGATGAAACCAATCGCAAGTCCGACTACACCCTGAGCGCCGATGAATCTGACGAAGCCCTTCATATCAGATAGTATTCACTATGCCGTATGCAGTATACAGTATGTAATATATCTGACTTCTATACTAAGTACTGCATATTGATTACTGAATACGAATGTCATTGCCAAAGTATAAACCGCATCAGCATTTCCCGGATTACCGGCAGTATCGTCCCTAGTTTGCCTCCCCCGGCACCGGTTGCCTGCCTGGCCCTATGTCCGATCGGCACTTCAATAATCCTAAATCCCTGAGATCGGGACTCCAGTGCCAGTTCCGCGTCCGCGAATGCCGATACCGATTTTAGTTTCACGGATTTCATTACTGACGACTTCATCAGACGGACTGAATTGACATCATGAAGTCTGAGACCGAACATCAACCGTAGCAGCAGATTGTAAATTCGGGACTGCCGCAGCCGTGCCGGCGGATCCTGCCGGTTGCTGCGCCAGCCGATGATCATGTCCGCCTCATTCTGATACGGCAGGAGCTTTTCAAGTTCAACCGGAGGGATCTGGTAGTCGCCGGGAACGGTGAACAGCCAGTCCTGCGAACCCGCATAATACAGTTCCCTGATCGTTTCACCGTATCCCTTATTGACCATGTGGGTAATCACCCGGAGCTTTCTGTACCGTTTGGAGAGTTTTGTTAGCTCTGCTGCAGTGCCGTCCGGACTGGCATCATTGATGACAATTATTTCGTAACTTCCCGCGTGACGCTTCCCCATCTCATCCGATTCCCTGACGACTTCACCAATTGTTTCCCGGTCGTTATATGCGGGGATAAGGAAGGAAATAGATAGCTTCGGCGCCGGGTCACTCTTTTTCATACACACATCATATCACGAAGGTCCGGCTCAAAGGTCTCCTTTTCCGCCGGCTGGCGGATAATGATTGGTCTGTATATTTTTAATTATTAATTATTAATATTTAACATTTAATATTGTTATGTCACCGGTTTTCTTTGGGCGATGATCAGTCCGTTCATGACAAAGGGGAACATGAACGGCCGTCTGACAGACCAGTCGTTTTTCAAAGCAGACACAATCCGCTGCATCCAGTCCTGTGCGTGCAGCTTGGTGACATGGGTGGGATCGGCGTGTACGAATGCCCTGTCTTCCAGAGTCGTGATATCGAAAAATATCGACCACCTGGCCACCCTGGCGCATTCGGCAATCGCCCGGTCGATATTCTTTTCCGGAATATGTTCGAGTACGTCAATGCAGCTGACCGCATCATACGAACGGTCGGCAACGTCCATGCTCATGATATTCCCGGTCCTGACGTAGGGACGGATCCGGGCCGGTGACCGGCTGAGCATATAACGGCTGGTATCGATACCCCAGGCAGCCAAACCGCTCCCGCGCAGAAGTGACACGAATTCACCGTCTCCGCAGCCGACGTCAAGCAGTGACTGCGGGGATAAGACGCTTTTAATATACCAGGCGCGCATCCGGTCCAGCGGACGGTAATGCGGCCGGGTATGGATAATCCGGAAACCGAGCTGGCTCGATCCCCGGCTCCTTACTGCAGAAGATATCTGCCGCAGCACCCGGCGGGAAATATGGCGGATAGAATTCCTGCGGGATATTGCTGCTGCTTCCCGTGACAGCCGCTGCCTCAATTCCCCATCCGTCAGGACTGATCTGATGCCCGCAGCGGCATTGTCAGGACCGGCAATCAGTCCGTTGACATCGTGCGTGATCAAACCGCCCAGATCCGTGCCGTCCCGGCTGACAACCGGTACGCCATAGCCGGCTGCTTCGGCAGCCAGCCAGACTTCTTCGGAATCACTCCCGTACGGTACGAATGCCCATGATTCCCGCAGCAGGCGCTTCCGTTCGGTTTCCGAGGGATTAGGAAAGTAAGCCACCCGGATGTCAGCCCGCCTGCGCTTCCCGGAACCTGAGGATACCGGAGGCTGATTCCCGATCACGTTTACCCTCAGGCGTCTGATACCGGACGGACCGGTCAGACCGGCCGGAATCAGTGTCCGGGAATCGCTAGATTGGGAATTGTAAACTAAAAGTGTCGGTATCCGGTGGTGTTTCACCAGACGCGCAAAACCTCCGGGATTAGTCGGAAGTACCGAATCAGCCGCCTGCACGCCCGATTCCCGGAGTATGTCTGCCGATTTTGACGTCACCGCGACGATTCCCGTACTTCTG
>MFJD01000004.1:239477-245398 GCA_001779095.1 Candidatus Gottesmanbacteria bacterium RBG_16_52_11 | reverse complement strand
CCGCTTTCCCGAAACTGCCGGTATTTCCCGGTTTCTGACCAGCCCACAGGAGAACCGTCGGACGGTTTACATAAAGCGGGGTCAGTAGCGGAATTCCGGATGACATTTCTATGACGCAGTCATAAGGGTAGAGACGGACCAGGCGGCTGTATTCGGTGAACGCCCATAACGGACCGGACCTGGGATTGCCGGACCGGATGACGGTAACCCGGCCGGCTTTCTGCCAGCCCGATCCGCCTTTCAGTTCCCCGGTCAACACCGTCACCTGATGCCGCTTGGCCGCAATCTGACGTGTCAGCGCACTGACAAACCGGGCAAATCCGTCCGCATCGCGGCCAGTCCCCAGATGGGGCGTTATTATCAGAAGCTTCATACCGGACCGTCAGACAGGCTGACTGTTAGTCCCGGCAGGAGATATTTATATTATACTATAAGTCTATAATTCCTGCACAACCTGCCCTTTACCGGTGCTCCTGCCGTTTTATCCGTAAATGGCACACGTATTATTCAACCGGATATCGGGATGACCAGACTGTCTTTAACTGAAACCTGAGCCCCGACTAATGAGTTGATATTTCATTTCTGATCGTACCTTCGGTGTTCTCACCCGAAGTGTCCGGTATATACGCTCTTACGGTATCTGCCAGTATCTCCCAGTGTTCTCTCGAATCTTCCGGGTTATAGTTATACTTCTCAACGACCGCACCGACACTGATTCCGTCAGCTCTCCAGCGCCCAAGTACCCCGGCCGGACTGTCCGTATAAACGATTACGGGAGCCGGTCTCAGGTCCTGCCGCAGATTCAGTAAGAAGACCAGGAAATCATTGCCCCGCAGATATAAATGGCTGCCATCCGGCTGCCTTCCCCACCCCAGGTTTTTATCGCATATCAGCAAGTCATATCCGGCTTTCCGGGTGAGAAAATAATCCGTTGCCTCCTCCAGAGTGGATATGCCATGCAAACTGATATTTGGTCCGCCCAGAGATCTTTGAAGGAATGAGAAGGTCCGGTTTTCCAGTGTTACCCGGTCCGGATCCAATCTGTCGTCAATATATACTATCGTAAACTTATCCATAATTATCTGTTCATTACGCGGAGGCTGATAAACAGGACGCTATATCCCGATGCATTATTGATAACTGCCCCGCGTATCACCAATAATGCTTCCGGAATTTCCGGTAATAATCAATTGTCTTGGACAGACCATGCCGGAGCGGGGTTTTGGGATTCCAGCCTGACAACCGTCTGATTTTGCTTATATCACTGGCAAAATTACCCGGTTCCATGGCTTTCCTTTCTGAGGTAAAAGGAGCCAGCTCCCAACTGCCGGATTTAGCAATACTGACAATTGTTTCTACCAGTTTCCTGAATGTCTCGGGCTTCGGATCACCGACGTTGATGATTTCCCCGTAACAGTTGTCGCAGGCTGCACAGGCTATAATCGCTCCGACTGCATCGTCAACGTATAAGAAGTCCCTTTTTAGCATACCGTCACCGAATACCGGAATGACTTTGTCCTCAATGGCCAGCCTGATGAACCAGTTAACCACCCCGTAATGGTCATGCTTCATCTGGGACCTGGGACCGTAAACGTTGGTAAGCCGCAGGCAGATTGATTTGATTCCGTGGACATCATTGTAAATGCCGATGATTTTCTCTGCCGTCAAATTGGTGATCTCATATATGCCCCGCGGATTGGTCGGCGCATCTTCCCCGACCGGCAGTTTTACGGCTTTGCCGTACTGGCCGCGGGTACCGGTATATATGAAGCGGGTTTCGGGATTGACATAGCGGATGGCCTCCAGAAGTATGGCAGTACCGCGGACATTGACGTCAATATCGGTAAAAGGATTGGTTATCGACAGGATATGGTCTGTCTGCCTGGCCAGATGGAAAATGTAGTCCTTGCCCCGGACCAGACGCTTGATGCTGGCCTCATCACGGATATCGGAAAAGTCGATTTCGATCTTATCTTCGACCGGTTTCAGGTTAAAGAGACTTCCCCCCTGATGCGGTGTCAGGTTGTCCAGAACCGTCACTTTAGCCCCTTTCCGGACCAATGCGATTGCCAGATTACTGCCGATAAATCCTGCGCCGCCGGTAATCAGTACAGATCTCCCCCGCAGGCTCATGCGTTTCATTGGGCAATATTGTAACAGGAGTCAGGTTACGTTGCCATTTTCGGTAATACTTCCGGTAAATCCCGCTTTTTTTCTGCATATATAGCCCCTGGTAATTCCCCGGGCCAGGCAGGCGTCTTACACTGGGAACACGGTTGTAGTTACGGGGCAAATCTGCTACACACATACTGTTACTCAGGGAACCTCACGTATGAAATGTACGAAAATTTCTCCGGTCATCTGGACTGTCATCGGCGTCAGTCTGATCGGTGCCCTGACCAATTCAGTCAGGTTTTTTCTGGCTACGGCGGATCAGCCGCCGGATTCGGTATACCTGGGTACCGTTCACTACTGGGAAGACTATTTCCTGTACCTTAACCATTTCTTCCAGGGAGCCCATGGTGCCTGGCTGACCGTCAACCGGTATACCCCCGTACCTACGCCGGACAGCATCATTTACTGGTCCAATGTCATGCTCGGTAAAGTTACCGGACTTCTCGGAATGCCGCCGATTCTGGGTTATAACGTATCGGTTATCGTACTGACAAGTCTGACTCTCGCGCTTTCTTACCTGGTGCTGCGGAGGGTATTCGGCCTTACACCGGTAATGTCGCTGATCGGTTTTCTGACGGGAAATACGGCTACTTCGATGATAAACCGGGTCCAGAGCCGTGAAGGCGGTATGATCTTCTGGCCGTTCCAGATCTGGCGGACGCCTCATTTTGCCTTCGACCGCCTGGGGGGGGCGCCGCACCAGCTGATGCAGACTTCCCTTTCGTATCTGTTTTTCATTATCTATTTCTCACCCGCGAATCCGGACCGCAAGTCAGGGGTGCGGAAACTCATACTTCTGGGATTGACCGGAGTGGCATTGACTACCCTTAATCCCGTCCAAGCCGGATTTTATTTGGGACTTCTGTGGGTAACTGCCGCGGTAACTGCGGTGTTCCGGAAAAACCGCCCGGATACCGGCAAACTCCTGGCGGTCTCGGCAGCCGTCACCGGCACCTTCCTCTACACGTCAGATATCCTTAACTCATTACCGCATATCCAGTCCAGGATATGGGAAGCTTCGCAGCACAGCTTTACCATACCCGGATTTCTTATCCTATCCATTGGTCCGATTCTTCTTTTAAGCATTCCCGGAATTATCCGGCGGTGGAAAAATTTCACCCCACCGGAGGTATTCGGACTTCTGGTAATTGCCGCAGGTTACGGTCTGTTTCTGTCACGGATTCCCCAGAAAATCGGCGTATCCAACCTGAGGTTTCTGCTTCCGGCATCATATGTTATTTGGGGAGCATTTGCAGCCTGGGGGGTCGATGCAATAGTCCGTAAGCTGAAATCAGCCGGTGTCCCGAAACGGTCTTATCTGACCGGATTCGTACTTATTGTATACTTCGCCCTGACAATGCCGACCATCATCTGGGAAATCTCCCAGAAACTGCCTACAGCCGGGGACCGTACCGATCCGATGATTTATCTGCCCCGGCAGGTATCTGACGGATTTGACTATTTAGCCAGGCGGACCGATTTTAATTCCATCGTCCTGGCTAACCCGTCAAGGCACATGGACACTCTGGTGCCTGCCCTCTCGGGTCATACGGCCTACTCGGGACATATGCTGGCAACGGTGGATAACGCAGGCAATCAGAAACAGGCAACCCGGTTTTTTACCGGGCAGACACCTGAAGGTGCCGGCTGGCTCCGGTCGCAGCAGATTACATACGTCCTGTACACGGTATATGACGGGAACCGGGCGGAATTTGAGAGATCCTACCCTTTCCTGAAGAAAATCTTTGAAAACACGGGAACGGCAGTATATGAATTATGATTAACGGATAATGTAAATCACTTTAAGCAGTTATATGAAAACAAGGTTACAGCGGACTTTTGAGCCGGCACTCATCAGCTCGGTGATCATCGGTCTTGCGCTGGCTAATATCTGGCATGTTATTACCGCCAAACTGAGCCAGCCCCCGGGTACGGTCTTTGTCGGTATCACCCACTATTACGAGGATTACTTCTACTACCTCTCCCAGCTTACCCAAGGCGCTCTCGGCGCATGGCTGACGTCAAATCTCTATACCACCGAGCCGGTGCCGGCAACCCTCCTCTGGTGGCCGAATCTGGTACTGGGCAAAGCAGCGGCTCTGACCGGTCTGCCCCCTTGGACCGTTTATGACGCGGCCGTGTTTACGGCTTCCGTTGCCTCACTGGCACTTCTCTATTTCGGTGCCCGCATGCTCTATCCCGACCGCCGGGCGCTGCGGATCGGAACATTTCTGATGGCTACCCTGACTACCTGTTACTACCTGATCCAGAGAAAACCTGACGGCACCCTGTTTTTGAATCCTTACCAGTATTTTTACAATTACACCGAAAGCCTGAACCGCCTGGGCGGAGTTTTCCATCTGATTCTGCAGAATATCCTGTCCCTCGGATTCATCCTGGCTGCCGGGTCGCTCCTGACCCGATTAACCGCCGCGAAGGGAACCCGGGATACGGTGTTGAAAAAGGCCGCGCAGACAGGACTGACCGCTGCCGTACTTGCCGGCATTAATCCGCTTTACATATTCGTAAACGGCGTTTCACTGGGTTTGACGGGATTCGTTCAGATGCTTATCAGACCGTCCCGGAGACTGTTCACCCGGCTTATCCTGAGTACCGTTGTCATCGGTGTTTTTGTAGCGCTGCCGGCGCTGATTACGGTCGAAGCATTTAACCATCCCTTTTACCGCTATTTCCGCTGGTGGGAAAATCAGATCATCCCGACCAACATCATCATATTCCTCCACTCCGTCGGCCTGCCGGTTCTTCTTATCCCATTGGGGATTATTCCGTTCCTGTGGAACCGTTCTCCGCTTCGGATATTAGGTATCATCTGGACGCTGGTACCGGTCATCCTGTATTTCACTCCGGTTCCCCGGCTCTTGGAAGTCCCCTACTTCAGGCTGCATCAGCCGCCGTCATACCTGTTTATCGGTGCCGTTTCTGCCGAAGGCATATACCTCGTCGGCCGGATTCTGACAAAACTGACGCGTAGGCAGCTGACCCTGCCCGTATTCACAATACTCCTTCTCACGTATCTGGCTTTTCAGTTCCCCTGGATCCGTCAGGAGGTAGCCGCCCGCCGGACAAACTATGCCCTGGCTTCATGGCTCAATTACATCCCGGAGGATATCTATTCGGGACTTATGGAACTGAAGCGGTACCCCCGTGACCGGGCGGTCCTGGCATTTAATATCGTGGAACTGGTCGTCCCGGCCGTCACCGGTCACACAGTCTACCAGGGCCACCATACGCTGACACCTGATTACGCCGGCAAAATCGCCATTGCCACTAAGTTTTTCAATGCCGGGATGAGTCCGGCGGAAGCGCAGAACTTCCTGACCGGAAACAATATCGGTTATGTTCTCTGGCGGGTCCGCGACGGCACTCCGCCGATAATTGAATCTTACCCCTTCCTGACCAAACGGTTTGAGAACTCAGGTATCATCATTTACATCCTATCAACCTGAGATTGAAATAGACTGACAAAAAACTCTTACCCGGCGGAAATATCACTCTGAACTTCTGATTTACGGGTGTCCTGGTGAACGAATTAATGTATTATGTTATTGGATATGAAATCCGGTCTGATCCGTCTTTCGCTGCCGGCATTAATCCTGTTTCTGTTTCTCGCTCTGGCTTTCGGCGGACTGCTGGGGTACAACTATCCGAAATTCCGGTCTCCGGGCATACCGGATAATGCGGATCCGACTCCGGGCGTGATGATTTCGCCCGGTGATTCAGACGGA
>MFJD01000004.1:239140-239432 GCA_001779095.1 Candidatus Gottesmanbacteria bacterium RBG_16_52_11 | reverse complement strand
AGAGCACCCATACCGTTCCTTCCGGGTGGAACCGCGTGTCAACGATTGCCGGCGGAAACCTGACCCTGTGCCTCCCGCCGAAATGGGAATCGGACGGCACTAACCAAATCTACTTCGCCCGCGACCCGGGGTACCGTCCCGGCATCTATATCGGTGGACTTGCCCCTGCAGGATCATCCCGGCGGGAAGCTTACTACAAGTTCTGGGAAAAAGATTATCCTAGTGTCCGGACCAATGTCCCCCGGGAAATCCCCGTCAACAGCAGTTCAGTTCTCAACTTCAGCGGACCGGA
>MFJD01000004.1:167483-239095 GCA_001779095.1 Candidatus Gottesmanbacteria bacterium RBG_16_52_11 | reverse complement strand
AATACCTCCAAAAATCAGTTCCTGAAAGACGTATACACCATGATATCCTGCTCGTTCTGAGGCAGACCGAACCGCCTGCCGATATCTGTTTGAGAACTCCGGCCTCATCATTTATAGTCTATAGGTAACTCCTGTAAACTCGTATGACCCGGCGCCAGGTTTTTATCGGCATACTGCTCACACTTGTCATACTCTCAGTCCACCTGTCCGTCATGGGTGACTACGGCCTGACCTGGGATTTCCACCATATCTTTTTCCAGGGTCTCCGGCTGGTCGGCCGTCCGATTACGCCTGATCTGACCGAAAATATCCCGTTCGGCCAGCCGGCACCTTGGGACATGTACGACGTCCCCTTCGGGCAGCTCATGCCCATGCTGTCCGCCTGGGGATACCGGCTGTTCCATGAAACGCTGAAAGTGCTGCCGCTGGACAGCGGTTTCCATCTGACCACGGTAGTAATCGGTTCGGCCGGCATATTCTTCCTGTTTCTCACTCTCGGTGAAGGCTTCGGTTTTCCCGTAGCCCTGACCGGACTTTTTATCCTCGCCCTCTACCCCCGGTATTTTTCCGAGATCCAGAACAACATCAAGGATGTTCCCCAGGTGACCATGTTTGCCGTATCCATGTGGTTATTCTGGCGCTTCATGAACCGCCGGACCGTCATCATGCTGTTTTTGTCGGCCGCTGCCTTCGCTGTTTCTTTCAACATCAAAATCAACTCCGTATATATCCCGGTGGTTGCAGGCTTATGGGTGCTGACAATGCTTATAACCAAATCCGGGAGACACTTAAAACAGCCGCTGACTCTGAAGCCGCTGCGCAGACTGCTGCCGGTGGCAGTGTATTTTCCGCTGGCTGCATTTCTGGCGCTGCTTGTCTGGATTGCCTTCTGGGACCAACCGTTCCGGGAGCTTCTATACATTCCCCGGTTCTTCCAGGAAAACACCCGCAACCTGGAAGTGCTGCTGGGCGGTAAATGGTACTGCTCTACTGTCAGTGTCCCCTGGTACTATCCGTTTTACTACCTGGGCATAGTCACCCCCCTGCCGGTATTGGTATTTTTTGCCATCGGAACGGGGTACCTCTTAGCCTGGATCCGCCGCAAACCGATGGCCTCGCTACTCCTAGCCTGGTTCCTGGTACCGCTTCTGCGGTTCTTCCTGCCCAAAGTTGCCGTTATAGACGGTATCAGGCATTTCGAGGAAGTAATATATCCTCTCTGTGCTATATCTGCCGTCGGGGCTGTCAGTTTATATTCCTCATTTATATCCCGGATCCGGCGCCTGCCCAAGCTGTCCCGGGAGCTGCCGATATACGGCCTGATCACCGGTCTGCCGGTGATTTTGTTTGCAGTATATCTGGTCTACCCGGTATTCCGTTACCATCCGTATCAGCTCACCTACTACAACGAGCTGGTCGGCGGCATCCGCGGGGCCAACACCCGGTATGATCTGGATTACTGGGGTTCATCCCAGAAGCAGGCCGTCCGGTGGCTCAACCGCAATGCTCCGCCTGATGCCGGCGTCTACATAGTCATGGTTCCGGACGTTGCCGCCAAATACCTGCGTCCGGACCTTCTGGAGCATTTAAACAAGGTAGAGCGGGACAGGAGCGACTACGTCGTGGTTCTTAACCGCCAGTCGTTCTTTTACCGCTATTTCTACACTGTCGAGTACATGCTCACCCACGATCCTGTCTACACCGTGGAAACCCAGGGCGTACCGCTAGTCTGGATCTTCGACAACAAAAATCCGCGTGCAGCATTTAAAACTAAATGGTGGACCGGTGAATCCCCCTGTATCAGGAAATACTGGATCTCTATCCCGCCCTGACGAACGCGAGTCGATGCTTATCAAAGCCATCATATCGGCAGCTGCTATTCTGATTCAGTCGGCAGCCATTCTTACCCGGGTCATCAATATCCCGATGGAAATGTTTCTCTACCCCTGGCTTATCAGCCGGGGCCTGATGCAGTATCGGGATTTCTTCATAAACCACGGTTTTCTCCTTTACGGATTCCTTTCGCTTCTTTCGGGAGACACCGGCCTGACGTCTCTGCGGCTTTTCTACCTGTCGGTTCTGACCCTGAATCTGCTTCTGGTGCTGAGAATCTTATGGAAAACCTCCAGCGCAGCAGGATTTGCCGCCGGTACGGCTTTGTACCTCCTCCTGGGGTATCAGATGTATCTGAACAATCTCTGGGATGAAACCGTCATTACTGCCTTCTGCCTGACCGTCTACCTCCTGATGCTCGGAATTCCCGGCAAACGGACTGACACCGCGACCGCTATCCTGATACTTCTGGCATCCTTTATCAAACCGACGGCCGCGGCACTCCTTATTCCCGTGATGATATTGCGCCGTCGGACAGTCTATCTTTTCGTCATCGCAGCCGGCTGGTTATTGCCCGCTGTCTACTACTATCTGGCCGGAGGGATAGAGGAGTTTGTCGATAACCTGATTCTGTTTAACCGGGCCCAGGGCAGGTTTGCCCTGCTGCATCCCACCAACGTGCTTTACCGCGACGTATTGTTTACCTCGGTTATAGTATTGGTTGCCGGTCTGACTGTCGCTGCCGCCGGTAAAAGAATCAGATCTCTGGGGCTTCTCCTGGGATTTCTTACGGTATCGCTTTTTTTGAGTTTCGTCCCCTGCTGCCAGGAATTCCATATGCCTCCGGCAGTAGCTTTCTTTTCCCTGTTCGTCGCCGCCGTTATTTCGCAATCGAAAGGCCACCACCGGATTCTCTACGCGGTTCTGGTACTGGGGCTCCTGCTGGTTACCTACCGCAAAACCGCTCACGAATATTTTGACATGCTTCCGAAACGGACCGACCAGTTCCGAAATCCCCGCACCGGGCGGGTTCTGGGACTGTTGGACTTGGCAAATCCTCCGGCCGGCCGGTTCTACGTTTTCGGCAACCAGCCGGAGTACTACTACCTCAGGGATTCGCAGCCGCCGACGTACTATCCGGTAATGTTCGGATTCAACCGTATCTATACGCCGGATATCGAAATGCGTGTCATCTCGGAGCTGAAAAATAAACAGGTTGAGATCGTCCTCATACCTTTGCCGGTCGACCCGTCATTCCGGGAGTTTACCGTCATAGAAGACTACATTCTCGAGAATTTCCATGAAGCCGCCGCCATCCCGGAAGCGGTCATCTTCCGGGTTAACCCGTCTCCTTCAGCTAAGTAACCTGACTGATTTAAATAACTTCTGAATAAGGTAAGCAGTCCACAGTATCACCAGCGGATACGCCGGCAAAGTAAACCGCTCCTCGCCGGTTGTGAAGGCGTGGGTGACGGTCATGTAGGCAAATAAAGCCAGGCTGTACCAGACTGCCGGCCGGATTTCCCGGCGCTTGCGTGATTGTATAAGCCCGGCAATAAGACCCCCGGATCCCAGAATCAGGAGTAAGGCGTTTCCGTTGTACGTCAGATTCCGGTAGGGCAGTTCCCGGATTACGTCATACGGATATACATACGTCTTCTCCCACGAATTCTTCATCCTGATGATATGCGACAGTATGAACCCCTTCGGATCCTGCCGGAAATGGGACAGAACCTTGTCCTTATACTTATCCGCCATGGCGGCTCTCCCCTCCGGCGTCGTCGGAGATGAGTACTCGACCCAGGTCAGATGCGCTTCCGCCGGCCACTGCCAGAGGCGGTTATCCCCGGTCGGCAGTGCCTTGTCAACTACAACAGACAGGTACGCTTCCCGCCAGAACGCATCATCCACCGACTGGACCGAGAACTGATTGAAAATCCGCAGGTTGGCTGCGATATTGTAGAAAAAAGGTAGTGCAAAAAGCACCAGCGTGATCAGCGCTACCGGCAGCCCCGACCGCTTCACGGACCTGACAACATGAATAAGAAGCCAGACGAGGACTCCTGCCGAAAAGTACGCATATCCCGGCCGGATCTGCGGCAGGAATCCGGCAATCAGTCCGGTCAGAAGCATTGCCGCCGGCTGCCTTGTCCGGCTTGAAATTACGACCAGATAACCAAGCAGTGTTACGAAAAGGATTGCCGGCATCTCAGTCAGCATCACCCCGACGTATCCGGCGGTGAAGGGATTAACCAGGTACAGTACCAGCGCTATCCAGGGCACGGTCCCCCCGATGGTGCGCCTGGCTATGGCAAAGACCAACAGTCCGGTTAATGAATCCACAACCGCATTCCACACTGTGAACGGAATCCGGGCATCGCCGAAAAACCGGACCAGAGGAACCAGAAGCAGCGGAAAACCGTACAGTCGGGACGGATCCGCCCAGATACCATTGTGGAGCATCTGCACGGCGTAATTGAAATACTGCCACTGGTCGTAGATAAACGGCTGGGGATTCAGCCGGGCAAACCAGAACTTAAATATTACCCCGCCGGTCAGAAGTCCGGTGAGTAGAACCGTTTCCCATTTGCTTTTCATATACCCAAATCTACCATACCAGGCGCTCTAGATTAGTATATGGTATAGGCAATAAGCTGCGACGTGTTCCGCTGCCGCAACCCCACCAGCTCGCTGTAGCGTCTTCGCCCGAGAAGAAAATACGCCAAGTACATGCTCAGCGGCCGGAAGCGGATTTTCCGTTCCGTTATGCCGGAACTTTTCCGGCTGGCTATTACACCCGGCAGCCTGCGGAGGAATGCCGCATACGCCGCCACCACCGATCCGACAAAACCCGCATGACCCTTACCCAGGTAGTACGCCGCCGCGGCCAAATCCAGAACTATCCGGACGGGAATGATCCATATAAGCGCAGTCACGGGAGCATTGCGGGCTACCATCAGCAGGTTATTCCGGTGGACCAGGTAGGTCCGCCGGTCCAGATTATGCTTGGCCGCCTGGGCGCCTTTGTGATACACCACGGATTCCGGGGTAAATCCGATCCGGTACCCCAGCCGCAGCGCCCGCCAGCACCAGTCGATCTCTTCCTGGTACATGAAAAACGTCTCTTCCAGTTTGCCCACCCGGGCAAAGTCACGGATCCGTACCATCATGGCCGAACCGCTGGCCCACTGGATCCCGGCCGGATCATCGTACTGGCCGGTGTCCTTCTCCAGCACAAATCCGACCCGGCCGCGCACATACGGATATCCCAGAGCATCGATATACCCTCCCCCGCCGCCGGCATAGTCGAAGTAACTGCGGTGGTAGTAGGAACGGATTTTCGGCTGGCAGGCTATCAGTATGGTATCCGACATCATCCTTCTCACCAGATGTGTCAGCCACTTCGGATCTACCGTCGTATCGTTATTCAGAAGCACCGCCAACGGTCCGCCCACCCGGGACAGCAGCCGGTTGTTGGTGACTGCAAATCCGGGATTGTCCCTGTTTCTGGTAAAGCGCAACCGCGGATCAGGGAATTCCTGTTTGAGCTGCCTGAACCCGGCATTATCGGACCCGTTATCAACCACATGCACCGTGAAATCCGGGTATACAGTCCGGAGTACCGAATCCAGGCATTCCCGGGTATCCGATATGTTGTCGAAGCTGATAATCAGGATATCAACGTGAGGCCGGTCCATATTAGGTATCCGAAACCGCAATCAGGTCTATCGCCCCGATTGTCCGGGACAGCACCCGGTATATATAATTCCCCCGCCCCGGTTGCGGCTGTCCGATGCTGCCTTTGACTGCCATGGCAGCGTAATTGAAGATTACCTGCCTCACCGGCCGGGGAATGACGCGCCTTATCCGCAGCGGATCCAGGGCGAAGATCCGTCCGATTTTCTCCCTGCGCCCGGATTCGTAGGTTTCAACCGTCCGGTTTCCGTATACTCCGAAGAGTACGGTTTTCCGGAAACGTTTCCCCAGAAATTCCTCCAGCTCGCCCGCGGTAAATTCCCGGAAGTGAAACGGATTCTCGTTGTATCCCTGGGTCGTCTTGTTCGGCGTTGACAGTATCAGAACTCCCGGCTTCGTCAGATGCTTCCCGGCCGTCTCAAGAAGCTTCGCCGGATTCCTCAGATGCTCGATCACCTGAAAAGACACCACCACGTCATACCTGCGCCCGTCCGAAAACGTCTCCACCGGGGAAGTCAGGAATTTCAGGTTTCGTCTGGTATTTGCGGCCTGACACGTTTCTATGGTTGCCCTGTCTATATCAATTGCCGTAACCTGCCTGGCATTGCGGGCTATTAACTGCGCTCCGTACCCGGTTCCGCACCCCAGCTCCAGCACCTTTTTGCCGCGGACGTAGGCCACGGCAAACCGGTAAGCTGCCAGGTGCTCAAGAAGCACGGGGTAAACTGACGGATTATCCGGATCGGTCCGTTCTGCAGAGGCAACCTTTACCGGGAAACTCACGACTGCCTCCGTAAAAGGATTTTTTGCGTAACTGTCCATATTCCGTATCCCGCCCACAGGAATACCAGGGGGTAATACGGCAATGACAGTCTGGTTTCATTATTGAATACCGGGTAGGCAAGCGCCGTATAACCCCCCATTGCCAGCGACCATAAAACCAGCGGATGCCTCAGCCGGCGCCGGTCCGGAATCACGAAACTGAAAAGCCCGACCAGATGCAGGGATAGTATCAGCAGGTTTCCGGTCCGCAGCCATATTGCGTCAGCCGGATAAAACGGGTCGCGGTAAATAAACAGGTGATACTTGTCCCACATCCAGATATTATTGCGCAGCAACTGTCTGACGTAATACCCGGGCTCGCTTTTTATCTTGGAAATCAGTTTCTCCCGGTAGCTGCGGTCGTGGGCGACCAGTTTTTCCGGATCGGAATTATACAACCGGTAATACTCCCCGATATACTCCGTATACTCGGGTGTCACGGTGTAGGGTTCTCCCTGCATTTCACCGCTTCTGCCCATGGAAGATGAGATGTAAAGCGGGCCGATCAGGGTCCGGTACGGAGGGACAATGCTGGCAATTCCGAATGTCTGCAAATTAAGGTACACCGAGTAGGATACCGCTGCGGCAAACCCCCCCAAAGCAACGGGTACGAACAGCCACTTTTTCCGTATCACGAAGTATAATGCCATGACAGCCAGCATGACGGCAGTAAACTGAAACAGGGACATTTTCACGATTGCCGTATACCCGAGTACCGCACCCAGCGCAAACCAGAGATACGGTGTCCGGCTGAATTTCCGGGCCGTCAGGATTGAGGCCGCCCCAGTGACCAGTGTCAGCGTCAGGGTTTCCGTGAGGATCAGTCCGGTATATGAAGGCGTCAGAGGTTGCAGCGCTGCCACTGTGAAAGCTGGCATGGCTGCTTTCGCGCCGAACAGACGCCGGGCGAGCACGTAGACCAGGACAGCTGTGATAAGATCCAGAACTGCCTGACTGATTCGGACTGCAGAGAGGGCCGCCGGACCGAATATAATCTGATGGACCGCCAGAAACAGCGGGTAGCCCGGAGCCATATTGCAGCAGTTCGCCCGGGCTGTCCCGGCTGCGATATCACGTCCCGCCTGAAAGTAGTAATACGCGTCCCATTCCAGATTCTTCGGCGCCAGATCTGACAGCCACAACCTGAGAAGTAACCCGGCCAGAAGCACTGCCAGGATATATATCCGTCTCCCCGTCATACAACGTATAGCATACACTATGGATTTTTCCGGGCAACGGCAAACAGACAGTCTCCCCGATCGCCCCGGCGGATTACAAGATCTACGGAAAATACCTGAGACAGTAGTCGTAGTGCCGGCTCCGGCCAGACAGGCGCAGGTACGGCATCCCCCTGCTTTATCCGCCACCGGATCAGGGGCAGAAGCAGATACGTCTGCCACAGGTTCGTCAGCGGAAAACCCCACTGAAAAATCCGTTCGACCGTAAATCCGGCGTTTTTCAGAATGTAGCTCAGATCATTCCGGGTATACCGTCTGACATGACCGGCCAGGCGGTCAATCTCACCGAATTTACGGGGATTTGCCGGTACCGTAATGATGAAACTGCCGCCCGGTTTTAGTACCCGGTACGCTTCGCTGACCGCTACCCGGTCATGGATGACATGTTCCAGGGTTTCACCGGCTACGACCGCGTCCATACTGGCCGGGGGGTAGGGGATTTTTGTCGCATCGCCCGTCCGGACATGCACCATTTTGCGCCAGGCATATCCCGCAACCGTTGCCTTCACCCGGGCAACCGCTTTGGGGGACATATCAATTCCGTATGCGTGGTATCCCTGTCTGGCCAGCCGTACCATCAGGCTGCCGCCGCCGCACCCCAGATCCAGCACATTTCCCTTAGGGAGAACTGACTTTATTGTCCGGATTATCAAACTTTCCCGGAAATAATGCTGCGGCCCGGTGAAGGAAGCTTCATCCCCCCAGTCGATGGTTTTTGCCGTATGGCGTAATCTCCCTGACATTACACAATCCGCCTGTCTTAGCTTTTGACTGTTAAACATCTGATGCTCCGGGATCTGATGAATATCAGCGGACTTATAAATCCATTTTCACTGCCGCCCGGATGACGCTGCCGTTTCTGACTGCGGCAATTGCTTCATTTATCCTGTCCAGGGGGTATGTTTTCGTAATCAGTTTAGCAGGATCGAATGCTCCGGTTCTCTCCAGCCGGATCAGCCTGGGGATATCGTAGGCCGGATCGGCGTCGCCGCCGTGGCTGCCGGTCAGAACTTTGTCAAAATGCAGCGGGAATGAATCGATAGACATGGTTTCGCCCTTTCTCGGTACGCCCACCAGCACCGTCCGGCCGGCCGGCGATGCGCTCCGGTAAGCCAGTTCCCGGATACCGGCTATGCCGGTAGTGTCGACAGTCACATCAGCCCCGGCATCACCAACGACCGGTCGGACCGCCTTTTCAATATCTGTTTTTGAACCGTTTAAAGTATGGGTTGCCCCGATTGTCCGGGCAAAATTGAGTTTGGAATCCAGGATGTCAACCGCCACTATCGGATTGGCGCCGGCTACCCGGGCGGCCAGAATTATTGCCGATCCGACTCCTCCGGCCCCGTATATGATAATCGACTCGCCGCTTTTCAGGCCGGCGTCGTTATGCACCACCCCGAATGCCGATGTAATGGCGCAGCCGTAAAGGGATGCTGACTCCAGACTGTAATCTCTGGGTATCGGCGTCACCCGGTTTTCCGATACCACGGCGTACTCGTTGAAAGTAGTCACCCAGCCGGCATTCACCTTTTTCTTACCCCACCGGTATACCGGAGTGGCGGACTGGATGCCCCGTCCCTGCCGCCAATGGAGCACCACATGGTCGCCCCGTTTAACTTGTGTCACACCCTGCCCGACTTTTTCCACTACTCCCCCGCCTTCATGCCCCAACAGGTGCGGCAGGAACTTATCGGGACCTTTGGCGCCGTCGATTTCATTAAGCTGCGCCCCGCAGATGCCGGAATACCTGACCCTCACCAGGACCTGTCCGTAGTCCGGGGTTTTCGGCAGATCGATATCCGCCACCACCAGCGGTTTTTTTAGTTCTGTCAGGATTGCCGCTTTCATACTAGATTTTCCCCGTTGAAGATTTTCCGAGAAGGATTATACATCATACCTTTAATAATAATCCCCGTTGGAATTTTTCAGCGGATTCCTTTCCGAACGGAGGCTGGCTAGTTGTTCACAGTACTATACCTAATACTTGGGAAGTCCATACCAACTGTATATTCGGATCTGATAAATCCTCTCTGTCCCAGCCAGAGTGAGGATTAGAAATCCCGGAAAAATTTCACCCGGGGCGTCCTTTCTTTCCCCGATTTCTTTGGACGAGCAAAGAAATCGAGTATGTTATTTGAGCAAGCAACGAAAAAAGGGTTTACTCAAAATAAATAAACTCGTAATCCCCGGTATACCCGAAATGCCGGTAGAGCCAGACCCATTCCCTTTTGCTGAAAAAGGCAGCGCAGGTGAGCGCCCAGCACTGTAAATTGAACTGCTCCGGGTCGTTCCTATAGCTCTCGACCGCAATATACTTGTGTTTTCCCACCCGCTCGATTTCGCCCAATGCCGCAGCCAGTTTGTCGATGGTCAGATTGTGGAGCGTAGTGATGGAAATTACCAGATCGAACTCCCAGTCCTTAAATGGGTATGTATCCTCTGCCCGGTGGACCCGTAAGTATTTCCGGATTTCCTTCGGAGCGTGTGACAGCCCCCAGCGGGAAATATCCATGCCCACGATAGTGGATTGGGGCAGCAGTTTCTTGAGTTCATAGAGAAGGAACGCCTTGCCGCAGCCGACATCGAGAATCCTGGCATTCTTTTTCAGTTTGTAGGTACGGATCAGTTTCCGGGCGACTTTTTCCCATCTCCCGTCGTAGCGGTATCCGCCGTAACCGTACCGCCTGTCCCCGTCCCAGTAATCCCGGCCGTACTTTTTGGCCACTCCCATGGCCTCGACCTTGTTGTCCGTCATCCGGCCGATATAGTCCCGGGTTGTCCGTTTATGTAGTGGGGTAATGATCCGAAGCAGCTTACCCATAAATCCTTTACCGGGAAGGGTACGGCAACGCTAATAGCCTGTCAAGCGCCGTGGTATAATTCCCCCATGTCAGCCGAAATAGTCCCTGGCGCGCACGAATGGCATATTCCCCCATCCCAGGAAACCGGTATCAGTCCCGGCCGGAAAACCCGTCTGGATGACGCGGCTGCACTTGACCGGTCGACCGGGTCACATTTCCCGTCAGCGCTCCGATTGGAAATCGAATCGGCAGCCGTGGACAACAATGTTGACCGGTCTTTGGTCATCGGATCATACCGCGCGTCGCTTTCCCCGGAAAAAGCTGCCGAAATCCGCCGTAAGTACGAAGACCGGATGTTCTACATCGGCTGTATCCACGGCGGCAGTCCGGAACTTTTATCACACCTGAATGAACTGGCCGACGCCAGGGAAGCTGATCTGCCTGATACGGTATTTCTGGGCGGCGATTTGCCGGGCGCCAAAGACCTGAGCACGGTCCGCCAGAAGAAGCTTTTCTACGACAACCTGATGAACCGGGTGAATCTCCTCGTCTCCCAAAATCCCGATATCTCGCCGGCGGAAATTCTTGGCAGCACTGCCGGTGCGGCCGGCACCGAAAGTCCCACCATCCGCGCCGGAGCCATCCGGCTTCTGCGTTTTGCCATCGAAGATATGGGGGGGACAAAGCTTACCGATCCCGGTGACCTAACACCGCTTCTATCACTAGCCCGGCAACAGATGAAGGCATATCCGGTTGCGGATTTACCCGCTATAACGGATGAAACTCCACCCGACGGGGTACTCGGAACATATATTTCCTGGATCAGGCAGGCCGTGGCGGAACCCCCGGCAGTCGGGCTTAACTCCGGCACCTGGGTGAAGACTCTGCCCAAAGAAATCCGCCAGAACTATATGGACCAGTACGAAGAAAGTGCTAGACAGCTTTCCCTGCCGCTTCTGAAACTGAAAGGTCGGGGCGTCAAAATAGTCTGGATCGAGGGTAACGAAGACATGCCGGCCGGTCAGGACGCGATTTCCCACGGCCTGGACCGGGTATTTGATACCCAAAAATATCTGGAGGGTATGGGGATAAACTGCACCAAAGAAATCAGCGGACTTCGTTCTAAAGCGACCTACCACATCCTGGTACCGTTTAACGAACTCAAGTATCTGGGAAACGTGCCGGAAGACAGATTGGAGCTAATTGCTGACGAGGTCAGTCAGGCCAGATCCGAGGGTCTGGAAATAATCATGCTGGCCCACCACCATCTGGATAACCGGCGCCACGCCCCGGGCAGAAAACCGGGAAAGCAGGATGTCCTGATGATCGATAATCTGAAATCTCTGATACACCGTTACCGCCCCCGTCAGCTGATCTATGCCCACCAGCACGGAGAAATGCCGGAAATTCCCGATGTGAATGCCAAATATGCGTATGATCACACCATGGTCTCTTATCTGCCACTGGAGTCTATCGGTGAATATGATGCACCGGCGAAGCATCCGGCCGGTGACCGGGATTTTGCCGGTCCCGACCAGCCGGTCAAAAGAATCCTGTGATATAATCAGTTTCCTGGCCCGCACAATCTCCTATGGCTGTTGAGGACGATAGACGCCGTTACCTGGAGCTTCAGGCGCAAATCATGCCTGAAGAAAGCCTGGCCGGACTGCTGCGTAATCTGGGATTTGACGGAGCGAATTTTGTCGTCCGGGGAGATCCGGGGGATTCCTGGTACGGAGTCGCGGAAGGCTTGGAAAGGCAGATTATCCGCGATAACGGCAACGTCCACGAACCACTTACCTACCGTCTGGAGAATGACGATTCAGGCGGACAAACAGAAACAATCACTCCCTTTTACGTCACCGCTGACGGAACCAGGATTGAATTGATCGATGCTGCGTATGATCCTGATAACCGGCGTTTTAATGTCCTGACTCACGTCCAGAGCGGCCGGGAACGGGTTTTCGTTGAATATCATACGGTCGCCGAGCTGCGTGAGCTGATGCAGCTGCCGCTTGACTGACCATAATTTTCCCGCGGCATATATGCTGGCCCAGGAAACACCCAAGTCCGGAGAATTTACGTACCAAGGCACCATTGACATTGCCTATCCCTGGGATCTGCCGGAAAAACTGACAGGTCCGGCGGTAATGTTTGATGTGATCTCTGCCTCCCAGAACATCAACCGCCTGGCTATCAGCGCGAAAAGACTTTATGTGGTGACCCGGGACACCGTCCGCGCAGCCCTCAATCGGTTTCCCGATGCCGCCCTCTTCGGCGAAAGTCCTGATCCGGACCTGTCCGGGAAATTCACCTGTTCCAATCATCCGGCCGAAGTGGCAGCTGCCGACGTTAGTGGGAAGACGGTCGTAATTCTGACCAACAACGGTACCTACACCTTAAGCGAGCTGTGGAGTAAGGGGGCCGGTCCGATAGTGGTGGGCAATTACTCCAATCTCCGGACCCTGTCGGAATGGCTGGTTACAAATCACGGCAGGGCGGAACGGATCACACTGGTACCCTCGGGCGGCCGGGAACCGGTATTTGCCGGAGATCCTAACCTGATGGAGGACCAGCTCTGCGCCGAGACTGTCAGGGATTTGCTGCTGGGTAATGATCCTGACCTGCCGGCGGTATTTGCTAAATCCATGGAATTTTACCGGATACAGTATCCGCCTACCGACGCCACCACTCCCGAGGACTTTGCCCTGATTTTTACGCCCGACGACTTGTACCCCGTTGTACCTGTGTTGAGGGTTGAGGACGGACTCTTAAGAGTTTACGACGCGCTGCGTGAGCCAGCGTCCGCGTCCTGACCCGACCACCCAGGAGCTTCCGGGCTGCCCGGACTATCCCATCCCCGGATATGCCGTAATATGCCAACTGCTCCAGTTGTGTACCGTAGTGGAGGGTGAATTCGTCCGGAAGTCCGATCCGCGTCAGCGGCCGCACGAGTCCCTCGTCAAGCATCAGCTCCCCGATGGCGCTGCCCAACCCCCCAAGCCGGACTCCCTCCTCAATAGTGACTACACCCCGGACTTTGGCGATCCGCGACAGAATCCCGTCTTGGTCCAGCGGCTTGACGGTCGGGACATGGAGAACTCCGGCTTTAATCCCCTCAGCAGCCAGCATTTTCCGGGCAACAAGTGCAAACTGCAGGGTGATGCCGGTGGTAATGATCAGTAAGTCCGAGCCGGTAGCTACCGGCACGGCTTTGCCGATTCTGAAGGGTACGTCGGCCGGGGTGACTACGGGATCCCCGCCTTTGGCGAGCCTGATATATATCGGCCCGGGCCAGTTGAGTGTCAGAGGCATCAGCCGTGCCATCTCCGCTGCATCAGCCGGAGCGATAACCGTCATGTTGGGTACGGTCCGGAGTATCGCCAGGTCATCTGTCGCCAGGTGGGTCGGTCCCAGCGGCACGTAGACGAATCCGCCACCCGAGGCGATGATCCTGACCGGCAGGTTCGGGATGGCTACGTCGAGTATCACCTGCTCCAGGCACCGCCGGTAGGCAAACACGGCGATGGTATTGAAGTACGGCACTTTGCCCGATAACGCCATTCCGGCCAGCATGCCCGTAAGATGCTGCTCCGACACTCCTTCCATGAAGAACCGGTCCGGCATTTCGGCTTTGAACTTATCGAGTGTCCCGTGTCCCAGGTCCGATCCCACGAATACCACCCGTTTGTCTTTTTTAGCTAACAGATAAACCTGTTCCAGGCTGGTCTTTCTCATATGATTACGGTTCCGGTTATTATGATTTAAGCTGCATGCAATGGAAAATTTCTTTATCGTTTTCCGGTCTTGAATTTTACGTTGTAGTTTTGACTTTTGATTTTTGAGTTTTGAATTAACGGCATACTAAACATTTTCACCAGCGCTTAATTCTCTGACCCCCGTTGTCTTAGATTCGCGTATAACATTTCCACATCCTCATCACTGAGTTTTGTTTTGTGGTGCCAGGACACGTTATTTTCTATCCCCGCAATCCCCTTGCCCTTGACCGTATGGCAGATGACTACCTGTGGCCGGCTGGGTTTATTCACTGCTTTCAGAAATGACTGCCTGAGCTTTTTTACGTCATGCCCGTTCACCTGTTCTACGCCAAATCCGAAGCTTTTCCATTTGGCAGCCAGCGGCTCCAAATCAAGCACTTCCCGCGTCCGCCCGTAGCTCTGCATGTGGTTATAGTCAACAATTACCACCAGATTTGTCAGGTTATGCTTGGCAATGGAAAGCGCCGCTTCCCAGACCGAACCCTCCTGGCTCTCAGCGTCACTAATGACTACGAAGACCCGGTGCTTCTGTTTGTCGATTCGGGCAGAAAGCGCCATCCCCACCCCGACTGACAACCCATGCCCCAGCGATCCGGTACAAGCCTCGACTCCCGGGACTTTGCGGCTGTCCGGATGCTGACCGAACATGCTGTCAAATTTCACGAATGTAGGCAGCAGTTCCGGAGAGAAAAATCCCTTATCGGCAAGTATGGCATAGAGGGCCACTGACCCATGGCCTTTGCTCAGGATAAACCTGTCACGCCCGGGCCAGTCGGGTTTGCGCGGATCGTACCTGAGAACCGAGTCATACAGCACTCTGAGGATCTCAACCAGCGACAAATAACTGCCCAGGTGTCCCCGCCGGGCTGAGGTATATGCGGACAGGATCAGTTTCCGCAGCGCCAGCGAGCGCCGGTCAAGCGGAATGGATTTACGGTAATTATTCCTCATAATTCGCCGCTGAAGGGCAAATTTCCGGTCCGGACTTCCGCGGCAATCCGTGACAGCATTGACTTGGCTTTAGTCAGTTGCCGGCTCTGGACCCCGGCGTCTTCCTTCCGGAGAAACGCATTGAGCATGATCATACACCATTTCAGAGCGCAAATCCGGTATACAGACGGCAGGCGGGCCCGGAGATCCGCATTTTTGTAAAGGGGGTATGCCTTATGGAAGAAATAGCGCTGCTCCACCTGGGCCAGTTCCATTGCCGGATGGAGCAGGAAATCCGAAATAAGTTTGGCCGGATCATCCCAGCCGAAATACTCAAAATCCAGGAAAATAATCCGTCCCCGGTCATCTTTGAGCGCATTGTGGAATCCGAAGTCGGAAGGGCTTAAAGTCCTGGCTTTACGGGGCAGACGGGTAAACCGTGTCAGTCCGGCCCGGGCATATTCTCCGGCTGCATAATCGGCAGTCTCCCGGAAATACGGCAGAAACCCGTCCCTGAGAAACTTCTGCAGTCGGGTATCGGCTACCCGCACCAGTCGGGCATACCGTCGGCGTACCGCATCCAGGTATTCGGAAAGCGAGAAACACGCTTCCGAGGCCCGGCTGAACCTCTCAGAAGAGGTCTTGCGGCTTAATGACCTAAGCTGCCGCAGGAACCGGACTGCCTGATCGAAATCAGCGATTGTTTTTGTCTCTGGGCGTACTCCGGTCATATGCCGGTATATTCCGATTGCCCGGCTTTGGTTTCGTCCCACCGGTTCCGGCACTTGCCGCAAACCCTGCGCCCAGAGGTACTTGAGGCTCCGGAATTCCGTTTCCAGCCGGTTCCGATGGTCCCGGGGTCTTCGCTTATACACCTTGACCAGGTACCGTCCGGAATCCGTATCCGATATATAAATTGTACTGTTGAATCCGGCCGGACCCGGTCTTAGGGATAAGCCGGTTGTCCCCAATATCCTGCTCACAATATCTTCTAATGCTGCCTTCATTTGCTCACCCGAAAAAGTATTGACTTACTTTTCCCCATGTCGGACAGGTCATCCAGGAACTATCAGTCGTATGGCCGAGCAGGATTTTTGTGACGGTTTCCGGGAATCCGTCTTCGCGAAAAACATCTTCCAGGTCATCGATGAAATGCGTACACCTGAGTTTGGCAATCCGTGCCAGCTTGTCGGCCCGTGTCGGCTCGAAAAAGATATTCTGTTCATTAAGCCGATCAGTTTCAGACCCTATTATGAACCTTTTCTTTAAAAACTGCATAGCTTTATTCCTCAGATTAATTCTGACTCCGTTCACCTCCACTAATTCAGCTTTATGGCTGATTATATATACCCTGATACCACTTCTGAGACATTCGCTGATGAATGGCACCGCTCCCCGGATAAGTCGGGCTTCCTCCATCCTGAGGCCGTAGGCAATTTTCTGGATATGGTGCCACACCCGGTCTCCGTGGCGCTCAAGTATGGCCTGCTTCACCGCATCCTTGCGGACCGGTATCCCCCGGCCGACCAGCCCCAGTTCCGATGCGCTGGCATGGAGAATGCGGTCAAAACTGATTATCGTATTATCAAGGTCAATGCCGATGACGGTTTCCATAATATCCGGTTTCTACCCACACTACTCTGACCGTCAATTTTACCATTTTTGAGCTTAGGTAGTCTGAAATTGACGAAAGGTAACTTTAATCCTATAATTAACAATCTAGTTTATTATATGCATGGCGCCCTGATACTTAAACCAGAAGCCGAGGATACGCTGAAAATATTCTCCGGTGTGGCACTGGACCTGGAAGGCACCCTGGTGGATCTTGAATCACTTCATCACCGGGCGCACCGGGAAGTAGCCGGAGCTTTGGGAATTACTCTTCCCGATTCGGTGGACGAAATCATGCGGCAGGTTCCGTCATTTGTCGGCGGTCCCGATACCGCGGTTATGGAGCAACTGCTTGAACTTGCCCGGAAAAATCCCGGTTCCGGAGATCTGCTCAAAGCCTGGAATGTCGGGAAGATGATCGAACTTAAGGATGCGATATTCGACGGGATGTTCAGTGAGGCCGTTTTCCGGCCGCGCGAAGGTTCCGCCAGACTGATCCAGATGGTCTCCCAGCTCGGAGTGCCGTACACCATCTGTTCGGTGACCAGGAGCACCCAGGCCGGCATCATTATTGACCGTTCGGGACTGCGGGAGATGCTGTACGGTAATCCGGTCCTTCTTAGGCATGACGTCAAACACGGCAAACCTTCGCCGGACGTCTATCAGCTGGCGGCAAAAGAGATGAATATCTCCCCTTCAGGGCTTCTGGTTTTCGAAGACTCGCCGACCGGAGTTAAGGCTGCAGTCGCAGCCGGTGCAACGGTTTTTGCCGTGCCTGCCGTTGTCGGAGAAGGAAACAAGCCAACTGAACTGATGGTAAAGACACTGACGGAATCCGGAGCAGCCAGGGTCTTTGACAACTGGAATGAAGTTGTTAAATATATCGAAAACAACACCTATATTTACCTGGAAGGGGTCAGGAACAACCGGGGTGATACTTTCTCAGTTAGTGATGCCGAAGGCAGGGTGACCGGAACACTGGTGAAAGCCTTCGGTGCCAAATCGCTTCTGGAGTCCGGATACTCCGCCAAACAGCCGGAAAATTTCCGGATCAACGGGGATTCTGACACGCCGGCCGGCACCGCCTTTGCCCGCCGTCCTGAAGTAAATTAGTTTAACCCGTCTTTCGGGGCCTTCCCGCTTTACGTCTCCCCTTATTCCCGTTATCGTGCTCTGCTTTCACGATGGCCAGCCAGGACGTCAGGATATGGTCCAGTATCAGCTGTATGTCCTCACACTGGCCGTACTTGTTGCTGTCAGCAATGACGGCGCAGTCTACGATGGCAGCCAGTTTCCCCCCGGTCTTAAACCCTAAGAATCCGATTGTTTTTGCCTGACACTTCCTGGCATACAGGACGGCTTTTATCACGTTCGGACTGTTCCCGCTGCCTGACAGCGCTATAACCACGTCCCCGCTTTCCACCAGGTTTCGCAGCTGCTGGACGAAAATATCCTCGTAACTCAGGTCATTGCCGAATGCAGTCATGATGGCGACGTTATCAGTCAGTGAATAGGCTTTGAACCGGGGTTCGCTGTCATCGTAAATCCGCGACAGCGTGCCTTTGCTCAGATCGCAGGACATATGCGAAGCGTTGGAAGCGCTGCCGCCGTTACCGATGATGAAGACCTTTTTCCCGTCCCGGTAAGCCTGGGTCAGGATTCCGACTGCCTCCCCTATCTTTATTTTATCCAGCATCACCAGGCAGCGGATCAGTTCCATGATGTAGGAGGAGATATGATCTTCGAGTATTTGGTTGACAGGGGATATCGTATTGGCTGCTTTGGTTTTAGGCATACCCGGATTTACCCGCAAGCTTTCCGGACAGGGCTTTCATGGTTTTGATGTTTACATATCTGATATCCGTCGTGGGGTCCGGCAGCTTTCCCGATTCGTAGGCGCTTTTAATATCGGATATGGCTTCCCGGATGGTGTGCCGGGGGGCAAATCCCAGCTCCCGCCTGATTTTGTCCGAATTGATGTGGTAGGACCGCAGGTCGTCCGTCGGTTTGACGGATATTTCTATATCCCTTTTTCCCAGGACTTTTTTGACCATGCGCGCAATATCCAATACCTTCATGTTCTCGTAACCGGCATTATAAATCTTTCCGGCAATTTTTTCCCCGGGGAACTCCATGGTTTTGACGTAGAGGTCGGTCATGTCGCCGATGTGGATGTTGGGCCGCAGCTGCGAGCCGCCGAATACCGTTATCCGGTTGTTAATCAGGGCATTGATGGTCAGGATATTCACGGTCAGATCCAGCCGCATCCGCGGGGAATAGCCGCAGACCGTAGCCGGCCGCAGGATCAGCACGGTAAAATCCCGGCTGCCTTTTTTTAATATGTATTCCTCCGAGAGCGCCTTGTATTTAGAGTAATCGGTGAGCGGTTTAAGCGGCAGGTCCTCGGTGACGTCGGATTCGGTTTTGACCCCGTAGACGCTCGATGAGGAGGCAAAAACGAAACGCGTTACACCTTCGTCGCAGGACAAGTCGGTGAGAAGTGCGGTCGCATCGTAATTCACTGTCCTGCCAAGAGCCGGATCGAGTTCGAAACTGGGATCATTGGATATACATGCCAGATGGATGACGGCATCGGCGCCTTTCAGAGCTTTTTCCACTGATTTCCGGTCCCGTAAGTCTCCCCGGAGTATAGTCAGTTTCGGATCCTTACCGTATTTACCAAAGACGTCTTCACCGTAAATAAACCAGTCAAGCACTCTCACCCGGTACCCTGCGGCCAGCAGTTTCGGCACCAATACAGCCCCGACATATCCTCCGCCGCCGGTCACCAGGACCGTCTTTATGGATCCCTCTCTTGATACCTTTTTCCCTGAGTCTGTCATCCCATTAATGATTTAAATTAGAATAATTTCCCTGTTTAGAACAATTAGATTAATTGGATTTGTTTCCGGTTATTTTAGTAATCTGGTGATATATTTTGCCAGGTCCACAAACTCGATCTGCTTTTTGTTGCCGATGACCTGGACTTTGAGAGCGCCGGCTACGTTACCCATAAAAGTCACCACGTCCGGCGGCATGCCGGCGTAAACGCAGGGTGAGGCAATGGCAAACAGCGCGTCCCCGGCTCCGACCCGGTCCACGATCCGGTCGGTTAGCGCCGGCACCTCGACGAATCCCGCCTGCTGGGAATAACCGACTGCGCCGTATGGTCCCTTGGTGACGATCATGAACGAACATTTCAGTTTCCGCTGGATCGAGCGGATCAACAGTGTCAGGTCGCTGAAACGGTCCTGGGTCGCCAGCCGGATTTCCTGGTTATCGATGCAAACGAAGTCAGCCCGCGGGTATTTAGTGACGACATTGAATCCGAAATTAGCGCTGTTGGTCTGGACGTTTAATGCGATATATCTGGCGTGCCGGCAGATATGGCGGATGGTCTTGGGTGTCATCATGCCGTGGCCGTAATCGTTGACCACCACCAGGTCGAACTTCGGCAGTTCTTTTTTCAGGTACCCCAGGATTAATTTTTCCGTTTGCTCCGGCAGCACGAAATCCTCATGCAGGTAGCTGATCTGGAACAATTTCTGCCGGTTATTCAAGTCGAGGAACCTGCGTTTAATGATGGTGGGGTCTTTGGACTGGTAAAGAAAGACCGGCTTGACCTGGGGACGCAGACGACGGGTGATAAACGACCTGAATGAATTTTTCTTCCCGAGTACTGTCAGGAGCGTCAGGTTTCGGGAAAGGGATGACAGGTGGTTGACAGTCGCCAGGACTCCGCCCATGTAGGACTCGTCCGCCACATACCGGTGCACCATTACCGGTTCCTTGGATGATTTTCCCATCGGCAGGCAGTAATGGTACTGGTCGATAATGGCATCCCCGATTACTAGAATTTTGAGTTTTTTCAGTTTTGTCAGGTCGGCAATCAGTTTTTCCGACGTGTATTTCCGTTTCATTTCCGTCAGGAACCGTTTAGTCCGGGGAGGATACACCTCCAGGTAATCGCTGATGATTTTGGACGAGCTGTAGATGACCGCATCATCGGTAAATATCAGCTGTCCGCCGACTGACAGCACCGCCTTCTCCTCTTCGCCCAGCTTCCGGGGTACCGACGGTGTCGGCTTACGGTTGCGGTAATCAGGCCCTTTTACGTAATAATCCGGCCGGATTTTCCGGATAGCGTCAACAGCCGAACCGGAGTTAACTATCGCTATGTAGTCAATGAAGGCAATCGCAGCCAGCACTTCGGCCCGCAGCTCCTGACGGAATATCGGCCTGCCGGGCCCTTTGTTGACGAACTTATCGGCGGTGATGGTGACGATCAGCACGTCACCGTGGTTACGGGCGGAGGCGAAATGCCTGACATGACCCGGATGTACGAGGTCAAAAACCCCGTGGCACAGAACTATTCTTTTGCCGTCTTTCTTCAGTCTGGCGGTAATCTTTGCCAGACTTGAGACGCGTTTTATTTTGGATAACTGCCCTTCCATCTTCGCAATGATAATATCATCTTTCTTACGGGATTCAAGGAAAGAAAACCAATCTATCTGCGGGCTATGCGGTTAATTTTTCTGATGTACCGGTCTGAGGCTTCCGTATCCCCCTCCTCCGGTGCCCAGGTAGCAAAATCTGAACTGCCGGAACTGAAAGGACCGCTGATGATTTCGTGGATCACGGCGGTTTGGGTCTGAGGTATCTGGGTATGCCAGGTCATCTGCGGTATGCGGCAGGCAAACGGTTGCCCCGTTTTTCCAGCCCGCAAACTGATCCGCCGGACCGGTTTACCGGTATCGTCAAAAAGTATTATCAGCAGTTCTCCCTCGATAATATGTGTGGACTCGGTTTTCGTGTGGTGCCGGTGCGGCCTGACATACGTTTTCCGGTCCATGGCGATGATCATTTCCTGTACCGCTGCATCCGGTCCGGAATGGAGGCATACCCGCGCCCTGCCTAACTTGTCCTTCCGGGATGAATCCTTCAGCCTTCTGATCAGACCGGTGTCAATGGTGATAATGCTTTCGTTGAAATAAAACGTCGTGCTTTTAGCGGACGGGTATTTTTTTAGCATAACCGTAATTTCTTTACTTTTTCGGGTTAAATGCCAGGACGAAATAATACCAGCTCATTTTGGGGTGTCCCGTATGCACTACCTCGTCGTTCATCGATAACGCGACCGTCCGGCCGAACACGGATTCCATCAGGTCCGTCAGCTCCTTCTGATCGTAACATTTGATATGCCCGGCCTGGCTCAAGTGTCCCTGATACGGATATGAATAGATGCTCGGGGTTCCGATGACGGCCATGCCGTCAGGTTTCAGGTGCGTTGCCATGGCTTTCAGGAGTTTCCGGCCGTCTTCAACTGCCATATGCTCGATTACGTCCAGGGCAATGACCACGTCGAACTTCCGGTTCCGGGGTAGATTGTAAAGATCTATTACCTTGAAAGTTACATTATCACGCCGGTTTACGGACCGGGCTTCGGCAATTTCATGCTCCCTGATATCGATACCGGTGACGTGTCCGGCATGCTGTCCGAGGAAGATGTCTCCCAATCCCAGGCCGCAACCCACATCCAGTACCGTATCCGACGGTTTGACAATCCGGGCGACGAACTTGTAACGGGCCAGGCGGATTAAGAGCCGGATCATGTTTTTGTCGACCAGTTCGGCAATTTCCGGCGGCAGGGTGACCCCGTCCGGATAATCCCGGTAATATTGGCTGTAATGGGACGATAAGAGTTCTTTATCCCGGTTATACCTGCCCGCATCGACGGTTTTCTTAGATTTTTTCATACATTAATTTTTAATCTTCTGATCCTGCTGTTCCTCTGACGATTTTTAAGATTGTCACGCATCCGGTCCGGCGCGTTACCGGGATTTTTCTCCCACATATCCCGGCTGGCCAGAACCATTGCAATTCCGGTTATGATATCAGTCTTTGGTTTCCATTTCAGGATTCTCCTGATTTTATGGAGATCCGGGTAGGCTGACATTATTTCACCGGACAGCGGCTTGGCATGCACTATCCTGCCGCCTAACAGACCGGCAAGTTTTTTCAGGTCCGAAACTTGACCGCTGCCGGCGTTGAAAATTTCCCCGAATATGGAAGACCGCGCAGCGGTTACCAGGGCGTCAACGGCATCGGCGACGTACGTAAAGTCACGTTTCTGACTTCCGTCGCCGCTGAGGGTCACATGTCCTTCAGTCAGGAGCTGGTTAAGAAACATGGTTACTAATGCTCCGTATGAACCGCCGGGCCTGATTTTCGGTCCGTAAACGTAGTAAAGCCGGAGGCTGACGACCGGCAGCCGGAAAACCTGGCCCCAGTGCATGACGTACTCCTCACCCAGGAACTTCGTCAGTCCGTAGGGTGACACGGGTGCAACCGGTGCCGTTTCCGGCGTCGGGCACCGGGCATTGCCGTAGCAGGTGGATGACGCAGCGTAAATAAGCTTTTTTACGTTTGCTTTGCGCGCGGCTTCGAGTACATTGACCGTTCCGCTGACATTGGTTTCATGGAATGCAAAAGGTTCTGCCAAAGACTTGGCATTCCCCGAACGCGCTGCCAAATGAAATACCCAGTCGGTACCGTGGAAATATTCAGCCTTCAGCTGCCGGCTGTCAGTGATATCGGCCTCAATGAATCTGATCCGTGACCGGTCGGTTTTACCTGCCAGATGCTCATCGGAACCCCCGGCAAAGTTACCGATACCGGTCACATCATGTCCGTCGGCGTATAGCCTGTCGA
Source organism: Candidatus Gottesmanbacteria bacterium RBG_16_52_11 (assembly GCA_001779095.1). Taxonomy (GTDB): domain Bacteria; phylum Patescibacteriota; class Microgenomatia; order UBA10105; family UBA927; genus RBG-16-52-11. Next base: position 215,671 of record MFJD01000004.1, on the reverse strand, counting down.
CCAGATGGCTGCCGATAAAGCCTCCGGCTCCGGTTACCAGCACTGTCCTTTTCATATTTATTTTAGCCATACTTCTTTTTTAGAATAATCAGGTCAATTAGGTTAATTAGAATAATTTATTCTTTTTTTAAGATATATATCCTTCACTAAAGTAATGATCGTTTCCAGAGTCTCCCGGACGCTTTTGCCGGTTACTGCTTTGGACGTACCGTGCTTTCTGCCCGTATAAATGAACGGAATTTCCTCAAAAGGATATCCCAGATGCCGCAGCCGGACTTTGGCTTCGGCGTATATGGCAAATCCGTCTGACTTAAGATTCAGGTTTTTAACCGCTTCGGTGAGGTATATGAATGACCCGTTGAAGTATTTCAGGTTCATTCTGAAAACAGCGTTCATCAGCACCACGAACGACTTGGATATCAGATGGCGGAATGCCGAACGGTTACTGAGGTCCGTCGGATAACAGGTCACGACCGTGCGGTCGTTTGCCCGCCTGACTAGCTGCGCCAGGGATGCGGGTGATGTATCGTTATCACCGGGGAATCCCACCACGTACCGCTTCCGGGTCAGGCTGACACCACTGCGGAAAGAACGGCCGAATCCCCGGTTTTCCCGGTGGTGGACCACCCGGATATGCCGGCTTTTCCGGCCGTACTTATCGGCAACATTGCCGGTTGAGTCATCCGATCCGTCGTCTATGACCAGTATCTCGAAGTCATCGGTAACTTTGGGGACTTCCCGCAACAGACCGTCCAGGGCCGGACCCAGATTCTTTTCTTCGTTGTATGCCATCACGATGATACCGGTACCGGTTTTTCCTGTCTTCGCCCTGCTCAATTTACTAACCTTCTTCATACGTGTCCGCCTTTCCGCCTGTTTGTTGACGGACGGATTGTTCTGACATTAAATCCGGGCTTCACCGTTTGTCCTGCACTTTCAAGCACCCTTCTGATTCCGTGGTTAAAACGTACCTTTGGAGTCCACCCCAAATATTTTTTAATTTTCTTTATATCCGCCAGAGTTTTATTGACTTCTCCCGGCCTTCTGGAGACATATGTCACCGGACCGCCTAGCAGTTCCACCAGTCGATTGAGGCTGACTGACCGGCCGCTGCCGACGTTAAATACTTCCCCGGCAACATCCGACCGGGCAGCAGCCAGAAACGCTTCAACCACGTCATCGATATACACGAAATCCCGGCTCTGGCTGCCGTCACCGGCTACTGTAAACGGCTTCCTGTCCGTTTTCTGCCCGACAAAAAGTGAGACTACTGGCCCGAAGTTCCCACCGGTCCGGATTTTCGGCCCATAAACGCTGGTCATCCTCAGGGATATCGTCGGCAATCCGAATGCCCGATGCCAGTGCAGTGTATAGCGTTCGCCTGCCAGCTTAGTCAGGGCATACGGGAATTCCGGCTTGAGTAGCGCCGTTTCCGGGGTAGGAAACTTTCGTGGCTGGCCGTAACACGAATACGATGCCGCGTAGACGAACCGTTTCACCTTAGCCTTATGGGCAGCAATCAGCATGTTCAGCGTACCGGTGGCATTGACGGCATGGTACTCCGGCGGATTCTCGAGCGACTTGACGTTACTGGAGCGGCCGGCGAAGTGAAACACCCAGTCGACGCCCCGGAAATATTTCTCCCGTAGCGCCGTGCGGTCAGACACGTCTGCCTGGATCAGCCGGAGCAGGTTTCCATACTGTTTCGACGGTAGATGCTCTTCCTTACCCCGGGAAAATATATCCAAGCCGGTAACACTGTGGCCCTTTTCCAGTAAGTGATCCACCATGTGACTGCCGATGAAACCCCCCGCGCCGGTAACCAGTACGTTCATAAAATCCGGTAAATAAATTGTGGGATGCTTAGAATAATTAGGTTAATTAGAATAATCAGAATAATTATTTTCCCGTCAATAACTTCGCTCCCACGCTCTTCCAATACCGGGCATACCCGGGCAGATTATACAGCCGATTGTATAACATCAGGATAAATGTATGCAGCAGAAAGTAGGAGCGGTGGTAAACCGGGAAATACCGCCGGCCCCGATTCACAAGTTCGCCGGATTCGGTCAGCCGGATCAGCCGCACAACCATGACTTCCCGCTTGGAATATTTCTTCTCAAGTGCAGTCTCTGCGATTCCGGGTTCTCCTGCATCAGCTATTTCGGTCAGGATATGGATCCGGAGTGACGTAACTGTGAGGCCGAAAACCGTCAGGACAACGGAAAAACAGACCAGTCCGAAGAGAATGAATGATATTACCGGATAAGCATAAAGCGGTAACAAATCCGGCACCGGTCCGCTGTTTAGTAAATACGCTAGAACTGCCGCGGATATCAGGTAATGGCAAATTGTGGCGTATCCGAATGCAGCCATAAGGCTCCTGAGGATTGCCTGTTTGTATTTCCCGGACATTACGAACGTCTGCAGCGCCATCATTGCGGCTGAGCTGGTTATCGCCTGGATTATTATCAGCCGGTCAATATTCATCCCGTCTCCCCTAATCCCAGTAACCGCCGGTATGTACCAAACGCTGCAGCGATAATCCGGCCTGTCCCGGTTGCCACCAGTCCCTTCCGGGTCCTTTTTATCCAGCCGGTACTGATCAGATCCGCAATCCGCTTGTCGACAATCGACCGGTCCGGGAATTCGGATAATACATCGTCAAGCGTCATACTGCCCTTCTCCCTCGCCAAAAGTACGATTACGGACGAAGGGCTTTCATCCCCCAGAAACGGGCTAGCGGAAAAAGACACATACGAAAAAGCCGCAAATCCGTATATCGCAATTCCGGTCAGCGGCAGCGGTGGCGTGATGTCCCTGAACCATTCCCCAAGTGCCACAATTGCCACTGCCGCTAGGATACAGGCAACCGCAAAATCCGCTACCACCTTTCCGATTCCGATACTCCGGGCATTGGGACGCCTGACCATAATATGAATCACTAGAGTTGCAATAAACAGTAGGATGCTGGCAAGTACGCTAATCATATATGCTGGCAGCGGAATAACGCTCCGCAGTGTCTTATTAATTTATTGCGAACACGATCCTTTCCCTTATTTTCACAGTAAATACTTAAACGGATTCAGCTTGATTCGGATTATCCGTTTTCTCAGAGTTCCAGCAATCGTGTATATAATAACTGTTATGATCATGCTCCATCCGAACACTAGTAATTGCTTATAAAGTAAATCCGCAATTGTACAGTTGGCATGGCAATTATACTTAAGCCTATAAATAACCAGGTAGTGAATCAAATATACTCCATAGGAATATTGACCGACTTTTTCAAATATATTTATTGTCCGGTGATTAGCTTGTATCTGTCTGTGTCGGTTTCTCTTATGGTTTTCACCCTCTGATGTGACTATGAAATATATGACTATGCTTACGGTTAAAATAGGCAAAATGAACATAATATTAAAAAGATTAGAATTATAATCGATTAGAAATTTTTCGGTAACATAAGAGGAAATAATATATAGTATCACGAGACTTACGTTGGCTCCTATTTCCATCACTTTTTTTACTGCCGGGCGACCTGTAATTCTTTCCTGTTGCTCACTACTGTTTTTATTCGTAAATAGTATATTTATGAAAAATCCGATAAGAAAGAAGCTTAAATTAACTGCTACGGAAGAATAGAAAGTGATATCATAATACATCCTGTTCTGAAGTAAATATGGCATGGAAAAGGTGAACGGAATTAGTAAAAAATATACCAATATGATTAACCACGGTACGTATACAGGTACTCGAAATAACCGGATCATACGGTTCACAAGATAGATTAGCGGAGACAGGATATAAAGCTGAATCACTACCGATACAAACCAGAGATATCCCAAATACCTGTCATTAATCAGATTGGCTGCATTAAAGAAAAAAAATGGAGCAAGTTTGGTTTCGGTATATCCATAGGGAATTATATGAACAAAATAGATATATATTATTGTCAGGTAGTATAAAGGCGCAATCTTCATTAACCGATGTATATAAAAACGGATTAGATTTCGGGGTGATAATGTATATCTTCCGGCAAAAAAACCCTTTCCGATTAAGTAGCCCGAAAGTATAAAAAACGTCCAGACTCCTACATATGGGCTTGATGATAGTAACCAGTAGTTAGGGCTGGCATTATGAAAAGCATATACTGGGTAATATGAATAGACGTGCCACCAGACAATCAGAATAATTGAATAACCACGTAAAGCCAACAGTGGATCATAAGCTTTTGTTGTTAGTAAAAGCGTCCGCAATAATTTCATACCAACTCAAAAACAGCTATACTACTTTAAAGTAAAAATAATCTATTCTTACCGGGAAATCCCACATCTGTCTGTTCGAATAATTAAGGAATTACTTTCTGAAAAAAATATCGGTTAAGAGTATTCCGATCGTTTCCAGAGTCTCTAAGAGGCTTCTGAACGATATCGCTTTGGTGGTACCGAATTTCCGGCCGATATGCTCAAACGGTATTTCTTCAAATTTCATCCCCATATACCGGAACCGGACTTTGGCTTCGGCGTATACGGCAAATCCTTTGGACTTTAAATTCATCCTCTGCAGTTCGCCAGTCCGGCACAGGAACTGTCCGGTATAATACCGGAGTCGCATCCCAAACAGGAGGTTAAACAGGATCACGACGCTTCTGGAAATAATGTGCCGCGCCAGGGAACGCTGTTTCCAGTCGATTGGATAGGAAATAACGACTGTCCGGTCATTTGCGCGCCCGATAATCTGTCTCAGGGACACCGGTGACGTGTCGTTATCACCGGGGAAACCGATTACGTATTTTTTTTCCGCGGCGGCAACACCGTCCTTAAACGAAGTTCCGAATCCGAAATTTATCCGGTGCCGGACTATCCTGATGCGACGGTTTCTCCGGGCATATTGTTTTGCCACTGCAAGCGTCCCGTCGGTGCTGCCGTCTTCGACGATTATGATTTCATAATTCCGGGTTGCCTTGGGGACTTCCCGCATGATCCCGTCGATAGTAGGACCGAGGTTCTGTTCCTCGTTATACGCCATGACGACAATACTGACGCCGGGATTTCTGGTCATTCTAATAAAATTATTACCGGACGATAATTATCGAGTATACCATTAGTATTTTACGGGATTCACTTCTCCGCACCCGCCACTATAGTAGTTCCCATGTGAATTCCGTTAAATAGTCCGTCGAAATTCATGACTGCAGCGCCTATAGTGAAATACAACGCGTGGAATAAGTCGTTGCGGCGGAACAGTTTGGCTTTATGCTGGCGCTTTAGGATTCTCAGCATCAGATCATAGATGGTTATCGTCAGTCTCTGTATGGGAAACCCAACAGTAAATATTTCTATCCTGGAAAATTCCTTCAGCGCACTACGTATCTCCACCGGTCTGAAGCGACGCACATGTTCAGCATACTCATCCAGCAGGTTCCACTGAGACGGATCGTTCGGCGTACTTAACAGTAGTCTGCCGCCTTTCTTAAGCAACCGGTATGACAGATCGATCAGCGCCTGATAATCCTCGACATGCTCGATCACTTCCTGCATCATCACGTAATCAAACTTGCCTAATCCCAGCAATGTCAGGTTTCTCAGGTCTGCCCTGATAAACCTGGTCTTCTTATCAACGCCCATCCTTTTGGCATATTCCCCGGCAACCTCAAGTGACTTACTGTTGATATCTATTCCGACTCCCTCAAATCCCCTTTGTGCAGCCAATATGATGTTACGTCCGCTGCCGCAACCCATATCCAGCAGGCGGCCTGGCCCGGTCATCCGGGAAAACATGAGTTCCGTTACGTAATTAAAAAACGGATCATTAACCTGGGTCTGATATATGACTTCGTGTTTTTCCTCTTTATAAAGACGCATAAGTATATATGGAATTCAATTCCTCTCTGTCATAATCCTATATGTTAGTATAATCATGACTTTAAGGGAAATCGAAGTTTCCATACCGGAAGTACCATGAGGCTTATACCGGTTCTGATCCGCAAACAAACGTTATTAACTATTGTTTTTCTGCTTTACATTGCGCTGATACTCTTCGGAGTATTTCATCATGAACCCTGGAGGGACGAGGCACATGCCTGGATGATGGCACGTCAGGATTCCATTCCAACTATCATCGATAACGCCAAATACGAAGGCACTCCGGTTCTCTGGTTTATGATGCTGGTGCCGTTTGCCAAATTCGGATTTCCGTATCAGACGATGAATTTTCTCCATGGTGTCATCGCGATTACGTTTGCTTTTTTGCTCCTGAAGTACGGTAAATTTCCCTCGGTGGTCAAGGTATTGATGCTTTTTTCCTATTTTTTCGCGTATGAGTACTCAATTATTGCCAGGAATTACGTACTTACAGTTGTGCTTCTGTTCGCCATTGCTTCTTTGCATGCCCTACGGTTCGATAGACCCCTGCGCTATGCAACACTGGTTGCCCTCCTGTTCCAGACGAATCTCTACAGTATCGTACCCGCAGGTGTATTAATGGTACTTAACGGCTTTCAATTAATGAGAAGCCGTTTACTATCACCGCAACGCCTGGCAGCTTTATCCATAATGTTCGCCAGTGCCTTGATTACATTCTTCATGCTAATACCCGACCCGGCATATTCAATAAATCCGGATATACCCAAATATCCTCTGGAACAAATACCAGTTATACTCCGAAACGCGTTCATCCCCTCGTTTGACCATTACCGTCCCCTGAACCTTGATGTGCAATCAATGGACGGTGCCATATCAATTATTACGGCAATACTTTTCATTGCTCTTTTTGTGAAAGTATTACGGAACGGGTCAGCTCTCCTCATCACAGCAGCAAGTCTTGGATGGCTTCTCCTTATTAATGCATTTATCCATACGGGAAATACCAGACACCATGGTCTGTTTCAGGTCTATATTATTTTCTTATGGTGGTTTTCGGAAACAGTACAGGCAGGGAAATCAAAATTTGAATCGGGTGTGAAAGCCATTTTCTTCACTTCTCTCTCGATACTCCTTGTTATTTCATGGGCGTATACCGCTTATCTCTATAGCCAGGACTATACTTCCAATTTTTCAGGATCAAAAAATACGGCGGAATTCATTGTGACTCGTAATCTCCTGCATATGGATATAGTTGCATACCGCAGTTCCCACGGAATTGCCGTATTACCGTATTTTAAGGATAAACAGTTCTGGTATCCGGAATACGGGAAAACCGGATATTATAATTTATTCGACGTCCGGTATCATAAACCGGCGGATGTGCTCAAACCCGCCGATGCATTGGTTAGGATAAAAGCAACTTTCGGTACGAAGCCCCATTTGCTCCTTCTGTCCTCACCGATCGAATACACTTTCCCGGGAGGTTACGATGGGTACGAGCTGCTGTATGAATCCCGCGGCTCTTATATATGGTCCAGTTGGCCCGAGGAATTCTTTTTGTATTCCTATGGGGATGTGAATTGACGGAGTCTTCCGACGTGTTACGTGCCCTTTCAGGTTCTGACAAAACCTCCCCGATCAGACAGTAGATAAACTCAATACCCGTGGGAATGGAGCAGAATTAGTTGAAGCCGTTGACACTATCGGTCATGCACTGTCAGCGGATAGTAGCATTTGTGAATGGAGACAGTCACTTTCCCGCTGATTCGATTCTCTATATACTGGCACAGGTATGTCATTTCCGCGGAAGACTCTGCCGTACGTGGCAATTTGGTTTATATACGCCAGCCTCATCATCTTCGGAGTTCTGTACCATGAACCCTGGAGGGACGAGGCACATCCTTGGATGAAAGCCCGGGAGACTCCGCTTGGTATTATTGTTTCAGAAGATATCCGGAATGAAGGCACGCCGATACTTTGGTTTTTGATCCTCAAGCCTTTCGCGCCTGCCGGCTTTCCTTACCTGACAATGTCATTTATCCATGCGGGACTTGCCATAACCGCAGTCTACATATTACTCCGATTCGCGAAATTACCGATGCTTCTGAAAATCCTATTCCCGTTTACCTACTATATGGCATATGAATACTCGGTTATATCAAGAAATTATGTACTGACTGTTTTACTCACATTTGCCATCGCAGCCCTGTATGATAAGAGGCTTACTAAACCCATCCTTTACAGTTTGCTTATCTCTTTGCTGTTTCAGACGAACTCATTCAGTATACTTCCTGCAGGGGTGTTCATGATGTTATTTGTTTTTGACATCTTACGGAAAAAATTACTGGCACCAGGGACTATCCTATCTGTTGCGGTTTTATCGGTCAGCGCCGCTTTTACGTTTCTGACTCTCCGAAACGGTGCTGCTCGGATTATTAATTACCCTCCCGACAATCCATTACTTGAGCTGCCGGTTATCATCCGTAACGCAATTGTTCCTTCATTTCCCCAGCACCCTGCAGCACCTTTCCTATCCCCGGAAATTAATACTATTATTACTATTCTGACTGCACTACTGATCCCTGGTATTCTGCTTTTTCTCTGGAGGAATACGCATATTTTTATCCTGTGCGTTTCTACCGTCTCCTGGTGGTTGTATGTTAATCTGTACGTCCATAAAGGATCAATCCGGCACCACGGACTGCTGCTGATATATCTTGTTGTTTTTTTCTGGTTAGGCGGAATCGACCAGAAGCCGTTGACCCCGGTGAGACAAGCTGTTCGTAGTGTTTTACTCGTCAGTCTGGCAGTATTATTTACTGTTTCCCTCGGGTATACGAAGTATATATACAGTGCTGACTATACTTATGCTTCTTCCGGTGCCCGGGATATGGCTACCTACCTGAAACAGAATAACCTGGATAAATATGATACTGTGGCTTATATTGCATCCCACGGGCTGGCCGTTCTGCCGTACCTGAATAACAAACAGTTTTGGTACCCCGAATTCGGTGCGAAGGGATACTATAATACCAGTGATAATCGGTATCACGCACTATTTTTCAGTCTCTCGACGTATGATGCCTTCCGACGGATAGACCGCGCTTTTCCGCCAGGAAAACCGGTATTACTGCTTCTGTCATTTCCCCTCCCGGATGAGGAATCCGCAGGATATTCGCTGCTTCATACATCGGGTGCTACATACTTCTGGTCGAACGAAACGGAAAATTTATGGTTATACGGCCGCGGTATTGCCTTATGAACTGACTGCCTCGGAACATATTGGATAGTGGTTCATATACACTGTTAGAGTAACGAATATTTTCAGAATATGCTGGATATTTTTGTAAGTATCACCATATTTCTCCTGGTGGCCGGGGCACATATCCTAATCCACAACGCAGCAGCTTCCGGCCGGATTTATCTGCCTCGGAGTATTTTTCTGTTTTTTATATCAGGTGGTCTACTGAACTGGATGGTACTTAATACTTTACCCCGTTTGGGTCACTCAGGTTGGGCGGCGTTGCTGATGTATCCGTTACCGCTGACGGCTACTGTCATATACGTTGTGATATCTGTCATTTATATCCTTTATTCCGGCAGCGCCGTATACGGCGATTACAGCCCGTCGGCAAAAATATATCTTTACCTGGTAAAGCGCGGACGGGCTACTGAAAAGGAACTGAAAAAATTGTTCTCAGATACCGAACTCGTGACTAACCGGATCAACGACCTGATACACATGGGTTTTGTTGGCCGGAAATCAGATGCTTATTTTGTTTCGACCAAAGGCAAATTCCTGTATATCCTAATTGAAATCTATCGCAGAATCATCGGTTGGAGGTCAAGCGGATGATACCCGATATGTACTTATCTCTAGATATGCTGATAGTATTAAACGCCTTGGCGTTTTCCTCGATTTTCTATGTTATTCACCTGGTAATAGTCAGGTTTTTGCCGCCGGAAAAAATATACATATGGCCTATTATGTTGTATGTCGCCTCGTCAGTTATTTCGATTCTGATCTACTTCCCTTTCTTCCGATATATAACGATTGCGGCCTATTATCCGTTATTTGCTCAGCTGATAATACTTATCGGTGCTCTGATTCTTTACACGTTAATTATCGGAGTCTATGTGCTGGTCGTCTTCGGAGCACTTCTTGAATCTGCCATCCGAATCAGACTATTGGCTGTCATTGCCAATGCTGGATACAAGGGAATAACTGCTGCCCAGATTTTAAAAACATATAATACCGATACGATTATCCGAAAAAGAATCAACCGGATGCTCGTTTCGGGAATTATTGCCGGATCGGATAAATCTTATATGATAAAAAAAAACTCACTCCCCCTCTATTTCAACGGTTATGCTGTAATTATTCTGAACCGGCTTTACCACAAATCATGGACATGAAGCGGCCATATATACCGAAGAATAATGCTGTACTCTTTATCATTTTTGCCATTTATTCCTTATTGGTACTTTTCGGCATATCCCATCATGAGCCCTGGCGGGATGAAGCCCATCCCTGGAGGTGGGCCAGGGAAGCATCGATTCCGGAAATGGTCGCCAATGTTCCCAATGAAGGCGTGCCGATTACCTGGTTTGTTATCCTGTCTCCGTTTGCCAAAGCCGGTCTGCCGTTTGAAACCATGGGCATTATCCATGCGGGCATCGCGATATTCGCTATCTGGCTCCTGCTGTTTGTCAATAAGAATATTCCCCTGCCAGTGAAGATCCTGCTTATTTTTTCGTATCTCCTGGCATATGAGTACGCTGTCGTTCAGCGCAATTATGTCCTGACCTGGGCACTTCTGTTATCAGTCGCCGCCATCTACCCCAGACGGTTCGATAAACCCGTTTTATACGGAATGCTGATCGTACTCCTGTATCAGGCAAATATTTTCTCTTTGGTTCCGGCGGGATTTCTGACGGTCCTTTACGGATTTGAGATGTACCGGTATGGGAAATTCAATGTCGCCCGTTTTACAGTGCTGACGCTGATGGTTGCGCAGGGTGTATTCACTGCCGCGCTTCTGACCCCGAATCCCGAGCTGGTGAATTGGGCAAAACCACAGGACATATCTTCCCAGTTTACGAAAGTACTCCGTCAATCCATCGTCCCTTCACTCCCGATTGACAAACCGGACATTATTCAGTTGCCTTACTTTTCCCAAATAATCAGGATTGGAACTGTCATTTGTTTGGCCACTCTTATCCCAATTCTCATACACAATATTCCTCTGACATTGATGGCGCTGGTTACCTGGGGTTACTTTTATTACATCAATGTTTATGTGTATTCCGGATACAACCGGCATCATGGTCTCACGTTAATATCCATAATATTTTTCCTTTGGATGACCGGCAAACATCAGCACCGCGATTTGATCCGTAGAATATCCTGGAATATATTCCTTTTTGTTTTCAGTTGCCTCCTGGGTATCTCCTGGATTTACACGGGATTTTCGTATGTGAATGATTACCGTTATCCGTTTTCCGGCGGAAAAGACATGGCTGCTTTTATTAAACGGAACAGAATTGAAAACTGGGATATTGCCGCATATCACGCTTATATGACCATAGATGTGCTGGTCTATTTTAATGACAGGCAATTCTGGTATCCGGAGTATCAACGGGCCGGTTCGTTCAACGTTATCGATGCACGACATAAACGGATAAATGATGCACTTCCGCCCGATGTAGCTGTAAGTCTGGCAAAAAATGCATTTCCCAAATCCCGCCCTTTCCTTCTTCTGTTGGATTTTCCGCTTCCGGAAAACGATCCCGAAGGATTTACCCTGATCCACCATTCACCGGCGGTGTACTTCTGGGGAAAAAACGACAACTTCTGGCTATACGCTAATCCGGCAGGTTTGAAACTCCTGCGTACCGGGGAAAATATTAACGCCGGTTCCTGACGGACAATCAGACTCCGATAAATATTTCCCGGAGAAAATAATATACAAACTTCAGCCCCGTGGGTACTGCGTAAGACGTGCTTTGGCCCCCGATCCTCGGGCCTTCGAGTGTGGGGAATTCGGTAATTGCCAGTTCCGCCTTCATCGCCCGTATCGTCATCTGGAATTCGACGGCAAAACCCTGGGCATCCAGCCCGAGTTTTCCGAACGCGGATTTTGTGATACCGCGGTATCCGTTGATCGAGTCGGTAACATACGGTCTGCCCCGGTTGAAAAGAAGGTTGGCCAGCAAGGTAAAACCCATATTTGCCCAAGCCCGCCATTTGAATGTCTGCCCGTCCTCCTCATTGCGGCTGCCCGGCAGGAAACGGCTGGCAATCACCAGGTCATTCCCCTTCTTGAGTAATCTGATTATCTTGGGAATGTCTGAAGGATCTTCATTACCGTCAGGACTGAAGAATATCAGATAATTCCCCCGGGCATTATCGGCCGCAATCCGGAATGCTTCCGCCCGGCCGGGATGCCTTTGGGCGACGACGGGTATTTTATGTTTTCGGGCCAGCTCCACCGTCCCGTCGGTCGAGCGGTAATCAACCAGGAAGTACTCGTCAACGGTGGTAAAGGGAATCCGCGACAGCATGGCCTTCATTCCGCTGACTTCGTTGCGGGTCAGGATGATAAGTGACGTTCGTACCATAAAAGCATTTTACCCAGTCCGGCTTCGAGTGTTACCCGCGTTACGAAACCGAACTTATTCCGCGCATACATAACGTCGCATAGCCGCCGGGGTTGTCCGTCGGGCTTGGAAGTGTCAAATATAATCTTCGTCTTCTTTCCTGACAGTTTCACCAGCATCCGGGCCAGACGTGCGATTGTCACTTCCTCACCGCTGCCCAGGTTGACGGGATCGGCTACCGCATATTTTTCGGTGATATCCATCATCCCCCGCACCAGATCATCGACGTATATAAAAGACCGGGTCTGCTTCCCCGATCCCCATACTTTAAGCGGATTTTCTCCCGAATAGATCCGGGTGATCAGACCCGGAATCACATGGGACATGGCCGGATCAAAGTTGTCCCGGGGTCCGTATGCGTTAAACGGACGGGCAATGGCAACCTCCAGGCCGAACTGCCCGGCATATAATCCGGCGGTGACTTCCGCGAACCGCTTGGACCAACCGTACCCACCGTTGGTCGGTTCCGGCTCATCAACCATGCCGGATTCCTCCCGCATCGGCTGCGGAGTATACCGGGCATAGACGCAGGCGCTGGAAGTGACCAGCATCCGCTTTATCCCGCTTGCGGCAGCAGCGTCAATAACGGTCTGGTTAAGCGCCGCATTGGTCCGGAACATTTCCGCACCATGGGTGCTGTTATAAAGGATGCCGGCAACTTTTGCCGCCAGATGCAACACGATATCCAGACCCCTGAAGACTCTCCGGGCTGATTTGTGATCGGTCAGGTCCGCCCGGACTATCCGTACCTGATTGATGACACGCCCGAGATTTCCGGTATTTCCGGAAGACGTGGGCACCGTCACCCGCGCGCCCTGCTTTACAAGTTCTTCGACGAGATGGCTGCCGATAAATCCGGTACCCCCGGTAACGGCAACTTTTTTTCCTTCCCAGAAGGAACGCATATTAATTCTTCACAAGATACATTATTGCGGCGCTTCCGGCAACTTCCGGATTATTTTTTCCCCATCCGGGCCCGGATGCTGATCACCGCGTCTGCCGCTTCATAATGGGTAAACGGATAGGTGTTTAAATTAAACGGTCCCGGTGCCAGAACCGGTATTATTATTTCCCTGGCGTCTTTGCGCTCCCAGGGCAGCTTATTTACCTGGGATGTGTGGGACGGTAATGACAAAACATTAAATCCCGACATCACCAGAAGGGTCAGGACCAGAAGCTTCCGCGCCGCCGGCTTCGTAGCGGTAGCGGCACATCCGATCAGGCAGGCACCGCAGGCAAAGAGTGCATTAAAGGGAATCGGATACGTCATCAGGGCTGACATCGGTGACAGGATACCGGGCAGGGTCGCGGACATTAGTATCAGGCTCATAATGCATAGTCCTGCGACAAATACGTATATCAGGGGCCAGAAGAGCCGTCTGACAATACCGGTCACCGGTCCGTGCCCGGACTGAGCCGCAATTACCAGGACTAATCCGCCGGTTAATGCCGCCAGGCCTCCCCATATGCCGGTGTTTCCGAACTGCATGCCGACGTATGTCAGGAACATCCTAAGTCCCCCGATCAGGAGTTCCGGCTGCATGATATTGGCGGTTTTTACGTCCCAGAGGTGCGGCCGGATGCTGGTAATCCGGTATACAATTGCCGGACTTAAGGCATAACGGTATATAAACACCGCAAAGATAGCCAGGCCGGCAGATAGCACAATTCTGAAAATCCGCCTGGAACCCTGATTCATCGACGACAGTCCGGCGATCACTGCCAGGGCAAAAAGAAAGACCAAGCCGGTTTCGTCGGTTAGCGCCGCAGCCAAAAGGAGCAGGAAAAGCCAGACCGGGGTCAGGGTGCTGCTTTTCACCCGGCGGATAAATCCGACAGCCATCCAGAATACCAGTATGAAAAGCAGGGCTACGATGATTTTATTCGTCCGGCCGTAAGACCCGGTCAGAAACGGTGCCGGTGCCGTCAGGAAAAGTAATGTCGATGCGGCTGCCACCCATCTGGCCGGCCGTCCGAAATTTAACCGGGAAAAATACATCTGGATGACTGCAATTGCCAGAAGTGCCGCGTAATATGTATAGGAAACCAGCGCGGGAATTCCGGCTTTCAAACCGAGTACTAACAACTGCGCATCCAGCCAGTTAAGTACGTTACCCAGGTCCCGAATCCGGTATTGCCCTGCCGGTAAGGCATCATTTCCCCGGAAATCGAATATTTTCGCAAGCGGTGTCGCCAGTCCCAGATAGAAAGCCAGGTATTTGGATGATTCCCAGTACCACCACTGGTTAGCGATGGTCTGCCAAAATGATATGGCGATGACGGCCAATATCAAGATCCACGGTATAAATCCGGACTTGTTACGAAGCACTTGAAATGCCATAGGAACCATCATAGGGCGGATTCAGGATGAGCACAACAGCCGGAAAGGCGAGTTATTTACCCAGATACCTGAACCAGTCCCGGGTGGCTTTCTCGATTGAATCCGGCGTCCAGACCGGCGCCTTCCTCCAGTAGTCTATGTGTTTGAGAATCTCCCCTACTCCGGTTTCGAAACTGACTTGCGGTTTCCATCCCAGCATCCGCTTGATTTTTGAGATATCGGCATAGGTCACATCCGGTTCGCCCGGCCGCTTGGGAATCCGGACTCTGGGACCGCCCAGCAGTTTTACCAGCCGGTTGACACTGTAGGTGTGGTCGCTGCCGACGTTGAAGATTTCATTTTGGTTGTCGGATTTTGCCGCAGCCAGAAACGCGTCAACTACATCGGTTACATACGTAAAATCCCGGGTCTGGGTACCGTCACCCACGATGGTAAAGGGTTTGCCGGCCAGTTTCTGGGCTAGGAAAGTGCCGAAAACCGCCCCGTATGTACCGCCGGTTCTGGAGCGGGGCCCGTAAACGTTAAACATCCGCAGGGACACCACCGGAAGTTTGTAGACCTTGCCCCAGTGAAGGACCGCACACTCCCCCAGGTATTTAGTCAGCGCATAAGGGTACTGGGGACGGATCGGGGCGGTTTCCGGAGTGGGAATTATGTCCGCGATTCCGTAACAGGACGAGGAAGCGGCATAGATAATCCGTTTCACTTTATGCTTCCGGCAGGCTTCAAGCACATGCATGGTGCCGTCGACATTCGCCCGGAAATATCCCACCGGATTGACGATTGACGGGACGATGTCAGCCAGTGCCGCCAGGTGGAACACCCAGTCAACTTCCCGGAAATATTTTTCAATCGGTACTATACCGCGGGAGATATCCGTTTCAACAACCTTCAGATTTTTGAAATTCGCCAGTTGTGCCAGGTTCTCTTTCCGGCCGGTGGAATAGTTATCCAGTACCGTGACGGTGTGTCCGTCCCGGAGCAACCGCTCGGTTAGATGACTCCCTATAAATCCGGCACCCCCGGTCACCAGTGTATACATGGTTATGTCTGAATTTGGGCTTTTTCAGGAATTAATTTTGCCAGTGTGTAACCGGCCCAGATTGCGGCATACGCATAACATACCACAGTATGCCGGCTCTCATTGGATACCAGGCTGAAAGTAAATGTTATATAACCCATAAGCATCAGTACGAATACCAACAGCGGGTCATTCATTACCCGCTTCCTATTATGTAATGCATACTTTACCAAACCACCGAAAAACAGGGCCAGAAAAGCCGTATTATATATCCGGACCGGCCACCGGTCAGCCGGGTAGAACCGATCGGTATAAGTAAAAAGGTATTCCTTATCCCAAAGAAGATATGCATTTCTCGCCCAGATGCGGAGGTATAACGGCCAATCGGTTTTTAACCGTTCCAGGAACAGCCGTTTGTATTTCCGTTCGTAACCGTCCTTCTGTGTATCGGGGGTGGCATAATATTCAAGAACAATGGCTGTCAGTCTGGGATCCACCTGGGGCATGAATCGGGTCAGTTCCGGCCAGCGACCCGGCTGGTAAAACTGGTAGTACATATTGCTGTACGAGGCATGGTATGGAGCTACCAGGCTGATTTTGTTAAACACAGCATAATTGGCGGCCAGGGTATACCAGGATACAGCGAAAAATCCCCCCAGGGCGGCCGCCAGGAAGGCAATCCGTTTCAGTCTGCGGAAAAACAGAAACGCACCCAATGCCATAAATGCCAGGACAAAGAGGTAAAAACTCTGCCGTATGAAAAGAAATACCCCAAGGAGCAATCCCGTACTGATCCATAATCCCGGCTTAGTTTTGAAACCCGGCAGAGTAAAGATATATCCGAGAAGTGACAGCACCAGTAGAGACAAGCTTTCCGGAAGCCGAAGTCCCGTATAGGATGACGTGACGGGATTAGTCAGGTAGATGATGAAAGCTATCATGGCTTCCCTTCTTCCGAACAGCCGCCCGGCAGTCAGATAGACAAATACCGATACTGCCAGATCGGCTGCCACCTGAATGAGTCTGACCGCAGTCAGGTTGTTCAGACCGAAAACTGCGTAGATTCCGGCCAGGAAGGCGCCGTACCCGACGTTCTTGTTGCAGCAGTCGGCGGCCCATCTCCCCGATAGGATATCGACGGCAAATCCGTGGTACCTCTCCATGTCCCAGAACAGTCCGGAATCAGATAGTGACGCGAAGATTATCCGGTAGATTAATCCCATAACCAACAGGAGGATAAACAGGTACCGGCCGGATAGAATGGAATTAATACGGAGTCTCATACCTGACCGCTCCAATATATCACAGGCAGGCTGACAGGTTGACAACTCCGCCGTTTTCTGACACTCTGGAAATAAGATCTATGGCGGAAAATACCGGCGAAACACCCATCCAGCAGCTCGAACAGAGGGCCGAAACACCGGAAACTCCGGCTGCTATACCGGAATCACCTGCACAATCCGAGGTTCTCCCGCCTGCGGAAGCACCTGTGAAGTCGGAAACCGTGACTCAACAGGAGGCGCCTGATTTGCCTGAGACACCCAATCAGAAGCGGTTCCGGGACTCCTTCATATCAATTACTAATGATGCCAAGTCTAAACTGGCTGACCTGCGGCAGAGGGCAGGCGAGAAATTAGGCGCACTCAAACAGAATGATCAGTTCGTGGCCGGTGCCAAACAGACTGCAGTCGGCGTCGGTATCGGTCTGGTGATGGAAAGACTCAAACTGAGGTACACTCCGAACAAAGATTTCAGCAATCTGGCGCAGGATGTTGCCGTCGGACTTGGCTATAACGCACTCATTAATCATTTCGAACGGACCATGCCCCACGCCAAAAAGTCCGACTTCATGATTTCCAGCTTATTTGAAATCTTCGGCAGAAACCAACGGACCCGGCTGGATACCTTCCTCCCGGAGAAACCGGTTAGTAAGAAAAGTTGGATTAAACACAGAATCGATGAATCAGTTGACGAATATAACGCGCGGATGAAGCTTCCGAGGGGATCGGTGGACAGGCAGATTAATCCGCTCCGGCTGGTTAATCCGGTTGTCGTATCCGGGTTTAGAAATATGGTCGCCGGATTCCAGCAACTTTAAACTATGGATGAACTGAAGCAGAAAATAAAAAATACCGGGCTTTTTGAAGATGATGACAAAGTGGAAATTCTGGCTTCACTTGATGCTCTTACGCTTTCCGATCTTAAAGAGCTTGAGTCGATCATTGATGAATTCGATGCCAAGCAGGCGGAGATACAGACGGAGTTTAATGACAAAGTCATGACCGAACTCGATAATATCGACAAGGATGCCAAAGACGAAGACCGTGACCGCACTCACCACGCCACCGATGCCATCCGCGCCGGCCTGACCACCGTCTTAAGCGCGTAATAATTGCACACTCGTCGAGTGTACCAGGTAGACACCTCCGGAAAAATCAGTCAACGGTGAACGAATTCAGTATGCTTTGTACCGTAAACTGCATACTGAATACTCTAAAATCCCTTTACCTTCTCTGACTCCGCAAAGTAGCTCGTATCCGCCTGGCAACATCACCGGTGGTTAAGCCCGCTTCCTTCATCAGTTCCTTATGTTCAGCAGACAATTGGGAATGTGCATCCCGGGCACCGGCTTTGACCAGACGCGGAATTTTGCCTGTCTGAGTCAGCAACCACTCGCCGACGGCCGTACCGAATCCGCCGCTCTGGCGGTGCTCTTCCACCGTCACCCAAATTCTGTGCCCGCGCACCAGTGTTCGCAGTAGCGCATGATCCAACGGAACTATGGAGGGGAAAACGGCAATGGTCGGTGATTTTACCACTCCGGATATCTTTCCGGCTATTTCATGGGCTAGTCCCACAGTGGTGCCGGTTGCCAGGATTGCCATATCCTTTCCGCCGGAAATAACCGTCCCTTTGCCTATGGTGAAAGGCGGTGGTTTGGCAAATACCCCGCTTTCCGGATTCCTGCCGAGCCGAAGATACACCGGACCGCGGTGTTTGGCTGCCGCAATTGTCGCGCTGTACGCCTGGTTGGTATCAACCGGCGCGATTACCGTTATATTCGGCAGTGTCCGTATCAGCGCAATATCCTCCACCGAATGGTGGGTCGGTCCGGCTTTGGTATAGGCAAATCCGGCCCCGATGCCGACAATTTTCACATTCAGATTCTGGAGGCTGACATCATTGCGGATCTGTTCGAATGCCCGCATGCTGGCGAACGTGGCAATTGAATACACAAACGGTATGAAACCGGTAGTCGCCAGTCCTGCGGCTACCGTTACCAGATTGGCTTCCGCAACCCCGATATTGAGGTATCGGTCGGGAAACTTTTCGGCGAATGGCTCGAGATATCGGTATCCCAAATCACCGGTTATCAGCATGATCCGGGAATCCTTCTCCGCCGCACGGGACAACGCCCTGATAAATGCTGCTCTCATAACAGGTATGACAAGCACGTATTATCGCCCATAGCCGGCGGCTTGTGCAAGACCGGCCCGCCTCCCGTGCTATGATAGGCGCATGCGGCCGGTGATGAGGAAAATCCAGGGGAACGACACCCTTTTTGTCATACTACTGTCTGCCGGCCTGATCCTTCTCAGATTTCTGGCCTATGACCGGGCATTCTTCGAACTGAAACAGATCCCCGGCCACGACATGTCCGGCGGACTGGCATACTTCGGACCGACTATCCATTCGCTTGAATTATCCGGTGAACCGGCATACTGGAGCCCGGCTGCTCCCGACGGCTTTGCCCTGTATTTCCAGTCATTCATCATGCCGCCTTCACCCCTGGCCTCCTCCCCGATTGTGCATATCTGGTCGCAGATTGTACGGTTCCTGACACTGCTTGGGTATCCCGTTGCCGAATATTTCCAGTATCTGGTACTTCAGTATCTGCTGTACCCCTTTCTGTCACTGGTGTTTTTTACCGCCCTGGTTATGACCCTGTTCCGCCACCGCTTAACGACCGTAATGTTAGCCGCTACCTACTTCTTCACCAGCATGGCTGCTTGGCTGAATTCCTGGTTTTCCTATTCCGAGACCATTGCCGTATTCCTCCTTCTCTGGTCTTCCGTGTCATTCGTGAAAAAGCCCACCACGGGAAATTTTTATCTGTTTCTCCTGGGCATCCTTTACCAGGGCGCGACATTTAACTACTGGACCGTCAATAACCTCTGGTTCTGGGGTGTTCTAATACTGGTTGCCGGGGTCTTTTACTTCCGGAAAATTGCCGGGGCATTCCTTACTTACTTCAGGAAAAAATCATTTCCGGGTACGGTCATGACGCTTACGGTCGCTGGTATCATACTTTTCTGGCTGGTGGTATACGCCACGATTGTCCGTGAACAGTCTGATAAGTATATCCGGACGAGTCTCGGAGAGGTCCGCAATTCGGAATCACAGATTCTGGAAGATGCACCGGATATCCGCAGGTTCTACGCCGGACTCGTTAATCCTTTCCCTCACGTATCGGAAATCATTAATCCGTCAGCCAATGTGGTCCACGCGACCAGGTACCTGGGACTTTTGGTACTGCCCGGGATATTACTGTCCTTCCTCGTCGGCTGGAAAAGGCGGGAATTGGCACTGTTGACCGTCGTGGTCGCTATGTCTGCAATCTGTGCCGGAACCCCGCTGACAGCCGTGCTTATCCGGATTACGCCGTTTACCGACCGTATCCGCCAGATCAGCCAGTACAACACCTGGAGTCTGCAGCTGGTACTGCTGCTTCTGGCCGGTTCATTTATCTCCCGGTTTCTCCGCGGTCAAGTCATGAATTCTTCCCGGCAGGCAGTTAAGTGGCTGACCGTAGTATCCGGTACGGTCTTAATCACTTTATTAAGCATCATTACTTCATCACCGCTTCTGAGAACTGTCCCCCGCGTACCGGAAGTTCTGACTTTCGCGGTCTTAGCTCAAGCCGGCACCGTGGCGCTACTGTTTCTCCGTTACCGCACCCGCGGGATTGCCGTCATCACGCTTCTGATTGCTGCCGTGGGGATTGACGGGGTCCGCTACTATCGCGATATCGAAAACCGGGACCGGGCATTTACCGAAGGCCAGTACCTGGTTAACGCCGGCTTTACTCCGCTGGTTGATAGTCAGAAACAAATTCTCTCCCAATCCTGGAAAACCGACCCGGAGCAGGGATTTGCCGGAGCCATTATCGCCAACCTGCCGCTTCTTAACTACATCTGGCCGGACAATTCAATATATTTGGAAAACGTTCAGCTGGGTACTATCAGGCAGTTACCCGGATGGTTTTATAACCGCACTACCGCCGGTCCACCGGTCGAGTTTGTCACTGAAACTGTCAAAAGCGCCGGTATAGCCGACCCGGCTGTCACGGTTGATCTGTTTTCGGAACCGCTTAAGCGGGGTGCCATACTGGTTTCGGAACCGTTGCCCGCCGATCCGCCTGATATTTACAATACGGAAGCAAAAACCGATGGCTTTTCCTACCGCTGGCTTAAGTGGGGTTATAACGGTCACCGTCTGGAGATTTCTGCTCCCGACAGGGGATACCTTTTCTTCAAACTTTTGTACGATCCGTTATGGCAAATCCGGGTTGATGGTGTCAGCAGGCCTTTGATCCGGGCAAACATTGCCGCATCGGCTGTGCAGATCAACCCGGGAATGCATACCGTGCACCTTGAATACCGGCCGTTTGTCCGGAGCGTCTACAGTCCGCTGATATATCTGACCGAAGCAGTTCTGGGAATTCTTGGATTGCTTGCATTTTCAGTCCGGACGCGCCGCCTGAAATCAGTGGCTGAGTAATTCCTGACGCCCGGTAAGGTACTCCGCTTCGGTGAAAACTTTATAGTGGCCGATCAGCTGGTTTTCGATGGCCGGTACGCCTTTGCCCGATACGGTCCGGGCGATAATTATCCGGGGTTTCCCTGACAGGTTGGGGCTCCGGAAAACACCGGCCAGTGCTGTCGTATCATGCCCGTTAACCTCGACAGCGTCCCATCCGAATGACCGCCATTTATCCCCGACCGGCTCCAACGGCGTAATGTCTTTGACGCGCCCGAAACACTGCCAGCCGTTGTAGTCAAGGATTGCCGTCAGGTTGTCAAGACCCATCCGGGAGGCGAATAACGCCGCTTCCCATACCGATCCTTCCCCGCATTCCCCGTCCGAGATCAGCACGAAGACATGAGGGAAAGTATTCCGTGTTCGGTATTCAGTATTCCGAATATTTTTTGGATTTGATACTGTATACCGGATACCGGATACTGCATACTTCTTCCGGAGTCCCAGGGCGATTCCCGCTCCGAACGCCAGCCCGTGTCCCAGGCTGCCGGCTGTCATTTCCACACCGGGATCCTTAATTTCCGGATGTTCGCATAAGCCCCCGTCACACCCGAACGAATCAAACTCCCGTTTATCCAGTATTCCCCGATGGTAAAGAGCGGCGTAAAGCGCCGCGGCGGCGTGGCCTTTCGACAGGATGAAGCGGTCGCGCTCGGGATGGTCAAGTGTCTTCCGGTTGATCCGCAACCGGGTAAAGTAAAGTGCAGTCAGTATGTCCGAAATCGACAGCGCCGATCCGACGTGGCCTATCCGGTTGCGGTATGATATGTCGAGTACCGATAGTGCGACTTCGCGGGCTTTTTCCCGGAGCTGTCCGGAGTTCAGCTGAGGTGGCCTATTAAGACTGACTGCCATGATAGAGATTATAACCGGTTCCGGACGGTTCGCAAATTACCCGTATTCCCCGGCAACAGTATAAGCACTACCAGCGTAAGTACCGTCAGCATCGATCCGCCTACGAAGCTTCGCGGGAAGAATTCAAACCGGACAATACTGCTGCCCGGGGGGATGATGATAGTCCGGAAAGCGCCGTTTGCCGAATATACCGGAATTTCCGTTCCGTCAATCCATGCCCGCCATCCCGGATACATCGTCTCCGTGGAAACCAGATAAGCCGGACAACCGGTGTCAACTGCCACGGTCACGCTGTTCAGCGTTGATGATAACGTCTCTACCCGGCCGTATGGATTGCAGAAGCCGGTTGTTTCAAGGGGTGGTAAGGCATCGGGGTAGCCAATTACTTTGTCGCCCAGACTGAACGCAGGATCCCTGACCGCGGCTGTAAATACCTCTGAGCTCTGCACATTGTCGGATTCCGTAACCAGATAATGCCGGGGAGCCGCGGCGGGGTTGCGGTATAGCCGGTAGGGACGGTCTGTCCTGTCTGTCAGCGGAATATACCCGGATACTCCGCTTCGGGTAACCGGATCGTCGGACGCATCAACGAGAACATAAGTCCCGCCCAGAACATTGCTGAACGGCAGGTCCGGCCGTTCGATTACCGGCACCTGGGCGTCCGACTCATTACCGGTCACCGGATTGCCGTTTAATATTTCCGCCAGTTCGTAAATTGCCCGGAGCTGCCCGGTTTCATATCCGTTGGTCGAGCGGATTTGGAATTCCAATACCTGGTTCGTGTCCAGACTGTCAGTCGGGTAGGATACGTGCGGATAATTAACCATCAGCCGGTTTACTCCCGGATCGCTTACCAGTAAGCTAACCAGTTCGCGGTCGGCTTTCGCCGCTGGTGTCGGAGCAAGCTCCACGTATTTCCGGCCTGCCGGCAGCAGTTCCAATGTTGCCAATATCAGAATACAAAGCACAATTCCCTTCCGGCGGATCCGCGACAGCAGAAGCCCGGCAAGGGCACTGGCGGAA
Organism: Candidatus Gottesmanbacteria bacterium RBG_16_52_11; assembly: GCA_001779095.1. Classification (GTDB taxonomy): domain Bacteria; phylum Patescibacteriota; class Microgenomatia; order UBA10105; family UBA927; genus RBG-16-52-11. Next base: position 192,084 of record MFJD01000004.1, on the reverse strand, counting down.
AAAGTAAACAGCACCATGTGCCTTGCCGGTATCCGGATGCCCCGGTAGACGGGATTAATCCGGTAGAAAACCTCGAACATGTCAACCGGTGCATTCGGCCCGAGGCTGATCCATACCGCCAGTACCGCAGTCAGGGAAAAAATCAGAACCGGCAATCGGTTGCCTGATTCCCTGAATAACCTGACTGATCCGACAAGACGCGCTGGAAGTAAGGTAATTAAGAACGTCGTAACCGCCAAAACCAGACCGATTACACCGATGTATCCCGCCCGTTCCCAGAAAAACTGCATCGGTCCGGTGTTCCCCGCCGGTCCGCCGAAAGCATCCGGCCGGACCAGCTCCGCCAGAAGCTCCGGCGTGAGGGCTCCCTGAGCCGACCTTTCATATGACATGTCCCGGCTGCGCAGACTTAATATGAGGTATTCCCGGTTAGGCAGCAGGGTGAATCCCAAAAATCCCGCAGTAGCAGCCAGACCGAGTACTATCCTGATTAACGGTTTGACGGTTCTTCTGGCTGCGGCAACTACCAATGACGCCAGTACCAGCGACATCCAGGTAAAAAGCGATATCGTCTGGTATCCGCTGACAAACTGGACTACTGTGACAATCACCGGATACATCAGCTGCCGGCGCCTGATACTGCCGGTTCCGGTAAGAAAAGGCCACCAGGCACCGAATACCCAGGGTATGTAACTTGCCGCGGCGATCATATCCAGCCCGCCGATGAATATCTTCGCCCCGAAGAATCCCGACAATCCGAAAAGCACGCCCCCCGCTGCTGCCGGAAGTCCGGAAGTCTTCAGGTTCAGCTTTAACAGCCGGTACATCCCGGTCATCGCAATAACAAGGTGAAACCAAATATAGATTGCAAATGCCCGGGGCACCGGACCGGCTGCCAGTATCCAGTTAAGCGGATACCAGACGCCGGATTTCGGATTGGCGGCAAACGGGATTCCGTTGAAAAGATATGGGTTCCACCACGGGAATTCCCTCCTTCCGATCGCTTCGTTCCAGAAGCGGTATATGAAATAGAAGTACCTCCGGAGGTCATAACCCGCAAGCATCATCCCGTCCGGCGCCGCCAGTGCCGGCCAGAGAAGTATTGCAGACAGGATGGCAAACAGGAAAACCGCTGATACGGTTCGTTTCATACCCGGCTACGGTACCAGTCTATGGTTTTTTTCAGTCCGTCGGTCAGGCCGGTTGTGGCAGTCCAGCCGATTTCACTGCGGGTTTTGGCCGTATCGGCTTTCCAGGTGTAGGCGTCCCACAACCGGCCGGCATAAGCGTTCAGTTTGATTTCCGATTTGCTGCCGGTTAACCGGATGACTTTCTGCGCCAGTTCCCGGATGGTAGTCTGGACACCGGTTCCGATGTTGAAAATTTCCCCGTCAGGTATCTGCCGCTTCAGACCGGCCGTATATACGAAAGCGTCGGCAATATCCGCCGTATATATCAGGTCCCGGGCTTCCCTGCCGCTGGCTAGCCTGACCGGCTCACCCGCCAGTGCCGATTCGATGACGGAGCGCACCAGCCTCCCCTTTTCCTCACCGGGCCCGTAGACGCTGAATAGCCGGAATATCGTAACCGGTTTACGGTAAACCCGGGCGAATGTCCGGGCCAGTGTGGTGGCTGCCGTCTTAGCTGCCGCATACATGTTGTTTGGATCGACAGCGTCATCCTCACGCATCGGGACGTCCTTTTTCCCGTATTCCGAAGAGCTGCCGGCGACAATCAGCCGCGTATACGGCACGCGGAGCGTGCTTTCAAGGAGATTAGCGGTTCCGTTGACATTTACCCTGATGACGCGGCTTAGGTCAATCTGCGTTGGGTAGGATCCGTATGTTGCCAGGTGGAAAACCGCCTGCGGCCGCACTTTGTGCATAAGCGCAGTCAGCCTGGATTTACTGTCAAGCACGCCCTCATGCAATACCAGTTTGTTTCGAAGGCCGACGAGCCGCCAGGGATCGCCGCCTTTACGGACCAGTGCGTGTACCCGGTAACCGTCAGTCAGTAGTCTCCTGACGATATTGGAGCCGACAAATCCCGATGCCCCGGTTACTACGGCAGTCTGTTTCATAAACCCGGCAGTGCTGGAGACAATCATACCACAGAATAATAAGTACTAATTACGCTACAGGTCTTAATATTTGATTAATTTTAATACAAATTGTATAATTATAGGTCATTATGAATACAAGTGTAGAATACCACCCGTTAAATTATTTTCGGTCGGATGTGGTTGACTTGTGGGCTGGATCACAGAATGGAACATCTCCGGTAGGTGAGTATGACTTAATCAGTGTTTTAAACGGAATTACCAGGCTGGCCGAAGATGCGGCGGACCGGACTCCTGACGCGCCGATATATGTATATGGTGCCTTTACTGAGCGGACAACCTCAACTAATGAACTCCCATTAAACAGGATCCTGGGTCTTCTGAATTTAGTCAAAATTGATAATGATGGTCTCCGTCAGGATGCATATACCAGAATCGGTAAACTCCTGCATCGTAGTTACCCGGATTACCAGGCTAATCCTGAACTTGTATTTACGAACCAACAGCAAACATTATGGGTCTGGACTGACCGGAAACGGATGCAGAAAAGCAAATATTCCAAAGAGCAGGTTACCCGAATCAGGCTTCATCTCCTGTACGATCCCCAACCGCGTAATCCGGGTCTGAACTCTGGTTACCTGGCCTTATTCCAGCCGGATAATTGGGTAGAGCACCCTGATTCCGCAATAGGGGGCGGCAGACCGGATAATTACTTCCCGATAATTGCCCCTGATATTGCTGATGTAATGCCTGAACCGCCTCCGTCAGTAACGGAAGAGGAAATGGGGCAATTGTTCGGTGTGGGTGGCATACAGCCTGATTTTTCAGAATTTCTGCCCGCTCCGGTTGAACCTGGAATTCCGGAACCGGCTGTTGACGGTCAAGCCAACATAGGCGCTACTGATACTGATCTGAGCTCTCCTGAATCGGACGCCGGGGTACGGTTGAAATTAATTAACGACCGGTTGGATTACCTTAAATCCGGGTGTTTATCCGTAGATTTCAGAGTACTCATCGGAGGGGTATCCCAGGCCGCAGGGCAGCTCCGGAAACTTGTCGCAGATGCTCCGGGAAGAAAGCCATCCGCCGTGCTTATCCCCAATCGCGAAATCATACTGAGCCGTAGAATACTGGCACTGGGTGCTTCGGATCTGACTCTTACAAATATTGACTCCGATTATGATCTGCAGGTTTTACTGGAAACGGCAAAAACAATTCCGGTACCTGCTGATGCTAACCTGCTGCAAGCCGTTGCCCGCGCAGTAGATCCTAAACTCACCCCCGATAGTAATACCGCCGGATACTTTGAAAGACGGAAGTATGCACTCGGATCGGTGAAATCCTTTTCGGTTACCGCCCTGCCTAAGGCATGGTCCATTGGGACTGACGGCTTATTCGTAGCTACAGCTAACTGTGAAGATGAGCAGCAAATGAGCTGTCAAAGGAACTTTCTGATCTACCTCCCGGCTAATCCGGTCAGATAAAATACGCCCTGCCGCTAGAAGCCACGATTACCTGTCAGCCTGATCAAACAGATTTGAGTGCCCGGACGCCCTCCTGAATCCGCTTTGCGCTGTCGGGCAGTCCCCGTCCTTTTTTCCCATGCTTCAGGCGGCCTACCGCTTTGGCCAGGGCAATCCGGATATAATACCCGGCATAACGCCGCTCAAAATCGGCAGGTAGTGCTGCATTTTCCACGTATCCTTCAATAAATTCCTTCAGCCAGTCATCATGGCCGAAGCATCCCGTGCCGTAATAGGCGATATCGTACACCGGATCACCGCTGACGGCATCCTCCCAGTCGACAAGCGCAGTGATGCTTTTGCCGTCGGTGAAAGCGTTGTGGTTGGCTAAATCCCCGTGAAGTAGGGTCGGCGGCACCGGCGGCAGACTGAAAAGGATTCGGGGCAGTATTTCGCGGACCGTCATTGCATCGGCGTCGGTTAATATTCCGGCCTCTAAGCAGGTCTGGACGTGCTCATCCAGATTCACCAGCAGGTAATCTGTCCAGGTTAGCCAGATACCTTCAGCGATACCGCCGGATATCAGTTTTTCCATGTCAAACGGACCGTATTTCCGGGTTTTGACATTATGAATCACAGCCACGACCCTGCCGAACCCGCGGAATACCTCCGGCCGTATCCGACCTATCCTGACTCTGTCGTGGATCAATGACCCGGCAGCCTCCGTCAGGATTTCATAGTCAAACGGTACCAAAGTCCGGGAGACATCGACGGCAGCAACCCCGCAGGACCGCACGCCGAGTTTTGCCATTTCTTTGAAAGCCAGTTCATCGAGGTAAAACTCAAACGCCCTGATTTCTTCTGCCCTGGTCCTGACAATATAATTTCCCCCGGGGGTTTTCACCCGGAATACATCGTGCAGCGTTGCCCGCGGAAGTTTCTCAAGATGGGTGATTTCTGAATTGAGGTGATATTTAACAACTTTCTGTAAACTTTTGACTTTTAAGCTGTAATTTTGACTTTTGATCTTTGACTTTTGACTTTGAATAAGGTCTGCTTTGGAAAAAAACACTCCCCGCTGCCATTGTCGGTATTTCCGCAGTTCATCGGGATTAGGCAGAAGTTTTTTCACAACCGATTTTCCTGTCACAAGGTCGCTACGCCTCAGGATCACGCGGATTTATAACTTGTCGTATCCTAAGGCCTTATTGATTACGCCCGACTGGGAACTGATCAGCTCGCGTTCGGATCTGTTTAGTTCGTTTGTCGTTTCCCGGTTAGCTTTTTCCGTCGGAATCTCGATCGTTCCCCACGGGTACTGATGGTCAAGTTTTTTCCCGTTCCAGGACGGATACGTCATGGTGTCGGAATACCTGATACCCAGTGTTTTACTGAGTTTCCGGAAAAACCCGACCTTATCCGCCACCATATCCTCAAACCGGACCACCACTACGTTCTTAGGGTATTGCCCGGCGAAATTCAGGGCCGCCAGCTGCATGATGTTCCAGGTCCGGGTATACCTTGAGAGCGTATACGGCACCGGCCGCCTTTTGGTTTCGGCATATGCGGCATAGGGATTGCGGACGATATGAAGGATAATGGAATCCGGGAAATCGGCGATGATCTTGTCGCTGTCGACGCCGATGATCGGGCTGTAACCGACATAAACTATTTCCCTGCCGCTGTTTTTCCGTGTTTTCCAGGCTTCGAATGTCGAACGGTAAAAGGCCTCCATCAGGTTCGCCCGGGTTCGGGCTTTCCCTTTCATCAGCCGCAGGAATACCTTTTTCCGGTCGGCATTAGTGCACCCCAGGTCCGATACATGACGGAACTTGGATACGTGGGGTGTATTGACGCGGACCTTAAATTCCTCATCGATGATCATCTCGTAGTCCCGGCCGGTGTCGCCGCTGATGCCGAACTCCGGCCAGCGGTACTTCTGGGGAAACAGGCTGGTCAGGAAGTCCTGAACCATGAATGTACCCGGCTGGGATTCAAAGGGGTATACGTAAAGCTCCGGATGGCCGTCGAGGTGCCGCTGCAGGGTGTTGCCGCCGTTCTCGTACATCGCGGATATCATCACCAGTTTGAACTTTTTCGGCATAAACTCTCCCTCCTTGACTCAGTTAGACCGTTAGATCGATCAATCATACCATAAACACCTCTTGCTGGTCAGAGAGAAGTATATAAGTATTTAGGTATCTAGGTATATGGGTATTTAAGTATTAACCCCGCCGTTAGCTTCGCAAGGCCTGGCCTTGCGCAATCAAACACCGTTGATGATTTTCCGGAATGGACTTACCGAGCGCAGGCTGACTAACCGGTGGGAAGTATATATAAGTATTTAGGTATCTAGATATAATCCCCGCCGGGAGTATTCCGCGGAATTAGGTATATAAGTATATATAGGTATCTAGGTATTTACGTATTTATGTATTAACCCCGCCGGGAGTATTCATCAGGACATAGGTATATAAGTATATAGGTATCTGGGTATATTCCCCCGTTGAAGATTTTCCGGTATGGATCTTTTCGAACGGAGGCTGACAGGTCAGGAATGAGACTTTCCTGACCTGTGGATATTTTTGACGGATAACCTGTAGGTATGATTGCGGGTTCTGTCTCAGCCGGAGTGAGGTTAGATCAATCGGAAAATCTTCACCCGGGGTGTCGTTTCTTTGACCACTTTCGCGGGATATGCAAAGAAAGTGGTGTTTCCTTTGCGGTAAGCAAAGAAATAATTCAATACTTCTTCCCGGTCCCGTGTATGAAATAGCTGGTAAACAAACTGTCGTCCGGTCCGTATACGAATACGACAGCGCTCCCTTTCGGCGGGTATCGCGAGTTCCTCAGCGTTTGCGGTGCCGGCAGCTGTCCGGTTTCCTCCTGATTCAGAAACCAGGCCAGCGGATCTCCGTGCGTGACGACCATCCCCGCTTCTCCGGCAGACAGGCTGTCCCGCATATCACGTACAACGTCGGATATTCTGGCAGCTATCGTTTCCGGTCTTTCGTGAGTAGCACCCCATACTGATACGTCATAGATATCACCTTTGAACTCCTCCTGAAACTGGTCCATTGACATGCCCGACAGGTAGACATTCGGTGCATACGTGTCATCCAGCCTGTCGTCCGTATCCGGTGTGATTCCGGAAACACGGCTTAATTCCCCGGCAGACTCCAGGGTTCTGGTGTTCGGGCTGACCAGCATTCCGGTAAACCTGAACCGGCGGGCGGACAGCCTTTCCCCTAATCCCCGGATCTGCATCCGCCCCTCGTCGCTTAAACGGACAATATCCGCCGGATCCATGACACTGTCGCGGTTGTAGACAATGCCTCTGGGATTTTCCACCTCTCCGTGCCTGACGGCAACTACCAGCCGGGCCCCGTAATCCTTCAGGTTTTCCCTTATCGGATCAAGCGGTATGCCGTTCTCAGACAGCCAGTCAACGGACCTGCGCACCAGATGCCACTGAAACAAAGCGTGCTCCCGGCGTTTGGCTAAAGCATTTTTGACTGAAGGCCAGACGCTTTCGCCGTTATACACCGTGCCGTCAAGGTACAGAAGGTACGTCCTGAGATCATTCATTGTCAGGACGCCGACATGGTTCCTTTTCGACAGATTATCGGCGACGTTGAAAATAATCTGCTCCGGTGTCAGACTCCTCAGGTACGCATTCAGAAGTACGCTTTGATGGTGTTTCAGACCGGTGTCACCCCGCAGCTGTTCCTCGCTGAAATCCATGGCGCTGGCAATTTCCAGCCGCTCGATGAATGAGGGCAGGACATCAATGACGGATTTGGGGATACCGAAATCCTTGAGCATCCGGTCCAGGATCAGATCGTTCCGGGCGTACGCCGACGGGTATGCCAGCCTGGCGGCGTCATGGAGTACTCCGGCAAATACCATCGCATCCGTATCGACCGAAATTCCATGGGCGTTTGCTTCCTCTGACAGTGATTTAATGAATTCGGGGGTAATTAAGAGATGACACCAGAAGGACGCGGAGACTTCGGAATCGGTTTCCCTGGCTGAATCTGCGATAAAGCGGTATGCCAGGTCAATATCGGTGCTGTTTACCCGGCCTGTTTGAACGACATGACTGTCGGCGAATAAATCCCGGCCGATTGACTTCATCGTCATGTACCGTTCTACGGCATGCCGATCCTCAACCGCACGATACCGGACAGTTTCACCGGGCATAGGCAGAATCGTAACAAAATGATCGATAAGCATCAATGGTGTTGGAGCAAATCCCGCTCCGATTATTTATATTATTTCCCGGCGGTGACTGAAGGCGTGCGTTTGCGGATAATTCCGTAACGGAATCCGATCATATGGCTGATCATTTCCCATACGGCTTTCATGTTTGTGGTCGACCGGCCGCTGGATCGGCGCATCGAAGGAACAGGAATTTCCTGCCACGCCAGCCCCTCTGACTGCAGCTTGAGCAGCAGCTCGAGGTCTATGGCGATGTTATCCGAAGTCAGGTTCAGGCGCCTGAGAAGCGCGGTTTCCGCCACTTTCGGAGTGGCATTTATGTCCCGGCTGGGCACTCCGAACATTAAGGACGCCAGCAGGTTATACGTCCGGGAATTCACCAGTCTGGTGGTATTCTCCCTGTTTGTCCGCCGGACTTTTACCAGCCGGTATCCGCTCCCGTCCAGCTGACTGTTACGGTAGGCATGATATATATGGGCGATGTATTTGGGATCCACCTGGTAATCGGAGACCATGTAGACGGTCAGCTTTCCCCGGGCTTGAGCAATGCCCGCGCGTACCGCATTCCCCCAGCCCTTCGGGGACCGGATGACACGGATGTCTTTAATCTTTTTGGAAATACTTTTAAGAATTGCCAAACTGCCGTCTGTCGAACCGTTTTCCACGCAGATAATCTCGAAGGAAACATTTAACTTCCTGATTGTGGACAGGGCATCGGCCAGAAACGACTCGATCCCCTCTGCCTCATTATGGACGGGAAAAATCACCGATAATTCCGTCATGGAAGGATTATACACAAACTGAAGAAGTATTCGGTATACGGTATACGTTTTAATTTCCTTTAAAACCAAGCTTTCGGTTTAGTAAAACCAGGACAATCAGGGTCACCAGGCTGACTGCTCCCCCAATCCGGTAAATACGCGGATCGTACCACATATCCACCGTATGAACGCCCTGCGGTATCTTCAGGGTCCGCAGTGCCAGATTGCCTTCAACCATAGGCACCCGTTTTCCGTCGACTGCCGCCAACCATCCCGGATACATGGTTTCACCGGTCGTCAGGTAAGTATCACACACCGCATCGGCTTTGAGCCTGATGCGGGATATGTCATAGTCATCGACAGAAACTGTTCCCGGACTGGCGGACGGACAGTCCGCAACTGTCCCCAATGCACCGGCGTCCCGTTCGGTCAGGTAAACGGCATCTGATAAATCGGCGTTTCCGGTTTCGATTGCCCGGCGCATAGCCGCCCGGTCAGGGTAGACGGCAGCCCGGCTGAGAAGCCGGAACCTGGGGTAGGCCCGGTTATTACGATACAGCCTGAACCACCGGGACGGATTGTCGATTACCAGCGAATAATGGGGCTCCGCCAGTTCAGTTTCCCGCGGCACCAGGATGTATCTGACATTCAGGATGTCCATCCCGGCTGAATCCAACCCCACCCAGGGCATCTGATTCATGGTGGCGCTGAAAAGCGGATCGGTTCCCGGGAACAGGGCATAGAATAAGTCGTTATAGTTAGCCGGAATCGATGTGGTATTGCCGCTGGTTGAGAAAAAGCGGTAGGTGCTGGCGGCGTTAAGGTCCCAGCTATACCCCAGGCGGTAACTTTTGACGTAATTGGGATGGATCCGGTAATCCCCCTGTGAGCTTTTCAGCGTCGCTACCAGCTCCTGATCGTGTCTGGTTTCCGGAACCAGTGCAATAATGACGTACTGCCGGGCAAATATGGTTAATTCAATTACGGTTATGAAAAGAATTGCTGTCCGGATAATCCGGTTTCTTATCAACTCGGTTGCATATGCCGCCAAACCTGCCATCCCGAAGACGAAAAGTACCATAATCTTGATCGGTACCCTGATAAATCTGAACAGCGGCACGGACCGCCAGAGAAGACCGAATAAGTCATATGGTGCCTGGTTTCCCAACGCCATCCAGAACCCGAAAACTGCCAGAATCCCGAAAATGATAACGGCCGGACCGGTATTGCGTTTCCCCCGGTGGCGCAGGGAATTCAGGACGGCAACAACCCCATAAAAAAGTCCGGACACGGCAAGGACAAGCGGCAGGATGCCGATGTACCAGGGACTTTCGATAAACGGCATATAATCATTCATATCCGGCCGGTACGACCACAATACGGGTAGGAACATCTGCCTGAGGTCAGCAAATCGGAGCGTCCCTGACGCTGCCCATTCATAGGTCAGGTTGCTTCTGACTGAATTTAATATCCCCTCAAGCATCGGCACGGTGGTGACAGCCGACAGGCCGACGATCAGCGCTGCGGTAGATATATAGATGAGGACCGGACGGAGACTTCTGCGGGAAACCGAAAGCACTGCGGTTGCAAATATCAGCGCCAGATGGCTATAGATTACCGTGATGGGATTGCTGCCGGTGACCTGGAGCGCCCCGATAATTCCGGTTGCGGCAGCAGCCCGCAAGACCGCACGCCGGGAATTTGCCGCAACTGATCTGAGGAACAGGAACATTAACCACGGCAGGTATGCATACGGGACGATGCTGAAGCTCCCGGCCAGAATTCTGGTAAATAGTCCGGAAAACATGAAAGTGACTGCTGCCAAAAGCGCCGGTATGACGGAAAACCATCTCCGGCAGAGGATGTACATGCCGGCTAATCCCAAAAGGAGGTGTATGAAGTAATACCACGAAATCGCCTGCGTCACGGGCAGCAGCGCAAACAGGTAAACCGGAGGATAAAAAGTATCCGCGTCGATGGTTGACGCGAACGGATACCCGCCCATCGCGTACGGATTCCACCACGGGAAAACCCCGCGCCGGATGTTTTCGCCGAAGAATGATTTGATGAAGTATTCCTGATCCATCGTGTCCCATCCGAACAGGTATGTTCCCGGCTTGAGGTTTAATGCCGGATGGAAAATAACCAGAGCCACAACAAACAAAAACAGATACGGCAGCATGGGGATGATCAGTTTTTTCAGCCGGGCGGACATAGTCGCAATTCAGTTGTCACTGTCAATACTACCAAATAACCGTCAAATGCTGTACCCGAAGGATACCGGACTTTTCCGGCAAATTGTAAATTCCGCCATTGACTGGTACATTGGGTTATTGGCCGGACCTGGCTTTTACCCCGCAATCGTATGTTTCGGATAAACGCACCCGGATTTATTGCCGTTTCCCTCGCCGTTTCAGCGGGACTGATCGCCGTTATTTCCCGGCTGGAACCGGCTGTCCATCAGGCTCTGGCGCCCGGGATGCGGGAGATCGAATCGTTTCTTTACCTGTTCGGCCTGGGCATTTTCACCCTGATTCTGCCGGCCGTACTTCTTCGCCTGCCCGCCGGAACATCCGGTCACCCGGAAACAAAATCCGGGATTTTTGCCCTCTACGGCATCATTGTTGCAGCCCTTTTGGCAGTTATCCTTTGGATCAGGTACTTTTTCGTTACTCTCCAGCCTACAGCATCGTTTGCACCGGCTCTGTTTGACATGGGCATATTTGCCGGCAACAACTACGTTACACCGGGTGAGTACCTGTTCGCGGTCATCATTGCCGCGGCAATACTACTTTTGCTGGTTCCCCGCCTCCGCCTGAACCGGACATTTAAAATTTTGCTCCACGGCGGATCAGTGCTTCTGATCTTCTGGCTGACTACCGGCATAAATAAGCTTAACTTCTATGACTACACCCATTACGCCGGTCCGGTCCATGACCTCTTAGAGGGCCAGCCGCTTCTTCAGTCGCGTTCCTGGTACGGTTTTTTATCCGTCGTTACCTTAAGTACGATATTCCGTTTCATCCCCTTAACCGTTACCAATCTGCACCTGGTGTTCGCCGGTATCCAGTTTTCGGGATTTGTCCTTCTGTATGTACTGTTTCAGCTACTGCTGCGCGACTGGCGCTGGGCGTCCGTGTCGACTGTATATGCCATTTTTGCCAACCACTTGGTTAAAATCGGGGCCCCCTACGAGTTTCCCCAGCAGTCATTCTGGCGCATGGGCATCTGGCTGCCGGTGGCAATTCTGATTTATCTCGAAAACCGTTTCCCCAAATCCGGTCCGCTGAAAACCCGCCATTTAACAACTGGAGTGATTGCGGTAGCGCTTCTTTGGACGCTTGATTTCGGTCTGTATACGTTGATTGCCTACACGGCCTACCTGTGGATCAGCCATTCCGGCCGGACTTTAGCTGAATCCCTGAAAAATACGCTCTCCCGGGTTATTCCTGTTTTGGCCTGCGCTTTCGGGACAGCATTACTTATATCCCTCGCCGGTTTTCTGGTTTCCGGTGTCTGGCCGATGTGGATCAGACACTATGCATTCATCGGCCTGTATTTCGCCAGTTCATTTGCCCTGCCGTTCCCGCAGTCACCCTATCCCTGGATCATGATTCTGGTTCCGGCCGGGGCCACAGGGTATCTTATCTACCGGATGCGGAAGACAGGGCATCTGTCTCCGGTTGAAAAAACAGTCTTATTCACAGCCGCTGCCGGACTTGCCAATTTCCTCTACTTCACCGGTTCCAGCCACCTCAATGGCCTGCATGCCCTGAGCCTGCCCTTCTTAGTCTGTGCCTTTTATCTTCTGAAAACAGCCCTGGACGGATTAAGGTCCGGTCCTAAACCGGCATTGGCAATGTTTATTCTGGTTGCGGCGGCACTTTTGGCTTTACCCGGAACTTATTTATACAAACAGGGCACTGCCAATCTGGAGTATGCCAATCCGGTCACTACTCTGCGTTTCATTACCGGCCCGGCGGAAAACGAATTTACCTACTTCGGTCCGACTGCCGACTCCATCCGGAAATCCTATGGGAGCGATATCGCCGCCAGCCGGTTTGCCATACTTTCAGTCTGGGATACCTGGTACCTGATACTTCTGAAAACACGGAATTCCCTCGGCCACAGCTGTCTGGCCTGCTACCTGACGGAGGAATCTCCCGATCCGTTCATAGACGCGGTGCATAAGTCGCCGGCCAGGCATCTTTTTGTTGACGCTGACAGATTCCAGCACAACGGCCGGGTTGCACGACTTTTCAGTCTTCTCCGTCAGGACTTAAGTTACGTGGAAACACTCGGCCTTCTCGAAGTCTACGAACTAAGGATTGCTGAATGACGCGTGTTTATGGAACCCGACTTTACGGTATTGCCTCAGCTACATTAAAGTTGATATATCCGATGGCGTAAAGGTAAACCAGCGGGACACAAAGCAGCATCGCCAGATATACCGGCTTTTTCGATAAACCGTTTGCATAAGCCAGAAATGCCATCGGCAGAAGCGGCAGGAAATACCGGCTGATATCCGTGAATGTAATCTGCATTATTCCCAAGTAGTAAATACCTCCGATTATTGCCACTAGGTACTGCTTTTTCTGTACCAGAATATGTATCGCAATCAGGTAAATCAGGAAAGTGTATACCAGGCCTTCTTTCCATACTTCATAATCTCCTGCCGGAATATGGGTGAACATACCCAGGAAATGTCCCCAGATGAAGTAATAATATTGTGACATCGAGTGGGAATAGCTGAAAAAGTCCCCGAACCGGAAATAGTACAGCGTATATAGGGCTGCCGGAAAAACCGGCACCAGCAGAAACGGCAGATACTGGCGTACACCTGAAGCCAAAGATTTTGTGTGCCAGATGAAAATCTCCAGAAAGCCGTAAATAGATACTGCGGCAAGCAAAAACAATCCGTTAGCTTTGGTCACTGCCGCCAGTCCGGCGCAAATTGCTGACAGGAAGAACTGCTTCTTCATGAAGAAAATCAGAAACATTACTTCCAGAAACAGGAACAGCGGTTCCGAACTCCCCACATGGCTGACGATGAACCATCTGGGCGGATAGAAAATTAGTAGTAGGCATACGACAAGAGCGTTGGCCTGCGGGTTAAGTTTCCGCAGAAGAAAGTAAAACGCAATTATAAACAGGAGCGTAAATATTGTACTGACTAAAATCATGGACTGAGGATATCCGATAAAGGAAAACAACCGGATGAAAACCGGGTACAGCGGATATGTCAGAGTCCAGTACTTCGGTGTAAAAGGAAAAGGATTAATCCGGTTTATCAGATTGGGATCATACAGGGTTTTGGCAACCAGGATATATCCCGGTCCGTCCCAGTTCCGGTAGACGGAGTCCATTTTATTTACAGATGATAAGTACCCGAAAAGAATTTCCGTTGCGATAGCAAAGACTGCGGAAATGATGATCAGATCCCTGATAGTTTTTTTAATCATTTGATCTGGTTGGTTTTTGTACCGATAATTTCAATTAATCCTCCCCACTCCCGTATCAGGGGAATTCTTGAGGCTGCCGCATCGGTCCAGGCAGTTATCCGGTACCCTACCGGAACGGGCAGTATGTTGATCAAGTGCGGCGGCAGGAAAACATGGGTACGGGTTCTCACGGTCATATCCGCTTCCGCAAACCAACCGGATACATCGGCAGCTGACATCGTCGGTGATTCACCTGCCTTCTCATCCCATAGACACATCAGCCGCTGCAGTACGTCAAAAAGAAATCGCAGAGGTGTCCGGTTGTTTTCTAACGATAGAAATATTCCTTTGGGCTTGAGTACTCTGGCAATTTCTTTGGCAATCAGCCGGGGATGAGGCAGATGATGCAGTACGCCGTACAGGACGACAACATCAGCACAGCCATCAGCCACCGGTATGGTGGTAGCGTCGCCGACAAACAGAAGCGGCGGTTTGGCCAGATCTTTGAAACGGCTGTTACCGGCCTCAATCATCTTTTTGGCGATATCAAAACCGATAACGGTATATTTATTTTCGACAAACGGTTTGGCGCTTCTTCCCTGGGCACAGCCCACATCCAGAATAACTGCATTCTTAGGAATAATCTTCATCCATCCGTCAAATATACTCCGGTCGATCACTCTCCAGAAAACCATCGTTTCGTAGATGTTGTATGACTGATCAATGTCGGTCGCATATCTGTCAAAATGCCGTCTCTGCACTTCCTGAGGTGACTCCGGACTGACGGTTTTACGGTCGACTTTTAACCGGTAGCGTTTCCCGACCTTTTCCCGGAAAGAATTCCTGTCTTCGGTATATGCAGATGTAAGCGGGACTAACTGCAGGACTCCGTCAGTGATGGGATACCAGGCGGAGCAGGTGACGCATCGCACGACCCGGCTGTTCCAGAGCAATTTGCCTTTGCGGCAGGAGGGACACCGGGCAATCCTGGTAAACCGCTGCCTGGTTTCGTCACGGTTTTTTCCAGCTGTATCATCGGTTGCGGTGGTAATGGGAGTTTTATTTTTCAAATCAGTATGGTGAAACTACTAAATCAACCCGGAAAGCCGACATCTAGGATTATACCCGATTCCGGATTGCCTGAAATTTGTTTCGTCGCAGAATTAGAAACCAGATAAGTACTGTTCCTATGGAAATACCCCCTCCGGTCAGAAAACTCACCGGCACGAACTTCATCACCAACGTGTGCTTCCCTTCCGGGACGAATACTGTCCGGAAAGCCAGGTTTCCGGTCAGAAGCGGTGCCCGCCGGCCGTCAATTTCGGCCGCCCATCCGGGATACATGACTTCCGAACTTGCCAGGTAGGCATCGCACGGCGCGTCCGTCAGGAGTTCTACCCGGTTCAGGCCGTACGACAGGACTGTAACCTGTCCGATCTCACCCTTAAGGCAGTCTGCAGCGTAATAATCGGAGTTTCCGGCCAGTGGCTCCGTCACCAGTATGGTCTTGGTGTAATCTTCGGTTCTGTGGCGGATTGCCTGAAATATTCCGTCCCTGTCCGGCATCCGCTTTGCCGCCGGTGCCAGATAAAATCTCGGCAGAACATTTCTGTTTTCGTACAGGGTAAACCATTTATTGGGATTGTCTATCCGGGTCAGGTATGAAGTCGGATCGGCACCGATTGCGTACGACCGGTTGTTATATAAGTACTTGACGTTTAGGAAATCAAGCGCTTTCCCCGAAAGCACGGTGATAGGCGGCAGCTGATTCATGCCGATCAGGTATCGGGCGTCATAATAGATAAGCGATGCCACGTAGAAATCATAGTAGTTTTTAAGAATCAGGGGTGAATAACCGTTTGTCCCGAACCGGCGGTACACAACCGGCGCATTCATATCAATGCTTTGCCCCAGCCGGTCGACGTAGAAGTAATTCAGGTGGATCCGGTTAAGCGTCGGGTCACCGGTCAGAACCGACACCAGTTCACTGTCATGCTGGGACGGTGGGACCGGCTGGGGCAGGAGCCATCTTGCGGCAAACGGTACCAGCTCCGCCAGAATGAATACGGCGGCGAAAATTTGCAGAACGCGTTTGCCAAGTTGGGTCAAAGCCAGGGCGGTCAGTCCCGATATGCCGAGGGCAAACAGAAGCAGAAACCGTACCGGCAGTCGGACAAAGGAAAATAACGGGATATGTTTCCAGAGAATCCGGAATATGTCGACCGGTGCATGCGGTGCCATGGCAATCCACAGTGCAACTGCGGCAACTGTTCCGAACAGGAGCGCCGGATACGCTGACTTCCCTGCCGGCTGACGGCGGAAAATTGCTGCTAATGAAGTCAGGAGCGTCAGGGTCAGTCCGGCAACTGCCAACACGAGCGGCAGGATACCCGTGTAGAACGGACTTTCGGCATAGGGCGGGTACGCTGCATTATTGATTGAGTACGAATTTGTAAACGGAAACAGGAGTTCGCCGATTCGTTCCGGCGACAATGCCCCGTCACTGGCGGTTTCGTAGGAAGGCAGTTCCGTCCGCTGGCTAAGCTGCATGTACTGAACCTGAGGGACCAGCTGGACGGCGGCGATACCAACGCCGGTCAGAACCGCCAGAACCGCGCCGATTACGGGTCTTATGTGTTTCTGCCGGATAGCGGCAAAGACGACTGCGATCAGACAGGCTATGAACGTGAACACTGCCATCCTCTGGTCTCCGGCCAGAAGCTGCAGACCGAAAACCAGTCCGGCGATTGCGACTTGCTTTCCCCGGCTTCGGCCCTGCCGCGGTTCACTGAGCGTCACAAATGCGGCAAATACCCACGGCAGGTAGGACGCGGATGCCAGGTTTCCGGCCGTGCCGGCCAGAATCCGCGGGAAGAAGTAACCGCTCAGCCCGAACACTATCCCGCCGGCCCATGCCGGCACCGGTCTGAACCAGCGTCTGAGAAGCAGGTACGTCCCGGTCATGGCCGAAAAAATATGGATCAGGTAAAACCAGGTCAATGCCCGGGCTACGGGCAGGAATACAAATAGAATGGTCGGCGGATAAAAGAATACCGGCCCGTCGGCAGCGGCAGCAAAGGGGTTGCCGGCGAAACGGTACGGATCCCACCAGGGTATGGTGCCGCCGGCCAGGCTCTGATGGAAAAACTCCCTGGTGAAGTACTGGATATCCAGCGTATCCCATCCGAACAGATAGAAGTCCGGCGGCAGAAACAGTGCCTTACCCAGTAAAACTATTAAAACTATGAGATACAAAACCGGTGGGGACAGTTGTATCATCCGCTCCGGGATCCGGATTTTATTCATAAAGTCACACACCTTTCCGGAAAGCATCTGTCCGCAGTATGAATGCGAACAACAGGGCCGTTCCGAACGTTATGGAGAGACCGAACGCTACGGTCCTGGGTACGAACCGCATTTCTACCGTGTGCGTACCCCGGGGCAGAATGAGTGTCCGGAACGCCAGGTTTGATTCGAATAATTTTGCCGGCCGGCCGTCGATACTGGCAGTCCACCCCGGATACATGACCTCGGAACTGGCAAGGACCGCATTGCAGTCGGACTGGGTTTTCAGGGTAATCCGGTTGACGGTATACTCCGACAGGACGATCCGGACGTCACTCCCGGATTTACAGTCGGATGGCTGCGTTGCGGCGTCATTCGAAACATCACCGGACGCGGCATACACCGTCTCACTTATGTCACCGGTATTCGATCTGACGGCGGCGGCCACATCACTCCTTGCCGGAAGTATAGTGACGGTTTTCACCGCGAAAAACCTGGGGCTAACGCTGCGGTTTTCGTACAGGCGGTACCCTTCCTGGGGATTTTCGGCTATCAGTGAATACCGGTCCGGACTGCCGCCGACCGGATCGTAACCGATCGGCACCAGAATATACCGGATATTTAAAAAACCGATATAGGGCGACGCGGTATTGAGGTATGGAATCTGAACATTGTGCTCAAGGATACCGGTCCCCGGATTACCGTTGACTGCATCGGCAAATTCATAGTAGTTGCGGAGTATCGAAGGATCGTATCCGGTAGCGGAAAAGATTCCGTATACCACAGCGGCATCGAAATCCAATGCGTCACGCGGCGGCACCCAGGTACCGAAATTCTGCAATAGCCGGTACGGACCGCCTCCCCCTGTCAAACCGGCAACCAGTAAACGGTCATGGCGGGTTTCGGGAGCGGGCTTCAGTTCCAGGAAATGCCTGGCAAATATACCCATATCAGCAATCAGCAGTGCGGTCAGCATGAGCTGCAGGAACCTATGCTTAACCCTTGAAAGACCCACTCCGGTCAGAACGCTGGCCGCCAGGACAAACTGGATGAGATGCCGTGAAGGATGCCGGATGCCGCGGTACAGGGGTACGTATTCCCAGAGAAACCGGTTCAGGTCGTACGGAGCATTGGGACCAAGAGCCAGCCAGACCGAAATAACCGCTGCGGCGGCAAATATTGCGACGTAGATAATGTTTTCATCCTTTTTCCGAGCACCGGGAAACTCAAAAAATTTGGGTAGATATATGATAAGGGCGGCAACTGCCAGAACTATCCCCACTACACCCACATACATCGCCTGCTCGCCGTAATTGGGCGGCGGACCCCGGAAACTGTACTGGTCACCCCAGTGGAACGGATACAGAAGCTGGATCAGGCTGCCCCATACCAGGGATCCCCGGCTGAGGTACTCGTATGGCATCGGGAAGGTCCGGATACTCCGACCGAAAAACTCCCAGTTCGGAATCATTTGAAGTGCCGCAAATCCCAATCCTCCGATTACGGCTGCCGCCGTCAGGACCAGCGGCCGGAGACTTTTCCGGTATAGCGAAAAAAGCATAACCGCCAGCGCCACTATCTCCAGCGTGTACATGGCCATGGTCTGGTAACCGGCATATATCTGGACAGCCAGTGCCAGGGAGGCGGCTGCCAGCCGTCTGACTGACGGTTTTTGCCATAACAGAAACATGGCTCCAACGACCCAGGGCATATAGGACTGAGCTGCTATCGTATCGACGTGCCCGGACCAGATCCGTGCCGAAAAGTAACCCGACAGGGCAAAAGTGATACCGGCTGCTGCTGCCGGCAATTCACCGGTACCGGGACGCATTGCCTTTCTTAACAGGTAATACACGCCGGCGGCAGCTACAGCGATATGGAAAATCAGGATCATTATGTATGCCGTACCGTACGGGAGAATCAGATAAAGCAGGTTGGGCGGATACCAGAAGGAAACCGAGGGATTGGCTGCAAAGGGCATTCCGGAAAACAGGTACGGATTCCACCAGGGCATCTCCCCGCCGGAAAGGCTCCGTGCGAAATACTGGCGGAAAAAGCCGTATGACCGGAAAAAATCATCCCCGAAAAGAAGGTACCCCGATGGGGGCGTGATGAAAGGGGCGAAAACCGCCAGAATCACAGCCGGCATTACCAGAAGCGGCCACCGGCGCCTGATAAATTCCGTAAACTGACGCACTCTGTCGCTCATGATACGGACCGCGGGTTTGTCACCCGGACGCAGACTGTAAACAAGTTACCCAATTTTGCGGGCAATAACCACAATATTGTCCCCCAGCGGCACCCACAGCGGTATCCTGTCGGTACCGGTCCGCTTCGCCAGCCGGTAAACGGCGTCGGTTCCGGGCACGTGACTTGATACATGTGCCAGATGGAGAATGTAACCGAAACTCAGCCATTTGCCGACCGAGAACCAATGAACCGGCGTAAGTCCTGACATTTCCAATACCTGCGTCAGATTGGATTTATTGTAGAAATACAGGTGCTGGGGAGGAATGTAGAATGTCCATCGCCACCCGAACAGCCTGGCTGCCAGGCTGTCGGTATTTCCGGTCGCTATCACGACCAAGCCTCCCGGTTTCAGCAGTGAGGCGAGCTTAACCAGGTCTGCCCGGGGTTCGTGCAGATGCTCGAATACATCGGTCAGGGTGACGACGTCAAAACGGTTTTTCGGGTATACGGCGGATTTTACCGTATGCTCCTTCAGTCTTTTCCTGACTGACGCGTCTGCCCGGGACAGCGCATACGACGACGGATCAAAACCGTAAGCGTCATATCCGGCTTTCAGCGCCGCCTCGACCATGTAACCCATGGCACATCCGGCGTCAAGCAGGGTGCCGCCCGGCTTGTAGAATTTAAGGTGTTTCAGTATTACGGACAGGTTCCGGATGATATTACCTTTGTCCTTCTCATACTCAGTGAAAGCGCCGTATTTCGGATCACCGGTAAAATATCCCTCCTGATAAAATCGTCTGACGAATTCCTCATAGTGGTTAGCGAATTCCGTCATCCGGAGTTCACATGATCCGCAACGGAAAATCCGGTAACCGTTCTTGGTCAGATACGGTTCCATGGCCGTACTGCACAATAAACACAATTGGTCCATAGGTTGTATGATAACATTGTCCTTCGCGGGGTGGGACATTTCCGGACAGACACCTGCGGAGACTTCTACTTCACCCGGTATACTGTGACGAATTCATTCCGGAATGCCTCCTCAAGGAACGGGTAAACTCCGGCAAGTTCCGTGATGCCGCCGTCTTCCTTCTCCTGCGGACCGAAAAACACCCAGTTGAGGTTATCGTCCTTCAGCCATTTACGGACCTGGTCCGCTGGCATCCGGCCGGAGAAAAACGACTTGACATACAGTTCTTTTTCCTGGTAATTGACGGTGTTGTCGTGTCCGACGTAAACCCGGTTACCGGAATACACCGGGATGTAATTGCCGGAGGTGGTCTCCGAAAGAATCACGGTATCCCGGCTGGTATTATCCTGGATCCAGCGAATCGCCGACACGAAATCCTTCAGAGGATACATGACATAGCTTCCCGTCGGTACCAGCGGATACATCGCCCTGATTTTATGGTCGACGAAATCCCGCTGCCACAACCATGACGAATGCATGTGGGCTATCTCAAAAATTATCAGCGCTGCCGGCAGCAGGTAGCTCCAGAAATGCATCAGTACCTTAACCGGCGGGTCTTTCCGGATCTGTTTCCTGATGGCCGCTGAAACAGAGCCCGCCAGTTCTCTGGTATCAGCTGCGGCCGCATTGACGAGCTTTCCGATCCCTGATGCCAGCTTTGCCGGCTGATTCTCAAGTGCGGTATACGTCTCCTGAAACCTGCGGTACGGTTCAGGGGATACAAGTCCGCTGCGCGGGGTAAATTTCCCGGCCATACGCATGAAGAAATAAGCTCCGAGCATGGACAGCGGAATATGCGGGATCATCTCACTGAACCTTAAGGGGCTCTGCTGGGGTATGAAATTGAAAATAACCAGTAAAGCCGCCCAGGCAATAATCCAGGCAGCCGACAATACCATGATCCGCTCACGTCTGACTATCGCCCAGATAAGTCCCATAATCCCCAGCGGCAGCATGGGACCCAGAGCCTGCAGGTATTCCGGGTACCTGAAGGGCAGCGGGTTCAGAATGTCCGCCAGCGCCAGCTGTTTCCATGGGAAAAATGACGTCATCAATGCCAGGTATATTATGGCCGGAGCGCCCATGAATACGGGCACGACCCGCGGCAGGGAGTGGGACAGCATCCAGGGAACAAACCGCTTTCCCGCCGCAATCCGGATATCCAGCAGGAATTCCAGCACCACCATCATGCCCAGAGCCGCAACTACGAATAGGTATCCGGGAGGCAATATGATTCCCAGGGCAAACATCAGAAAACCGACGAATATCCAGTTACCGGGCCGCCGGATGGTAGCCGGGTCCGACATCGCATAGAGGATGAATGCGATCAGTATCTGGGAAGCTAAAAGGTGCGGGATGAAAGTGATCCGCTGGAGGGAGTCCATGACGGACCACCAGGGCATATATCCGCCGATCCGGGTCGAACCGTCGTCCATTGGAACGAATTTCGGCCAGGTGCTGGCCGTCACCGCAAAAAGGAATGCCACCAGCTGCCATCGGAAGCGGGTAAATGTCCGCCGGGCGATTTCCACCATCATCCACAGCAGTGTGAAAGCCAGGACTATGCGGGAAACGTGATAAATATCGGCCGTCCTGTGCCAGGGTATGCGGACGAACCTGCCCAGCCACCCCAACCCGAGATACATAACATGGAGGAATGATCCCTGATGCGGTTCCGAGGTATAGGTTTCATGCACCGTCAGATTTCCTTCCAGACCCTGACGGATACGGGACAGGTAAAAGTTGAAATCGGTGTAGAAATTATGGACCAGTTCGAAATACCGGTTCGGACGCAGATCGTCACGCCGGCCGATCTCGTATACCGTCGGCCACATGGAAAAAACCACGAAAGCTGTGCAGAGTATGAAAAATATTTTACCTTTCATGAACGGGTATATTTAATAGTACAGGACACTAGAACAATATAACAATTCCCCGACACGGAAAAGCCCCTCATATCTATAGGATTCCGCGGGAATAGGTATATAAGTATTTAAGTATATAGGTATCTAGGTATAACTCCCCGCAGGGATTTTTCCGCAGGGTGTATTCCGATTTACACACTCATACACACGCTGCACACTCGTCGAGTGACACGCTGCACACTCGTCGAGTGTGCTAGGTAGACACCTCCGGTTTAGGCATATAGGTATCTGGGAATTAAAATCCCCGTTGAAGATTTTCCGGTATGGATCTTACCAAGCGCAGGCTGACAGGTCGGAGTGAGGTATCTAGGTATATAAGTATTTAGGTATATAGGTATAAACCCCGTTGAAGATTTTTCCGGAATGGATCTTTCCGAACGGAGGCTGACTAGTCAGGAATGAGACTTTCCTGACCTGTGGGTATTCCTGGCGGATAACCTGGAGGTATGATTGCGGATTCTGTTTCAGCCGGAGTGAGGTTAGATCCATCGGAAAATCTTCACCCGGGGTGTCCTCTCTTTGGTTCATTTCTCTGGACAGGCAGAGAAATGAACACTGTGTTTGCGGTGAGTAAAGAAATAATTGCCTAATAAACCTCAAATACCGTCACATCCTGACTCTGATACCACGTCCGCAGCGGCAGAGACCGGTACCATCCGTACCCCGCCCCCCAGGATTTTTCCGAAGGTCCGTAGAAAACATACCGGATATCGTTTGCCCGCAGGAATGCTGCCGCTTCATCCTCCTGCATGGCTACCTGATAAAACCGGACAACGGACTCGCGTTTCTTACCCCAGAAG
This sequence comes from Candidatus Gottesmanbacteria bacterium RBG_16_52_11, assembly GCA_001779095.1. GTDB lineage: Bacteria > Patescibacteriota > Microgenomatia > UBA10105 > UBA927 > RBG-16-52-11. The sequence goes on along the minus strand of MFJD01000004.1, from coordinate 168,966 downwards.
TCATATGTATGGACCTCATGGCCGTAGTAGACCCTTACCGGCGCGAATGCCGGCAGGATCAATCCGGCTGCGGCATCAGACAGCACAGTGGTGTGCGGCTCACCATTCTTCGCGAGGTATTTCACCGCCTCGGCGATACTGCGCGGTATTCGTGTCTGGGGCGCCTCCCACTGCTGTATATATGCCGACCAGTTATAGAAATATTCCGTCGACGGATACGTGTACCATGCAAATATTCCCAGCAATGCCGCGAGCGTCAGTATCCGCAGTGGACGGCGGCTAATTTTCGTAAGCACAGCTGAAACGGCCATCACGGCGAATACCCCTGCCGGCAGGAACTGGCTTAAGAAGCCGAACCTGATTTTGGCAATGCCCAGGGCATTGGCGAACGGAATTAAAAGGTATGGTGTAATCAGCCAGGTTGCGGCGAATACCCGTTCTAAACGGCGGGGCTTCACCAGCTCTTTAAGTGCAAACGGCAGTGCAGCCAAAAGTACCAGGCCGCCCGACAGCAGGAAATCCCGTTCGAAATTCGGCTGCTGGTTCCAGATGGCGATATCCCAGCTGGCCCATTGCGACCAGGGGAATCCTTTGCCGATTTCCCGGGTAGTAATCAAAAGTCCGGCACCGGCTGCCGCGGCAATACAGACTGCCCCGGCAGTAATGCGTTTAACATTCCCACTTTCCCATCCGATCCGCTTTTCCCCCCTGATCTCCCTGATCCCCCGAATCCCCCATATGGTTACTGGCACCCAAAGCAGTAATACCAGTGCAGTCGTAGGGTAGGTCAGTGAAGATACGAACGCCAGGCCAATGGCAGTTACCGGTAGGCGCCGACCGGCAACGCTGTACCACCTGATCATGGTATAGATTGACAGCAGCATCAGGGCTACTCCGAAGTGGTGGTGCGGGACCCAGTCCGCCCGGAAAACCGGATCCAGGTTATACCACCAGGAACCGGCGGTTCTCAGTTGTTGAGCGTCGGTCAGGACCGCTTTCCCGAACGGCAACAGCGGTGCAGTCGAAAAAAGGCCTACCAGGGCCGCCCAGGGAGCCAATCTTTTTCCGGCAAGCGCTGCCGCGACCAGGTATACGGACAGGAAAAAAAGTTCAGCTGCAACCAGGCGGCTGATGTGGTATGCGGCAACCGGTGACAGGCTAAAAATCCTGGCCGCTTTTCCGACGGCGATGTAGTAAACGTATATGGCTGACGGCTGGGTCGGTTCGGTAGTGTACAGGGCCGGCACCTGCCAGGCACCGTCACGGCTTTCCCGGATAAACGTGAGGTAAGTGAAATAATCCGTCGGCCCCTTATGGACCAGCGGATTTATCTGCTCCGGCGGCGTATCCGACACCCGTTTATAAAACGGGATATTGGCAGCGGTGAAAAGCGCCTGGCAGATGATGAAATATATGATGAAACCCGGAGGAATCCTACGGAATAATTTCATAGACAGTCACTTCGTCATTGCCGAATACTTTC
>MFJD01000004.1:116875-167329 GCA_001779095.1 Candidatus Gottesmanbacteria bacterium RBG_16_52_11 | reverse complement strand
TCACAGTACGGCCAACCCTGTTTGTTGCCGACGACATAATTATGACTGTAAATGATGATATGGTTAAGCGCTTCGTACGATGCCGTAACCGTGCTTTCTACCGGGGTATTGCGGTCCAGCCAGGCATAAGCCTCAAGCTGTGCCCGGGTCGGAAATACAAACTGGTTGAAATTACTGTAGTCCGTATGCCTATACAAGCTGGTTTTAAATCCCTGGTAAAGGGTGGGTAACGTCAGCGCTGAAAGGATAATCAGACCCGCCGGCAGAATCCGTTTACCCAGCCGGACAGCAGCATCCGCAAGCAGCACATATGTCCCGTATGCCATGGGAATGAAGTAAAGTGATTGGATATAGCGCACCCGTTCAGTCCGCAGATACCGGTAGAAATGGAAAAAGAATAAGAGCTGAACTACGAGCCAGACAAGCAGGAAAATATCCGCTTCCTTTCTCCCCCGCCGGAGCACACGGATGATAAGTCCCGGCAGTCCCAGCCACAGCATCGGTCCGAAAGAAATGATATCTCCCCGGATGGTCCCTGAGGACAGGACTTCATTGCGGACATATTCCTCAAATGACAGGATCCAGGTATAAGGATATTGGTGTGTCGACCAGTACGACAGCGATAATCCCAACCCGAGTCCGAGCAGTGCCGGGATATAAGGAGTCAGCACCCGCTTATTTTTAAGCCACGTAATAATTCCCATGATCCCGGTAACTGCCGCCAGCAGAGTTGCAAATGACGGATGCACCGTTCCCAGTACTACGGACAGGACGCATACGGCAATGACGGTCCGGCGGTTTCTGCTGCGTCCCGAAAGAAGCATGGTAATTACCAGGAAAAGGAAAGCGCCGAAGAGATAGTGCGGGCGGCTGGCAAATCTGAGGGCGGTATTTTCGGTAAAACCGAATGTCGCAAAGGTCCGGTATGTCAGCTGGCCGTTGACAATGCTGAACCATCCGGCTGCCGCCGACAGAGATGCCATGAAACTGACGGCAATTGCCTTTCTCCTGCTACCCGTGACTGATCGTATAAACAGATACATAGCCAGCCAGAAAGCCAGACCGAGGACTGTCCGGGCGGCGTGGTAGGCAACCGGAGCAGTCAGATTCAAAAGTGATCCGATTTTCCCCGTCACGATATAAAGAAGCTGGGCCGTAGTGGCCGGTTGGGGTTTGGGCAGTGACCGGACACTGAAGGTGATGGCTCCGTACATCCCTTCCTTGACGTAGGAAACGTATCCGATGTAATCATCGGTGAATCCCTCATGCCAGGTATATCCCCTTCCCTCAGGTTTGGCGAAGTATGGGGCTACGGTTGAGTACATGCCGACTGTTACGAAAAAAACCGCAAGAAATACCGCGGGCAGATGATGTTTCAAAGACCTGACGCGTTGGATGAATATATGGATGAACATACAGTGTATAAAGTTAAAAAGACAAAATCAGAGCTCAAATCCCTTTCGGACTGATTTTTCCGTAAATACCTATTCCGCTTCCCTCCCAAACCGGCCTGAAACCCGCCTTTTGCGCCCGGTTCCGGTTCAGATCGCTGAAAACCAGAATCATCGCTGCTCCGCTTTGCCGTACCGCTTCCTGAGCCCTCACCTCATCACTGCCGGAATAAAAGGAATTAAGCAGGGCGATTTTTTCGGACGGATTAAATGTGAAAGTCGGATGCCCTGCTACCGACCGGCAGGAAGAAAATGCCGGTATCAGCGGTGATACCGTATCCGGTGCCATGACAATTCCACAATCGGGAGTTCCTGACAGCTCCGTCAGGGCTCCGAACACATTCTGCGGCACCAGTACCTGGGTGTTGCTGAGATTCTTCTTTGCATATGCCATCTGGCGGGAGACACTCGCGGCAAACGCCGGCATCCCCCAAATGACTACCGCAATCGTTAAAACGGTACCGGCCAGCGTTGTTGATAATTTTAATTTCATTGTTTTCCTGAAGTACACGGCTACTGCGGAAAGGATCGGAACCGATAGTATTGCCGCCGGAATGTACCCGGCTCCCTGGAGATACCTGCCGTTTGAAAGCGGTAAAAGTCTGTTCAGAATCTCAAGTCCCAGCAGCGGAAAAAGAAACCATCCGGTCACCATATTCCATATCAGGGACTTCCGTTTTAGAGCTATGATTATCCCCGGCAGAGCTAGTAATCCGGGCAGCCCCAGTGTCAGGAGGTATGATCCGGCAGTAACCGGATACGTTATGTATTGTTCCCAATCCCGGAAAGCAGTCCAGGGAAACGTGCTGTTCTGGACTTTCCACAGTGCCAGGGTTACTCCGGCAAGTCCCGCCGCCACAGCCGATCCCCCGGCCAGCAGTTTTAGTACGGGTACAGTCCTCTGCACCAGGCTGATCGCTATGGCCAAACCCAACGATACGGTAGCCAGCGGGATAATTGCCGGATTGATCCACGCTCCGGCCATAAATATTACCGCTGCCAGGACAATGCCCCTTATGAATGCAGGCGGTTTAAGTGAGGTACCCGTGAATAACCTGACGAACAGTATCAACCCCCCTAAATAGAGACAGTTGGCTGCCAGATGGTGAGGCAGCCAGGTTATCCGGAGTATCGGATCAAATCCGGTCCAGAACTCTCCGGCCTGGACTATCTTCCCTTCCGATAAGTACCACAGCGGGACTCCAAGTACTACCAGAATCATGACCGCTACCGCCTGTTGCTTATCCAATTTAAGCAATCGGAGTAACCTGAGCGACATATACAGCAGACCCCATCCGAACGCTACCCTGGCCACCGTGTATATGACCGGTAAACTCAGTCCGCTGATTCGTGATACCATCCCCAGAACCGGGAAAAACGTATTCACCGGTTGGGGCGGAAAGTTCTCCCCGGTAAACCTGGTGGTTACGCTTAATTTGCCATCCCATCCCTGACGCATCAGGGACAGGTACCAGTAGTAATCGGCTTCGTAGTTATGCACCAGCGGATATGTAAATCCGGCGGGAGTCCTGATAATATATACAAAAGTCTGAATCAGACTGGCTGCTGCAACTGCCAATAATAGCCATTTAGCCATAGAATCCTGCTGTTTTTCATCCTCCAGTGTACGCATATCCCCAAGTTTGTAAAGGGACACCGGATGGATCAGGTTTTCGGGGGATCTTACCGGAAAACCGTAATCATCAGTGCCGTCAGGCCGCTTCCTGCGGTGTCGGTTGCGGGACGCCCCGAAATTTCATAGCATGGACGGGAATATGCAGAGATTCAGACCGGAACTGCCGGTGCTGGTATCATTGGCTTTGGTTGCCCTCATGCGGCTGCATGTCTCCTTCGTGCGGTATTTCGATTCGGATGAGTTCGCCCACCTGCACTGGGCCTGGTTGATTGCCCATGGGAAGCTTCCGTACCGGGATTTCTTTTACTATATTACCCCGTTCTTCCAGTGGTCCATGGTGCCCTTTTTCTGGCTCCCGCCCGATGGAGCGGTGCTGATACTGATTCGGATCTGGCAGTTCGCAGTCCTCGGCGCTTCCGCGTTCCTCCTGTACCGGATCACCCGGCAGGTGACCCGGTCGCACTTCACCGGACTTTTATCAGCGGCCATATTTGCCGCTTTCCCCATGAATTTCGACAAGACCGTCGATATCCGGCCGGACATGCTGATGATGCTTCTCTATCTGGTAGCGGTTTTCCTGATTCTTGAATCCGGGAAAAACCGGCGGGCGCTGGTGTTATCCGGCATCAGCTTATCAACCGGCATCCTGCTCCTGCCGAAAATCGTTTTTGCCGTTCCGGCTATTTTTCTGTTGGGTATTATGTCGCATCCGAAAGGAATTCTGAAGCGCCTGGGTTACGTGCTCGCCGGTGCTCTTGTGCCGGTAGTTATTTTTGCCGGATACCTCTCCGCCACCAACCTGACGGGTGCTGCCTTTACTGCGGTTCTGCGGGATAGTGTTGCCGTCAACGCCGGTAAGCAGGCTTTTTCGCCGTGGAAAGCACTCTCACCCTGGCCTCTGGTGTATGTTCATGCCGGCGGACCCAGCTTCCCCTGGTACGTCAACAGCGGGCTCTGGACACTCGCCGCCGCCGGATTATTCGGACTTTTCCGGAAACACCGGCGCTTCGCCAATTTCCTGGGACTTTACTATCTCGGGGGTGTCATTTTCCTTTTCGGATTCCCGGCTCCATACCTTCAGTACTTCCTGCCGCTGTCGCTGTTTGCATCAATGCTGGCGGCTTCGGCAATAGCGGACCTTTTAAATCTGGTCCGGAACCGGTTAAGTCCGGCGCTGTCACTGGCATTACTTCTGACGCTGTTAACCGTTCTGACCGCATCCTTCCGGATCCAGTATCAGGAAAGGGTCGCGTCCGGCAATACCAATGACGAGCAGATGGGCGTGATCGAAGCCGTACTTTCAGTCTCCCGCCCGGACGAAACTTTCTACGACATGGTAGGCTCTTACGTATTCCGTCCGGACGGGTATATCATCTGCTGTCATCCTTACGCCGAATTCGTACACCTTCTCTCAACTAAACCGGTTTCCTTGCGGGAGTCCCTGATAGCCAGTCAGACCAGATTCGTCATCCTCGACCGCACCGGCGTATCACTCTGGAAGCCATTGCCCGATGACCTCAGGTTTCTCAAAACCCATTACCTGCCGTCCCGGATCTGGAAACTCTATACCCCCGGATCATGGTTTGCCTGCAGCGCCGGCACCTGCCACTGGTATGATATGGAAAAACAGCTGGTATCCCCGGTACCCGCAACATCATTCGACATCGTAATTGCGGAATCCTATACCATTGCCGTCAGTCCGCCGGAAGCAGATCTTACGGTTAACGGCAGGCCGGTATCAGCCGGACCCGTTAGACTTGAAGCTGGGATTTATGCCTTTTCCGCCGACAACTCAGTACAGAACTTTACGGTCCAAATGGCACGGTAAACCAGATGAATGACGAAGTACGAATGAAAAATTACGAATATAAACTGAGCTCAACCTAATATTCGAATTCATAATTCATTATTCATTTTAGTAAATCGTAATTCGTAAATCATAAATCATCGCTATAACTTGACATCCTAATCATCGGTTGTTAGTCTAAAGGCCTATGAGCGATGAGGGCGGTTCACCGGAAGGTGCGGAAATTATCGGCAGTGAAAATTACGTCCGGATCGGTGTCATCGCCCTGGCTGCGGTTGTAGTGCTGACCGTCATCACGGTTGGCGCCTATTCCTACGCTAAAAAGCGCTCCGGAACTACGGTGCTGCCCGGTGGCACCACTTATCTGGGTCCCTCCGAAGCTCCGCAGCAGCCCCCGCCGGCTCAGGCTCCGCAGAAATTCACTGTCTCGGAGTCGACCGCCTGGAAGAATTATTCCGGATCCGTTTTTCCGTTTACGTTTTCCTACCCCGAAACACTCGAAATCGTCGCTTTCCCGAAGGATCCTTCGGAATCGCTGGGCTATGCCTGGGCAGGTAATCCGCCGCAGAACAATATCATCTTCCGGGTAAACAATCTGAATACTACCGAACCCGAAATGGCCGCCTACATCAGCAAACCGAAGCGTGAATACGTGTCCAACTGGTGGAAGCAGTATTCCGGAGGGCTCAAGGGTGTTAAATCGGTTGAAGAATTTACCAATTCCAAAGGTATGAGGGGTTATAAAGCCAAATTCATCAACACCGCCGATCAGACTCCGAACGATGATGTATTTTTTGAAATTCCGGGGCGCCCTGACCTTATGGTCCGCTTCGGCAACGGCTGGCTCGACAGTGCCGTTTTTGACCGGATAGTAGACACGTTCTCATGGACAGGAGCCGCTGCGGCGCCCACCTCTCCGCCGGTTCAGAACACACCGGCACAACAGTAAAGCTTCCACTCTTTGTTCTTCTTGCACTCAAATCCGGATTGTATATAATTGTGTTCTTCGGATACGAGTATAAGGCTATTTAAGAGCAGAAAGGATCTGAACCCGTGTTTTTTACATTACCCGATCTCAGTTCTCTGAACGAAGACGCCCCGCAGGTCTATTGGCGCCAAGCTGAAGGAACGATCGACCTGACCGGTGTTGTGATACAGGTACCGGTAATATCCGATCCGCATTACCAGCTGACGGATCTGCAGTACCTGGAGCTTGGCCGTCAGGCAGGATGCCTTGGCCGTCAGGCAGAACGGATTGTCTGGGCCGGAGCATTCCGCCGCAAGCGGCAGTTCTGGACCGAACACACGGTTTTCATGCTGGAACTGGCCCGTCATGAGGAATCCTCCGAATGGACGGCTTTCACGCCGCCCGGACGGATCGGATACCCGATGCCGGTAATTCTCAGCCCTGAAGGAAAAGCCGTTCCCAGTATCCGGTTCCCGGAAAAATCCGCGGTCAGGTTTTACCTGGTTGACTGTTTCTGGAGCAGGTATGTATGGTCCGGCATACAGCCTACGGTTGTCGTCCAGTTCATTAACGGAGTCTGCCTGGCAGGCGGCCTGGAGAAACTTCTCTATGCCGTCCGATTCAGGCGGAGCCGGAGAATGTAGACATATCCGAAAGCTGCGGGGTCTTTTCCGACCCTTATGTGAGGCCCCGCAGCATTTTTTCCGGCGCCGGACCGTTGTCTTTTCGCCTGATATTTGTTTAAATGATGCTCATGGACGAGACCCAAGCAGTCCTGCCCCCGCTTGAAAGGCTCATCGGGTTTATTGAAAAAAACACTGCCGCATTTTTAATCGGCACCTTTTTCGTCGGACTTATCGTCCGGCTGGTACTCCTTCCCAATCCCGGCTTCGAAGCTGACGTTTCCTTCTGGAAATCCTGGGGGCTCGCCCAGTTCGACCACGGCATAGTCTGGAGCATCAAGAATACCAACAATAATTATCCGACGGCGTTTGCCTATGTGCTGGGAATGATGACCCGGGTCTACAGTATCTTTGCCGATCCGCACAATTTCTATGAATACTGGAATAACGCCAACATCATCTTCCTGACCATCAGCAAGCTGCCGGCCGTACTGTCGGATTTTGCCATTTTCGGCATCATTCTCTGGGTAGGCAAATCAGCCCAGCGGAAGGACTCAAAATCCGGATTCCCTCCCCTTCCCTTCGGTTTTTATGCCCTGATTGCAGCGGCCTACCTGTTAAATCCGATTACCATCATTGACGGCGCCTGGTGGGGTCAGGTGGACAGCGTCGGCGTTCTGGTTTACCTGGTAGCCCTGATCGTCATGCTGAAACGGATGCCGTTTCTGGCCGGATTCATATTTATGGCATCCATGATGACTAAACTGCAGAATATGATTTACGGACCGGTATTTTTCGTCCTTCTCTGGCAGCTGATGGGATTCCGGGGTTTGGTCAGGGCAGTCGCGGGCACTATTACCGCATTCGTCGGCCTGAATATCGAATTTTTCCTGGCCCGGGAAATGCGCCTGGTATTTGAGTCACTGACGGTCAATTACGATTACTTTCCGTTTATGTCCCTGAACGCCTTCAACCTGTGGTGGATAGTGGCAAAGGCGGCCGGCATGAAGACGCTGGACAAGTTTTCGACTGTCGGCATCGTCAATGCCAAAACTGTCGGCCTCATGCTGTTTTCCTCCGGCTACCTGCTGGCAGTCCTGGTCATGGTCAAGGATACGCTGGTCCGGATGTTTAAAAACAACGTTAAGGTCAGTTCTCTCTCGGATACCCGGACGCATCTTTACCGGTTCTTTACCGCCATCATCATCGTGGCTGCCTCATTTTTCCTGTTCCAGACCGAATCCCATGACAGGTACGCATTTCCTCTGGTTCTTTATATCCCCCTGTGGATTTCCTTTTTCCTGTATGCTGCAACGACAAGTAAAGAACGGGAGCGGATTCTGTCGACTGATTTATTCACCCGCTCGGTCCTGTTTTATATCGTTTTTTCGCTGATTTACTTCTATAACCTCCATACCGCGCTGGTGTTTAACTACCCCTTAAACGGGCTGCCGTTTCTGAAAGATCTGATTTCCCCGCCCTGGACTATCGGCGCATCCTATCTCCAATTGGCCCTTTTTGCCGCATTTTTGTATGCCGCGTTCCGTCACCTGCCCAAGGCGATTCTTTTGATTCCGGTTGTCTTCGTTGCCGCCATGCTTGCCAAACCGAATTTCATACTGCTGACGAAGAAGCCGGTATTAATTACCGAGCTTACGCCCATCATCAGCCAGCAGGAGTACGGCAAACGCCAGACCAATATGTCGGTCAACTCATTTAACGGAATTAATGCCTGGAATCCGCTGTCAGTTCAGTATTCCTTTTATAAACACGGTATCGGTACCCATGCCAGAAGCTATCACCAGTTCCATGTCAATGGGATGTTCACAAAATTCACCACCGACTACGGTATCGATACGGAAGCCGGAAGCAAAGGTACGGCTACCTTCGAAATATATGGTGACGATAAAGCACTCTTTATATCCGATCCGATCGGCAGGTATGATTACCCGCGGCATGTCGAGGTAGACATTACCGGGGTTAAATTTCTGGGCCTGGTTACCAACGACGCCAAAGACGGAATTAACGATGACCATACCGATTGGCTGAATGCGAAATTATGGCCGTAACAACAAATATTTATGATGTAAGATTTAAGATTTAAGAAGAAGATTGATCCTGATTGTCTAAATCGTAAATCCTGAATCATAAATCGCGAATCTTAATACTAAATATGAAACTCGGATTCATAAAAAAACTTGACTTCCTGCTAGCCCTGGGGCTACTGATTTATGCCGTATGGTTCAACCTGAACCTTTACCGGCTGGAACCGACGGTTCAGGTCGATCCCAACGACAATAATTTCCAGTTTGCCCTCGTGGACCGCTCCAACCAGATATGGGATTACGCTTCCCGCAAGTGCTCCGGGCGGATTGACTTCCCGGTCTGCCACTTCTCTTACATGGCCGACCACTGGGTCAGTAACTGGGCCCAGGGGTATAATCTGCCTTTCTATTACAGCCATATACCCCAGATTGCCATAGTCGCCTCTTTCCGGGCGCTTTCAGCTTTGGGACTGCTCGGCGGCATGACACTGTTCACCTTTTATCACTGGGTGATCTACCTTCTCCTGTGCCTGTTTCCGATACCGGTATTTCTGGCAATCCGGATAGTCGGACTGCCCTGGCTTTATGCCGGCGCGGCAGCACTTCTTGCTACCCACATATCCACCGACGGACTGTACGGTCTGGATCCGCCGTCGTTTCTGTGGCGCGGCTGGGGACTCTCCAGCCAGCTCTTCGCGATGATCTTCCTGCCGCTGGCGCTGGCTTACGCCTTCAGGTATCTGTCGGAGGTTTCGGGCTCCTTCGTCGGAAATCTGACCTATGAATTATCCCGCCAGGTCAGGACAATCCTACCGTTCCTACAGCCTAAACCAACAGCCGCAGGCGGTGCCGGGAAGAACGGTAACGGTCCCGGAGCGTCAGCTGGAACTATTGATGGTACGTCAGTCAGAACACATTTCTGGCTGGCGGTGGTTTTCCTTTCCGCCACCATCATGGGGCATCTGGGTATCGGCGTCATGGCTATGCTCTCAGCGGCGGTGTTTGCCGTAACTCCGGCCACAGTCCGGTTTTTGCGGCAGAACCATTTCCGGGAAATTCTGGATACTGCCACGGTCAGCCTGATCAGGATTGCCCTCCTCGGCGGCACTGTTATCTTTTTCCTGTCCTACTGGATCATTCCGACATTTCTCGGAAACGATTACCATAATATTTCCTTCTGGGATCCGATCTGGAAATTCAATTCATACGGCTGGAAGGAAACGCTGATACGGCTTTTCGACGGTAATCTCTTTGACTTCGGCCGCTTTCCCATTCTGACTGTGCTGGCCTTAATCGGAGCATTTGTGCCGGTATTCCTGTTAACCCGGTCGAACGGTCAGAAACCATCGGAGCCCGAAGAAGGCCAGCACGCGGCAGACGCCGGAACCGAAACCATAGCATCAGCCGGACCGCTGTTTTCATTTTCGGTCCTGTTTCTTTTCTGGCTCCTCATGTATTTCGGCCGCAGTACCTGGGGCGGACTGATTGACATGATTCCCAGTATGAGCGAATTTCACATGTCACGTTTTCTGGTCGGACTCCATGCCGCCGGGATATTTCTGTTCCCCATTGCCCTGTATGCCCTGTCACAAATCCTGTCCGATACCCTGAAATTCTTTCTTTACCCGACATCCCGCGCAAGGAAGGCTGCCACACCGATATGGCTGACTGCGGTTTCCCTGGGAGCCATCCTCGTATTTCTGGTGCCTCCCGTGTACCGCCAGACAATCAAATATAACGAACTGAACGACAAACTGATTGTCCAGGCCAACGAAAATTACGCGAAGCAGGCACCGGAAATCAACACATTTTTCGCAACCTTCAGGAATCTGCCGCCGGGAAGGGTATTCGCCGGTCGCGGCGGCGGTTGGGGCAAGGATTTCAATATCGCCGAAACGGAAATGTTCATGTACATCTCCACATTCGGAATCCCGACGGCTTTATGGTTGCCGGAAACCTGGTCTCCCAACTCCGACACTGAACAGTATTTTTCCGAAGACCAGGCCAAGGACTATGATCTTTATAACCTGCGCTTTGTCCTGGCACCCCCAACGGTTAAGCCGCAACCTTTCTGGACCCTAATGCAGCGTACTCCCGCCTGGATCCTCTATAGTGCCCCGTCAAGCGGATACTTCACGGTCGGCAGACGCAGTATGACGGTGGTGTCTGACAAAACTTCGCTGGCTAATATAATCAGGCTGTGGATTCAGTCGGAAATTCCCAAAGCCGGTCTTTATCCGGAAATCCAGTTTGGAGATGAGGATAAACCGCAACTCTGGCCGGTTCCTCTGATCCGGATGAAAGATGAAGTGACGTATCTGACTAGTCAGGGTAAACGTCAGAATATCTGGGAATTCAATCCCCTTTATCCCGGAGACGGACCGAAAGCCGTGCTTTCCGGCCAGGAGAGTGTCGACACTGACATGCAGTTTAGGACCCGGGTCGATGTCTCTGAAGGCTGCAGCGAATGTCTGGTAGTTCTCAAGCAGACTTATCATCCGAACTGGCGGGCGACGGTTGACGGCAAGGTCGTCAAACCCATTACCGTTTTCCCGTTTCATATCGGGGTTCCGATAGCTGATCCGGGTTCGCACGATGTAGTGGTCTGGTATCAACCGATGCCGCTTAAGACCCTGCTGTTTACCGTCTCGGGCATCGTGGCATTATCGCTTATCGCCTATCCCCTGATTGTCAGGATTAAATCCCGCCGGGCTAAACGCCGATAACTACAGACTGTCCGCCCTGTCAGGCGTGAAGTCCGAACGTATCCCTTAAGAGTTTCCGCTCCGGACCGGTCAGATCTTCAGCAGCCAGATCATAGAGATCCTGACGGGCATCTTCCGGGGTACCGGCGAAATGGGCGATTGTCACTTCTATCGGACTGGCGCCCCGGGTGATTGCCGCATCGGATAAAGCTTTCAGCCGGCCCCCTTTCCAGAGTTCGTCTCCGGCAACATAGTTCACAGGGTTATCCGGTAGCGGGATTGTCCGGGCGATTTCCGAAAGGAATACGCCGGCATCAGCACTGATCAGCACTCCGCGGCTGGCCCATCCGGGATACGAGTCGCTCAGGCGGTGCGGCTGGGACGCATACCATGCATCAAGTCCGGCACGTTCTTCCTCTGACGGCTCAACAGTTTCGAATTTACTCGGCATAGTCTCACCTCCTTTAGAAACAGTTTACGATCCGCCAGCCGGCGGAGAGCATTACTGTTTCTTAAGCCCTCCGTATCCCGATCAAATCGGGAGAAGGAGGGCAAACATTGTTAACACTAATGACCCGCGGGCGGCATAGGATTTATGCATCTTACCTGAACGACATCATGTATCTCAGCTTGTCCGATTCACCGCCGGCCAGATCCCTGATAATGATTGTCCGCAATCCGTCCTCTCCGGCTTTTTCATAAACATCCTGATAACTCATCGGGTCACTTACATCTATCCCGCATTCTTCACACAGCCTTTCATAGCGGACCTGTGCTGTCTGAAACATGATGTCCAGTTCCTGGTGTATGAAATCTTCAACCGGTCCCCTGATGGTTGCCCCGTATGCATCAAGCTGTCCCTGCACCTGATGGCTGGCTGCCTCCAGCTCCCGCTGCGTTTCCGCATCGGTATACCCGGCTTTCCGGTAGGCAAACAGTCCGGTCAGTACCGTGACACAGTTGTCAGTCAGCGGTCCCACAACCTCCTTATATGTCTTCATTTCGCTGAACGATTCTCTAATTTCCGGTTTAATCACGCTCATCACCCCCTTTCCCCACCAAAAAACCGGCCATTCTTGGCCGGTTGTAATTTCCCACACCGCTTAAACTATGTGGGACAAGGCGTTGTCAGAACAATACAATTATACTATAAGTAGGCAAACAGCACTTATTATTTTTCAGCCTTATGCATGAGCCGTCAAACCGGTTGATACTTTTTTATTCTACGGAAATGCGATCAGGTTGACTGTGGGGATTAGGCGCAAACACTGAATCCGATCCGACTGGTATAGCCCCGGAGTTTTGATTCGGATCATTTGCTATAACCACTTCGCCGTTCGGCAGCGCTGACTCAAGCGCCTGGACCAGCTCAGGATGCGTATAGTCCGGTGTATAAACCCGCTGTACTCTGTTAAATGACAGGAATTCGTTTCTCATTCTGGCTCCGACCGACGGCCAAGTAGCATTTGTCCTGTAGGTATCTCTGGTCAGGTCGGCAACCATAAACTCCATAACAACCGGAGTTGTGAGAGCTGCCTGAATCAGGTCTGCCCATTCGGGACCGACTGCTTCTTCAATCCCTTTCCAGGCGGCAATCCGCTGCTTTTCATAGCTAATTTCCTGCAAACCGTTCTGCGCCCGGTTTCCGGCGGCTCTGCCGGTGTGTCCGGTTTCAAGTTCCCGTGTTTCCTGCCGTATCCGGAATCTGCCGTATTCAGGATCCCATCCGCCATGATCAGCAAGTTTATTTTGTATCTTCTCGACAGCCGCCAGATATGCTTCGCCGTCAGAACTATTATGGCTTTGGAGGGCAACCCACAAGGCCCCACCGGTTTTGGGAACATTGGCATTATTAGCGTACGCCGGCCTGGTGAAGATATACCGGTCAATTCCCCTTCGTACCGCTTCATTAAACGACATGATGCCGCGTGCCCGATTGCCGTATCCTCCTCCCCGGATAGCATCAAGTATTTCCGGCAGAAGAAAAGTATATAAGGTGGTACCGTGGTAACAAACGACCCGGTTTTCCTGCCGCGCTTCCTGGCATGCTTCGTACACCTGCGGAGGACAACCGGCAACCTGCTTTGCTTCAGGTCCCAACCCGCTGCCGGCCTCAAACCAAGGCCCTATTCCATCTCTATCCGATTCTCCTAATGGCATACTATTTTTTTACTTATCCCGGACAGTGTCGAATGTATTGAGCGATCGCTCAGACTGTCGGATTGCTGCTGCATTCAAATACTATCGGGTATTAAAAGATAAACTGCCCGTATCAGACTGCTGAAACAGGCAATAGATTACCAGAATCTGCTGATTGTACTAAATTCAGGGGTAGTGGTCAAATACTATAAGATATATACTACGCACGGATCTGATGACAGATATCTGCGACAATTATTATTATAGGTATTATTATGACCATTTTGGTATCTGAAAAGTATCAGAAAATTCTCCTTCCCCTCCCCTTCTCTACCTCTTGACAAGTGATTCAAACCACAGCAAACTGGTTATATGGCCAAAAAGAAAGCACGAAAAGTGCGCCACCACAAACCGGCGAAAGCCGGAAGGACCATCAAGTCCGGAAGGACCGCGGAGGACGCATACGTCATGGTCCAGGGCTGGATGTTCGTCGTTGCCTTCGCCCTGATGCTCGGGGTCGGAGCCATCGTCGGCACGTTCGTCAACCGGGCACTCAGTGAGTCGCCTACGGTCGCCGGTGCCTCGATCTCCCGCTGAAGAAGCCGGTTGGTTTACGAGAGCTGACTGACGGGCTTCTTTTTAGTGTCTGACGGATTATCCCGAATTGCTGACCGCTGTCAAACCGGCTCTGGCGGCAGCCGGCAGGACACGTGTACAATTTCTTCATGCGTAATAATCCGGTCACCGGACCTCTGGTATTCCTTATCGCCTACGTGTGGTTGAGGACTTTCTCAGGTGCCATCCTGCCGACCCATTACCTTGCTCAGGGGATAACCCTGTCGGATATGATGGGTGGTTTGACCTTCTACTTCGCCGGACAGATCGCCCTCCTCACTGTTTTCACCCGCCTGCGGTCCCGGAGTTCTTATCTTCTGGCTACGCTCGTCTCGATGCTGTCCCTGATGCTTATCATCCGGATTACTTCGTCATGGCAGTTTTACCTGGCTTCGGTTCTTGCCGGCACGACAGCCTACTTCTTTTTCCTACCGTTCAACGTCGGGTATTTTTCGGCCGGTACCCCGGAAAAGACCGGCCGCAATTCTGCGATGATGTTCACCTCCAATACTATTATCTCCGTGCTGGCGCCGCTTTTAGCCGGCGCTCTGGCCAGCGTCTCGATGAATTATATCTGGGCATTTTCCCTGGTATTTCTGCTGCCGGTACTATTTCTCATTCCCCGGCAGCGGGATTTTGTGCTGGACTATTCCGTCCGTGAAAGTCTGGCGTCAATCCGGTCCATCCGGACCCTCCTGTTTCTTGAGGGTATCTGGGAAACTCTGGTATTCGGGATTATTCCCTTCTATACCCTCTACTTTATCCGGTCACCGGCCGGCTACGGTACATACCTGGCTTTCCTGTCGCTGGTCGGGGCTGTCGCTACCATGACCCTGGGGTCCGTGACCGACCGGATGCGTAAGCGCGCCGTTTTTCTCTATCCTATTACCATGGCCCTCTCGGCACTGACGTTTCTGTTTGCCGCCGGCGGCGGAGATGTATCATCCTGGCTTATTCTGACGGCGTCAGTTCAGTTCCTGTTACCGGTTTTCTGGACCCTGACTACGGCTATGGTAGTGGACAGCGGCGTAGAACTGACCAAAGCCATACCCGGACGGGAACTGATCCTGACATTGGGACGGGTAATCGGTTTGGGAGCCGCCTGGGCCAGTTTTGTCTGGGAAGGAAAACCGTTTTTCATATATTTCCTTTTAGGACTGGCCATGCTCCTGTTTCCCGTTATTCTCTTCGGCAATAAAAAATACCGCAGGTACGTGTACGTGTAGGGGGAAACAACGTCCGGTTCTAACGCGTTGGCTTGCAATGTGTCCCGAGCTTGCCGAAGGGATTTACGTTGGCTTGCAACGTGTCCCGAGCTTGCCGAAGGGATTTACGTTGTGGACCTACCGAGAATCGAACTCGGAACTCAGCCATGCGAAGACTGCGGTATACCGTTTACCTATAGGCCCCCGAATTAACCACGTGTCCCGTATGTGGGATTTGACGCGGTGGACCGGAAGAGATTCGAACTCTCAGCCTCCTCGATGCCATCGAGGCGCGCTACCGTTGCGCCACCGGCCCATCTGATTCATTTAAACGTAGTTGATTATAAATCAAATCCGCTAAACACTCCAATTCCAGCTGAACCTTTGTGTCAAAATAATCTATCCGTAGAACCCCCATATAGTTATGCTTCTTCGTTGGTTTTCCAATTGTGCGATTATCGATTAATGGTTTATAAAATAGGTGTTCTGGTATACCGGTTGACTTAATCCAAAATCTTTTCAGCTCCACCGGGTCCTGGTCAGCCCGGCACTGTACTGTGGCCCGCATTTTATTTATATCGAATGGAAAGCATTGTCGTAACAGACGGATAAAAATCACAATAATTCTTGGATCTGAATTCCCCAAGCTAAAACTTTTGCGCGTTTTCGGATTATATTTCGAAGCTTCGCCCAGGCAAAGCATGGATAAGGCAATTTTCCCAATATCTACAGAATGAGTTAATTTAGCAGTTGGAGCATACTGTTGTACTAAATCCCGGAAGAATTTTTCCCGTTTGATCCGGTTTGTTTCTACTGCAATTAGTCTGCCTTTGGATAAACCCGCACTGCTTAACTTCTGAATACGTTCAATATATTCATCTGGTAACCGAACATTCCGACAAATATAGCTTAAAGAACTCTTTGGAATACGAATCCTCACTGCCTTTTGGATTTCACCATACGAATTCCCTTTAATTCTTAAATACCTAATACGCTCTATTAAATAGTCGGCGTATCTGGGCATATTAATACTGTACTAAAGAACTACCCCATGTGCAATATATGATAGACTATGAGTCTTAATGAATAATAAATGCATTACGGGAGACAAATTATTTTAAATAACCTAAAGGATTTATAGCGCTACCGCCTTTGCGGACTTCGAAATGGAGATGAGTGCCGGTTGACCTTCCGGTCGATCCCATTTTACCGATCATCTGGCCCCGCTTCACGCCGTCACCCGGATCGACGTAAATTTCCGACATATGCCCGTAGAGCGTCTGGAATCCGTTGCCGTGATCGATAATGACATGGAATCCGTAACCGTACCGCAGGTACTGCACCACGACGACCGTACCGGAATCTGCCGCTACGACCGGCGGAGCGCTGTTGTTGGCGATATCGACGGCCATATGGTACCAGATCGGATACTGGGATACGGATCCGTTGGTCGGCCACTGGAACTGGCCTGTCCCCCCGGTCGTGACCGGCGGCCTGGCCTGGGCTACCGGTGAGGGCACGTCGGCGATCGTTCCGTCCGGTACGACAAGTGTCTGTCCGGCGCTTAAGGCAAAGGTATCCAGGTCGGTAAAGTCGTTAAACGGAAAGTTGACGATCTTCTGGGCATCGGTCTTGTATTTCTTGGCGATCGAATAAACCGTCTCCCCTTCCCGGACTTTGTGGATGATTCCGGTGACCGGCGGGATTTTCAGTTCCTGACCGACTTTCAGTGCGTCCCGGTTGATATCGTTCGCCCATTTGACTGAGTCGACGGATATCCCGAATTTTTCGGCAACTCCCGAGAGCGTATCCCCCTGTTGCACGGCATATGTAATCACCTGATCGCGGGGTTTTTCGGAAATCTGTGTCTGGATGCCGTACTCGGAAAAATCGAGAGACGTCAGAACCGCCGAAGGCGGAGTAAACTCGCTGGCGGCATTCGGCTGGGAACTGGTCAGAAGCGGCGCACTCATGACGCCGACGACGAATATGATGCCGAGGGAAAAATGGAGGAACGGCCGCTGGTAACTGCCCCGTCTGGCCATGAGGAAATCAACCAGCAGGGATTTTTGGCTCTCAAATGCCACTCCGAACCGCCGGAGCTTTTTTTCTGCATACAGGTACCACCCCCTGCTCCAGAGCCGGATATCATCAAATACTGTCGCAAGCCATTTCCTCATCGTAGCAAGTAGAAAGGGTAACAGAGCCTCCGGTCATTTGCAAACTTCCGGGGCAGCACGGACAGCTATCCTTTGGCAAGCGATTCGAGGAATTCGGCGTTCGACTTGGTTTTCGAAAGCCGGTCGATCATCATCATGGTCCGTTCTTCGGCTGATAGAAGAGACAGCATGTGCCGCAATGTCGTTACCCTCTTCATCGGTTCCTCTCCCAATAAAAGCTCGTCATGCCTGGTGCCGGACTTTTCCACGTCGATAGCGGGGAAAATCCGCCGCTCCTGAAGGGACCTCGACAGGTGCAGCTCCATGTTTCCGGTACCCTTAAACTCCTCATAAATCAGGTCATCCATCCGGCTTCCGGTATCAATCAGGGCTGTCCCGATGACGGTCAGTGAACCGCCGGTGGTATAACGTTCTTCCTGCTTGGTTGTCTGCGCCGATCCGGATGTGCCGGCAGCAACCGGCTCCACGCAGCGGGCTGCTCCCAGAAACCGTTTGGCCGGGTACAGAGCAGCCGGATCAAATCCTCCGGATAGCGTGCGGCCGGACGGATTAACCACCAGATTATAAGCCCTGGCCAGCCTGGTAATCGAATCCAGAAGTATAACGACGTCTTTCCCTATCTCCACCAACCGCTTCGCACGGTCCAGCGCCACTTCCGCAATCCTGGTCTGATCAGCCGGCGATTCGTCGAAATTGCTGGCCAGAACTTCCCCCTTGACGTTACGGGTGATATCGGTTACCTCTTCCGGACGTTCTCCGATCAGTGCCGCCATCAGGTGCACGTTGGGATAATTGGCGGATATACCGGATGCCAGTTCTTTGAGAATCGTTGTTTTGCCGGCTTTGGGCGGACTGACCACCAATCCCCGCTGACCGAAGCCGATCGGTGCGACCAGGTCGACGATCCGGGTAGACAAAGGTAAGCTTTCCGTCTCCAGGACAATCTGTTTGTTGGGATAAACCGGCACCAGGTCCTCGAATTTCGGCCGGACGGACATGCTTTCGGCTTCCTGCTGGTTAATCTTTTCGACTTTGAGAAGTCCCCAGTACCGCTCGTTGTCTTTCGGCTGCCTGGCCTGACCTTCAACCATGTCACCGTTTCTCAGGAGAAACCTCCGGATCTGTGATTGGGAAATGTATACGTCACGCTCACTCGGAGTGAATTTCGGCCGCAGAAATCCGTGTCCTTCCGGAATGATGTCCAGAATTCCCCGGACAGTCTCGGTCGGGACATTGATATCCTGGGTAAATCCGTTTCCGTTTTCCCTACCGGGGCGGTCCCCGAAATCCCTGCGCGGCATCCGGTGATACCTGCCCATCCGGAACGGTACCGGCGTCATTCCGGGTGCTGCCGGGCGCCGGGGCTCCTGGACGGGCTGCTTCTGAACCGGGGCAACGGGTTCCGGGACTGCCGCGGGTGTTACCGGGCCACCGACGATATCCTCCACACTTACGGAAGACTCAGTCTGCTTAGGTTCGGCTGCTGCAGGCTCACTTCCCCCCTGGTCGGAAACTGGTTTCTTTTTGGCTGCTGTTTTTTTTGTTGAGGCGCGATAGGCCATAGTTTACTCCTTTACAGGACTACCAACCGGCACGGTACACGGCTTAATTTCGTACGGGTTTACGATGGATTGCACATGGGTCAAATGTAATGCAATTCTCCGGGAAAATCCTTAGGTTATGCTTTCAAAAAGAGGGTTCTGTCGCTCTTAAGGCGTATTAAACCACGAAACAGTCTGATTGTCAATCTGCGGCGCAGGCGGGATTTTACGGAATCTGATAAACGGCTGTCTGTCCCTGGCTGAATACCTGCCGGCCGATGCGCCTGAATTTATCCTCGTTCAGTCTTTCGAATTTCTGCCGTTCCAGGGTGCCGACGAAAACGTAGGTGATATTATACCGCGCGATCACGTCAGCCGTCTTGGCTGGACTGTCATCTTCGTAAAGCACCCTGACATCCTCCCGGCGCGGCGCAACGATATCATACGAACCCCGCCACAACCATTCATGCACCGGCCAACCGATTACGGTCGGCACTCCGGTAAATGCGCTCACCCGGGCGTAATCGGTATAACTGTCGCCGTCTGCCTCGGCAACTACAGGGAGTGTCCGGCTGCATAGCTGACGCGGAATGGTCCTGGCATCGGAGAAGATGTAACAGTCCGGATTAACGGTTGCCCGCCGCATATCATCCTCCGCATGTGCTTCCAGCCAGGCGATACCTGCCGCATCATCCGGGTATTCCTCCCGCAGCCACCGGAAGCCGTTCAGACTCCGCCAGGTCTTCAGGCTGTCGAAGTATGACCGGACACTGAATAACGGATAAATGGACACCAGAAACAGCTGCGGAATCAGGAGGCACGCAAAAATCACCCGTCCGATCTTCTTCCCGGAAGACCTGGCTATACCTTTGTTGAAAATAACCGTGCTGATGGCATATGAGCTAATCAGCGAAAACATGATGAAGGCCTGGTAACCCAGTTTGAACATGGTGTTGCTGCGGAAATGAGCCGGATAAATATCCTTGAAATAAAAAAACTCCGGGAAAATGATCAGGCCCAGGCAGTACAGGAAAATCAGCGCCAACAGTTTATCCATGACATTTCCGTGCGTCTGCCGGCCGGCCGGACTGCGGTTTCTGCCGAACCAGCCGGGAATCAGTTGTTTCAGTGCGGGAAGGAAAAGCGAGACGGCGCAGAATATGAAAAACCCCCACAAAAGCCACATCATCCAGACCGGAGATTTCTGGCACTTATCAACGGTTTCGAACAGGAACGGACCGATTTTCCGGTTGGCCAGTATGGCCGGCGGGCAGTTGACAGCCAGTCCGGATACGAAAGACGAGAAATTATTCAGAAACGGCCAGACAGCCGGTATGGCAACCAGTGCCGGCGCGATTGTGGCGCCGATTTGTTTCAGCCGGAATTTACCGTTACCGGGGATAAACAGGGCGCCTGTCACAAAAAGTCCGAAATATATCAGTCCGTCCAGCGCATTGGTCATGAACAGGACGGCAACCAGTATTCCGTAGACAAACGGCCGTTCCCAGCTCACTCCGTCCTCCCTGCCGCCGTAATCCCTGACGGCAAACATCTGGATGATGAAGGCAATTGCCAAAAGGACAAACGGCAGTGATAGTACGTGGCCGTGAATATCGGAAACCACGAATGAATAACTGGGAAATTCGTGGATGGTGAAAGGAATGAACCTGGTGGCGTTGGCATACCAGTACCGGTCAAGGCCCTCGGTCAGGCGCTCCGGAAATTCCGCCGGGGTCCATAATAATTCCCAGAACGGTTTAACGTCCTCTCCGGTATACCCTTTCGTGAATGCATACAGGGTCTGCATGTTCCCGGCCAGCGTTACCAGAAGCGCTGCCAGTACTCCGGTCAGAAGAACCGGAAGCCGGTGTTTATGTTCATCTGCCTGACCTCGGACCGCGAATCCGGTACGGGCTATCATTATGGCTATGGCATACGACATGGTGAGAGTGAAGGCAAACAGCGCTGCCAGCATCAGATTGAAAGTTACCTCCAGCGGCACGCCGGAAACTTTCGTGAGAAGTGCCATGACATAGTGGCCGAAATAGTAGTAATTAATGGTTCCCCCGGCCCACCATAGGTCGGGCGGCGGCAGGAACGTGCTGTTTAAAATCGTGCGGGCGAAACCGAAATCCATGAATTTCTCGAGCCCGTGGATGCTGGGTTCATGGCCCTTGACCAGGGCCCAGGTGAGAAACGCCAGGAAAAAGAACATTTCTTCCCGCATGATTGCCGCTGCAGTTACTGCAACCGGCACAGACGGCTTATGCCCCTTCAGACTACCGCGGCTGCGGCCGGCCGCTACCCCCACGGCAAATACCGCTGCCGCTGCAATCACGACACTGACAGTAGTAAACGGCATGATCCGGAAATGCGCACCCGTCCACACGATGAAGGAGATAGTTACCAGCCCGACTGCCTTGGCCAGAAGGTAACCCCGGGTCTGCCAGGCCGGAAACAGGCGGCGGGTCAGCGGATAAGCGGCTGCGCCGACGGCAAACAGGACACCCCAGAATCTGACGATAGCGGCGATGTCCGGTCCCATATGGTTAGCATTATAGCCGGGGTATCCCCGGTGCTACAATGTTTCTGATAATTGATTGCGGCAAATCACATGAAACGGTTGACACGTCTATTGCCTGCCGGCCTGGTAAGTCTTACTGCCTTAATGGTAGCAGCCGACATTGCCGTCATCGGAAGCCCGGCATACGGCACGGTCGGCGTACTAGCCTGGGTATGTGCTTGGCTGGTTTTCGCAGTATCGTCAGGCATGTTACTGATCCGTTTGACTTGTGATGCCGGGCGCGGGAAAGCAGTTCTTTCCGCGGTTGCCGTACTTATCTCACTGGCAACAATACTGTACCTGAGTACCCGGGCGCAGTTTATGAGTTTCGAATCGACGCATGAGATCGCCTGCGCCGTATCACTGCTTAAAGGCAAAGGGAACGCATACGCCGGCACCTGCCTCTATGGTTACCCGGCCAAGCAGTACTTTATCCCGGCACTGCCTACCCTGCTGTTCGGACGCAGCGTTTTTTCCCTCCAGGCGGGTAACGCGGTCTACTTCCTGATCGGCCTGCCGGTATTTGCCTACGGCCTGTACCGGTGGCTCGCGGATCATCCGGCCCGCGATATCCTGACCGCATCGGCCGTTCTGACTCCCTGGTTATTTCCGGTATTGGGGTGGGTGGTATTCAATTTCGAACAGGCAGCATATCCTTCCGCGCTGGCACTCCTGGGAGCAGGACTGGTTCTCCGGTCGGAGACAACAAAAAATATAATTTATCCGGCACTCATCGGCATGCTGGCGTACACACTGGCCTTCATGTACACGCCCGGACTGGCTTTATGCGGACTTCTGACCGTGTACCTGTTAACTGATGCTTTCCGCCGGGGAATCCGGGGGCAACCTTCGGCTTTGGTTCCGATGGCGTTTATTGTACTTTTTTTGGCCGGATTACTGCTCAGCCTGAGATATCGGACTGATATCCGCATTGCCGGCGACGGTGAACCGCTTTTACCGGCAATTCAGACGGTACTTGTCACCTCCGGTAACGTTTTAAACCATTTTCTGATCACTCCGTACGGTGTTCCCTGGACTGTTGGATTCTTCGGATGGATATTTCTGGGCATCCTGGTTTATTCCCTTGTCGGCGGCAACGGCTGGATGGGGGCTGTCTGCGCGGTCTGGATCTGGGGAACGCTTATGGCCGGGATGATGATGCAGGGGTATGCCGGCGGAGCGGCTGTCGATTATATGCTGAAGCGGTCGACCGTCTCGATACCGTTTTTCGTCCTGCTTTTTACGGCGGCTGTCCGTCATCTGCCGGTCAAGCGGCACATTTTGGCTGCGTTGCTGATTCCCCTTATTGTTTCAGGTATTATCCGTCAGTACCGGTTATATATGGATCAGAAGACAACCGGCCAGTCCGAACTGGCAATGGCGGTCCGTGACCTGTCCCCCCGGCTTCTGCGCATCCTGCCTCAGAAATTCGTACTGACGGCTGATATTACCCAACTGGTGAAAACCGACAATTTCGGAGATGCTGCGGTATATTATTGGGACGGTTATGCGTCGGGTTTTACGGCAGAAACAGCTGCTGCCATGGACTGTGATTATTCCGGCTCAGTAGTCCTGATGACAACGGATAATCCGTGTTTCGGGAAAATTGCATCTGATAATAATTACCCCCGCTGGCAGATTGAAGGCCCGTTTCCGCTGGACACCGCATCCGGACATAAATCCGTTGTCGTAGTTTGGTCCGAGGATCTGGGCAGCGTTGCCGGAGCAGCCACTGATTAATCCGGCTGCGTCCCCTCACCGTGCTACAATTGAGAAATGTTGACAGCACTCCCACGCCGTCAGATCGGAACATTACTGCTGTTTACCGGATTTCTGGTCTTTTCCTTCTGGCTGATGCTGCATACCCTCGGATACGATCCGGAGACGCACACCATCCGCATCGCATCAACGCTCTGGAGTGATTTCGGTGCCCACCTGCCGCTGGTCCGGTCGTTCTCCATAGGCAGCAACTGGTGGCGGATTACCCATTGGCAGGCTCCCCAGTCCCCGCTGTTTCCGGGAGAAAAAATCCGGTACCATTTCCTTTTCTACATGATCGCGGGAGTTCTGGAACGTGCCGGATTACGGTTCGACTGGGCCGTCAATATACCCAGTGCCCTGGGACTGTCCGGGCTTCTGGTGTTCCTGTTTCTTCTGATCCGGCGGTTGTTTGCCAGTACCGGTGTAGCTTTGCTGACCGTACTTTTTTTCCTTTTCAACGGATCGCTGGCTTTCCTGAAATTCTTCCGGGCTCATCCTCTGTCGCCGGCAACGCCGCTGGAAATCCTCTCGGCTGACCGGTTTCCGGCTTTCGGGCCCTGGGACGGAGGCCCTGTCAGTGCTTTCTGGAACTTCAATATTTACACGAACCAGCGGCATCTGGCTTTGTCTTTTGCGGTATGCCTGGCGGTGATTTATATTCTGTTAATCCATGATCCGAAACAGCCCCTGAGAATCCGGTTTCTCTCCGGTCTCGGTGTCGGAGTCCTGGCCGGATCGCTGTTTTTCCTTAATCAGGCGGCACTTCTGATCGCGGTAACTTACCTGTTTTTCCTGTTTTTCCTGCATCCGCCGGCGCGTTTCCCGGTGCTTTCCGCTTTCGTCGTCCTGGTACCCGCCTTTCTGGTGTACCGCAACATCACCGCCGATCCGGCGGCAATCGGCATCGATCCGGGGTACCTGATCGAAAAGCCGTTAACTGCGGGGAAATTCCTGTGGTACTGGTGGCACAACCTGGGCTTCCATCTGATTCTGATGCCGGCCGGATTCCTGCTGGCGTCCCGCCGGCTGAAATTGCTGGCGCTGCCGCTTCTGTTGCTGTTTGCACTGCCTAATGTTTTCAGGCTATCACCGGATATGATCAACAACCACAAGCTGTTCAATTTCGTCGTGATCATGGGTTCGGCTTATTCCGCCCTGGCCCTGTACCGGCTTTGGCGGCTGGGCCGGGGTTTCGGCAGATTACTGCCCAAAACTCTCACCGTAATCCTGATCTTCCTGGTTACGGTTTCGGGAATCATCGACATTTCCGTTATAGCCAACGACCGGATCGGCGGCCTGTACGACTATCCCGTGGTTCCGGAAGCCGTATACTTTCTCAATCACAGCGCTCCTGACGACCTGGTTCTTAACAGCAACTGGTTCTACCATCCGGCCTCACTGGTCGGACGGGATATTTACTCCGGATACGCTTACTTCACCTGGTCCTACGGCTATGACAAGGATGCCCGGGAGGAAATAATGAACGCCATCTATAATGCGCCCGACGGGAATACTGCCTGCCGTATACTAAGCGGGCAATCCATTGACCTGGTAGAACTCAGCGACAAGCCTGAAGGATTTATCAAGGTTAACTGGTCGCTCTGGAAAGGCAGCTTCCGCCCGTCTTACCGCAATTCAGATACCGGCGTCAGTATTTACCGGGTCAGCGATATCTGTCCCGGGCTCTGAAATATGGATAAAACACCGCACGGGAAAATATGGACGTTTTGGCTGCGCATATCCGTTCCGGCCCAGCTGATTACGGTCCTGATTCTGGCCGCAGTCTTCCGGTTCTCCGGGATCAACTGGGATGCCGGCGCACACCTGCACCCGGATGAGCGCTTTCTGACCATGGTGGCCACTTCCATGAAATGGCCGGCATCGGTACCGGAATACTTCGATACCGCCCGGTCCCGTCTGAATCCGCATAATATCGGCAGCGGATTCTATGTTTACGGGACTTTACCGGTCATAATGGTGAAAGCCGTAGCAGAGCTTCTTAAATCCGGAGACTACATGAACCTGACGCTCACCGGCCGGGCGATGTCGGCGGTCTGTGATCTGGTGGTCCTGCTTCTGGTATACCGGCTGGCAAAACTCATGTCCGGTTTACCGCAGGCTGGCATTATGGCCGCATTTGTTTATGCCACTATGGCCCTGCCGATCCAGATATCGCATTTTTTCACCGTCGATCCTTACCTGACGCTGTTTGCGGTACTCGGACTGACACTTATCGTTTCCCGCCGGGAAAATCCGTCGGCGGTGGCATTCGGTCTGGCTGTAGCCAGTAAAATTTCCGCCGCGCTGGTTTTACCGGCCGTAGCGGTTTCTTTCCTGATCAGGTTTATCCGGCACCGGAACGTAGTCAGGTCTGTCCTCTCCGTTCTCGGGTTTACACTGCTGCTGGCGGTGACCGTACGGATTGCCTATCCGTATCTTTTTTCCTCCGGTTCATTGACCCTGAATCCGAAAGTACTGAAAAACTGGCAGGAATTGAAATCTTTCGATACGCCGGGTGCGATGTTTCCGCCTGCCCTACAATGGGATGGCACGATCCCGATCATTTACCCGCTTATGAATCTGGTTTTTGTCGGACTGGGGCTGCCACATGCGCTCCTTTCAATCTGGGCCGGCATTTTCCTGATCCGTAATCTCAGCCGGATCAGAAAATCAGTATTCGTGGTCATTTCGGCAGCGCTGGTTACCGTTTTTATCTATCACGGTGTACAGACTGCAAAAGCAATCCGGTACTTCTATGTCCTGTATCCTCTGATCGCGGTTATCTCCGGTGTTGCGCTCTCTGTTTTTTCCGGTCGGATCCGCCGCGGCGCATCCGTTACGGCACTGGTTATGGCAGCGCTCATTGTCTGGCCGGTGGCGGTTACCGGCATCTATCTGAAACCCCACACCCGGATAGCAGCTTCCCGCTGGATTTATGCCGCGGCTCCCAAAGGATCCGTCATAGCCGGCGAACACTGGGATGACTACCTGCCGATTTCCCTGACCGGTAAATTAAAGGAGGATTACAGAATCCGGGAATTGCCGGTATTCGGTCCGGACAACGTGGAGAAATGGAAATCCGTCGCCACAGTTCTTGCTGAAGCTGATTTCGTTACCCTGTCAAGCAACCGTGCCTACGGTTCCCTGACCCGCCTGCCGGTCAGATTTCCCCAAAGCCGGACGTATTATGAAAAACTGATCAACGGAAGTCTCGGGTATGAAATCGCTGCCCAGTTCACATCCCGTCCCAATCTGGCATTGCCGGCAGCGTCAGTCTGCATCCGGTTGCCGTTTGGTACGTACGGGGAAATTGTCAGTCGTTTCGATGACTGCCCGCAATCGGGCGTTTCCTTCGTCGACGACTATATGGATGAAACCTGGACTGTCTATGATCATCCGAAGGTGATAATTCTTCATAACCAGGAGCGGCTGACCGGACAGGAAATCTTCGGCCGGATCACCGGAAATATCTGAACCGGTTCACGGATCTAGCGGTCGATACCCCGGATGCCCGGCGGGACCAAAAGCGAATAAAATACCTTTTGCCCGTACCTATCGGTATGAAGTTGACCAGCGGCACCGGGGAAACAGTAGGTGAACCGGCCTATTTTCAGCTTATCGCCGGGATCCAGAATAATCAGGGCGCCGTTTGCCGTGTCGATTTCCCGGCAGGTAAGCTGGTATTGGTCCAGAATAATGTTTTCCCTACCGGTTTTATTTTTCAGAACATAATAAACGCCGTGCACTTCCGGCTGCCCCCATTCCCCCCAACAACAGCCCGGCATGTAAACAGGCATCTCCGGCTGCAGCGTATCGATATTGTCGGCAATGATCCTGCCATAAGGTGAGTTGCGGTTCGGAAGACTTTTAGGATATTGGGAAAAGTATTTATTGAGGTTAAAAACCGCAGCTGTAATCACGATAATCCCGATTACGATCTGAGAATGGTATTTTCCGGTTCTTTTCCTTACCCATTCCCCTGCAGCCAGAATACCGATGCCTGCAGTGATGACAACGAACGGCAGCATACCGTAAGTCCGCGTGATGCTGGGTACTTCTCCGTCAGGAAGCGCCGGCGACATGGACGGTACCGGGATTAATAACAGCGGAATGATCAGAAACGGCACCAATTTCCTCTGGTTTCGGCTTATCAGAAGTATCAGTATTCCGGTAAAAAAAAGCACCCCGCTGACCGGATCCAGGTGCGGTGATCCCGGCACATTTGTCCGGAAAATTATGTCCCCCGTGAAAAGGAAACTGCCCCATGTTTTTGCTGCATTTGCAGCCAGTTTAGCAGCAACAACGTTGGAATCCTGCGATAGCGCCGGAAATAGTTTTGCGCCGAGGTAACCCTGTTTATCCAGAAACTGCGCCGGCTGTGACAGAACAATTCTGGTAAAACCGGTAATCAGGGGTATCAGACAAAGTGCGATGACTGTCAGTTCCTTTGCCGTCCGGATGTTAATCAGAGTTCTCAGGCGGAGTATTACAAAGGCGGCAAGGTAAGTCAGCGGATAGAAATAAGCTCCGGGATAAGTGAAAAGCCCCAACCCCGACAGTAAGGCTCCGGTTCCGAGCCAGATGACCCGGCCGCTGCGGTGGTACCTGAGAAGGCAAAGCATCATGCCGGCAGACAGGACCGGAGTGGCCATTACCGGCGTACTTCCCAGCCGGGCCCACGCCAGGTACCAGCTGGATACAGAAAGGAGAATTCCGGATACCACCGCCAGCCTTCTGCCGCCTAATTCCCGGGCGTATGCGTATGTCAATGTCAGTCCGACAGCGCCGGCAGAGACCGTCGCGACTTTATATGTCATATAGGAAACGCCAAGAAATTTTACGAAAACGGCCGCGAAATAAGGATACAAGGGGCCTGATCCCAGTAGGAATCCGAGCGGGAATGAACCCTTCAGGATTTCGCTGACCTGGCTTTGAAGGGCGGTGATATCACCGTACCATTCGCCCGGTATTTCACTGAGTTTATAAAGTGCCGCAATCAGATAGATGCCAATCACGGCAGACAGCTGAAGAAAGGATTTTTTCATGACGGAAGCTGCTTTTTTGTCCGGGGCTTTCTGACTTTACATACCAGATTAACGAAACGGCTTGGTTCGCTTAGCATTTCCGTAGTGTCATTGAAGCAGTCCGCTATCCGCAGTACCGCCCGGGCTATCCGCGCCGGTGCTGTCGGCGGGCTCTGAATGCTGAACCGGTCGAAACCGGATCCGACCATACCGCGCTCTACCAGATTTTTTCCGATCCCGTATAGCAGGAAATGACTGAACGGGAAACAGAACCGGGTGGAGTACCAGATTTTGTCGACCGAAAAACCCGCCGCTGACAGAAGCGCCGTCAGATCATGACTGCGGTAGAGCCGGACATGATCGGCCCAGATCCCGGCCAGCCACCAGATGCGGGACGGTATATGCTGCCCGGTAAATGCTTCAAGGCAGAAATTCAGCGGATCCCAGAGGAACGGATAATGGGCTGACGGAACTGTAATAAGGGCTATGCCGCCGGGTTTCAGAACCCGCAGCATTTCCGAAACCAGTCGGGTGTCCGATGCAACATGCTCTAGCACCTCGGAGCAGATGATCCGGTCAAATGAATCCGACGTAAAGGGCAACCTCATGCCGTCAGCATGACGGACCTGAGCATTGCCGAGTTTCAGGTGCCGGATGGCATTTCCGGCAATTTCCAGGTATTTCCTGACGGTGTCAATCCCGGTAATCCGGGCCTGCGGCCAGGCAGACGCGGCAGCGACGACATAAAATCCCCTACCGCAGCCGATATCCAGAATTTTATCTCCTCCAGCTACCTCAAGATTATTCAGGACCAGAGCTGCCCGCCTGGCAAAAGCCGGATCAATCTCCCGGCTCAAGAAGCGATCGGTATTCGCGGAGAGTCCGCTCATAAGAAAATTCCCCGGTAACTTTCTTCCAGTTCCGAGTATACACGCTTTTATGCGTCAGGACCCTGATGATTGCCCCGGCCAGCGCCGCCGGATCGGCAGCGTCGACTGTCTCCCCCATTCCGGTTTGACGGACCGGACTTCTGGCCCCCGGTATATCGGCAACCACGGCCGGAACCCCGGAGAGCATTCCCTCAACCAGTACTGACGGGAAGCAGTCGCTCCGGGACGGAACCACCAGCACATCCAGTGTTCGGTAAAAACCGCGCATTCCCGCCTCATCCAGTCTGCCTGACATGGTCATCCGGTTACCAAGTCCGGCAATATCCTGCTCAAATCTTTCAAAAAATTGTTCGTATGACATTTTCGTCTCTCCGGCGTAGACGAAGCGGGTATCCGGCAGCTTTTCCCAGACCAGGGGTGCTGCCCGGATCAACCTGTCAAATCCCTTTTCCTCAACGAATCTTCCGGCAAATCCGACGGTATATGCCTTGCGTCTCACCGGTTTTTGATTTCGGGGTGCTGATACATAATCAGGTGGAAACAGGGGCGGAATGATCCGCAGTTTAGTTCCGGCTTTCGATAGCACTGCAGAATTTTCACTATAGTCTTTCGACTGGCCGACGATAGCCCGGGAAGCAAACATCCCGATCAGCGTACTTACAGTATAAGTTGACTCAAGTATCCGGTTAATCACGCCGGCTGGTAGCCTGAGATCGCCGTTATGCACCAGATACACCGGTTTTCCGAATCCTCTGGCAATTATTGCCGCCAGCGCCACCTCCGCAAACGGCAGGAATATGATCACCCTGTCGCAGTTTAACAACTCCCTGACGAATACCGGAAACATTGCCGGAGAAATCAGTGTCCGGGAAAAACGGAATAGCACCGGGCTTCGCAGAATCCGTACTCCGCGGATCATTTCCCGGCCCGGCAGACTTCCGTCATGCCTGGTTGTCACTACCGATACATCGTATCCCGATCCGGCTAAACCTTCGGCCAGTCGCGCCGCATACTGGGTCAGTCCGGTCCAGTGTGGCCGGTAATATGTCAGAAGAAATAGTACGCGGGGTTTAGTTCTCTCCATGAAATCACTTCCGCTCCGGCAGGTTATGCCGGACTTCGCCTAGCGCAGCCTCAAGGAACGGGTATTTGTCCGGGTACCCGTAATGCCGGTCGGCAATATTGTAAATCCACATCACCCGGGTATCGGTCCTGCCCTGCAGATACTCAACGATATCCCAGTTGTCTTCAATATAGTAATTCAGCCCTAACCGGTTGATCGTCTGGAGCTTATGCTCATGCGGCTGCTCGTCCCGGCGGTTAATGAGGATGTCGGCAAACAGGTCACGCACCCCGTGACGGTCGAGCCAGCGGTAAAGCGACGGCTGGAGATACCCGAACCGTGCGGTCACCAGGTACAGCTTTACGTCAGGACGGGCCGCCAATTCCGGTAGCAGTCGGATTCCCCGCGCCGGCAGCACCGATGACTCGTGAAGCAGCGCCCACACAAAACGCTCAAACGGGGTATTCGGGACATAAAACCGGAGCTTCCGGATCCCGAAAAACCGGCGTTTAACATAAGTAATGGGTGCCCGGATAATCCGGAAAGGGTTATATGCCAGGACTCCGTCAAAGTCGATGCCGATTTTCACTACCGGTCGGGACTTGCTCATCAGCCTCCGATTCCGTAAATGACCAGAAACGATACCAGCGACCAGCCGCCGAAGGTGATCATCAGCGGGATATCGGTAGTGATAATTTTCTCAAGCGTCCCTTCCCCTTCTTCGTAGATGAGCTGAAGGTACCGCATCACGCCGTATATGACGAAGGGTATGGTAGCCATCATCCATTTCCGGTCAAAAACGGAACTGGCATACCACGTGTCCCTGCCGACGAAAAATCCCAAACCCGCCAGCTCGGTCAGGAAAGAATAGTAAGAATAGGTGATAATAGTCGAAGTAGCAAACATTGCCGTATAGGTATTAATCATCTGTTCTGAGTACTTTACTTTTTCAGATATAAAGGAACCGGCTTTACCGCGTTTCTTCATGGCAAAGGTGAGATCTGCCCGGTGCTTGCCGATAGCCAGAAGCAGTGAAACCGACATCACCGTCAACGACAGCCAGATCGAGATATAATATCCGGAGGCCGCCACCCCCGCATACACCCTGATCACATAACCGATGGCAATAGTCAGGATATCGATTATCGCTACATACCTGAGGACCAGAGTGTTGGTATAACGGATGATCAGGAAAGCAAGTGCCGCGACGAATACCTGCCAGTTGACCCAGTATGCCGCCGTCAGTCCGGTCAAAGCCAGCGCCAATGCCAGAGCCATGGCGCTCGGGACGGGAATCGCGCCGCTGGCGATAGCCCTGAATTTCTTAAACGGATGAGTCCGGTCATACCTGACATCAATGACGTCGTTAAACAGGTATCCTGAAGATGCCACGGCACAGAACGCCACTGTCGCGACTGCGGTCCAGTAAAAACCCGCCGGATTAAAAAGGTTGCCGGAAAAGAAAAGCGGTGTAAATGTCCCTAAATTCTTGATCCACTGCCGGGGACGTAAACTCGTTACGACTGCGGAGAATGTATGCATACGGTTCGGTATAAGTACGCTGCCCTGCGGTGGGCGGAAATTTCCCACAGTATATCATGGCGGCATATACGGAACCAGGCAGGCTCAACTTTGTTACAATACGGGAATGAAGATCGCGGTTATCGGAGGGGGCTTTACCGGGCTATCAGCAGCTTTACGGCTTATCTCAGCCGGCCACCAAGTCACGCTTCTGGAAAAGGAACCGGTACTGGGCGGATTGGCTCACGGATTCCGGGAAGCCGGCTGGGACTGGCACCTCGAATTTGCCTACCACCATTTTTTCACCAACGACGCATCGCTGATTGCCCTGGCCGGGTCAGTCGGAATGGAAAGGGATCTGATCATCAGGCGTCCCGTGACTGCCACCTATGTCAACGGCCGTATGTATCAGCTGGATTCGCCCCTGAGCCTTCTCAGGTTTCCGGTACTCCCCTTCACCGACCGGATCAGAACCGGACTCGTACTGGCGGGAGCTAAACTCAATCCTTTCTGGCGACCTCTGGAACGATATACTGCGGAAACCGTCTTCCGCACCCTGGGCGGCAGCCTGGCCTGGGGGACGATCTGGCAGCCGCTCTTATACGGTAAATTCGGTGAGCTGGCGCCGACAGTGGCCGCGTCCTGGCTCTGGGCACGGATCAGGAAACGGACGACCAGGCTGGGATATATCCGCGGCGGCTTTCAGACGCTGGTTGTAAAAATGGCGGACCTGATCCGATCATCCGGCGGCATCATCCGGACCGGCTCAGCCGTCACCCGGATTGAGCCGGAAAGCGGGCCAGGTGCCCGGCCTGGTTTCTCTGTTACCGGCAGCGGTACCCCGGTCCGTGCGGACAGGGTGCTTCTGACGATACCGACTCCGCTGGTTGCAAAAATCGTCCCGGGGATGCCCCCGGCGTACCTCCGGCCGGCGGAAACGATTCCCCACCTGCATGCACATCTATTAATACTGGAAACGGCTGAACCAATCCTCAATTCGGTCTATTGGCTCAATATTAATGACCGCTCGTTCCCGTTTCTGGCAGCCGTCGCCCATACGAATTTCATGGACAGAAGCCACTACGGCAACCGGCACCTGACATATTTCGGCAATTACCTGCCGCCCGACCATGCGTATCTGAAAATGGATAAGACGCAGGTAATCGAGCTTTATACCCCGTTCATCCGACGTCTGGAAAAGAAATTCAGTCCGGCCGGAATATTCCGGTCTTTCATGTTTACCGGGCCTTTTGCCCAGCCGGTGCATCAGACCGGATACTCGGCCCGCATCCCGCATCTGAAAACGCCTTTGCCGGGCATGTATCTGGCTAACATGGACTCCATCGTACCGTGGGACCGCGGTACCAATTACGCGGTGGAACTGGGACAGACTGCAGCTCAGACAATACTTCAGGACCGATAAAAAAGCGTACCGGGAGACTTTATGGGGAGCCTGCCCCGTAGAACCGCCCCTGCGACCTGCCTCGCCGACAGGCGGGTGCGAAGCTGTAAGCGTCGGGAGAAGGTAAGGTTTATACGGGGTTGATCGGAACGTAAAAACGCACACTATGCCCTCTATGGGGAGTTGATCGCCTGCCCAACAATCAACCCCCCATACAGAACATACATCGTGTACGTTTAACGATTCAAGCCTGCCTGCCACGTGTCCCGACTTAGTCGGGATTTACGTGGCCCAACAATCAACCCCCCATAAAAACCGTCTCAGGTACGCATTATCTGTTACCCGGATTGCCGGAAAATTCGACTTTATCTCAATTTTCCCGTCCCAATCGTCCGATTAATTTTTTCTGATTTCCGGTCATCTGGCCTGATGTTATTTAATACAGTCTAATATACTCTATTGCCTGTAGGGTCTGTCAAACAGACTGATTGCGGTAATTGCTCCGTGCTCTTTCCCAACTCCCGGATATATTACCTGTTCAACAAATCACATCCGTCTCTTAATTGCACTGATTTTACCGCTGGCTATAATGAATGTCAATTATTGCTCGGCCGGAAGCGATTTTTGGTGAAAAGAGTATCGTGAAAACAATCTAAATTCAATTACCGAGCTTCACTTTCTGATTTGACAATGCGCAGATATCCCTGTTATCGTTTTCCTTTAGATATCGTTCTAATCTCTGCTCAAGATGAACGATATCAATAACAAAAAGCATTACTACTCGTAGCCCAAACCCAATCTGCTAGCGGTAGTGATGCTTTTTTGATGGGAGAGTTGCTGTTTTCAGAAAAACAGCTTACTCTCCCACATCCTCCGAAGTGAGTTTTCGTTTGCGGGGACGTAGCCCTCGAAACGAACACGAACGTAGGAGGGTGATGGCGATACGGGTAAGTTTGGTACGGGGCAGATCGGACTTTTTGACTCAAAGCTAAAAATCGCTTCTCGCTCCGGTTTCAGACAAGTGCGCGTACGATTTGTTCCAGTAATCTCTTCGTGGCTTTGTCCTTACGGCTTGGCTCGTACTCCGTTATCCCTTTATACAGCAGACGCATGCCTTGAGACCGCAAAAAATCCCTCACGATACTGATTTCCTGACCAATATTATCAGGCGGTATGCCCGGTTGAGAAATCTCGCTTTCCATGAACATGAGATATTCGATTATCTCCTTAAGAACCGGCAAATCGGGCAGCTTGCTTTTCTCCCTGATTCTTTCGGTAATAAAATCCTGGATTTCCGCGGAGTAATCGGAATTATACGCCACGCCTCTAATCCGGCGCGAATCGAAACTGTCAAGATCCACCATCAACCCAACATCGGTTATCCCCAACGCCCTAAGGAGGAAGAATGCTTTCATGGCGCCTTCGGAAAACGTACCGAACTGGTATACCGGGATAATGGATATTTTATCCTCATGTCCCGATAGTATCCGGTCCTCCCGGATATGTGCGGAGTACTGCCGGTCATGCGCCGGAATCGGGTAGTCGGTTTCCCGGTAGCATGCTTCCTCAGACGGCCTGGTTCCGATAAATACCACCCGATCGACCAATCCGTCATCGAGCGATTTCCTGATCACCGTTGCCTTGTTAAGCTCAGTACCGCAATAATCGTATGCGTAGATATCCAAATGTTGGTCGCAGACGACCAAACCAAATGGCTTATCATTCCGGTACTTCCTGATTCCCAAAAGACCCGCATATGTCATCACGCATTCATTGCTGACAACAATTGTCCACGGCTTCCATTCTCGTACCACCGAGACCTTGGCCTGTTCTAAAGATTTAGGTGTCAGAGAAACGACCGGTGTATCAATATCCAAGGCGATGGAAACATTGCCGGAGGAGAGGTTTGCACCTTCCCGGAAAACGTCGAAAAAATCCTCCCCGATTCGGAAATTAACCGTTATGACACTACTATACGAAACCATGAAAAGTATTATACTCTTCCAAAATCCAAAATCCTCCCTGCACCTCTTTCGCTGCCCTTGACATAAACTATTAGGAAAAACAGACGATTGCAACGGGCTCGCACGTCTCGGGCCTCTGAGATGCCTCCAGACGGCCAAAAAGATACGTGAAGCACCCTTCACGTATCTTTCACCCAATCGTTTCGCGGTAGTGTATTTTTTACAGAGTAAATACCGGGATGCTCAGTCCTTTTTTCTTCAGCTGCTCGAGCTGACTGCGCGCTTCTTCCTCAAACTCCTGCCGCTCCCGGGTCAGCGGCGATACGCGCTCTCTTTTCTTCCTCCCCAGCATTCTGGAGAGTCCCAAACCCAACTGCGTTAGCAGTAGTTTTCCGTCCATGATTCATCATAGTCACGGTTTTCCCGGCTTGTCAAGTCCCATAGGAAATATAATTCGGGAAAAACAGTATCTTATAATATATTTCAATAACTCTGGAGTGTATTGACGCCCAATATTTTTTCCGATATTTTTTGTGGATAACTTCGGGATTAATCCTCACCCCATCCCACGCCTGTCACCGGACTTAAATATTCAGCAATTACTATTCAGGGTACCCTGGGATACAGGACCAGTAATAATTAATCCGGAGTGTACGTGCGGCACCGGGCCGGAGAGTTTAAGCACCATTTCGGGCGCTGGCAGACAGTCATATTAGCGGCAGATCAGTCCGGAGCGTCAGAAAGTCAGCGAATCGAAGGCGGCCTCCAGCTCTTTATCGAAATATTGGTTAATGTAGTTTCCTTTACTGATACTGTAGAGATGCGTCGGAGTGGCAAAGAACCAGTTGGTATGAGCCGGCTGATCGGATGCGGTTTTGTACGTCAGTACCGCCACGTCCCTCCCCCACAGGGTGGTTCTCGCCATCGTTGGATCCACCAGAAAATCGGTTTTCAGGACATAACTCAGGAAATCCTCCTGGCTCCATTTATTGGCGTTATCCTGACAGGCCACAATCAGTACTATTTCGCCGTCGCCGTAGATCTGGCCTTCCACCCGCAGTTCGTACAAAGCCTGCCTGCCGTTGACCTCTTCGGCCCGGGGCAGGAATCCGAACCGTTCGGTTACCTCCTTTACCTGCCAGCGGGCATACGCGTTTTCATAGGGAACGTTGATGCGCCCGGCCGGCACAGTCACGGCTGACGGGCACCGGCTGCTCCGGAGCACCATGTCTGCCGGGGTCGGCGATGGCATCGGCGTCGGATCATTCTTTCCGGTCGGAAGCGGGTAGGCGGTAGGCATATCGGTCGGGCGGATATCCGGGCAGTCAGGACCGGGACATGCGGTTCTGGGTGTCGGCTCCAGACCGGTAATTACGGCTCCGGAGAAACTACCCTGGCCGGCCAGCCACCCGATGCCGACGCCGGCAATCAACAGGACGGTGCTTAAGAGGAAAAACAGTTTCAGGCCGGGTTTTCTGCCGTTTTCCGGCGCCGGAGGGGTGATGTCGCTGAACCGGCTCGTACTATCAGGCCGGGCATCACGAAGGTCTTCATCATCGGCGGACAGGGGCCGGAACCCTTCCATACCCTCAAGCATATCACTTGAGCCTGGCAAAGAACAGTTGACCGGCGGGCGTCTGGTGGATTTTGGTAATCGTAGCTATCACGGTATGACCGACCAGAGTACGGGTATTGTCCACCACCACCATAGTGCCGTCGTCCAGGTATCCGACGCCCTGTTCCCGCTCCTTGCCTTCATGGCTGATCCGGATCGTCATCTCTTCACCCGGTACCAGTGCCGCTTTCATCGCCTGGGCCAGATCGTGGATGCTTAAGACTTTTACCCCCTGGGCTCTTGCCAGTTGGGCCAGATTGAAATCAACGGTCAAAAGCTTCGCCTTGCGTTTTTTCGCCAGCGCAACCAGTTTATGGTCGACTTCCCTGACCTCAGGATTATCCTCGCTTACCAACCGGCATTTCACCAGCGGATTTGCCTTCTGGGACTTGATTTTGTTCACCACGTCCAATCCCCGCCTGCCTTTAGTCCGCCGGATAATATCCGGACTGTCGGCGATATGCTGCACCTCTGCCAGAATGAATTCCGGGATAATCAATGTTCCGGCAAAGAATCCGCTATTGATAATCGGCAGGATCCGCCCGTCAATCAGCACGCTGGTATCGACATAGACCGGATTTTCCGCCTTATCCTGGGCTTCTTTGGCTTTCCGCTCCGATGCTTTCTTGAACGGCCGTGATGTCATCTGCCCGAATGCGGTCAGATTTTTGGCGATTTCGTGGGCCAGCGTCTGGGTGAACGTTGCAGTAGGCCGCGTCAGGGCCGATAATCCCTGACGGCGTTTCCCTTGGTTTTCGGATTTATCCGCTTCTTGGGGAAGTATGGCCGCCACCACTTCCTCCGGCGACACGGCCGGATTAGATTTTTTCTTAGAATTTCTGCTTTTCATGGACTGCCTAACCGTCACGGCAATTGTAACACTATCAAACACCTGGATCTTCTCCGCGGCTCGCGGGCTACACTGTGGTGCTGTCACCTGACCTGCCGGAGAGGCAGATCGGGAGTATGGGGAGTATTATACATAAAATCCGATGCCGGTGTCACCGCCTCCCGGCCGGAGCTTTTTCTGACGGCTCACCCTTTCGGAGATATGACAGGGCTGACCTTAAAGTAGGTGCCGACTGGGAATGGATAAGGGTGGCATATCCCAGCCGCCGGGCTTCAGTAATCCGGCGTTTTTCCTGGGAAGTCCGACGGACCTCACCCAGAAGTCCGATCTCACCGAAAGCGGCTGCCTTACGGGGCGCCGGCCTGTTCTGGTAAGAGGATATGATGGAAAGCGCGATTGCCAGGTCAGCCGCCGGTTCCGATATCCGTATTCCGCCGGAGACGTTGACGTAGATATCGGAGGATGATATCGGCAACCCCAGGCGCTTCTGAATGATGGCACAGATGACCTGCAGGCGGTTGTAATCGACACCGCTGCCGACCCGCCGGGGTACCGCCAGTGGGCTCGGCACCGCCAGCGCCTGAATTTCTATCAGAAGCGGTCTGGTTCCCTCCAGAACAACGGTCACTACCGACCCGGGTACATCAGTTACTCTATCCTGAAGAAATATCTCGGAGGGATTTTCTATCTCCTTTAGTCCTCCATCCCCCATCTCAAAAAGGCCTACCTCATCAACCGCCCCGTAACGGTTTTTCAGCGTCCGCAGTATCCGGGCATTGGCGTATCGTTCTCCTTCCAGATAAAGCACGGTATCAACCATATGTTCCAGCACCTTCGGACCGGCGATTGCTCCTTCCTTGGTCACGTGCCCGATGATAACCACCGGTATACCGGTAGTTTTGGCGACTGCTACCAGAATTTCCGTACTCCGGCGGAGCTGTCCGACCGAACCGGCCATTCCTTCTAACTCCTCCGAATTCAGGGTCTGCACCGAATCCACCACCAGGATTCCCCTGTCGCCGGCTCCAGGCTGGTGGATAGCCTCGGCGATTGCTTCCGCCAGCGTCTCCGCCAGTATGCTGATATTATCTCCGCTGATCCCGAGCCGTTTAGCCCTGAGTTTGACCTGTTCGGCCGACTCTTCCCCGGATACATAAAGGCCGCCGGTTCTGGCTATGACATGGAGCAACATCGTGGACTTGCCGATTCCCGGATCGCCCGCCAGGAGCGTCACTGACCCGGGCACGATACCGCCACCCATCACCCGGTCAAACTCAACGAATCCGCTTTTTATCCTGCTTTTTTCAATATGCCTGACCTCAGACAGCTTAACCGGTTTCGCCTGCCTCGCCGCAGTTCTGGCGGAGGCGGGCGCCTTACCGCTCTCCTTTACCGTTTCCACCAGACTGTTCCACGTACCGCACTGCGGACACTTCCCGTACCAGCTCGGGGATTCATAGCCGCATTGCTGACAGACGAATACGGATTTAATTTTCATGAACACGAATTGTATCGGACAGAATCAATCATGAGCGAAGCCGATGGATCATAGGCTGATTATAGCATCGCCGCATTTCTCCCGAACCGGATTGCGCATCCGGAAAAGCCGATGGTACAATCCGGTAATATGACCGAGACACCGGGACCGCCGGACCAATCCCCCGTCAGACTTCACGGATTTGCAGACCATGAGGTAATTGACATCCGGAGCGATTCGGTGACTGCTGCCTCACGGGAATTCGGATCACGCATGAAGGGAATTACCCGCCAGGTGCTGGATGAGGTCAGATCCGGTGCCGGTCCCTGGGATAATCTGGAAAAGACCGCCGGAAGTGCCCTGGATCACTTCCGCTCTCTCGTTTCTTCGGGCGTATTTACTGCCGGGGGCGTGGATTACGGCAAGCGCTACCTGGACCGGCTGGAGGGTTTTGCATCAGGTGCGGAAATATCACCCGCTGAAGCTATCGTACTTGACATGGAGCTGGATGCCGGCTGTCAGACGATTATCGTCCGTGAGAAAGGCAACGGCCGGATTTCCCTGATCCATACCGAGGAAAACGAGGGTGATACGGCGCTGGTTGACATCAACCGGAAACGCGATGCCGGCCTGCCGTTTGATGAAGCCGGTTACCGCTACCGCATTGTTCACCAGTCAGATGGTGATAAAACCATTACCTTTCTCGCCTACCCCGGCCTCTCCGGCGGCGGACCGGCTATGGGCATCAACCGCGATACCGGCTGCATGGTGGTCGTGGACGCCCTGTTTACGCAGGCAGATACCGATCCCGCCGGATCAGTCTGGGTGAACGCAGTTGCCGGTATGTTTCTTGATGCCGGCGATATCGGAACTGCCCGGCAGTTGGCCGCAAAAATGCGGGACAGGGGCATCACATTCACCGGCGGTTATGCCGTGCATCTGGCCCGGGCAGGCAATCCGCCGCAGCTGGCCACATTCGAATTCGGAGGGACCCATGCCGTCGAAGTTGCCCCCAGGTCGCTGCCTGATCGTGACGTTATCGGACAGCCCAGTCACCCCCGCAGCAAGGAACTTGCCGG
This sequence comes from Candidatus Gottesmanbacteria bacterium RBG_16_52_11, assembly GCA_001779095.1. GTDB lineage: Bacteria > Patescibacteriota > Microgenomatia > UBA10105 > UBA927 > RBG-16-52-11. Next base: position 127,206 of record MFJD01000004.1, on the reverse strand, counting down.
ACTGGATGCATTCACTGTTTCAGCAGAGTCCCCCCCGAAAGACTTTGAAACTGCTTTGTACGGTACTGAACTGGCCCGGAGGAAACGCCGCCTGGAACTGACCGGGGCCCTGGTTGACCTCCCTGATGAGACACCCGAGGCCCGTCTGGACCGGTTAACGCGGATAGCTGCTAATCCCTATAGCGATGCGGAACGCATCACGGATGAAACGACGGGCCAAACCAGTTCTGATATGACCGGCATGCCGTCGCTCTGGTCATCCGCCTGGGGAGTGGCGGTCATCGGCCGGGAGCCATATGTTGTGTTCGGCAAGTACCAGGCGCCCAAACTGCCCCGCAAGCCTTACGGCATGACGGTCGAATCGTCCGATCCCCGGAAAGTCAGGGCGGAACTGACGGAACTGGCTAACCGACGAATGGAGACCGAAGTTAAACCGGAAAAACCATAATTTCCGGGTATATCATTACTGTCCTGCCGGAATTTACGGAAATGGTAAATACGAAGCCCCGACAGCTTACCGGTATCCGATCGGTTTCTCCGTCAGGGTCATCGAGAGGCTGATTTTACGCTTCTCCGGCTGGATATCTTCGATGGTACAGGTGATTTCGTCGCCGGCCGCAGGTTCCTCACCGGGGGAAATCTTACTGATATGGATTAAGCCTTCGATACCGGGGCTCAAGTTAACGAATACCCCGTACGGCGTCGCCCGGGTCACCGTCCCCTTCACCTGGCTGTCTTTCTCGAACATATCCGTGACGTTTTCCCACGGATCAGGCAGGAGCTGTTTGAGTGACAGGGTGAGTTTGCCGGTTTTGGTATCGACACCGATTATCTTTACTTTGATCGAATCACCGGTCTTCAGGTATTGGTTCGGGTCTTCGACCTTTTCCCAGGCTATTTCCGAGATGTGTATCAGACCTTCAACATCATGGTCTTTCCCGTCCTTGGAAACGCTGAATTTGGCAAACGCTCCGAACGGGACGACTCCGGTAATAGTCGTCTGCACCGAGTCACCGATGGTGAGCGCCGTCAGGATCTGTTTCTGTTTCGAAAGAGTTTCTTCCTCACTCACCGCACGCTGCGAAAAAATCAGCCTGTTGGTATCGCGGTCTACTTCGATGACTTTGACCTGGATCCTTTTGCCTACCGACTTGTCGAGTTGCCGTCCCAGACTGCTGTCTATCTGCGACTGGGGAACATAACCCCGGAGTCCCCCGCTGTCGACCAGCATCCCGCCCCGGACCACTTCTTTGATGGTCACTTCGAGCGTCGCGCCTTCTTCCTTGGATTTGGCCAGGTCTGACCAGCGTTTTTCGAAAATGTGCCGCCTCAGCGACAGTACGGACTGCCCGCGGTCGTTTTCGGCCACAATCACCTGCGCGACGACTTTCGTACCGGGTTTAAGAGCCAGCAGGGCATCCCGATAGGACTCGAGTTCCCGGTCGATTACCACGCCGTCGGATTTGCCGCCGGTATCCACCGTTATTTCCCGGGGGTTGACATTGGTGATTATTCCTTCCACCACATCGCCCTTCTTAACGCCTTTAAGTACATATCCAGTTTGGGCCAGAAGCTCCTCCATGGTCTGGGCAACGGTTGCGGAGGTTTTTTTGCCGGTTTTTGCGGCGGTGTCTTTGCGGGTTGCAGACTCTGTTTCAGTAGCTTTGTCTTCGGTTTTCCTCTGGGATGTTTTCTTTAATTTTTCTTTTCCGTCCTTAGTTTTGAGTTTTGACATTTGAGATTTGAGTTTTGTTGCCATCCATGTTACCGCCTTTCTTTTTGAGTGTAGGCAGTATTATACAGTTATTTAATATGCCGGACAAGAAATTCCGGAAATTGTATTCATTAACAGTACTGAAATCGGGTTCGTTCAAATAATAACTGATACGTTCACGTAATAAAGAAAGGTTTGTGATATTCGGACATTTATATTGAGGAGAAATGCATAACACATGACCTGAATGACATTATGCCTAATGCGCTTCGATTATCGGCCGGAGACTGTCACGCATCACCTTGAGTACCGAGACCTTTTCGTTTTGGAAAACGGGCGTAAGAAAACGACCCGACTCGGTCGCCGGTATAGCTGACGGTGTAGCCACCAGCAGGTAGTTTATCCCCTGACCTCTCAGAAGTGCGGCCGTTATGCGCGGATCGGAACGACGGAACACCGCATACATGGTCTTATCCCGGTCAAAGGTATCCATGTTGAAATGTTTCAACAGTCCCATTCCGGAATAATACGTGGTTTTGTCGGCCAGAAAACTGACGGTCGGTGAATTATGGTCAAACGACAGATCGTCCGTATCGACGGCTACGATTGCATCCGCCGGCACCCGATCCCGCAGGTACACAAGCCCCTCCTCCACCTGACGGTTCAGGTGAAATCCGCCGGTACCACTGACAGCGGCATACGTTTTCTGCACTTCGGAAATCGACCGGGGTATGGTTACGGCCACAATCAGCGTCACTATGGCGAAAGATAACGGCCGGGGAAACATCCCCGAAAGTTGCCATGCTCCCAGGCCAGCATACAACGATCCGAAGATAAACACATTAACCAGGAAATTGAAGGTATTGGATGAACCGACCCGCTGCTGGAAAAATCCGCCGGCCACGAAGCTGACGGCCATTCCGCCGATCAGGAATGCCTGAAGGTACCCCGGTATCATCCGTAAGCTGCGGCGCGTCTGAAACAGCCCCAATAGTTTGGTGCCGAAGGTGGCAGCGGTATAGACGGTGAAAAACCACAAGTCGTACCCCAGGGCCCGGATCAGGTTTCGGTGTTCAGCAAACACCACCCGGGCTAATTCCCACCGGGACAGGCCCAGCTGTTCCTGTACGATAAAATTTTCGAACCGCCAGAATCCGGTATAGAACAGCCCGCCGGCGGTGCTGTTGGTGGGAATATAGACAACCAGGGCCAGAATTCCGGTGGCAATGCCCAGCCGCATGAGCTGTCCGGACGGTTGACGGGTTGCCAGTAGATAGAGGGTAGCGGCTACCAGACCGGTATAGGCAAACACCGCCACGTAAATTTTAAGTCCCGCCAGGGACGCCAGAACCAACGCCGTCACCAGCCATATCCACCGGTCTTTGGAAGTATGGACCAGATGAATAAGCCCGATGGCGGCGATAAGCACCACGACCGCGTACGCCCGGGGCAGGTTTGCCAGCAACAGGGTCCCGTTCTCCAGGGAATTCATGGAAAAGCTCATCCCTTTCCCTAATCCTAACAACAGCCAGTAAATGGCGTCGCTGCCGAAGTAAAAGAAAAACAGCATCCACCGGATTACGTTTCGCGGCCAGAAAAACAGGTTCCCCAGCGCCATGACGCCCACACCCAGAGTTAAGGCTAACAGGAGCCCCATGAACTGAAACTGCGTATGGAGTATCGGCAGTCCGAATACCCGGGATAGTTCCGCCACCACCAGGTTTGACCAGTAATGGTAATTGGCCAGGGGCACCCCGTACATCCCCGGCTGCATTGGCGGAAAATGCCGCACCAGTTCCCGGGCGATTGCGGCAAACCACCAGTTGTCCTCCACCATGGCACAGCAGAAATACATGGTGCCGCGGTACCGCACCGCCGTAAAGAGAATCATGAATAGCTGAAACAGGGCTCCTAAAACGACGATGCCGGCACTAACCGCATCCGGTTTTCCGGAAATCACCGATTTCGGTTTAGGCCGCCGGTGGCGATGGACAAACGGCCATACCCAAACGGCAACAAAAACCAACAGATAGAGATACGATGCCCACCGGATATTGAGGTACCCGAAAATATATCCCTGCCAAGCCCACAGGGCAATTCCCATGGGAATCCCGACTCCCCACAGCATGAGTAAACCCGGCTTGAACCGCCGCAACAGCACCGCCCCGGGCACGGCAAACGCCAGAATCACAGCTCCCAGAAAATAAATCCAGTACAGGAATAATCGCGGATCGGTTAGGGAAAACACATACGTATTGTAGAGGTCTCCCACAGGAATTACAAAATCTCCTGAATGCGCCCTTCAAGTATAATGGGAGCATGAAAATATTGAAGGTTCTGACGGTTTTGGTACTGGCAGCACTCATGTACGGACTCCTCTACCGTGCCTACCGACCCAAAATCAATGCCTTCGGTTGCTTCGACGACTGCTCCAGCTTCGTCGGCGGATATTTCGTTACCCAAGGCAGGGAGCTGTATTCGCAGGTTTTCTTCAACCACCAGCCCCTCACACCCCTGGGCAGTGCCCTTATCCAGACGGTCACCCGCCCGATCAATATCTATGACCTGGTATTGCGCCATCGGCAGGCGTTATGGTTATTTTCCTTCCTCTGGGTTGCCGCTATGGGAATCCGCTTCGGACCGCCGGCCTTCCTGTTTGCCCTCATCTACGAACCGGTCAAGTTTTACATCTTCGGCGACCGTTATCTGGGCGAGGCTTTCACCGTCTATCCGGTGGCGTACCTGGTATTATCGCTGCTTCTCCCGGCCAAGGACCGCTGGGGCAGATATATGGACGTGGTTTTAGTAGCCGTGGGAACCTGGATTGCGGTGTTTGAACGTGAACCCTACGTTCCGGCGGCCCTCTCCTTGTTTGCGGTGGTGGCGGTTTTCCGGATGAAAGGCCGCGAACGCCTGGTGTCGGCGGCAATCCTGGGACTATTCAGCGCCGTTCTGGTATTTTCCCTGCCCGTAAAAGATTACTTTTTCAACGTCGTTACCGTTAACCGGGCAACCGTGCTCAACTACAAGTCGGACAGTCAGGGATTTGCCGGACGTAACTTGATCCCGGCCTTAGCCTATCCGGTCCGGATGTTTTTGCCGGCCGGCGACTGGCCACTTTTCCGGTATTATGAAGCCGGACTCCTGCTTATCGCACTGGTATACCTGATCGGGGAAAAACGCCGGTTTATCTGGATTCCCCTGATATACGGATTATTATTCCTATCCAACCTCCGTCCCGAACCTCCCGGTAAAATCTATTACGAAGCCTTCCACATGATGGTCTGGTTTGCCATTGTGGCTTCCGCTGCAGCCGGTCTGGCCTGGCGTTATCACGGCTTAGCCCGCTGGCTGGGAGTAGCCGCGCTATCCGGCCTGGCCATCTGGCACGTAACCAACCCGGCTTCATTTCTCCATGACAAAGTCGTCCCCCACGAAGAATTCCTTACCAACTACGGCCACTACCAGTATTATGGTTCGGTCGTCTCGACACTCGCCACGCCGGGAGACACGTTGTTTCTGGACGGTGCCGACGATCTGATCTTCTGGCAGGCCAAGCTGCCCTCACCGTATAAGTACAGCTGGTATACATCATTCATGCCGGGCTTCCCGGTCTACGCCCGGGCGCGTGAAGAAATGTTTCATTCCGATCCGCCGACATTCTATTACGGCACTTGTGCCAACGGGGATCTCAAAACCCTGCCGGAATGGACCAGGAACCGTTACGTCCGTTTGCGTTCCTACTCCGACCCCTCATGCCTGCACGTCATAACGGAAAAATATGAAAAAATCACTCCCCAACAGTGGAAAAGCGTAGAGGATACGTATCACATTACACCGATTCTTCCCGGACAACCCCTTGAACAAACCGGGTCCGCAAATTAAACATATCTGCTTCGCGGATCCCTCCGCCGCCGGGAATATAAATAGAGAGTCACGCCGGATAATAATATCCCGGTTCCGGATAGCGCCAGCCCAATAGTCCAGGCTACCGGCCGGTATAAAAACGTAACCGTATGGGTCCCGGCCGGAACTTCCACTCCCCGGAAAGCGTAATTAGCCCGGTAGAGTTTTGTCGGTTTCCCGTCCACTTCCGCCCGCCAACCCGGGTAGTAGGCATCCGACAGTATCAGTATGCTGCCTTGGGTAGCAACGGTGGATACCGTCACGTCGTTGGGCTCAAACCTGGTAATCTCCGCCGTTCCCCCGCTTCCCGACCCCATGCCGCCGTACCCTTCCAGAACCGCCTGCTTTCGCAGATCCGTGTTCGGATCAAACAGGAAGTCCAGGATCTTCTGGTCTCCGGTAATATTCCGGACTTCGCCCACCAGATACGCCCGCGGCAGGGCTTCCCGGTTTTCCCAGATCGAATACTCTCTGTCCCGCCAGACCGGCTGAAGGAGTGCCGGATCCGGATCAGCGGCTGCAAATTCCGGCAGCGGGCTGGTTGCTCCGGCGATATATTTTACTCCGAGCAGATTAAGCAGCCGCCAGCGGTAATGGTTTTCCGGTACGCTGCCGATATGTTCAGCTTGCGGTATCAGCGCGTCGGCTCTGGGTATTTCCGCACTGTACTGTCCCCCGTTGGCTGCGGCATGGAGCAGCTCCCCGTACCGCCGGATATAAAACGAATCGTAACCCTCGGGCGACTGCAGACGGTGCATCGTAGCGAAATTATTTTCGATCGTGTATCCCCGCCCGAAGCTCCAGAAACGGTTAAAACCGGCCATTTCGCGGATCTTTTCCATGACCGGCGTTTCAGGATATATAAACCGGCGTTCCGAAAAATACAGATACTTGTTGGCAAAAACCAGTGAACCGGCGACGGTCACGAGAAGAAGTATGCCGTACAGTAACGGCGTAAACCGTTTCAGGTTGGCGTAAAGCCACATGGAAAAAAGTCCGATGCCGAAGGAAACCGTCGGAATCATCAGGCTGCGGGTCATAATTTCCGCCTCCACCATCCGGCCGGTAAACTCCCGGACCATGGTGACCGGCACGTACCAGGCAACCGTCAGTGCCGTCCCGAAGATGGCATAAGTGATCAGGACATCCTCAATCCGGCGCTCCCGCAGAAAACGCTCCATTCCGAATGCGGAAAGCACAACCCCCGCAAACGTGGACAGGTAAAATATCCGGGACGGGATGATCACTGACAGAAGAGGCAGTTTCAGCTGGTAAAGCAGGAAAAATGTCGTCGGCAGCGACAACCCGAGCGACAGGCAGACCAGGAACATGATGCCGAAAAATCGTTCTTTCCGCGCCAGTGACTTCCACCGGACCAGCTCATAAAGGGCAAGCATCAGGGGAATGATGCCGAACCATACCACCCGTTCATAGTAAAATCCGTTCCCGAAGTATGTGTATGTTGCCGGACTGCCGAAGTAATCGGGGACCAGGAAGGTAACCAGGTGTTCGGGTTTGAGGAGGTACCCGTCAAACAGGAACCGGGCATCAGTCGTTCCTCTGGCGCTCTCGCGGTACGCTTCAAATGCCGGCACCAGGTGGATACCGCAGAGAAATACTGAAAGCATGAAACATCCGGCGGCAATTATGAATCCGCGCATCCGGCTGCGGTAGACAGCCCAGGCAGTAAGGGCAGCGGTCAGGTAGAATGTCATCTGAAACCAGCCTGACAGTATGCTCCAGACAAATGCGCCGGTTAATAGCACCAGCCACCTTCTGCTTCCCTCCTCCCGCCATTTTTCAAACGCGAACAAAGCCAGTGGCAGCACCAGTGCCGAATAACCCGCCATGAATGACTCTTCCCACCAGACAATCATGAATCCGGACAGGGCAAATACCACCGCACCGAAAATCCCTGACCGCACCGGCAGGAATCGTCTCAGGAAAAGGTAAGTGAACCAGCAGGTCAGGAGAGGCTGGAGTATCACGATTACTGACCAGGCATCGATCTGGGGCAACAGAAAAAACAGGAACGACATCGGATGGAAAACCGCCGATTGGTAGGTGGCCAGGAGCGTGTTTCCCGAAAAATTGTACGGATTCCAAAGCGGTAGCCTGCCGTCCTTCAGCTGCCCGACGGCAAGGGACCGCAACGGATAATATATCCGCAGGTTGTCAAATCCCATGGGTTTGAATGCCGGGCCGTTGGGATAGTCCGGCGGCCGGTAATGCGACCACGGTGCATAGTATCCCGAAAGGAGATTGCCCGGAAACGGTACCAGGCCTTTGGAGAAGTAACTGCGGAAAATGAATAATGTAATCCCCGCAAAGAGAATAAACGGGAGGTATCGTCCGAATCGCTGCATAATTTCGGTAGTAAGTCAGATTGTAGTGAAACCCTCCCGATTTTGCTACCTGATACAGCCGTAACTTTTTCCGGGAAAACACCCGGGGATGAGGCGAAGGTTTACTGAGGAGCAATAAATTGCTGAAAAAATCAGAATTCCCTGAATAACGCTGTAAAAAAGCCTGCGGACCCGTCACCGATATGCAGAATCTGTGATCCGTATGAAAATCTCATTTCAGTTGTCGATCCATATTCCCTTTCCAGTCTCTGTAAACGCGATGCCATGCATCCGCCGTCAGCCGTGACTCTCTCTCGGGCGCTTGACAGGTAGGGTTCGGATAATCCGACCAGGAAGGCCAGCGCTTTCTGACTGTCAGGCAGTGATTCGAGGCCTTTGTCCGCTAATCCCTTATCCGCCACGAATATTTCCCACCGGTCGGACATTTGGACACTAACGCGGAATCGTTCGTCAGTATCGAAATCACCGTCTGTAACCAGGGTATAGTTTATGCAAATTACCTTCAGGATCGGTCAGCCCGAAATTTACCCGGTACATTCCGTCATCAAAAGTATAGACAACCTGCACTGTGGCCGGTAAATTCATATGCTGGATTGGAAAATAGCATACGGACAACGTAAAAGTCAATCCTATGGCTGTCCGGGTGCCGCCATTCCACGAAAAATCCCGCCTTCCCCGGAGCATAATCCGGTTCAGCGGGATTGCTCTTCACACTTACCTTACCTCTCTCCTGTTTCTTCGGCCTTAACGGTTATTAAGGACAAGGAATCAAGGAGAGAGGGGTTTACCCGTAATTGCGTAAACGGGTAAACTCCGCTTTCAGATAGTATTCTAGAAATCAGATGTCATATGGCTCAATCTCGGCTCTTATCCAGCTAGGTAGCCGGTAATATATGCTCGGGTAGTGCATAAAATCAAATACACTAGGTACGGTATAAAATAAATTATAGCCTAGAAAGCCGATTATGAAGGCTAAATCCCCCTTAACGTCATTTACCATCCCGATCCCGAGCAAAACAATGCTGACCATAGTCAGGCCAAACATGATATTCGTTCTGTCTACCATCCATTGGCAATACCTGATGCATAAGTTTTTTTCCATTTGCCAAATCTTCTGGTTGGTTAGTGCCGGGCTTATGACTATGGCCAAAGAAAGAATAATTATTCCGACGAAACCTCCAAACTGTTCATTATTTAATGCTATAAGTATCAGCAGTCCCCATACGGCAAATATAAAAAACAAGCTGACTTTATTCATCTCAAGTCTCCTGATTTCTGGTTCTGAGCGGTTAATGTAAAGGTACGAAGAGCAATTGCAACCTACCATATATTAGAAATCACTACAAGCTGCCACGAAAAATCCCGCCTTCCCCGGAGCATAATCCGGTTCAGCGGGATTGCCTTTTTCTTCTACTTTTTGGGTCTCCTCTGATTTTCCGAAGGCAACTTATTGTCCCCGGGAAAAGAAAGAGGAGACCCATGGTCCGGCCTGAGCCGTACCAATCCTCTTTCCGAAAAGTCAGCTGGTTTTCTCCAGAATTACCGCTCCCACCAACATCAGGAAAAGGGCTATCCCGAACTCAACAATGAAATCAACGGAAAGCCCTATTATATCAGGATGGGCTGCATCGAATTGCAGCCAATATATCAGCGTAGCCGAACATATTATTACTCCGCTCCAGACTAACAACTGACCCTCTGCATGACGCTTGTCCGTTCCCGCGAAAGACCATGCGTATGAATCAATCCACCACGGCGCCGTTAGGGCAAGACCCCCATAGCCAAGAAATAAGCAATACAGCCATGGTAAATCTGTCATAAAATATGCCAGTACAGCGCCAATCACCAACAATACCCCTAATAAGGGGAAAATCCGTTTTTTTGTTGGCGGCTTCACTACAAATGTAGCGGGTGGAGTTACCACCTGTACGACAGTGTGGATCACCGGGGGCGCTGCAGTGTTTTCGGCGGTAGCCTCATCCTGAACGGTTACCTGCTCTTTAGCAGGTACTTTAGATTCAACTGCCTCTACTGCAGCTCTCGCTGGCTGATCTTGCTCAATCTCAAGTACCGCTTCAGCAGTCTCCGCAACTGCGGCATCTGTTAGCTCCGCCTCAGGTGATGAAACAGTCTCAGTATCTGCTTCGGCTTGCAGGCCATCTGCTACTTCCTCCGGAATGGCCTGAGCTACCTCGGGAATTCCCTCCGGCTGCTCCTCGGGGACGGCGACAGAAATATTCTCTTGCTGCTCCAAAGATTCAGCAACTATGTCTGGCAGTTCGCCGGGTTCCCCGCCTGTTTTGTCAGGAGCCGGTGCCATTAGCTCGTCAGGCGTCGCTTCAGTC
>MFJD01000004.1:112870-116863 GCA_001779095.1 Candidatus Gottesmanbacteria bacterium RBG_16_52_11 | reverse complement strand
ATGCCGCCCGGACTCTGACCGGCTGGGTATCAAAGTAAGTTGATGCGGGAGCCGGTCTGGGCTCCTCCGCCGCTTCCGTATACTGGCCGGGATTTTCAAGGTTATCAGCAATTTTATAAAACCATTCCGCCAGTGGCGCCCAAAATTCGACCGGTTGATCCTGGGTCTGCATGTCATCGGTAACTTTATCGATACATGCAGCCAGTTGCGCCAGGTAGCGCTGCCACTCGGAATCGGTGCATTTTGACGCTTCTTCCTTGAAATACACTCCAACCAGTTTAATCCGGTTGGCGAGATCAACGTTCGCACCGATCTGGGTGATCTCCACACCACAAGCCCTCAAGTATCCGGTGGCCTGCTTAAAATCAGACTGTTGGAGAGCTTGCTGATTACTTGTCGATTTGGAAGTATTTGCTGGGGTCCGTCTCGTACGCCGTATCTCCCAAATCAACCAAACTAGAGATGCATAGGCTATAATTACCAAGACAGCGACTATTACCCACCGCACGGTGATATTCGGTATCAAGTACACAATCCAGTCCGAAGGGGTCATGATACGCCTCCATGTTAAAGTTCTAGAAGATTAATGAAGATAAAGGCGGGTGTAATGTAGCACAAGGCAGTATAGATTCGCAACTATAAGTCTTTCTGTCGCACGAAAAATCCCGCCGGTTAAGCGGGATTAATGGTAAAAAACAGGATTGCCCCGGCAATGACCTACTGTGCCCCGCCGGAGTCCTGAGCTTGTCGAAGGACGAAGGAGGGTCTTCACGGTCCCTCCGGGTGTAAAAAACAGGATTGCCCCGGCAATGACCTATCTTCACGGTCCCTTGCGAGACAGCTATTGTCGGCGCTAACGCGTTTCACTTCCCAGTTCGGAATGGGATGGGGTGGTTCCACGTCGCTCAAATTACCGGAACAATCCTGTTTTTTATACTATTCTTACCGGAATTGGCAAAGAGCTTTTGCCATATTCCGGTCTAGAATGCGTTATACCCGATCTTTATATATCTAATCCGGGTATATCGTTCATAAAATTAAGGTTCCTGAGTAGTTGTACGTAAGGGGCAATCCATCTTAGGTCCGAAGGACTGCTGCCTCAAATGTAAGCATATACGGGAAAAAGATTCCCTTTATACTCCATAACTTCGACCGATTAGTACGGGTAAGCTGAAAACCTCACGGTTCTTACACTCCCCGCCTATATACGTTGTAATCTGCAACGGGTCTGATAACGATTGTTCATCTTGGGGTGGGCTTGGTGCTTGAGATGCTTTCAGCACTTATCCCGTCCCGATCTAGCTACCCAGCGGTGCCTCCTCTCAGGGAGACAACTGGCACACCAGGGATCGGTCCTTCGAGGTCCTCTCGTACTATCGAAAGCTCCCCTCAACAATCGAACGCTCACGCAGGATAGAGACCGAACTGTCTCCGTATTATAGGACAAAATCCTAGCAAAGTTTTTATTCTTTGCGCTCCACTATTTCTAGTGGTACTGACTATATCTTCATCCCGATTTTATCGGGAGCTGGCGTATGATGGCGGAGTATTTCTCTAGGCCATCTCATCCCGACAGAGTCGGGATTCAGTCGATACGGGGACGGATTTTGTGTGTGGAAAAGTATTTACGTACTGTGTCAGCAGTATTCAGGCGTTTCTTGGAATAGTTCAGCTTTCCGAATTTATCTACCTCTTTTGCTATCCGAAGTAGAATACCCGGAGTAATTCGGGACACTTGCCCAAAACGGGAAATTATCCGTAATGCCAACTGCGCCTGCTTCCTTTTCAATAATAGATAAGGTTCCAGTTGACTGAGAATTATTCCTACTTCTCTCAGTCCGACAATTGTGTATTCAGCAATACCGTCATTTCTGTCTCTCAGATACCCTACGCGTAGCTTATGAATCAGCCAACGCAGGATCTTTCTCTGATCCTGCTTCTGATAAAACACAATACTTGCGCGTACCTGATATCCGAGGATGTAATCTTTCCGGTAAACCAACTGTAGGAATATTGAACCATCTCCATCAAGAAATCCTGCAATATACGCTTTCGTCTTTTCAACCACAAAACCTCGTCTTCCCACGGTATTACCCTCTCTCCGTTCGGAAAAGAAAGGAGGGCTTCACCGTTATTAGCCAGATTTTACATCGATGTTACCACCGACGGTCGCAAAACTTTAAGTCTACGACGTTCTGAACCCAGCTCGCGTACCCTTTTAACCGGCGAACAGCCGGACCCTTGGGACCTTCTCCAGCCCCAGGATAGGATGAGCCGACATCGCAATTCCGTTTCCGGATTTGCCCTCACGGTTTCCCATGAGATTTGACTATATCTTCATCCCGATTTTATCGGGAGCTGGCGTATGATAGTTCGCGATACAAAGAACTATCTCATCCCGACAGAGTCGGGATTCAGTCGATACGGGGCTATGACAGAAATTTATTTCAAGAATTTCTTTTTGTTCTTCTGTCAAGCTTCCCTCGGTATTATCCGTTGATCCGATCATCAATATTATTATCAGTCTAATGATCTCCACGATCAACTCAGGACTTCACCGATATTAGCCAGATTTATTTGGTCCCGCATTACTGCGGAAGCACCCCGATGTGTTCGTTAAGGTGCCAAACCGCCTCGTCGATATGGACTCTCGGAAGCGATCAGCCTGTTATCCCCGGGGTAGCTTTTATCCGTTAAGCCCGGTCCCTCCCACGAGGGATCCGAGGATCACTAACACCGACTTTCGTCTCTGCTCGACCTGTACGTCTCGCAGTCAAGCTGGCTTATGCGTTTGCACGACGGGTCCCGGTTTCCATTCGGGATTAGCCAACCTTTGTACGCCTCCGTTACGATTTTGGAGGCAACCTCCCCAGTTAAACTGCCCACCAGACAGTGTCCTCTCCCGAGATTTTTACGTCGGGATAAGTCAGATTTCCCCATTTCGAAGAGTGGTATTCCATATTACGACCGAAGTCTCCCACCTATGCTCGACAGTCAAAATAGAGTCCTCAGTGCCAAGTTGCAGTAAAGCTCCACGGGGTCTTTTTGTCCATGCGTGAGTAGGCCGCATCTTCACAGCCATTTCAATTTCGCCGGGTAATGGTTCAAGACAGTCGCTAAGTCGTTCTACCTTTCGTGCGGGTCGGAACTTGCCCGACAAGGAATTTCGCTCAGTTTGATGTTAACTCCGACTCGCATCGGAGATCAGACTATATCTTCCCGCCCTGGGCGGGTTGCACGTATAGTCGTTGAGGATTCTAAACCTGCAGCCGCTTACAGAACTCTTCGAACTGTATTCGTTTGGCCGATTGTAAACGGTACTTTCTGAAAAATGGAACAATCTTATTTTTGAGATCTTCCTGTTTTCGTACACAGTACCTGAATAAATTGTAATGATGATTGTCATACCGGCGATTGATGTAAATATTTCCGCAATCAAAATATTTTTTGATTGCCTCCAACGTCAGTTTGCTTTTCTCCCCCTGAGTGACTACAAACTCAAATAGAGTCTGATAACCGCTTTTACAGGTTGAGTTTTTGAATCTACTGACGGAAAAACATCCTTCGCCGTCGACAAAACCAACAATCCACCAAGGGTTAGTCTTTCCTGCTGATTGCCTGCACCTTCTGCATTTTCACTATGGTACATATTAACCATAGTAGCAAAGGATTCTCAGGTTTTCCAGCATATAGTGCAATTTTTCATACCATCCTTTCCTTTATTACACGGGGACGGAATGAGAGGTTTGACTACCTCACTATGGCAGCGAAAAATTCTACCATAGAACAGTTATAGTTACTGCTGCCGTTCACCGGAGCTTGCGTCACAAGCTTCCTAATCTTGCGAATAGGTCACCTACAACACTTAACTTACCGGCACTGGGCAGGTGTCAGCCCCTATACGTTGCCTTACGGCTTCGCAGAGACCTGTGTTTTAGTTAAACAGTCGCTTAGCGTCGTTAACTGCGCCCCGACTTACGTCGGGGAAGGCAT
>MFJD01000004.1:94497-112846 GCA_001779095.1 Candidatus Gottesmanbacteria bacterium RBG_16_52_11 | reverse complement strand
TGTTGCCGAGTTCCTTGAACCACTGTCGCCCGCTTGCCTTGGTATACTCTACCAGCGCACCTGTGTCGGTTTGCGGTACGGAAATAAAGTGCTCCCTAACGAGATTTTTCCGGAGTACGAAACTATCTGTATTGCCCGCACCTTGCGGCTTGGGCTTCCCCGCTCCTTGAATTAAACATGACAACGGATTTACCGATCATCACTACCTCAGAGCTTAGGGGCCGAGTATTCAACCCACAGACACATCCCATCCTGTCATCCCTTTAGGTCTTAGACGACACTTCACTGTAACGGAATATCAACCGTTTATACATCGAGCTACGCCACCATTACGATGACCTCGCCTTAGATCCGACTTACCCGAAGTCGACGAACGTTGCTTCGGAAACCTTGCGCATTCGGCATGAAGGATTCTCACCCTCAAACGCTACTCATACCGGCATTCTCACTTCTTGCCGCTCCAGTCGCCCTTACAGGCTGGCCTTCACTGCAACAAGAACGCTCCCCTACCACCTTGCCCGCAGGGCAAGGAAATCCGAAATCCGAAATTTTGAAATTCGAAACGTTTTGAAATTGTTTCGATTTTCGTGCTTCGTGCTTCGAATTTTCTTGTCCCACGGACAAGATCTCTGTCGTCGGTACCATAGTTGAGCCTCGATCATTTTCGGCGCCGCAGTTTTCATCCAGCGCGCTGTTACGCGTTCTTTAAAAGATGGCTGCTTCTAAGCCAACTTCCTGGGTGTCTTTAAACCGCGACCTCCTTAACCACTTACTATGGATTAGAGACCTTAGACGAGAGTCTGGGCTGTTTCCCTTTAGACACACGAGCTTAGCCCCGCATGTCTGACTGGCCAAGTAGCCTTCAGAAGTATTCGGAGTTTGATTGAAACATATGGATTGCTCCACATGCATCATTCAGTGCTCTACCCCTCCGAAGGTTTGATTGACCGCTATACCTAAATATATTTCGGGGAGAACCAGCTATCTCCGTGTTCGATTGGCATATTACCCCTAACCACAAGTCGTCCCACAGATTTGCAACTCTGACGGGTTCGGGCCTCCTCCCGACTTTCGTCGGGACTCACCCTGCTCATGGTTAGCTCACACGGTTTCGGGTCTGCCGATATCTGCTTATTGTCGCCCTATTCAGACTCGCTTTCGCTGCGCCTCCTCCCGATTTAATCGGGATTAAACTCGCAGACAATCGGCAACTCACCGGTTCATTCTTCAATAGGCACGCCATTACTCGTGCACAGCACGAGAAAACCGAAATTCGAACTTCGAAATTCGAAACGTTTTGGATTTGTTTCGGATTTCGTATTTCGTGCTTCGGATTTCCTGGTGCCATGCACAAGCTCTGACTGTTTGTTAGCTGACAATTTCAGGTACTATTTCATTCCCCTTTCGGGGTGCTTTTCACCTTTCCCTCACGGTACTAGTTCACTATCGGTGTGTTTACGTATTTAGCCTTGGATCGTGGTTGACCCAGATTCCCACAGGCCCTTCGTGGCCCATGGTACTTAGGAACTCCCTAGGGGAGATTTCGGTTTCGCATACACGACTTTCACGTCCTCTGGTCTGCCATTCCAGACAGTTCTGCTACCTCAATCTCATCCCATATCGGGAGCCCTGCAACCCCCCGCTTGCGCAGGGTTTAGGCTGTTCCGCTTTCGCTCGCCGCTACTGACGGAATCTCGTACTTGATTTATTTTCCTCATCTTACTTAGATGTTTCAGTTCAGATGGTATCCTACCCGTCGCTATCCCGGCCCTTGCGGGCCGTCTTTACGGCGGATTGACCGACTTACGTCGGCCGGGTTTCCCCATTCGGAAACCGCCGGATCGCAGGATTATGGCTCCTTCCCGGCGCGTATCGTCGCCATATACGTCCTTCCTCGGCGTAAACACCCTAGGCATCCGTTGTCAGCTTTATGCGTTACGGAGTATAAAAGGATCGTCCCGATTGCTCGGGACGGCAACTTTTTACCCTTACAATGCTAGCTGTATGAGGCAATCGATAGGATTGCCCCTTACGATGCAACTACTACATTTATAAAAAAACCCTAATACTATTCGTTTGTTAAAGAGCAAACCGCTGATTTACGATTTAAGATTCAAGATTTAAGAATAAATCGTAAATCCTACTTCATAAATCATTAGTTTGGTGGCCTGCCACCCGTATCCCGATTTAATCGGGAGAAGGGTGGACCTGAGGAGATTCGAACTCCTGACCTCCCGCGTGCAAGGCGGACGCTCTAGCCAGCTGAGCTACAGGCCCGATCGGTACGTATCGACTCTCCGGCTGCCTTTAATGAGCAAAAATAAACCCCGCGGTGCGGGGCATCAGAAGCGGACACGACTTACCCTACGCAGTAGTCATATGGGTTGCCGCCGATGTCTTATTGCTTCTCATGTAACTTGAAAGTAACCTCGCACCCAATTCCGGCACACGGAAAAATGACAAGTGCCAGGGAATTTCGGTACAGACTATTGTACGTATTGGCCTGCGCATTGTCAATACCGCCAGAATTCAGGAATTGTTGGTATCCGGGAGTATAATTATATTATGGTAGCTTATTTCACGGCCTCGGTGGTGGGTAAAAAGTATCACCTGGCCAACTACCGCAAAATCATCGAAATATTCCGCAAAAAGGGATTTGAAGTCATCGCCGACCATATCATCAACGTGGAGGAAAAGGATATCCAGCTGCAGTCAAAGGAAAAACGGCTGGCCTTCCACAACCAGCTGGAGAAGTGGATCGGAGGCTGCGACATCATGGTAGTTGAGTCCACTTTCCCCAGTATCAGTGTCGGGTATGAGATCTCGCTTGCCCTCCACCGCGGCAAGCCGGTACTGGTACTCTACAGCGAAGGCGAACCCCCATCGTTGTTTGAATACCACACCAATGACCGGATCATCTGCGAAAAGTATACCGCTATGACGCTGGAGGCTATTATTGATGACTTCGTCAACTACGCCCACGGCGGCAGCGATCACCGGTTCACTTTCTTCATATCCGCCGGTATTGCCTCTTACCTCGAGGATGTCGCCCGCAAGCACAAAATGCCCAAATCCGTCTATCTCCGGCACCTGATCGAAGAGGATATGCGCCGTTCGAAGTAAATTCTTCGCTGTCCTGATATTATCCTCCTGATTGAGTAATCCCGCCATACAGCTCCGTGATGCATTTCCCGCCCACGTGATAGGGTTCATACTACAGGCTGAAGGAGGCAGATATGGCTGAACTTGAACGGATGCTTGATCAGCTCTCCGAAGCCGTAGCCGGATTCCGCCGGCCTTCACCTCCCGAAAGTCCTTTGTCTCCTGAACCTGCCGGATCCGCTATCCCTTATGTACTACAAACCGATACTGAAATTGATGCCGCAAAAGCCGCTGCGTTTGAGGCTTTCGCAAACCGGCCGGATCAGATGGAAAGGGCCGGTCAACTGTTCCGGGAATTGCTGGAAAAAAACCCTGATGCCGCTTTAAATCCGGCACTACTGGTTCTTATGAACCGTGAAGGTCCGCCGCCCAGCGCTGCCGCCTGGCATGAACTGCAGCAGTATCTTGAGCTTCATGGTGGCGAGGTCACCGACGGCATGGTTGACGATATGCTGGTCGGACTGGCGCTGGAAGGAATAAAACGGGGTTTGCCGGCGCTATACCTGAAAGACCGGCCGGACCTGTCTGAAATAGTTTCGCAGCATCTGGGTCTGGGTGATCCGTCAGGCAACGGGAAAGGGTAATTTCTCCGGATTAATAGCGGTCACGCTTCCGGGCGTCGTAACTGCCTTCGCGCCGCCAGTTGCCGCCCTGAGACTGCCGGTCGTATCCACCCCGGTCCCGGCTCCGGTCATCCCTCCGGTACTCACCCTTTCCGCCCTGCGCGTAACCCTCGTCGCGGTACGTCTGACGCCGGGCTGAACGTTGGAACGGATTGCGCCGGATTACCGGTATCCGTGTTACCTGGCTGTCGGGATAATTTTTGGCGACTTTACTCCGTATTTTATTGCCGATCCATCTGACGGCGACTGCCTGGATCTGCCTCATGCTGTGTCCCGGCAGGATACCGATAAGAAACAACTGGGGATCTTCCTGGATGTCCCGCTCACCTGATAGTGACCGGACCAGAAAATCAGCCACTTCCCCGACTCCCCCGGTTACATACGAAACACCCTTCATGCCCTTGAATGCCCGCTCCAGGGCTTTCCGCCGGTCTTCAACCGGAATAATCCGCTGGATTGCCGCAATCTGCTCCTCGACTTCACGCCAGGTGTAGTCCGGATCGACCGCCTGATTCAGGGCGTTCTCAAGCTCATACCTGGCATTGCGGACAACACCCTTTTTAGCCCCGCTGAATAATCGCTCTTTCCATGGCAGTCCGGGTGATTCGCTGACTTTGAAAAACGGCTGCTCCGGATTATCCGATAGATTAACCTCAAAAAATGCGCCCGGATTCGAATCCATCTTATCGGCTTGCTCCAACAGCTTCGGATTTATCTTTTTCTTTCCGTCGGGACCGGTGACATCCGGAAAGTATGGATGATGCCGCAATCTCCCGATTACGGTTGATTTCGAACCTCTATAGGTAGCCTGAGGCGGCTTAATCTTCTCGTAATAGAAACGTGTAACCGGAATCATAGACTTCACGATCGTATAACTACCATCAGGGTTATCCCTTCTGGTCGACTTTTCTTCATTTTCTATACGCACTGTAACAACCTGACCGGCACCACGGTGCGCTTCCAGATTTGCTAGAAGATCTGCTTTTTCCGACGGCGAAAGTTGGCTCTGTTTAATAACGTCGACTGCGCGGTCAATCGGGAGATTGTTTTCCTGAACGTTCGGCTGCACCGACACGCCTCTGGCGGTCATCTCGCGGTATACATCACTCCCCCTGGTGTCAGCCGAGGCAGCTTTTTCTAATTCTTCTATATCCTTCTCTGTAAACGTTGCGGGTAACTCACCGACTGAGCTTGTGCTAACGTACGATACGTGCTGCCCTGATGGTTGACGGGCTGCTGCAAGGGACGATGCCGTTTCCGTTGATTTAAGTTGTGGTACCTCCTGCCTGGTTAAAAAGTCATATGCTGCCAGTATCTCTTCCTGGAGTGGATTAATGGGCTGTTTTTCTTTACCTATTACTGTTTCCTCATCAGCCAGAGTGAGTGCTACTTTGCGAGTCTGTGTTTTGCCCTCGAGAATATCTTCAGTATATTTCCATATTCCATCCTCGTGTACGGTTTTAATTTCGGTAATCGGTTTACCCTCCGCATCGTACCCGGCAACGATGAATTTGAATTCACGTTTCCTTGGATCATAAAAAACGTTGTTATTTACATTTATTAATCCTTCTTCTGCATCTCTGCTCGTTTTTCCCGGTATTGTTTCAGTATCGCCCTGAACATCCGCTTTTACTTCCGATGTTACTTGACCGGCTTCGTCTTCAATCTGTGCGGCTGCCTGATCAGGAGTTGTATCGACTCGTTTAATAGGTGATTCAGTGACTGAAGATGCAACTGCCTGCCTTGGAGGATCTCCTGCTTCTATACCGTATTTTGTATACCAGCGGCGGATCCTTTTTATCTCGCTCGGCTTGAGTATAGCTTCCGCAGGCCACGCTGATATTTCACCCTCATTGATTGCCCGGGCAATTTGCTCAATATCCCCATCGCGAATTCCGTGACCGGCTAGTGCTGCTCTGGCGATTTGCCAGGGATCCATATTTTCCGTAATTATATTTTCTTCAGCATCATGCGAAACAACATTGGACTGATTACCCGTATTTACCATTTCAGGCCCAGCTGGCTCATTACTGCTTTCAGGTCGGATATCGCTGATCGTACCTGCTCGAGTAGAGCTTTGATCCGCAGCTTTCGACTGCATTTCAGTTTTAATAACTTTGGTAGTTGGTATTATCTCGCCTGAATCATCTGGGCGCTTTTTCCGCTTTATAATCTTTTCTTCAACGGGTATTTCAACATCTGACTCAGCACCTGGTAGTATTTCGGTTCCGGTCTCTTCCTGTACAGGCGGTATTTTCGCTTTTGTCAAGGGTACACCGTTCAGAGTAATCAAGCCCGCATCGTTATTATCAGGCTGTTGCGCTGTTTCCTCCGGATTAGACTCTGCAATTGCCGTATCGGGGATAAACCTTTGTTCTCTAAACCACTTATTCATCCTCGCTAAATCCCTACCGGCATACCCCCTATCTCGTGCTACCTTCTTTGACCAGGAAACTTCCCTAGCTTGGAATGCTTGCCTTCGGGCCTCGAGCTCATCCGGATTAATTTTACTGAGTGGTATTTTCCACAACTGTTCGTCGGGAATATCGTCGAGGTTTGATACCATACCATCATCGCCATATCTTGGTTTCACTAAAGACGGACGTTCCTTACCGGACTCTTGTGCAGACTCAGCTTGCACCGGAGTTGAAGTTGCCGGATTTGCCGCTGCAACCGCTCCCGAAAGTATTTCAGATTCGGTTATGGGATTTTCTTCATTAGGAGCACCTGCTGCGACTGAAGCTTCGCCCCCCTGCGCACCCGTCCCCGGCTGTGCTTCCGTTGCTGCTGGGTCACTGAAAAATCCCTTTTTTTCCAAAACTTTTAAATCTGCATTTACTTTTTTAGGATCTACACCTTGCGCCAGCAACACGCGTCTCACAGTTTCTCTAAAAGATTCATTGTCTATTTCTTGGACGATTAACGCCGCAATTAAATCTTCGGGGTCAATACCTTTAAGACCCGATCTGATCAGACCGTGAAGATCAGCATATGCGGGATTATGTGAACTAAGATCGTCTACCGGCGGTCCACCGGCCTGATCGGCGGCCTGCCCGCCGCTTTCTGGATTATCCGGGATTTGCTGATCTCTAATTGGCGACCTTTCTTCTCCAGGCATAATAGTTAGTCAGATATGTGTATTGAATTATACCAAATTGGGCTTATAAATTAAATATATAGGTTATATTTACTGCTACCTTCCCGCTCTTCCATCATACCTATTTGAAGCCGGTGGGGTCAAATACGGGGTATTACTGGACGGCTGATGCGGCAGATACCGACGTCTCTTCCGTCATAGCCTCAAGGAGCGCGTCCGCATTTTCGATGATCTGGTTCTGGTATTTGAGGATAAACTCCCGCTCGTAGGCCAGGAATTTCCCCAGCGCCTCCACCTGCTCCTCGCTCATATCCTCGACGGTCCGCAGCAGCTCGATTTTGGCCGGGTTGGACAGGGAAAAGCAGTTTTTGATCAGGATCACCAGAGCTACGCGTTTATTCATAGTCATGCTGCCTGCGGAACGAATACGTTTGCTGCCTGCCGGACTTCAGGGCGGCGCAGGTTGTCTACATCCCGTCCCAGATGCCTTTTGATAATGTTTTTGGCTTCTTTGAAGGTTCCGGCGGCAATTTTTGCCTCCTGTGTCCGATTCTTGACGCCCTGCCAGAGTGCCGGTACGAGATTAGCCCCGGGTATGACAAACTCGGCTACGCCGGCGCCGACTGCAACCGGGGCTGGTACCTCCGGAAACGGATCCAGCTCCTTGAGCACTTTGCTGAAAGTACCGGTAGACTCCCGGTGTCCTTCAACTTCCGCGGCGTGCATGGTATTTTCGGCGTAATTGAGTCCGATATTCTTAGCACCTACTTTGGCTGCTGTCTTAACGGCTGTTTGCGCTGCCTGGTATTTGGCTTTTGCCTCAAGAACGGGTGCGGCAGAGTCCTGCAGGGAACCCCGAATTGCGGTTTGTAATATTTTGCGGGACTTAC
Source organism: Candidatus Gottesmanbacteria bacterium RBG_16_52_11 (assembly GCA_001779095.1). Lineage (GTDB taxonomy): Bacteria > Patescibacteriota > Microgenomatia > UBA10105 > UBA927 > RBG-16-52-11. The sequence continues at coordinate 105,074 of MFJD01000004.1, read as the reverse complement.
CTGCTTCCCCGTACGCTTTCCTGACGGTGCCCACGGATTCCCATGTCCCCGGCCTAGAATGATGGTGGAATGCTTTGAGGGACTCAATAAATGCTTTCCTGGCCGTGTCCTTATTCTTTATGGCTGTTGCCATAATGTCGGTTGCTATATCCGGATTTATTGCGGAGGTAGCCTTAACGGGTGCAAGTTTAAGGGCTTTTTGCGCTGCGCTAAGTTCTTTGCCTGTCGAGACGGCTTTACCGACGTTAGCAACCGTGCCGACTGCCGGAATCAGCGAAAGTGCTGCAGCCAGTGACGCCTTGACGTCCTTCCATTTGACATAGAGCATGTCTTTGGCTGTTTTCATGCCCAGGTCGCCAAGCTCCCTGCTCATGGCATGAAGCTCGGCCATCATCCCGAGTTTGCCCACCGACCGGGCTGCGTCCTCCGGGGCACTGCCCATTTCGGCCGCCACGCCCGTCTCCGCGTTCCGAACCGCCTGATTGAGTGTTTCCGTTTTTCCCGGTACGAATTCCGGACCTGTTTCTGCCATATCTCCAGTCTCCGGTTCCTGAGTATTCATGCACATACTATAGTACGGTATTTTGGGTGTCAATGGAAGCCAAATTACCCGTTTTGCATAATCCGGTAAAGCATTAAATGTCTTTACCAAATTCTGTATATTTATTTATAGGTCTTTATTGTATCCTCCGCTCAGTGTATGGTGTGGGTATGGCATCCTCGGCTGAACACCTTACCGCCCCGCCGGTACCAGAACCTGAATCAGCACCCGGCGTTAATCCGGGCATCAAATACTACGGGTCTGCGGAATCCGCCGGACTTCCCTTCCGGCTGAAAGTTAATCCCGAAGCCCTGGGAACGGTCATGAAGGATATGGGATTTTCCGACAGCGATATCGGCTCTTTCACCCTGACTGTGGCCTACGGTGAACCGCCGCTGACACAGCTTACACGGCGGGTACTGGGCAAATCCGTCGGCAGATTCGCATATATGGGCTCGGCCCACCCTTTAAGCGGGGACGTCACCCTTGACGTCAACCGGATAGAGCGCCGGGCCATGCAGACTTACCGCTCGACCTTAAACGCGCTTTCCGGAAAAGCAAAACCAGCAAACGGCAAATCAGGGCTGGAAAGGGCTGCCGACTTTGTTCTGGAGCAGACATTACCCGGTCTGTACCGGCCGCCCGCCCCCACCCGCAAGCCTGACCGGGAACTATTGGCTTCGGCCGGAATAATTGCCCGGGAAGCGGGAATGGCGGATGCCCGGACATTCCTGGAGCGGGAGACCGCCAAACTACTGGAAACGTCGATCCGCCAGGCCTTGCCGCATGAACTGACCCATGCGCATCAGATTCACCGCGGCGCGACTTTCGTCAATATCGCCACCGGAATTGTTGCCCTCAAAGTATTTGATATGGCCTGGGACGCGTTGTGGAAGTCGGTCAACTTCAAGTCCCATATCGGCCGGGCAGCTTACGCCCCGGTCCGAAATAAGTTTTTCTCGTTTGCAGGGCAGGAAGAACACCTGAAGAAACGGCTTCTCCGGGCTACCATCGGGACGGTACGGGCTGCCGGATTTTTCCGGACGCTTAATTTGATGCACCAACTGGTCGGTTATGACCGCCGGGCCCAGGAGAGCGCAATCCGGCTGGCCGATCAGTTCCGGTCCGTCATTACCCTCGAGCGGACTAAAATCCCGTTTCCGGGTACAAACACTAAGTAAAACCCAGTTATTACGGCTGCTGTTGGATTCCCTGCGGCCTGACTTCGGGATTCAGAGTGGCCATAAGTGCCGGCAGATTAGCCAGTAGTTGGGGCCCCATGGATACGACCTGATCAGCTTTGGTGATAACTTCCCGGGCAACCGGTACCCTGCGCAGTACCTGACCGGCCATTTCCGCAGTCCGGAGTTGTCCGAGGACCGGAACTGCGGCCCCGAATGCCCCTAAGGCTTTTTCTCCCAACCCGCCGGCAGCTGTAACCGCTGCGGGAACCGTTTCCGCAGAACTGGCAACCGCTTTGCCGATGCCGACGGAGGCAGCCGTTTCGCCGATTGCCGGTGCCTTCCTGCCCAAAAATTCCTTGCCGGCGCTGCCGACTTTCACAGCCGCCTTTCCGACCGCTTCCGCCCCCCGGCCGACGGCGTTTCCGAAAGCGGAATTGTCGGCGAATTTATCGGCTACGTCAAATGCCTTTTTCCCCCAGGGACCGGCTTTTTCGGCTAGTGTCCCGATTTTGGCGCCGATTTCCGGATCCCGCAGTACCAGCGTTCCCCCGACAACCGCCGCCGTTCCGATGATGGCGCCGATCAGCAGTTTCTTCTTGCCGTGCCCCTGGCGTTCCGCCTGCTGTTGAACCTGGGTGTTGAGGTTTGCAGCCAACTGCTGTTCCCGACCGGCAAAGCGGTCAAATGCGATTCTGTTGATCCAGGCAAATCCCGGCAGGCGCATGGAGTTTTTGGAGATTTCCGCCGCATTCTTCAGGATCTCTGCTCCGGTAGTATTATGCATCGCCTGCTCGCCGGCCATCCGTCCGATTTCATACGCGGGATTAAACATATTATCGTTAAACTATATGCGCCTGAGCTAGTACGGCGTTAGTACGAACCAGATAAGTATCCAGGTTGCGGGCAATCTCGGTGAACGCCTGACCGCCCTCCAGGGCCCGGGTAATCAGGGAAGTATAGCTTTCGATGGTCAGATGCTCCGGATTATCAGCCAGCGTGTGCAGAATGTTTTTGGGCATATGCTTGACCAGTATCGGCCAGACAATCAGCTGGATACCCTGGACAAATTGCCGGTAGAGGAGGTTTTTTTCTACGGTTTTAAGCTTTGAATTCTCGATTTTATTGACAATGAGATTCAGCTTTACATCCATGGCAGTATTTATATGCCTGAAGTCCAGGCGGATTGCAGACTAGGACCGGCATTCTTCGCCCTACTCCGGTTGATATTTTACGATCTATGCTTGTCTGACTTCCGCAGGCGGTTCGATCGGTATTTCAGATATTCCCGCTGATGAATCAGCAGGTTTCCGCCTTTTCAGGCGTTCTACAAATGCACTAAGGCCTTTCTGTACCGGTTCGCCCGCCAGCTTCACTACTTTGACACCCGCTTCTGCCGGCTTCGCGGCGTACTGCACCACTTTCCCTTCCGCCAGTCGTTTCAACGGTTTACCCAGCCACTTCAGTTTGCTTCCTTCACCGGCTAATTTGCCGATAATCTCAGTGGCTTTTCCTGAGCGCAGTCCGGCTGCGGTAAGTCCGACTGCTGCTGCTGCGACAACTGCGGTTTTCACTATTTTCATAGTCCGGGCTCTTTTGGCAGCCGCCTGATCCACCACCGGCTCCATCCGGGCCATCACCTGGTCCGGATCCAGCTCAACCGCCATGGCACTAAGGCGTTCGTATAGTTCCTGATGACCCCGCGGCATCTCCTGGGCAGCATCGGCAATGACCTTCCCCATCTGCTCCGGGGGGCCTTCGAGCATCTGCTCGGGTTTGGGCGGCATCTGTGTTATTTCGGGCATAGTTCCTCCTTTTTTCGGGCAGTCCGTTTATTTGATTCCTGATTTGGCCAGTTCGGCATTTATGGATACGAGCATCTGATCCATGGCTTTCTCCACGTCGTCCAGGGCTTCTGTACCTTCCACCGCCTTTTTGATCAGACCCGTATAAGATTCGACCGTCAGTTTGCCGTCCTTTGAAGCGGCATCGATATCCTCTTTGGTCAGGTACTTCATCAGTACCGGCCAGACGGTCGTCTGGAGCCCGAAAGCGATCAGGTCGTACATCGCCTCCTTATCCTCATCTGATAACTGCGAGGCGTCGATTTTGGCCAGAATTGTTTCCAATTTTTCATCCATACTGCTCCTTTCACTATAGAATAAACTGCCGAAACTGACTCCGGTACGTAGTTCCATCGTACTCAGCCGATAGCCATGAAGTCAAGCGAGGGTTGCAATAGCGTCTTTTATATCCTATAATATAGGACATGAATGAAATACCGCGTAGCGAATCATCGACTCCGATCGACACTATCGCCCGGCTGGTAGAAGGTATGGACCGCCGGAACGAACAGATTTCAGATGAAGTCCGTGGACTGCATGAAGACGCCCGGGGTAAACTGAACGGTCTTTTGCCCCGCGAATTTGAATGGGGCGCCTGGAAACAATCCGCCTACGGGGGTGTCATGATGGGACTCGAGCTAATTCCTCCGTTGATGCCATTTTACTGGGTGATCAGCATCGGCGGAGGGCTGCTCTACGAGAAGAATCTAAACCAGGCCGGCGCCCGGCACGCCGATATGCAGCATCTTAATGTTAAAGACTGGGGCATATCCCTAATATCCGGATTTACCCTAAATCCGGTCCTGGTCGGTGGCATCGAAAACCTTTGGAAAGCACACAATATTCTCACTGATATCGAAAAAAGTCCTGCCGTAGCAGAAAGGAGCTGACATGTCAGCAGAATACGCACCAACTGAAGGAATACATGGAGAAGCCGGCTATACTGCAGGTGAATATGCATATGCTGCCCACAACCTGCGTAACCGGTACCGGCAGCAGTTGGGCATGCCGGTTGAAGAATTCCGCCAGAAAGCCATAAATACTTCAGTTTACGGCGCTGCTACCGGCCTGGCTACATACTGGCTGTATGGCATGGCGTACGTGCCGGGTGTGATTGCCGATCTGGTTGTTGGCGGGATTTACGAAATCGCCCGGCGGCGCATGGATCATCAGAATTACCCGGGACTGGACGGGCTTGATTGGGCGTCCAGCGTCATTCCGCTACCGATTAATCCGCCGCTGGTCCGTGGATTGCGGGATCTGCGAAAAGCCAATGACATTATGACTGAGGTCTCCTTGGCCGAATCCGGCGCTGACCGCGTATAATTAAACCGGTATGGATGAGCTGGCCCGGCTAATTCGTGAGACCTCTCTCTTTTCCAAGGAAGAAAAAATCGGTCTCGTCTCCCGGTTACCTACCCTTTCTGCAGATGAATTTCAGCAGCTTAAATCGGTGATCGGAGAGTTTGAAGTGGAAAAGCGCAAACTAGCCTTGAAATTCAAGAGAGATGCCCTGCGGGACCTCCTGAACCTGAAACAGTCCGCAGCCGGTCCGGATGCGCCGAAAATTAAAGAGGCTGCGGATCTGATGAAATCCGGACTGGATGCTCTTATTCCCGACTCCACGCAGGAATAAGGCTCTCTAGTGCTGATCTGACCTCCTGGGTTCGGCAGTCACCGTCTGACCCAACTGAATCAGCAGACCGAACAGTGTCAGTCCGACCGCGGATTTCTCGATTGCGTTCGGGAGAAATCCCCTGGTCTCGCCACCCCGTCCAAACAGCCAGCTACCCACTTTCTTGAGCGCCAATCCCACGGTAGCTACTTCGCCGGCTGTCACCCCCCAGCCCAGCACTTTCGAAGCCTTCTCCATGGTCGGCCGGAGATTCTGCATCACTTCCTCCGGCTTACCGTCCACCCGGCCGGCGATGTTGTCGTAGACACCCATGATCCGCTCCGAGTGAGCCGCCGGAGACTGACTTTCCAGGAATTTGACCACTCCCTCCTTGAACTCACCCGAGGGCGTCTGGGTTTGGGTTTCCGGTGTCGGCGGCGGTGGCGTTTCGACCATATCAGACAGTCCCCTGTTTAACCAGTAACCGGTTCATTTCCACAAGTACTGAGTCTATTTTCTGATTCAGGTCCCGGAGTGCCCGGCCGTCCCTGACCGCCTCCGTTATCATCAACGAGTAATCGGCAACGGTTATGGGTCCGGTGGATTTAACCATTTTGTTCAGCCGGTCCTTGGGGACATATTTATATAACACCGGCCAGACCAGGGACGTCAGGGCTTCCGTCATTATCCGGAAGATTTTGCGTTTCTCAGTTTCGGGGATTTGTGACTGCCGGACTTTGTCAATCAGCGCCTTCAGCTTCTCATCCATATTTTCGGATCTCCGGTATCCGCTTACTTCGGCGTATTATTAAGTCAGGCAGAACTAGCGGCTATATTCCTTCTTCTGTCAGTACTTTCTCGACTTCGCCCAGAACCTGATCCATATACTTGGCGACTTCCGCAAATGCCTTACCATCTTTGACCGTATCTTCGATCAGCTTCGCATAAGTTTCTACCGTAACTTTCGCCGGATTATCCGACAGGTCCTTCAGCTGCTCTTTAGGCATGTACTTGATCAGTACCGGCCAGACCGTAGCCTGCAGCCCGGTCGAGATGGTCGCATAGAGATCTTCCTTATCACTGTCAGGTATTTTTGAATTCTCGATCCTGGTCACGATTGCCCGCAGTTTGTCTTCCATAGAACTCCTTTCGTTTGCCGTTACTTCGTCCGGAGTATCCGGTTGGTAATAATCTCGGGACTGATTGCCTCGTTAGTCCGGCGCATCCCGGCCATTCCCCGAAACATTCCCTCCTCAACTTTAGCGCCGAGTGTAGAAAATTTGGTAAAAATATCCTTCTGGAACAATCCGCCCACCAGACCTCCGCCGGGAATGTATTTCAGGGCGAAACGCGGCGGCCAGGTAACGGTATTCCATACCAGGTCGGCTCCTTTAGCAAATAGAGCCGAGCCGTACCCGGCCATTTTCAGTGACCAACCGGAAAAACGGGCAAAAAGCGTTTTCTTATCCTGGGGGGACAGGGCGGTAGTCAGCGTGTCGGCACATTTCCTCCAGGCGGCAAACGCGTTGACTTCGCCGGATATCTTTTTCTGCTGCTCATTCAGCGTTTCGGCAACCCTGCGCTGGGTCTTATCCACAACCTCCTGCCCGTGCAGCATTTCCTGATTCGGTACTCCGACTTCACCCATATTACCTCCTAATAAACCGGCAGGGTATGTCAGTTTCTATCCACATCGTACACGGGGACTGGAGTATTTTCAAGACACGCTCACTCGATATGATACTTGGTCAGGACTTTCCCGACATCATCCAGCACAGTGTTTACCACCTGTTCCAGATCCTTCATGGCCTGACCGTCCTGAACGCCTGACGCCTCGCTGATCAGGTCAATGTACGAGTCAACGGTTATTGTTTCCGGGTGCTCCGCATACCCCTTCAGCCGCTCTGTCGGAATGTACTTCAGAAGCACCGGCCAGACCAATGCGTGCATCCCCCGGCTGATCGTGTCGAAGAGTTCCGCTTTGACTTCATCGGGTTGCGACGAAGCCGTAATCCGTTGTACCAGGTTGTTCAGTTTTTCTTCCATAATGCTTCCTTTCTGTAATTTGAGCAAACGTAGTTACCGGGCTACCGAAATCGGCGGACCGAATATTTTATCCACCACCCGCTGGGCTTTGCTATAGGCAACTTCCGCTGTACCTCCGACTGCTGCACCCACAGCTGCAGCAGGGATTGCGGCAACTCCGCCCGGAATTGCACCGAATACTCCTCCTGCCAATGCCCATTTTCCGGTGCCTTTAATAAACGTAGCCAGCGTGCTGTCCTGGTAGGCCTTCCGCTCCTCCAGGCGCATCCGCATCCTGGCGTCAGTCAAGTCCCCCCAGGCTTTAGCCCGGGCGATTTCGTGCTCGTAGTTTTCGCCTTTAGGCCAACCCTTACCGAACAGTACATACGGAAGCGAGGTAGTGTTTCTGACCAGATCTTTGACCCTGATACTGGCATCCCTGTATCCGGCACCCAGTTTGTTTCTGAAATCAGCCAGTCTGGTTCTGATTTTCCCCTGCTCTTCCTCCGTCATATTGGCAAGGACATGTTCCTGGAATTCCTTCCGGTATTGCCGGTATATGGATAACTTTTCAGGCTCAAGAGCCTGGTTTAGCTCCTCCTGCTTATCCGCAAAAACCTGTTCCACCTCCGCAACGACCGGTGGCCGTTCGGTTTGCGTTTCAGTTTCATTAACGATTCCGGCTTCAGCCATAATATCTCCTTTACTGGACAGCTATACTGATTGTTATCGTATTCAATCCGACTGGATTGGTCAACCTGGCACGGCCACATCATTTCATGGCTGCAAATATCCGCGTCAGCGCTGTTACGAATGCGGCTGTCCGCATGGGTATCTTATGACGGCGTGACGCATCCCAGACCGCCCCGGTCGCGCTGACCATCCGGAGCTTCAGTTTCCGGTTGACTTCAGCTTTCGTCCAGTGCTGCCCTTTCAGATTCTGCTCCCATTCAAAAGCAGACACGGTCACCCCTCCGGAATTTGAGAGGATATCCGGTACGACAGGGATTCCGCGCTTGTAGAGGATTTCATCCGCATCCGGCGTGGTCGGTCCGTTCGCCATTTCCAAGACTACTTTGGCTTTCACCCTGGGCGCATTCTGTTTCGTCAGTACGTTCTCCAGTGCCGCCGGCACCAGAATATCGACCGGCAGCTCTAATAGCTCCTCATTGGTAATCTGCTTACCCTTAGTCAGGTCGCAGACTGACCCGGAACAGTAGCATCCGGCCAGATAACCGTTTTTCTTTTTGCACTCAAGCGTCAGCTCCGGATTGATGCCTCCGGGCACCAGGATCGCTCCCCGGCTGTCGGAAACGGCAATCACCTTAAATCCGGCCCCGGAGAGAAACTTAGCCATGTTGTATCCGACGTTACCGAAACCCTGGACCACCGCCGTCATTTCCCCTTTCAGACCGAGTCTGGCAAGCATCGTCTGAAGTACGAACAGCCCGCCCAGACCGGTGGCCTCTTCCCTGCCCTCGGATCCGCCGTCTCTGATGAGCTTCCCGGTAAACGTGCTCCGCAGACGCAATTCTTCTCTATCCGTCAGTTTATTTTTGCCTGTCCCCCGTAGCTTCGGCAAAGGGGGGATTTTTGATTTCTGATAATTAATATATTCGTTTACCATCCACCCCATGATGACACCGTTTGTGTTGACGTCCGGAGCCGGTACGTCCTTATCCGGACCGATACAGTCGGCAATCGCCCTGGCATATCCCCGGCTCATCCGTTCCAGTTCGCCTGCTGTAAGTAATTTGGGGTCGACGATAATGCCACCTTTCCCGCCGCCCAGCGGCAGGTCCGCGACCGCACACTTCATGGCCATCCAGAAAGACAGCGCTTTCACTTCATCCAGACTGACCTGATGATGATAGCGGATTCCGCCTTTATAAGGCCCCCGGGCATCGTTGTACTGCACCCGGTAGCCGTCAAATATTCTCACCGTTCCGTCATCCATACTCACCGGAACCGTGACATTGAGTATCCGCTTGGGCTGCCGCAGGAGTGCGATGTTGCGCTCCAGATCCGGAAGTTCATTCCGGGTTACGGTCCGCCTGAGTACATCGGCCGCCAGAGTCAGCTGCTGCATGGCATTGGTGAAAGGATTATCGGTTTTCGTGAGATCAGACTTTGCCATAAACCTCCATTCTCCGGGCAGTAGTATTAATAAAACGGGTCATTCCTGATCTGCTGCTTCGGAACGCCCGCGGACATAAGTTTTTGCTGCATGTCAATTATCATGTTCTTGTTGCCACAGAGGTAAAAATCCTTATCCGGCAGATCCGTTTCTTGAGCAAAGACATGGTCCTGCACGTACCCGCGGAGCCCCTGCCAGGATTCTTCGGGCTTGGAAAGTGTCAGGCGGTATTCGAAAGATTTACGATCCGATGCAATGCGCTGCAGTTCATCCTGCAGATAGATATCTCCCGCGTGGCGCAGTCCCCAGTACAGCGATACCGGATCACCGGAAATACGTTGGTCCGTTTCATCCAGGAGCATCGACCGGAACGGGGCAATACCGGTGCCCGTGGCCACCAGTACTTTTTTCCGCGGACTTTCCTTGTCGACGGTAAACCGTCCCAGCGGCCCGAGGAATTCTGCCCGGTCGCCGGTATTCAGGTGGAGCATCCAGAGTGATCCCGGTCCCATCGGGGAAACGTCCTGATACGTAGTGATAACGGTTTTTTCCTGCGGCGGTGAGGCGATCGACATGGCGCGGTGGACGCTGGGAGCAACGGTGAGCATGATGGTCTGTCCGGCGTAATAGGATATCTCCTGCGGCTCAGTCAGCTGGTAGCGGACCCGGTATACCTTATCCGTAACCGTTTCCTTCGTCAGGACGGTTGACTGGAAATGCTGGGGTTTGGTGTATGTGAGCATTAGGACTCCCGGTCTGCCAGCCATTTCTCCGCATTAATGGCGGCCACGTCAAACGTGGCTCGCCGGAAATACTGTATACCAATCATGTATTGATCATGCATGTTCTGCTAACCATTTCTCCGCATCCATGGCGGCCATACAGCCCATGCCGGCGGCTACTATCGCCTGGCGATAACGCGGGTCCACGCAGTCTCCCGCCGCAAATACTCCCGGTACGCTGGTTTCCGTCTGCGGCTTTAACATCGGATTAACCTCTGCGTCCTGTGATTTATCGGATTTTAATTTTTCCGTAAGCTGCTGAGATTTTATTATCACGTACCCTTTGGCGTCCAGTTCAATCACACCTTTGAGATAATCCGTATTGGGTTTGTGTCCGATGGCGATGAACGCCCCGCCGGCGCTGAGCGTACTCTCTATTCCGGTGACCGTATCCTTAAGCCTGACTCCCGACAAAGCCGGATCGCCGGTAAATTCCGCCACCGTCTTGTTTG
>MFJD01000004.1:79168-94465 GCA_001779095.1 Candidatus Gottesmanbacteria bacterium RBG_16_52_11 | reverse complement strand
CCAGCATGATCGCTGAAGCCCGGAAGTCTTCCCGCCGGTGGATGACAGTAACTTTGGAGGCAAACTTGGTCAGGAATGTGGCTTCTTCCATTGCGGTGTCGCCGCCGCCCAGCACTACCAGCTCCTTGTCCCTGAAGAAGAATCCGTCGCAGGTGGCACAGTAGGATACCCCTTTCCCCCGGAATTTTTCCTCAGAGGGAATGCCCAGCATTTTAGCGCTGGCGCCGGAAGCGACTATTACCGCCCGGCTTTCGTAGATTGAACCGGAGGTCCTGACCCGGAACCGGGCTGCGGTCGGCTTTTCCCCCAAGGCAGGAACTTCCAGAGCAGTTACGGTATCCAGGACAACTTTCGTACCGAAGCGGATTACCTGGTTTTTCATGAGCTCAACCAGCTCCGGTCCCTGGATGCCCTGGGGGAATCCCGGATAATTATCAACTTCCGTCGTCGTTGTCAGCTGACCGCCCGGCTCCGCACCCGTGAACATCAGCGTGGCCATGAAAGCCCGAGAAGCATACAGCGCGGCGGTATATCCTGCCGGTCCGGTTCCGATAATAATGACGTCGTACTTTTTCATGCTAAAGTCTCGGGTAACTCTTCCGGTGTTTCCGGCTATTATGCACCTGCCAGTCTGCCCAGTTCGGAAACCAGTGTATCCCTGCTTTGGACACCGATGAATTGTTTTACGACATTACCGCCCTTGAATACCATCAGGGTCGGGATGCTCATAACGCCGAATTTCTGAGCCGTCGTGGGATTTTCATCGACATTGAGCTTGGCGATCTTTACCTTAGTTCCCAGCGACTGACCGACCTGTTCCAGAATCGGATCCTGCATCCGGCAGGGACCGCACCAGACGGCCCAGAAATCCACCAGTACCGGTCCTGCCGATTTGACCACCTCAGCATCAAAAGTCGAGTCACTGACGACTACATCTGACATATATGTCTCCTTCCATAATACCTCCCTGGTGCCGCATTGATCAGGGGGAGAAAATATCAGTCTACCACGCCGCAAATCTGCTGAACAGGACACTTTACCGGTCGTGTTCTTCCGGGCCGGTGCCGGCGTCACGCAGGCGTAACATTTTTTCCCCTTTATCCGAAAGCGAGTAACAAACGAATTTACCGCAGCGGCAGGAATCGACCACCCCGGCGTTTTTGAGATCCGATAGGGCGTGCGATACGGTCGTCTGCGGTACGTCCAGCACATGTGACAGGTCGGCAACCGACATTTCCTCTACCCGGGACAGGATCATGGATATCTTAAACTTCGTCTGGTCACACAGGTTCCTGATAACCGCAAGGAAATCCTTTTCCCGGGCATGCAGCATTGTCAGTTTACGCAGGTTTTTCATTTCACCGGATGTTACGAAATGCGGATGGTCGCGGTGTCCGCTGTTATATGAACGTTTGTTCATATAAATATGATACGCATGACTCCGGATGCTGTCAAGAGAGTATTCCGGCGGAGTACTCTTCCTCTCCCCTGCCCGGTATGCGATAATGGAAGTCGCTGATGGGACCATATATATGAGGATTTTTTTCGGCGGACCTTTAACCGATCTGGCTCACCCCGAGGAAACCAAGCGTTTCTACGTCAGGCTGAGTGAAATCGCCCGACAGAACGGATTTGACTATTATTGGGCCTTTTTAAACGGCACAGATCCCATCAAAAATCCGGATGTCCCCTCTGACGTCGTGTATGAAACCGACCTTCAGGAACTAGGAAAAAGCGACCTGATGATCGCTTATGTGGGCGAACCGACAACCGGTACCGGTCAGGAAATCGAATATGCCAAGGAACATGACATTCCGGTGTATCTCTTATACGAATCCGGTAAGCACGTCACCCGGATGGTGCTCGGCAGCCCCAACGTCCTTGGCACGATTGAGTTTACGGGCATCGAGGACGCGCTGGGTAAACTGGATATACTGCTAAGGGAAATCAAAAAATCCGTTCACTTGCCTACGGTCAACGTATAACCGGCTTTTTTAACAGCTTCCCTGATGGTATCCAGTGATACCCGGGATTCGTCATACTCAACGTCCAGTGTCTGGTCAGCGTAGCTGCACCTGGCTTTAACTCCCGCATCTTCCAGTTCCGCCTCGATCATCAGCGCACAGCTAGTGCAGTGCATATCCCCGACTTTCAGTGTTTTTTTAATCATAAATATTTTATTACTGCACGGTAAATTCACCGCTGTACATTCCCATGCTGCATGAGTAAACCAGCTTTCCGGTTTTTTTCGGTGTGAATTCTATCACCGTTTCTCCTGTCTCGGGAAGTACTTTCTGGATACCCAGATCGGGTATGGTGAAAGCCCTGGAGCAGCTCCTGACACCATCAGTATTTAGTTTCAGACGGACCGGAATACCGGCCTTCAGGACTGACGTGTCCGACTCATACCCGTAATTTCCGACGGTGATCGTCACCTCCTGTACCCCCTCTGCATCAAGCTTGGCCTTAGGGTTGCCGGATGGACCGGTTGCCTGTCCGCCGGTAGCGGCTTTCAGGTAATTATTAAGTGTATAAATCGACCCCCGCATGACCAGTCCGCCGTTAATCGACATAAGACCGAAAATCAGGATAATGCCGGCGGCAATATAAGCAAACGCCTGGCGCTCCAACAGCTTGATCACCGCCGCACCCAGAACGAAAAATACCGGACCGGTGCCCAGCACGAACGCCGCCATGATACCGGTACCGGCTAGCGGGTTGCCGGTGCTGACAGCCAGTGCCATCATCGCCTGGGTGACTCCGCAGGGCATGATTACTGAAAGAAAACCGACCAGTGCCGGTGCAAACGCGGACCCGCTCAGGCTGGTTTTTCTCAGGAGCCGATATGACCACCGTGGCGGAGTAATGACAAACCGCCGGAATACCGGATGTATGTCGGCGATACGGGCTGCTGTCGCCAGCATAAAGATTCCGGCCAGTATCTGGATGGCGCCAAGTCCCTTAGGGGTCAGCATCACGAGCGATCCCAAAATACCCAGTATGAAGCCGAGGATCGCATGGGAAACCAGTTTAGCCCCCAGAAATGCTGCTACAGGCTGCCACTTCAGCGATTTTACGTTTCTGTCACCGGATTTGCCGCTGACTGCGCTGGTGAGAAGTCCCCCCTGTACCGCCAGGCAGGATATGCCTCCGGTAGTCAGACCCGTCAGAAATGCCAGCCAAATGTTTCCCATAGATTCCTGTCGATTCGAAAAACGATTGTAACCTGAAACCGAGTATGGCACAACTCAACCGGGAAATTCAACTTACTTTGTCAACCCTTGACAGCGCTATCGGAACAGATATATGATACATTTATCAATCCCCCTGGGGGGGATTAAATATACATATGCCTCGTGGCGTTCCCAGAAATCAATCCGTTCAGCGAACCGTGCTTCACCGGTTGAAAATTACCCGCGGCCACCTTGACCGGGTGATTGCCATGGTTGAAAGCGGCCAGTACTGTATTGATGTTATCCACCAGTCAGCAGCAATCCAGTCCGCACTGAAACAAATTGATCACGTCGTTCTGAAAAACCATATGGAAACCTGTGTCGCAAACGCTATCAGCCGGGGACGGAAAGATGAAGTTATCAGTGAAATCATGAAGGTAATGGAGAAGAAATAAATGGACAGAATAATCGTCACCGTCTCGGGTATTTTGCTGATAGCCGCTATTTACAGGTTTTTCTTCGGGAAACGCGAAACGGCAACAGAAGCCGGCAATGCGCTAACCGTTATCGTCGACGGGGGCTATAAACCAGGTATTATCCGGATCAGTAAGGATAAACCAGCCCGCCTGACATTCCTGCGCCGCGACCCCAATCCTTGTCTGGATGAGGTTGTGCTGCCTGACTATAAAATCAGGGAATACCTGCCGGTCGGCAAGCCGGTGACGGTTATCCTCAATCCTCCCCATCCGGTTGATGCCAAAATCCGGTGCGGCATGAACATGTTCCACGGGAAAATAATTACTGATGAATAACACACAGGTTTACCCAGCAAATTCCGGCAAATCCGGGGAGACCGAACGGCTCTCCTTCCCCATAGTCGGCATGCATTGTGCCTCCTGTGCCAAATTGATTGAACGACAGCTTAAAAAAACTCCGGGCGTCTCTGACGCGGCCGTCAATTACGGCAGCGAGCAGGCGACGGTAGCATTTGCGCCGCGCACCGTTACGCCGCAACAACTGGCTGATGCAGTCGCGGCAATCGGTTACAAAGCAATCGTGACCGGGAGTCAGGACCGGTCAGCTGACTCTATCCGGGATGCCGAAAAGCGGAAAAATCTCCGGGACCTGATGCTGAAAGTCTGGATCGGCGGCATGGCCACGTTCCTGATTCTGCTTTCCGGGCTTCCGGAAATGCTGGGGACAGCCGGACGTTCCCTTTTCCCCGATCCGTATCCGTTTATGATGCCCCCGGCAATTCTGCTTCTACTGTCATCAATCGTGCAGTTTTGGGTCGGCAGGGAATTTTACCTGGCTACCTGGTCGGGACTGAAAAACCGGACTGCCAGCATGGACACTCTGGTAGCCCTCGGCACTACCGCAGCCTTCGCCTATTCGGTGGCGGTAGTGCTGATCGGGCCGGTAATGCAACGGCTGGGACTGCGTACCGATATGTATTTTGATGTTGCTTCGGTCGTAATTACTTTGGTACTGCTGGGGCGGTTGTTGGAAGCCAAGGCCAAATCCCGGACCGGTGAGGCAATCAGGAAACTGCTGGAACTTGAGGCTAAGACTGCCCGGGTAATCCGGGGAGGCGAAGAGGTTGTAGTGCCGGTGGCAGAAGTCATTGCCGGAGATACTATCCGCGTCCGGCCCGGAGAAAAAATTCCGGTTGACGGCACGATCACCGACGGATCAAGCAGCATCGATGAATCCATGGTTACCGGTGAATCCATACCGGTGGATAAGATAAAAGGCGACCCGGTCATCGGCGGGACCATTAATAAAAGCGGTGCTTTCCTTTTTCTGGCAACTCGGATCGGTAGCGAAACGATGCTGTCCCAAATTGTCAGGTTAGTAGCCGAGGCGCAAAGTTCCCGGGCGCCAATCCAGAGACTGGCTGATTCTGTATCGGGATATTTCGTCCCGGCCGTCCTGATGCTGGCTGTCGCTACGTTCGTCCTCTGGTTCGATCTGGGATCATTCCCGTTCGCGTTTTCCAACATGATCGCGGTACTTATAATCGCCTGTCCGTGTGCCATGGGATTGGCCACGCCGACGGCAATCATGGTCGGGGTCGGTCGCGGAGCCGGTGCCGGAATCCTGATCAAGGATGCTGAAAGCCTGGAGATCGCCCACAAAGTCAAAACCATTGTCTTTGATAAAACCGGTACCCTGACGCGGGGCGAACCTGAAGTTACCGGTGTTTATTTCATGGACAACCTTAATCATGTTGTTCCCGATCTGGGATGGCAGGTACCGGGTGACACCAAGGGTCAGAATTTTGTATCCGGTATTGTTAAAAGTATCGAAAGGGAGTCCGAACACCCTCTGGCCAAAGCCATAGTTACGCGCCTCACGGAGGCTCCGGATTACCCGGTCACGGATTTCGGGGCGGTCGAGGGTTTCGGTGTCAAAGCGAAAGTCAATGGTATTCCGGTCTTAATCGGCAACCGGAAACTGATGGAAACAAATCGCGTGATGCGCTGCGCCGAACTGGATAAGAAAGCCATAGAGCTGGAGTCGGAGGGCAGGACACTGGCTTATGTGGCGGTTGACGGGAAAAACGTCGCGCTCCTGGCATTAGCCGATACTCTTAAACCGGAAAGCCGGGAAACCGTGTCGGGCCTGAAAAAAATAGGTATTAAAGTCTGGATGATTACCGGGGATAACGAAAAGACAGCTACCACCATCGCCCGCCAAGCCCAAATCGATCACGTTCTGGCTGAAGTTTTACCGGCCCAAAAGGAAGCCAAAATACGGGAATTTAAAAAATCGACTGGCGGAGTCGTCGCTTTTGCCGGCGACGGAGTTAACGACGCGCCGGCGCTGGCGGCGGCGGATGTCGGGATTGCGATGGGTACCGGCACCGACGTAGCTATCGAATCGGCCGGTATTACGCTTTTAAACCGTGATTTACGGAGTGTCGTATCGGCTATCCGGCTGTCGCGGTCGACCATGAGCATCATCCGTCAGAATCTGTTCTGGGCATTCGGATATAATGTAATTTTGATTCCGGTAGCCATGGGAATTCTCTACCCGATATGGGGAATACTTCTGAATCCGGCACTGGCCGGTTTAGCCATGGCTGCCAGTTCGGTATCGGTTGTAACCAACTCGCTGCGGTTGAAAAATGCACGGATATAAGCAAAAAATCCCGTTCACAGTTTAAACTTAACTTTAACCGGTATTCTTGACGCAGAGCCGGATTTTACGTAGGATACGCTGTATGACTGATTCTAACCGTACTATTGCTCCGGATGACCGGATGGTCAACCGGATCATTTTTGTCCTCTCGCTTCTCGGGCTGATTATGGCCATATACGTTCTCCAGAGTTTTTTACGGTCTTCATCGATCATCTGTCTGACCGGTTCAGGGTGTGAAGTGGTCAGGAAAAGTGCGGCTGCCTGGCCATTCGGCATTCCTGTGCCGGCTGTCGGAGCTGTCGGATATACCTTTCTCTCGGTTCTGGCACTGCTTAGGACCATCCGCGATGACCGCCGGCTGATCATGGGGATTCTCGGGATGGCGGCATTCGGCGTAGTCTTCGTCACCTGGTTTACCTACACGGAAATTTTCGTCATCAGGGGGATCTGCTCCTGGTGCGTTCTGTCTGCGGTAAACATGTTTGTCATATTCGCCCTGACAATGATGACCGTTAAAAAGCACCGTTTGCTGGGGTTCAGGTAAAGGAGACGTCATGAAGATTACCAGTGAGACTAAACTGTTTTTAGGAATAATCGGGGCAACGCTGGTTATAGTTATCGCAGCCTTATTCGCTTTTTCCAAACCTGCAGCCCCGGCCAGATCTTATGCCCGCGATGAACTCATTCCCGTGGGTACTACGGTAACCGGCAGTGCATCTGCCTCCGCGTACCTCGTGGAATTTTCCGATTACCAGTGTCCGGCCTGCAAAGCCTGGGAACCGACCGTAACCGAAATCATTTCCGCATACGGTGACCGGATGCAGTTCGCCTACCGCCACTTTCCGCTGGATCAGCATCAGGTGGCAGACACGGCAGCCCGGGCAGCTGAAGCTGCCGGGCTTCAGGGAAAATTCTGGGAAATGCATTCACTTTTATTCGGGAATCAGGAACGGATGTCGGATACGATATTCGCCGAGTTGGCAGCACAGCTGTCGCTTGACAATGACCGGTTCCAAAACGACATGAATTCCGCTGCCGTCAGGGAAAAAATCGGCCGGGACCGCGGCGACGGAATCAAGTTCGGCGTGGATTCAACACCCTCTTTTTATCTTAACGGCCGGAAGCTTGAACTTAAGGAATTTGATGATCTGAAAAAAGCAGTCAGTCAGGCGGTGAAATAATCCTTCACAGAAATAGTGCCACGGTCATATTCCAGAAAATGTGGACCAGGATCGGTGCGACCAGCGATCCGGTGTTGTAAATAAGCAGGCTATTGACGATACCGAGAATCATATTGGTTGCGAAATATAAAACCAGTATCATCCCCTGAAGTTTAAGTGTCGTTAAAAGTATCGGCACGTGCAGAAGAATGAACAGGATGGTCGACATGACCGTCGCGTAACTCAGGTTTTTCGATTTCTCAAAGAGCCTTTGGAACAGAAATCCCCGGTTCAGAAGTTCCTCGGAAAATGATGTTGCCACCGTCAGAGCCAGGATTCCCAATACTCCGTACTGGAGAACCGCCTGGATAGGCCGCATAGATACTTCCCCGTTCCTCAGTCCGTTCACGACTATGCCTTCCGCCATGAATAAACCGCCGAAAAACAGTCCCAGCACAATGCTTTTCGTCAGGCCTTTTCCGGTGATACCGAGCGACGCAACAGCCCGTTTTTCGAACTTAGTGACGAACCAGAGTACCGGAAGCACGAAAACCGCCGGCTTAAACAGAAATTCGTCCACCCATTCCGGCAGCCGGACAAAATACCGGTACAGGCTCCAGATCAGAAGAATCCAGCCCCACAGCTGATAAATCGGTTCAACCGGATGGAGATGTTCACTTTTTTTCCTGGAGGAATTTGGCATATATTCACACAATACCGCACTCGATAATCCCCGGCAAGAGTGAGGTTACGCTGTTTGTACCCCACGGTTATCAAAGCGTCCGAAACGCTCTTCAATTTTACCGTGAGCCCGCGTGAGTACTTTTGTCCGCTTCACTGCGTCGTTCATAGTCTCGACAATTCCGGCGATCAGATCCTCAGCCTGTTCCCGCGATAGCGCCCGGTAATTATGGGGGAAGTAATGAAAAACCAGATTACGTCCCTCTTTCCAGGTGTGCCAGAGACGGGTGGCCAGATCTTTTCCGAACTGATGTTCCACCTGCCCGTAGGCACTGTGTCCTCCCAGACGGCGCACCAGATTCGGGCTTAACGCCTTGCCGATCCGGAAACGTTCACTTCCGTACGCGTGATCCGAAATTATCCCCAAGTCAAGGAATAACTGTTTGAGAAAACCTTCATACATTTTTGCATATGGGAAAACCAGGTACGAATAGTCAGTCGGCTCCGGATTTTCGTGGAGGGCGCTGTCCTTAAGAATGTGCTCACCGTCTTCAGCCAGTGTCCGCTGGTTCGGCGACAGATACTGCCACAGTTCGCTGCCTTCGGATATCATGGTCAATGGAGGAAAATCCAGGTAATAACCGCGAAAAACAGGATGAATATCCCGAGACCGGCTAACTGGGTATCCCGGCTGACCCGGCCGACAAACATTTCATACCAGCTTCCCAGATGACCGGCAACGCTGAATTCTCCCAGCTGCCATAAAAGAAGCGTAATATATACCGCAAAAACCAGTCCGCTGGCAAAAGCACTTCCCGTTGAAGACACGACAAAGGCAGCCACCACTGCAAATCCGGCGCAGAATACTGCTGTCCGGAAAGGTGAAGGCTGAAGCCGGAAGAACACTTCGGCGATATCCATAAAATAAATCCCGAGTCCGGTACCGGCTAGGAAAAATACCGCCGGAGCCACCGGGGTAATCCCCCATTTGAGAAGTACGATAATAGCGGCGAAGACGAACGGCACCAGCACGAATATCGGCGGTTTTCTGGTGAGTATCGTCTTAAGCGGTGTAATGATGGAATTTAGCATATCACTCCCTTGTGTCTCAGAATCAGTATATCACCTCAAAGCCGCTGAATTCTCCTGTCGGTTCGCTTTCCGAGACTTCCGCATTTTCCACCCTGGCTGCCGGGGGACCCGCGCGGATTGCCCCGGCATATTGCGCAATGGCTTTTGCCGGTCCCTCCGCAACTGTTTCGACTGTTCCGTCTGTCAGGTTCCTGACCCAGCCGGCAAGTCCCAGACTCACTGCAGTTCTGTATGCCCAGGCACGGAAACTCACACCCTGGACGCGGCCGGAAATAATGGCATGTAAACGTTTCATGAATCCGAAGCTCGAAGTACGAAAATCAATATAAATCTAAATCGTTTCGAATTTCGAAATTCGAATTTCGGATTTACGTTAGTTACTCTTTCCCCTCTTTCAGCTTTTTCATCTTCCACATAAACAATCGGGGCTTGCTTTTGGCGTTGGCATCCTTGACGAACGATAGGGCTTTCTCGAGGATTGCCCGCGGAACGTTCTTTGCCAGCCGGATATACAGTGATTTATGTTTATAGTCATCCAGCGTTTCGGCAAGGTATATACCGAAAGACTGGAACTCCCGGGATATGTATTTATCCTCTACCGGATTGAAATTCTTGAGGATGCTCTTGATATTCTGCATATTTCCAAAACATTCCCTGATTCGCCCGGACAACCGGACGCCGGATTCAATTATACATTCTCATCGCCGCGTCTATCCCGTCGATGAGGGCGGTCCGGACCGCATCAGCACCGTTTTTCACCAGGTGTTTGAAGGAACCGGCCTCATAGTCATGGAAATGTGACAGGACAAACGAGATTACCGACCGGTGCTTCAGGTTACGGTCAGAGTTGACACCGGTTGACTCTTTCCCCCGCCCAATTCCCAACCGGAACCTGGTGAAGACATCTGTTCCCAGTTCCAGGATGACGGAATCTACGCCGTTATGCCCGCCTGATGCTCCCCGGCCCCGGATACGGATTTTCCCCAGCGGTAAATCGATGTCGTCATGGATGATCCAGATGTCGTCAGTACCGGCCTTATAAAAATCCATAATCCGCCTGACCGCCAGTCCGGATTTATTCATGAATGACTGCGGTTTCACCAGCAACACGTCTCCGGTTCTGGCTATCAGGGCACTGCGCACCGGGTCGGCTGTCCAGGTGAGTCCCGCTTTTCCTATCTCCCGGGAAAGTTTGTCAACGACCATAAAACCGATATTATGCCTGGTCGATTCGTAGTTGCCGCCCGGATTACCCAGGCCGACGATAATTTTCATGGTACCTTCCCGCCCTTCCGCAGCAATTCTATCACAGCCGCATCCGGTACCTGACGGAAATCACGGTAGAACTGGCCTACCGCTCCGAACTCATCCGGAGTAACCAGCACCACCTGCGTATCGGTTAACTTTCTGAGTTCAGGCAGGAAGCCGGACGGTGCAACCGGAAGCGCTGCCGTAATCCGGGACGCTTTGCGGGACTTTAGCCACATGACGGCGGCACTGAAGGTGGCTCCGGTAGCGATACCGTCATCCGATAAAAGCACGTGCCTGCCTTCGGGGCTCCTGAGAGGACGGGAGGTATGATAACTCTTCATGCGGGACCTGACTTCGGAACTCAACCTGCGGACAGCTCCCCTGATATACTCCCGGGATGCACTGACATACCCGGTCAGCCGCTCATCGATGAATACTACATTGTCCGGCGCCACCGCTCCGATGGCTAATTCGCTTTCAAGGGGACTGGGGACTTTTTTCACGACCAGAACGTCCAACGGATAACCGGTGATTCGGGAGATTTCTGCTGCTATGACTGCTCCGCCACGGGCTAATCCGTAAATGATATCCGGCTTGGGTAAGTCCGGCGGCAATGCCCGGGCAAGTTGTTTTCCGGCGTCAATCCGGTCTTCAAATAGCATACCGGTACCCGGTTTCCGGCGAAACCGCTGTTATTTCTTCATCTTCGCCAACTGCTTCTCAGCCAATTCGCCGATGTAAGGCACCTTATACGTCTCCCCCTGGAAAGCCTTCCACATCAGCACGATCCACAGGATGAAAGCTGCTAAAGCCAAAAGCATTCCGACGAGCGGCCCCAGAAACGGAATCAAACCGAGCACGATCATGGCGATATGGAGTCCTCCGAACAATATCACAGACTGCATGGCATGAAACCGTACGAATTTGCTGTCCTTCTCGATCAGAAGGAAGATAAGTCCGGTAATCCAGCCTAAGAGATATGCTGCGGCGGCCATGATGTTTTCATTTTCTTTCGCTGCCATAAGTCACCTCCTTTCATTAGAAACTGTTAATGAACGTAGTGAGTTTTACAGTTTCTTATGCCCGTCATTGCCTTGGCGGAGGCGGGCTATATATAAATTTTAATATCAGGTCTATCTTTTCTTACTTATCCGCTTTGCGGCGTATACGGATAGTATTGAAAAGCCGCAAAGTAAGTCGAGGCGGATTGTGTCTTGATTTACTGCTTATTTGTTTCCTGTCTTACTTCACCGTATCAGTCCGGCCAATCCGAGTCAATGCTAAAACATACTCAGCTGTTCTTTGGAAGCATCGACCAGCGGTTTTTCCTCCCCTTCGCGCCATATCTTCACTACCCCGAATACTCCGTCATATCCCGGATCAACTACGATGTCCCCGGTCCGGACTTTCCGGATACCGGCAGCAATACGGTCACCGGCATGTTTGGCGATATCGGCAACCGGAACTGTCAGAAGGACCGTAAACTCTCCCCCGAACGCATCCGTCAGCTCCAGATATGCCCGGGACACCCGGGTGCTTGTGGGCGGAGATCCGATGCATTCGGCGATGATTTCCGCAAGCGGCACCAGCATGACGTACGGCGGACGGTCAGGATATGCGTCACTGCCGGTAAACCTGACTTCCCGGTCAGTTTCCCGATCCGGTGATGCGACGCTCTTAAGTCCCAATGATTCTTCGCTGCGTCCGGCCAGTTCCCCGACCCGCTGCATCACACCCTGGGTCAGGGGTTTGCCGCATACCGGGCAGGTCGTCCCTTTGGCAAGTGACTGTTCGGGGGTCAGCCTGACTTTGCAGCTCCGGTGTCCGCTCCAGTGGTACTTACCCTCTTCCGGGTGGAATTCAATCGTATATGAAATACGTGCCCGGGGCTTCTGTCCGCCTTCCGGGGGGGAGGCTGACAGCGCATCGGAGATGTGTCGGAACGAAAAATCGGGCAGCTGATCATCGGTTTCAAATACGGTTGCTTCCCGTCCGAGTTTCGGTCCTGAGTGGGCATCGGAGAAAGATACGATCGCAAGGTTATCCAGTTCGGTCACCTGCCAGTTCATCGCCGGACTGCTGGAAAGGCCTGTTTCCACAGCCCGGATATTTTTGGCATACTGCCCGAATGCCTCATCGATACTCGCAAATCCGCTCATTCCGCCGTAAACCGAAAACCACGGGGTCCAGGCATGTGCCGGAATCACCAGTGCATCCGCGTCGATGGAAAATACCAGCTCGGCAATCTGGATACAGGAAAGCGGGATGATCGGCCGTCCGTCGCTTAACAGGTTGCAACCCCGTCTGGTCATTTCCTGACTTATTTTACGGGCACTCTCCAGCGTTGATACCCAAATCAGAGTGTGCACCCGCCTGCCTTTGCCGCCCTGGGTGTAAATCGAGGAGACTTCGGTCGCCAGCAGGAAATAGGGATTACCGCTGCCCGGGTTTGGATTTTGCTTGTTCCGCACAGCTTCCCTGCTCTCTGAAGCCCTGACGAGGGAGGAAGCGGAGTGGGAAGTTTTGAGCCTTAACAGTCCGTTCCCGGTTTCCTCCAGATCCCGTTCAATTTCCCGCAGCCACACCGGATGCGTCCAGTCTCCCGTTGCCACCACACCGATTCCCTTTCGTGTTGCCCATGCCGCTACGTACGGCAGCGTCATATCCTTGGATACGGCCCGGGAAAAGCGGGAATGGATTTGGAGGTCGGCAATGATGTGCATATTACCTTAATATCTGACTGGTCAGTTTTCTGATCTTACTGTCCAGCTGTCCGATGAGTGACGGGGTACGCCTTTTCTTCAATTGTCCGTCGCGGTAAAGCTGACCGCCCATCTCGTAATTATCCATTTTCGTCAGTGCCCGCTTGGTCAGGAGCGCGTAGACTGATGCCTTCGCAATTTGCTGAAGCACTTTTGCTGCTCCCTGTTTACGGAACCGCCGCATGGACCAGACGTATATCGTCTCCCGCAGCACCTCAAGCTTTGCCCCGGTCTGTGTCACCCGGTTGGCGAATTCCATGTCTTCTCCCCAGGATGCCCGTTCGTTATATCCGCCGACACTGTTAAAAAGGTCATGGGTAATCGCCGTCAAAGGGCCCGGGGAAAATGAACGTTTGAGAAGTATCGATCCTTCAACCAGCAGGTTACCCATCACTGACAATACGACTTCCGACTGCACTTCGCTGTCCGGCTGGATCCAGGTCGTAAAAAATTGCGGCTGCCTGAGCTTTACGAAAGCTTCCATCCGTTCCACGGCATACGGCAGCAGCACGTTATCCGCGTCGCTGAAGATCAGCCAGTTGGTTTTGGCTGCCCGGGCACCGATGTTTCTCTGAAGCGGCAGACTGGCCTTCCGGCTCACTATCACCTGAAGTCCGGGCAACCGGTCCGCGTATGACTTGGCTACTTCGACAGTCCGGTCACGGGAGGACCCGTCAACCACGATGACCCGGAAACCGTTACTGGTCTGGGCTGCCAGTGAATCCAGCAGGTTGGGTAAAAATGATTCCTCGTTCAACGCCGGAATGACGATCGTGAACATACTGAAATGATAAACGGCTTAACTGATTGTACTTGCTTTCCCGGTGTATGCAATCACGGACAAAGTCTGCCTAGCGGTTTCCGTTCCCCTGGTTGCGGTACATCCTGGCAACTTCATCCACGCTAGTCGCCTGATGCGGGCTCTTATCCGTCCGGATTCTGACTAACCTGGGAAACCGGACTGCGAATCCGGCGCCGTGCAGCGGTGATCTGGTCAGGTCATCACCGGCAATTTCTACGACCAGTCTGGGCTCGGCCCACACATCGGGGACAAGCTGTTTGGGGACTTTGCGGTAATGCTTCGGCTGGACATGTGATCTGAAGGCGCCGATCCGGCGGTGCAGCTCCTTCCAGAGTTCATCCGATACACCGGTACCGACCTTGGTGACGGTCACGAAGCCGTCACCGCTTCTGATCCCGGCCAGAAAAGCACCGATTCCGAAGCCGGTCCGCTTCCCCTTGCCTAAGTAATATCCCATGACTACGCTGTCGATCGTATCGGTCAGCTTACCGGTTTTCCCCTCAGTTTCCTTGAACTTAACCCAGTTGTATCCGCGCCGTCCCGGTTCATACTGACTGTCCCATTTTTTCACCATCGCACCTTCAAATCCGGCTTTAAGCTGTACATGGTGGAAACCGGTAAGCGAACGGACGCTTTTTGTTATGATATGCGGCGTCACAACCAGCGTCTCACCCGGACGCACCGTACCCTCCAGAATTTTCCGCCGATCCCGGAGCGGTTTTTTGATGAGTTCTGATCCGTCCTTATAGAGGATATCGAATACGTAGAATCTGACCGGAACCTGTGAACTGAAAAGATCGATGTCATGTTTCCTTTTACGGGTTGTCGTTTCCTGAAACGGTATTGTCCTGCCGGTTTCCGGATCAATACCCACCGCCTCGCTGTCCAGTATCACCGCATCTGCCCGGATCTGCCTGCCGATGGATGAAAGTTCCGGCCACATATCCGTCGTATTTTCCAGGTTCCGCGAATAACTCTGTACTCTGAATTTTGCATTCGGTAATTTACTGAAATGAATCTGGCAACGGACACCGTCGTACTTGGGCTCCACACAGACTTCCCCCATCTTTCTGATCATTTCCTGCGCCCCGGACAACCTCTGGCTGAGTGCCGCCAGTACCGGTACCCCTACCGTAACCCGGGCTTTTTTCAGTGCCGCGATGCCTCCGGCCTTGAGGGTTTCGGCGATAAATCCGATATCCGGACGGGCGTTGTATGCGTTTTCCAGTTCA
>MFJD01000004.1:34631-79123 GCA_001779095.1 Candidatus Gottesmanbacteria bacterium RBG_16_52_11 | reverse complement strand
TGGTCATTTCCGAAAAACCCAGACGGAGCTTGCCGACCGGAATCCGGGCCAGGTATCGGGATGATAACGGATCGGCAGTCCTGATCAGCTCAGCCAGCATTTCTATTTTCTTCTCCTGTGAGCCTGCGCCGCCGGTTTTTGCAATCTGGTATAGTTTCTCGTGTACTTCGTTCACTTTTATATTCTGCCTGTTCCTCGCAGCCTTAAGAGAGTGGGAAGATTTAATCTTCTCGGCAGCAATACCCAGGTCACCTGCGGCCTTAAATTCTTTCAGCACCTGAGCGTCTGGAACGTCAGCGGCTTTGGCAATAGCCCTGATCATGAACTTATCAGCCACCCCGAATTCAACCGCCTCATAAAGCGGCACTACCCGGCCCTGAAGCAGATAGCAGAGTTTACCGATTTCTCCCGTTTTAGCTTCCCGGAAGAGTCTGCTCAGCGTTTCGGTCATTACCAGTCGGGACGATGTCGACTCAAGTTTCTGAAAGTATGCTGATAGCTCTCTGAAAGTCATAGTAATGCCGGAGTCGGTAATTCACCCGGTACGGCGCTATCCTGCCCCAGTCAGAAAGTTATGACCGCAGCACATAGCGGGCGCCCTTCGTCGATCCCTCTTTTCTGACGATACCCTTTTTCACCAGGTCATTCAGGTCCCGCAGCACCGTATCTTCCGAAATCATCGGAAATAACTCGAAAAAAGTCTTGTTCTGCAGGAATCCGTTCTCCTGGACGAATTCTACGATTTTAATCTGCCGTTCGCTCAGCGTCATCTGTTGCCCGCCCAGACTGCGCTTGATTTTGAGATCAGTGGATATGGATTTGACTTTATCCTTGATGCGGGACAATTCAATAGCCAGTCCCTCGCAGAAGTACTCGAGCCACGAAGTCATGACCCCTTCCAGCTTGCCGACGGACTGGAGCGCTTCGTAGTACTTCATGGGCTCCCGGTCATAGTATTCCTCAAGGGCAAAGAAACGTTTGACATCGTAACTGTGACGAAACAGTACGAGGGTCGCCAGTGCCCGTGCCACCCGGCCGTTTCCGTCCAGGAACGGGTGGATGCGGACGAATTCGTAATGGGTTATTCCGGCCGAGAGTGCAGGATGCACGTCATCCGGGGACACCGCATTCAACCAGCGCAGAAAATCGGCCATCAGAAACGGTATCTCCACGGCCGGAGGCGGGCGGAATGTTATTTCTCCGGTCTGGGCATTCTTCACGACGACCTGGGTCCGGCGGTAATCTCCGATTGTTTCATCAGGCAGGATCCGGTATACCGTCAGCTCATGGATGTGCTTCACGGCCTCTTCCGTGATTTCGGGTTTGTCATACTCCGATATGAACTTGAGGACGTTTCTGAAATTGAGGACTTCCTGGATATCCCGGTCCCGGCCTACGATCTTGGCTCCGGCGAGGACTTTCTCCGCCTCAGTCAGGTTCAGCTCGTTTCCTTCAATATGGGTTCCGTGGTGGACTGTCCGGACGATCGCCTCGTCGCGGAACTTGGCTTCCCACGCCGGAACCAGCGGGCTGTTCTCGATAACTTCTTTTGCGGCCTCGATAATTCCGGTGTATTTCAGCAGCCGGTTGGTGATTGTGAAATTTGGACTATACATACGGGCCGTACAGAATACCCGTATATTAACCGCAGGGACTGTAAAAAGCAACCGGTCATTATCCGGAGGATTTTTTATATCGGGACTTCAGCCTGCTGTTTTACGACCCTTAAGCCCATCGCGGACGGCCGCGAATTCGTCCCAAGGTTCCTCGCCGGATCCCAGGTTGATTGATTTCTCGTGGCTTTTACCGGTCAGGAGCACCAGATCGCCTTTCCGGGCAATCGCAATTGCGAAGCTGATGGCATCCCTGCGGTCCGGGATGACCGCATATAACTTCCGTCCCTGTTTACCCGTGTCTTTGCGGATGTCATCTCTGGTCGTCTGCATCCAGCCGTTTCCGAATCCGGCAGCGATTTCCCCGGCGATTGCATCAGCTGATTCGCTGCGCGGATCTTCTGCAGTCAGGATGATGACATCGTCCCGGCGGGCAGCCTCCCGGCCCATTTCCGGCCGTTTGCCGCGGTCACGAAGGCCTGCGGATCCGAAAACGTGAATCAGTTTCCCCTCCACCATTCCCCTGATCCCGGACAGCAGGTTCGCAAACGCGTTCGGTGTGTGGGCGAAATCTATCATGATTCTGAAATCTTCATCGTAAACGATTTCCTGCCGCCCGACGGGAGGCCGGAAACTTTTCAGTGCAGTGCGGATTATTTTGGCGTCAATGCCGGCTTCCCGGCAGGCAGCAAATGCCGCCAGAGCGTTGTAACGGTTGAATATCCCTTGAAGTGAAGTCGCTATCGGAAATGATTTTGACGTATATTCAGCCGGTTCCGAGTCGACAGCGTACCTTCGTATCCTGTCCCGGGGAATTTTCTTTAGGACCCGTTGGCTCTCCGGATCGTCAGCGTTAACGATAGCGGCACCGGCTCGCGCTAAGAGTTTCAGCTTTACCCTGGCATACTCCCCGATCGTACCGTGGTAATCCAGGTGTTCGCCGGTAATGTTGGTCAGCACACCGATGGCAAACGGTACGCCCCATACCCGGTTCTGGTCCAGGCCATGGGAAGTGACTTCGAGCACCAGGTAATCATTTCCGCTGTCGGTAACTTCACGGATGAACTTCTGCAGGGCAAAGGGTGCCGGGTTGGTGACATGGAATCCCACGTCATAAACGTTGTCTCCGATGAATGCCCCGACTGTCGAGATCATGGCAACCCGTTTGCCGGCAGTTTTGAGAATATGGTAGATCATGCTGGTTGTCGTTGTTTTTCCGTCGGTACCGGTCACTCCGATTACGTATAGCTTCCGGGAAGGAAATTCGAAGTAAATGTTTGCCGCCACCGCCTGCGCCAGGTGATACAAATTTTTGACTGATTGCACAAAATGCTTCATATCTTATTCTGACTTACGCCTGTATATACGCTTCGCTTTTATGGTCTCATCACCCCTTTGCTATCATGTAACTGTACATGATAGCAGAAGCTAAAACGGTCGTCTCGACGCTTTTTTTTGTCTTTCCCGCTCACGTCTCCACAACTTCCAATTTAAACTCCCCGGACCCATAGGACCAAGCACGTTGGCCAGAGCGTCATCAATTCGGTTGATAAAATCGGTCATTGATTCATCAGCTAATATTTTATTGATAATCCGTTTATAACCTTCTCCACCGGTTTTCATCTGATTGTGAATCCGGGTAATGGTCGTAAAACTTACCTTCAAATAATGGGAGATCAACCGCTGATCATAACCTTTCACTAACAATAGTGCTATCGACAATCTCTTGGGAAGCATGACGCGTTCTGTTGGAGTCAGGAAATCGTTCACAAATACCGATGCATCTGATTTAGTCCTGATATCTGCCAAAGACTCGAGAAATATCTCATACATCCGCTCCGAGACATTTTTCGATACGGAATATTTCGAAACCTGGGCCATACTTCGTCTTTGTTATCATGTAACGGTACATGATAGCAAAACACTATTACCTGCCTTTTACGGCAACTACCTCTATTTCCACAACGCATCCTTCCTTGACCAGTTTTTTCACTTCTACCAGGGTCGATACCGGCTCCGCATTGGTAAAATATCTGTTTCTGACGGCGGAAATTTTCGGGAAATCATTCATATCGGTAACGTATACCGTGGTTTTGACGACATCATCAAGACTGGAGCCGGCCTCCTTAAGAATCCGGTTAAGTGTTTCGTAAATATATTCCGCCTGTTTGGCCGGATCGTCGGGATGAACCACATTTCCAGCATTATCCAGGGCTATCTGACCCGTGGTAAAAATAAAAGCCGCATCTCCCACGTCAATAGAATACCCATGTGAGTATGCGCCCAGGCGTTTGGCAAACTGGTCGGAGTTGATTTTTCTTTTTTGCATTATGCCTCCTTTTCAAAGCGCCGAAACGTTAGCTTTAAACTGATCACCCCGGTCTTTATAGTTTTTAAACATATCGAAACTCGCACATGCCGGAGACAACAGCACGACATCTCCCGGTTCAGCAATGCTTCCGGCCGTCCGGACGATTTCCTGCATATTTTTACAGCCTTCTATGATTTTCGCTTTCGGATTCTGAATTTTTGCCATTATCTGCGGCCACTCGAGGCCGATACCGATGATCGCCCGGACCGACGGTGTATCATTTATCACTTCCCCCAGCCCGGAAAAATCACTGCCCTTGCTGGATCCTCCTAGGATCAGGATTTTCGGCCGGTCAAACGCTTTTATGGCAGCGACTGCCGTCTCGGGTGTAGTCGAAAAAGAATCGTCATAATAGGCGACTCCGCCGATTTCTCCGACAAGTTCCAGCCGGTGCGGCAAGCCCCGGAACGTCCCGATCACCCGGCGCATCACATCAGCCGGGACGCCGTAAGCATATGCAGCTGCCACTGCGGCAAGGACGTTTTCCCGGTTATGCATACCGGGAAGGAAAATCTCGCTGCACTGGGTGACTTTGACTGTCGCGGAACCGTCTGAAACGAATATCGCTTCGCCCTCCGTCCAGGCGCCCGGGGTGACCCGGTGCTTCATGCTGAGGCACCAGATCCTGTGCCTGGCACCCCGTGCCGCCCGAACCGAATTCGGATAGTCCGCGTTTACGATCACCAGGCCGTTTTCTCCCTGATTTGTAACCAGGTTTGTCTTGGCACTGATGTACTCATCGGTATCTATGTGGTAATCCAGGTGTTCGCTGGTAACCATCAGGATTACGGCAGTTTCCGGGCTTCTGGTCATATTCATGATCTGAAAACTGGATAATTCCAGGACGGCTATTGACCCGGAATCCAGCTGATCCAGAAAATCAAGCGGTGGCGTGCCGATGTTGCCGCCCAGATACGCATCCCGGCCGGCAGCTTTAAACATCTCTGTCAACAGACTCGCGGTCGTTCCCTTGCCCTTGGTACCGGTAACACCGATTACCGGACAGGGCGCCAGGTCCATAAAAATATTTGTAGCTGTTGTAATGGTTGTCCCCGATTTCCGTGCCTGCCGGAAAACCGGACGGTCCAGCCGGATTCCCGGAGAGACCACGGCAGTGTCATACCCGAGCAGTGCCGTCATCGGTCCGTGGACGTACTGCACCTTTAGACCGGCAATATCCGGGACTGCTGACATTTCGGGAACGGACTTTTTTTCGTCGAGAATTGTGACACGGGCGCCCCGGGCGGTAAGGAACCTAACGGCACTGATGCCTTCAACGCCCAGGCCGCAGACGGCAACGGAAGCTCCGGAAAAATCGGATCGTTTCATACGCGACGCTTTCCGGCGGTCATTGCGGCCAGAGTTCTGGGGATCTGACCGGAAAGGTCGGTCGCATTGAAATAAGGCCCGACCGTCTTATACAGTTCATCTCCTGCCAGCTTATTGGCGTAACTTCCCGCACATGCGGCTAAAAACGGATCGTTCTTGCACGCCAGTGCGGCTATCAGTCCGGCCAGGACATCGCCCGTGCCGCCCTTGGTCATGCCGGCATTCCCCCCGTCAATTCGCCGGTTCGCAGTCGGCGAACATACAATATCGAATGGCCCTTTCAGAAGTACGATACAGTTAAAAGCTTGGGCGATAAAACTGACCCTTTCGGCTTCATTTCTGACTTTCGCCTGCTCCCGGTAGCCTTGGCGGCGGGGGGATTTTTGCACTTCCGTTCCGAATTTGCTCCACAGCAATTCGAATTCGCCGTGATGAGGCGTCAGTATGGCATTCTTCGGGATCAGGTCAATATCCATCATCTGGAGTGCCCCGGCATCGATCACCCATTGTTTGTCCGGGTAGCCGGCAAGGAGTTTATCAGTCAGTGATTTCGTCTCCTCATCCCGGGTCATTCCCGGTCCGATCAGAATACAGTCATCTTCCCTGATATAGCTTTCAAGTTCGCTCCTGGGCACCACGATCCCGTTACGGAATTCAGCCTTAGCCTGCATCACCAGTTCGTTATTCTCGGGAACTGACGAGTAGTGCACCAGGTCAACAATCCGGGAAGCGACAGTTAGTGCCCACAGGCTGGCTGCGTGAAAAAGGTGCGATCCGCCGATTACCAGAAGACGCCCGTTCTGCCCTTTATGTGATCCCGGCGGCGGTAAATACAGACTCAGAAGCTCATCGGCTACAAGCAGTGTGGCTGTTCCGGAATCAGACAGATGTGACATAATTTATTTTACCGCACCGGCACCGCTACGGTCATCTGCCGGTAACCTTACCGTATCGTAAGGAATCCGGTGTTTCTGCAATACTTCAGCGGCATCCTCTTCAGCGCTGGTAACGATCACCTGATGCTGCCTGATCAGCTCAATCACGAGATCACGGTGTGCCGTGTCCAGTTCCGACAGTATATCGTCTAATAGAAGCAGTGGTTTATTGCCGGCCCTTTCGGTGATGAATGCGACTTCAGCCAGTTTCAGCCATAATACCCCCATCCGCTGTTCTCCCCGGCTCCCGAAACGCGACAGGTCCAGCCAGTCTGTATTATCGGAATGTCTCATCTGGAATATGCAGTCATCCCGGTGCGGTCCGACCAGCGTTGCCTTTGCGGCTACTTCCTCATCCCGGTACTCTTCAAGCCGGGTTTCGGAAATAACACTCTTGTCGTATGAAATCCGGAGCGTCATACCGGGAATCACCTGCCGGCTCACGTACTCCAGGAAATTACCCCTGGCGTCGGTGATGTATCCGCCGGATTTAATCAACAGCTGATTCCAAAAAATCAGCTGTGTCCGCGAGGATTTTCCCTCATTGATTAACTCAAGCAACCGGTTCCGCTGCCGGATACCCCGTTCATAAGACAGCAGATTCCGCCTGTATTCCCGGTCTACCTGGCTTAACACCCGGTCCATGTACCTCCGTCTGAGTCCCGGGCTGTCTGTCACCAGTTCCATATCCTCCGGCCAGAACAGCACAGTCCGCAGCTGTCCCGCGAAATCGGCAGGCCTCCGGGAAACCCCGTTGACCAGGTATTTTTTACCGGGCACGGTCCTGCCGCCGACCTGTCCCGTTGTGATAACCAGTTCCAGTACGGTATCATCAGCCGTCCCCTGGACCCTGGCAAGTTCGCTCCCCCACCTGATCATTTCCGCGTCGCGGTCTGCACGGAAGCTCTTTCCGGCAGACAGCGCCGAAATTGCCTCAAGAATGTTGGTCTTGCCGCTGGCATTGGGCCCCAGGACCAAAGTGACACCCGGATTAAACGGGAAGGACTTTTTAGTATAGTTTCTAAATCCCGTCAGGCTCACGCGGGTCAGAATCATGCTCCAATTCTACCATGTTGGCCCCAAAATCCGAGGTTTTCAGGATATCAGCGGGATTGCTGAGAGACCGGAAAGAATCAGTCGTTAAGATTATTTGGATATTGTAGTACCGAAAAACGGTTTCCCGTCGAGCGCCAGCTCGAGGTTGTGGAAGTCCTTGCCGTTCAGTATCCGGACCGTAACTCCCAGTTCGCTGGCCAGTCTGGAGGCAATCGGGTCAAACGGCAGGTTCATGCCCGGTATCCACGTATCGCCGGTCATCCTGCGGTAGGCCTTCCAGGTAATTTTGCTCAGCGGCCTGGCATCAGCGTGTTTACGGGGATCCTTGTCATATACCTGGTCGACATTGGTGAGGTTAAGCGCGTTTTTGATGCCGTAATCCTGGCAGATGGTGACGGCACAGTAATCGGTACTCCAGCCGGGTTTCCAGCCGGCAGCTATCACGACCGGCTCGTCGACCTTGCGGATGATTTCATAATGTTTGAGGACGTTGGTGTGGGCAATATCGCGGAAGATGACGCGGAGCATGTGGGCATTCAGGCGGGTGGCGTGGATCCCGATCCAATCCAGGTCCTCGTCGGTAATCCGGTGGCCGACCACCATTTCCGCCGCATCGCGGTATTTCCGGGCGGTTGATCCGCCTCCCACAACTATAAAAAATCTCCTCTTTTTTGAGGAGATTTGGTGACGGATAAAGGTGTTGAACTGATTGAGGAATTGCGTATCAATTCCCTCCTTTGGGACGACAATGGAACCCCCGAGAGACAAAACAAAGGCATCCTTCCCGAAACTCATACGGGTAAAAAACCTACCGTGAAAAACGCGCCAATTATATTGCGCGTACGCTTTATACTAACAGAATCCATCGGTTTGTCAAACTAATTCAGCAGCTCCGACAGGGCTTCCGCGATTATGCCGGAGACTGACAGTACATGCAGCTTGTCACTTTTCACAGCAGGCTCCACGGTATCCGTCACTACTACATGATCCACGCCGCTCGCCTCGATTGCCTCCTGTGCCCCGGGTACATACAGGTGATGCGTTGCCGCAACTGTGATGGTTCCCACCCCCCGGGTTTTGAGAAACTTCGCCGTTTCCCTGATTGTTCCGCCGGTAACGATCATATCGTCAAGCAGTATGACTTCGGCGTCTTTGACCTTGCGCGACAGACCGGATACGCTGACTTCGCCGGTAACTAAGTCCCGTTTCTTGTCGATATAAGCGGCCGGTACCCCCAATTCCTGGGCAAACAAAGTCGAAATCTTGATGGCGCCGGCGTCGGGTGCAACCACCACGGTCTGCCTGCTGATCCTTTTCCGGAAATACTCCACAAACAGCGGCCTGGCTGTCAGATTAGTAACCGGAATATCGAAAAAACCGAGTATCGCCGTATTATGGAGATCAAATGTATACAGGCGCTTCATCGGTACGACCTGGAGAATTTTGGCGACCACTTTCACCGATAGCGGCTCGCCCGGCCGGAACACCTTATCCTGTTTACTATAGGCAAGCCAGGGAATAACCGGATATATATCGGTGACCCCCATCCGGTGCAGGGCATCGCAGATGAAGTTAAACTCCAGGATATGGCTGTCTACCGGGGCGGAAAGGCTCTGGACGACAATTGCCGCATGGCCGGTTTTGCTCTCCGTTATCCGCACCCGCAGTTCATCATTGGAGAATTTTGAGATTTCCGGGTTACCGAGCGGCAGGGACAGCGCTTCCGCAATGCGCTTCGCCAGATTTCTACTGGCTGACCCGGAAATTATCACCATAGATTAGTGTCATTATACACATGTATCCCGGAAGATAGAACTCATACTGTTACTACCGGCAAATATCCGTTCTACGGTATGGTTTTAAGCCAGTTTAACGAGCCAACCGTGCTCGCGGGCTTTCCGGAAAGTATATGAATAGACGCCGACGCCGGCGGCGATATAGAGGAGATTCAGCCCGAGGCTGATCCATAGTAGCGTCACGTCGATTGTCCGGCTTGTCAGCAGGCTACGCATCCCCTCAAAAACATATGCCGACGGCAGCAGCCGGGAAACTGCCTGAACCGGCACCGGAAGCGCGCTTATGGGATACATCACGCCGGATAGCGGATTGATGACGAAGACCAGTGTCCAGGCAAAGGCGATGGCGTTCTTGCCGAACCGGAGAATGATCGCGTTGATTATGAATGCCAGCCAGACGCCGGTCAGGAAGATATTACCGACCAGCGGAATGATCCACCAGGAAATCGCGAAGACGTTAAATCCGATCATCAGCGCTGCCGTCAGGGATGTGAAAGACATGACGAGCAGCACCTTCCCCACCCCGAGAATGACCGACGCCGTCAGGAATTCCGCCAAAGTAATCGGCGAGGTAAAAATGTTGGCCAGATTCCGGTCCCATGACTCGACAACCATAGTGGCGGAAATTTCCCACTGTGAACGCGACAGCACCGTCCAGAGTATCAGCCCGGTCAGAAGCTGTCCGACGATCGACGGGGATGTGGTGCCGGCAAAGTACGAACTCATAAATCCCCAGATGGCAATATCGAAGAACGACCACCAGAAAGCATCAAACACCCGGTCCACCTCGCGGAACCAGAGGTAGAAATTACGGACAAGTATCCCCTGAACGTGCCTAAGATTCATGGTCCCCCCGGGTCTTCGACAGGAAATAATCCTCCAGGTCCGGCCGGTCGATCGAGATTTCCTGGTACTTGATCCCCCGCTCCGCCAGGAAAGTCAGAAAGTAGACGATTTCCTCATCCGACATCGCAACCGCCAGGCTCCGGCCCTGAATTTCCGCTCCGAATTTATGCTTCTTGGCATATTCCAGCGTCCGCTTCAGTCCGTCCCTGATCAGGAGCCGTACCGTCGTTTTGGATATCCGGTGGGCCAGTTCTTCCGGTGTATCTTCGGCTATCAGCTTCCCGTGATCGATAAACAGCACCCGGTCGCAGATCTCCTCCACTTCGGCCATGTTGTGGCTGGTCAGAAGTACCGTCAGTTTGTACTTCTCCTGCATTTCGAGAATCAGCGACCTGACCATGTCCGCAATGTCAGGATCAAGAGCTGCCGTCGGCTCATCCAGAAACAGGATCGTGGGTTTGTTCAGGAACGCTTTGGCCAGGTGTGCCCGGGTCTGCTGGCCTGAAGACAGGAAGACGTATTTTTCGCGGGCGAGGTCGGCAATACCGAACAACTCGAGCACCTCGTCAATCCGTTTGTTCCGGTTGGGAATATCATAAAGCATCGCGAACACGTTCAGGTTCTCCCGCACCGAGAGCCGGCCCGGGAAGTTGATGTATGCCGATGAGAAGTTGACCCGGTTAAGTATCTCGGTCCGGTGCTCCTGGAGGTTTTTACCGAAAATTTCGATGGTGCCGCTGGTCGGCGTCAGGAGTCCCAGCAGCAGCGAAACCGTTGTTGTCTTCCCGGCTCCGTTTCTGCCCAGGAGACCGACGATTTCGCCGGCTTTGACACCAAAGGTCAATCCGTCAACAGCGGCATGTCCGCCGAATTTCTTAGTCAGACCTGTAGCCTGTATAATCATATCAGGAGTATCCGTATTATATCCCGTTGACATATTCTATTTGAAAGAGTATATTATAGGATATATGACATCCACTGAAATTTCTCAGGAACGAATGGATGAACTTACCGAACTCGCTTCAACCCTGCCGAAACCACATGATGACGGTGACAGTGGAATTGACGCTCCCGAAGATCCGCTGCGCCATCGACGGAAAGTAAAAGATATTCAGCCTTGGCAAAGGTACAATGAGGATGGAGAATTAATTGATACGACTGAACATCCTGCCTTTCAAGCAAGAGTAGCATTAAATTCCGGAGATCAGGCACCTGGTGAATAATCTCAGTCTGAGTTAGTTTCCTCACAATAGTTGCGTTTATAAATTGGTAGTAGAATTTTATGCCCCGTTTGGCAGAATTTGAGACCAGCCAGCCTAAGGACCTCGTGATGAGTGTCGGCGGCAGTGTCATGAACGACAAGGTCGATCCGGTCCACTTCAACTGCGATTTTATCGACAGCTTCGTAGCTTTCTGCAAGCGGCACATCAAGGATAAATCAATCGTCGCGGTAGTCGGCGGCGGCCACCTGGCCCGCGTCCGGATTGACGATATGCGCTGTACCGGAGTCAAAAACGAAACCAGGCTCGACCAGGCCGGCATCCAGGTCACCTGGTTTAACGCCAACCAGCTGAAAACCATAATCGATGAAAACGGTATTCCGGCCAGAAGTTACGAATTCGGCAAGCCGGTATTTGCCGGTGTGGTCTATACCCGCGGCGGGGATAAGCCGGGGGTGACAACCGACAAAGTCGCGGTCGATGTCGCCATCGAACTGAAGGCGGGAACGGTCATCAATATCGCTTCGGTTCCCGGATTGTATCCGGTAAACCCGTCGGGCGGACTGGACACCGCAAAAATTATTCCCGAACTGACGTTTTCAGAGTACCTGGCGATGTTTCCCGGAGCCCACAAAGCCGGCGAGAATATCCCGTTTGACCGGACAGCCGCGGAAACCGCCGACAAAAACGGCATTACCGTCATACTTATCGGGGAAAATTTCGAAAATATCGAAAACTGTCTGTCCGGTAAGGCTTTCATCGGTACGGTTATCCGGCCGACTCCGAAAGCAACTGAGACGGTGCCTGCTGATGTAGCTGTCTCTCCCGAGCCTGTTTCCTAAATCTAGCCGCGCTCTTGGGTAATAATGCCGGTGCTGGCTGCGGTTCTGACCTTGCCGGCATGATTCCGGACGAAACTGACAAATTCCTGTCTGAAACGGCTTTCACTGAACCTCTCAGCCTGTTTCCGGCAGTCTGCTGACCAATCTTTCCTGGCCGATTTGAACTTAATGATCGCTCCGGCGAGCTGATCTGCTGACGGTTCGCTGAAAAGGATTCCGGTTTTTCCGTTTATGACAGTCTCCAGTACCCCACCCTGCCCCAGGGCAATCACCGGCGTACCCTGCGACATGGCTTCCACCGGCACCATGCCGAAATCCTCGTCCAGTGCGCAGAAAATCAGCGCCCGGGCACCGGCATATAGTGTTGCCAGTTCGCTGTCCGGCACGCTTCCCAGAAACTGAACCGTCGGTCCGGCTATCGACCGGAGATATATTTCCTCTTTACCGGTTCCCACGATTTTCAGGGGCAGTTTCAGCCGGTTGCAGGCTTCAATCGCCAGATCGACCCTTTTGGCATACGTCAACCTGCCTACCGAAAGAAAATAAGTTGATTTATTTTTTATTTTTAGTAAGTGTTTTTGATTCTTACTTTTTAATTTTTGATATAGGATCGGCGGATATATCACCGTACTTTCTCTCCGGTAAAACTTCCAAACCCTCCGGGCTGTCTCATGCGAATTGGCTACGAACCAATCGACCCGCTGAGCGCTTTCCCAGTCATACTGCCGGAGGAAAAAGTTGACAACCGCTGCATACCCGCGGACCAGGGCATACTTCTGCCAGTCGCTGCCTGTGGCGTACCCGTAGAGGTTGCGCGGCGGATGGTGGATATAGCTGATGTGGACGGCACCCGGCGGCACCCTGATGCCGCGGCAGATGTACCAGCCGCTGGAGGAAATCACGGTATCGTAACCTCTGAGATCCAGGCTCTCCCATATCCGGGGCGCCAGGAACCGCAG
The DNA here is from genome assembly GCA_001779095.1 of Candidatus Gottesmanbacteria bacterium RBG_16_52_11. Classification (GTDB taxonomy): domain Bacteria; phylum Patescibacteriota; class Microgenomatia; order UBA10105; family UBA927; genus RBG-16-52-11. Next base: position 66,156 of record MFJD01000004.1, on the reverse strand, counting down.
CGGCGAATGGAATTTCCTGACCACCGGATTTCCTTGTACCCAGCTCGTCCGGATGTCCCAGTCCCGGAACCGTACTGCATGCTCACCCAGGGCATGCCGGTCGACAAATGAAGTGAAAAGCGGCGCATCCGGCCAGATCCGGTGCAAGGCTTCCACCACCCTTTCCGCTCCCCCATACTCCCGTAAATAATCGTGGACTAATGCAACACGCATAATATTAAGCTCATTCCCCCGCGCCTGGTCTCCGGTCTTCCCTTCCGGTCCTTTTGTGCCCATAACCCTCTCAGACCAGCGGCAGTTGTCCGTTATCTGCGTGTACTTTCTTTTTCTTCTTCACCGGTTTTTCGGTCTTTTCGGTCTCTCCGCTTTTGGAGGCCAACCGCTTAAGCAGGGACGGAAAATGGAGTTTTAAGAGGAATTCCCGGGCTTCGTCCGTATCCAGCTCCTTGATTTCTGTTTTCTTGAGGTCGACATCGACGGGAACATCGGTCCTGATGGTAGCCAGGTTGTGAAACAGGAGGGCGGTTTCCCTGCCGGCTTTCAGCTTTTCGGCGACAGGATCGGCCATGTCAGACCTGACTTCGTCAATTTTCCGGTATATTCTCTCCAGTGATCCGTACTTACCCAGTAACTGCGCCGCCGTTTTGGGTCCGATTCCGGCTACCCCGGGATAATTGTCGGAGCTGTCCCCGGCCAGGGCTTTCAGATCCGGTATTTGTGCCGGTGTCACGCCCATCTTGTCCTGTACTTCCTTCTCACCGTAAATCTTGTTTTCCGATATGCCCTTGGTCGGCATGTAAACATATACCCGGTCGTCCTTAACCAGCTGAAGTAAATCCCGGTCCCCGGTCACGATGACCACCTGATCGATCTTTTCATCCCCGGCCATCTTCGTAACCGTTCCGATGACATCATCTGCTTCGAATCCGTCCGCCTCATACCTGGGAATTCCGAAGGCTTTCACCAGTTCCTGAACTTTCGGTATCTGTGAAGATAACGCGTCTTCCATCTCCGGCCGCTTAGCCTGGTAATCCTTGTACAGAATTTTTCTGAACGTCGGTACCGGCCGGTCAAACGCGACTGCCATATGGGTGGGTTTAAGTTCTGAATAGAGTTTGATGATTACGGATGCGAATCCGTAAACTGCGTTCACTATCGTTCCGTCGGGATCGGTCAGAGGTGGCAGTGCGTGGTACGCCCGGTGCAGGAGTGCATTCCCGTCAATTATTACCAATCGCTTCATGACAATACCGGAGTCTGTACTTTTCTGGGGCCGCCCATGAGCTGTTCGAATTCCTCACTTTCGATGGTTTCCTTCCTGATCAGTTCCCCGGCAATCGTATCCAGTTGTTTCCGGTTCTTTTTGAGTACTGCGACCGCCCGGGCCATGCCGGTTTCGAGTATTTTTCTCACTTCCGTATCTATTTTGGCCATCATATCCGGCGATATGGGAGTCTGCTCCACGTAGCTCTTGCCCCATTCGGTAATGTCTGTCTGGGGGCCGAAATTTATCGGGCCGATATCGCTCATACCGAATTCCATCACCATGTACCTGGCCAGTCTTGTAGCCTGGTCAATATCATTGGCGGCACCCGACGTCATCTCACTGAAAACCAGCTGTTCGGCGGCCCGGCCGCCCATCATGGAGGCGATCTGCTCGATCAGATGCGACTTGGTTTCGTGCAGCCGGTCTTTCTCCGGAGGCGTCAGGGTATACCCGAGCGCCATGCCCCGGGATACGATTGATATGCGGTGGACCGGATCCATGTTCGGGCTATGGTAGGTAACGACCGCATGGCCGGCTTCATGATACGCCGTCATCTTCCGGTCCAGGTCTGTCTGCAGCCGTTTCTTCTCCGGTCCCAGCTTGACCTTGGTGGCAGCCTCTTCCAGATCCTTCATCTCAATCTCTTTCTTGTTCTCCCGGGCAGCCAGAATTGCCGCTTCGTTGAGCATGTTCTCCAGGTCCGCACCCGAGAATCCGACGGTCCGCTTGGAAACCTTGTCCCAGTCAACACCTGCGGCAAACGGCTTACCTTTGGCATGGATTGCCAGTATCGACTTCCGGCCTTCCATATCCGGAAGGTCCAGGACGACCCGCCGGTCAAACCTTCCGGGCCGCAGTAGTGCCGAATCCAGGAGGTCTCCCCGGTTAGTCGCGGCGATGACCATGACGGCGGTGTTGGGCTCGAACCCGTCCATCTCCACCAGTATCTGGTTCAGAGTCTGTTCCCGTTCGTCATGCCCACCCATAATGCCGACCGAACGCATCCTGCCGATGGCGTCTATCTCATCGATGAAGATAATCGACGGGGCATTCTTTTTCGCCTGGGCAAACAGGTCGCGTACCCGGGCTGCACCCACGCCGACCAGCATTTCCATGAATTCGCTACCGGCTATCGAGTAAAACGGCGTCCGGGCTTCTCCCGCCACGGCTTTGGCAAGCAGAGTCTTGCCGGTTCCGCTCGGTCCGACTAATATGACGCCTTTCGGCGTCCGGGCGCCCAGTGCCTTGTATTTGGTCGGGTTCCTAAGAAAGTCAACCACTTCTTCCAATTCGCTTTTAGCTTCATCCACACCGGCAACGTCGGCAAAAGTCACCCGGGGCAGGTCCTTGTTCCAGATTCGGGCTTTGGACTGTCCGAATGAGAAAATATTATCCTGCGCCCCTCTGGCCTGCCGGAAAATGAAAAGAAAGAACAGTACGGTCAGAACTAGCGGCAGGACATTGGAAATCAGCCCCACCCAGATTTGGCCCATGCTCAGGTCCTTGACCGTCATTTCCACGGACTTGGGGTCAATCCCGGCGGATTCCAAAGTACGGACCAAACTGTCCTGCGGCTCCTTGTGTGATATGTACTTTTCCCCGCCCTTGAGGGTTACGCTCAGTTTGCTCTCTTCCACCTCTATCTTGTCGACTTTACCCTCCCGGATGTCGCTGATTACCGTAGATAGGGGTTTGTCGGTCGTTAGCGCGTCCTGTCCGCCGAAACTGCCCAGCACCGACAGAAGGAAAAACAACACGAACAGTCCGACCATGATATTCTTGAGATTGAACTTCATTTTCATCTCAAGCTTTTTCGGTCGTCTGCCGTTTCCGTTCTTCCTTGGTTTCTGAACCGGTTTTTCAGGCATAAGAACAAGAAAATCAGGCCATTAGTATAGCCTTTTTTGCCCCCTGAGTATACCATGATCACCGCCCGGGTGCATGAATTGTTAGTTGTGGACGGATGGCACCGCAAACCGCCGGAAATTCGGGCGGTTTACCTCCGTTTCAGGATTAATCGTCCCGGACTGCGCGGCGGTCGGTATTGATCAGGTGCCGGATGTATTCCGAGTTGTTCATCCCCTGTTTGCCGGCAGCTTTGGCTAAATACTCCAACTGCGACGGGTAAAGAAACATATTAAACCGTTTCGACCTGGAAAGTTCCCGGACACGGGCGAAAAAATCCTGAATAGTGCCCCGCACCGAATCTGCTGTGTACTTGGCTCCGGAAAAGTAGTCGTTATTGATTTTGCGGCTGAAATCCTCATGCACCGAAAGGCATAGAACCGGCTTCTTGTCCATGATGGCCAGTGTGGCTTCATGGCCGAGCTGGAAATCCTCCTGGCTGATCTCAATGATCACGCAGTCGGCTTTATGGATCCCCTGCCGGATGGCTTCATAATGAATGAAATTATGGTCACCCAGTTCTCTGCGCTTCTCTTCCGAAAGAACCTCAAGGTAATTACCCTTTTCCGGTGAAATAAGGGTGACATTGAATGATTCTATAGCTTCCCGGATCAGGTCATAGTTGGCCTGGTATTTCTCCTTGCCAAAGTAGGATGCGGTATAAAACACGGTCAACCGGGAGTCCATACATATATACATACACTATCTATTGATGTTTGTCAAGAAGATTACTAGAATAGCGTCTATTATATACATATGAAAAGACAAATATCGGTACTATCCGCCGTAACGGCTTTTGCTCTCTGGAGCACTCTGGGGGTATTTTTCAATACCGCCGCCCTTCCGACTGCAGTTTACGTTTCTCTGGGATCACTTGCCGGACTGGCGGTTCTTTACGGCTACCTGACGGTATCAGGCCAAAAGTTCAGCCGGATACGGATAACATTACCCCTGATTGTCCTGTTTCTGATCGGCGGCATCAAAGGTATTGTCTGGTTTGAAGCCCTCAAACACTTCCCGGTAGCCAATGCCATGCTCATCCATAACCTGGCCCCGGTAGTGGCTGCAGCACTGTCCCCATTGGTGCTGAAGGAGAAGGCATCTGCGTCTCATATCATCGCCATCATAACCGGATTCCTGGGACTGTCACTGCTTTTGAGGGTGAACACAAACCCCTCAGGATTGCTGACTTTCGGTGCGGTTTTGGCGCTGATAGCCGCCCTCTGTTCCGGCATACAGGATGTGGTTCAGCGCTCACTAATACGGTCGACGCCATCTTCGCTACAGGCGTTTGTTTTCATTCTGGGTCAGGGGGTCGGCAGCCTCCTCTTGCTCTCAAACGTACGGCTTGGGTTTGCCTGGCCGGACTTTCTGTCTATCCTGTATTTCGGCATCATAGGTACGGCCATACCGATCATGCTTCTGAGCGCAGCATTCCGTGGATTAAAGGCGTTCGAAGTCTCGATACTGGGTTATACCGAACCGGCACTCGGGGCTTTGTGGGCAGCCTTATTTCTCAGGCAGTCGATCAGCCCGGCCGTGGCTCTCGGCGGGGTGCTAGTTTTCCTTTCCGGAGTCACCGCCGTCAAAGAGGAATCCGGATAATCCGGCTATTCGCTGTTTTCACCGGACTTTTGCCCCGATCGGCAGATCTTCAGCGGGAATGAATACCGGCTTGGCCTCTCCGTGTTCACCGAAAGGCAACTCTAAACCATCAACAGCTAAGATCATACCCTGGGACTCTTCCCCCATCATCTTGCGGTACTCGAGGTTAGTCACAAACAAGAATTGTTTCCCGGAAAAGTATTCCGGCGTATACCCGAACCCACGCACTCCGGTCAGGATATTGCGCTTACCTGACTCCCCCAAATCAACCGTCAGCCGGATCAGTTTGTCGCTTTTCTCGACATTCTCAGCTTTTTCGACTTTGCCGACCCGGATTTCCGTCCGGGCAAACTCGTCAATCGAGATCATCCCGTCAGTCCGGGCAAACTCATACCGGAAAAAAGAGTATTGGTTGGTCAGTCCGGCAGCTTCCCGGACGGCTTTCATGGTTTCGGCTGCCGTGATCCGGGCTTTGGCGGCGCCTGATTCCAGAATCTCCTGCACTTGCTTCCGGTCACTTTTCAGTTCCCGGTATTTTTCACGGGCCGGGCGGAATGTTTTCATCAGGCTTTCAAAAAGGTACTCCTTTACTTCGACGTCCGCGACCTTGCCCTCCGTGTACTTCGCCTTTAGGTCGGCGACTTTTTTCTTATCCCCGAAAAATTCGAGGTAGGCAAATACCATATTGCCCTCGGTGTGACCCGGATCATCGGCATGAATCCGTTTGGGGTCGGTGTACGTACTCATCACCTGCTTCTTAATCTCCTCTTCCGGCTCAAATATGGAAATTATGTTGCCGAGGGATTTGCTCATCTTGCGTTTGCCGTCGGTTCCCAAAACCACAGCGACTTCCTCCGGAATGTAAGGCTCCGGCAGCTTGAATACCTGTTTTCCGAACGTCCGGTTAAACCGGTCCGCGATATCCCGGGTTATTTCAATATGCTGCTTCTGATCACGCCCTACCGGCACGTAGTCGGGTTTATAAAGAAGTATGTCGGCAGCCATCAGGATCGGATAATTGAAAAGCCCCAGGTTGATCTCATCCTCTGCCGTTTCTTTGGCGAGCTTGTCCTTATAAGCATGCGCCCGTCTGAGAAACCCCACCGGCGTCACGTTATTGAGGACCGACTGAAGTTCAGCGTGAAGCGGCACATCCGATTGGCGGAAAAACGTAATGTTTTCGAGCGATCCCAATCCGGCTAGAAGCGCCAGCTCGTTCAGGATCAGCGTTTCCGTATTGCGCTCCAGAGCCTTCCGGTCCTGAACCGTTGTCAGGGCATGCAGGTCTGCCACAAACAGGAAGCACTGGTTTGACTTGGCAATCTCAATAAACTGCCGTACCGCTCCTAAGTAATTGCCGATGTGGAGCGTCCCGTCCCCCGACGGGGTGATTCCGGAGAGTATCCTGCGGCCGTTTAGTCTTATGCCCTGTATCTGGTGGTCCATATATCCTCCCTATTATAAACGAAATCCGCTGCCTGCTATCCGGTCAATAGCTGTCAGGAATTTCCGGTTCACGCTCCGCAGTCTCGGGCTTACCCGGATGAATACTGGGGTGCGGCACATAAATCCGGTTCCGTCAACCACTGACACTCCCTCTGCTTCAAGCCGGCGGACAAACGCCCCTGATTTTCCGGGCACAATCACCATCAGGTTGTTGGCGGATGAATCAATCACTCTCAGTCCGCGGGCGCGCATTTCCCGGGTCAGGAAATTCCGCTCCCGGTCCATAAATGATCTCGTCTGTCTGATAAACGCGGTGTCACTCAGTCCGGCAACTGCCACCCGTTCGGTGACTGCTGACACGGGAAACGGCTGCCTTATCCGCTTCAGGCGTTCGGTTATGTCCCTGCCTGCGGCAGCAAATCCCACCCGCATACCAGCCAGTCCGAAACCTTTGGAAAATGTCCGCAGCACAATCAGATTCGGTATTTCTCGGGTAAAGTTAACCACGGTCTGCCCGCCGAATTCGATATTGGCTTCATCAACTACCACCGGCACGGAAATATTTCCGGCAACTCGGATTATTATCTTTGCATCCAGTACCCTACCGGTCGGATTATTGGGGTTGCAGATAAATACCAGTTTTGTTCTTTTTCCCACCCTGCCGCATATCCCGTCCGGATCGATGTCAAACGATTCGGTCATAGGCACCCGGACCGGTATCCCACCGGAAATCTTGACAGCCAGGGCAAACATCGGGAATGTCAGCTCAGGCATGACCGCCTCGTCACCGCCCGTGATAAACGCGTCGGCAATGAGCTTGATAATCGATTCAGCGCCGTTTGATACCAATATCATGTCTACCGGTATCTTCAGGCCGGATGCAAGTGCCTCCCGCAATAGTGATGCGTCAGGATCGGGATAATCAAACACGTCACTCCGGCTCAGCCTGCTGATAGCCTTCAATGCCCCCGGCGGGCACCCGAGGGGATTTTCCGACAACGACAGATCAACCGGAAGTTTCCGGCCGAAAGCATAGAGATTTCTGAAACTTGGTATCTTCTGGTTCATACGTTTTTCCCCACAAAAAAACCTCCCGTCCGGGAGGTCTCTCGCAGGTATGTTTTGTATTTACGCCACAGCCCTACCAGCCTCCCGGCAAGAGGTTAAGTGCCAATAGTAGCTGGTAATTTGGCTTCTCATAAGAAACTTATTGTACCATAACCGGTCAATCGATATGATGTGTGGTAGAATTGCCTTTACTGCCGGATACTTTTTATGAAACTTACCAGGCTCGCCATTCTCACCCGAAGACTCCATCGGCTGAATGTGATTATCATCGCGGTACTGGGCACCATTCAGGCAGTCACCGGCATGGTTTTGAAGTACCCCGATCTCCCGGTGTTATCACTCTTTGACCTGCGATCAAGTTCCGAAATCCATAACCTGAACAGCACTTTTTTTACGGTTTCATTCGCCGTCATGGCCGTTACCGGGCTTTTCCTCTATCTCTATCCCTGGCTGCAGCAGGTAACCCGTAAATCCCGCTCCAGTCCTCCGACGGTAAACCAGATAAATTAGCTTCACTTCAATTGACCTCGAATCCTTTTGAGGCTATAATACGTGGGCACGTTTATAGTGCCGCGGGGTAGTGTACAGTTGCACAGAAGGCTCAATTTGGGCTCACTGAAAACTATTTTAGTGATAGTCCGGCTGTATCGGTGAAATCCTGAGCTAGCCGAAGGACAACACCGAGGCAATCCCCCTTCCGCATAAAATATGGGGGCGAGTCCGTAGAGACTATACGCCGGACCCCGCCTACAGTTGATAACTCAATTGTTGGCGGGGAAGATATAGTCCGACACTCTCAGTAATGGGAGAAACAGATGCATAATCTTCTAGGCCGGGTGCGACTCCCGGCCCCGCAACAGATACAAAAAGATCCTCTCAATGAGGATTTTTTTGTATCAACTGGGCCAATTGGTCCGCCGTAGCCTTGGCGAAGGAGACCCGGCCCCGCAACCGGATATTTAAATGGAGCGTTACAACGCTCTATTTTTGTGTTATAAGACCATCCGTGCTAATTTGATATAATTATATTATGGGAGAATTACCTAATCTATCTGAATTATCTACAACTTTTCCCAGTCGAGACGAAATATATCGTCAACCGTTACGGGTTTTTTCAAGACTTCCGTGGGTTCAGGAAAGAGAAAATCAGATAATTAAACCGTGGGGTCATGATCAGGTGATATCAGTTGAACCAAGCACCATTTTCCCTGAAGAGCTTGAAATTGTCAGGCTTAGTAAATCATTAATTGGCGTAGATAGTTCAGATAACGAATCAGTATTTCCACTTTGTGGAAGAGTTCCAATTGGATCTGCAAGAGTAAGTGATAGAGTTGGTTTATACATTACTCCTGATCGTTTACACCCAAACGCAATAATATTAGGGTTCGGTCCAAATTATGATGCACATCTGAGAGACATTCTGCCATTACGGTCTTTTGTACTTTTCGATGGATATTTAAAAGATCTCCAAAACGCAATCGTATTTCCTGATAGAAAAGGACTAAATATGCAGATACATGAAGAAGCAAAACAACTTCGTCAACCCGCTATATAGTACTATCACGAAGAAGTAAACATAATATAGAAAGATGAACCAACAATGCATTTACGCTTGGATCCGGAAGACATTAACAGCCCCGGAAGTCAGATCGACTATCTGGAGAGGCTCGGACCTGTTACCGTAATGCATATTTTTTCCCACAAAGATACTCCGGCAGAGTAACCTGATTCTCTCTTGGTTCCTTAGCCGGTTTTCCCGACTCTCTTTTATGCCTGCATTCCGCAGAATTTGACCGCATCATTGGCTCTTGCTACACTCCGAACTGGCAAACATACGTAATTAGCGCTTATAGCTGGGCTAAATTACGTACTGGCATTGCACCTTTACAGCTGCGGAAAGCCGGCTCCCGATTGGTGGGTAGCTTTTTGGGTATTTTCGTGCCCGAAAAGCTATCCATCCAAATTTTTCTAGAGGGAGTCGCCATGAACACACCGCTGTTTGAAAATCGGCGTCGCGACCAACAAAGACTGATCATCTCGATCTTATTAACGGCGTCTGTTGCCGGGCTTGAATACGTCGGCGGATATCTGACCGGTTCATTGTCTCTGATGTCCGATGCCGGACACGCCACGGTCGATGTATCCGCTTTAGGGATAGCCCTGCTTGCAGTATGGGAAGCTAATAAACAGGCGGTCAGGAACAATGCCACCGGTCACACCCGGATTGAAATGCTAAGTGCCCTGTTTAATGGAGTTTTACTATTAAGTATCGGCGCAATAATAATCATAAAAGCACTGGGGCGACTGGCAAATCCTGCAACTATTAGTGTTGAGGGTATGCTCTTTGTCGCATCCGTTGGTTTCGTAGCAAATGCGGCAATAGTAATCCTGCTGCGCCATCGTGATTCCATCAATATCCGGGGAGCATTTTGGCATGTTCTGGGAGACATGCTCACCTCCGTTGGTGTGATTATTGGTGGAGTAATGATAAAACAAACCGGTTGGTTCCTGATCGACCCGATTATTTCTCTCGGAATTGCCTGCATAATCACAGTTGGTGCGTTACGTCTGATCCGGGACTCAATCCGGCTGCTCCGGTAGTCAGTTTCCGCATTGCACATTCAGCCCTTTGGCGAATATTTATTCGTACCTGCAGTTACACGGTACGGATGAGTGTTAACCGGAGGGTTTTTTATTCCGAATCTGTCTCCATGCCCCTGTGATACTCTACGTTTATGTGGTACGTCTACATACTGCTCTGTTCGGGTAATAGTCTTTACACTGGTATCGCTAAGGATCCGCAGAAAAGATTTCAATCTCATGTACGCGGTACCGGTGGTAAATATACCCGGCTCCGCAAACCGCTCCGCATAATTTATATACAGCCTCAACCGGATCACTCAGCAGCACTCAGACGCGAAGCGGAAATTAAAAGCTGGACCAGGGACCGGAAGATTCTCCGCCTGAACCTCAGTATTTGAAGCATGCTACCGGTATTTACGGATCAGACCTGTGTTGTTCATGGTGGTATAATGTGCCTAACTGAATGACTATTGCCAGGTACGTCAAACCGCTTTCTTCCGTCCCCAGAGTATCAGTGTCCGATTCCTTAAGCCAGGTTATTGCCCGCACAACAGGCAGTCATGATGCGGCGCTGGTTTTCGACGCCGACGGCCGGTACCGCGGCCTGGTATACCCGTACCACGTGCTTTACAAAAAACGCCCGCCTGTCGACGCCACGGCCGAATCAGCGCTTGTGGTCGCCCCTTATGTCACCCGCGATTCCGCCGTCGAATCGGTCATCAGGCATATGCTGTCCATGCGGCTTTACACCCTGCCGGTAATGGATGCCCGCGGCACGCCGATGGGCGTGGTCACGGCCAAATCGCTGCTGAAGGCTCTCCTTGATGTTCCGGCGATGCGTCAGAAACTGACGGACAGCATTTCCATACAGGAACCGTTCGTCGTTTACGATACCGCGACTGTCAAAGACGTGTATCCGGTGATGCGCCGGGAAAAAACCAACCGGGCTGTCGTCGTTGATCCGCAGGGTCGGGCGGTCGGCATGATCACGCGCCGCGACATCTACATGGCCTTCCTTTCCCCTTCGCCGGGAGAGCGGTTGCGCAAACAGGGCGGCAACGTACCATCACGCTTCTTTGACCGCGAGTGGGTCACTAAATTCGATTATCCGGTGAAGTCATATATGACCATACCCCTTAAAAAAATTCCGGTAACGGAACCGGGACGCAGGATTATTGAAGCCCTTGTTGCCTCCCCCCGGGGGTCAGTCGTGGTGGTGGATATTCACGAAAAACCGGTAGGCATCCTGTCCCTGCGGCATATGCTCAAATCGGTAACCAACATTTTTCCCGAGGAATCGGTTGAAACGGTCATCGTTGACCGACGGAAAGTCCTGTCTGCCTTCCGCCAGCTGGAAATGGAAGATCTGCTCCGGAAATACTCCCGCCAGATGCGTTACCGGATACCGGTTGTCAAGATCGAACTGGTAGTGGATGCTCTCCGGAAAGCCGGACATCACGTCATGATGTACGAAGCGTCACTGCGGGCTATTACCGAGGACAACCGGTCTGTTTCCGCCTCAGCGAAGGAGTATTCACTCAGGGACAGCGTCCGTGAGGCCGGCGACCGGCTGCTCCGGCGCATCGGGACAGATTAAATTTCCCAGACTCAACCAGGAAATCCCCCTAATATTAGATCTATTACTATATATTAATAAGATATTGACACTCATTGGGGCCCATGGTATAACGTGCCCAAGTCAGGGACAAATTGCCGGCTACCCTCTTCCTGACATGTGTGGTGACCCTGTCCCCTGTGTGAGGATTGGGTAGTCGGAATCCTGGCTGTTTTTTTGGCCATTCCGGAGCCTCAGAAGTACCTAAAACGGCTAAACCCTCCCGGAATGTATCCTAATTGCCATTTCCCCCTTACTTTCGTACAATTGGTGCCACTTGCCAGCGTAGCTCAGTGGTAGAGCAGCGTCTTCATAAGGCGTGGGCCGCAGGTTCGATCCCTGCCGCTGGCACAAAAACACTCAAACCTCCCCCTCTGCTCCGTAATCAGATCCATGCTCAACGAGGTTCACTATTGCCCTTCCGTAGCTTCAGCGAAGGAGGGCCGCTGGCACATTGACATTACTTAATAAACCCAGCCCGCCGGTACGCGGGGAGGTCTAACTAGAAGAATAATCCCACCCACCGCTGCCAGTTCGTCCGCCGGTCGGGGTTTCCCGAAGCAGCCGATTCTGAGGCCTCCCGCCGCTCGAAAAGTATGACCGTTTCGCCCGGTTTAGCCATTCCCAGTTTATTGCGGGCCTCCCGTTCGATGTATTCCCGGCTCTGGGCTTCCTCCAGCGCCTGTTTCAGCTTGATGTTTTCCGCTTCAAGTACGGTCAGTTCCGCTTTCCGCTCGGTTACTATATCCCGCCGCTGCCAGACCTCCCAGACGCTTCTGGTCAGGCTGACTATAATCAGCAGATTTAAGAGGATGGCTATCGTACCAAAAAACCATCCTTTACGGGTATTCATAGTGTATTTGTAGTGCTGTTATGGGATATTTTAGGCCTTGCATCTGAACTATTTATATGATATTATAGGTTATCTTACAAAGATATTTGGAACGTAAAAACGCTCCATTTTGATATTAAATACTAAATATAAGTATTCTTACAGTGACTGGTGACATATAATACTATGTATGGTAGTATAGGATATGTTGGACTTATAAGAATACCTAACATATGGTACTTGACTTAAAGACTGCCCACTCACAATTCGTAGACCATCTTGGCTCAAGGAGAAGGGCTCGCGCCACCATCGTAGCATACAGCAAAGATATCGAACAACTTATCGAGTTCATCCGGAATATGGGCAAAACTGAAATTGCCGATATTTCCCGCGATGATATCCTCGCCTACCTCAAAAAGCTCACCAGCGATAATTACACACCCAAGTCAATCTCCCGGAAAATCAACTCCATCAAAACGTTCTTCCGCTTCCTCAAGGCTTCCGGAGTCGTCGGCACGGACCCGGCAGTCGAAATTGAGCATCCTAAATATGAGGTCAAACCACCCAGAATTCTGTCGAAACTGGAGTACCGGGCGCTCCGCGATGCCTGCCGGGCAGACACCAGAACCTATGCTATCGTCGAACTATTTCTCCAGACCGGTATCAGGATCGGCGAACTGGCAAATCTGACACTTGATGATGTCCGGGAGAATGAACTGCGTATCGCCCCCCAGGAAGGTCATCCGGAACGGATGGTTCCCCTGAATAAGGCAGCCCGTGAAGCGCTCAACAGCTATCTGGAAATCCGTAATAAGACGGGTCCCAGCAATGCGCTTTTTATCACCAAAACCGGTAAGCCGCTCCTGATCAGAAACATTCGGACCGCCATTGACCGGTATTTCCGCATCGCCGGAATTGAAAATGCCAAGGTTAATGACCTCCGGCACACCTTTATCGCCCACCATCTCATGGCCGGAACTCCGATAACTACCCTGTCAAAACTGGTCGGTCACAAGCGGTTGTCGACTACGGAAAAATACCTCGACCTGGTGAAGGATAAGCAGGCTGAAAGCGTCAAGCTGGAAGAACTCTGAGGCAGAAGGATTGCCTCACACCGTCCCGAAATACCGGTCACCGAAATCCCCGAGTCCCGGCACGATGAACTTGCGGTCGTTCAGGTGTGAATCAATTGCCGCTGTGTATACCGTCACTCCGGGGTGTTTCCTCCTGATCCGTTCTAATCCTTCGGGTGCGGCAACTATGCACACCAGGAGCAGTTTGCTGGCCCCTTTGCCTTTCAGAATCGTTATCGTATCGTCGAACGATCCGCCGGTTGCCAGCATCGGATCCAGAACCAGGACAGTACTGGTTTTAAATAGCCGCGGCAGTTTCCGGTAGTATTCCCGGGCAATCGCCGTCTGTTCATCGCGTTCCAGACCGACAAAGCCTACCCCGACCTGCGGCAGGAAATCGTTAATCGCAAAAAGCATCGCCAGTCCGGCACGCAGCACCGGAACCACCACCACGTCATCCTTCAGCTTCACGCCGATAGCTGCAGACAACGGAGTTTCAATCCGGTACCGGGAAACCCGGAGGTTTTTCAGAGCTTCGACGAGTAGGATTTTCGATACGATTCCGGCGTGTTTGCGGAAATCTTCCGTGCCTGTATTTTTCTGCCGGAGCACGGTCAGGGATGATCCCAGGAGCGGATGTCTGACAATATGTATATGTTGCCGCGTCACGTTTGTCCCGCCTGTTACCTGTTTCGGATTTTACGGATTTTCCGCTGTTTGTGCGCTGGGATGGATTCGAACCATCGACCCCCACTTTACCTGCCCGCCGCGCCGTCTGTGCGTCCGCTTGGGATCGAACCAAGGACCTCATGTTTATAAGACATGTGCTCTACCACTGAGCTACGGACGCGCTTTGGCAGGCGGGTAAGAGTGGTGCTACTGCCGCTGATCTACCAGCGCCGGAAGTCCCCGGGAAATTAAACCGGAGGTCCGGTATTTCCTGGATTATACCAAATACCTGCGCATCCGATCTGCTGTACTTCTGGCTTCAGTCAGACCGGGTACAGGTTAGTGATTTCCGGAAAAACCGTATACAATACTGGGGTGATGGAAGGCTTCAAACGGGTACTGTACTTTTCCGTTGCCCGGTACTTCCGGCTGTTTGCCTGGATACGTTTCCGGATATGGCACCCGACGGTCATCGTGGTCACCGGTTCCAGCGGAAAAACCACACTGCTTCACTTTATCCAGTCCCAGCTGGGCAGCCTGGCCCGCTACTCCCATGACGCCAACAGCGCTATCGGCATTCCCTTTGATCTTCTGGACCTGCATCGGCAGACGCTGTTGCCGTCGGAATGGCCGTTACTGTTTCTCAAAGCCCCGTTTAAAGCATTCAGCCCGAAACCCCGGCAAGCGTTGTATGTGGTTGAGGCCGATTGCGACCGGCCCGGTGAAGGCCGGTTTCTGGCTTCTTTTCTGAAGCCCCACGTCACACTTTGGATCAATGTCAGCCGGACGCACAGCATGAATTTCGACCGGCTGATAAGAAGGAAAAAGTTTCCCTCGCATGAAACGGCAGTTGCCCGTGAATTCGGATATTTCCCGGAACTAACCCGCAAATTGGTAATCGTCAATGGGGATTCCCCGCTGATCTCCGGGCAACTTTACCGCTGCCGGGCCACCATCCACCGGATCCGGATGAAACAGCTGGCAGCCTACCGGATTAACGGCGGGACTTCATTTACTATCGGTACGAAAGTCTACCGGTTCCGGGCATTATTACCCCGGGAGACATACTACACCATAGCCGCGACACTGGAACTTCTCGGGTGGCTCCGGGTGAAACCGGACGCTCAGGCTTTTAACCGCCTGATACTGCCGCCGGGAAGAAGCTCGCGTTTCCCGGGGGTGAAAGGTACCACGATCATTGACAGCAGTTACAATGCCAATTTCGACTCAATGAAAGCAGTATTGGGGATGTTTGAATCGCTCCCCGCTTCCCCCAAGTGGGTGGTACTTTCGGACATGCTGGAACAGGGTGCAGTGGAGCGGGAAGAACACGAGAAACTGGCAACTCTCGTTTCCGGCATGAAACTTGACCGGATCGTATTTATGGGTCCCCGGACGTTTAAATATACGGTTCCGGCTTTCCGGGCGCGCCAAACGGAAATCCCATTTGCCAGTTTTCAGACCCCCCGGGAAGTTCTGGATTACCTGAAAAAGTCACTACGCGGCCGGGAAACGGTGCTTTTTAAGGGTGGCCGTTTTCTGGAGGGAGTTATCGGGCACCTGTTAGCGGATCCCGACGACATCAGGAAGCTGTGCCGCCGGGAAGAAGTATGGCAAAGAAGAAGAAAGCAGTGGGGTCTCTAACCCGGGTAGTCATTCTCCATGGCTGGGCATACCGGACTGGCCGGTGGCAGGTGTTTTGCCGGATCCTGACTGACAGCGGATTTGATCCCGTACTTTTACCTTTACCCGGATTGACTGCGCCGACTGATAAAGCCTGGACCGTCCCGGAGTACATGGCATGGCTGGACCGCCGGATTGCTGCAATGCCGGGTACCGTAATCATGGTCGGACATTCCAACGGCGGACGGCTGGCGATGTGGTATACACTCACTCATCCGGACCGGATCGGACACCTGGTTCTGATCGACAGTGCCGGAATCCGCCACAACGACCCGTTATCGGTGCTGAAGCGCGCGGTCTTTAAATTCCTCGCCAAAACCGGCAAACGCCTGACCCGTTCGGAAAAGTTGAAACGGCTGCTTTATATTCTGGCCCGGGAAAAGGATTATTATGATGCTCCCGGGCATACCAAAATAACCATGCGGAACCTGCTATCGGCAGATGCCGGTTTGTCACCCGGACAAATCAGCGTCCCGGCCACCATTATTTGGGGACGGATGGACCGGATTACTCCCCTTGCGGACGGGGAAGCCCTGCATCGGCTGATACCGCATTCTCAGCTCCGGGTCATCAATGATGCCGGTCATGCCCCGCAGTTTACACACCCGCAGGAGGTGGCGGCAATCATCGGGCGCCTATTTTCATGAATATTTTTAACTCACTGGGTTCGAATTACACGCTGACGGAAGCCCTGAAATTTACCCTGGATTTATCCCGCCGGTCCGCCCGGCTTCAGGCCGCGGGTATCCTCAAAAACCGGTACGGCAGAAATCCTGTATTTACTTACAAAGGCCGGGAGGCATTGCGTCTGGCCTTAACTTCAATGAAACTACCGCCCGGATCCGGAGTGGCAATCTGCGGATACACCTGCATTGCCGTCTGGCAGGCGATCACTGCTGCGGGTATGGTGCCGGTGTTTCTCGATATTGATCCCGGAACGCTGCACTTCTCAGCTGTAACCCTGAAGAAGGCGCTGAAAACCAGGCCGGCAATCCGCGCTGTGATAGTTCAGAATACGCTCGGTTTCCCGGCCGACATCGCGCCGATTGCAGATATTTGCCGCCGGAACGGGCTTGCCCTGATAGAGGACCTGGCTCATTCCACTGGAACCTTATATCCAGATGGCCGGAACGCCGGGACTGTCGGTGATGCGGTCTGCTTATCCTTCAGCCAGGACAAACTGATCGACTGCGTATCCGGCGGAGCGGTAATATTCCGGCGTACGGAGAGAAAAGCTACGGAGCGCTTCGGATCCGTCGGCCGGATACAGCAGATGAAGGACTGTCTGTATCCCCTGCTGACCTTTATTATCCGGTCGGCGTATCCCTATGGGGGTAAAGTATTCCATGCACTGGTGAAGAAGTCCGGCCTTTTAACCACACCGATAGGGAGTGAAAAAAGCCTGTCAACCCGGAATTTGCCTGACTGGTATATTCCCCGTCTGGTCCGCGAGCTGACGAATCTGAATGCTGATCTGATACGCCGGCAGTCAATCGCCCGGGTTTATGCCCGGAATCTGCCGGAGGTAATGATACTTCCCGCATTAGTCATCGATATCCCCCGGTCCGCATGTCTCAGGTTTCCGGTTCTGGTAAAAAACCGCGACCGACTGTTAAGGGTTATGAAACGGCAGGGTGTTCACTTGGGCGACATCTGGTACGATGCGCCGGTTGCTCCCCGGAAATTCCTGTCCCGGACTACCTACCGGGGAGAGTGTCCCAACGCTGAAAAAGTAGCGGATATGATGGTCAATCTACCCACCCACCGAGGGGTAAACACTGAAACGGCCAGGGAAATTTGCGAAAGGATTAACCGATGGCACGGATCCGCATAGTACCTGTATCGGACAAAACCGTCTGGGAGTCATTCCTTGCCAAAAGGCCTGAAGCTAACTTCCTGCAGTCCTGGCAGTGGGGTCAGTTTCACCGCAACTTAGGAAAATCCGTCGACAACCTGGGATTTTATGAAGGAAATAAACTCGCGGGGGTTCTGTTAACCGTGGTTGAACCTGCCCGGCGCGGCCGTTACCTGAGCGTCGCCGGAGGACCGATTCTGGATTTTACGGAAAAAAGCCTGGTATCGGCTTTCGCCGATGGTGTCAGGGAAACCGGCAACAGATACGCATGTGCCTTTGTCCGGGTCAGACCTCAGCTGCCGGATGACGCGTTTTTCCGGTCACTGTTTTCCGGACTGGGATTCCTGCCCGCCCAGATGCATCTGGAGGCAGAAACCACCTCCCAGCTCGATCTGTCGCTCCCTGAAGAAACGCTTTTGGCCAATATGCGCAAAACCACCCGCCACGAAATCCGCAAAGCCAAGTCCTTGGGTATTATCGTGAAAGAGTCACAGGACCCGGCCGACATCCGGGCATTTTTCCAACTTCAGACCGAAACCGCCCGGCGCCAGAAATTCGTACCATTCTCCTACCCTTACCTTTACGAGCAGTTCAAAGCATTTGCATCAGACGGTCAGGCTTTTCTATATAGCGCGTACAAAGATTCCAGCCTTCTCGCTCAGGCATTTATTATTTTCTACGGACCGGAGGCCGTCTACCACTATGGAGCCTCAACGGAGGAAGGCCGGCAGTACCCCGGCGCGTACCTGATTCAGTGGGAAGCTATCCGCCGTGCCAGACAGCGCGGCCAGCGGCGCTATAACTTCTGGGGTGTCGTGGCTCCTGATGATACCGGCCACCGGTTTTACGGCGTTTCTGTTTTCAAACGGGGATTCGGCGGAACCGATGTATGCTATCTCCATGCGCAGGATCTGATACTCAGTCCGGCGCGGTATGCGGCCAACTTCGCGGTGGAATATATCCGCAAACGTACCCGCCGCCTCTGACTAATCCTTGGCAGCTATTAGTGATTCCATTTCCCGCTCGATTTCAAGCGCCCGCCGCTCGGTCCTACCGAATACGATATACGCCAGGCAACCGATGGATATGACTCTCTCAGAAGCCAGAATGACACCCTCTCCGGTTTTCCGGTCATACAGGACCGGCTTTATACATTCCAATGCCCGGCTGAATGAAGATATCTTCTTCTTGTTGGGTAACGGGTAGAGGTTATTTGAAAGTACGTATGTCCGGTACATGAAATCCTTCCCGAACAGCGCAACTGCCACGTGATAGACATGCGTTCCGCCGGTTCTACGGACATTGCTTTCAGTCACATATAATTTGCCGCTCCGGCCGGCGACGTAATCGACGTCAAAATAACCCCGGTACCCTGCCCCGGCGAACTGCTCGGCGATGAAAAATCCGGTATCCACCAGTTGCGCTGCCACCCGGTCCGGCATGACACCACTGCTGATTTCGATACCTTTGAATACTCCGCTGTCGGTCACCCGGAGAATGCAGTAATACAGGAAGTCAATCCGGCCGCTTTTATATATCTTGAACTCGACATTCGGATTGCCTCCCGCCACCTGCGGATTGGTCGCAATATAATCCTCAATTACGATGGGAAACCGGTCCCAGTATGCATCCTTTTTCAGCGTTTCGAGAATCTCCTGGGCACACGCATGGTAGGATACCGGCAGGTCTCCCGGACGGAAAATAAGGAGTCCGGCTCCGGAATGCCCCTTGTTGGTTTTGAGCACTACGCCCTGGTTCCGCAGGTACTTTTTCGCGGCAATCCGCGAAGCATCCAGCACATTGACACAGATCAGCCCGTCAGGCATAGCGAAGTCAGGCTCCGCCGCGGAACTTTTCTGCGCCAGCTGCCGGATGCCTGATTTGCTGCCGTAAAAATTCACGGTCCAGGCATCCTCCTCTTCCGGCGACTCCGGTGTAAATATATCAAGTTCCCGGCTCCTCAGTTCCTCGACCAGCCTGAGAAACTGCATTGATGTGACGTACGGAATAACGGTTAACCGCTTCGATGAATTGGCTGCCCTGACGATTGCCTGCATTATCGTTTCATCGCGGAGAATATCTTTGCAGATTTCACCGCTGTGTTGCCGGGGTGTCAGTTCGATAAAATCCGTATTCCCGAACAGCGACAGGTAGTACAACTGAAACTCCCGGCTAACCGGTTTGGGGGATATAAACAGCAGATGGTCTTCGCCGGCAAAAGCAAACAGGTCGCGATCCGACAGCGTCGCGTTTTCCTCGATCTCATAACGCCGGGCATCCGGATCGGACATGGCGGATATAAACGGCCACACGTCCTCGGACATGTTCGAGATATAAATGGTCACCTCGTGTTTTTTACCGCTGCCGGATTCTTCGGTTTGGGAATTCATGTGTGTACAATAACGGAATAAACGCAGGATAAAATAAACGTATGGAAAAAGTAAAGCAGAACTGCGCTAAAGCCTGGCCCGCTGGGAGATCTCAGCTTCGATAAGTTCTCGCGGCCGGCCGTATTTAAGGCGTGATAGCTGGATAATCGCCTCGGCAATCTTGGGATTTCTTTCGGCCATGACTTTCCGCATATCCTTGGTCAGATCAATACTGAACGGCTTGACCGGCTCGTTATGGACGGTAGTTTTGACATAAGCATTGAACCGGTCGATATTGATCAGATCTGCTTCGGTGAATGTGGGCGTAAACTCATGCTGCAGATAATTGGCGTCCTGAACGCCGACCCTGAATGATATCAGCGTTCCGACGTTGCCGAATACGGCGTTTTTCACCTCATCTTCCATCTGGCTGGTAAACTGGTTAGCGACAATCAGATTCAGACGGTATTTACGGGCTTCGGACAGAATCTGGGCAAAGTCGGGCGTTGCGAAATTCTGGAACTCGTCAACGTACAGATAGAAGTCCCGGCGCTTTTCCTCCGCCACGTTGGTGCGGCTCATTGCCGCAATAAGTATCCGGGGCACGAGTATTAATCCGAGAAAATTGCTGTTCTCCTCTCCCACCCTGCCTTTTGCCAGGTTAACCAGAAGGATCTTACCGTCATCCATAACTTTACGGAAATCATAGGCCGACTTTGACTGACCGATGATGTTGCGCATCATTTTATTGGTTACGAACCGGCCGAACTTTGACACGATGTAATCCAGCACCTCGGATTTGTGAAAATCCGCCGTCTGGGCAATCTGGTCCGTCCAGTAACGGCGGATAATCGGGTCCGTAAGTTTAGGCAGCAACTCCTGAACGAATGAGCTGTCCGTCAGGGCCCGGACGACCTCCACGAACGTATTTCCCGGTTCAACCATGACGGTGAGCATCGCGTTTCTAACTGCGTGTTCAAACCGGGGACCGATGATTCCGGTCTTCATCGGGTCATATAGCTTGTACATTAAACCCACGATTGACGTGACTACGAAATGCCGCTGCTCCTCGGTGCTGGCATCCAGCATGTTCAGACCCATCGGCCGTTCGGTATCCGCCGGATCAAAGTAGATCACATCTTCAGCCCGGTCCGGCGGCATGCGTTCCATGATGCCCTGAATCAGGTCGCCGTGCGGATCAATCACGGCCAGGCCGTTTCCGGCCTTGATGTCCTGCATCACCAGCTCTTCCAGAAGCTGTGATTTGCCGGTGCCGGTTTTTCCGATGATATAGAAATGCCGCCGCCGGTCATCCAGTTCGACATAAATATTACGGGATATACCCCGGTATCGGGATACACCGAGGAATAGCCCCTCGTTAGGAATCTGGCTCGGGGCCGGGGCCCGCTTGGCGTTCAGCCAGAAGATGTGAGCTGTTTCCACGGATTTATTGGGAAAGTGATATACGGATGCCAGCTCATCGCTGTTTAATACTCCGAACTGTTTCATCATCGGCAGGTTTACTACCGGAAAATAGCGGTATATGAAATCCTTCATGAACAGGGACTTCAACGGCTGCCTGGTTTTGGTAAAATGGTTGTTGTCGGAAGAAAACTGGGCAAATGACGAAACCAGATTGTCGAGGTTCATTTTCGCCGTTTCCTTCGTGTTTGCCGAAACCACCAGCCGGATGACGGTATTGAATCCCGGTTTCGCCATTTTCTGACTGATTGCATCCAGGGATTTGGGATCGATGTGGAAGCTTGCTTTTTCAGGATTGGCTTCGTGCTTCTTGGTATTGGCAACGTAGTTGCCGCCTCGGCTGCGCCACTTGTCACCGGTCGGTTGTACCAGAACCTGGACGGCCGCTCCTTCCCCATCCTGCATTTTGGCCAGTACCGATGTTATCGATGACAACGGATCAACCGGTAGATCACGGAAAGTCCGGAGCGGCAGGTAATCCGAATACTTCGGCACCATCGATGCGAACGCGACCTTGCCGGTTTCGGAAAAAATATTGTATTCGTCAACCACCTTGATATCCGCACCCGGATAGGTCCCGTGGATCTGCTTTTCCACCATGTCCATGAGCCGTTGCGGCATACTGACATAAAAACGGATGTCTTCTTTTCTGGCGACAATTTCGAAACTCAGGTGTTCTGCCGGTTTGAGGAAAGATCCGAATCCGCCATGGTGCATACTGTGCAGGCTGGCAAACAGTTGTTCCGCCGCATCAATTTTAATTTCATTCTCTCTGGGCACCGATACCAGTAAAAGCAGATGCTCCAGTGATTCGTATTCCCGGTTCCGGTACTTCCAGAGGAGAAATCCGACATAAGCCAGTAATCCCAGTCCGCCCAAAGCCGCCAGCATCATCATCACGCTGATGATAATCATTTCCATCCGGTACAAAAGATCGGTGAAGGCCTCAGGCATATTTATTTTCGGTATTAATCACAGCGACATCCCGTTTCCTTCATTTCTGACCACCGGCAAGCCGCAACTGCTTTAACTTCCTGGTGCACCATTCAGCCAGCCAGCGCCACGAATCAAAAACGCTTTTTTTAAGCCCCTGGGCAATCTGGTCATCCGTCAGCGGTACTGAACTGGGCTGAGGTTTCGGAAGTGTGACATTCGCCCCCTGAGGAGCCACTCCGGCGGATTTCAGAATCTGCGGTATGGGAATTGTTGTCGGCGGTATGCTTACGCCTGACTGTGCAACCTCCTTCGGCAGTTCGATATCCTTTCCCACTTCAGTCAGCGTGGGAGCTTCGATCGGACCCATATGTATTGCACCTTCAGCTTCCTTCTGCATTCCCCCGCCTGTCACTGGCGGGACGGAGAGGGCGGGCGATGATCCCGGCGTCACCGCCGACGGACCGCCGGAACCGTCTGTCTGAGGTATTTGGGGCAGGTCGTTCATAGTGTTCATTGTATCATGAATTACCCGGCCGGACTGATATAAAACACTCAGCCGCCGGCCGCGGTTAATCATCAGTTACCGGTAAATAATTCCGGCATTATGCCGGGAAATACATCCCCCGATACCGGCAGTTGAGCTGGACCGGCAGCCGGTAATAAAACCGTACCTGACGGGTTTTGGTTTGCACCGGACATCCCAAAACCCCCCTCCCGCAGCATGGTCAGATGCCAGATTATCGACAGGATCAACCAGACTCCCGGAGTTTCTCCAAGATCCGCTTCTGCGGCAGCAGTGACGGGGTAAACCTTTCGTTGACCCATATCGGATCCTCCCTGCTGCCCTGTTGAAACCGGATTATCACCGCCGTCCGGTCGCTTAAGTAGCATAGTGACAAACAGACCGAACATGACAGAGAGAAGCTCAGTTTTTACTTCAGTCTGCAGCTGCTGCTCCCCGGCGTCCGTCATCAATAACGATGACGGTCCGGGTTCGGAAATTATCGTCTCGTCCCGGGCAATCCCGGTTGTCGGAAATTCTATGTAAATACCGGAACCGGAATCGCCGTCTCCGACCATACCTTCTGCTGCAATCAGTATTCCCAGCCAGATGAGACTCTCCTTTTCCGGCAGACCGGTCAGCCTGTCGGCTATTTGGTACGCGGGATTATCCCCGCCGGCTAAATACTGATGATCATGATCCGGTTCATGGATCTGCCGGCCGGCTACCGGATCATTACTTTCTCCGTTTTTCTTTTCAAAATATGCAAGAACCAGGTTATTAACAGTTTCCAGCATTACGTCAACCCGGAGGGAACCTGATTCCCGGAGCGCATCGGGATTCTCTGACATATGTATTAGTGTCCGCCCCTCCCCGCCGGAAAATCCGGCAACCGGCTTCGGTTCCGTTTCATCCGTATCTGGCTGAGTTGATTCCGACAGGACGGATCCGACCAATTCCTCCGGAATACCGGCGCTTCCGGTATTTATCTCCATAGCTACGATCAGCAGTTGACCCGCTGTATTTTCAGCCGGGTATAATTCCGGTTCCGTTTGTGCCGGAGACTCCGCTATCCGGATTGCCGGATCCGGTAACTCCGGTCCGAGGATTTCCGCAACCTGGTCATCCGGCCTTCCGCCTGTTTCCGGATTTGGATTACGGATCTCCCCGTTATCCGTCTGTCCGGCTGACATATGTCTGATAATTAAAATCGATACCGGAGATTCGGGTACAAAAGTAGCCAGTTTAACCATTATTGACGTCATCAGCGCATCACCTGCACCGGGTATGATATCTCCTTCGGCGGATACATATTCCGGAAGTCCGGTTCCGTCCGGATTTGGGCGATCTGTGTTACTGATTTCCTTCATTGTTTCCGCCGGTCGCTGCCCGGTATCCGTATCAGGTTTCCCTCCGGCAACCGTCAGGTACGGGAAGACCGTCTCCCAGACGCTGACAAACCGTACCTGCCCTCCGGCATCGGTATTGGCAGCAATACTTATGTCAGGACGGTTATCCCGGATCACCTCCGGCTGCTTGAGAATCTGTTCCGGTTTTGAATCCGCCGGTTCCGATCTGCCCAGGGTCGGAATATGGGAAATACCGTCCGTGTCCCGGATTCCATAAGTATCACTTCTGATATTTTCATTTTCAGGATCTGCGGCTGTTTTCACCGGTTGCGGTTGCTCCTGATCCGCCTTTGTTCCGGCGACAATCCGGGTGGAAATATACCCGGCGGATAATTCCGTGGTTTTCCGGACGGTGTCCGGCTGCGCTTTCGGAAAATCCGCAATCCTGGCAAAAACGAATATTTCCGGCTGGGGATTAACTTCACGGTAACCGGAAAACATGGACCGCATCACCGTCTGCGCTTCCCTGACGGTATGGTGATTGCCGTCGGGAGCTATATTTGTTACCCGGGTCCGGCCTTTCCGGCCGTCCCATGAAAGGGTAAATACATCGCGGATCCGCTCTTCACCCTCACCACTTCGGAAATAAGATATATGGGAGACTTCGGATGTACCGGACTCCGTCCCTCTCACAATCTCACGCTGCACTAAAAGTGCCGTCTGGTGCTCGGCCGGCGAATATGATTCCGGCCGGTACTGTTTCTGCCTTTCGAACAGCTCGTTTAAGGTTCTGCCCGCGGTGGGATAGTAGATTTCTCCGTCATCGTTAACGGTAAATTCCGGACCTTCATATTCGGTTTTGCCTGACAGTTCCCTGGCCCGGTATTTCATATCAGGTTCGTAGTGCCGGTCCCGGAATCTCCGTTTGACCTCCAGGCTCCTATCCCGCCGGGTCAGTTCCGGCACTTGACTGGCGACTTCTTCGGCAATTTCGTTATAGACGATGCTATAAAGCCCCCGGTCCACCGAACATCCGTCATTTGCTCCGGGGCCTCCGCATTCCACGCCACCTCCGCCCCAGAATCTGACTAATCCGCCGGGCTCATGCTGCTCTACTGTGTATCTCCGGAGGCAACAGGTGCGGCATCGGATCATATTTGTTTTTCCAGACCGACATCGATCGGTTTAAACCCCAGCGAACGGTAAAATCCGCTGGCTTTCAGGTTCTTCGCATATACCGATACATAAACCCGTTCGACTCCCTTATTTTTCAGCCATCCGGTAAAGACTGAAACCAGTCCGGTGCCGGCTCCGCGCCGGCGGAACGCGGACAGAACGAGCATATTCTCCAGCTCGCCTACCCGGGACTTACGGTAATCAAACCGGTGTACAGAAGTTCCGATAAGATAACCGACAGGCTTTCCTGCGTAAAACGCCAGGAAGACGGCCTTTGCCGGATCGCTCAGGGCTTTACGGTAGTAGGATTCTCCCCGCTGGTCATCCGGCCATGCCAAATCAAGCATGTCATCGTGTTTCCGCGCATGCGATTCACGGAATAACAGGCGGTTCAGTTCGCGGATGACCGCTAAATCGGAAACTGTTGCTCTCCTGGTTACGATATCCATAAAAAAACCTTCCCTCCCGGGAAGGTCAATCAATTGTCATGAGCCGCGTCAGGCAGACCGTGGATGATGACGAAACTGAATTCCTGCTCGGGATGCGGTACGGGAGAGTTTCCGGCTTGCCTGCCGTAGCCTTGACGAAGGTGGGTTTGCCCACCTTGGAGAAAAACTACGGTAGACTCACGACTGCGGCACAGCGGCTGATTTACACAGCCTTCCTCTGTCCCCGACCGTTTATTTACCTTTCGGATGCATACCTGACCATGCGGTCTCGGTAACACCGGCATTCTTATTTATAAGTCGCGCCAAGACAAAAAGCAAGTCACTTAACCGGTTGAGATATTTGATAATTACCGGATCGACATGTTCTGTTTTGGCAATACCGACAACCTGACGCTCAGCACGCCGCGCAATGCTCCGGGCGATATGCGCATATGATCCGACCAGTGAACCACCGGGGAGAATAAAACTCGACAGATCCGGCAACTCTGCCTGCGCTTCATCGATGCGCTGCTCAAAAACCGTTACCCGGCTGTTTATATGAGAGATGTCCCCTTTCCAGCCCGCCAGTACGCTTCCTGTGGCGAAGAGGTCAGTTTGTATGCCGGTTAAGAGATCCCGGAAGGAAGGATCATGCACATTGACTATCAGTAGCCCGATCCAGCAGTTCAGCTCATCAAGAGTACCGTATGCGTCTACCAGTTCTTCGCATTTGAGAACCCGTTTGCCGCCGAAGAGCCCTGTGGTGCCGTCGTCACCGGTTCGTGTATAGATACTCATAAGTTACTTAAGTCACTTAAGTAACTTAGGTTACTTAAATATTTTTCAGCACTCGCTGTAGCCGCAGCTGTAACACTTCTTGCAGCTCTCCTCAAAAACCAGGCTTCCTTCGCCGCAGCTGGGACAGAGGTCCACCGTTACCATCCGTTTCTGCGATACTGCTGCCTGGAAGGATACCGGATCGGGCTGCTGTTCAAGCCCTTGCGCCAGCGTCAGCTGGATCTGCTCTGCCGGATTCCCGTTGTTTTCTGTTGCATGCCCGTTGGTACCGTTAGGCTTAGCGTTGATACCATTGGCATCGGCACCCGGTTGGCTGACGGAAACGTTTTCCGGTGCCTTGTCGGTCAGACGGTGTTTGGCGAAAAATCCGAAATGCCGGTCGATGACTTTAGCGACGGCATCCGGCAGACTTCTGACCCGGTTTTCACCGAATCCGAGGCTCCGCGCGCCGCCGATACCAATGAGTTCGGCAGCGACCTTATGGGCCCGCTCCATGGGACTGATCGGAGAGGCAATACGGAATACCAGGGATATCATCCGGCCCAGCGCCTCAGCCATGGCAGTAACGTCACTGCCGGCTTTCCCGACGTTGATGAACATTTCCATCGGTTGTCTGCCCCCGTTGGTGTTTATGGTGACATACGCCTGCCCGACCGGTGTCTCCACCTGATATGTCGAACCGTGTACAACCATCGGCCGGGGTTTAATCTCCGGCAATGCCGGTACAGGTTCACTCTTGGCTTCGTCCGGCTTGGAAACCTCTGCTTTCTTTTCGTCAATCCTCGTTAATACCCCCTGCCGTGACCCCTCCCGCATATAGGTTATGCCTTTGCAGCCGAGCTCATAGGCCAGGGTATACAGACGCTTGACGTCTTCCACTGTATGGGTCGAAGGTGCGTTGACGGTTTTAGAAATGGAGGCGTCTACGTACTTCTGGATGGTGGCTTGGACACGGACGTGATCTTCTGGCGTCAGGTCATTTGCCGAAACGAAATAATCCGGCCGGTCACCCTTGCCCGGCTCCCGACCTCGGGTCGATTTGTAATCCTGAAACCAGGCATCGTACAGCGGGTGCCGGAGGATATGTTCACCCAGGCGGTCCCGCCTGATGAATTCGAATTCATATACGGGTTCGATGCCGCTGGAGACACCGGCCAGAAGCGATGTGGATCCGGTTGGAGCCTGTTGCAGAATCACGCTGTTTCTGATGCCCCATTTTTTGATTTTTTTCTTCACCGTTTCCGTCAATTGGCTGACGAAGTAGCTTTCCAGGTGTTTATCGATCTGAATTCTGGGGAAAGCGCCTTTCTCTCTGGCCATTTCGGCAGAAGCTTCATAGGCCGCATCCCTGATTGTGCGGTAAATTCTGTCGATGACCGGCAGACTGTCAGCCGATCCGTACCGCAGCTTCATTTTTATCAGGGCGTCGCCCAGACCCATTGTCCCCAATCCGATCCGCCGTTCCCCGTCCTTCTGGACCTTCCTGATCTCATCAAAAACGTAAAAATCCTCATCCACCACGTCATCCTGAAACCGGACACCGATTTTAGCCACTTCCGCCAGCCGCTGGTAATCCATCTCCCCGGCATCATTTACGAGGGCCGCCAGATTTATGGAACAGAGATTACAGACACCCCAATTGGGAAGCCCTTCCTCACCGCAGGGATTGACGCAGTTTACATATTCGAAATAGGAATTGTTAAACCATTTATTATACCGCTCCATGAAAACTACGCCGGGTTCGGCGCTGCGCCAAGCTGCAGCTGCTATAAGATCCCATAATGCCCGAGCTTTGATAGTCTTAACCACCACTGGCTTCTTTCCGAGCGCGATCCAATTCGGAAGATAACCATCCCACTTCGCGTCATAATCCGGATCATTCTTATCCGGAAACACCAGATCCCAATCCTTATCCTCTTTGACCGCGGTCATGAATGCATCGGATACGCAGACTGACAGATTGGCTCCGTTTATCCGCGACAGGTCTTCTTTCACGGTAATGAATTCCTCCACATCCGGATGCCAGTCCCAAAGCATAAGCATTAACGCACCCCTGCGGGAACCTCCCTGCTGGATAATGTCCTTGGTAGCAACGGAAAATAATTCCGCCCAATTGCACGGACCCGAGGAAAATCCGTTGACCTTAGTGACCCTGGCCCCCCGCGGCCTCAGGCTTGACAGGTTTATCCCGACTCCGCCGCCGCGTGACATGATTTCAACCATCTGGGTCAGGGTTTTAAGGATTCCGCCCCGGGAATCATGAGGACTGGGTATGACGAAACAATTATAAAACGTGACCTTATACCCGGTACCGGCCCCGGAAAGTATCCGGCCTCCAGGAACAAAGGCAAAATCCTGCATCGCACCGTAAAATTTTTCTTCCCAGGTTTTGCGGAGTTTCGCCGGCTCGGCTTTGGCAACTGCCCTGGCAACCCGGCGCCACATTTCTTCCGGAGCCTGTTCCACGGGCGCTCCCTGCTCGTCCTTCAGGGCATAGCGGTCAAGGAAAACAGTTTTACTGATACCTGTCAGTTCCATAATGGTATTTTAGAGAAGCTTTTTAAGCTCCTTCTCAAAATCCTCGATATCGACAAACCTGCGGAACACGCTGGCGAACCGGATATAGGCTATCTTGTCAAGTTTTTTCAGCCGCTTAGCAACCAGTTCTCCGATCTTTTTGCTTGGTATCTCAGTCGTATTCCCGCTGATAAGTTCCCGCTCAACTTCTGTGACTACACGGTCGACATCGTCCGCTTTAATCTTAGTTTTTCCGCTCGCCCGCCAGATTCCGCGGATCAGTTTTTCTCTGTCGAACGATTCACGCCGGCCGTCCTTCTTCACTACCGTCAGCGGAATGCTTTCGATCCGCTCGTAAGTCGTGAACCGCTTGCCGCATTTCGGACAGCTGCGCCGCCTCCGCGTGACTGTCAAATCCTCACTATCACGGGTCTCCATGACCTCGGAATCGCGGTTACTGCAGTACGGACACTTCATGCTTCCCCCATCCTCTTAATGTGAACACAAACCACCGCCTGCTCAGCATTCAGGGTAGTACCACCTGAGGTTATGAAAAATTCCGGTTTAGTATGCCGTGTAATGTGAAAACAAAAGCACTACAGGTGGGGCCAATACTCATCCTATGACACTACCTGTCCTGCGGTCAACTAGGCAACAATGTATCAAATCCATGCAATTTTTTCCGGCAGCCTCAATGTCTTTTCGTTGAGGAGAATCTTCGGGGATTAAATGTATCAATTCCGGTCGGGAAAAAACACCAGAAAACGTCCGATAGCTTGTCTGTACTTAAAGTGCTCACTTCTTCCCGGTCGGATTGCCGGGTCGGTCATAGACTCTACGTTTAATCACGCGGCAACTCAGTCAGTTTAACCTCCAATTCACCGGCTTCCGTAAAGTATGATCTCCATGCAGGCGAATTTGCCTGCGCCCGCAATAATCCGGATAGAATTTCCAGATGCTTGGCAACTGACCGGACTAACCGGTCAATCAGGTAAGGAGGTGCCGGCTGCCCGGCGCTTCTTTGACTGACCAGCCATAAATATGCCTTGTTCCGGTGTGAAGCTGCCGCCGCGGCCGCCCTCTCAGCATACTGCCACTTACCCAGATCGGCCATCTCCATTGCCATAACCAGATTCTTATCCGACTGGAGTATATGAAATTCTACCCGTTTATCCGGGTCGCTGACAGCATGTTCCAGAATAAAGTCGCGCAGCTGTTTGAGAAAATACAGCGGATGATCCGGAAGGATGCCGGGGTAAGGCAACGGATAGCCGGCAAGGTCGGAAGCTGCAGTTCCGGTAGACCCTGATCCCAACGAAGGGGTTAAGGTCATTTGGCCGGTAATAGCCGGTAACCCCTGAGCGGAAACATCATAAGAAGCATTCATCAAAAATACGGTTACCGCACTGACGACAACGGTGATTAGTAGGCAGCGAAGGGCCATCGCTCGCATCATCGATCTTTAAGTATAGCGCAACCGCGCCATTTTCGCGAATTTCGGTTGTGTCACCCCGGCTGAACGGAACACTTCCCTTTCCAGTTCCTTGACTAGCGGGTATGTTTTCCGGAGAACCGCCCGACTCTTCGTATCAAGCGGCTCAGCCCTCCAGAGGGCAAACCGTTTATCTACGGAAATAAAGTCGTGCTTGACCATCTTGTCTGCCAGAAACAGTAACCGCTCATCACGGGTCCGCGGCCTGATAGCCGGATCAAGAATAGCATGGAGTGGATGCCGACGCACCAATTCCGCCACCTCCGGCATGCCTTCTTCGTTCAGAATGCGCACCCCGGTATCGGGATGTGCTTCACCGGGCAAACCCGGAACCGCCTTGTCTATATCGTGAAGCAGTGCAGCTGCGGACAGTAATGCGTCGTTACCGCCCTCTCCGGTATTTTTATAAATCAGTTCGGAAAGCAGCATAACAGCAGAGTTTACCAGTGTCACATGACGGCGTTTCATGTCGGGCAACCGGTATTTTTCCCAAAGATTGCGGACCTGATCGGTATCCGGAATCATAATTCATCCTCCGTCAGGAACCGGTACAGCCGGGGATCCGCCAGTGATCCGACCCATAAATCCGCACCCTCAGCCATAAATTTCCTACCGTCATTTTCACCGGCCACACCGACGGCGACGGTCCTGGCTCCGATAACTTTACCGCAACGGACATCGTGTACCGTGTCGCCGACTACCGTCACCTGCCGGGGAAGCAGGATTAAATTCAGCTGCCGCCGGGCAGCTGACGGCACCTGCCTGGCAATACTTTCGCGGTCACGGGCATTATCGGAAAAACATCCGAAACTGAAATATCCGTTAATGCCTGCCAGTTGCAGTTTCCATTCACCTACCGCTTTCAGGTTGCCTGA
>MFJD01000004.1:31934-34608 GCA_001779095.1 Candidatus Gottesmanbacteria bacterium RBG_16_52_11 | reverse complement strand
ATCCCGGTCGGGCTGATAAATCAGCCAGTAGTGCGCCGGCACCTTCTGTTGCGGCATATGTGCAGTTCCCCAATCTGCCCTGCTGCAGCGCTTCGTCGGTCAGGGCCTGCTTCAGCCTGCCGAAACCTGCCCGGTATGCCCCGGCGCCGATTCCCTTTTCCCTGACCAGATCCCAGCCGATCTGCCAGTCAACCCATCCGCTGTAGTCGGTGTGGTGATTCGGATCGATAACCACACCATAAACACGGCGAAGTGCGCGTTTCCACCGGTCCAGTCCGATTTCACGCTTTACCGTCCTCCGGACCAGGGTATCGTCGATATCAAAGAGGATTAATTTTTCCCCCATTCGGCTTCCGGGAACGGATTTCGTCCGTAACCGGTTCATCGGAGGGATTCCGCTTTCTGCCCTTTTACGGTGAAGTACCCCAGTGCCTGGAGTACGAGGTTCAGGGTTTCCGAAGGACCATGGGAATAAGTATTTATGATCAGATCATAATGTTTCGGATCCCAGAAATCTTCCGTTCCGTACATCCGTTTCCACTTGGTCAGATTGGCTTCCTGGCGTTCCCGCAGGTGACTTTTAGCTTCATCCACCGAAATATTGTCCCGGTTAACGATCCGGTCAATCCGCAGCGCATCATCACACATTAAGAGCACCTTCAGTACATGGGGCAGTCCGCGCATATTCCATCCGGCAATCCAGGACTCAACGGCGACGTGGACGTTCGGATCGGACAATTTCCGGCGCATGGCCGCATCGATCTGATGGTCTATGTCATCACCGTAATCGGTAGCTTTGTGGTGACGGGGATCCTCGGGCTTATGGCTACCGGACTTAATCGCAAACTGCCGTGCCCAATCGCCGCCGGAAAAGGTTTCCCACCCGAGCGGAGTCAGAAAGGGTTTGAGATTTCTGAGGAGTGTCGACCTGCCGGCCCCGGGAGGCCCGGATATAGCCACGCTGGTGTATTTCACGGACTGGAATTTACCTTTTGTTTGGGCTTTCTTACCCTCCATAGTCCTATTATAGGGGTGAGTTGACATACGTCAAGGACAATCGGATAATACGGCATGGGGCACGAGTACCTCCACGTTTCCTGGCAGAAGTACCATGCTTTAGCCCGGAAGCTCGCTTCAGCCATACTCCGCGACCCGAAAAATTTTTCTGAAATCATCGCCATTTCCCGGGGGGGGTTGACGCTCGGGCATATGCTGTCAGATCTGCTGATGAAACCGATTTCGGTATTTTCGATCCAAAGCTATTCTGATATCAGAAAGCAGGGTGAAGTAGAGATCACTGATCCATACACTAAGCCTATTACCGGGCAGCATATCCTTTTAGTTGACGACGTTTCGGACACCGGAAAAACGTTTATCCGGGCGCGGAAACATCTGGATGCCCTGCATCCTGCCTCCATTACGACGGTTTCGATGTTTTTCAAACTGCATTCCGCATTTCGGCCTGATTATCTCGCCCAGACTACTGACCGCTGGATTATCTTCCCATACGAACCGACGGAGATGATTACCCTGATTACCCGCAAACTCGAACAGGAAGGAAAGTCACCGGCATATATCCTTAAATTTCTGAAAGACATCCGATTCGATGACCAGCAGATAGCGTTTGTCCGTAAGCATTATCCGAGCCATGCGTGATTATCCTGATTTGCCGGTATTGCAGCCTAATGAGGCGCTTCAATCCATATC
The DNA here is from genome assembly GCA_001779095.1 of Candidatus Gottesmanbacteria bacterium RBG_16_52_11. GTDB lineage: Bacteria > Patescibacteriota > Microgenomatia > UBA10105 > UBA927 > RBG-16-52-11. The sequence continues at coordinate 32,901 of MFJD01000004.1, read as the reverse complement.
CGCCTCCGTATTGTCGCGGGCGCAGAAGCTTCTGGCAGCTTCGCTCGTCACCCAATCCAGATCATTTGTCCACACCCTGAAAGACATCGGCGAAGACCTGTTGATCCTGGATGTCACCCACTTCCTGAATCACCGGATAAATACCCGGCTGATTGACGCCATCGGCGAAGAGCTGGCCGAAAAGGTCGCCATGTTCAGTCCGGATCTCATTCTGACTGCGCCTTCGTCCGGCAACATACCGGCGATTGCTACTGCCTCCCACCTGCCGAATCAGCCGGATATCATATATGCCCCCAAAGGCACACCGATTACCATGACTCAGGTTTACCGGGCTTCCAGCCGTTCTTATACGCATGGAAAATCAGTCGATCTGACGGTCGCCAGGGATTGTCTTCCGGCTGACACCCGGGTGGCAGTCTGCGACGATTTCCTGGACACCGGTCGGACCGGCATGGACTTAACCGACATCATCACCCAGGCCAAAGCAGTCGTCGCAGTCTTTTTCTTCGTCATCGAGAAGCCCTTCGGCGGCAGGGATTCACTGAAAGCGGCCGGGTTTGCCGACGAGCAGATCATCTCGCTGATCCAGATCGATTCCATGCGCCCCGGCAAATTGAAGCTGGCCGGATTTGACAGCTGGTTTCAGCTGACCCGGTCGTAACCTTATCCTGCAGTCTTGACGATCATCTTGACCCGTGCCATAGTTCACATATAGGACTCGGAAAGCGGGTCCTTTTTTATTGGACCTATCATTTTTTAAGGAGGATATATATGGCATTTCAGGGAGATTTGGATCCAGACATGCGGGCGGATTTGGAAGAAATACTGAAAGGTACGGTCAGCGGGTGTCCCGTAGCTGATCATCGGGGTGCCTGCATTACTACCTGCGCCGGAAACGTTCCCGGAGCGATGATATCGACTGAAAAGTTAGTCGAAGCAGTTGTGGGAGGCACAATCATCCCTGACA
>MFJD01000004.1:18915-31916 GCA_001779095.1 Candidatus Gottesmanbacteria bacterium RBG_16_52_11 | reverse complement strand
CCAGCGGGGACTTGATGTCCGCGAAGCCTTCGTTCAATCGTTCGAACTGGAACGCGCGGGTGTTTTATTTACAGCTCCCGCAGCAATTGAGATGATATAATGCCTCATGGTAGCTGACAGTCCGGTCGGTGACCGGCAGTATCTCCGGCAGGAATTTTTGCGTGACGCCAAGGTCATTGATGCCGACCGAGGGTATATATCTGTTTCCTCGTTTAACCTGCGCATGAAACCCGGTGTCCTGGCCGCCGCCGCCCGCCTGATTGCCCGCGAGTTTGCTGACGAAACGGTTGATATTATCCACGGCATCCCCCATTCCGGAAATTACCTGGCCACTGCCGTAGCTCTGGAAATCGGCTGGAACGTACGCGTGCACTCCTCCCGCAAGGACCAGAATATCCCCGCCTCCTGGAAGGACATTTACCGGGATGAAATCCGTTCGTTTACTACCTCAAACGGCGGCATGACGGTTTTTTCCGGCATCAACCTGTCGTTTGTCAGAACCGGCGACCGGGTCCTGGTCCTGGACGATATCTGCGCCACCGGTGAAACCGGCGTCCACATCATCGGCGGACTTAAACAGCGCGGTGTCCGGGTCATCGGTTTTGCCGTTCTTTTCGACAAAATTTTCCAGGGTGGCCTGGAGCTGGTAGCCAAGGAGGATGTCAGGGTCTTTTCCTGCATCAGGGTGGCCCGGATCGGACCCCATGATGCTATAGAATTAATTGATGATAAATTCAAAGATTCAGCAGGAGGTCAGAACGTATGATCTGCATAGTTGATTTCGGATCACAAACCACCCATCTCATCGGACGCAGAATCCGGGATCTGGGGATTGATGTCGCCATTGTTGAGCCGAAAGATACCCTTAAGAGGATTAACAAAGACAAAACCAGAGGTATCATCCTGTCAGGCGGACCGGCCAGTGTATACGAAAAAGGTGCCCCGACAGTCAGCGATAAAATTTTCTCCCTTGGCATACCGGTTCTGGGCATCTGCTATGGCTGGCAGCTGACAGCCAAACTGTTAGGGGGAAAGGTTATCGGCGGACACCGGGAATATGGTCCGACAAATGTGGTGATCGCTTCGAAGTCAGCACTGTTTAAGAACGTCCGGGCAAAGGAAATGACTGTCTGGATGAGTCACGGCGATGAAGTTGTCGAACTGCCACTGGGATTTGACTATCACGTCTCAACCCCTTCGGTGAAAGCAGCCGGGGTCGGCGATTTCGACCGGAAAATTTTCGGCGTCCAGTTCCATCCCGAAGTCGAACATACCCAGGAAGGCAAACGGATTTTACGGAATTTCGTCGAATCCGTCTGCGGTGAAACAGTGTCCGAGAAAAAAATCCGGGCCCAGACCCTGATCGACGAAATCCGGACCGCGATTAACCGGAAGGGCAAATCAGTCGGTGCCATTGCCGCGGTCTCCGGTGGCGTTGATTCGACGGTTGCTGCCGCTATTGTCGCCAGAGCCATCGGGAAGCGGTTTATCCCGGTATTCTGCGATAACGGACTGATGCGGACCGGTACCCGCGAAGAAGTCCGGTACATTTTCTCCGACCTGCTTCAGGTCGATCCTGTGATTATCGATTGTAAGCGTGAATTCCTGACAGCCCTGAAAGGGCTGACTGATCCGGAAAAAAAACGGATTGCTATCGGCAAACTCTATATAAAAATATTCGAGGCAGAAGCCAAAAGGCATGAGGGCATTGCGTTTCTGATACAGGGGACGATCTATTCCGATGTCATTGAAAGCCAGGGCACCCGGCATGCCAGCAAAATCAAAAGCCACCACAATGTCGGCGGACTGCCTTCCCGCATGCGCTTTGACCTGCTGGAACCGAACCGTAATCTATATAAGGACGAGGTCCGCGAACTGGGCCGGCAATTAGGACTTCCGCCTGAAGTTTTGTCCAAACAGCCATTCCCTGGGCCCGGCCAGGCTATACGGATTATCGGCGAGGTGACGGAGGAACGGTTGGCCAGACAACAGCTGGCGGACCGGATCGTACTACAGGTAATCCGGGAAGAAGGCTGGTACGACCGTGTATTCCAGAGCTTTCCCGTCATGACCGGCGTCCGGACAACAGCGGTCAAGGGTGACGGCCGGGTTTACGGTGAACTGGTAGGCCTGCGGGTCTACGACTCCAGCGATATTATGACGGCCGGATGGACGCATCTGCCGTACGGAATACTCCAAAAAATTTCTTCCAGAATCGTCAATGAGGTCCCCGACGTTTCCCGGGTTGTCTACGATATCACCACCAAGCCCCCGGCCACTATGGAATGGGAATAAAAGTCTAACTCCGTTTGACAAATTCAATCCAGTTTCCGTCAGGGTCAGTAACAATAAACGTTTTTCCGTATGGCAAATCTGCTAATTTCTGGACTATCGGCACTCCGCGTTTCTGCATAACTTCATATAACTCTTCGATTGCCGTTTCAGTGAATGTCATAGTTTGAGATCCGGGTATCTCCCGTAACGCACTACTCTGTTTAATGCCTAAACGGTTATGTTTGGAAAATCGCAAACTAGCAAACTGGTCTTTAGTGACACGCTCAACTTTTAAACTGAATATTTCCGTATAAAACCGGACCGATTTTTCTAAATCGTGTGTATAAATTATCGGACCTTCAAACTGCATATCTCACTTCAGGCTGTATCCGCCGTCGACAACCAGCATCCCGCCGGTGATGTAGCTGGCGTCATCCGATGCCAGAAACAGTATCGGCCTGGCCAGCTCCTCCGGCTCGGCAATTCTCTCGAGCGGCGTCTGCCGCCGGAATATTTCAATCAGTTTATCCCCTGCCCCTTTAGCCATGTCGGTCATGACGTTACTGGGTGCCACCGCATTGACCCGGATGTGCGGCGCCAGCTCTTTGGCAAAGGATTTGGTAAGAGTTATCAGACCCCCTTTGGCGGAAGTATAAGCCAGGACTGCCGCACCCCCCAGGTAGCCGTAAACCGAAACGATATTGACGATTGATCCCCCGCCCTTACGTTTCATAATTGGCGCCACTTCACGGATCATCAGCCAGGCACTGGTTAAATTTTCATCGATCGTTTTCTGCCAGGTTTCGGTGTCACTCTGCCAATCCCCCGGGCGCAGAATCTCCCCGGCGTTATTTACCAGGATATCGACCGTACCGAACCTGGCGACACACTGCTTTACCAGTCTCTTAACGTCTTCTTCCCGTGACACATCGGCCTCGACTACCAGGCTGTTGGCACTTCCGATGGTGCGGGCGACTTCTTCTGCCTGCTCTTTGGATTTCCGGTAGTTAATGACAACGCTGGCGCCCTCTTTGGCAAAAAGCAGTGCCGTAGCCCTCCCGATTCCTTTGGCCGAACCGGTAATAATAGCGATCTTACCCTGCAGTTTCATGGCTGCCCTCCATTTCTTTCATAAGCCACCGGTAATATTTGTCCGCAACCTGCGAAACCGGAATCGCCATGACGCATGGCGTATCGTAACTGTGGATTTTAAGTACTGTCTGTTCCAACTCCGGATATCTTTCAGGGATGGTTTTGGCAATCAGGACGGTTTCATGAGCCTCCTCGATGGCATCCGACTCCGGCGGCCAGAAGTAAACGGAGGTCATGGCGGGAATTATATTGATGCACCCGCACAGCCGTCGCCGGAGCAGTTCCGTGCCAATCCGCATGGCTTCGCTTTCATCTTTACAGGTAATATAGGTTAATGTAAGCGGATAGGTTTTCATAAAGTTTCCTGGTACCATTCTACAACAAGCTGCAAAAATTCCTCCCGTATGGGGCGGGGTACGTCTGAGATGCCGTGGTCACCGCCCTCGAAAATCTTCAACTGCTTTTTCCGGGAAGGTATCAGGGGAAAAATATGCTTGACGTCCTCCGTTTTCACTTTGGTGTCGAGGGTGCCGTGTATGACCAAAACCGGTTGTCTGATCTCGTCCACGTGCTTCTCCGGATCGAAGGCATCAATGTCAGGGAAAAACTGCGACCCGACGACGGTCATCTCCCCGCTGGACCCGGGCAGCGCCACGTCCTTTCCATCCTCAACTTTTACGTTCCGTTCTTCAATGAACACCTGTCGTATGCCCTTGCCGGGGTAATACGCACCGGCGTTCAGGCACAGTGTTTTAACGCTGATAAGGTCTGCCGCAAGTGTCGACGGTACGCCGAATGATATTGCATAAACGCCGTTTCTGGTTCGGTCGAAAAGCGGCTGATCTCTCATCCAGGCTAACACGTCCTCAACTTGTGCCGCCTGGCGACTGATCGTCATCTGCCGGTAATCCCCTTCGGAGCGGCCGCGGCCGGCGAAAGAAAACTGGACCGTCGCGATCCCCCTTTCAACCAGCAGGCGGGAAATGGTGTCATTTTTGTTGAGGTATTCGTGAAGGTCCATGCCGAATCCGGAAACGAACAGAACAATGGGGAACGGACCGGCACCGTCAGGACTCCTCATCATACTTTCAAGTCTCTCGCCAAACCGGTTAGTGATGAAAAAAACCTTCTCTTTCATTTCTGACACTTCGGGCAATAATAAGTACCCCGCCCGCCGAGTTTGATTTTTCTGATTATCCCCCCATCCTGTCTCCGGCACAGCTGCCCTTCCCGGTCATACACCCGGAAATGTTCCTGGTAAGTGCCGCCACCGCTGTCAAGATGCACGTATTTGGAGTCTTTCGCCGTCGATCCGCCGAACCTGATGCCTTCTTCAAGAACCTTACTTAACGATTTGAGAAGTGTGTCAGTTTCGCGTTTCGTCAGTGTACCGGCTTTTCTGGGCGGTTTAATCCGGGCTTCCCAGAGTCCGTCACAGGCATAAATGTTGCCGATGCCGGACAGGATTTCCTGATTCAGGATCACCAGTTTAACCGGACTGCTGCGCCCGCGGAATATCTCATAAATCCGGCCGGAGTCCGCAGATTGTGGTTCCGGACCCATTTTAGCTACAAACGCCAGCGACCGCAGGTTTTTCCGGGGCAAAATTTTCACCCAGCCGAAAATACGCTGGTCGTTGAAATACAGGGTATCCCCCGATGTAAATTCAACGATGGCCCGGGTATGCTTGGACGGAAATTCCCCGGCCGGCTCCCCCGGTTTACGTTTCGGAGAAAATATCAGCTGTCCGCTCATTTTCAGATGTATCCCGATATCGATATTTCCCTCAAGGTCGATTACCAGCATTTTACCGAACCGGAGTATTTTCCGGACCTTCTTCCCAACTACCAAAGCACTGTTACCTTGTACTGTTTTGGTGTGAAGCGGCCTGACGGATTTAACTGTCAGACCGACAATTCTACGTTCCAGTTGGCGGCGGATGGTTTCGACTTCGGGAAGTTCGGGCATAATTTTTTTGATGTATTATTCAATTCCGAGTATCTCCGGCAGCTCACTTATGGTTTTGATCCGCTTCCATGCCAGACGGCGCAGCTCCCTGTTTCCCTCTCCGACCAGGATGCCCCGCCCGGTAAAAGCAAAAGCGGGGATGTCATTGTCGGAATCACCTACAAAAACGACCTGTGACGGAACGACTGTATGCTCCCGACACATATCTTTGAGAGCAATTACCTTTGCCTTGTCTTCCGGGGCCGTATACGTAATATCGGTAACTATCCCGTTGGCATCAGTATTGAGTCGGTAATTGGCATAGTATCGTGAAATTCCAAGCCGCCGGGCAACATGAGCGACATAGAAATCCACGTTACTGGAAATCAGGCATAGTTTATAGTGTTCTTTGAGTTTTTGGACCACCTCCCCGGCACCCGGCACAATCCGGACTACCGATATCAGACTGCGGAATTTTGAGATAGGTATCCGGCTGTCCCGGTACCGCAAGGCAATTGTCTCCGCCCAGCTCTCAAAGGAAATTACTTTGGAGTAATAATCACGAAACCACCGGTCATCCTCCTCCAGAGTGATTCCGGTCAGCGCGTGCATCTTCTGCCAGAAATTACCGGTAGCCAGTGTGCCGTCGACATCAAGTGCGACAATCTTTACATTCCGGATCTGTTCCCGATCAGCGGCCATGTGCCGTATTATAAAGCAAGACTCCCTTGCGGGAGCCTTGCACAATACATACTTTTAGCTATTCAATGTTTAATAGTCCATTCCACCCATGCCTCCCATGCCGCCCATGCCGGCAGCACCTGCTCCCGCGCCCGCATCTTTCTTTTCCGGAATATCCGTTATCAGCGCCTCTGTAGTCAGCACCATCATGCCGACGGATGCCGCATTCTGAATAGCGGTGCGCGTAACTTTTGCCGGATCCAGGATCCCGGCTGCCAGCATCGATTCGAATTTCATCGTCATCGCATTAAATCCGTAATCAGCGACCTTGGAATCCTCGATGCTTTTAACGACCCAGCCCTCGTCCGCGCCGGCATTCTTCGCGATCCAGCGGACCGGTTCACCCAAGGCCGTATAAAGGATATCGACTCCGATTTTCTCATCTGCCGATTTCAGGCTGTCCCGGAGTTTTGCCAACACCGATCTGACTTTAATCAGCGTCACACCTCCGCCGGGAATGATTCCTTCCTCCAGTGCCGCCTTGGTAGCTGCCACCGCATCGTTGACCCGTTCTTTCTTATCCTTAAGCTCAATTTCGGTTGCCGCTCCGACATTGATGACTGCCACTCCGCCGGAAAGCTTGGCCAGACGCTCCTGCAGCTTCTCCTTATCAAAGTCGCTGGTGGTCTCGTCAATTTCCCGCCGGATCTGGGCTACCCTGGCTTTAAGTGCAGCCGGTGATCCCTTGCCGCCGATTATCCGGCAGTTTTCCTTATCCGCCCAGATCTTATCGGCACGACCGCAGTCTTCCACCTTCACGTTCTCCAGTTTCCGCCCGGTATCTTCGGATATGACGGTACCGCCGGTGAGAACGGCGATATCCTCAAGCATGGCCTTCCTCCGGTCGCCGAATCCGGGAGCCTTCACCGCCAGGACGTTAAACGTTCCCCGGAGCTTATTGACGACAAGTGTCGCCAGGGCTTCACCGTCGATCTCATCGGCCACGATAACCAGGTTCTTGGAGACTTTAATGAAGCCTTCCAAAAACGGCAGCAAGTCCGCAATCGCCGAAATTTTTTTGTCGGTAATCAGGATATACGCGTCGTCGATTTCCGCTTCCATCTTGTCCGGAATGGTAACGAAGTAAGCGCTGGCATACCCTTTATCAAATTCCATACCCTCTTTATATTCGATCTCCATTTCCAGGCCTTTACCCTCCTCAACCGTCACGACACCGTCTTTGCCTACCTTGGCCAGGGCTTCCGCGATCAGCTGTCCGATCTTCTCGTCCTGGGCAGAAATTGTCGCGACTTTGGAAACGTCACCGTTTTTGACGGTTTTGGCCATTTTCCTGATCTCGGCGACCACCGCTTCCACCGCTTTTTCCATCCCGGTTTTGATAAACATCGGATTGGCGCCTGCGGTAACGTTCTTGAATCCGGTGTTGATTATTGACTGGGCTAAAAGTGTTGCAGTGGTGGTACCGTCTCCGGCCACGTCGTTGGTTTTGCTGGCTGCTTCCTTGATCAGCTGTGCGCCCATGTTTTCAAACGCATCCTCCAGTTCGATTTCCTTGGCTACGGAAACGCCGTCGTGAATCACGTTCGGAGATCCCCATTTCTTATCGATGGCAACGTTGCGGCCTTTAGGACCCAATGTCGTCACGACCGCCTTAGCCAGTAAGTTAACGCCGCGGACGAGCGACTGACGGGCATCTTCGGAAAACTTTAACTGCTTTGCCATATATACCTCCTTATATCATTAATATCCAAATTCATAAAAATCAAATTTCAAACATTTGGATTTTGGAATTTGGAATTCATTATTATTACGCTACAACTGCCAGGATATCTTTCTGCTCAACGATCATCCACTCTTCCCCGTTGACCTTCACCTCGTTACCGCCCCATTTCTTATACATAACTTTCTGTCCGACAGTTACCACCATTTTCACGGTCTTACCCTTCTCGTCAGTAGTGCCCGGACCGACGGCCATAACCAAGCCGATCTGGGGTTTTTCCTTGGCGGTATCCGGGAGGACGATTCCTGAGGGCAGTCTTTCTTCCTGCTCAAGCGGCTTGATGAGTACGTTATCGAAGAGCGGACGGACTTTCAAGTTTGAAATTGATGTTTTCGACATATTCTCCTCCTTTATAAATTACGTAAGCACCTGGTTATTGCCGGAACGAAATGTGTGCAAAAATTCGACTGGAACCGGACCTTTCGGTCCGAAATACTTCGTGGCCGCTATCGTTATTGGCACTCAGGTGAATTGACTGCCATTTTATAAACCCATCAGCGACTTGTCAAGGGGGATGCTGTATCGGCGCAGCCGCTTCATTAATTCCCGTCTGACGAAGCGGCGGGCATCATGGGGATGAAACCTGATGGTCGAATCATTGACGATTTCGGTGGTTAACCGGTTTCTCATATACCGCTGTTGGAGCGTTCTGGCAATTGTCTCCAGTGCCCGGGCAACAGGGATGAATAAGCTGCCGGCGATTCCGGCAGATGCCGAATGCGTCCCGTTAACAGAGGATGTGCGGACCCTTAATACTGACCAGGCAACCGGCAACAGCCCGGAAACCCAGCTGTTGATATCAAGAAACCGCCGGTACACCCTGCCGCGGGTAGCCAGCGGCTGAAGCTGCAGCACTTCATGCGCACCGTACAGATCCCGGTCGGATGAGGGCATTGCCAAAAAATCTTCTGAGAGAAACATGTTCAGGCATATTTTATCCGCAACATCCGTGTCTGCCGGCCGGCGGCGGCGGGCAACAAGCTCTACCATCAGGGTTACCAGAATCCTGGTGGTCCACACCGTCCCCTGTCGAGCAATGATGATCAGGTCAATGTCGTCTTCCGGTCTGGCATTATTCATCGCCAGGCCCCCGGTAATTCCGACCAATAATACCGTCGGCAGTCTGACCAGCCATCCGGCAACCCGGTAAGCTTCCCCGCGTTTCATCCGGCTTACACTTTGACGCTCCGACCGCAACCGGACAATCCGCTGCCTGCCGGAAAGATGGTATAAGGCGCGGCGGCCGGACTGAATGTCTTTTTCGGGCAGAAGTACGGACAGTATTTTTTCAGGTATCGGCCGCCCGATGATCCACAGGGCAATCTCATCCCGGGTCAGCGGGTAATCAAACACGTCGGCATAAGAAAGAGTTGCGATGACGGCCTGACGCATCTTTGAATTCATCCCGTGCGTTAGTTGGCAGGAACCGAAGAGACGGATAAACCGTACTGGGAAAACACCTGCTGCATGCCGCTGGCATAAGTTTTCAGGGCATCTTTCGGGCTGGATCCGCTATTGACGCTGGTTACGGCATCCTCCAGATATTTGATCAGCTTATCGTTGATACCGTTATCCCCGGTCCGCGATGCCAGTGGGAATGATCTTGCCATCGGTGCCTGTTTAATGTAAGCGCCGACGAACGGATCATTCTCAACCAGCTTTCCCATTTCAACCAGTGCGTAAGGTTCTCCGAATAACCTGGTCTTTGCAGCTTCGGCGTAGAGTTTCGTGGCGGCTTCCTTGCCGGTCAGGTACTTCACGAATTCCCACGCCTGGGGTTGTAGCTTACTCTCAACGGACACTCCCTCTACCCAGTACGAGGCATAATTTACGGTGTTTCCGGAAAGTTGGGGGATAGGGACAATTTTAAAATTAAGACTCGGATTAATCTGTTTGATATCGAAAGCCCGCCATGATGGCGCCAAAATCATCGCCACCCGGCCATTGGCAAATGCCGGTACTGAACTGTCGAACGACTGGCTCCAGGTGAAAAGCGGATCGTTAGGGTCCGCGAACCGCCGGTAAAAAAGCAGTGTCCCTTCAGCTTCTTCACTCGTCGGATCTGTCAGCTTAGCGCCGTTCTGCATCATCATGACAGCCAGAATGTCGCTGAAATGTTCAACGTTGGTCGAGGTTCCCAGGCTGATCGCTGATGTGACTATAGTCTCGCCTTCACGGACCGTCAGTTTTTCCACCAGACCGCCGGTTTTTATGATATCTTCCCAACTTGTCGGCGGCGACGCTCCAGCCGCGGCAAACAGGTCTTCATTCACATACAGGCCTAAACCGTCAATCATTATCGGCAGACCGTAAATTGTACTTCCGCCGGCGATCAGGTCATTCTTCGCAACCGGATAAAAAGTGGAAATGAAATTCTCCGGCGACATAACAGCGCCGGGAACCGGTGCCAGCTGGTTTACCAGCATCGGTACCCAGGTGTTGTGGAAACGGAACACATCCGGACCATCGCCGCGTTCAATTGCCGCAGCCAGGCGCTCCCGGTACTGCTTGGGTGACTGTTTGAAATATTCTACTTTGATATTCGGATGTTCCCTTTCAAAATCATCCAGAATCATACGCATGGTGGCTTCGTTTTCCCATAATCCCCAATATGTAATGGTGACCTGTCTGTTACCGGCAAAATACGTATATCCGAACCATCCCAATGCCCCCAGAGCGCCTAACACGATAAAAACAACCAGTATTCTCATGATCCTTCCGATACATGAAGTACCTCTGCGCGGTACCGTCGGCGCTGTGGTTTGCGGCACGACGAAGCCCCCGTTACCCGGTACTGTCGGGATAAACTGTGAAGCCGGGGGTATCTGTCCGGTCGGAACAACTACGGTTTCCTGCTGAGGCTGCTGTATGGGTTCCGGTGCCGGCGGCGTCGGAACAACCGGTACCTGACCGGTAACTGACAGGGGTGTTCGGAGTGTCGGATCAGCCATAAAACCTGGTACCTCGTCTGGTACAATGTAGTTTAATCATATCATGATTACCCACAAGAAACACCAAGACCGCTATCAAAGAATTTTACCGTTTCCCAGACGCATTCTTGTGGGCACGGCCGTACTTTGTGCGCTGAGCACACTGACCATTGTGTCATATCTGTTGTCCTACGAACAAAGATACAGGGGTAAAGTATATCCCGTTGTGGTAATGGATTCGGTGCATTTCGGCAATTATGCCCCCGCAGAAGTTGAAAACTATTGGAAAAACAGAAATGAGCCGTTTGTGAATGCAATATATGAATTTGAGGCGGAAGGGTATATCGCCACCATATCCGGTCAGGAACTGAAAGTCGGATATGATGCATTGCTTTCGGCTAAGCAGGCCTATCTTGTCGGACGGTCGGGACAAATCTTCACCGACCTGAGATCTAAGTTCTTCAATGGCACGGTGGAAATCCGTCCTTTATTCCGCTGGGATACCGGTATCTTTGAGCAAGCGGTGGATACTTTGGCTCAGGTAACGGACGTTCCGCCGCAGGATGCGCTGTTTTCCTTTTCCGGAGGCCGGGTATCTGCTTTCAAACCATCGCTTCCCGGAAAACGCCTAGATATAGACGGCACCCGCAGGTTATTCGAGGACGTACTGGCTCAGGTTCCCCTCCGGCAGCAGGGCACCTACCGGATATCGGTACCGGTGGTCCGGGTTGATCCGGACATTACCACCGATAAGGCCAACTCCTTCGGCATCCGGGAAAAAATCGGTACGGGTTATTCCGAATTTTCCGGATCCATCCCTGGCAGAATCCATAATGTCGCTCTCGCCGCTTCAAAATTCAACGGAGTATTGATTGCGCCGGGTGAAACATTTTCGTTCAATAAAGTCCTGGGGGATGTGTCTGCGGCAACAGGCTACCAACAGGCATATATAATCAAATCGGGGCGGACTGTTCTCGGCGACGGTGGAGGCGTATGCCAGGTATCTACCACCATGTTCCGGGCAGCGCTGAATGCGGGACTGCCGGTACCTGAACGGCAGGCGCACGCTTACCGGGTGCATTATTATGAAGAGGGCGGATACAAACCCGGGCTTGATGCGACGGTTTTTGAGCCGACGGTAGACCTTAAGGTCATCAATAATACGCCGACCTATATCCTGATACAGACCAAAACAGACCTGGAGAAAAAAACTCTGACTTTCGAATTATACGGACAATCGGACGGACGCAAGGCGGAAATATTCAATCATATCGTCTGGGATAGTTCCCCGCCGCCTCCCCCTATTTACCAGGATGATCCGACATTACCCAAAGACACACTGAAACAGGTTGACTGGGCTGCCTGGGGTGCCAAAGCATCATTCCAGTACCGGGTCACCCGGGAAAACGAAACGCTGACAGATACCAAATTTCTTTCAGTTTTCCGTCCCTGGCAGGCAGTTTACCTGAAAGGGATAATGGAATAACACATATGGCTATCAATAATCCCGTAAAAGGTCTGATTCTGGTGGGGGGATGTTTCGATGTACTGCATTTCGGACATATCTCGTTCCTGAAGGCAGCAAAGCAGCACGGCACTAAACTAGTGGTGGCGCTTGAATCCGATGAGAATGTCCGCCGGATGAAAGGTCCGAAACGTCCAATCCATAACCAGAACCGAAGAAAAATGATGCTCGAATCACTCAAATTTATCGATATTGTCATTCCCCTGCCGCCGATGCATAACGACCGGGACTATGCCAGACTGGTTGCCGAAATAAATCCTGAGGTTATCGCGGCTACCGAGGGTGATCCGGTATTGGCAAAAAAACGTGAACATGCCGGCCGGGTAAATGCCAGGGTGGTCGTTATCCCCAGGGTACGGACACCATCCACCAGTCAGCTTGCAAAACTTATCGGGCTGGAACGCTAATCCGGGACTGCGTAAATTCAGCCTTTCCTGTCAGGACACGGAGCGATACAATCGCCGCATGAAAATTCTCGCCATTGAAACTTCCTGCGATGAAACGGCTGCGGCGGTCGTAGATAACGGAACTGCCGTAATCACCAGTACCATAGCTTCATCTCAGGCGATGCAGGAATCCTGGGGCGGGATTGTTCCGGAAATTGCGGCCCGCGAACAACTCCGGTGCATCATACCGGTTATTGCCGACGCAGTTCTGAATACTTCCGGAGTTAAATCAGCAAAGACGCGCGGCATGCTGAATCTCAAACCGATAATCGCCTCTGAAATTGACGCCGTTGCCGTGACAGTCG
>MFJD01000004.1:3371-18908 GCA_001779095.1 Candidatus Gottesmanbacteria bacterium RBG_16_52_11 | reverse complement strand
GTCGGCTCGCTATTAATCGGGGTAGAGGCTGCTAAAACGATAGCTGCGGCATGCTGTAAGCCGATTATCCCGGTAAACCATGTAGCGGCCCACATGTACGCAAATTTCATCCGGGATAACGCAGTGGCAGATCCGGAAGTAATATTTCCGGCGGTTTCCCTGGTCACAAGCGGCGGTCATACGGAACTGTACCTGATGAAGAATCCCCAAACGCTCACCTGGCTGGGGGGCACGCTGGATGATGCAGCCGGGGAAGCATTTGATAAAACCGCCAGGCTACTGGGTTTCGGAGGTGGAGGCGGAGGTGCAATTCAGGCAGCTGCACAGCGGACGGGCACCCGTAACATACCGAAACGCGCAGTCCTTCCCCGTCCCCTTCTCAGGGATGATAGTCTCAATTTTTCTTTCTCCGGGCTTAAAACCGCAGTCATGAAAAACTGGGGAAAAACCAGGCATACGGAAAAAAACGCGGAGGCCCTGGCTTATGAAATCCAGGAAGCTATAACCGATGTATTGTGTACTAAAACCATCCGAGCTGCACTTCGTTACGGGGCCGGATCTATATTGGTCTCGGGCGGTGTCGCGGCCAACAGCCGCCTGAGGGATAAATTTACAAAAGCCTGCAGAGGCCACTTCCGGTTACACGTTCCCCCGGTTCGTTACTGCACGGATAATGCCGTGACTATTGCCGCATGCGCCTATTTCCGGAATCATCCGCAGCCATGGAAGTCGGTAGTTGCCCGTCCCGATTTATCCGTAGAAATTGCGGACTGATCGTTTTGACAATCTGATTGGCGGCGGCTATAATCTCCGCACTCACATAAAAACGCCGGAGTCTGGCCAACCACCGGACGAAACCTCCGGTGGTTACGGAGGATGCGCTGTCCGCTGAAACTTCAGTAAGCGGTACCGGGAAAGCCCGTAACAGCAGGAATAAGTCCCGAGCCTGTCAGGGGGAAATTAAGGTGGTACCACGGACGCCGGTCCGTCCTTATACTATAGAGGGACGGACTTTTTTATGGACAAAACTTTTAATCCGCATCAGCATGAAGAACGCATCTACCGGATGTGGGAAAGTGGCGGATATTTAACTCCGCAAATAGATATATCAAAACAGCCTTTTTCAATAATCCTACCGCTACCTAATGCCAATGATCCGATGCACATGGGCCATGCGCTCTTTACGGTGCAGGATATCCTGGCCCGCTGGCACCGGATGATGGGTGACCCGACGCTCTGGCTGCCGGGCGGTGATCATGCCGGAATCGAAACCCAGTTCGTATTTGAAAAAAAACTGACCAAGGAGGGAAAATCACGGTTCGATTTCGACCGCGAAACCCTTTTCCGGATGATTGCGGAATTTGTAGAACAGAATAAAAACGTCAACCGGGACCAGATGAAACGGCTGGGTTTTTCACTGGACTGGACCCGGTACCACTACAGCCTGGAGCCGGAAATCCAGAAAATGGTACTTGAGACTTTTATCCGTCTCCACAAGGACGGTTACGTATACCGTGCCGAGCGGTTGGTTAATTTCTGCACCAAATGCGGAACTGCATTTTCTGACCTAGAAATCAAGCACCTGGAACGGCAGGATCCCTTGTATTACATCAGGTATGGTCCCTTTGTTCTGGCGACTACCCGGCCGGAAACTAAATTCGGCGATACCGGAGTTGCTTTCCACCCGGCAGATAAGCGTTACCGGAAATACCTCGGTAAGGAAATCGAGGTTATGGGAGTAAACGGACCATTCAGGGTTACAGCAGTGGCCGACGAGGCGATTGACCCGGAATTCGGTACCGGTATCGAAAAGGTCACACCGGCACATGACTTTCTGGATTACGAAATCGCTAAACGCCACGGTCTGCCCTTTAAGAAAGCGATCGACTTTACTGGCAGACTGACTTCGGTTACCGGACGGTTTGCCGGCATGAAAGTCAAAGCTGCCCGGGAAGCGGTTGTTGCGGAAATGCAGAAAATGAATCTGCTGGAGAGGATCGATGAAAATTATGTACATTCCGTAGCCGTGTGTTACCGCTGCGGCACCACAATCGAACCGATGCTGATTCCCCAGTGGTATGTCAAAACCAAACCCCTAGCCAAAGCGGCAATCGACGCCGTGAAACGCGGGTCAACCAGAATCGTTCCGCTGAAACGGTTCGAAAAAATGTACTTTGAGTGGCTGGAAAACATAGAAGACTGGAATATCAGCCGGCAGATCGTCTGGGGTCCGAGAATCCCGGTCTGGTATCCGGTTGACAAAAATCCGGAATTAGAGGTCACTTTCATCGATAAGAACGGAGCAAAGCAGAACGGTAAAATATCCGCACTCTTGGAAAATACGGACAAACAGGCTTTTACGCTTTCCGAAATCAGTCAGGGACTGCAGCAGCTAAGGGCTCCGCTGGATGCGGAATTTATCGTCAGCAACACCGATCCGGGCGGCAAATACCTGCAGGAAACCGATACGTTCGACACCTGGTTCCTGTCAGCCCAGTGGCCGGTAAATACCCTCAAATCAAAACCCGGAGATTTCGAGTATTTCTATCCCACTTCGGTCCTTGATACCCTCTGGGATATACTTTTTTTCTGGGTCGCCCGGATGATGATGCTGGGAATTTATCTGACCGGGGACGTACCGTTCAGAACCGTACATATTCATTCGAGGGTGGTTGACCGGCAGGGGCAGAAAATGAGCAAAAGCAAAGGCAATGTCGTCAATCCGATCGAAATGGTGGATAAATACGGTGCAGATGCGCTGCGGATGGCACTTATTTACGGGGCGGCTCCCGGCAGCGACATTGCCCTGTCCGAAGAAAAGATCCGCGGCATGCGTAATTTTGCCAACAAGCTCTGGAACATCGGCCGGTTTATTTCCGGAAGTCTTGATCAGTCAGGCATCAGCGCCGGTGATTTTCCGTTTTTCGGGGATGACCGGAAGAATAAACTTAAAAATCCGGACGACAAACGGATATTGTCAGAAATCAACAAGCTCTGTGCCGTAGTTACCCGTAACTTAGAACGCTATAGGTTTTCCGATGCTGCACAGGATATATATGATTTTACCTGGCACCGACTGGCTGATGAGTATCTGGAAATAAACAAGGAAAGGTTCCGGGACAGCAATCCCGAAGCCTTGCCGGTTTTGCTGCACGTATTCCACCGGATACTCAAGCTTCTGCACCCGTTCATGCCGTTTGTAACGGAAGTTCTCTGGGAAACCCTGCCGAAGAAATACGACAAACCGTTAGTATTATCCTCATGGCCGTCCGGATCAGGTAAACCAGTTAAGGGGTAGAAACTGCGGTGAAGTATCCCTTAATTACGGTACTCAATACAACCCCGATACCGAACAGGACTGCAAACAGCAGAATCCGCCAGACTAACCGCGTAGTCCCTTGCGCGTAATCTGTTTGGCTCCGGCCGGCAGCAACCGGGATAGACCCGGCGGACTGGATTTGCGGTGCGGAGTGGTCCTGAACTTCGGTATCCGTCATCTGGTCGCTCTGACCGCCGGCAGTAACCGGCTGATGTGATGCTTCGCCCGTCACTTCAGGAATTATCATTTCCGATTCAATCCTCTGAGCGCCGGATATTTCTGAGCCGGATAAGTTTTCTCCGTCTGCAATTTCAGAGTGACCCGGTTCGTCAGTTATGCCGTATAGCGATTCGGTGCTGATACGGGGCGTCTCTTCAGTTCCCATGGTGGGCTATTTGTACTCCGAACAGGCTGTTGTGTCAATCTATCGCCTCACAAAAACTATGGCGTTGGGTATGTTTCTGCCGGGTCCGACCCTGTATCCCCCGCTCCATAGAGCGGTTGATCCGCCGCTGTCGAGATTAAGAGCATTTTCCATGCCTAGTGTTTTAAGAACATACGGCGCCTCAGCTACCGTTGCATTGTGAACGACCCCGATATATACAGCACTGTCTTTGCTACCGACGAAACTGCGCGGCCCCTTGCTGCCTTTCTTCGGATCTCCGTCACCGGTAAAAGCAATATTGCCGCCTGACAGAAGCAGAGGTTGGTTAGCTAACACTCCGTCAACGCCGGTGTCTCTGCCCCAGTCAAGGCTGCGGCCGACAAAACGGATTGATCCGCTGAGGAATATGACGGCGGGGACGGTACTGTATACGTTATTATCGGAATTTATGTAAACTTTATTTTTGTTCATCAGGAGTGTGTCGAACGAATTCTTTTTGTCCTGACAGCTGGGATATGTGGCGGGACAGAAATAAGACCCGTTAATCCCGGCAAAACCTCCGTTTCTGGATACATAATCGGAAAGTGAAAGTACCGGGCAATCGTTCCGGCAGTCTGAATCCGAAGCCGAATCAACTAAAACCCGGGTAGATCCGAGATCGGCAGCCACGATGTCAACTAAAAAGCTTCCGATTTCGGTTTTCACAGCCTGACGGGAATACCCCCCGCCGGGTAAAGAGTTGTTTTCAGGGACGTTTGCAGGTATGACGACGGAGGCTGCTATCGACTGCTCAAGTGCAGTAATCTCACCTGAAAGTGACTTAAGAGTGACACTGGCAGTTGCATACTGCCGCTTCGACAACTCTGACAGCGCCCGGGAAAAAAGTGTATCGAGTTTTGCCGTTTTAGCATTCTGTTCTTTCAGTTTCAGAACATCTTCGTAGGCCTTTACGGTATCCGTATATGTTTTCTGAATCTCCCGGATTTCTGATTCGAGCGCATCGTTACGGACCCTCTGGTCTTCATGTCTTAATGTATCGATCTCCTGCTGTACCTCGATGATTTTACCCTGGAGCTGTGATTTCTCCGCCTCGAGTTTTCCGACACTTGCCGCATAATCGGCATCTTTCTTTTTCAGATCGACTACACCGGCCAGTATGGCGGCTACGAGTGCCACGGCCAAAATTCCGGCTACAACATACGGTCTTACCGGGGGCATGAAAAACTTCCGCCGGTCAGATAAACGGGGGGCCATGCACCTAGTTTAGCAAAGCCCGGCTCGGATCGGCTACCGTCAGCCGGATTTCCGGGATTATTTACGGTTTTATAGACGGCTGCATGTACCCGCTCACCGGTGCTTGTGACGCCGGATTAAGTAATAAGTTTTTAAGCAGAACGTTCGAGGTAACTATTGGTTTCGGGGTCAATTGCGATGATATCGCCTTCCCGGATAAACAGCGGCACCGTCACTCTGGCACCGGTTTCCAGGGTCACGACTTTGGTAGCTCCTGTCGCCGTATTGCCTTTTGCACCGGCATCGGCTTCAGTTACCGTCAGCCGGACTTTTTTCGGCAACCTGATGCCGACGACCGAATCATTATGAATCAGCAGCTGGTGGGTATCATTCGCCCTGAGATATTTCACGAAGTCACCGATCAGACCGGATTGGACGTGATACTGCTCATATGTCCGGTTATCCATGAAAATGAAGACGTCTCCTTCCCGGTACAGATACTGCATTTCCCGGGTTTCCACCGACACCTCCACAACTGACTCGCCTGATTTGAACGTAAACTCCTGCACCCTTCCCGACTTTAATGATTTCAGTTTGGTTCTGACGAACGCCGATCCCTTTCCCGGATT
This sequence comes from Candidatus Gottesmanbacteria bacterium RBG_16_52_11, assembly GCA_001779095.1. Taxonomy (GTDB): domain Bacteria; phylum Patescibacteriota; class Microgenomatia; order UBA10105; family UBA927; genus RBG-16-52-11. The sequence continues at coordinate 13,342 of MFJD01000004.1, read as the reverse complement.
TACGTGCTGGAAATCCAGTATCTGGTGCGGCTCATTCTTAAATTCGATAAACATGCCTTTCCGGAAATCGGCGGTGGTAATTGTAGCCATGCTCCCCCTAAAATAAATGAGCCCGCATTATCCTGCCGGGCTTAATAGATTATCTCATGTACCTCCCGGATAATCAAACCTACTCAGCACCGAATAAATCCTTTCCGGGAAAAAACAGCGTTTCGGCAATATCATTTACGTCCGCCAGTAGCATCACGATCCGGTCAACACCCACAGCGATCCCGCTGCAGTCAGGCAATCCGCTTTTTAGGGCTTGTATGAAATCCTGATCATAATCGTAGACGGTTTTTCCCAGGCGCTCAATCTCCTTCATCTCCCTTTTAAATCGGCTTTCCTGTTCGCGCCAGTCAATCAGTTCAGTGTAAGCATCACCCATCTCCAGTCCGCCGATATAGAACTCAAACCGTTCCGCTACCAGCGGATTATCCTTCCTGATCCGGGCCAGAGCGGCTACCGCAGCCGGATATTCATAAAGTATCACGGGCTTTCGGAGTCCAAGCTTGGGCTCGATTTCGTTTAAAAATATCTGATTATATATCTGTTCCCAGGTGGCGCCGTCTGTACGGTAACCCTTTTTCCGGGCGGCTCCGGCCAGCCTTTTCACGTCATACAAATCATGACTGTTAATACCGGCAAAACGCGAAAATGCTTCAGTAATTGTCATCCGGTCCCATGGCGGTGAAACATCTATGATATTTCCCTGGTAACGCAGTTTCTGCCCGCTGACACCCGAGAGTGCTTTAAGCAGATCTTCGCAGTCTGACATGATTTTTTCGTAAGCTACCCCCGTCCGGTACCATTCCAGGATGGTAAATTCCGGGTTGTGCAGCCGGCTTTGGGTTTCCATATTGCGGAAGCTTTTTGTCAGCGCAAAGCAGTTACCGATCCCGGCTGCCAGAAGTTTCTTGAGTGACGTCTCCGGGGAAGTGGCCAAGTAAGCATCCGTAGGATTCCGGTGACGGTCGTAAAGGGTAGTCCGGAATACGTCGACGTAAGACTCGGCCGGCGGATTTTTCAGAAGCAGCGGTGTTTCCACTTCGTGAAACCCGCGTGTGTGGAAAAATTCCCTGATATCACGGATTACCTGCTCACGCAGAAAGTACCGCTTCCACAATTCGGGCTGTTTCTTCAGACGCTGCCATGTTTTCATGCCGGACGCCGGACACGTTCATTTCGCGGATGTTTAGTGATTCCGACAACGAAATACAGGTATGCTATTTCGACTATACCTGCCGTATGTACGAGCAGAAACCAGACAAACCAGCGCTTCTCTCCTCTTCTGGCGGCATGCCACAAAGACAAAGCAGTCCAGACCAGTGACCAAAGCGCCAGGACGGTAATGATAACCGGGTTCCGTATCGCATTGCCGATAACCATCGGATTGAACATCATATGATTTGTCAGCGCTCCTCGATAGTAACCTGCATCAGATCAACCGATTCAGCCGGTGCTGACTGCTCACCCGAGGTACTGGGCCGTACCGGAGTTCCGGCAATCGCATCGAGAGTCGCCAGGCTCGAACTGTCACCCGGCTCTATGGCACCGAATATAACATACTGCTTGGGCAGGTCATTATTCTGATGCATGAGGAAAAACTGACTGCCGTTAGTGTCGGGTCCTCTGTTAGCCATGGCAATCGTACCCCGTGTGTAATCGCGGGTAATCTTCTCGTCCGCAAAAGTGTAGCCCGGACCACCCCCTCCGGTTCCCTCAGGATCACCGCCCTGTATCATGAATCCCTTCATGATACGGTGGAATACCGTACCGTTATAGAATCCTTCCCGAGCCAGAAAAACGAAATTATTCACGGTGACGGGAGCTTCGCCAGCAAAGAGCCGGATCCGAATTGTACCCCGAGACGTTTCAAGTACGGCAAAATAGGTTTTATCCGTTGTGATGCTCATCTCCGGCGGATTTGTATATTTATTATTCATGTCTGAACCCCCTCCAATGGGCGGCTTGTCGGTTGGTACTGAAGTGATACCCGGAAAATCCCGGGCATCACCGGTCTGAGCTTCCGGTTTGCTGACCGAGTCCCTGATTCGGAATAATATTCCGCTGCCGAAAACCAGCAGTCCCACAACAATAACGGCAACGAGAATCTTTGCTTCTTTCATCTGCTGCGAAGAGCGTCTTTACGGGAATACGACAATATTTGCCTTTTCCTTGATTTCCGTAAACCACGGTTGGATCCGCTTGCCCAGAAATTGATCCATCAGCATTCTGCGTGATTCTTCACGCAAATCAGCCGCTGTCGTTGATACGAGCCTGGCCCGGTTCGTGGCGATATAATTGTCAATATCGGTATCGGTAATCGTATATTCCCGGCCTAACAGTTTTTCGACGAGGAGTTGCATTCGTGTCTGTGTGTCAAATTCCTCACGCGTCAGACCCTGGTATTTCAGAAGGTCATCTATGGATACCTGACCGCCGATATTGGCTATCATTTCCTGCTGCCTGGCATTGATATCCTCCTGCGATATACCGACTCCGGCTTTTTGCGCTTCATTCCGGATCAGCTTCTCCGTGATCATGCCTTCCAGCATCTGCTTGCCGAACCGTTGTGATAATTCCTTCTGTAATTGCCAGGAAAAAATAGGTTTACCGTCAACCAGTGCTGAAACAATGTAACCGCGGCGTACCAAGATTATACCGACCAATATCAGCACCAACAGTGCGATTATGTACCACGAACTGAAACGGCTTTTCCGCGCTGAAGTCAGAGAGGTCACGCTATCATATGTCTGACCGGCTATGGATAAATCTTTATCTACGATGCTCCGGACGACCGGTAATCTGGTTTTTTTCGGAATTCGGGATACGCGACGCTTTCTGTCAGGGGTATTTTTGGTTGGCATAAGTTCTCCTTTTTGTTTGGACAGTCGCTACAGGATACCACACCAGTATGTTGCTATCAAGGCTGGTAGCGGTTATCTGGCAACTGGACAGGACTCCCATACGACACATTTCTGACAATTCGGCGCAATTGCCTTACATACGTTACGGCCATGCTCAATCAGTATATACGTTATGTCTGACCAGTCGGACTTGGGTAGTAATTTCATAAGTATATTCTCAACTTTATTGGAATCGGCATCCCGGAAATAATCTACTGCCGGACTGCCGTTAATTTTCGCTGATACCGGTTGTTTACCACCGGCTTCTCCCGGATGCACCAACCGTAACCGCTGACTGATGCGCTGAACATGGGTGTCTACGGCAATTCCTCCGGTAATGTGATATGCATTGTAAAGTACGATATTCGCAGTTTTCCTGGCTACTCCGGGCAGACTGAGCAATCCGTCCATACTGTCTGGAACCCTGCCTCCATACCGTTCCTTCACGATTTTTGCCGCAGCAATAATGTGTTTAGTTTTGTTACGGAAGAAGCCTGTCTTTCTGATGTCCTGTTCGAATACGGCCGGGTCTGCGTCCGCGTAATCACCTATGTTCCGGTATTTTTTAAATAATTTTTCCGTCACTCTATTCACCATCACATCAGTACATTGGGCAGAAAGGATGACGGCGACGACTAGTTCCCAGGGTGTCTGGTAACTTAGCGCAATTCTCGCTTCCGGATATTCCGATCTGAGTCGCGCTATTATCTGAAGAGCCCGCGTAACATCAGCCGGATTTACGTTTCGGGTTGCGTTTACTGCCATATGAATTAGAATATACTACACACAGCCTGATCTCACAGCTCATATGCCATCTTCCGCAGCGCCAGATAATAGAAATCATTTTTTACCGCACTTTCCCCGTATAATTTTTGCATGGATTTTAGGCCGTCTGACGGCGCTATCCATTTGGTTTCTACTTGGTATTTTTATGTATGTGAACATATCGGTACTTTATGCGACCGGAAACAGCTTCAGAATTCCAGGATCCACTCCGCGCATCCCGGAACAAACAACTTCGGATTCATCCCGTAAAACAGATCCCACCAACAAAGAGAGCACACTGGGATTATCAACCGCACTGACAGGTGATAACCGGTTAAAATATGATAGTCTCGTTAACTTCTGGCAGAATGTAGTCAGCGATAAACCTGATTACCGGGACGCGCTTCTGACCATAGCGGTTCTTGAATATAATAGAGGCAACACGGAAGCTTCGGCGAAAGCCCTGGAAAGTGCCTTGGCGCTGGATCCCAACGACATTCAGGCCCGACAGCTTGAATTGTCGCTAAAAAAAGTCCGGGATTAGTCCGCAGCTTTTTCTTCACCGGTTACGGCCTTGTGTGGTACCTGATCTTTGCCTGGCATCTCAGTCCCCTCTTCAGCACTTGGTTGTACTTCTCCGGCTAAGGCAACTTCCTCAGGTGGAGGCGGCGCGGCGGCAATTTCTGCTTCCTTAGTCACCAATGCGCCAATTTTTACAACTGCTATGCCCGGATCGGTAATCATCGTTACTCCCGCCGGAACTTTAAGTACCGCAACAGTCATTTCCTGGTCAATTTCAGAAAGCGTTGATACGTCAACTTCAATTTTGTCTGGTAGTTCAGCCGGCAATGCCTCAACCTCGACTTCATCTAACAGAGTCAGCAGCATTCCGACTTTCTGATCCACCGCAGCGGGCGTGCCGGTAATTACTATGGGTACATTTGCCCTGACCTTTTCTTTGAGATCAACTTGGTGGAATTCCACATGTAACGGATTGCGGGTAACCGGATCAGTCTGAACTGAGTGAATCAGTACCGGCTTCTTATCACTGCCGACTGTTAGGTCAATCAATCCAGTTTCTTTGGCGTCGGCATAAATCTTCAGAAACTCTTCCGTATTGAGCGTCAATGATGCGCTCTTGACCTTTTTTCCGTACACAGTTGCCGGAAGCTTACCTGACTTCCTGAGTACTTTCACCTTCCGGCCGGTTACCTGCCGGATTTCGGATTTCAAAGTGTAATGTTTCATATTACCGTACCCTTCTGATGGTGCCGCGGACGATTACGTCGGACCACAATGTGCTATTGTACGAAAGCTGACCGGCTTTTTCAAGGGAAACCCGCCCGTTCGTAGTTACCGCATCGACAAATTCCCACCCGGTTGGCAATTGCACTGTACCGGACACCGGTGTATCCTCCAAACCTGGCTGCTTCGGGATAGTAAATACGTATGAAGTATCGCTCTGAGTCAGCGCTGGTCCCTGTTTTTTATAGCCTAATGTGAGTAAAAGTTCAGCCTGCGGAGCAACATCAAACGCAATACCCAATATCTGGGTCCCCTCTGGTCCGGTGATCCGCTCAGCGTACGGTAGTTCTGGTGCTGCCTGACTCTCAGGCTTCCTGTCAACAACGGGGAGACGGTTTAATTGTGCGGTCAAAAGTGTAGCATCGGCTGGAAAATAGAACCGCAGATAATTCCGGTATCCCCCGCCGCTGCCGGCTTCAGTGCCTGCCTCGTTTGTAAACCGGATGTCAGACACCATGGACGCGTTACCGGTAGCATCAATTATCGTATTTACGGTATAGGTCCGCTTGACAAAATAGTTGACCTTACTGACAGCCATATTTGACTCGACAATACCCAGAAGGTCACTTAAGCACAAGTCCTGACATGACGTATAGCGGGGATATGCGCCTGTCCAGTCCAAACGGTCGGCAGATGCCTGTAACTGGTTGTCGGGAAAATAGACCATGATATTGCGTCTGTCCAGCGCCGTCGATACCACAGTCATCACCTGATGCGGCCAATTCTCCCCTTCCCCGGTGATTTTTTGGATAATTGCCGTGAACAGACTGCCGAGGAAATCCCGTTTCTGACTTGATCCGGGGAAAAAACCGCTCTGGACATAATGCAGTGATTTTCCGTATATGTTTTCAGCAGTAATACGGTCATTATAGTCGGGCAGGTCGATCGGCCCGGTTACCCTGAGCATATCCACCAGAACCGGCAGGTTGATGGCGATTACTCCATCAATCTCTCCCCCTCCCTCTTTCTGGAAGAACCAGGCGGCGCTCTGGGCGCTGGCCCGGAAATCCGGATCCCAGTTACTGTCCCGCAGATACCAATGTTCCTGTTTTATTAATGACCGGATCTGCTCCGGCGGATCGACGTGCCCCTTAAGTTGACCATCATAGGTATAGACGTCATGAATCGCCAGATTTTCGATTTTCCCGTGCGTTAGTGAAACAACTCCGATACTTCCGATAAATCCTCCGGTCGGGCGCAATTCCAAACTGTTCTGAAGAAGTAGCAGAAAAGTACGTTTTCTGTCGAATCCGCCGCTGATCAAATAGAGTGTCAGCCCTTCTTCGGCTGCCCGGGCTTGATGCATATTTGCTTCAAGTAGGACAATGGACTTTCGGACCAGAAGCTCGGCCGGAGGAAGTCTCACCAGAAGACCGGGTTTTTCCATCATCCGGGTCAGTGCCGACAGCGAGATGCCCAGATCGCTATTTATTGAAACGGCATCAGAGCGCAGAGACATGAGTTGTGGCTCAATATTTGTCGAAGACTGCACGCCTCCCGATACCGTCCCGATTACTTCCGGCAAAACTGACCTTGCCGAAACCAGTGACTGGAGTGCTGTTCTTTCAGCGTGGTGTACCCGCAGAAGTGCGTCCATGACAGTTCTCATGTCTGCTGCCGATCTGCTGCCTAATGCCAGTGCCGGTGCACTCAGTACATCAACCACAGCCTTTGTATGCCCAATTGTGTAGCCGGACACCCTGACGGCAATCTCTGATTTGTCTGGGTCAGCATTCTTCAGAAATACCGCTGCCTGGTACGTCCCGAAAATCCCCATAATCGCAATAAATACCTCGGCTGCTGTCAGTGCTAAAATCAAACCCAGCAATGTACGGAGCCGGAACCATCTGTTAAATGCAGACTGACCGCCGGACTTTCGGCTATCCGCGGTTTTCATGGTGCCGAACATGTCGGATATCAATCCGGAAATCCGGTTCTCGTCTGATGCTGTATCCCTAGTTGGCCAGGCGAGGGTCCTCCGTTCCGACTCTCTATAAGCTTCAGAAACGGACTGCGGTACATGGCGGATTACCAGCGGTTCGGGTTTATCAACCGTCGGTTCCGGAGCAGAAGCCGGTAGGTTATCTTCCAGCCTCAATATATCCGGATTCACGTCAGAAGAAGTTTCATCGCCGGCATTATCGTTTTCTGCTGAATCCCTTTCTGACCCGGATTCAGTTTGCGGTCCTGCCATCGGCAGATTTCCGCCGCTTAAATCGAAAGTTCTTTCCTGTCCCGTGAAAAAAAATGCCAGTATATCATTGGCAGTTTGCGGATCGATAGGCCGGGGAATTAAGTAGACGGTTTTGGCCGGAGACGGAAAACTAACCTCTGTATCTCCCCGGGTCTCCGCCCATACGATGCAGAGGGTTTTTTCCTGTATCATATGTTGCTTTGCGAGAAATGATTTCACGTATTCCGGTGTTCCGCATATGACGGTATATTCCGGAGAGTGGATACCGGATTCGTTGATAATGGTTTTGATACCGGATGACTCAAATATATTCCGCAAAGCATCCAGGGGGTAAGTTTCTGTCGCGAAGAATAGGGCTACGGCTTGACCGTCAGGCGGGTCATCATCCGAAAGCATTGGCAAATTGTTCATAAAGGCGCGGAAAAACTGCCCGTATTATGCCAAACTGGCTACCCGAAAACAACTGACCCGTAGTATAATTTGAAGCTAAAGAACCAGGTACCTGACATGAGCCGCGGTCCGGCCTGATGCTGACTTTATCTATTTACGATGACTGATGGATATTATGTATATAGTGCTTTGTCCAAAGCCAGGTTAACCAGCTGGTCCGCTTCCCGGTTACTTTCCCGGGGAACATAGGTATAGGAAATCCCGCCTACCCCCTCTTCGAGTGTCCGGATTGAAAACAGTAACTCCCGCAGAACCGGATCTTTTACTTTAAATGTTCCGTTGAGTTGATTGACGACAAGTGTCGAATCCAGGAAAAAAACGACTCTCACTGATTCCGGATCCAGTTTCTTCTCCGACAATATTTCCTTAAACCGGTAAAGTGCTTCACGGACCGCTGTATATTCAGCTACGTTATTCGTTGTTTCACCGATGAAAGCGCTGTGTCTTACCCGTACCTGCAGTCCCGGATTGGTCTGACTTCCGGAGCCGGATATGATGACACCGATCGCCGCCGGCCCCGGATTGCCCCGGGCCCCGCCGTCCGTGTGAATTCTGAATGTGAATGGCTTAGTTGTCACCTGTCCCCTTTCCGGCACGCCCCGGAAATAACCATTTCCGAAGCATAAATATGCTGATGATGAGTATCAGGAATTCAGAAACTACCGTCACCCATGCTGCTGCCATAAAACTGAACCTGGGAATAAAAATCAGATTAGCTGTTATATTCAGCAGCATCACTGAACCATAAGTTGCCAGTAGCTGTTTCTGTTTTCCGAGTGCTACCATGGACCACATTGTCACACTTGAAAGAAAAAACGCAGGCATTCCTAAAAGGAGTACTTTAAGCGCCGGGATGCTTGGAACAAAGTCCGTCCGGATAAATGCCAGAATACCGGACGCGTAAAAACCGGCGACAAGGACTATTAATGACGCCGGTAACATTATTCCGGATGATTTTAGCAGTAGCGGACGGATCAGGTGGCGTCTGTCTGCTGAGTCAGATCCGCCGGCAGTCAGAAGCGGATATACACTATTCATGAAAAACGTAGGAATAACGAGCGGTACCTCGAAGAAACGGTAGGCTAATCCGTATAATCCCACTTCGGCAGTCGGCCGCGTCAGGGATATGATCAGTATGTCTGCCCGGAAATAGATGACATTTACTACCAGTGTCAGACCGAAAGGTATTGCCCGACGGATAAACATATACATGCTGCGCCAGGAGCTTTCAGCTATGTCCCTGAGGCGGATCTCCGACAGGGAAATTGAAATTAATGAAGTTACCAGAGAGCCGGCCGCATAAGCGCTCACCAGCCAATAGAGTGCGACTTCCGGACGGATGATCCGGGCGATGAGGTATACGGCAATCAGGGTAACCAGTCCGCCGGTTGCCACGGCCAACGCGGAACGTCCGTAACGCAAAGATTTCTGAAATACGGCATTGCCGGTAGTTGTGACGGACTGAAATAGTATTGTCGGCGTGTAAAGAATTATCCCCAGCTTCACCCAGGCCGTGAATCCGTCAGTACCTGATCCCGGCAGAAACACGGTCAGCGCGATCGCACAGAACACCAGCACGGCGGAAATTGCCAACCGGAGTGACAACAGGTTGCCGATACTGATAGCCGGATCACGGTCAGTGTCGCGGACGAAGATTGCGTTCAGTCCGAAGTCTGTCAGCAGGTAAAAAAGGGCAACATATGCAGTGGCTTTTGTGAAGTCACCATAACCCTGCGGCCCGAATGTGCCGGCAATCAGAAATGTAGCCAAAAGGGTTGCCAGCATGGTAAAAATTTTGCCTATAAGCTGGCTGACCGTATTGGTAATAATCAGGATTCGGGCGGGACTGCGCGGCATGGTATCAGTCGGCATGATGCAATTGTAGCGGGAATGTTAAAACTATCAAGCGGAAAGGGGACTACTGCCGGTACTTGTACGGATACCCCCGGCCTGCCGGCCCGGCCAGCGGATACAGGGCAAACGCGGAAACTAATACCAGAATCAACTGTCCCTGCTGAAGTGTCAGTGGGTAATGGTCGGCCATCCCGATTATGACGGCATATACCGTCAGCGGGATTCCGAATCTGAAAACCGTAATATCGTGTTTACTTCCGGCTAACCTGATTAGTTTTTTCAGTACCCAGATAAGTCCGGCAACCGCAATTCCCAGTCCGACTATCCCGGTCTCAGCGAGTAACAGCAGGTAGATATTGTGAACCGGCTGAATCTGCATGATATTGCGGGCTACTGTCAGCTCGGGCACCCGTACGGAGAAATTTCCCAACCCGATACCGATGACCGGCGATTTC
>MFJD01000004.1:0-3327 GCA_001779095.1 Candidatus Gottesmanbacteria bacterium RBG_16_52_11 | reverse complement strand
ACTATTGAACCAGGCACCGGCTGCGTATGCCGCAAACAGAACTGCAATTGCCCCCAATACGGCCGCTGCCAATCCAGATACGACACCATTTCCGGTCTTCCGGATCCCCGCCGATCGGGATGTCAGAAATATCAGGGCGCTGCCTCCGGCTGCCGCTGCAAGCGCCGCGCTCCGACTGGCTGTGAGAAGCAGTGCGGATACCGGAACTGCGATAAGCAGTGCCCGTATCCGCAACAGATATTTTTCCGGTACGGATTGTATTTTACGTTTCATTCCGTCCAGAATGCTGACGCCGGCCGCTGCCGGCAGTAGCAGGATAATTGCCAAATATCCGCCGAAAACATTGGGGTGGGGGAATGCGGCATAAGGCCGGAGGTACATCTGACACCCGGCTTTAATGCCCGTCACTTGAGCCAGCAGATGCTGAATGCAAAGCTGCATTTTGGCAATACCGGGAGTATCGGCAGCCAATGGACGTTCACCTAAAAGTCGCATCAGGCCTCCGATATTATGCTGCAGCATGAACTGTCCCAGTCCGATCACTGACGCGTAAATACCGGAAATGAATAACGGAAAAACAATCCGCGGCAGCGGAGGACGGGTCATCAGCAGGTACCATAACCATACCGCAAATTCCGCGGTTTTCAGCCAGTAATACAGTGCCACGCCGGGCTCTGTGGCAAAAATTATGTTACTGATGCAGTAGACTAAAAATACTCCTGTATATAACCTGAGGCGCGGATTGGCATAGCGGCGACGCAGCCAGGACCTGACCCTTACCCGGTCCTGGACTACCCAGAAACCAATTGTCGCTGAAATAAATAAATCGGTCAGGTGGATGGTGGGGGAAAGGTAGTCTATCCTTCTGCCAAGTACATACGACCACTGTGGCCACAAATGGTACCCCAATTGCACCGGAACCAAAAGCAGTGTCAGGATGAAAAGTCCGGTATGAATGGGTATCGGTCGAAGGTTCATTCGGGCACCCGCCTTACCCCGGAGTATACGAAGTTTTAATCGGTTAAGCCAAGGGTTGGATTATGTCTGCGCTGCCGGCCTGATGATCAGTTTCCGGTTAGCACCTTCGCCGACTGACTCAGTGGTCACCCGCTCGTCTCCGGAGAGGGTCAGGTGTATGATCCGGCGTTCGCCGGCAGACAGGCGCGCCAACTCCACCGGGCGCTGTATGGATAAAGCTTTTTCCGCAGCCCTCTGAGCCATGTACATGAGCGCTTCTTCACGTTTTTCCCGGTAATCTCCGACGTTTACATATACCTTGACCCAGGTGCCGGCTGCTTTGGATATTATCATCCCCAGCAGAATCTGGTAGCTTTCGAGTGTCTGTCCGTGATATCCGATCAGTAAGCCTGTTTCCTCAGTCTCCACATGCACCCGGTAAGCGCCGGTTTCATCTACAACCACATCAACTTTTGCGGGTATCTGAAGCCTCTCTAATAGTTCGCTGGCACAGGTATGAACTGTTGATGTGTGGTCGTCCATAGTTTTTTTACCGGCTGCCGGCATACGGTGCACATTATTAATGCGCCTGGGCATTGATTTTTATCTGCTGCATGATACCAAATAGGCCGAAAACGTTCCAGTATAGCGCCAGTCCGAGCGGAAACTGGAAAGCAAAAAGTCCGAACATAACCGGCGTGATCATTGCCATCTGGCGCTGCATATCAGCTGCATTGTCCGGTTGAGACTTTTCTGCAGATTTGCCGTCGGTTACGCCCGATTTTAACTGTTTCCTGCCTGTCGTCTGCGGCGGGGGAGTGGTAGCACCAGCAGCCGGCGGTATCATCAGTTTCGTCTGGTACCACTGAAGTAAGCCGGTGATAAGCGGCACCGCTAAAAGCCAGACGCCGTTTTTCTGCCATTCAGATGGTTTGAGAGCCAGGCTGACACTGAAAAAATTCAGGTCAAGCGACTGCAGCCTGAGGACAGGTAGATATACTATCTGATTAATATTATCTACGACCGTCGCCAGGTTGCCGGCATTAAGCACCTGATAAAAGACATTATACAGAGCTATCAGCACCGGCATCTGCACTAGAAGAGGCAGGCACCCGGCCGCAGGATTGACTCCGTGTTCCTGATAAAGTGCCAGCTGGGCTTTCTGAAGTGCCTGTTTGTCACCTTTGTGTTGCTCGGCAAGTCTGTCCATATGGGGCTTAAGCGAGGAAATCTTCTTGGCTGACTTCATTTGTGTCTGCATCAGGGGATAGAGCAGAAACCTGATGGCAATCGTCAGCATTATCACAGCCCATCCCAAAGGCCAGGGGACATGCAGCGATTCGAACATCCGGTAAAACGCCACCAGAACGTTCATTATCGGCCATATGAGGATCTGATTCCAGAGTGTCGGCTGAGTCATAGATATTCCGCTTCAGGCTGTGGATTTTACTTTTTTCCGGGTACCGGGTCGTACCCGCCCGCGCTCCATGGGTGACACCGGAGAATTCGTTTCAAACCGAGCCATAATCCGTACATTATACCATAGCGATCGACCGCTTCGTATGTATACTGGCTGCAGGTAGGCTTGAAGCGGCATGTCGGACCCAGCGGCAATACCAGCTTGATGTATCCGCTGTCAAATGAAGCGTATCGCTGGTAAAACCTGATGGCCGCCAGAATCAGCTGTTTCATATCACCGGATAAGTCCGGCCTGACTCAGTAACCGGTGTATCAGAATTTCTGCCTGCGTCCGGGACTGCGGCACCGGACCGGCTGTACGGATGACACTCCGGGTGCCGTACTTAAACCGGTGCCTCATTCCGATGAGCGCCTCCCTGACCAGGCGCTTCCAGCGGTTCCGGTCGACCGCCCGTAAGCCTTTACTGCCGACCAGCACGGCAAACTGCCCCGGTTTATCGTTTTCCCCGGTAATCGTACGGATTTTTAATTTCCCAGATGAAGTTTCCCTGCCGCTTTCCCAGATAGTTTTCACCAAATGTGAGGGTAATCGCATGGATCGCGGTAACATAAAAGCGCAGCTTCGTTCCGTACGGCTTACGGTAGTATGCTCAGGCGTTTCCGGCCGGTAGTCCGTCGGTTTTTCAGAACCCTGCGTCCGGTCTGAGTCTTCATCCGGGTCCGGAACCCGTGAGTGCGGATCCTTTTTTTGGTGTGTGGCTGATAAGTTCGTTTCGGCATATTACGAGTATACCCAATCGGCTGCGCTTCATCAAGGCGAGACAGGCTTCACGGGAGGTCTTTGGGGGCAATTTCTTCCCACAGCAGGGGAATGTCCTTCATCGAGTCCGGCATATCGAGGATTAAACGGGGGGAGTGGATGAAGATCGCTGCCGGGTAGTTGGCGTTGAA
>MFJD01000003.1:4177-34595 GCA_001779095.1 Candidatus Gottesmanbacteria bacterium RBG_16_52_11 | reverse complement strand
CTACGGCGCACGCACCGACATTCTTAAACGAACTGATGACCGGTGATTCGGCGCAGCTGACCCCGGTGAAAGTCAAACCCCTGTTTGTCTAATCCCATCCGGCTATCCTTCCGGCTTGACGGCACTGAATCCGAACCCGAAGTAGTGCGTTGAGTTTTCCCGGTTGCCATGCGGTGTATAATGCGCTCATACGACCGACCCGGAGGCATTATCTTCCGATCCCAAAATAGCTGAACTGGCCCGGACATGGGCCAAGTTTGCCGCTTTTTCTTTCGCCGCCGCGCTGTTTGTCACCAGCTTCGTGCTGGGGTATTTTTTTATGCCGGCAATGATAGTTGCGGCGGTTGCCCTATTCGGTTTCTGGCCGATTTACCGGGTCGGCCGAAATGTATTTACACTTTTTCTCATATCCCGACTGGAGAAGTCGAAATTACCGAATAAGACGGCATTTCTGATAACGCTTACCCCGTGGATACCGTTCGGGATCATATCAATACTTATCATTTCTTTTTTCAGCTTCAGATTCATTGTCACTGGGCAGGAGCGAAGGCAGTATGACCGCAGTGCCGCGTCATCAGCAGCAAAAAAGAACCAGGTGGTGGCAAATCCCATCGGTATTCCTGATGAAAATACCAATGCAACGGTTTCACAAATCCCTGTCCCGACCGTCACGACTGCAGTCACGGAAATGCCGGATACCCTCTATACCGAAATGATCGGTGCCGCCCGACCGTACCTGGGCGTAACCTCTGCAGCTCCGGTGATGATCGTCATGTTTACCGAACCGCAGGATCCGTTCACTAAGAAGTTTGTAGAAGAGACCTGGTACGGAATTAATGCGCGTTATGTAGCCAACGGGAAGGCCAAATTCGTCATCCGGTATACCGATGTACTCTCAGGTGCTCATAAGAACGCCCGCAGTGCCGCCGAATTCATCTGGTGCGCCGACGAGCAGGGGAAATTTTTCGATACCCATGATAAATTCATCCGTCATCAGGAGGAATGGGCGTCACTTGATGACCCGACACCGAAATATTATGAGCTGGGTGATGCAGTCGGGCTAGACAGAGCGAAACAGGAGGCGTGTTTCGTATGGACCCGGAAGAAGGGTATTTTGGATGAGGATCATGCGTTAAGTCAAAAGCTCGGTATCGTGGGAGTGCCCCGTGTATACGTAAATAAAACCGCAGTAACTGATCCGAATAATTTTGCACAATTCGTTTCCCTCATTGAATCAACACTCAACAGCCAGTAATAGCCGGGTCAGCGATGAATGGCTCTTGATATCCCGGGTAACTGTAGCGACCGATTAATTACGCACCCCGGAGTGTGTAATATTTCAATTTTCCCGATGTGGTACGGTGCGCAACTTCAAGGTGTGTAATTTCTGCCTGACCGGTCATTGACTGAGTGTGAAAGTCTCGCATACACTGAAAAAGGTCCCATGGTTACCGACCAGCTTCTAACTTACGTCTTCCAACGGCTGCGCGACGGAGTGCCGGAGCTGACCGTCCGGCAGGACCTGGTTGCCGTCGGCTGGACACTGGAGGATGCTGATACGGCGATTGCCCGTTTCAGCAAGCCTGATGAGGGTACCGGGCAAAGGGCTGGGAAGCAGGGGAGCGGGTGCGTCAGCCTATCCACGATCGGCTGCCTGATCGTGCTGGTGCTGTTCGGCATCATCGCATACATGCTCGGGAGAACACTTTTTGTTATCAATCCTGTAACCCAGCTAGACCGGGCGAAAAACACAAGGAATACCGCCAATCTGGTTCAGCTCAAAACCAGCCTGTCCGTTTTCTATACTCAGAATAACCGGTACCCCGATACCTTAAGTGAACTCACCGGAGGAGAGGAAGTTGTCGGTTTGAAATACTCCGTCAATGAAGGCGGGCAGGATTTCCAGCTCTGTACCGATGACAACCGGTGCATCACCAAGGACGACGATGCGGCAATGTTCGCAGATCCGGGCAGCAAGCCGTAATCCGTAGCTGCGCAAGGCCAGGCCTTGCGCAGCTAACAGCCTCACAAGTCATCAATACAGACTTCTGTTAGTATCCCGTCAGTATTTTTTTCGCTGTATTCTTCTTCAACAAACTTTTTGTATGTCAAATTTCCGGTTTTTGGAAAGTTATTTAATATGAGTTCAGCATTAAGCCATGAGTCATTTCTGATTCTTAGGTAATTAGGATAGGATGAATATTTCCAATCTCGCAAGGCCAGGCCTTGCGAGATTAAAGGAAGGGGATTCCGGTGAATATATGAAGTAACGTACAATAGCTGCTCCTCAGAGGAGATATTTACAGCCTTATATACGCCCTGGCAGAGAGGACCCAGACGTTTATATTTCCGGTTGAAATATGACGTATAACGGGTATTCAGTGAATTCATATAGGAATCAATCGCATTTTCGTCTCTCTGCCATACCAGTTGATGAAAGTGGTTTGGCATTAACACAAATGAGAGCATATGAATTGATTCTGAAAAATTGTTCATTCTTAATAGTTTGTTTGCAGAGTCCTTTTCTTTCCGGGAAGATTGAGGATTAGACAGGATGTTTTGGAGTGACAGAGTATCTTTCGGAATCAGGTAGGTTTTAAGGTATGACAAATATACGGAATAGTCTTGTTCGTCTATGAAAATCTGACGCCTTTCTACGCCCCTATTAAAGAGGTGGTAGATTGTATCTGAGTTATATTCTTTAATTCGGTACCTGGAGGGCATTGGTATTCATATATCAGATAAGTATTAGCTGCGCAAGGCCAGGCCTTGCGCAGCTAAGGTTGCCGGAATTTACTTTATACGGTACAGTTAACGGGAGCAGGAGGACATGAATATGGCAGAATCAGAAATAGCACCCAAAGAACAAACGGAAAGCTCTTATTTACGGAGGTTTCTGGATCGGTGGCGGAAACACCTGTTCGGAGTGGAACCGCAGATTGAGGTGAGCGGCGGAACCATGAATGAAGCCGGTAACCTGTATACCCTGACGGATCCGGAAAGCGGCGTGACCACTGAGTATGCCCTCCGGAAGGACCGGCGGGTGAAAACCGGCATATCGGTGATTGAACGCAGTTACTTCACGGAAACCGCTGCCGACGGGACTAAGAATAAAATAGCGGCCGAATTTGACGAGAAGACAGAAATCTGGGTAAAGAAAGGCCTGATGGGTAAAATTTCCGATGCGGGGGAGGCCATCAAGCCCCGGTATATGGCTGATCTGATCCGGGAGCAGGCGACTCCGGACGCTAAGCCGGGGTGGCGCCTGAGGATCGGCAAAGCCAGGTTTGAAGAAGGCCGCATCGCGGTCGGAGTGCCGCCGCTGCCGATTCCCGGACCGGCGCAACGCTAAGGCGTAATCATCACCGGTATTTCACTCCCTGACCGTGAATATCCGGCCGTCCGAGAGGAGGTGGTAGGAAGCTGCTGCCTCAAGATCACCGGAAATGAATTGTGCCGAACGGGCTTCTTCCTCCAGCCGTTTCAGGAATCCTTCCCGCTGTCCGGGACTGACGCCGAGGGAATCGGCGTTTCCCAGGTTGGTCAGCACGTCCCGGCTGATGCCGAAATGGTGGGCCAGAATTAATGCCGCCATTTTACCCGGCGTCGTAGCTGAACTTGCCGCATACATCATCATCTGCCCGCTGTGGAAATCCCGTTCGGTCATCAACTTGATGACCAGGCTAGGCCAGCACCTGCGGTCCAAGGCAGCCAGCTGGGAACCGATGTAGCCGATAGATGCAGAAACATTGACTCTGCCCATCTGCCCGCCGGTATCCTCCCAGATTTCGTCCGCATATACCACTAACCTCAGGCTGTTGGGCAGCTCCATCACCGGCAGCACGATGTCAGAATCTGAATGGCGGATAATAATAGTTTCCTGAATAGCAGTCATATTATGAATACAGCAATCATTCCAGCGTATGGTTATTGCAGATGGCGGTCAGCATGATCTCCAGATTATTCCATGTCGGAAGGCTGTCGATATCAGCGGTCATCAGCTTTTCCTCACCGTAGGCATATCTCGGAATATGGTCGCGATCAGTCAAGTCGGTGATGACGTAAACATTCCTGCCCAGGCAAGATCCGATCAGAAGTACGGTGCAGTCCTCACAAATGCCCGGAAGCCCGTCTGCCCGGCGGAGAACATCAATATTGTGTTCCGCTGTTTCACCGATATATACCGTGCCGTCAGGATGCCGTTTCCGCAGGTTTTCCAAATCCATGGTGCGATTATACGCATCCCGCCTGATTTTTCAAAAAAATATCCCGATGCCGGACTTTGTTATTGCGGGCAATTTCCGGTTTCTGCTACAGTGGTTATATGGTCCGGACCAAAAGGAGCCACCACAATCCTGTCCTTTTACCCAACCCTAAGAACAGCTGGGAAGCCGAAGCTGCCTTCAACGGTTCGGTCATCAGGGACGGCGGGGCATACCACATGCTCTACCGGGCGGTATCCATCGACCAGCTCTATAACGGCGTCAGGCTGAACCTGTCTTCCGTCGGATACTGTGTCGGCGGGGATGGGGTGCATTACAAGAAACGCCGGCCTTTCATAATTCCCGAGTACGAATGGGAACGTTTCGGCTGCGAGGACCCGCGGGTGACGAAGCTGGATGATACCTATTATATTTTCTACACTGCCATATCCATGTGGCCGCCGAGCGCACCCGGCATCAAGGTAGCGGTGGCAACGACCAAGGATTTCCAGACCATCGACCAGAAACATCTGGTCACGCCTTTCAACGCCAAGGCGATGGTGATGTTCCCGGAGCGCGTGGGCGGCAAGATTGCCTGTCTGGTGACGGCACACACTGACCAGCCGCCGTCGAAAATCTGCCTGGCGCTGTTTGACGAGCCGGCCCAGATGTGGGACGAAAATTACTGGCAGCAGTGGTACGCCCACCTCGACAGCCATGTAGTGCCGATTACGAAAAGCGACAACGATCAGATCGAGGTCGGCGCCGTGCCGGTGAAGACCAGAGATGGTTGGGTCCTGATTTTCGGTTACATCCAGAACTATTTCAAGGGCGAACGGCTGTTCCGGATTGACGGGGCGCTCCTGGACCTTGAAGATCCGAAGAAGGTCATCGGCCAGACCGTCGATCCGCTATTGGTGCCTGAGGAGGAGTATGAGATATACGGGCAGGTGCCGGACGTGATTTTCCCGTCTTCGGCGATGCTGGAGGAAGGGCAGTTCTATATATATTACGGCGCCTGCGACACTACCGTCTGCCGTGCCAGCATCACCCTCAACGACCTTATGGAAGAGCTGAAGCATATCACCTCGATTGTCTCGGGAGTTCCCCACAAGCATTACATGATGCTCGACCGCTATGAGAATAACCCGATCATCAGTCCGATCAAGGAGCACCGCTGGGAATCGCGCTATGCCTTCAATCCCGGTACCGTGTACCTCGACGGGAAAGTCCACATCCTCTACCGGGCGATGGGGGAGGATGATACGTCGGTTTTCGGTTATGCCTCAAGCTGCGACGGCACCCATATCGACGAGCGGCTGCCGGAACCGGTATACGTGCCGCGGGAGCAGTTCGAGAAGAAGCATAAGCCCGGCTTTTCCGGCTGTGAAGACCCCCGGCTGACCGTGATCGGGGATACGCTGTATATGTATTACACCGCCTATGACGGCATCAACCCGCCGCGGATTGCCATGACGACGATCGGAATCCATGATTTCCTGGCCAAACGCTGGAGTGCCTGGAGCCGTCCCAAGCTGGTCTCGGCACCGGGAGTCGATAATAAGGATTCCTGCGTCATATCAGAAAGGATCAACGGGTCATATGTGATTTTCCACCGGCTGCCGCCGTGTATCTGGATCGATTTCGTTTCGGATTTCGATTTCAATAACGTCTGGATCGGCGGACGGCCGATCATCGGACCCCGGACCCATTCCTGGGATTCGCTTAAAGTGGGATTAGGAGGCCCGCCCGATAAGACGGATGACGGGTGGCTCCTGATCTACCACGGCGTGTCCAGGTATGACGTAAAGTACCGTCTGGGAGCGGCCTTACTCGACCTGAATAATCCGTCACATGTCATCGCCCGGCTGAACCATCCGATACTGGAGCCTGACGCCTGGTATGAGAACAAAGGCTACCGCGAAGGCACGGTTTTCGCCTGCGGATCGGCCATCATCGAAGGCCAGCTGTTCGTATACTACGGCGGTGCCGACCAGTACGTGGGAGTCGCTTCCACCCCCCTCAAGAAGATCCTCGATGCCCTTAAGAGCGGGTAGTTTTATTGCTGCGAAATAGACTTATAGTATAATACGCTCCATGCCGTCAGACCGGGACCGGTTTTCCTACGAAGCTGTTTATGAGAGGGGACTATTGTATCTGATCCAGCCGGGACTGGACGGGAATACTACCAGGTCAATCCGATACACGCTGGAAGATAATCTGCGATTTTTCCTCTTACCGCAGGGATTGATGGCAGCTGCAGGAAAAGCCTGCTTCCAAACTGTCGACGAGATCGGGAGAATTCTCAGAAGGCGATTGCCGGGCTGGGAATTCGAAGAACCCCTGTACAGACTGTCAAAAACGGTTCCCGATGCAGGCGGCCGGAATCCTCAGAGCGGCCAGTTCATGCTCAGGATCAGCCGGCCGAATCTGCCGGCCTCGGCAACACTCGATTTGGCATTTTACCTGTTCGGGGACATACCTGAAGAGCCGGGCCGGGTGTACATACCGCCGGATTCGGAACCGATGGAGGCAATCATAACCAAAAGCCGGGACATCATCCCGGTCGTCATCGGGGACGGTGAGTTCACTCCCCGGATGCTGACGGAGATTTACCGGATACGCCTGGGTGATCCGGAAGTGACTCTGGAGTATGAGGAATCCTTGCCCGTTCCTGAGAGGGATTCGGGATTCCGGCGGGAACGGAAGTAATTAGTTGTCGTGTTGATGAAATGTGCTGAAAATAAATATATCCGGGGAAGTGTCAATACCAATCCCGGAATATGACGTGATCGGAAAAAATTGAAGTTTCAGTTCGGGAATGTTATATTACAGGTCTATTAGATATGGCTTTACAGCTCGAGAAATCAAACTTAATTCACGGTTTCGAGCCTGATGATAATTCACTTGTCATAAGCGTAAGTCACCCGGTTCATGACAGGGAAGACCAATTAACCGGTATTTACCTGGAAACGCGGGAAGATTTACCCGGTCACTTAGCCGTCACTTTTACCAGAACCGATCCGCGTTCCAGCAAGCTTCTATCCCCGGTTGAGACAATTCAGCTGGAGATAACCTGCACCGACCCGGAAAAAGACCTGCCCGTAGTCCGGCAGCTGCTGATGGGTGCCGGCCGGGTATTTGGTGTTTCGGATGTAATACCCACCCATCTGGTAGTCTGGTCCCTGGAAGACACGCTGGCCGAGGGCAATACGGACGACCTGAGCCAACTGTTCGCACTTTTCAAAGAACAACTGCGCAGCAAATTCAGAGAAATTGTCTGGCATCACCTGAACCTGGAAACGCTGGATTTCAGCGACCTGGCAGAGCCGGCACCCGGTGACCAGGTACAGGTCTGACTGAGTAAGGCCAAAAGTTAGACTTTTAACTCTTAATTGAATATTTCGGGAGCCGGGAGTATACTCCGCTATCATACGGAGGAAATTATGAATATTGCGACTGAAAATGCCAACGGTGCTTTAGGTACAGAAACAGTGATTGAGCTGCATGCCAGCGGTTTATTGGAGGGGGGATGGCGAAACGCCAGAATAGTACTTTTTCAGAATCATAAGGAGGAGGGCAGATTCGTACTTGAGGTAGACTCGGACGGGTACGAAAACGGAGTACGCAGAGTGGACGGTGCCGAGGAAATCGAATTTAACATAACCGATCCGTCGCACGATATTCCGGTATTAATGAGTCTCGCTGATGTCGTCCGCGGAGTTTATCAGTATACCCCATTGTCACTTTCTGATGTTACAGGAGTGATAAGTCGGGCAATTGAACAGAATACCGAAACTGATCCCGATACTTTCGCCGCCATTGTCGCCCGCAGAATTGCAGAGCTTAATGGTAAGTTTCCGGAATTTGCCGAACATATGATACCGGCAGCACCGCTAGCTGGGGATGCTGTATAACAGACAAAGGTAAGCGATAAAGATTTCAGAGATGACAATTGATAATTATTTTGGGTAAGAGTAGACTATAGGTTCAATAGGGAGGAATATGACGATCACAATGGAACAGAACTCCGGCAACGGATCAGACGGACAACGGGAAGAATGGTATCTGCGGAAGACACTTCTCAGACTGCCTGTATACCGGGATACGGAAAACCTGCGGCGCCATGCAACCGTCAGTCTCGAGGTAACTCCGGGTGGGGAGCGGTATTACCTTAGAGCACAGTGCGATACGGACAACCCGGCAAAACGTACCTGGGAAGCGGCTCATGAAATCGGATTTACCGTTACCGATCCGTTAACCGAAGAGCCGGCGCTCAATCTGTTGACACGGGTGGTCGCCCAAGTGTACCGCCGGACGGACAGTGTAACTTTGGAATCACTTACAGATCCGATCGGTATTGCGCTTGCGGAAGTGGACTCATTTAATAATCTGGGACCTTTTTCCGTAGCCCTCGGCAGACAGCTTGCCATAGTCGACGGCATGGATCTGCAGTTCGCCGGTAATCTCGCTATCGGTAATACGGCGGAGGCTCTCAGCAGCGGTAATTACGTAACGGTCTGAGCCGTGAAAAAACCTTACTGCACCGGACGCATATAAATTCGGGCGCACAGCCCGATGCAGTAAGGCAAATTGCCGGGGAGACTACATGTTAATGTCGTCATCGGGTCCTTTAAAAATATCCCGGAGAGCCTTAATATAATCCAGAATCCGCTTCCCGGGACGGGTTTCAAAAAAATGAGCCAAGGCCAGAGCTGTTGCCAGATATAATACCCCGATTATGACCTCTATAATAAATAATCCGAAATATACAAAAGCTACGAGGACCCACTGATTCACCCCGAAGTACTTATAGTACTCCAGGATTTCGCCCAGTGGACCGATTAAAACAAGTGCATTTAAGAATTGTGGGATAATTATTAAATTGACGTCCTTGAGGCGGATGGCCTCAACGAACGAAATTCCGCCAACTATAAGGACAACTATTGTAATCAGTATTTCCGCTTTTATTTCTGCCATTTTTCACTCCATATTTCATTCCGGATAGCCTGAAGTCCATTCGTGAACTGCAAGTTGTCCGGAACGAAAAAAATCCCCGGCATGGTAAAGTGCGCATATCCGGTACATCGGACGCTCAGATCCAAATTCCGGATAGAAGCCGATTTTATCAGATTTATGCTATAGGATACAAATCTGACCACTACAACGGTGTTTCAGAGTGGGTGTCTTAGTAAACCGGCAGATTTATAATCGCTAAACCGGCAATTGGGGACGTTCTTCCCAGGCGGTGAAATATCCGAGTGACCACCACTGCAGGAGGGCAAGGGCTCCGGCGGGGGACATACCTTCAACTGCGTACAGACGGAATACGGTATCCGGCCCACTAGAGTCATGACCGAAAGCAGCCAGAGCCACCGGCCAGCCGTTTGACCCGCACACATCTGCGTGATTCTGAAACAGGCCGTCATCCCACTGATCCATCCGGGCCAGCTCTTCCGGCGGCATCGTGCTTAACAGGAGGCCGGCGTCGAACTGCCGTTTCATTTTAAGCATCAGAGGATCTGTTTCAGGTGCGGCGTAATCGTGGTAGAAGTTGAATCCTCCGGAGTAAAGCCTGGCAAACAGGGCGATATATGATACAGGGTGGAAATCAGTCGTCGGCCGGCTGACGTCCAGTGAATAGACAAACGGTTCCCGGGTGAATGCCCCGTAATGATCGAAAGGATCAAGCGGATTAGGGTTTTCCTGAAGCGACATGATTCTGTCAGGTATCCCGGGGCAGATGGGATTGTCCAGGATGAAATTATACCAGATGGCCCGTTTTGGCGCTCTATGTAACTTGTGAATATATCCGATTCTCCGGTGTTTTACCCTGGATTTATATTACGTTCTTAAACAACATAGTATAATTTCTGTAAACTGATGTTTATATGTCTGAGAAGAAAGACCTGCCTTTTGCCGAAATTACTCTGGAAGGGGGAGGGAAGATCAATACTGATATGAATTCCGGGGAGATGCGTGTAGCATGGGAAAAATTCTGGACAGGAGCACGCTTCAGTAAATCTAATCCGAGGAAGCAACTGAAAGCAATTGCCTCAGCGCAGAACGTTGGGAAAGAAACGAAGCACCGGAAGTCCGGGAGAGCAAAGACGCGGGGAAAGATACGTTAAGGCTGATACTGGTGTTCCGGTATCGAGTCCCACGACTATCCGTCAGACTAATAGCACTTTCTGCAGTCATCACAAAAGTTAGCATATGCTAACAATTGTGATGTGAGCGATTCCGATAATTTCAGTAGCTTGCGAAATGATGAAGGGGGAACATACCTTATCTTACGAAATGTTGAAAGGGGAACATGCCTTTGATAATTTCTTAAAAAAAAGCTGTGTTGGTGTCTGATTTGACAGGCCCGCTCCGGGCGTGCCCGGAGCGGGGCAGGGGGGGATTTTAATCGCTACCCATACGATCCAAAAAGATTTATTTCAATTGGTCCTTCTTCAGTTCCCATCCCGCCTGCGAAATAAGGGCGGAGTGAAGTTATGCTTGTGCTCTGGCCAATTCTTAATGGTTCGCATGCCGGATGTGATGCGATATAAACTTCAATACCGGATTGCGGAATTTGTGCAGCAGAGCTTAGAGCGCCTTCCAGTGAGGAAACGCTCGGAATTAGCACAAACAACCACTGCGCGCTGCCCTGGAGCTTTACGAAAACATTATAGAGCTCTTCGTTTATTCTGTACCATGGAGATAGACGAGCTCCACAATCGCAATATTCGTCCGCCCCCGAGCATTCTGTTCCGCATTCTGAGCATATTACAACAACGCCGTTCATTTTTCCCTCGATTCTGCTTTGAATGGATGAATTTTAGTAATAATAGGACGATTTTATCGTATCGATAAGCACCTCCTTTTCCCTGACTGTTTTCTTCAACTTTGTTAATTTCTAAAAGCATCTCTAATAGTAAAACCCAGCCCCCATATTCCCATCGGTACGGCCAAGAACCAAAGTATTACAAAGACCGTAACCTGAGTGAGGACTATAATTAGCAAAGATAGTGCGACCATCCACGGTCCACCAAGACTCTTCTCCGGGCCAAATGTATCGTCCAAGACTATTTAAACCCATCAATACCAACATCGCATAAATGGCCAAAATTCCGCCGACTAACTGAAAGCAGGCTTCAACTGCATAAAAACGTATGTACCGACCAATGAAGATGAGTACAATCATAAATATTTTCCATAACAGAGATGTTTTGTTCCCGTCCATGATATGCTCCAAAATGTACGAATATTTTCTGGCTTCGGGATGACACTTAAATATTAAATGCCCTCCGGAAGCCAGTGAGGAGGCGACACCAACACAGCTTGTTAAAGTGCGTCAGACCGGTATATCTGCGCTAAGTGCAGGTACCGGCGGATTTCGCCCGCAATTGTAGAAGATAATAAGTACGTAGTCAATGTTATAGGATAAATATACCTTTAGATTAACACATATCCGGCAGCAGGGCAGGGGACGGGAAACAAGTATTCGGTATACTGTATACAGTATTCAGCATGCATGCCGAGCGTAAATATCTGATTAACTTAATAGAATAAGTACAAAAAAATGCATAATTTATTTACGAATGCTTAGTTTGAAACGATATAAAATGGTAAACTGAGAAAGTATGGAACTGGGAATGTTTGAACACGCAAAGAAGGTCGAACCGGTGAAGGCAGAGATTAAACCCGAAATGTCCGCAGAGCGGACTGAAATCCGGCCGGAAGTGACTCCGGAATCCGGAAAACCAGAAGGAAAGATTGTACCGGTAATTCCGGAAGTACCCGAAACGGAACCTGTTGTTCAGGCAGAACCGCGGGCTGTTGTAGCAGTCAGGGACAGCGGGGCTAAATACGATGCGTTATACGCCAAAATTGCCGAAAGCCGGCATGGGAAGGGACCGCTGGCCAAACACGATGAAGCGCTGATCGTATCCGCGCGGCTGCGGGAGCGGGTAGCGGCCGGTGAACGGCCGGTGCTTCTGGAAGTCGGGGCCAACCAGGGGGAATTCCTGGACAAAGCCGCGGAAATTCTCGGCAAAGACCACTGTATAGGTTTGGATGTTAACGAAGCGGCACTGGCGGTTGCCGCGGAAAAGGGGTTTGCCACCATTAACGCCGACGCCCGCCGCATTCCGCTGCCCGAAAATTCTGTCGATATCATCACCTGTGAACATACGGCCGAGCATATACCGGACGTTCAGGATTTCTACCGGGAAGCCAATCGGATCCTCAAGCCCGGCGGGGAGCTCCATGTCCTGGTGCCACCCAACCTCGGCGGACTGGAAACCATCCGGGTGGCAGCGGAGTCTATGCCGGCAGACTATGCCAGCGGGAATGCGGTTATCGACCGGATCAGACCGCTGAAAGCCTGGTCCTATGCCCGCAAACTCCATTGTAACCAGTACGGTACGATTTTGGGCGGGGCCGACAGGCAGACGCGGGGAGTGCTTGATAAATATCAGATTCCGCTGGAAGTCTCAGGAGGCAGGTGGGACGGGGAACTGTCAAGCCTCCTGGTGCTCCGGAAACCGGTTGCCGGCTGAGAGTCGAATGAATACTCCGTAACCGGGATAACTTTTCTCCTTAAGGATCTTCGTCAGTCCCCTTTTTTAGGATTTATTAACGTCGCACAATCTATCATCATTTTGCGATACTTCAGAAGTTACCGCAAAATGATGCGTCTATATAAAGGTAGGGGAGTTAAACAGACTGTCATGACAGCCTTAATCACAATTCTGTGCATGATTCGCCCGATCCGGACGATGATTTTATGTCGATAGACGGAATTTATAACGGAAAATCCGGTCCGATCCGGCAAAATTTTTCGGGATTTATCCCGGGGACTGCCGTCCGCCGGAAAGAGTCAAGATTTTCAGGTCAATACAGGGGCTCACAGCTTAACCGGGTCTGCCGCAACTAAATGTCAGAAGTTTTCACGGAATCCGGTTCCATGGGCAATTTTTAAAAATATTCTTTGTGTAAACAAATTTGAAATTGTTTATCGAATGAAATCCGTTACTGGCAAAACATCTGAATAATAAATTTTTTGTAGTCAGTAGTTTCTGATTGCGGTAAATCATAAGAGGCAATGCCCGCTACGCATGAAGCTATAGCGGGGTAAGCGGGTAAACCTATAACGATATAGTAATTACTATAGGAAATAAATTAGCAGGAAACGATACTTCCTTGATGAATTTGAGCTAGTGTGATATATTAAGCAAATTCAAATCGCATTTAACTATGACAGTTGAGTTGCTTCCTTCAGAAGAGATTACAACAGATTACGACCCGGTGCTGGAACGTGATCTTCAACGGGAGACAGTCGTACGTGAACTGCACGGCGGACAGAATGAAATAACCCACTTCATCCTTGAAAGGTATGCGGATAGCAATCCTGATCAGGCGGTTATCACAATTGTCAGGTGTTTTCAGGATAAAACAGGTGATTTAAACGAACCTGAGATTATTCAATATGGTGTTACGGTCACGGAACCCGAAACGGAACTGCCGGTAATTGCCAGGCTGTTGACCGGAATCGGACGAATCTACAGCGCAGCGGAAGTCCTGAATCTTAATGCAGCAGGACATCTGCTGGAAGGCGCGCTTAAACCCGGATCCGTAGATAATGTAACAGAGGTGCCACGCCGTTTGCAGATGGCACTGGATGGTTTTTTAGAATTGTTTAACTCGAATGATGGTATGTCCTCAGAATTAGCCCGGCTCGATTTCAGCGATTTGGCGGCTCCGATAGTTCCTGCCGCTCCTTCCGTAGTATAAGTTCCATCGCCATGCCTCCCCTTTCGGTAACTCCCGG
Source organism: Candidatus Gottesmanbacteria bacterium RBG_16_52_11 (assembly GCA_001779095.1). Lineage (GTDB taxonomy): Bacteria > Patescibacteriota > Microgenomatia > UBA10105 > UBA927 > RBG-16-52-11. Next base: position 20,573 of record MFJD01000003.1, on the reverse strand, counting down.
TTCATTTTAATCCGCTCTAAAATACTTAGATCAGCCTGAATATACTATAGGATTATTTTGAACAAATGCTGAGGTGATTGCGGCTTTGTTATACTGGATATGCCCGTGAATACGGTTATGTTTTTAGTAATAGTTATTGCCACCTTACTTTTTAGTGCGCCTGCCGTAAGGGCTCAGGCGCCGGTATTTAACATCGCTACTACCTTCGAAATCGTCGATGATCAGGCAGTAGACGGCGACATCATGTCCCTGTCCGAGGAAACCAGCACGGTCACCCGATCCACCAGAACCGGTGATAACAAGATGTACGGCGTACTGGTCGAGAAGCCGGAAATCGTCTACCGGACCCGGCCGGATATCCCGATCGCCCGCTCCGGCACAGCCATGGTGAACGTTACGACTCTCGGCGGACCGATCAAGGTCAGCGACTACATCACCTCCTCACCGATTGCCGGCAAAGGCCAGAAAGCCCAGGAGCTGACCGGATATATGATCGGGGTGGCTCTGGAGAATTTTGACGGGACCGGCGGTACCAGCGTGGATCCGGCTGGAGCGGTTAAGGGCGGCAAGATTAACGTAGCAATCGGTATCGGACCGGCCTCGCCGATCCTGATCCGGGCGGCCGGAGGCGCGCTCGGTATCGTCCGGCAGATAGTCAACGCCATCTGGTACAACATCAGCCAGTCGCGCCAGCTGGAGCGGCTGATCCGGTTTTTGCTGGCGGCACTATTGGCCTTACTGGTCATCTATATCAGCTACCGGACATTCGGCAGAAATATCACCAAGGGCATGGAGGCCATGGGCCGCAATCCCCTGGCGAGAAACAGCATCCAGGCCATGATCATCCTGAACGTGGTCCTCATATTCGTAGTCGCCCTTGGGGGAATTATCCTGGCACTTCTGATCATCAGCCTCTGATGTTGTGTACTTGGATAGTCGTAATTATTACCTATAGTTGTATAATTTACCCATAGTATGAAAAATGAGGTATTTCCATTGCATTGGCCATATTCAGAGTCATTTCTCCGGAGCGTGGTGTCTGTATTATTTGACACCCGTGCCCAGCAGAAGGAATTCGTATCGATGGACAGTTATAATCCGCAGCTGACAACTTTGATTTATTTACACGCAACCAAATGGGATCGCCGGATTATTGACGGAGCTGCATTTGACTTGCCGGCATACTATAGATCAGCAGGATTGGCCCACCTGATCATCCGGATGAATGCCGGACTAACCGGCATGAACATCCGGGTACCGGACTATATGGCTGAACGGTATTTCCTGTCCCAGCCGGATGGACCTGATCCGGATGCATACCGCGGGGTACTCGAAACAGGCATGAAGCAATATAATCCGGCCTTTTACCGGTTTATAGATGACCAGGTCGGCATTGCGTCGCTCGGATTGGAGCAAATTATGGGCATGGCGGATATCGCGATACCTATTGGAATGGCAGCCGGTTATGGTAGCGGTATCTCCGGTGAAGACGGCACGGGACCGAATCTTGACTACTATCTCTACTTCGATGATTCATAGTAATCCGGTTAAATTAAAAATTTGCGGAAATGTGATTGATTTTGTCAGGTATCTGTATTACTACGAAGTATTCTGATTGGCTTCTAGCAGGAATATTGAAGCTGACGACAACGGTTAACGATATTCATTGCTATTCTTTATATCTTTATGAAATAGTATGATAGACTGATGAATCGGGAGCAGGCACGCATGAAGAGACGTGATGCGTCTCAGACACGGGCGCCTGCTCCCGGAAGATACGGTTCAGTTATAGTCAGGGATAATCAAGAACGGTCGGACCCATCCGGTTGGCAAATATTGCCAGCGCCAGCAGGCGCAGCGAATCCCCGAAATACTGGTCGACCGGATGGTTGATTACCGTTTGCAGCACCTGCTGCCGGTAGGCAGCATCATCGCTGACCGCTGATGCCGTCAGGGTGCCGCTGATGAATGTCAGCTCCTGATAGTCAACCAGCGGCCGGCCATCAAGGGTATAGCCGGCAACCAGATTGCCGCGCTGCGACTTGAAGAAACCGTTGATCAGGCTGAGGTAGCCTGATATCCGGTTTCCTGAAGACGAACCGCACAAGCCAAGTGCCTGGGCATAAAACAGCGGGTAGCGGGTAGCTACCCAGCTGTAAACATAGGACTCTTCGCCCCGTGCTTCAGACGGTAAGCTATCGATGTCCATGAAATCAGGCACCAGGCCGGTGGTGCCGGCAGGGCTGACGGTCATTAAGTTATCTACCAGGTTTAACGAATTGAACAGCACCTGGTTCCACCGGTCATCGCCGGTAATACCGGCGAAGACCGGGTAATACCCCGGACGGGTGTATGCGAGGCTGACTCCATCGGTCAGGCTCCAGGCATCGCCCCCTTTGAGGACTAGCTTCTCCGGATCGATGTCATAAGCCATGACCGCGTTGATCATGGACTTCATGTCGGATTCGTAGCCGCCCCAGGTTCGCTCAGCCAGGTATAGCGCCCAAGCAATATCCTGGTCGCCGTCTGAGGCCGAGTCGGTTTCCGGTACCTTTCCGTCCGGCATAATCTGCCATGACATGAGACCGTTCTGATTAAGGTATGTTTTGGCATAGCTCCAGAGACCGTCAAACGTAGTCTTATCATTCGCCAGGACTGATAGCAACATCCAGTAGCCGATCCCCTCGGATACCGTTGAGTCTTCCATTTCCGGCGTCCGGACGCGAAGAAATCCACCCGCTCCTTCGGATGTGATATATATATTCCGAAGCTGCGGGTATAGGGTACCGAATACTTGCCAGGCAAGATCACGTTCCTCCGGTGTGGTGCGTACGCATGCCGGTATTTCAGGAGGAATTGTAACCACGGAGGTAGCCATCGGGATCAAAGTCGCAGGCGCAGCAGTTGGCTGGATTGTCGGAGCTTGGGTTGGGATAGCCGTCGCGGCCGGCGATGGCGTTCCGATTTCTATCCACATCGCAGGTGTTGGATTTGCAGCCGTGGGTGAGCTGCAGGCGCCGAGGAGCAGCGCCAGAATAATAAGAACATGCGTCAATCTGATCTTCATCGTGTTTAATCCCTTTCAGTTTGTCTAAAGTCGGATACGATGGCACGGGGAGGATCATGCCGCCGTATCCGACAAATCCCAGCACTATGCTTACCTCGAGCCGCCCCGCCTATGGTGGGTACGCTCTTGAGGGGCGCAAGTGCGGGATTGAAGGTTACTAAACTCACAAATAAGAATTTGTTCGTTAACTAACCGATCAACTGAACCGTATTGGTAAGGTGCGAACCGCCGGACTCCGGCTCAAGCGAAGGCGGCGGCTATAGTCTGAAATATTGGATAGTTCATTTTATATACGGGCAGTTACCGTTATTGCAGTGGGATTTGGCAAACGGGGCAGAAGAATCAAAAGAAGTATACATCGGGAATGCTGACTAAACCAGTATAAGCTATTAATTAGCTATTAAAGGCCACCACTCAGGAGATAGCTGGCTGGTTGAATACGGCCAGGCTCATGTAAGATGCCGGTTTCTTTGCTTGCGCAAGGCCAGGCCTTGCGCAGCTAAACAGAATATGTATTCAGTTTCCGATCAGGCTATAGAGGGCGTCGGAAATACTCTCCCTGCCGAGTTCCGGAAACCGGTTTTCGGCTTCCTTCACTATCCGGGATATGGATATGTGTTTGCGGCTCCGGGCCTGCCCGTCCATCAGGACCTCCGACCTGTTTTTCACCGTAATCCACTCGAAGTCTTTCCGGACGCGGGTAAGCTCCGCCTGGATCATGCTTCCGAGATCCCGGAGAAGCATAAGTTTTTCATCGATTTGTCGGTTTTTCATAGGATAAATATTAAAAGATAACCTATAATTATACTATTTAGGACTAACAATGTATAGCCCTATGTGCTTTTGATTTACCATACTGATCAGCTCCGGATTAACGGTGGATGATCAGATGGATAAAGGCCAGCAGTAGGCACAACGCGAATATGAAATCCGCCTGGGTAACATGCCCCCCGACCGCGAGAGCTTCCATAAGCTCCTTTCCATTCTTGGCCGGTGGTAATTTCGTGCTGACGTGGTGTCGCGGCGGCCGGACTTCCGGCCCATCCGTCAGACTGAGGCTGTCAGACGATAAGGCGTTGTTAGAATACGTTTGTATTATACCGCAAATGTCACGTTCTGGCAAGATGACGGACCCAATCGGAGGATATCGGACTGTGGCAATTTTGGCGATCCGGATAATGGAGTGCTAAGATTTGGTTATCGGATCATTATGACAGTATAAATCAAAGATTAACGGCTACGATACAAAGTAAAAAATGCTGAAATCTTACTGGTAGTGCTTTAGCAATAGCAGTACGGATAAAAATGTTACACCAGTAATTAATATTACCGGATACCCGAGGTGTGAATCTACTTCACACCCGGTGTGTAGGATTAATTACCGCCAGACGTTAATCGCCTGGATCCGGGCTTTACTGGATTTCACGAAACCTTCATCATCAAATCTGATATCCTGTTTTTCACCGATATGGCTGCCAAGTACCGCGATCGTGAATTCCGGTTTACCCATGAGGTTTTCCAGATGCTCCTGGGGATTATCGAATTTGACGTTTATACTCCGGGCAAAGGTTTCGTTGACCGGGGTGGTAACCGGCTCTCCTTCATCGGTAATCATGTCCATGTAAGGCACTTCCTTGACCGACAGGATTTTCCCCTGGTCATTCCGGATCACCCGGTCTGTCCGGTAGATATTACCGTTTTTGACGGTACTGAAGGTAATACTCGCCGGATTGCTGGCTGCGGGATCAAGGGATACGGCTCCAAGATCAGCTGTGTAGCCGGCAATTATCATGGGTACTCCGGTGACTGTTGCCAGATGATCCGGTAACGTGGCTAGGCCGATCGTGTTCGATTCGGATCTATCCGTATGCGGGACGAAGGGATACCGGGCTTTAGCCAGAAAATCATATACCCTTTGCAGGATTTCCGGTGCGGGAGCAGTATCCAAGTCCGGTCCTGCCAGAAATAAATCTAATCCCTCAGCCATATTTGTATTATAACCAAGTGCCAATTCTGAAGCTTCCAAAATATTAGCCTCGCAAGGGGACGCCTTTCGAGGCTGGAAATCAGACCTGCAATACTTCACAACCTGTATGTAGGAATTTCGGAATTCTCCCCGAGGTGTGAACCTACTTCACACCCGGTGTGTGGAGTGTAGGATTACACCGGTTCTGTGGGAATACCTTTTGCGATGCTCGGAGCGCTGTCAAGTCTGTTTCAGATTTGCAGATAATAACCGTAGATTTGGTTAATCAGTTCGTTAACTGACTCCAACCTGCCCGTCGTAATGCGGCGCTCTTGATGTCCCATCAGTTTCAGCTGATCCATGATGTCCGATGCGTCCCATCCGTATGGGCCGGTACCGTTGGGAAGCGCGGGTTCTAGCATATCTGTTAGGGTGGTTACTGACGACCTATCGAGCTTAATCCTGACGACTCTGCTGCCGTTTGCGCCGTCAATAGTGACTTCTGACGGCTCTCCTGTTTCGGCATATCCGAATTTGATCTGACCAATTTTCACACCCCACCTGATCGCCGCAGATACGTAAGCGGGAGCAATTGTGGGTGAATATTCATCTTGCATTCCCACAACCGCAGTAGGCACGCCGGCATTGCCGCTGAAAGCTTCGTAGTAAGTAAGCAGCGCATCGATTTCGCGCTTATCAGGAACAGCTGCTTGTCGGCGAAATAATTCCGGAAGGTTCATAGCAATAACTTTTATAGGATATAAATTATAACTACTTATTGACGACCGTTGGGAGCTATTATCCGTGGGAACTTGGATAATATTGAGAAAGTATATGTTTTAAGACAAAAATGTCAAGGGGTAAGTCTGAAGTTAGCCGAAAAGAAATTTACGATTTTATGGCAATAAAAATGGCCGGACGGCGAGGAAGGATCCCCAACGGCCGTCCGGCCAAAATGTCGTAAACAGTTAGGCTTCTTTTGGTCGACTGAAATAAAGCATAAGTAAGAAGGCACTCAGAACCACAATCAGCAGTGCCACCCATTTTACTATTATTATGGGTTTCGGGTGAACCGAAACCGTTCCGACCGCAGCGGCCGGGAAGGCAAATTCTGCCTCTCCGCGGACGTCGATTTGCTCCTTCACCTGTCCCTCAAGACAGGTATAAGGCAGTCTCGTGCCCAGGGGCTTGGCGGTCGGGACACTCTCGATCCGGCGTCCGTCGACATAGAGGAAAAATCCTCCGCCGGAACTACAAGCCTTGAAATTTCCGGTATATCGAATGTAGTAATTATTCTTTATCCAGATCTGTTGATCTCTGATGATCACGACTTTTGGCCAGAGTGCTAGCCAAATAGCCACTACAATAACGGGTAGCGTAATTCTAAGAATTATCCTTAGTGTGTTCGACATTTTCCTCACTCCTTTTTTTGACTGGGATTTATAGCCGACGGGGAAGGGAACGAGCCTGTCATTCCCTTGCCGGTCGGCTAAAGTGAGGCTGTTTTCAATGTGCCGGGATTTGAGTAAGTATCCGGATTATCAGTGCTTAATACCGGTTCCGGACGGATCCTCGTATCCCGTAGTGTTTGACTTGGCGGTATGATATCAAATATTGCCTAGCCGGTAAATCCGGATGTAGTAAATTGGTATGCAGCTATGTACGGATACCAGGCCTAAAAATTGTCTATATAAGTTATATTATTTAATATTTTGATATAATTAGATATGAGCCATGAACAGCCATCAGGATTCGAACCGGACGATATCGTATACCACGGGCCATTCACCCTGAATTTCAGGACCGGGATGTGCCTCCGGCCGGACGGAGAAGTAGTGCATCTGGCACCCCGGATGATGGATTTATTTCTCATGCTCAGAATTCATGAGTTAAGAAGTATCGAGGAACTGATGAGCACGCTGGGCGAGTTTGACGACGCAGCTGCCAGCCTCAGGACAGGGCACGAAATCAGCGGTATTACGGTACGGGAAGACACGTTGAGGGTAATGATTTCGTCGCTGCGGAAACTGCTGGGACCGGACGCGGTCCTGACCACCTGGGGTTTCGGGTATTCGCTGAATCCGGTAGCGTCTACGGATCTTTTTGAAAGTCAGGCTGAGTAATTGTTCGCCTCAAATTAATGCATTATATTATATCTTAATATATATTTGGATATAATAAGATATGATTCATGAATTGCCTTCCGATTTTATACCTGAACGCACCGTCTCCCATGGCAGTACTGGGTAGATGTTGAAAATGGTTTATGCCTGACTCCTAATCACAGCATAATACAACTGACGCGCCGGCTGATGGAAGTTTTTATGATGCTCAGTACTGATAAAGTCCGCAGCGCTGAAGAACTTGCCAGGATGCTAGGTCAGATTAAAGATGCCCATGTGTCATTTGAGGCTGATAGGGAAATCAGCGGTTAGGGTATCTGAAATTACTGTAAGTGTGGCAGTTAATCTGCTCAGAGGGCGATTGGGCGAAGATGCGATCGTGACCAGGCGGGGATTCGGGTATTACCTGAATCCGGAGGCTCCTGGTGATTTTCCTGAGGATCCGGTGTAAGTTTGAATTCGTTAACCAACCATCAAAAATAACCGCGGCGAGATCTGATCCAATCCTAATAACATCCTTCCCCAGGATTGAATCGGCCCGGCCGCGGTTTCTTGTGTGGGGGTTTCCCCTCCGGTCCGGCTTAATTTAGGTTGATACCATTAAGTAGTGCGTCCGGACCGGATGTATCCCACACCCAGTTATCCAAATTATTTTCCCGGTATTTCCGGGAGACGATCAGTACTTTTTTCCCGGCAAGCGGACCGCAGGGTATGGAAGCTGCTTCCAGTTGCGATTCGCAGCCTTCAAAGGCTAAAAACAGTTGGATCGTAAGGATATCCTGTTTTGACAGCATGCTGTCAAGCGGGATTCCGATTACGGACCCAACTGCAAGGTCATGCGCCGGCCTGATCACCAGCGCATGTAAAAGGGGATTCAGGTTCATTTTTCCTCGCAAGTTGAAGGATGGGAGCCGGCGGGTAGACACGCCTGCTTCCGTCCTCCAATAATGGGAATACCTAACCGGCAGTCTGGAAATGTGCGTCTGACGAGGTGCAGTGGAAACCTGAAGATGTTTCCTGTACACCGAAAGAAAAAATATAATACCAATGATTGTAAGAATATGCAAGAGGTGTTCATTTTTTGTCCGCCAACCCGCTTCGCCGAAGACGGTGAGTCGAGGCGGGAGCTCCGGCGATGCGAGCCGGCGGATTTGCTCAGCGCAAAAATGGAGTGCCCATTTCTTTGCTCACCCAAAGAAATGGGCGAAAGAAAGGGTGCCCCGGACGGGAGTATTCCACGGATTCTCTTCCTCCCTCCGGCCGGTACAGAACCCGCTTCATCAGTTCCGGAGTCTGTCTGTCAGGAATACCTGCAATTCCGGGAAAGTCTGCTTCCTGACTTGCCGGCCTCTGGTCGGAGGGAATCCTGAGGAATACTTCCGGCGGGGTTAATACTTAAATACCTATATACCTAAATACTTATATACCTAATTTCTACGAATACTGAATGCAAGTTTCCGGCTTATAGTCATTGACTATGTAAAAGCGCGGGTTTTATAATCCGGTTATTCCCTGAAACTTTAGGGGCGGACATTAATAAAAGCAAAGGAAAAGAGCGTCCCCGTAGCTCAATTGGCAGAGCAGGAGGTTGTGGCCCTCTTGGTTGTGGGTTCGAAGCCCGCCGGGGACTTCTAGCAGAGATCCGGCAGATGCCAGGTCTCTGTGAGGATTCTCTCCCTGCAAGTGGTCTGCGGGCCCGGACAACCCGCAGGCCAGAAAATACGTGTCCCGTTATGCGGGACACTTATACATGGATTGGTTGCTAATCGGTGCACCAGTAAAACTGGGGGTTCGAATCCCGCCGATCCGCGTAGCGCCGGGTACCCTGCCTATCCGGCGTGAACAACAGCGCAGGTCCTGCACGCCCGGGATTTACTCCTTTGACCGGGAGGACCTGCGTCCGAAACAACCACGGCCCACCCTGGGCGAACGCGGGGGTTAACCGGCCGTGTTGTCAGGGATCGGCTTATTTCCTCGGGAGCGAGGAGACGGTCCCGCTGTGACCGGGCTTGAGAAGCTTTTTTTATTGGATTTATCGGTAAAAGCTCACTCGGGCCCGGGAACTACAATAGCGCAGTCAAATCTGACGTCGTCGGCTCCGGCCGGCAACTGATGAGATGGCTGCGTTTTTTTGTTTTTATGAATTCATTCCCAGGACAAACATGGATACTGCTGAATATTGAGTGTATCGTTTCGTCTTATAGTGTTGACGATTTACCAAAGCGCCTATATAATGGCGGAATCCTGCTTTTTCTAAAACCTTTTAGAAAAAGTTGCTCTAGCACGATCGTGTGCCTGTAGCTCAGTTGGCAGAGCAATCCCCTGATAAGGGATGGGTCGGCGGTTCGATTCCGTCCAGGCACATTCGCTCTTTTAATTTTTTGCTTTCAGTCCCCGTAGTTCAATTGGCAGAACGGCGCCCTGTCAAGGCGCGCGTTGCGGGTTCGACTCCTGCCGGGGACATCGCTTAAGGGGGGAATTTCCGAAGTTGGGGACGTAGCGCAGCCCGGCAAGCGCGCCTGCTCTTTAAAAGCAGGAGGTCATCGGTTCAAATCCGATCGTCCCCACCTCTGCTTCTTCCTACCCCGCATGGTAGACACCCTGTGGTGTCTACCTGAAAATTTCCTGACCGGAACTGAAGGCGCCGGTCAAGTTAAAACCCCGGGTCTGCACGCCGATTTGTCGGATTTACCGTTTTAAGCACCGACAATATCGGAGACCCGGGAATAACAATCCGCGCAGGTGTGAATGGCTATCTAGCCATTTGCTTTACTCATTCCGAGACTGCGTTTTTTTATTGGGAAACGCGAAGACCGGAGTGGAGATCAGGTCAGGTGACGGAAGTCGATGATGGTGAACAGGAGCCCGTCAGGATTAGCAGTTATAATAACATCTTCAGGGGAAATAACCGCCCTATCAGCTTCACTAAAATTCAGGTGATCACTCAGGTCATACTTGATTTCGTTAAGTACTGCGTCCAGAGTATTACGTAATTCGTAATTCTGCCGGTTTTCGAAGAGAAACCTGAATATCGGATTTTCAAGATCCTTAGCATCCGGATGCATTGCCAGGCCTGATTTTTCGTAATTTAAGAGCTGATTCAGGCTGAATCCGGGAACATCATCCGATACGGCCACCTGACATTCCCGGCAGTTGTGGACTGACTGTTCGATGCGTTTGATTTTGGATCCGGCAAACGCGATCGGGATCATGACGTCACCGCTGGCGGACAGAAAATCAGTGTTTCTCAGATGCCGGCCATCCAGAATGCCCGGCTCGAAAGACAGTTCATCTGCCCGGTGGCCGGCCAAAAAATCAGCGGCCCGGACGGATTGCCGCTGATATCGGGCGACCACCTCCTTTGGGCTGTACCGGAAAATACTGTAACGGGCGAAACCGGGGACAATTACTTCCACCCTGACCCTCGGATCAACACTGTCAAGCAGATCTCCGAAGTCCGGTGGAGTTCTATCTGCATATTCAGTGAGTTTCATATCTGCGTATTATAAAGTGAAAGATGTAAGATTTCAATGCTATAGGTTATTTAATCGGAAATAGAACTTTTCGCCCATCCCTGGTTCTTAACATCAAGGCACAAAACCGTTAAACTGGACTAAAGCCTATGGAAGGGTTTCTATTCAGCCTGCTCCTCTTCCTGACCGTGACATTTGTCCTGACCCAGGCCGTCATCGTGTGGCTGATTGACCGGTCCGGCAAACGCCACACCCGCGACCATCTGGTTGACCACGCCGTCGCTCCCGAAACCCGCGCAAAATCCGAAGCCATCATCCACGAAGCGATTGAAAAGGCCGATAAAATCGTCACCGAAGCCGAACTCACCGGCGTGAAGACCCTGGCCACTGAGCGTCAGGCCGGTGAGAGGCTGGCCAAGGAGCTCCGGGGGCATCTGGACACGGTGGAAGCGGCATTTGAAGCGGAGTTTAAAAAAAGCGCGTCTACTGCCGAATCCGCATATACCCAGTTCATCGCCACGCTTGAGGAGGCCATGAAAACCCACATTACAACCAATGAGAAGCTGCTGGAGACCAAAGCCGACCAGATGATCGGGGATACCCGCAAACTCATGTCGGATCTGACAACTTCAGTCCAGTCTGATGTCAGGAAGCAGGTCGAGGAGGAGCTCAAAAGCGCCCAGCAGGAGATCACCACGTACAAACAGCAGCGGATGCGGGTGGTGGATGAGCGCATCATTGACATGCTGGAGGATGTGATCAAGGTCACGCTGGAGAAGAAGCTGTCGCTGGTAGAGCAGTCGGAACTGGTTTATAAGGCGCTTGAGGAAGCCAAGCGGGAGAACCTGTTCAAATAACAAAGTGAACTTAATAATACGTAAGTTAAGTCAAATATTTCCGAGGGCGGGGATTGATTCCCCGCCCGAAGGACACCCCGGAAGGGGGAGGCATCCCGACACAGTCGGGAGTCGGAGGGGGAAACCATCTCCGGATCCCCTGCGAATTGCGCTATGCTCGGATTAGACGCACTGATGACTACTGTACTGAAGACCTGTTATACCAGGAACGATATTTCCCGGAGACTCCGGCTTCTGCGTGATTATCTGGAGCAGAACTACTTTACCGAGAACCGGATGGATATGACCAAGTTCCTGGTCATGCGGCGGGCAACGACCGACGATATCGACGCCTTTATCGGCTGGGGGGATGACTTTTTCAAGTCATTCACCCGCAAGACCGCCTACGCGCTGATCGACAATATGACGGAGAAGGTGAAGACGCTTCAGGTAGCCAGTCTATATATCCCGTACGAACCGGTTCCGGCGGAGATCAACAAGATCGGTTCGTGGTTCCGGGGCAATATCGGTCCGACCGTGATACTCGATATCCACGCCGATCCTACACTTCTCGGAGGCTGTGCAGTAGTCTGGAAGGGGACGTACCGGGACTATTCGCTCAGGTATTACATGCTCAAGAAGCGCCAGGAGATAGTCCGGGTGATCGAGGAATACGTCTCATCATTCTATAAAGTTGCAAATTAGTAAAGTTAAAAATCTGATAATTTAGCAATCATTTAGTAACGAGTGATAAATTATGCCAATCGGATTGCCCGATAAACCCAAATCAACTGTACCAGGATCGGATACGCCCGAATTTACCAAAACCAGGAAGGAAGTCGGCTTCGTAGTATCGACCCAGGACTATATCGTCAACATCCAGGGCCTTCCCACCGCCAAGATGTACGATATCGTCACCACGAAGTCCGGTGCCCGGGCCCTGGTGTCAGCGCTGATCCGGGATAAGGTCGAGGCACTGATGTTGGACAGCGAACGGCCCAAGCCGGGAGATTATCTGGAGTTGACCGGAGAGGGATTGCGGTTGCCGCTTTCCTACAACATGTTCGGCCGGACTATCACCCCGCTGGGGACTCCTCTCGATGACCGGGCTGTGCTGCCCCGGGGAGGGGATATCCTTGACCTGGATATAGTGGCTCCGGGTATTGACGCGCGCGAGGTGGTCAACGAGCAGTTCTACACCGGCATCACCATGATCGACACCCTGATCCCGGTCGGCGTCGGACAGCGCGAACTGGTCTTGTGCGAGCCCAGAAGCGGCAAGGAGCAGTTTTTCCTGGACGTCATCCTGTCGCAGAAAGGCAAAGGCAAAGTCTGCATCTATGCGGCCGTGGGACGGTCCACGGTGGAGGTGCGGCGGTTCGCGGAGGAGGTCGAGAAATACGGCGCCAAGGATTTCACCATCATTGTCGCGGCTACCAGCGAAGAGAGTGCTCCGATGATCATCATCGCCCCGTCAGTTGCCTTGGCTATCGCCGAGTACCACCGGAGCCAGGGCAAGCAGGTGCTTCTGATCGTTGACGACCTGGCGACCCACAGTAAGTACGCCCGGGAGTTCTCGCTTCTGGCCGGCCGGGTACCTGGCCGGGAATCATACCCGGCGGATATCTTTTACCAGCACTCGAGCCTGGTGGAGCGGGCAGGCAGGTTTAACGACCACTTTGCCGGCGGATCGATCACGCTGCTGCCGGTCATCGAAACCAACATCGAGAATTTCACATCCCTGATACCGACTAACGTCATGTCCCAGACCGACGGCCATATCCTGTTTTCGGCGAGCCTGCGGGCCCAGGGCAAGTACCCGGCCATCGAAGCGGACCGCTCCGTCACCCGTGTCGGCCGCCAGACCCAGAAATTCATCCATAAGGTGCTGTCGGACAAGATCCGGCTGCTGTTGGCTGAGTACCATGAGTTGGAGCGCTATGGCCGCTTCGGCAGCGAACTTTCCCAGGAAACCCAGCAGAAAATCAAGCGGGGCAAAGTGGCCGAGGAACTCCTGCAGCAGCAGCCGCTGACATCAATCGCGCCGGAGGTCCAGATCATGATGCTGGCGCTGGTCTATACCGGATTTTTCGACTCGCGGGACGTCGAGTGGACCCGGGCCAACAAGGATAAGCTGATAAAAATACTTTCGGAGCAGGATCACTTCCGTCAGCTCGCCGGCGGGGTGATGAAAATGAAGCTGGACGAACTGATCGAACAGCTCAAATCCAACCTGAAGCCGGTGGAAGAGGGGAGCAAATGAGAAGTATTCAGTATTAAGTATTCTGAATACCATACTCCGCTAATCTTACCGATATGCCTACCGTATCCGAACTCAAACTCGAACTCGAGGATGCGACTACCTTAAAGCTGATATCACAGGCCTTCACCGAGGCCTCTGCTGCCCGGGTACAGAAAATCAAATCCGAGTTTGAGAAAAATGCCGGATTCTATAAGGAGATCAGCCACCTTTATCACCTGGTCAGGGCGAGTGCTGACCGCGCCGGTGACCAGATAACTTCCAAAAAAGCGGCCGGGAAAAAGCCGGAGGACCGTAAAGTTCTTTCGGTTGCTTTCACTTCCAACCAGCGTTTTTACGGCAACCTCAATATCAACATCATGCAGAAGTTCCTCGAGGCGATCAAAGACAAAAAGACCGATATCTGCGTGATCGGGCTGACCGGCAAGGATTATATGGCTTCGGTCGGGTATGACAAGCCTTTTGAGAAGCTGCAGTTTGCCAAGGACAATCCGTCCAAAGATGAGGTCAGGGCGTTTCTGGATAAGTCCGATGCCTACGATACTGTCAATGTGTACTATCCTAAATTCGTCACCCTGGTATCCCAGACCGTCGGTGTCACCGACATCACCCAGGAAGCCAGCGAAGATAAGATACCGGAGGATGAGATCTATGTCCTTTTTGAGCCGGACCTGTCGCAGACCCTCGACTTTTTCAAGCGCCAGGTGAGGTCGCTGCTGTTTCTGCGCGTCGTGCTCGAGTCAGACCTGTCACGCACAGCCGCCCGGCTTCTGACCATGTCCGGGGCAGAGGAACGCTCGACCGAGATGATCAAGGTGAAAAAGTCGCAGCTCCGGAAAATCCAGACTTCGATCATCAATGCCCGCCTGATCGAAACCTTCGCGGCGATCAAAGGAGTCAGAAGATAGGTTATATGGTTGAACCTATCGTATCCGAAGGAGTAATCAGGCGGTTCGGACGGGCAACCGGAGGCAAACCGGGAGATGCCGAAGCCATGGTTTTCGGTCTGACGGGCCGGGACCGGATTCTCGAAGCTGAAGCCAATGCCCGCATGGAAAGCGCACAGGAGGTGGCTGTTTTCCGTCTGCCGGTGTATCTCAGCCGGCAGTTGAATCCAGATGAAACGGAAACGCTTGATGATATCAAGATCATCCTGCATGAGACAGCCGGGATGTACCGTGAGCGGATGCATGAAGTTCTGGAGAATTACCGGAGCGGTGACGACGGTAATCCGCTGACGCCGGAAATAATTGCCAAGCTGTCCCGGAAAGGATACGATCTGCCGCGTTTTTCCGTATACCACGGAGCTAAGGCAGTCAGGTTTCTGGACGAGGCCGGCGTGCCCGCGACGGGATTACTTGAGAAAGGGGACAATTTTCTGGTTGTTTTCGCCAAACCAAAACCGCTGGATCGTTTCTGGTACCGGGATGATACGACTTTCGGCGATAAGCAGTCGACACCGCCCGGTGCCATAGAATGGGGACATTTCTCCCGTCAGGTAATGCCGGTAATCTGGGAGATGAAGGATTTTCAGGCACCGGAGCATAACCTGCAGTTTGCCCGGCAGACCAACGAGCATACTCCCGGACTGTATTATGCCTGGTCAGTCGGCAGGATGAAGGATTGGGATATCTGGATTGCCACCGAATATTACGGAAACAGTGATGAATCCTGATTTCCGTGTAGTGCGAAACCGAAATCCAAACTGATAAGCTAACTGCAGCTTTGAGGGGATGTCAGAACCGGTCAGGCCTGCTGCTGCGCATCAAGATACGATTTGGCCACTTCCATGATGGCGTCCAGCCTGTCAAGAGGATGCTGCTCATTCATCTCATCTTTAACCTCCCGGAAGCCTTCTTCGAGGGCTTCAGTGATTCTATCGGCCGAATTACCCGTATATACCCTGAGCGTACCATCGAGCAGGGTAGTCAGTTGTCTGACGGTATCTGCGTCTTCAGGTGTGCCGTCCAGCAACAGCCAGCACCCCTGGGGATTTAAATCGTCTTTGGTCACTATTCTGATCGCAAAACCGTCCCCGTCGGTGGATTGCCAGGCTTCGAGAGTATGTGTTGGGGAACTATACTCTTTCAGGGGTTTAAAAAGGGAATTTTCAATCTGAAGGGTCGGGCCGTCAGTTTTCGGGCAACCGTCGTGTTCAGGATTCAGAGTAAGCGTCATAGCGTCAATTATAGGTTATTAATTAAGCATGTCAATACACCTAAAACAATTTAGCCGGTCAAGGTATATTATAATCAATATCCTCTAACAATATTGATCAGCTTCTAATCTCATAGTATACTGGCATACTAAATACCCGTTTATCTTTTTCATAATGGCAGCAAATGCGGAACGTATCGAACTCTTCCATGACTTCAATCCGGATATCCGGATTACCGGTGGCGGTTTGTTCCTGTGGATATACGTATCCGGCGATCATCCGGCGACATACCAAGTCTCCACCCATATTAACGAGCATGACGAACCGGTCGGATTTGAGATTAAAGCCGGAAGCGCTGCCGGGGAATGGGAGTCGCATACGATATTGACTTACTCATACGGAAGCGGGCAATCTTCTGTGACGCCTGAGGGGCAGGATATCGGTCAGGTAGTCTCGGATGTCCTCCGGGGGTTGGAAGTATATGACTTCTTCCTGCAGCTTTCTCCGGATGAC
>MFJD01000003.1:0-4158 GCA_001779095.1 Candidatus Gottesmanbacteria bacterium RBG_16_52_11 | reverse complement strand
AATAAAGGTTCTGAAACCGGACTGAGTCTTTACTGGTACGGAGCATTCGTACAGATCCGTAACGAGCTGGTCGGAATGCAGTCAGAAACGGAGAGCACGCAGCCCGAAATATCCCGATAGACTGCCGAGAGCTAGTTTGATAGATATATTATAATATAATAATTTATACTGTAGTAGTATTTAGATGCTGACAAATAGTAATAAGAATTGTGCAATCAGCGGCGTTCCGGGTGGTGTTTCGTTCCGGAAAAATATGTTTCTAAGCTACTGGTCCCGTTTATTTCGTAAAGCCTGACGCCGTGCTGCTCGGAGGGGATATATGACCCGAGCGTATTCAGAATAAAAACTGTACCCTCCTGATGGCCGAAATTTATACCCTCGCGGACTGTCCGGACGAGCCAATCCAGTTCGGTTGGCTTCAGCGTGAAGGCGGATATCCCGGACTCGACTACTTCCGGTGAAAATGTCCCCTCGCCGGACCAGACGGCGATGAAACAGTCCGGATTTTTGGTCCTGAGCGCTTGCACCACATCCAATCCGCCGTGGTGTCCCAGGCTCCCGGGGGCATTACGGGCGCCTTTGTCGATAAGTGCCGCCCGGAAGGATAAGCCATGATGCTCAATCAGTGCCAATGAATCCTCAACCGTCGTTGCCAGTTCCGGCCGGAATCCCTGATTGTTCCAGTATCGGACGATAGTATTGTCCGCGGAAGCCCGCAGTCTCTCCATACGGAATTGGTTGCGCCGCGCAGGGTCGGGGGTATTTTTTTCCCGGTCATACCAAGACTCAGGCACGCCGGTCATATCCGGATCATCTTCAACGAGGAGAATCGCAGGCTGCTTGTCCATCGGCATATTGTACCGGGATCAATGCGACATGACAATCCGGAGCGGATTTTATGGGTGCGGGAAATCGGCAGGCTGCATTATTTCCGCGACAGATTTAGTCTTTTGATATATTTAATATCTATCATAATATATATTATATCTATCATAATATAACTTGAACATTCGGAGATTCAGGGGATTTAAGATGAACGGAAACCGGGAAATATATACTGGCAGTCGGCTTTTCAATGCTGGTACAATATCCATAGACTCTAAAACTTGCAGATCATGGCTGCCCAGACAAATCCAACCGTGCCTAACGCGCCTCCGATGCCCCGGATGCCGGTACCACCGGCTCCGAAGCTCACCGGTTTAGCTGACCAGGGTAACCCGACTTATCATACGGAAGGCGATGTAACGGCACGGAAGGAATTTAGCGGTCGTGTCAGGGGAGTGCGAGGACAGATTGTTGAGGTATCTTATGATGATGATTCAGTGCTGCCGCAATTCTTCGAAATTCTGACCTCTCCGGAAAACAGTGAAGTCCGCCTCGAGGTATACGCTTACGGCGACGATAATACGCTTTTCTGCCTATCACTGACGAAGCGCCGGTTGATCAGGCGGAGCATGCCGATTGTTTCGACCGGCGGTCCGCTCAAAGTGCCGGTGGGCGATGCCATTCTGGGCCGTGTGTTCAACCTGTTCGGCTTGCCCGTAGACAATAAGGGACCGCTGGATACCCGGGACTGGATACCTATATATAAAGATAAGAATGTCCGGGTCGATGTGGTGACTTCGCAGGAAGTACTTGAGACCGGGATTAAGCAGATTGATTTCTTTACCCCTTTCGTCAAGGGCGGCAAGGTCGGCTTTGTCGGAGGCGCCGGAGTTGGGAAAACCGTTCTGATGACCGAACTACTTCATAATATTACTTATAAGCATCAGGGGATATCAATTTTTGCGGGAATCGGTGAGCGGATCCGCGAAGGACATGAACTGATGAAGGCGCTGGAGGAATCGAAGGTCATCAGCCGGGTGGCGCTGATTTTCGGACAGATGAACGAGAATGCCATCATCCGTTTCCGTGTCGCCTGGGCAGCCGCGGCGCTGGCTGAATACTTCAGGGATGTGGAAAAGAAGGATGTCCTGTTTTTCGCCGACAATGTTTACCGGTTCGTCCAGGCGGGGGCTGAAGTGTCGGCAGTTTTGGGATCCATTCCGTCGGAGCTCGGGTATCAGGCGACCCTGGAAACAGAAATTTCCAACTTCGAAGACCGGCTGGTATCTTCAACGACCGGTTCGATTACTTCCTGTCAGACGGTCTACGTTCCGGCGGACGAACTGTCCGATGTCGGTGTGGCCGCAATCCTTTCCCATCTGGATGCCCAGATCATCCTTTCCCGTGACCGGGCTTCCCGGGGATATTACCCGCCAATCGACGCCCTGGTTTCTACATCCGCGACGCTCAATCCCCGGATTACCGGTGAGGAGCATTACCGGGCGGCAACCAGTGCACTGGAAGCACTCAATAACCATCAGCGGCTGAGCCGGATCGTGGCTATCGTCGGTGAAGCCGAACTGTCGGCATATGATCAGACCGTATACCGCCGGGCGAAGAAGCTGATCAATTATATGACCCAGCCGTTCAATACCACCGAAGCCCAGACCGGCAAGAAAGGGGTATACGTGGAGCGCGAAACGACCGTTAAGGACGTGCAGGCAATTCTGGCCGGTAAAACCGACGATGTGCCTGAAGATAAACTGATGTATATCGGAAACCTGGCTGAGGCTAAATTAATTTAATTCCGGAAACTGTACGCGTGCCACTACCGGTATAGAAAAGTGATGTAATTTGCAATCTTCCGAAATATATTGATACGTTTACAGATATGGCTCCGCTAACATTACATGTCCGTATCAACAGTCCGGAAAAGGTCATCTGGGAGGGCGAGGCGGAGTGGGTATCATCGGAAAATACCGCCGTTAAATTCGACATCCTGCCGATGCACTCGAACTTCATATCGGTGATTGAGAAAAAGCCGATCCGGGTAAAATCCGGCGGGAAAGAGGAATCATATTCCTTTGACCGTTCCGTGATATACGCCCACAAAAACTCCGTTTTGATTTATACCCATATCTGATTTTCTGCCGCATCCGCTGGTTACCATAACCCGGTTAGGGAACTGGGAATGGGTATCGTGTAGGTTAAAATGCAGGACAAATTAAAAACCTATAATACAAAATAACAAGATAAACATTATTTATAAAAAACTGGCCGTTTAGATCATGTAACGATCTATTTATGATCCGGTGGTTTTCAGTAGTAAATTAATAACGAAAAATTGAAGTAATAGACATGAGATAAATTTATATAGTTTGATATAAGAAAGCTTTAGACGTAAATTTTCAGCACTGCGGAAAAGTGATTCCCAGGTAACGGAAAGTTATCAGTCAGAAATAGTTTTAAAAACCTGAAGACGTCTCCAAATCCCCGAGTGTAACCGTTTTGCCTTTTGGTCCAGCCTCAGTTACTCAAGACACCCCTTGACGGCGCATCGGGCGGTATGCTTATTATTAATTGTAGGCCGTGATTTGTGTAACAGCCTGTTAAATCAATAAATTACATCATAATAAATTTGCGGGAATAATTGATGAGCAGCTTGCCGAAGGAATTCGCCCAGTTCCTTGCTCAACAAGGATTATCAAAGGGATCGGTACGCAACTATGTTGCGGACATTGGCAGATTCATTGCCTGGTTCGAAGTAGACAGCGGCACCCCGTTTACACCCGAGTCGTTCACCCATGAATTAATCGGCCGGTATGAGAGGCACCTCGATAAAATCCGGGTACCGGCAAGCACGCGGAAAAGGTACCTCGCTACGGTTAAAAAATTCTCCGACTGGATCCGCCCCGGAAGCCATGCCGTGGCCGATGCGGTCATCAGGCGTGGAGAAGTCGGGGGTGAACGTTTATCAATACAGACTTCTAGTAAATTATTATCAGTCGAGCAGGTTATAAACGATTATGCCAGGTATCTGACGGCGCAGGGATTGAGTAAAGGGTCAGTCCGCAATTACAGCGCCGACCTTTCCCAGTTCGCCGGCTGGTATAAAAAAGCATACCGGTTACCATTCAATCCGCAGGTAATTAACCCTGAAGTTGTCGGGCAGTATCGGCAGTACCTGGCATCTTCCGGCATACCGGAGCGGACAGTAAGACGGTACCTGACCACCCTGCGCCAGTTCCAACGCTGGGTGAAACCTGAGGTACCGTTACCGGTCAGTCCGAAACCTTTTGTCAGCTTGGTGGCTGCGGGGCGCACAGGAACTGC
>MFJD01000002.1 GCA_001779095.1 Candidatus Gottesmanbacteria bacterium RBG_16_52_11 | reverse complement strand
GCCGCCCGGGGACACCCCGACGCCGACGCAGACGCTGACCGCGACGCCGCCCGGGGACACCCCGACGCCGACGCAGACGCTGACCGCGACGCCGCCCGGGGACACCCCGACGCCGACGTTTACCGCTACCGCAACACCCCTTCCTGGTAAGCCAGGCATGGCAGATGGTAACCCGTGGTATGAAGGAGCTCTGCTAGGGGTTATGTTAATCAACGACCGGGAATATAAGGTCTTCAAAGGGGGAGACTACAATGGGGACTCAGTTCTGGATTTACCCGGTGATGATACCGACGACCATCGGGGTGGTGCTTGGTATGATGGCACCGTTTACCTCCACAGGATGTGGAAGGCTGGGTGGCTTGAGCTGCGAGATGGTATGCAGCTAAAGCTGACCCTGCGTAATGGCGCCGTCTATACCTACAGCTTGGTTAACCAGCAGCAGCTTGGTTACGGTGTATATCCGGTGTCGGCGACCGGAATCGCCAACATTGCCAGCTGCTACTCGTTAAATGACGGAACCTGGGGCGGGATCGAGCTTTACTCGCTTCAGGTCGTCAGTTACACCCCTCCTATGTGGCCGGAAGGGCGCCACTAGGGTATCGTTTTTCCATTCAGGTAACTTCCAAAGGAAGTCCAATTCAACCGGAAGCATTCGTGCTTCGCAATACGGTTGTGATCGGGCTTTCTGAGGAGGCTATGACCGCGCGGCAGATGCGTGTTGAGGGTTTTGTCTCTCACCATTCTATCTACTGCTGCGCGGTCACCTGTTTTTATCTTCTATTTTTATAGAACTTCAAATATATAATTCTTTCGATTAAATACCTTATAGTTCAGTTTTGCCTTGATTTGTGCTATAACCTGTGTACAAATACTCCGTCAGCCCGTGTAGCGGGTTTTAACGGGGTTTTTGCTCTGCACTTTGACATATTCCCGATGAATAAGTCCGAAAGGCTGCAGGGCGGCTTCTGTTGCCCCAGAAGCTATCCTATAGCCTTTCGGAAAAGGAGAATAACAAATAATGAGTACCAAAGGAAAATTCATCTTTTTTGGGGTGATTTTTTTACTTGCTGTTGCAGCTTTTCTGCTGGAGCCGTATTACCGGTACCAGGAAGACCCTTGGATTCCACCGGCGACCCTGACTGCCCAAGCTTGGGAGCAGACGTCGGAGAGATCCGAGTCGCGGTTTGCTGCGGCTCAACCCAGGAATACTGCAACAGCAGTCCCGACAGCAGCCACACAGGCTGCTTCGGTTCAGCCTCAGAATCCGCCAACCGCGGTCGCGACACTTTCAGCCATCCCTATGGCAGCCGACCCGGTTGAGGCAGGGAATCCTGTCTGCTCGGGATTGGAAGGCTGGCAGGCTGCATTGCTGGGGGCAGAACACCCTCTGGCCGAAGGCCGGAACCTCCGGATTACTGAAATTATCGGTGTTGAGGTACTGGCCTCACCCGACAGGGATCAGGACATTGCAGTCTGGTGGATGCCTAACCGTCCCCGCCTGGCTACCGGCAATTTGCCGGAGACGGGTGGTCGGCAGGTATTACAATACCCTGAGTATCAGTTGACCGTATCTGAGTGCGGCGGATTGTATTTATTTACGGAAGAGCCAATTCTGCCGTTGTCAGTATCGGCGCCGGAGTTGGTTCAGCTGTTTACTGGTTCGTTCAGTCTGCAGAGCGGCGTGCATGTTATTTTGCACCCGTATGACCAGGAGCCATATATGACCATGTTCTCCCCGGACTACGACAATATCCTGGGGACAGCACTTCTGCCACCATCACCACTGATGCGTACTATTACTTATACGATTGACGGTGCGCAGCATCAGTTTAGTGTGGCTTATATCGAGGGTGAGGGGTATTTTTATGGTGACTCGGATTGCCCTTACCCGGCGGACCGGTGCCCGGTAGCTGCAACCAGCCAGTCCGTCCAGGGCTGGCATGAATTTTCATACGGCATCGGCTTTGTTCCCGGTGCTGCGATAGGGATCGTTGTCGACGAGCTGGTGCTCGTCATTGGAGACGAAAACGGGGCGCAGACTTATGACTACCCGCTGCCCGGTGAAGGCCAGCAGGTGGTTGTAAAATACTTTGCCCTCGGTGAGGATCAGGGGGTTCTGGTAAAGCAAAAGGATGGTGAGCTTTACTGGATCGAGACTCAATAATGATTCATCGGAAATATGTTGGCGGCTGGGGAAGACCAGTTATTTTCCCCGGCCGCCATTTTATTTGTGAACCTCCAACTCTGAATGCAAATAGCTATCTAAGACTTATAGTTTAGTTTCCCCTCAAACTGTGATATAAATCCCGTACTTAAGCTCCGGATGTCCATTTGCGGGCATTTTGGTGCTAAGCGGCGCACCTTAACATCCCGGTAATTGCTCCTTAACCTCAAGGGTCTTGCGGTGGTTTCCGGATACCGGAATCTGCCTTAAGACCTTTTAGGAAAAGTATAGGAGAATTAAATGAAAAAGAAATTTTTTCCACTAATAATTGCAGCTTTTATGGCAATAACGGCAGCCATAATTGATGTTATTCCTCCCCCACAACCAATATCTGGGGTTATGACAATGCCCACACCAGTCCTAACTGAAATCATGACTATCGTGACTTCGGTTCCGGTGGTACAGCCGGTAGCAGTAGTAACCATTAATCAGCCGGCAGTTCAGGGTCATACGTTTGCCCCTGCTGTCATGAACAGCTATCAGGACTGCACGCAGTTCGGCAATTGGCGGGCTGTAGCGTTAAGTTCATCTGAGGTTGAGAATAAGCTCAAAGCGGGGCGGTCACTCAGAATAACAGAAACCGATATTTTGGTTCTGGCTAGTTTTGTAGACAAAGCATATACCGACTGGGAGGAAGGCAGACCAACTTTGGTGTATGCACCGGCCCCCCAGAACGAGCAGGTCGTGATCGAATACCCTGGGTTTGAACTTAAATTTGCCAGGTGTAACGGGCAATTTTATTATCTCGAGAGGTTTATCTCTCACCCCGATTTCAGGCGCGTAGAAACTTCAAAACTCGATAAACTTCTCGATGTGGAGTTTCTGCTCTCGAATGGGGATAAATTTGTCCTTCGGGATGACCTGGGGGTACTCGAAGTATTCATTTTAGGACGGTTTGATGCCCCGCTTGTGATAGCAGAGCTACCTGCAAGCGGCCTGCAGCGGACAGTAACTTACTCGTTTAACGGGCAAACAATGACTTTCATCATTGCCCGATTGGATGATGGCATACCTCAGTTTTATTTTAAGGAACAAAACTGAGGAAATATTATATTTTTCACCGGGAACATACATTTGGCGGCTGGGGAAGACCAGTATTTTCCCCGGCCGCTTTTTTATTGAGTGCATGTGGAATATATTGGAAACAGAACCAAGCTACAGGGTAATAACTGATCAGTCATCATGGATACTCACCCCGGAAATAAAATTTCACAGAATGGCATTTTAATATATTCGTTCCTTTTACTGCGCGAATTAAGCAGGATACCGGCTGACTTAACCCCGGTTAACTGAAACATCCAATTCTGACGGATAGTCATTTTTCCGTTATGTTATTGCCAAATGCAACCGGTCAGGTGTATAAATCATGTCGTGATTAATTCAGAGCGTAATACCGGCCAGAATCCGGATAATTCCCAAAATAGTGTCAGCCGGCCCGGTTGGCCGCGGGTATCGGAATTTTTTGCCAAGCTGTCCCCGCACGAGGTATATGATCCGCATGGCAATCTGGAAAAAGCCCGTCAAATGCTTTTGGGCGGCAACGGTCTGCTAATCGTCATGGCTCATCCGACCAAGCGGGATCCGGTGGATATCACCCGGGAAATGCTTGACGATCCGGTGATGGGCTCCCGCAGGATATCAGCACCGATTGCCGTGCACCAGTACCGGTGGTATGCCAGGATGCTGGGAAAGCTGTTTTCCGTTGAAATGAATCCGATTGTTACCGCAAACAATAAATTAATGTATCCGGGAAGGTACAGCCGGAAAGAAGAACGCGATATGCTCAAGGAATATGCCCGGGAGGTGGTGGAAGTCCTCGGTAGCGGCGGAATTGCACTGGTGGCGCCGCAGGCTGACCATGCTACACAGCTGGGAAGTCCGAAGGGGACAATGGAGTTGCTTTTCAACCGGATCCGGCGGGCGGGAGTTACCGGTTTCGGCATCCTTTTCGTCGGTTTTGATATACCCGGCGAAAACGGCTTTCCGGATGACGGATTCAATGTCGGCAAAAAGTACCGTATCAATATCGGAAATATATTCGATTTTAGGGATGCAGTAGACGTTTCCACTGCACTTGGCTTATCCGAGGATGATTGGGCGTATATGGAGCTTGCTGCCTGTTATTATCCCGGCCACCCGTTCTTGGGTATACTGCCGGAAAAAGAGGCAGTCAGTTCAGACCGCCGTTGATGCTTGCCGGACTTACGGGTTCTGCCTTGACTACGAAGCGCTTGCTGTCGGCAAAACCGGTGCAGGTGTAAAGAGTCAGCCGCTCGGTGGATGCAGGTAATACTACCGAAATGTCATCCGGAGATACAATCCGCGACGAGATTATCCGGTAAAAATGGCGGTTACCGTCGCCCGTCGACACAGTAACCAGATCACCCGACGCTGCTTTCGGAAGGGAACCGAAACGGTCCCGGGTATTATGCGCATAAATTACTACGTTTCCGCCGTCGCCCGGACTGGCTGACTTGATCAGGTGTGAAGCTCCTCCTTCGGCAATTTCCCATCTGCCGCCGACAATATCCGTCCCGCTGACCGGTAGGGAGATGTTGAGACGCCTGATATCGATCCGGACCGGTACGGCACCGCTTTTGAAAGTAGAAATTGCCAGTGGCGCTCTCAGTGTAAAGTCGAGTACCTGCCGGTTCCGCCAGCGGATGGCAAATGACAGACAGACTGCAGCAATTCCCAACAGGAAGAGCAGTTTATGGAGTGTCGGGATACCGGAACTATTCTTCAGGCGCCGTTTAGGAGCTTTTCCGTGAGGCATAGGCAGCTAACGGATAACTGATTGCCAAAAGGCCCAGAGTCATCAGCATATCCGCTATCAGTGTACCGGATGCGCCAGTAGCCGCCAAGGTAGAAGCTCCGAGGACGTCACCGCCGCCGATACCTACCGGATCTCCGGTAGAACCGGAAGAATCGGAGGAGCTGTTGGATGAGCCTGAGCTAGTGCCCGGTGTCGGCGTTGCCGTCGGAGCGGGTGTAGTCGTCGGTATAGCAGTCGGTGTCGGTGTTTCTGTCGGGTCGCCCGGATCCTCCGGAGTCGGTGACGGCGATTCCGTCGGTGTCGGATCTCCGCCTCCCGTATTGCAGCTTACACCCTGGCAAGGATCGTCGGTCGGAGTCGGTGTGGGTGAATCCGTCGGTGTCGGAGTAGACTCTTCCGTCGGTGTCGGTGTCTCTGTCGGGACCGGAGTATCAGTCGTTGTAGGTGTGGGCGTTGGTGTATCCGTTGGCGTCGGGTTCGGTGTCGGCGTGTTGGTCGGTGTCGGTGTCGGACTGTCAGTCGGTGTCGGAGTAGGGGTTACCGTTTCCGTCGGTGTCGGAACCGGAGTCGGCTGGCTACCGGTATATACATCAATATGGCTGAGTTCTTTACAGGTGTTGCTGTCGAACTCGCGCTTTACGGATACTGTCTGAGTACCGATACCGGAAACCGTGTAGCATCCGCTCAGGTAAGATCCGTCCCCCAGGGTGTCGCTGTGGCCGTCCCCGAACATATCGTTTCCGGCCTTGATGCAGACTCCGGTTACTACCTGTCCCAAGGGGGCAGTATATGTGCGCAGGTCAACTGTTCCGTCAGTTACGTCAAGCGCATCCTCACACTCACTGTTGTCTCCGCCGTGGGCTAAAACATTCAGCTCTGACCGGTTTCCGATACCCGCGGCAGACAGAAGCAGGGCAAAAAGTAATGTGGATATACCCAGATATATACGGTATGATAAAGACCGATTCATAATGATATTGAAAGTATAGCCTGTAATTATAATCGAAGTATCGATCCCCGTCAAATCATGGGAAGCCGGAGGTATGTTATCGTGATTTGCGCAGCCGGTAGATAACCATCAGTGCACCGATCAGTGTAAACGCCGTCAGTGACATCATGGGTATCGTGATATAGCCGTATTCCAGGGAGAAACGCTGCGAACAGGAAGCCGAAAATCCGACAACCGGGCACGGCAGGATGCTGCTTGCACTGACCTGGCCCCAGTAGTGGAAAGCCGCGATGATGCCGCCGATCAATGAAAATGCTAGGCTGTAGTCGGCTACGTGCCGGTCATTTTTCAGTATACCCAAGCCCAGAAGTACTGTCTGGGGATACATGAAGATCCGTTGGTACCAGCAGAGAAGGCACGGGTTATATTTCAGAACTTCGGAATAAAACAGGCTACCGGATGTCGCCGTCAGGACAACCGTGAGTGCCAGCACTCTGGCGTTCCGGGCTATGGCGGCGGTCAGACGTTTGTGGAAACGATCCGCCGGTCCGAAAAACCGGGAAAGTAAGGTTAACAGAACATAAAATCCGAGTCCGATCTGCGACAAAACGGTCAGGAGCGTCAGGACTGCCGGTACCGCCGTCTGGAATTGCATATGCGGATTATATAACAATCTACTGAAAAGCTGACTGTGTCGCCGTCAGACCCTGTCTTATGAACGAATGAACTTCGTTCCAGTTTCCGGTACCGGTCCGGGGCGCCAGCATAAACTGCCTGTTGGCGCTGACGGAGGCCACCAGTACGTTATCGGTCGTGAGTGCCACCGAAGTGAACGAGTAATCTTTGCCGTGCGTGGCCAGGTCCAGAAATTTACTCATTGTATCAAGCGACATATCCGTCTGAACTTCTCCCTTGAGTGAGGATACGAAAGGGATGATTTTCGGCAGGAAACCGATAGAAAAGATCCGGTCCCGGATTGCCGAAATCAGTGTCCGTTGCCTGGCAGAACGGGCGAAATCGCTGCCTTCCGTCGGGGAATGCCGGCTTCTGACGTATTTGAGGGCAGTTTCACCGTCCATATGCGTCATACCACTGACAAATTCCAGGGTTTCGAAACGGCAGCTGAACTGCTTTTCTAAGAGGTCCCCCGATAGGGTCGCCACCAGCTGGGCAAATTCTTCCCCGGTCTTGCCGCAGGTATCGTCTTCCTTTCCCGGTATCGGATAAAACTG
>MFJD01000001.1:309718-318405 GCA_001779095.1 Candidatus Gottesmanbacteria bacterium RBG_16_52_11 | reverse complement strand
AGAGAATTGCCGACTGCGAATCTCACTTCAACACCAATGCAGTAAACGGTCCGTATGCCGGAATTTTTCAGTTTACCGCTTCATCCTGGACTTCAACCCGCAGACAGATGAATGAGGACGATAATCCGGATCTGCGGTTCAATTCCGAACAGGCAATACGGACAGCGGCCTTTAAAATATCCCGGGGTGGTAGCGGCGCCTGGCCGTCATGCAGCGGCAGGTAATTCCGACGGTACACTGCCGGATCAGACTTGTTTCAGTAAGCCATTATCTCTTTTTCTTCCTGCTCTCCAACTGCCTGCCGGTCCAACTCGTTCAGATCTTTTTCAAGTAAATAGACTTCATCTCCCGACTTTTCTACCGTCGGATTTTCAGACCTGTCAATGATGGTGCGCAGATTCACGGAAAACGCCGCAAATGCCGCGGCTGCCGCAAGAATGACCGCCAGCACAACTAATCCGGGAAGAGCTTTTCTGCCAGTTTTTCGGGCCATAATTCTCCTTTTAATTTACGTACTCAAAGCCGCAGCCTTAATCTCGGCAACAACCGCCGCCATTGACGTATGGAGTTCCGTGAAAGACCGTTTGACCTTGGCATATTCGGCCATTATTTCATCCTTCAGTTCGCTGACATCGTTTCCGGCGAAATCCAGCTTACCGAGTGCGGTTTCAGCGGAACTGATCGTGTCTCCGGTTATGCCGTAATTCGTCCGGGCAGTGGCGATAAAACGGTCAAGTTCAGTTACATCCTTCCCCGACTGTGATAACGCATTTCTCCGGGATACAACCCTGCCGAGAAAATTATTGTACCGTTCGAGCCGGGACCTGGCTTTTTCCAGAAACCGGCTGTTTATTGCTTTGGCAACACGGTTTCTGCGGAACTGAACTTCGCGTTTGGTTGCTTCACTCAGCACTGCCTGTTCATTGGCGATTACCGGGACTGCGATTATAACCAGAAAGAAGATTAAAAGCGGCAAAACCTTTCTCATAAGCTAATAATAGGGATAGCCGATATCAGGTGTCAAGTCAGATATCCCGCGGATTTCGGTATTCAGGGAACGGTCTGTGTCAGGACTTTTTCCTGAAGGAAGGGATTTCAATCATCCCGACGGCAATCCTGACCATATTATGGTCCGGAGTATCGCCGAAAATTTCCCCGGGAACGCCGAGTATTCCGGTCTCAGAAAACAGATCAAACATATCACCTCCGGTCAGACGTAAATAAAGGTACATCGGGATTTCCCGGCAAACCCCGTCAAGGTCTATTAACGGCTGGGCACCGGAACTGATACGTTTCTCATTGACCGATTTCAGCATCCGCAGGACTTCGTCCTGCCTGCGCCGGAATTCCGAATATAGCAGGCGGCGCGTTTCGGCGGAAACATATTTCCATTTAGCCAGTGCTTCCAGTTCGGAATTTCCCGGCAGGGATGCGAAAACAGTCTGCCACTGGGATGTAAGTTCCTTAACCGTCCGTCTGTCCTTAGTCAAAAGTGCAGCCATCCGGAGTCGCGGATCACCGAAAAGCTTGGACATACTGACGGAGATAACCGCCTTATCCGATAACGGGGATTCCCGGATAACACTGGCTATTTCCCGTGCTTTCCCGGAATCAATCATTTCTATATATGCCAGGTCGATAATTACATACCCGTTAGGACGCAGCTTGTGGAAAGCAGTCAGCGTTTCCGAAAGTGTCTCCGGATCATAAACAGTAGAAGTCGGATTGTTCATCGGTGTCAGATAAAACACTGTATAATCCTGCTTAACCGGGCCCAGTGTATTCCTGACGTCCTGTGCTGACGGACAGTATCCCCGCCCGGAATCAGCCGGAATTTCCGTTATGGATATACCCCGTCTTTTTGCCTGTGCCCGGATTACCGAAAAAGCCGGCACCGGAAATAAAAAATCTGTCTTTGTGCCGTCAGAATTTGCCATATGGGCTATGGTTCCCAGCAATGAATCCAGCCCCGGCAGGCTGCCGCTGGACAGTACCGTATCGGCAGATGTATACATTAATCCGAAACCGCTGAGGAATCCGGCAAATTCTTCCCTGAGCGGGAGGTATCCGATTGCCTCCGGTTGGTAGCTCCACAAAGATTCTTCTTCCGGTGACGCATGAGTAATCCGCAGGTCCCGTATGAATGAATCCATCTCCTGACGCGTGTGGCCTTCCGGATCAAGGCCTAATTTATCCGCCAGCGACGGATTGAGGTCTTTGAAACTTCTCCAATCGACATCACCGATAGTCAGGTTTATGACTTCGCCGCCGGCGGCACAACATTCCCGCGCCATTATTGCCAGGGCACGGATACCGTTCTTTATCTCACCCGAACCGAGCATTTCACGGTATTTACTGACGAATCCGGACCGGATGGCTGCGGAATTTTTCATATGCACCTCAGCGGATTCCGGCATTCCGGCTGTCCGTCCGGTAAGTGCAGGGTCCGCTTCGGGAGCTGGCGGCATAGTGTGGAAAAATCATCGTGGACAGTAACTCTGATGAATGTGACTTATAGTAACCCTAGCGGAATGGTACCACGGCCAATTCCCAAAGTATAGAGGCTGTAAATGACCCGGTTTCCCCGGAGGCGCTTCGGGTCCGCAGCTGCCGGGAAACTCCGGATCGGGCCCTTCCGTATTATTTCCCCGGCTGTACATTTCCGGCAGCCTCGGTTAAAGACCTTCCGTCCGGAGTAATGCATTTCCTGGGGTAACTCTCGAGGATCGGGTACCCCATGGACACGCATTCATCGAAAGTATTTACAGCAGACAACCGTGATCTGTTAACCAGGTATATACCGTATATACCGGCGATAACCAGAAACAACAGTATCAGAAAAGCAATCAGCTTCCGAGTACCCATATCCTGGTTTTCAGCGTATCATGATCCCCGGGAAAGTTCAAATTATCCCCCTTTCACCGGTAAGCTGTAATTACAGAGTTAGACCACACCGGAAATTAAATGTATTCAAAAATATAAAATTTTACTGTCAGTATGGAATTTTTCATATCTGCACAATATTTGTATGCAAAAGGAATAAAATGTTTTTGCCGGACTTTCCGGAAAAACACCCGGGTTCATAACCGGCAGACTGTAAATACACCTCAAATTAATGCTCTCCGGATCAGGCGGAAAATTAAAGAAAACGGAAATTTCCGGATTAATCCCTATGATACAATCATTTTAGCCGGCGTCAGTGCGGAAGGATCGGTCAGAATGTTCCGTATCAAATACCGGACTTAATTATCGGAATCGGTAAGTGCTGCACCCGAATGCAGAGCATCTATCTGAGAAAGGAGGTGAATCTCAATGCAGGATCAACCACAGAAACCGCAGGATGAACCCAAAACCCCGCCGGTAGTAACACCTCAGCCGGACACGGGTCCGCAACCGCCGGCTCCTTCAACACCACCACCTGCCCCGGACAAAACTCCGCAGGGTGGCGGTGATCAAGGAGATCAGAAACCGGCGTAGTGCCTGATTATTTCCCGGTGCCCGCCGGCACCTGACGTAATAATTATCCACCGCATCCGGTCGGATGCGGTGGATTCTTTTTCCTGATAATTCAGTCAAACAGATGCAGCTGGGTGGTTTTACCGAACAGTTTGTCCAGCGCGGAATTCTCAATCTGACGGATTCTCTCTCCGGTAATTTTATACCTCCTGCCTATCCGTGACAGGGTTTCCGTCCGCAGTCTTCTGATAAGAATGTCTTTTTCCCTTGAATCAAGCTCACGGGACCGTCTGATGAGGGCAGCCAATTGCGTTTGCGTCTCACTCGACATCGCAATGTAATTATACGATCAGCCGTCAATTTTCGTCCCGTTTTGTGATAGCATGATACCAGGCTACCGGATTATGGTCCGTAATCTGCTCGCGCTGGTTCTGATAGTTTTCATTATCGGTCTTATTACATACGGCGCATTCTACTCCGCACTGACTCTGGCAAATCCTGACAATCCCCTGAACAGATCGTACCGGAAATATTTCCTGAAACGGTATGTGTTAAGGTCGGCATTCCGGCTCAACCGGATCGGCGATGCGCGGTTCGAATTCGGCTCTTCCGATGAGTTCCCGACCCTCGCCGTCAATGTCTTTTCACAAAACGGAGAACAGCTGTCAGCTGCTACTTTGGAACGGGTCATCAGCGAACTTGCACGGATTACGGACAAACCCAGCGGAATCATCTTGAATGTAACAGAAAGGCTGTCAGGTTTGTCCGGACAATCCTCCGACGATGACCTGAAAAGGCTGTCGGAAGGCTACGGACCGGGTTTCGATTTCCGCAGAAAACGGGCTGCCGTGAATCTGTTTGTACTGAACTCCTACACAGGTTTACCGTCCCTGACGGGACTGGTCAGGGATGATCACAGCATTTTCATTTTTATGGAAACGGTCAGGCAGGTAGCCAGATTTCAGAATGACAGTGTAGGCACCGAGGTGTCAACCATACTGCATGAATTCGGCCACCTGATGGGAGCCGATCATTCCGGTGAATGCATTATGTCGCCGGTCGTCGAAGACGCAACTTACGAAAACCTGCCGACCCGGATTGCTGAGAATTACTGCGAATCGGATATCAGGGAAATCGGGAATGCCCTGATTAATTAGGTCTTACTCCGTTTTAAGCGCAGCAGCAGGCCGGAGGCCGTTTTCGTTCTGGAGGTTACCGCAGAAACCTGCTATACTTCGGAAACATTCACGTTAATTCTACCTGTTTACACCGTTCGTATTCCCCCGAAAGGATATCGATTGAGTTAAACAGCCGTTAGAGCGTGACAGAGGAGGTGACTTTAACTCATGTCAACCAAGTTATTCGTCGGGGGACTGTCCTGGGATACAACAGATGAAAGTCTCAGGACGTTTTTCGCAACAGCCGGTACGGTTGTTTCTGCAACCGTTATCACCGACAAGTTTTCCGGAAGGTCGAAGGGATTCGGATTCGTGGAGATGTCATCCGTGGAAGAGGCAAAAAAAGCCATGGAAACTCTGAACGGACAGACACTGGACGGACGCACAATCGCCGTCAACGAAGCCCGACCCCAGGAACCGCGGCAGAACCGCGGCGGTAGACAATTCGGCGGCGGAGGTGACCATCGCCGTGGCGGAAACGACCGCGGCGGTCGGGACTGGTAAACCAGTTTTCAGATCGATAAATAAGATTACTACCTCCTCATATGCAGGAGGTAGTTTTCGTAATATCGGTTTTGCAACCCAATCTCCATTTATACTATGATGTGATTATATGGACTCGGAAAAACCTTCACTGCCGGTTCAGGATTATTTTCCCGGACAGGTTCCGGAAGAACCGGAACCGGAGCCGATGGTAAAAAACAGAAGCAACCGGACTGCACTGCTGTCCGGACTGGCTCTTCTGGCAGTGCTGCCGGTGATTGCCGTTGCAGCACTCCGGACTCAGACTCTGACCGGTTTTGCCGGATCACCCAAGTGCCGGCCGATTACTAAAGTCATGATCAGTCCCGGCAAAATAAACGTAAGTACCTCTGATCCTGAAGTAAATCTATCAGTACTGGCATATGACAGTACCAACCGTCCGGTTTGGCACGGTGTCAGGTATGAATGGGGAATAAGTTCCTCAAATAGTATCGGCAGCGTGAAGTCCAAACACGACCTCGGTGTTTTCCGGCCTCTGAATCCGGGCAGCGGAGATCTCTATGTTAAAACTTCGAATAACTGTACCAAAACGGCGGTAATCGGTTCGGTTGCGGTCACGGTTGTGAAATCACCAGTTGTGCCGACTCAACCGATACGGAAAATCCGCTGAATACTCTCAGGGTTTACCCCGGGAGTGCCCCACAACTCCGGTGTTGACCGGGTTACGGTCGGCATTTCCTTCAGGATACGGTCCCGTCGAAATGTTCCTCCTCAGCATCCGCCTTATTGTGCAGGACTACGCCGTCACGGTGTTCCGGCGGCGAATATATGGTATAGAGTTTCAAATCAGTACTGCCGGTATTGACTACATTATGCCAGGTCCCTGCAGGAATTATTATTACCCAGTCTTCGGCTACATCCCGCGTGATTTTACCGTTATCCAGTATCACTCTGGCAGTACCCTTTTCAAAACGGATGAACTGATCCAGACCGTGGATCTCGTTACCGATTTCCTCCCCGGGTTTCAGGCTCATTACCACCAGCTGACTGTAGTGTGAGGTGAACAGAACCTGCCGGAAGTCTGTATTTTTCAATGTCACTTCTTCAATATTGGCAATATAGGATTTCATATATTTTCCGCCTCCTTCGTGCGAATTTAATCGGAATTATAACTCCGCCAAAGAAAATTATACACCTGCTGTCTCCGCCGCACGGCTACTCCACCGTAAGAGAGTGTTCGGCAGACCAGATATTTTTTCCTCCGATAAAACCAAGTGCCCGGTAATAATAGACTCCAGGCTCAGTGATTATGGCGTTACCGATAAAACGCAGCGGAATATCGTATGTCCCGTTGGTAAAATCATTAACCAGCACGGCGTAGGGTGTCCGGGGAATATCAACCGTAGGATCCAGTTCTCCCGGCAGAGATTGCCTGCCGGATACGATTGTCGAAAAACCCGTCTGGGCAGCCGGACCGGTTATTTCCCAGGTAAAGGCAATATTGGAATTCCGGGCTGCTGTTGCCGGCGGACCGATGATATTTATTTCATGTACCGGCATTTTCCTGACCCTGATAGTCAGTTCATCCGACCAGTAATGGTCGCCGCCGATTAGGGCATACCCCCGGGCATAATATGTACCCGGTTGGGCAAACCGGGTTCCGGCGATGAATCTGAGCGGAAGGTCGTATGATCCGTCAAGAAAATCACTCAGCTTACCGTCATATGCCGTCTTTTCCGGTTCTACCGATCGGATAAGTTTTCCCGGAGTACTCACGGAACCGTAATAAACCGTCGATGTCCTGATGGTACGTGCCGGACCATCTACCGACCAGGTGAACGTAACCGGATCATTCTGATTCGCCTCTTCCGGAACATCGGTAAAAGTTATCCTGTAGGCGTATGGTACCGGTGTCGGCGAAATAACCTGGGAGTAATCAGCTTTTTTTACTTCCTGACGGTTTTGCCGGGTGGCCGGGGACGGATTCTGACTGTCGGGAAGTCCGCTGTCCGCCTGAGGTGTAACGATCCGGGCATTCAGTCCCAGAACTTCACTTAGCGGCAATTCAAGCCTTCCGGAATATACGGCAGCGGCCAGAAGCATGATAACGGCGACGCCTGCAGCCGTAATGATGATAATGGTCCGTCTTGGATTCATGGGGCTTGTGCCAGTATACGCCTGCGTAGTCCATTATGGTACCCGGGCATTACTCTCCGCCGCAGTCATTTCCCCACAGGCCAAGATGTTCCTGACGGGCATAACGCTCCGCTTCCAGAAACAGTTGCTGGTATGTGACGTCCGACGGGTAGGTGCTCACCCGGGCGTATCCTTCCCTGACAAGTAGCTCGTTGATCATTGTATTTCCGACATAAACGTAACGTAGAAGCCGTCCGTATCTGTCCGTTTCGGACACGTCCCTGACCAGTTGAACCGTGCGGCCGGATACCAGGGATTCGTTTTTCGCTTTTGCCTGTAGACCGTAACACCGTCCGGTACTGTCCGGACCGGTCATTTCCGGCGTGTCAATCCCGATGTACCGTACGGCAGTATCCGGTTCAACCATGATGGTATCACCGTCGATGACGCGAAGAACCCGTACCATTTCCCCGGCCCTGTCAGCCTGCTCATATACCGTACCCGGCATTGTTGCCGGTGTCGGGTCCCGGTCCGGATATGATACCGGCGGTGACTGATGCGGCAGACTAATTGTTGGCGGAACTACTCCGAAAAGCTGTGCAAGCAGAAACAACAAAACGGCAATGACGCTGCCGGTTCCGAAATTCCGCCGCAAATTTGATACTCGCCGGTCCGGAGCAGGAAACTGCCGGAGGCTGATGCCGGAAATTTTCATTTTTTCTGCGGATACCGTTTATGAAGAATCCGAAGATCATCCGATACCTGCCGGGCATGGTTATCAGGCTCAACTTTGGTGTAGGATTTCGCAATTTTACCTGTAGGATCGATGATATAGGTTATCCGTCGGGTCATAACTCCTCCGGCACCGTAAGCTTTAATGATGCGGCCCTCCGGATCCGCTAAAAGCGGAAACGACAGACCGTATTTACCGGCGAAACGACGATGGCTTTCCGCACTGTCCCGGCTGATGCCGATTACGATCGCCAATTCATTTATACCTGCATACGCGTCACGGTAACCGCAGGCTTCCTTGATGCAGCCTGACGTAAAATCCCTGGGGTAGAAATAAATGACGACCCATTTACCCCGGTATCCGTGTAGCGTCCTTTTAATATTATTCTGGTCCGCTGCGGAAAAGTCCGGTGCGGTTGTACCCACATCAAGCATAATCTTTAAGCGGAAAATGATTTACCGGGATTAATAAATCACTTTGTTGCTCTAACGCCTTAAGTTTTTTTAAAAATGTTACGGTATAAAACATTAATGAACATATTATTTCCTCGATAAAATATGTTCAGTTTGAGTATCATAACATTCCGGTATCATACTGACCGGGAATTCAGGATATTTCTCCAGATCCGAACATAAAATCACCCCATTACCGTCCCAAACCAGTTCCCAAGTTCCTCCGGACATGGCGGCAAACCACAAGCC
>MFJD01000001.1:266401-309668 GCA_001779095.1 Candidatus Gottesmanbacteria bacterium RBG_16_52_11 | reverse complement strand
TTTGGACACCGAAACCTTCAGACTTCCGGGTTGACTGCCGTGTTTTGCTTCGAGTGCCTCCCTGATCACCGTCCGTAATGTACCTCCGGAATCAATAGTCGGAGCTGGGGTAGCGTTCGTACAGGGTTCTTCCCAGGAACGCAGGCATTTCTGCTTCACTTCGCACCAGGAATATCCGGCCGACCCGATGCACCCGTGGATATCCCTGTCGTCACCCACTTTTACTTCGGAACTGCTGTCCCGAGAACCGGCCGGCAGGGAGGATTTATACTGCCTGCCCGCCCACAATCCGCCCGCTATAAAAACTATAACGGCAAAAACAACCAGAAAACCGGCTTTTGAAAAACCAAGCTGCATGAAACACCTCCGGTTCGTATTGTAAACCCGCAGTCTTAATCCTGGCAAATACCTCCGTTATGATCAATTCGTTCCCGGCCGGCTTCATTATGGCTAGACTTCCCGGCGGAAGATGTTGTAAATAAACGCAGTGATCTCATATATGAAAATAGTCAGCCTTGAGTAAGTCTGAAAATACTTGAGTCCGAATGCCGGTCCTCCGCTGCCTGTAGCGGAAACCCAAGTCAGTCCTGACCATCCTGATTTTCTGGCAACCGCAAGCGCCCGGCGGGTGTGCAGGTCATACATAATCAGTGTCACATGCCGGAGACCCCGGGCACTCGCCAAATCCCTGCTGAATCTGAGATTTTCGACCGTATTGCGGGACTTTGATTCTTCAATTATTTTTACTGCCGGAATTCCGACTTTTCTGCCGAACCGGGCCATGATGGCGCTGTTCGGTATCCCTAACCGCTGGTTGTCGCCGGTCGACATAATTACGAATGCGGAAGGAAACCGTCGCCACCAGTAACGGGCCAGACGGATGGCCGCTTTTGTCGGCTGCGTCGGTTCTGACTTTCTGACAGCGTATGACAGCACTATCAGACAGTCGGTCTGTACCGGTGGATTATCCTTGACGGTATAAAATCCGAAAATGTCACGCACACCCACATTATACGGGATACCGGAAACGGGGTTTGGTATAATCTCCGTCAATATGAATCAGCCGAAAAGCGAATTGCTGCGGATCGTGCGCATCATCACCTCAGGCGGCAAGCTTACCGTAAATGACATCAGTACCATCATGACATTCACCAAGCCTGACTCCGAACTGATGTCGGTCAGGCTGCTCAAGATCACGGCGGTTCCGCTGTCACTTTTTTTCGG
Organism: Candidatus Gottesmanbacteria bacterium RBG_16_52_11; assembly: GCA_001779095.1. Classification (GTDB taxonomy): domain Bacteria; phylum Patescibacteriota; class Microgenomatia; order UBA10105; family UBA927; genus RBG-16-52-11. The sequence goes on along the minus strand of MFJD01000001.1, from coordinate 308,444 downwards.
TTTTCTGTTTGCCGTGTTTCCTGATGAATTCGTCAGAATGACAGGTGATCTGCCGGCATGGACAAATCTATCCCCACGGTTTTTAACCGGGGTTGACTATCTTTGGAACATTCTGGGTGAACCGGTTAAAAAAAGTAACATAATTTACCACCTGCCGAATGTCATCCTTTATTCATTCGGTTTTGTCGGTGCAAAAAAACTTTTTGATGCCATTGACAGGCATACCTGGCTAGACCGGGTACGAGCTGTTCAGCAACAGGTACGGGCGGGTATAAATTCGGGCACTCTGAACCTCAGACTCCGCAACGGACATTCAGTATTGTTTACCGGAAAAGGAGACTTTATCGGTATGCAGTACGTCACTAATCTCGCACCGGATGAAGCGGTGACGCTGTCAGAATCCAAGCCCGGTTACACCGATATCTGGAATTCGTTTGATTCCCAAGCTACATATAAGGACTTGTACCGGGTGCTCGGCCGGGTTTCTGACGAAAATACCGGCGAATACGTATTTTTCCCGGTCCGCGATGATCAGATATTCCTGCCTTCACCGGACGCGTATGACCTGTCACCGTATAAACTCGATATTCTCTGCCAGAATATCCGGCAGATAGAAAATGCCATGAAGTTAACTCACAAACGGATTATTATCGTCGGCGACCGGGAACACCGCAGTCTGGTCCGGTCAGAAGACCGCCATAAAGTTATCAGGAAAAGTGAAGAAGTTATAACCCTAGATTCAATCGCTGCGAAATACAGGGACGTTACTATAATTGATCCGACCGATATAGTTCTGAAGTATCTGTTGTCCAAAGCCGGTGGCAGGCGGATCGTATTCAGGGCGACAGCCGACGGTATCAGGCATTATAAAGCCAGGTTTTACCGGCGTTTAATAAAGTCAGGTTATTCACCTCGGTCAGGACGGACCGGAATACTGACGGTTGGTTATGATATCACGGAAGATCAGACCGAACAGCAGGCACTCAGAAGAACGGCTGATGATTATTTTCCGGTTGTATTGTCAATGCCGGTCCGGGATGCACTGGTAAGAAACGCCTGGAAGACTGATGAATTCCTCTACGTACCGGACATGGTTCTTGAAACACTGCGTAATATCGCTCTTCAGCAGTAAGCAGTTGCAACCAATGACGGTATAGCCGGTCTCCCGGGTGACTGATTATTCATTTGTTTTCTCCGGATCGGCCGCATTACTTCCCGGCTCATCCGCTGTCCGGCTGCGGCCTCCTTTTATACCGGCCAGACCCACGCCCCAAAACTCGTACGGTTCGGGGTGTTTTCCCGATTGTTTTCTAGTCAGGACATATAACACGGGTATCGCCAAAAGCGGCACTGCGGATGCGATAATGCCCAGCTCAGGTTTTACTGCTATCCTCCACGGAAATACCGGTTCCGGGGTGCCGGCGGCCGGAGGACCGGCCGGGTCACTGCCACTGTCTGCCGCTTCGGCCAGAGGCAGCAGCACGAAGCTCAGAAAAATGAATATGGCAAACCCGGATAATATTCGTTTCATACAGTGTTTAAAACGGTGACTGTATTTGCAGGAAGGAATTATAACTTCCATTACCGCAAGCGGCGTGTGAAATATGTAAGAAACCTGTAAGTATTCAGTTAATCTGAAAATTTGTGACCGGGGGATTGGAAACTCGTAACTGATTCGACGGTTATTTATGGTCCTCCGCCTGTGTTCGGTATGATACGGAAAATCCTGTCATCGCCAGCCCTGACCTTTCCCCGGCCGTCCCGGTTGCTGGTGGAAAAGTATATATACCCTTCCGGTCCGACTGCAATTGCCCTGATCCTGCCGTAATTTACTTCCGGAAGCTTATCCGTCCTGACCGCCTTCAGCCTGTCTTCCGTGAGCTCCACCGCAAAAATCCCCTCACCCCGCAGTCCCGTAAAAAGTAATTTTCCGCGCAGTTGGGGCAACATACTGCTGTCATATATTATCAGGCCGGCCGGTGCTACGGCAGGAGTGTAAACCTGCTGCGGGGATTCAAACTGCGGCATCGTTTTTTCATGGGATACCACCGGCCAACCGTAGTTGGCACCTCTTTTCACCAGGTTTATCTCGTCCCCTCCTCCCGGTCCATCAAATCCTGACGGGCCATGGTCGGTTGCCCATAAATTCCCCGTCCGCCGGTCCCAGGCTAAACCCTGGACATTCCGGAAACCCAGAGCATATACCGGGGATCCGGCGAAAGGATTATCACCGGGTACTGACCCTTCCGTTTCCAGACGGAGGATCTTTCCGGAGAGTAGCGACATATTCTGTGCATTTTGCCTGACTGACCCGTCACCTGAGGAGATATATAGTTTTCCGTCAGGGCCGAAGGAAATCCCGGTACCGGCATGGATCCGGGCGGCCGCTATTCCCGGGACGATTTCCGTAATACCGGAAACCGTATCACCGTCATCCTTCATGAGCACAATCCTGACGGCGACGCCTGCAGCCGACCGGTAGGCATAAGCCGCATATATCAGCCGGTTAACACCATACTGAGGATCAGTGGCCAGTCCCATCAGGCCGGCTTCACCGTCTTCGGTGACATCGGCAAACTTATGGAGCGGTTCCGGGTCCAGTCTGCCTTCCTGAATAATCCTGATGCTGCCGTTTCTTTCAGCGACAAGCATCCGGTCCGGCTCTGTAAAAACGATTGACCAAGGTACATAAAGTCCCGATACGTACTCCTCTATCCGGTAACCGGTTGCAGCAGCGCCTGTCGGAACTGCTGCCGTTTCCGGTCTGGCAGTGCCCGGCGGGATCAAAGGTTTTTTGAGGATATATAGTCCGGCAACGGCGGCCAGCAGTATAATCAGGATGATTTTATTCACAGATGTCTGTCAACAATAACAAATTTTTCCCCGGCGGGAAAGTATGAGGTAAGTGGTTACGGATCACGGTACATAACTGCCTCACCGGAAGGAACGGCTGCCGATACCTGGAAAAATTTTCCGGCCGGAAATCGCTTCTGAGGATATCCAGAGCGACAGGCCAAGCAGCCACGGATTCCAGAAGTGAACCGCGGCAGCGGTTAATCCCAGTGACATAGTCAGCCATATGAACCTGCCTTTACGTCCGCCGGCAGACACCGCCCGGCCATGGTATTTCTTTACTGAAAATCTACCTGAAATCCGGCAGATTGCCTGATATATCCCCCACGCCAGTACGTGAATGATTCCCAGAAATCCGACCATATACACCCCGCCGACTGCGCTGAATATGGTCAGCGGTGATTTCCGGTGGTAATCCCGCTTAAGAAGCGGCAACGCTGACAGGGCACGGACTGATGCAGGAATGGAAATCTCTTCCTCCTGTCCGGTCATCAGGATATATTTACCGCCCGAGTCGGGAGTCAGGGATATTTTGTATATGCCCGAAGCCGCGTCTTTACGTATCTGCGGACCGATCAGATAATCATCACCGTAAAAACCGTCCCGCCATGGCAGCCATGGTGTATTAATTCCGTCGAGAATCGCAATCGGGATCTCCACTCCGTTGTCGATCTGATAAACCTTTCCGGAAAATCTGCCGCCGGGATTAGTACCGACGGGCACGAGTAAGGCCGCACTGAGCGTGAAATCACTATCTGATTCAAACCTGAATTCACGTTCCCCGGAATCAAGGTTATCGAATATGGAATATGCTTTCACCGGGTCCGGTACACGGAAAAGACTGCCTGTCAGGAACAGCGGCTCTGATCCGCTGGCCTGCCCGGGGAAACCTGCAGCTGCCACAAGCAGGACAGTTAAAAAAACCGACTTTGCATTCACAGGTAATTCAGCCTGAGCAAAACGCAACATATAATATTTATAGTATAAGGGACCGCTGATTATAAATCTTACGATGTCGGATCATTCAAGGTAACCATTCGTCCTGCGACATCCGGACCGCAGGTCATTTTTCCGGGACTGATGTACCGGGGAGGTTATTCAAGAGATTCCCAGATAAGCGGGTCTTCACCGCCCAGGCACCAGAACGCAAACATGAATATGCCTTCCTTTTCGGCAATCCTGATTTTTTCAGTCACTGATGCGGTATTTTCAAACCAGATTATGTGTTTCACTCCTTTAACTGTATAGGTTCCCCTGACGGCCAGGGCTTCGGCATCATATTCCCAAGTTCCGGTATTCTTTTCTATCCGTTCCAGAAGCTGTTTGCGGCTTAACGGTTCACCCCGTCTGGAATCCCAGTCATAACCGTAAAACGGCAGACCGAGAACCAGTTTGTCCCGGGGAATATTTGCTTTCGCGTACCGGATCGCCTGCTCCAGCCTGTTTTTCGGTGTTACCGGACCGGGAACTGAAGTGGCATTGTGGAAATCATAAGCCATGACACGTACCTGATCCGCATATATTGACAGTCCGCGGTAATCGTGCCCTTTGGCCAGCTTCCATTCATCGGCAGTACCGGTGCGGGCATGTACGGAAACCGACAGTGATAAACCGGTGCCGTTAAAAACCGGTTTCAGATATGATATAAATTCCGTAAAAGCGTCCCGGTCTTTTTCGGCAATCTGCTCCCAATCAATATCCCATCCCGCAAATCCGTTATTTCGTGCAATTTCAACCATCCTGACGGCTAATTCTGATTTAAGATCAGCGCTTGAGAGAATCCGTGAAACCCGTTCCGGATCGAACTCATTGCTTATCATCGGCATCACCGGTATACCGGATGCGGAAGCCATCTGCCGAATCTCTCCGCCGTTTCTGGCCGGAATTTCTTCAATCTTGCCGTCTCCGTTCACTTTGTACCAGACCGGATGTACTGCTGATAATCTGCCGGCGGCTTTTTCCATCGATGCGGTTACGTCTTCCGGATTCCACCAGGGTGCCCAGGCATAGTACTTGAGCTTCATCTGCTGGGTGAGGGGATCTGTAAGCGAACCTAAGGGCGAGATAATCCGGTTACGGACAATTCCGGGGTATAACCGGACGAGCGACAAAGTCAAAACAATTGTAACGGTACAGGCAATACCGAAGTAAAGCCGGTTTTTCATATAATCAGCCGTTTCTTCTGAAAAACCGGACGAGGGAATGAACCAGGAGCACTACGATATGACCGAAGTAAGTAATTCCTGTAAAAACCGGAGTCGGCGATGCTGCCATAGTAGCTGAGTATCTGCTAATAATACATTATTCCTGTCTGTCAGACTATTGTGTGCTGTATTCCTTATCTTCCCTGAATGCGTACCGGTCAAGTTTACGCCATTTCGCCCTTAAATCGGATGCGATGACAACCGACATGAAACTGTTCAGGAATATTAGGCTGGACAGGAACCTCAGCAGGTAAAAATGCGGCAAAAATATTATCATCCGGTATGACCGGCGGCGCAGCGCAGTAATGATTACCGTAGGCAGCATGAAGAGGAACATGTCAAATACCGCCGGGACAATCAGTACGGTCGGCCGCTTCAGCAGAATGTAAGGCAATACGGAAGTCAAAGCGAGCATTAATAGACCGTTAAAAAGTCCCTCGATTGCCAGCATACCCACCTCAGCGTCCAGCAGCTGACCGCCCCAGGGAATTTTGTGTTTTCTGACATTCTGCCAGAATCCCGTATACCAGCGCTGCAGCTGACGGCAGAAATCCCTGACAGTTCTGGGGTCCTGTGTCATGACAGTGGCGCTGCCGGTATATACAATTTTTCCGGCAGCGCGTCTGTGTAACAGAAACGTCAGATCCATGTCTTCGGTCATGGTACCGGCAGGAAACGGATATTTCATCAGAATTTCGGATCTGTATACAGTTGCGCAGCCTGGACAAACGACAACCGATCCGATGACTGCCTGTGCCCGCTTGTGGATAGACTGGGCGACTTCGTACTCCCACATGCGGTAGGCAGTCACGGGATTAGTCATCCGGCCCAGTATCCGGCCGACCACACAGACGATTTGCCGCTGTCTGTCTTTTCTAAATTGCCGGATTATATTGGGGATGAAGGATTCCGACATCCGGGTGTCAGCATCCAGAGGTGCAATATACCGGTATCTGCCGGCTAATCCGAAATACCTGATTGCCCGGTTCAGGGCCCTGGCTTTTCCGTGTTTCCGCCGTAGTGAAAGCACATGCGGAGTATGATTCAGGGCAATACTGCGGGTTTGGTCCGTAGAACAGTCATCGACTACATAAATATGTTCAGCAGGTATGATTTTATCCAGCGAGCGGATAGTGCCATCGATAACCGACTCTTCATTATGGGCGGGTATGATGATTGCTACGGAATATCTGCCGGCAGGCTCTTTCATAAAAATATTTACTTGAATATTCTCGACAGCACTTCACTCGGCACAAGCACGGGAAGTCCTGAATTCCGGACTTCTTCCAGCATGGCACTGAATGTATCCGGTGTTACGGAGTACTTACTTCCGCTTTCATCAATGCTGTGAAAAATTATGTTCAGCCATTTAAGACTGGCTTTGGTTTCCGAAAGAAGTGTCCGGATGTCACCGACAGTCGATTCGTTCGTCAGTGTAAAACCGTTAATGAAATAAACATCTTTGGGAGGCAAATCCGTGAATCCCGGCTCTACGGTCCGCAGTCCCAGGTAATGCTGTTTGGCGATCTCCCTGATTCCGGGCAGTTCGATTCCGCAGGGTGATACGAAAAAATCAGCTCTGATCCCCTGACGGCGCAGATCCTCATACGAGCCGTTGAGCTCATAATCTACAGTCTTTTCATCAAACTTGGCTGACTCACAGATGTGATTGCGGGTATGCGATGCAATTTCCCATCCCTTAAACTGCATGCGCCTGACCTGAGCCCAGCTCATATAATTTTCATTATTGATAGCCAGTGTCGGAACGGCCAGCGCCCCCCGGAAACCGAAAGACTCCATTATCGGCAGGGATATTGTGTATTGCGTCTGCCAGGCATCGTCAAACCAGATGGTTACAATTCCACGCCGGTCCCAGGGGACCGGTGTTGTCTGAAGCGGTGGCGGCGTAGGTATCGCAGCTTCGGCCGGCAGGGTACCGTTTCCCGGCAGGTCCGCCCTGACCCAGTCCGGATTCCTCGACTCACCCAGGAAATAATTGACCGAAAGGTACAGAACCAGAAGCGGCAGCCCCAGCCAGGTCAATAGCGGAAGCCGGGTAATGTGTAATCTGACTCTGCTTTTCATAGATCAGAAAAGTCTGCGGTATACATAAAAATTCCGGTTTTCGTAAATCAGCCGGTAATTTTCCGGTATGATTGATGCTACCCTCCGGTGCAGCTCGCTGAATTCGGCCAGTTTCGGCAGTGAATTGCTTTCAAGTTCAATGATGTCGAAATATCCGTCCCTGACCGCTTCCGCATATGCTGCTGTGCCTTCAGAATTCCCGTACCGGAACCAGTCAAATGTAACGGTATTTATCGGATGATTTTTTTCATAAGTCACGTAGATGACCGGCGCTCCGGTTTCTGCCAGCACTTTATCACCGTTTTTTACCACACCGGTCATATATGAGAGGACCGGCCGGCTGTCATACCAATAGTTATCGTAAAGCCGGGCTGCTGAATTGACCGACACCACGAAATAACCGGCTAGTATCAGAATCAAAGCTGAATAAAAACTTGTTTTAAGCTTTACGGGTCTGAGTTTCTTAAGCAATCTGGGTATACCGGTACCGGCAATCAGAGCCATAAAGTATACCGACAGGTAAAGGTGCTTATCGAGTGCAGGTACCCTGGACACTGCTAAATGCCAGATTATTATCCAAAGGGTACCTGCCGCGAGAACTGCGAATACGGAATATTTACGGTCTGATATCAAACCGGCAGATCCCAATAATGCAAAAGGCAATATATACCGGAACCCGCCCCATATCACCTCTCTGAAATTCTGCAGTGTATCATAGGTAATCGTGACATGACCGCGGATAAATGCGGCCAGCATTTCCCGGCTGATTAACAGGCTTCCTACAGTAACCAGTGCCAGCGGAATGATTAAATATCCGGTACCGAATATCCTGTGCTTCCGGTTCTTCCTGACCCGCAGATATGTAAATGCAATGACCGGCGGAATATAAACCAGAATGACCGTCTTTATAAGGAATGCCCCTGCCATCAGCATGGCTGATGCAAAATATAATCGTGCGTTCGGCGTCGGAGTCTGGAGCGCTTTCACCAGATAGTACAGACTCATGGAAAAAAACAGAAATGACAGCATGTCATGGGTAGCTATACGGCTCACGTAATATCCGGTTGCTGATCCGCCGAGAATGACAGCACTGATCAAACCTGCTTTAAACCTGTCAGTCCGGGTGTTTTGTGCCAGCCGGATTGCCGTCAGATACGTGAATTCAAGGGCAAAAATACTCAGAACGACATTAATAAATCTGGATCCGGCGACTCCCCCCAGGTTTGCAGCAGCAGCCGATATTATCGGATAAAGATATACGCTACCACCTACCCACGACTGGGGATTATATTCGGCAAAATCCCGGTCGAACAGTCCCATTCTTCCGAGAACTATATATATGGCCTCATCCGTGAACGGAGCGTTGTAGTTCAGGTTACGTATCCGGACCAGAGTCGATGCGCAAAGAACTGCGGTAGTAAGCATTACCGCTGCCGCACCCGGCCAACGTACTTGAGGCCATACGTTGGACCAACGTATCATATTCATAATACGCGCCTGAGCGTTATTATCAGGCCAGATGCTACATTTTTGTACCCGTTATAATACTAGGTCTTAGGACAATTGTCACCCTATCAATATTGCTATATTTTGATACATATCCATACGTTCATCAGCTTTCCCGATGTCGTCAGCCGGGTTTAAGTTTCTTCTAAAATAAGTCAGGATATTAGATACCCGGACGTTTGTATTTAACCCTAACCGGAGGTATGATGATGCTATATGCCCGACAGCGTGGGACAGTTGCCGGTATTTCACAGATCGCAGGCTGTGACGGAACCCGCTCCCGCTGCACCGGCAATATCACCGCCGCTGCCAAAATCCGGTGAAACGCATCCGGCCGTTAATACGTCCGCAGAAACGGACGGTCAAAACACCAGGTACGCGTCATTAATCGAACGGACCGTGTCGGAATTAATAGACATGCTGGTCGTATGTCTGATGAATTTCGTCATCTACCTGGTATTGACCGTAGCTCTGACAATAATCGCCAATTTTTCCGGTAAAGGGGCTATTTCAGACCTGTTGACCCAGGCATCGATCAACTCATCAAATTTCCTTTTCTGGTTATTTATACCGCTGTATTTTGTTTATAAGACAGTAGATACAATAAAAACCGGACGCACCGTCGGAAAACGGCTGACCGGTATAATGGTGATGTCGGAAACCGGAAGCATCACTCTGAATCAGGCTATTATCCGCGAATTTGCCGGTAAACTTTTTACCCTGGCAACCTGCGGTATCGGAATTCTGATGATGCTGCGCAGTCCGAAGTCACAGATGCTGCATGACATGCTGGCCAAAACTACCGTTGTGCGTACCGGCAACACTCCGTGGCTGACCCTCAGCTTGCCGTAAGTGTCAGTATCAGGATAGTCTCCTGATCCCCGGGACCCCGGCCGATCTCCAGAATCCCGGTATGGTTGACGCCTTTTATCCGCAGCCGGGTTATATCTGATTTACCTGATGCTTCCACACCGTAACCCTGTGATTTAAGTATTGCCGTCATCACTTCAGTTATTTCACCGACTGACCGGTCTGTCCCGAAGACTACATGATAATCGCGTCCGGTCCCGGCGCTGCCGCCGACGGCGACTGATGCTATCCTGAATGTCACTCTGTCGGGCATCCGGACCGGAAAATCTTCCGGCAGCGTTTTGCCGGTCAGATAAAGCGGCCCGGAAACACCCGAAATTCCGATCCGGGTGCTGCTCCGGGATAAATCCGATGCCACATTCTCATCCAAAATCTGAACGGAAGTCCGGTCGCGCATAATTACCGCATATGCTGAGACGGCAACGGCAACTCCGGCAAGTAACAATATAACGCGTCTGATACTGACTTTTTGTCTGTCACGCTTACGAAATCCTTCAGGTTTCAATAATCCGGGACCGGCAGAATTTCCGGTTTCCGCGTATTTCCGTAAAGTCATAATTACCATGAGTATACCTCAATTCCCCCGGTTTCAATTAGGTCGTATAATATGAATCCGTCAATATGAAAGAAAAACCGCTGGCATTCGTCGACATTGAGACAACCGGATTGAATTTCTCCCATGACCGGATTATCGAAATTGCCGTCCTGATACTGGACGGACGGAAAATCACAGAGAAGTATTCTTCCCTGGTAAATCCGGAAATATCCCTGCCTCCCGAAATTGAGGTTCTGACCGGCATCAGTCCGGGGAAACTCCTGTCGGCTCCCCGGTTCTTTGATATTTCAGACAGGCTGAAGGAATTACTGTCCGGGAAAATATTCGTGGCTCATCATGCGCGTTTCGATTACGGCTTTATCAAACACGAATTCGCCAGGCTGGATATTCCGTTTACTGCCAAAACATTATGTACTGTCAGGTTGTCACGGCATCTGTATCCGGGTTACCACAGTCACTCGCTGGATGCCATAATTTCCCGCAATGGTATCCGTGTCAAACAACGCCACCGTGCGCTCGGTGATGCCAGAGTGATCCTGGACTTATACCGGTTAATGGAACGCACGTTTACCCGGACTGAAATGAAAAAAGCTGTTAATACAGCGATGAAACGCGCATACATACCTTCCAACCTGACACCGGACGCGATAGATGATCTTCCGGAGCATCCGGGGGTATATCTGTTCATCGGTGAAAACGGGATGCCCCTTTATATCGGCAAGAGCCTAAACATCAGGGAACGGGTGACGTCGCATTTTACCGAAGGCACCCGTAATTCCAGGGAAATGAAGCTTTCTGCTCAGACGCTGTCCATTGAAACGGAAAAAACCCGGGGGAACTGTCAGCGTTGATTCTCGAATCACAACTCATAAAAAAGCACCAGCCGCTGTATAACCGCAAACTCCGGTATGCTTATAAAGTAATCACGCTGCATAAAATAATGTTACCCAACCGGATCCTGTCACTTACATTCCGGGAAACTGAACGGATCAGGCCGAATGACCTGGAAAACATTGTCGGAGTTTTCAAATCACGGAAGGAAGTCATCAGTTACCTGACGGATCTGGCAAAGTCAAACGGCTTGTGCCCCAGATATCTGAATCTTGAAAAACCAGCCCGGGCGGCACCATGTTTCTGGTCGCAGCTCGGATGGTGCCGCGGAGTTTGCTGCGGCAGGGAGACTCCGGCAAGGTACAACCTCAGAGTACTGGAAGCACTGGGCAGGGTATCCATCAGGAAATGGCCATTCCCGGGACCGGTCCTGATCAGGGAATCAGAAGGTCATGATCACCGCGGCTATATTATTGACCGCTGGTGCTTAGTCGCTGAAGCAGATTTTGACAGGGACAATCTGAACGTGAGTGAGTATGATGGTACATTCGATAATGATACATACAGAATTCTGGTTAGGTTTATCGGTAATCCGAAAAATGCAGGCCGTATCACTCCTTTGCTGCCCGGTTCACTGCAGAAGTCAGGATTGCCGGCAGTCTGGCAAACGCATCAAATAGTGCCGTGAATCTCCTTTTAAGTATGGCTGAGCGGGTATGGTCAGAACAAAATTCTGCAAGCCCGTTGCGGTCCGTATCGGACATTCCGGTAATCTTTGTCGAGTACATGAACATTATAGCCTGCGGGTCTGAAACGTGTTCCAGACCGATTGCGTGACCGAACTCATGTGCCAGGTTATGCAGCAGTTCATCGGGATCCGAATCGTAATAGATTTCGATATCTCCCGTCGCCGGCCGGTATACCCCTTCTTCGGGTTTTGCCAGTACCGTCTGGTTATAATCAGTGATCGATACCCTCAGGTCCCCCACCTCGGCATTATACTTGTCGGCTGTCCGGTTCAGGGACCTGGCCCTGGCGTTGAGTCGTTCGGCTTCGTCTTTCAGGGACTGCTGCTCGGCATTCAGCCTTTCGAATTCCTCAGGCGGTGCGCCACCCTTTGCATTCCATCGGCTGATTTCGGCATTCAATCCGGCCAACCTGCGTTCGAACTCATCCGAATCCCGTTCATAGGCCGCTATCTCAGGTTCCAGATCAGTACGTCTGCTGCTCAGCTCATCTTCCAGACTTTCAATCCTGGAACGCAGTGTCTGACGTTCATCATAAAGCAGGCTGACGGTAAGAAAACCTTCCGGATCATAGGCAAACAGCGGATTTTTCCAGGACCGGTTCCAGAGAACGGCACCGTCATGCACACGAGCCGCAAACTCCGTTTCCGAAATACCGAAACGGGGATCGACAGATCCGATATGGTATGTCCGGACATTATCGCACACCGACCCGGACAGCGCTTTTCCCGGGAAAATGTGCAAAGAAGACCACAGGCTTCCCGTAAATACCGTAAACCCTGACAATAACAATGCAGCAATCCGGTTCATGGGTAAATTCTAAATAAAACCATTCAGATATTCAACCGGACCGGTATAGCGGATATAGTCATCCTTAAGACGGACTTATATATAATGGATTAATAACAATGAATAATACGCTTCCAGATGAAATCCGTTATTCCCGGAATCCGGCACTGGATTTTACCCGTGGTATCGCCGTTTTACTCATGGTCTTTTCCCATACGGTCTTTTTTTTGCACGACGGCAGCAGTCCGATACTTAATTTAGCGGCGCTGGCAGGCAATATCAGTGTTTTCAGTATATTTTTTTTCGTGTCCGGATCCGCTACCTACATCCGCCATCTTGTACATAACCGGAGGCAATACGGCAAACGACAGTATCTGCTGCGCATCCTGTCACTTCTGACAGGATATTATGCAATTGCCGTAATCTCCGCGATGAAAAGTTATCCTCCGGAATCCGTCCCGGCAATGTTCTCGCTGATCGGGCGGATACTTATATTCATTACGGTCCCGAGCTTCTCGGAATTTCTCCTGCCCTTTATCGCAGTCTATATTACCCTGCCGTTTCTGACGCCTTTATACAGGAAAATCGCGCACAGCATACCGGTAGCGCTTGTATCCTCGGCCGCAGCGTTCGTTGCCGGCTACCTGCTTTTCGGACTGAAAACAGGCTCACCGGTCAGGGAATACCTGGCACTTTTTGCCGGTTCCGACGGACTGCTGCGTTTTCCGGTCCTTCAGTATTTTCCCGTCTTTGCCGCCGGACTGGTATGGGGCAGACACATTACTGATATCGGTTCCGGAGTCAAACGTGTCCGTATCCTGACCGGAGGGGCGGTTCTGTTTCTGTCTCTAACCGTAGCAGCACTGATTACCAGTACCTTTTTCCCCGCCGCGATCATCGCCCCGCTGAACCGATGGCCGCCGTCTCTGGGATTTCTGACTGTCGGCCTCGGTGTAATCTTCACCATCATGGCTGTCAGAGAAACGGTTCCGGAAACCCGCCGGATCAGCATAATCCTCAAAGCTGTTTCATATCTGGGAATCGATTCATTCGATATTTACGTTGTTCATATGCTGATTCTTCTGGCATACGCGTGGATGAACGGGTCTGTAACATCCGCGCTCCTGCCGGTTATTACCGGATACATTATCGTACTTTGCGGATCTGCTTTGATATCGGCGTTAAATTTCGCCGGATCCGGACCCGTCAGGTCATTCAGGGTCAGTATCGGCCATCACGGCAGATACCGGATAAAGCGCAGATATATAGCGGCGTTACTTTTGGCAGGACTGGCTTCCGGGACAAGTTTGTTAAATCCGGCGGGGGTACCGACGGTTGGCGGCTTTATAAGTCCGAAGGCACTTATCGGACCGGAAAGTCCGCCGCTGCCTGACTCTGCATCGGATTCAGTACCATGGTTCGATACTGAATTCGGGTACAGCCGGCAGATCGTGATAACAAACACCGAGCCTGTTTTACCGCTAGCCAAAGGGGAAGTCGTATCGGTGACTCTTGACCACGGGGCATGGGTCACCGACGGCAAAAGTGATCCGGCGGGACTCGACCTCACGACCGTTTATTGGAACGGGTCGGAGTATATTCCGGTATCTTCAGTGCTCGTGTCCCCGGACAGCACGGAGGGTAAAATCAGTCTCAGACTGGAGCATGCCATATATCCCCATCTGTCGGATAACAGATATTTTCTTTATTACGGATCAGACACCCGGCCCGCAGACCGGATTGCTCAGATGTCGGCGACCGAAAAATCTTACCGGACTGTGCTCAAAGAAGAACGGCAACCGGACCTCGGGCTGACAGCCGACAGGAAATGGCTGATGAAAGGATACGGTCCGTCGCAGCTGACTTTGAAAGTTAGTGACCGGCAAGCCGGCGAGGGAAATTATTCCCTCAGTTTAACCGGTACCGGAGGTGTTGAGTTTCCGGCTGATCCGTCCGGAATTACTACTTACAGTATCGATACTGCCGGTCTGCCGGCAGGCTTCTATGCCTTCATTATTGCTGGCGGCAGCGGCCGGAAAAGCCGGACACTGACGTTCCGGATTTCATACCCGGTTTATGTTTCTTGGACATTAGACTGGGAAGGATGGGACGTTCCTGACAGCGGGCTTGATGCATTGGACGGCTTATCATGGGAATTCGGTATTCCGTACACCCACTATTTCAATCCGAGGATTTATTTGCCGGGAGTATTGCCGCCCGGCCGGGCACAGCGGCTGACTGAATGGGTGCTCCGGCGCTACACCGGTCTGGGGGAGGAAATCGGTCTTCATTTGCATATGCACTACGACCTGGTGTCTGCGGCCGGGGTCGGGGTCAGGTACCAGCCACATTGGGGATACCGGAGCGCTGATGGTTATGATGTTCCGTCTACCGTTTACGAACCGGCAGAATTTGCCAGAATCCTGGATTATGGATTGTCACTGATTGCTGAAAACGGACTTCCAAAACCGTCCGGTTTCCGGGCCGGCGGATGGTATGCCGACAGCGGAATGCTGGAAGTATTATCGGAATCAGGATTCCTATATGACTCTTCCGGACACGACAGAATGCTCTGGAACGGTCAGGCAGAAAGTCCATGGGACTTAAATCCCCAGTCGCAACCATACTACCCTTCCCGCACTGATCAGAATGCACCGGCTGATAAATCCCGGCTACTGCTGGAAATTCCGAATACCGCAGGAAACACTAATGAAAACACCGCAGCCGAAATACTTTCGGTACTCAAAACTGTGTATGACGGGAATCCGGTCATGAAACCTCAGGCAGTTACACTTATGACACACCCACAGTGGTACCTTAAGGAAGTGCCCGTCGCGCGTGAAGTACTGAAGGTTTTACGGCAGCATTCGTTTACCCGTAACTCCGGACCGGTAATTTTTGTCACAGCCGGCGATATATACAACATATGGAAATAACCGGAAGTCATTTCGAATTATTGATAATCCTGTTTGTAATGATGCTGCTGGTTGCTGTTAAGCCGCGGTTACTGACTCCATGGAAAATTCTGAAAAAGCGGGCTGACCAACAATTTTATCAGCCTAAAAATTCAGATGCACCCCCGCCGATACTAACCGGAATACTGCGGACACTCATGGCTGTTCTGGCTGTTACCGGAATAGTTTCCCTCCTGCGCCAGACACCCGAAGTCATCCTTACCCGACCGCAGGCGGCCGCAGCAATCGGATCTTATGATAAGCCGGTCGAATTCGTTTTCAATGTGCCGGTTGATATGCGTAAAATCGGTGTACACAATACCGCCGTCATGCAGGGCACGTGGGAAAAGGTTAACTATCTGCCGTTCCTGCCTATCGGCCGTATAATCCGTTTCATACCGACAGGCACGTCATTGCCGGGAACTACGGCAATGTTTTACCTTTCAAATATCTCAAAACCACTATCCCCCAAACCGGGGGGGGAATTCCTGCTGGAAGCTCTGACACCGGAACTGCCGGTCGTAATATCGGTATCACCTTCTGACGGCGCAATGGATATCGCACTGGACACCGGTATCGAATTCATACTGGATAAACCCGGGGATCCCGCATTAGAATGGTCTGCGCAGATTGAACCATCAGTGCTTTATAACCTGACATTTAAGGACGGCCGCACGGTCAGAATCAGTTTTCCCGAGCGGCTGCAATCCGGGACATTTTATCAGGTCAGCCTTATCACCGTGCCGGCTGTATACGACTTCGCGACCGGCGAAACCAGCGGGTACGGTGATAAAACACTGGTGTCCGCTGCAGGGTTTACCACCCTCAAGGCTCCTTATATCCTCTCCATCCAGCCTCAGGGAACCACTGTTGCTCCCGATTCCCGGATTACGGTGACGTTCCAGGAACCGATGGATGAATCCAGCGTCGTTTCCGGTTTCACATTGAGCCCTCCGTCACCCGGCGTTTCCGGCTGGAATGATGACAGTACGGTTTATTCATATACCACCTCACCGCTTAACCGGAATACAACCTATACCGTCAGGTTAAAGAAAGGCATCAGAACAAAAAACGGAGGTGAACTCGGTGCCGATGCGGAGTACCGGTTCAAAACGATCGGTGCCGCGGGCATTGCCGATACGGTTCCGCGCCATCAGTCTCAGAACATACCGGCTGATTCCGAAATCCGGATATCATTTGACCAGGAAGTCGACCGCCCGGCAGCCGAGTCACGTTTCTCCATAACACCGACCGTACGCGGGTCAATTTCCTGGTCCGGCAGCACTATGATTTTCAAACCTTCAGTACCGCTGCCTTTCTCATCGCCCGTCACCTTCCGCATAAGCTCCGGAGTCCCGGCAGCCCTCGGAACACCGTCAGACAGGGAATATGCTTTTACTTTCAGTACCGGCCCTGAAGAGTTCGTACTGCCTGTTCTGAATCTGAAGCAGCAGGAATCTTTCACCTGCAATATTGCGGCAGCCAGAATTCTCCTGAAGTACCGCGGTATCGATATCAACGAAACAGATCTGAAAGGGAAAATCGGCATGTCCGGCAGCCGGGGAAACGGAAACCCGCACAAAGGCTACACTGCGGATTACGGAACATACTGGGAACCGATCCAGTCGGTACTGAATCAGTTCCGGCCAACCCGGGTGTACCGTGATTTTCCGCTCGGAAGCCTGACCGACGAGGTCCGCCGGGGCAATCCGGTTCTCGTCTGGGGGCAGAACGGATGGTCTGATCCCCATGAAATTTCCTGGACGTCAACTGACGGTACTCCGATATATGCGATTAACGGAATGCACTCTTATGTGGTGAAGGGTTACCGCGGAACAGTTTCGAATCCAACCCACATAATCACCAGTGATCCGTGGCGCGGCGATACGGTTCTGACAACGGCTGATTTTCTGGACCGCTGGAAATACCTGAACCGCACTGCCCTCATTCTTGACTGAGACCATGCACCGGAAGGCAATTATCGGTTTGCCGGGAATCGCTATCATAATTCTCGCAGCGTTATTATATTTTACCCACCTGGGACTAAAACCTTTCGAACGGTGGGATGAGATTACTAATGTTCAGGTAGTGAGGGAGACAATCCTCAGTAAAAACAGGATATTGCTGACGCTTAACGGATCGGCATTTTTCGAAAAACCTCCGTTGTGGTATTGGCTGAGTCAGTTTCCGGTTTACTTAACCGGAATTCGTCCGGAATCGCTCCGTTTTGTCAGTGCAGCATCCGGTATCCTTACAGTCTGGCTGACATACCGGATTCTTGCCGCAGCGGGAATGACTACTGCTGGCATATTGTCCGCCCTGACTTTACTCGCGGTCCGCCATTTATCGGTTAATAATCCCGGCGGATTCTTCTCTACCCACACTTTCCGATCGGCTGACGTGGACGGACTATTCACTATGCTGACTGTGGCATCCTGGTATGCGCTGATGCGTTACGGCAAAAACCGGCACGGAAGTATCATAGCCGGAATCCTAACCGGATTAGGCCTCCTGACAAAGGGACCGCTGATCCTGGTCGGGATTCTACCTTATTTTATCTTCCGGATTATCAGTAAATATCACGAAAAAATTCTGACGGGATTGTTTCTGACTCTGGGAACAGCGGTGATAGTCGCCGCACCTTGGCATTCGGCCATGATTATGGTTTACGGCCGGGATTTTCTGACTGAATATTTCGGTTACCATATGCTGTATCGGATAATTCAACCGTTGGAAGGCCATTATGCTCCGTTGTATTTCCCGCTTCAGATTCTGACCCATCCGGCAGTAAATCCGTTTTTCGCGTTCGGTGCCCTGGCTCTTGGTTGGTCTGTCTTTACCGGGCGGATCCGGAAAGACGCACTTCTTTTTACGGCAACACTGTCAATCCTGATAATCATAGTCACTGCGATGATAGTAAGGACCAAGCTCGCCTGGTACATTCTTCCGATTTACCCGTTTACCGCCGTCATAACCGGTTATTTTCTAAATTACTGTATCGGATTATTCAGGACTGCCGGACGAACTGTTATCCGTTACATTGCGGCATTCGTAGTCTGCTCCTGGGCACTTGTTACGGGATATTCCCTGACCGCAATTTTCCTGAATCTTATTTCTGGCCGTTAATCCCGCAAGCGCTTGTTCGGCTTCTGAGATATGCTTCCCGTATCAGGAAATGGTGCTGTTTTTCCCTACAGGACAATCCGTACCCCGGAAACCCCCGATTCTTACAGTCGTCTTACCGGACACATATTGAACTCTGAGGAAGTGTGCATATGATGTTTATGTATAAGGAGGTTTATAAAAACTATTAACATATCGTAAAAGAAGGAAATATGGGAATAATTCTCTGGATCATATTTGGTGCATTAACCGGCTGGGCAGCATCCCTGATTATGAAAACGGATGCACAGCAGGGCGCGGTGATGAATATCATGCTCGGGATAGTTGGCGCTTTCGTCGGCGGACTGCTTATGAACCTGATGGGATACCCGGGCGTAACCGGATTTGACCTGTACAGTCTGGCAGTCGCGATTGCCGGTGCGGCTATCGTGATCGGACTGGTTCGGGTATTACGGTAAAAATGATAAGCGTCCGGGGCCGATTAACGGGAGTTATGTACGTGCAGAATTTTATATGTACGTTTTCCGGACGGTGTCAAAACCTCGACAGTATCCCCGGGCACTTTGCCCATGAGAGATTTCCCCACCGGAGACAGGTGGGATATAGTGTGTAGCTCGGGATCCGATTCGTATCCGCCCACGATAGTATAAGTTGCGCTTTCCGTTCCGTCGTGAATATTTACGTTGCTTCCTATACCGACCCGGTCGCCGGTTGCCCGCGGAACAACCAGGGCTGCCCTGATCAGGCGGTCGGCTCTCCTGAGCCGGGCATCGAGAAACGACAGCCTGGCTCTGGCTGCTTTGTAATACCCGTTCTCAGACAGGTCACCCATTTCCCTGGCTTTCCTCAGATTGTCTACCGCTTCGGGTCGGCTGGCTTTGAGAGACTCCGATTCTTCCTGCAGCTTCCGGTATCCTTCCGCTGTCATCGGAATTTTTTTCGGCCGGGGTCTGATGAATTTTTTCATGGCATTATGACTCCCTCTGATAAACTGAACGGTGATCATTTTCAGCGATATAAAATTCCAGAATCCTCAGGTTCCGGGTATTTGCCCGGAATGAAATATCTGCGATATCCCCGATTACGGGTATAAGCCCGATTACATAATCAATCAGCAGATTTCCAAACATAACCAGAAGCGCCCCGACAGGCAAACCGTACCTGATAGCAACCCAAAGCGACGAGACGGATAAAATCAGGGATACCGTATCACCAACTCCGGGAATGAAACCGAGAACCGCGTCGAAACCGAAGGTAAACGGACCTATCCGGAAGCGGTCATCCATAAGTCTCACAAAATAACGGAGTGACGAAAGCGGCGGTTTCATGCCAGGTATTGTACCAGACGCCGGATTGACGGTTTCTTAACGCGTACCGTAAGCCAGTATTGGCAAAAAGACTGACTGAACGTATACTTGCAGTACTTAACTTATGACCGGGACGGATAAAAACAGACGATTAGTTACTATAGGGCAAATCAGGGATTTAGTCCCGAAAATGGCCCGTTACACTGATCCTTTTCTTTATTACCTGCCGGATATACTTAACCGTCCGGAATTCCTTGATGTTAATGCAGAAAAAGTACTTGAATTTGTCCGTCAGGCTTTAAACTATAAGAAACAGCCTATGGTCTCGGACGCCCTGACTATCCTCAACCGGATGGTAGATAAGGAAGACGGAAGCCTCAAGATGCCTGCGGAAGATCTGTTTTACGGTAACTACAGCTTCAAGTACAAGGAGCTCGGATCACACAAAACGCCCTCCGCAATGATACTCCATATACTCAACCGGACACTGTTCGTCACCTCTGTGGGGAGCTGAACGGAATCGTTGACTCCATAATCCGTCTGACATTACAGGATTCGGATTATCTGCTTAAGCGGTTTGTATGGCCAAGTGACTTTTTTGGGATCAGGCCGGTTTAAGCCGGTTACTCCGTACTCTTGCTCTTCTGCCAGCTTTTGCCAAACCATAAGCCCTACGGAGCCATCTCCTGACCTTGGCATCAAAATCCGTGACCCGGCTGATAAGCACATGATGAGTCCACCTTCCCGGCCTCGGTTCTACTGCCTCAATAATCCGGTAATCCCTGACTTCATGATCCAGATTAATGGTCAGGGTAATACTGGTTTCCGGCCTCTTCCTGATCCAGATCTGCGGCAGCCAGATCTAGGCGAATTTCCGATTTACCCCGAATGAAACCTGGGTTTTAGTAACTTCCGTCTTAACCTGGCCGAATGACTCTACATGCTTCCTGACCAGATCGAAAAGTCTGCGCGATGCCGGCCGTCCGGAAAATAGATTCTCAATAGTCCATATTTCCTCTGATTTCATGGCTGCGATAATATGAGTTGAACTTGTGCATGGTTTGCTTCACCGTTCGGCGTTCAAAAGGATATGAAAATTATCAGGGACTGTTCAGGCAGTCTTTCATGAAATTCAGCCGTTTCGTATATAACCTCAATGCCTGTAACGGTCCGAGCTTGTTGGCATGGCTGCCGCCGCTGCCGTCGTATTCGTAAAATTCGGTTTTAATACCGGCGTCCTTAAGAGTCTCAATCATTTTAGTCATCTGAGTCCGGGGCACCAACTCGTCATTCCTGCTTCTCGAAAAAAACCAGGAATAAGCATCATTGCCCGACACGTTGAAAGCGGGTGACAGTTCTCTGTATAATGACGGATTTTCTTCAATTGTAATCCCGCCGAAAAATTTCTCCACGAATTCACCCGCGAGCTGGTTACCTTCGAAATTCGGATCGGTGAAATCGGTCGGCCCGAAATTGTTCTCGACGCAACGAACCTTGTTGTCTGTCTCAAAGGTGCCTGCGACCGATGCCAGATACCCACCCAGGCTTCCGCCATATGCGCCGATTCTGTCTGAACGGACGTTGGGTCTGTCTTTCAGCCAGCTGATAGCAGCATTCATGTCGTCAATCATCAGCTGATATGAAGGCGGAGGACTTTCACGGTAATTAACACTGATTGCGATAAAACCGGACCGGGCAAAATCAGTACAGGGCTTCCGGAAACTGCTCTTATCCCCGCCTCCGCCGTGAATGAGTATGACGCCGGGAGTGTTGCCTGTAACGGCGACGGGTTTACACATGTCCAGCTTCTGGACCGATAAATTACCGTACGGAATGTTTTCCTTAATTTCAACACTCTCTGCGTTCACGAATGCACTAAATGAAAACACGTCCGACTTCTGAAGTAAAAAAACGGAAATGATAATAATGAATAAGAGAATCAGAGTAACCGGTAACAGGACTCCTGAATTTCTGGCTAATTTTTTCATAAAACCGCCATTTCCGTATTTTTTGGTTTTAACCTTCATACAATTATATCAAGCATAAATCTGATGTATCGGAAAGGCAAATTACGTCATAATATTGTGCAGCGGTTTTTCATTGTGTCCGGAATAAAGAATATCCGTGTTCATAGTAATTCTGCTGCGGGACTTGGATTCGAACCAAGATTAACTGGTCCAGAGCCAGCCGTCCTACCGTTGAACGATCCCGCAAACTGACGTTATTGTTATAGTCCTGGTGGCACTAATAAACCTAAAGCTACCGGAATTGTCGGCCTTTATATTATCCTGAATATAGCCGGTTCAGCAGGTGTAATTATATCGTAAAACCGTTCCCTGATGAAAGATCACAGATATTTGCATATGCTAACATCTGTGATTTCAGACTCCGAAAAATTCCCGGTAAGGTCCGTCGTTCTCTATGGTTTTGGCTACAATGTATATGACCTTTCCGGTTAAACCGTACAGTGAACGGATATACTCGATTTCGTCAAAACACTGAAACGGAAACAAATAAACGCTTTTCTGCAGCGGATACATGCCTAATTTCCTGAATAATCTCCTGATGAGATACTGTTCCTTTTTCCGGGAATTCTCTATGTCATACATGACTATCCGCCAAAAACCATCCCATTTTTTTGAGGTTAAACCCAGGCTTTCCAGTGCATTATAAAGTACCTTTGTGCGTCCGGTCGCTGATATTTTCAGCACTTCCCGCCCGTCCTGCCTCACCCTTTCAATCAGTTTTTGCTTCTCAAGACGCCTTAGTGTCTGCTTAAGGTATCCTGTATTGTATTTTTCCCATTCACGGATTTCGCTGTCACGCTGGTCACTCAGAATCGACTTGCCGATTCCGGTAGCTGAGCGCGGTGCGAGGAATGCCGCTGCAATCGTAATACCCATTCCGAAATACTGCAGTATCCGTTGGGTCCTGATCAGCTGTTGTGCGGCTGACTGGGCTTTTGAAGTACGGATCAGGGATTCGCATAAACGAACCACAATTTCCTGATCCGGCATTGTATTATCGCTGCGCCGGGATTCTTCTGCTGCCACAGGAATATGATATCACAAAGATTCGCATATGCAAAAATTTGTGATAATAGGGGATTGTAATATGACAGGATCTTAGATTTACATTTCAGCTCTTCGGAAACGGCATTAATTCAGTACTGAGTTAATACGGTCACCGCGCTGTCTGAGGTACAAAATCGACGTTTTTTTGATTACTGAGGGTCACGGATTACTCTCCCCTGCCCGCTGATTCAGGTTAAGTTACTAGGAATTAACTTCTCTAATCTTAGACTGGAACATACAATACGACGCTGCCGTCAGGATTTTTCCGGCAGACAGCAGGATAGGGATATTTATCCCGCGAGAAAACGATGCTGAAATTCGGATCATCGGCTTGACGGCCATAAAATCCCGACATAAAGGTTCGGCTATCCCGTTCAGATGTGCTCCAATCCGGAATACCGCCGTTGGCTAACTGACTGAAATCCATCACGAATTTCTCATCTTCGACAGTCGGTGAATTTTCATCTCCGGACATGAGAAACATGCATTCCGGAATCTGTAAAGTTCTGAGAAACCTGAGGGTCGCGGACATGTTTACATATCCTGCAATCAGTACTGGTGCAGCTCCGGTTGCCAGAGCTTTCTCAACAACCGCAGTACCGTTAATTGACATAAACAGCACTGTTTTACCCATCAGGTCCGCATCGATGAAAGATACGGGCATGTGGGGATAGTCGAAACGGATATGGCCTGACGCGCTTTCTCCGATTAACACTGAATCGGGGTATTTGCGGCGCATGGCATCAATATTGCTCCGGTTTACCAGAATAATTACGGTCGGGAACTTGGACAGAATCAGCGCAATATTCGTTGCCGCAGCAAAGACATCGACAAAAACGGCGGCGCCATTTATCTTTTGCGGCATATCCCAGTGCCAGTATCGTAAAATCTTCATAGATTCAGCGGTTTATGCATATCTAGAGCATAACAGCCGGGAAACTGCAAATCAAAAAGCCTCCGGCGATCCCGGAGGCTTTACTACTGCGATACCCAAACCCAATCAGAACTGTCAGGATCGGTAAACCTGATCCTGAAGAAATACAAGAATACACATGCGGTATCGGTGATGCAACCGGTTCAGGGAAATACCGGAAAGTTCGTGTTATTCAGGCCGCAATGACAGCAAATATTGCCCGGTAAAAGATGCAATACCGCTTAATTCCGTTGTACAATACCGGCATGAAAGCAGGCTTTTGTGCGCTTATCGGACGTCCGAATACCGGCAAATCAACGCTCCTCAACAATGTCCTGGGGCAGAAGGTGTCCATCACCTCACCCAAACCCCAAACGACCAGGTTTCCGTTACAGGCTGTCTTTGAGGACAACCGGGGACAGATTATATTCGTGGATACTCCGGGAATCTTCGGGAAGGTAGAGGATCCGCTGGCACGTAAAATCAATCCGGCAGCCGAAACAACGCTGTCCGGCGGCGTCGATGTCATAGTTTACCTGGTTGACCACACCAGACACCGTGATTTCGAGGAAAACAAGGCGCTCGGCATCGTCCGGAAAGTGAAAAAACCCAAAATCCTGGTGATTAATAAAACAGACATCAAATCCCCGACCTATATCGTGCAGTACAAATTCATGGAAGAGGAATTCGACCGTGTGGTGGAAATCTCGGCACTGAAACGGAAAAACCTGAACCTGCTGCTGGATGCGATTTTTGACTATCTGCCGGAACGGGATAAACCGATCGTGGAAACCGGAAGTTTAGTCCAGCCGGGTTTAAATCTGGACAGCCGGACGTTTTTAGCCGAAATAATCCGGGAAAAGGCATATCTGTTTCTCCGGCGTGAGGTTCCTTATACGCTGACCGTCGTGGTTGACGAAATCACCGAACGCGAAAACGGTATTATGTACATCAAGGCCAGAATCCTGACGTCAGAAGACAAATATAAAGGCATGATCATCGGGAAAAACGGAGCAATGATTAAGGAAATCAGTATGGCAGCCCGCAAGGAGCTTGAGACGGCAGCGGATAAACAGGTATTCCTTGAGTTAAAGGTCGAAACTGATCCGCACTGGATCGATTATATGTACTGAAACCGACCTCGGTAAAAACTCACCGGTTCATGCAATATATCCTAACTGATGATATAGCCTGCGGGACACTTCCGGAATCGGAATCCGGGTCAGCTCCGCAAAGGAAAACCACTTTATTTCCGCCAAATCATCCCCCGGCCGGCATGCTGACCAATCCCTGACATCGGTAATTTTATAGTAAAGGAAAACCAACCGTACCGTCTCTCCATGACGCTCCGTTACATCTTCATTGAAAAACATCCGCGTAAAAGCTGTAACCCGTAACCCCGTCTCCTCGAGCGTTTCACGTTTCATTGCTTCATCAGTTGATTCCTTCGACAGATTAATTCCACCACCGGGTATCAGCCATTTACCGGGATAAGGTCCGACACCGGGAGTTTTGCGTCCGAGAAGGATTTTACCTTTTCTTTCGATGATGCATACCACATTGATGCGTAATTTCATGCCGATAACCGTTTCAGTGTTTCTTCCTTCCCCAGGAGTTCCAGTGATTGAAGAAGCGGCGGACCGACGGATTTGCCCGTTACGGCTATCCTCAGATCCATAAATACTTCTTTAGCCGTGAGCTTCAGTTCAGCAGCCACAGCCCTGACGGACGATTCCATCCGATCATGCCGCCAATCGGATTTATCCAGTGCTGATTTTAGTTTTCCTAACGTTGTCGGACCCGGCTGCCGCTCTAACTTATCCGGGGCATTAAAGAAGAAACCTGCCAGTGATTCAAACTCCTTCAGGGTTTTCATCCGTTCGATCACGAGCGGCAGGACCTTTCGTATCATGTCTGAAGGGTATTTTTTGTCGAAGAAATTAAAAATCTGATCCGTGACAGTTTCCTTCGGTCTAATCCTCAGGTATTCCCCGTTCATCCACCGGAGTTTGCCGATATCGAAAATCGGGGCGGTCGTCTGCACCCTATCCAGTGAAAAAGCGGCGACCATTTCATCGGTCGTAAAGATGTCCTTCCCGTTGGGATGGGCCCAGGCCAGTGTCGCCAGATAATTTTTCACGGCTTCAGGCAGGAATCCTTCGGATTTGTACCAGGAAACCCATACCGGATTTCTGCGTTTGCTCAATTTGCTCCTGTCGGGATTTCTAAGTAGCGGCATATGGGCAAATTCGGGTTTAGTCCAGCCGAAAAAATCATACAGCAGTATGTGTTTGGGGGTAGAGGAAATCCACTCTTCGCCGCGGATTATATGGGTAATTTCCATCAGGTGGTCATCCACAACAACGCCTAAATGGTAAGTCGGATATCCGTCTGATTTTAGCAGCACCTGATCGTCTATGAGCCGGTTTTCGAAACTGATAGCCCCGCGGACAATATCCCGGAATACAGTGGACCCTTCATCCGGTACGTTCAGCCTGACTACATATTTTTCACCGTTTTTTACCCGTTCCCGGGCTTCCTTATCCGGTATGGTTTTGCATAATCCGTCATACATCGGCGGTTCGTGTGCCCGCTCCTGATTTTTGCGCATTTCCTCTAACCGCTGCTGGGTGCAGAAACAGTAATACGCATGTCTCTTATCAAGAAGCTGACCGGCGGCAGAACGGTATTTCTCCAGCCTTTCAGACTGACGGTATGGGGCGAACGGGCCACCGGTCTCAGGCCCTTCATCCGGACCGATACCCAGCCAACTGAGTGACTCAAGTATCCGCTGTTCCGAGCCTTCAACCAACCTAGTCCTGTCGGTATCCTCTATCCTGACGATGAATCGGCCGCCGGATTGGCGCGCCACAGCGTAATTAATGAGTGCAGTATATGCGTTACCGATGTGCAGGTCCTCACCGGTGGGAGAAGGGGCTATCCTGGTCCTGGCTGATCTCATACGATTGATTCTAACACTCTGCCAACGTATACTCAAAAAAGCATATGTCAACCCTGACCGAGGCTGCCTATTTCACCAGACGGGGCATAAACGTCGCCATTATCGTACTAATCGTATATATTATTCTCCGGATATTCTGGGGTGTCACCGTTAGCATTTTCATGTTTCTCTTCCCCCCCAAACCCCCGCCTCCCAATCACCGGTTCGGGGTACTGCCGCGGCTGAAATTTCCGGAAGTTGCCAGCCCTTCGGGACAACTGACCTTCAGGCTGGAAACGATCGAAGGTTCTGTCCCCCCGGCATCCGGTTCTGCGGTAGTGTATTTCATGCCTAAGGCACTTGCAAACTTTAACGGGCTGCCGCGGGCGCAGAAGTTTGCAGAAGAATTCCAGTTCTCCCCGGAACCGACTCAGGAAACTAAAACGGTATTCCGTTTCCGGGATCCCGAATTCCCCTTCCGGCAACTCCGGTATGATATTGTAGCCCACAATTTCATCCTGCGATACGCATATGAGCAGGATACCGGCCTGTTTTCCGAAAATAACCTGTCTTCGGGAGAAAGCGCAGAAGCACAGACATTGAACTTGCTGCAACAGGAAGGTCTGTTTGTTGACGAATACAAAAAAAGTCCGATTAAGATTTCTTTCCATAAGCTGGTCGGTAATACTCTTCTACCGGCACCGAGTCAGTCACAGGCAAACGCCGTCAGAGTCGATATCTTCCGCAATCCCGTTGGCGGATTCCCGGTTTATACGCCGCAACCTGAGGTCGGACCGGTTTCTGCCTTATATTCCGGATCCTCAAATCCCCGTAAGCGGATACTCCAGTTCAGCTACACCTACTGGCCGATAGATACCAAGGCCGTCGGGACATATAGGCTGAAAACAAGCGATCAGGCCTGGCAGGACCTCAAAAGCGGCAACGGTTATATTCCGAAATATCCGCAGAACACGACAATCGTCGTACGGCAGGTAAAAATCGGATATTACGATTCTATTGAGGAACAGTCATATCTCCAGCCGATTTTCGTTTTTGAAGGTGACGAAGGATTTGTCGGATACGTTCAGGCGGTAGCCGCCCCCTGGGTGAAAACAGACTGATAAGGTTACTCCGGCGCGAAATCCACCCACTCAAAAGAAGAAAACACCCAGTCGATAAGCTCCGTGGTGTCACCGAACCTGTCCTGACTGTGAAGAACCACCATGATTACTTTCCGGTTATTGCGTTCCACCAGCGTTACCAGGTTCTCACCGGCTTCCTGGGTCCATCCGGTCTTGATGCCCGCCACCCCGGGGATTTTACCCAGCAGCTGATTGACATTTTTCAGCTGATGGAAATAAGTATGTGTCACATCGGATACCGTGATCGAAGGAATCGCCACCATTTTCGAAATTGTCCTGTTCGACAATGCCACGGATGCCAGCTGGGACAGATCCAACGCCGTCATTTTATGACCCGGATCATCATATCCGACCGGATTGGTGAAACTGCTGCCGGTCAGGTGTAACGTCCGGGCCTTTGCATTCATTGCGTCAACGAATGCGGCTACCCCGCCCGGATAATTTTCCGCCAGTGCATATGCTGCGTCGTTGCCCGAATGGATAAGCATCCCGTATAACAGATTCTCAACCGTCATCCGCTCACCGGTAAACAGCCCCATTGCCATACCATCGTTCATTACCGTATTGACGGTTACCACGTCGTCAGGATTCATTATGTCAAGCGTAACCAGGGCTGTCAGTATTTTCGTCGTTGATGCCGGCGAAAGCTGGATATCGGAATTCATTTTGTACATATATACACCTGAAGTCAGATCTCTGATGATAATCGCTTCGGCCGTAATTTCGCTGCCCGGTACAATTCCGCTCCGGTTGACCGGATATGGGGCCGGTTTGGGAAGCGGCAACGGAGAGGGCCGGGTTAGTACCGGAAGTTCAAGCGGTACCGGTGTCACCGGCAGCAGCCTACCGGGTGTCAACAGGATAAATGCAGCTGCAAATACCAGAAACACCAAGCGGTCTATCCGTGAAGAATACCATCTGACACTTCGGCGTTTGGATGTCCTGTGTTTGGGCATGATATTTATAATCGGAGTGAAAATCCAAACGGGTATCTTCCTCCGAAACTTTTTACCTTCCGGGTTCCGGGTACCTCACCTTTCCGGTTTTAATCCGCTCCGGTTCAGCCGGAAAAGCAAACGGCAATTTATGTAAAGTATTCTGATGTACCGGCATTATTACTCCTTCGGGGGTTTGGAAAATTTACCTGTCTGAGGTTTGGCTACAGCCAGGTATCCCGACCGGTCAAGCTCAATCGACTTTTCGTGGTAACCGGCATTGAATACCACCCGCTCATTCAGGTTGATCTTCTCATCCACATACAGCGGGATGCCGAAAATGTGTCCGAACGGAGGTACTGCGCCGATGGGAACTCCGGTAACAGCCAGCACTTCATCAGGAGTGGCCATCCGCAGATCCCTGACCGAGGCTACTGTTTTGAATGCCCGGGTGTCTATTTTCGTATCTCCCGCGACGACCAACATGACCGGCTTGCCGTCAGCGTACATCAGTATTGCCTTTGCACCCCATGAAAGCGGCGTGCCGCGGACATCTGCAGCTTCCTCTGAAGTTGTCACCGGTTTATGCGACAGGGCTTTGAAAGCAATATTATGTTTACGGATTTCGGAAACAATGGTTTCGTATACATCCTGCTGTGACCTGATACGTAGGGTGATTCCGAGTTCCTTCAGCTGTTCATCTGTCGCCCTGCTGGGGGCATCCATTACGCTGGTTTGTCCTGATGCGGAAGTCGGGAATGCCATGACCTCACGGAGGCTCAACTCACCCAGTGCGGCAAACAGGAAACGGTCGATTCCGGGAGCAATGCCGCCGTGCGGCGGAACACCGTAAGTGAATGCCGTCAGCATGTGCTCGAACTGGGACTTCTGCTCCCCGGTAAAACCGATGAGATCGAATACTTTTTCCTGAATATCCCGCCGGTGAATCCTGACGCTTCCGCCTCCGACTTCATACCCGTTTAGGACCAGGTCATGCTGCAACCCCCTGACTTTCATCGGATCGCGCTCCAGTAGCGGTATGTCGTCCGGATGGGGTGCGGTGAACATGTGGTGTGAAGGGGCGAATTTCGCGCCGCCTGATCCGTGGTAAAAGTCCTCGTCGCTCTGTTTTGTAAATAACGGAAAATCTATTATCCAGGCAAATGCCAGCTCATCGGGATTGTTTTTGTCCTTCCTGAGGTCCGGCTTATCGCTTCCGTACTTATTCACGGCATCCCGGTGGGAAATCCGCGGCCATGGCGACTTCGCAATCCGCTTTTCCGGAAAAATCTCAGCCACCAGCCGGGTAAAAAGTTCCTCTGTCAGCTTAAGGATATCCTCCTGCGTGACGAAAGACATCTCCAGGTCAAGCTGGGTGAATTCACCGTATGCCCGGTCCTTGCGCGGGTCCTCGTCACGGAAGCACCGGGCGATCTGAAAATAGCGCTCAAGTCCCGCAACCATCAGCAGCTGCTTATACTGCTGGGGGGATTGCGGCAGGGCGTAAAAACCCCCTTTTTGCAGGCGTGACGGGACAATGAAGTCCCTGGCTCCTTCAGGGGTGGTTTTCGTGAGGATCGGGGTTTCCACTTCGACGAAATCCCGCGCGGTGAGGAAATTACGGATGAATGTAGTCATCCGGGACCGGAGTCTCAGGTTCCGGGTCATCCTGGGCCTGCGGATATCCAGGTAACGGTATTTCAGGCGGATTTCTTCCTTGATATCGTAGCCATCCGAATCGATCGGGAACGGAAGTTCCCTGGCCTTGGTGAGAATCTCCAGCCGGGTGGCCGCAACTTCGACTTTTCCGGTCGGGATTTTCGGATTGACCATTTCGGGAGGCCGTTCCCTGACGGTACCAGTGACCTCAATGACGTCCTCCGGCCGGGCGTCACCAAGCGACTTGGATAAAACCAGCTGGATTATACCGGTCCGGTCCCGGAGATCCAGAAACATGACTTTGCCGTGATCGCGGCGGGCATTTACCCAACCGGCGAGCGTGATTTCCTTGCCTGTCTGTTGCGGCGCTTCGGTTACCAGAGTCCTTTTCATGACGGTGTACCAATTCAAGGCTCCGCCGTCATCCGGCGAAGCCTCCGTATTTCTTGTCTGATTGTATCCAAAGCGTATCATCTTGACAATACGCGCTGACTTGGGTATAAACGACATACTCCTATGCATTCTGAGTGTGTTACGCAGAAGAATCTTATCCGCCTCATGACCTGAGGGGAGGTTCACGCGCGTAAACGCAAATAAATTTACACGAACCTCCCGAAAACCGGGAGGCTTTTTTTGATTGGTTACTTAAAGAGCGAATTCCGATTCGCGAGTTTAGTAACCATCCCTCCTTCGTCCCGGTTCAACCGGGACTTCGGCGGGCGAGGCAATCCGACGTAGCCTTAGCGAAGGCGGATGAATCGAAAAAATAAAAGTCCTGTAGTCAGGATCCGTTGGGAATGAATATTCATTCCCGGCACTTTAACATGACCAGGCTGTCTGGTCGACGGCGAGGGCGTAAGTCTTTAAGCACACGGTACACTTGGTAAAATCCGGTGTCGCTTACTCCCTCACCATCGACCAGAGAATTTTAATTAATGGAGGTGTGTATCGATTTAACTTAACAAACCCACGGGGGGTATTGTTAAAAAAACATATCATTTCGAAAAGGAGTCCTGAACCATGAAGCAAGATGCTGCGGAAGCTGATATAACCCATATCGCCCTGTCATACATTGGGCTTCGGGAAGTCAGCTCAGAAACTGTTCGAATGAGTGGCCGGTGCAGTATGTTCTTCCGTGCACCAAACGGCCGCTACTATATTACGGATATTAGTCCGGTTGATATCGAATGCTGGCTTGAATGCGCTCTAAACGCGCTTCAAGAATTATTTGAAAAACGCGCAGCCAAAGAACAACGAGTGAGATACAAATCCATCAATAAGTGCTTAAGGGCCGCGGCATCACGTGCAGAACAGGCGGTACGCTTCCCTTTTGGTAAGCCGGAGTTCGTTTTCAGTTCTGTGTAGAACAGCCGTACCCGCTTACCCGATCCGCCTGGCCGCAGGTCAGGCGGATCACACAATTTTTAAAAGGGTAATGGAACAATCATTAGACGATACCTGTCAGCTAAGCTGACCCGATCTTCGTCTTTGACGATTTGAACTAATTCCCATAGTGAGCGCCCTTTCTGAAGGGGCTAATTTCTTAGCCTTTTCAATCAGGCGCTCACTATATGCCTGGTCGATTTATCAAAAAATCCCTGTGTTACGCGGATCGGGAGCTCTGCGTGGATGCGGGGGTTTTTTGATGGTTACTTAACAAGCAAATTCAGATTTGTGAGTTTAGTAACCATCAATCCGCCTAAATGCGCTCTTTGTGCCGTCCCGCCAGCGGGCGGGTGAAAAGGCACAAAGTAAGCATAGGCGGATATCTCCGGAATCGGAAACCGATTTACGTAAGCCGAATATCCTTGACTTTCAGCTGAAGTTTACGGAAACCGTTCCATTCATTCATATCCAGTGTATAAGCCAAATCCATACTGTTTCCGGGCTCCATACTGCCGTATAAACCGCCGAAACCGAAAGCTATGGCATCGATGACCCTGCTGCCGTCATCAACTGACAGCTTCAGGTGCCTGCCGTCCGTACCGACTTTACGCACATCGGCAATCCTCAGATTCACCGTCGCAAACAGCGGTTCCGGATTTCCCATACCGAACGGTTCGAAATCCCTGAGCTTTTGCCACAATGTGTCAGTAACGGCCGACAGCGGAATCCCCATATCTATCCGCAGATGCCGGGACAGCGTGTCCGCGTCAAGTGTCCGGTCTGCAAGTTCTTCCAGCCGCTGACGCAGGGTGTCAATATTTTTTGTTTCAACAGTGAATCCGGCCGCCATGGGATGACCGCCGACATCGACAAGGATATCGCTGCAGGTCCTGATGGCTTCAACTATATTGAAACCCGTAACCGATCTGGCTGATGCCTTCGAAATATCCGGACCGCGGGATAAGACGACTGCAGGCAGGTAGTACTCATCAACCAGCCTGCCGGCCACAAGTCCGATAATTCCCTGATTGTACGATTCATCCGACACGAAAAGGAGCTTTTTACTAAGGTATGTTCCGGCACTGCGTACCGACTCTACGGCATGCAAAGCCGTATCCGTGGTCAGCTGCTGGCGTTCCCGGTTGGTAAGTCCCAGCACTCCCGCGAGCTCAGCCGCTTTCGCGGCATTTTTCGTACACAGCAGGCGAAGCGCATCCATGGCATGTACCAGCCTGCCCATGGCATTTAAACGGGGTGTAAGCACATGGGATATGTCATATGTGCCCAACCTACCCTGCGCCAGCCCTGCCTCGTCAATCAGAGCCCTGATACCGACCCGCCGGGTCAGGTTCAGCCATTCCAGCCCGAATTTGACAATCGAACGGTTAATCCCGGTCAGAGGCACCATATCGGCAATAGTGCCGATGGCAGCCATACCTAGGAAATCTCCGGTGACCTGATCCGAACCGAGTTTCAGATGACGGTAAAGCTCCTTCACCGTATACCAGGCGACGCCGGCACCGGAAAGTAACGTCGTATGCACGATAATGGAGTCCGGCAGGTGCTCCGGTTTGACGTGATGGTCAGTGACGATTACGTCGATACCCAACCCCCTGGCATAAGCCACCTGAACGTGACCGGTAATTCCGTGGTCGACGGTGACAATCAGCGTCGGTTTGTACTCAGAGCTTATCTGCGCGATTCCTTTCTTTGACAGTCCGTATCCTTCATCAACCCGGTGCGGTATATAAGGCATGGCATTGATACCGGCCGCATATAGTGCCTCCCACATGACCGCTCCGGCTGTTATGCCGTCTGCGTCATAGTCCGCGTACACCACGACTGATTCTTTGTTTTTTGCTGCCTGGACCAGCCTTGCTATGGCGGCATTCAGGTCCCCTGATTTGATACCCACTTCACCGGCGGCAAACTTTTCGGGACGGGTCGGATTGAGGTATTCCTTTATTTCACGGGCGGTTCTGATGCCTCTGTTTTGTAGCAGAATACTTATTATTTCAGATTCGTCTGAATTATTACCGGTAGTTCTGCCTTTTGACTTACTGCTTTTTAACTGTTTAAGAATTTCCCACTTTTTCATACATGACCGGATACCGGTTATAATACCAATATGCTGACTCTCCCGACAACTGCCTTGACAATTATTGAGACCCTGAAAAATTCAGCGTTCACGGTATATGCAGTCGGAGGATCAGTCCGCGATACGATTATGGGTATACCGACCCGTGGCTGGGATTTCGCGACCAGCGCAACACCGGAACAAACTCTTTCCCTTTTCCCGGACAGCTTTTACGACAACCGGTTCGGGACCGTCGGCGTCAAAATATATACCGAACCCCGGACTCCCCAGTCCGAACCGGCAGACATTTACGAAATCACCACCTACCGGAGCGAAAAGGAGTACCGCGATTTCCGCCATCCTGACAAAGTGACCTGGGGCAGAACCATCGAAGAAGACCTGTCGCGGAGGGATTTCACCATTAACGCGATAGCTTCCGACGGCCGCGAAATCGTGGATCCCTACGGCGGTCAGAAGCACCTGCAGGAAAAACTAATTCAGGCGGTCGGCGATCCGCAGGCCAGATTCCGGGAAGACGCACTGCGGATGATGCGTGCCGTACGTATTGCCACACAACTCGGATTCCTCATAAGTGCTGCCACCCGGGATGCCATCGCCGGAAATGCGGATCTTCTGAAAAACATTTCCGCGGAACGGATCAGGGATGAACTGATGAAACTTATGGCATTTGAACACGCGGCTGACGGTATACTGCTGATGCGAAATACCGGCATTCTCAAAGTCATACTGCCGGAACTGGATGCGGCGTTTGCAGTCGGACAGAAAAGCCCGCAGCGGCACCATATATATGACGTAGGTACGCATTCTGTCATGGCCCTGAAATACTGCCCGTCGGGGGATCCGGTGGTGAGGCTGGCGACGCTTCTGCATGATATCGGTAAAGTTGAAACTGCAAAAACCGACCCGCAGGGAATTGTTACGTTTTATAACCACGAAGTGAACGGGGCCAGGGCGGCGGTTAAAATTGCCGGCCGGCTGAAACTTACCAAGAAACACACGGAAAAACTGGTGACGCTTGTGCGCTGGCATCAGTTCAGTGTAGATGAACGTCAGACTGACAGCGCAATCAGAAGAATTATAAGGCGGATCGGAACGGAAAATCTGGAAGACATGCTGGCGCTAAGAACCGGAGACCGACTCGGAGGGGGTGCAAAAGAAACATCCTGGAGGCTTGAGTTGTTCCGCAACCGGCTTGAGGAAGTCCAGAAACAGCCCTTCTCCGTTTCGGACCTGAAAGTTAATGGTCACGATGTCATGAAAATACTGGAAGTTGCGCCCGGACCGGTAGTCGGAAAAGTGCTGGGAGAGCTTTTCGCTGAAGTCGAAAACGGGAAACTTTCAAACGAAAGGGATGCGCTCATCAGGAAAATTGAGGAGATGAGGAAGATAAAATCCGCTTAACTTTTTGCTTTCCGCCGGTTCCACATTATCAACGCCGGAGTTGCCACGAAATCCGACGAATACGTACCCGATACGGTTCCGATTAAAAGGGCGACGCTGAACCAGAAAGTCGAGGTTCCGCCGTAAAGAACAAGTGCAACCAGCATGAATATGATTGTGAATGAATTGGACAGCGACCGTCCGATCGTTTCCGTGAGCGCTTTATCACAGATCTCTTCAAACTGCATTCCCGGAAACTTCTTCCGGTACTCCCTGATTCTGTCAAAAACGACAATCGTGTCATGCACTGAAAAACTCATAGTAGTCAGAAACGCCGTAACGAAAAGAGTGTCCACTTCAACACCGAAAAACCTGCCGAATAACGCAAAACTGCCGAGTACAACCAACAGATCATGAATCAAAGCAATGACGGCAGCCACCCCGAACGAAACGTTCCGGAATGCGTAGGCAATATACATTAGGATTGCGATTACGGCGATAACCGCCGCGATCACTGCTTTGACTAAAAGTTCCGATCCGAGCACCGGGCCGACAGACTCCTCCCGGACGAGCGTCGCGCCCGCAGATGCTTCGGAGTTCAACAGCACGACAGCGCGGGAAAATTTACCGCCTTCAACTGCGCCGCTTCTCAGAATAAATGAATTTCCGCCGGATTTAACGATGCTGGAAAGCGGAATTTCCGCTTTTTCAGCCATGCTTCTGACGGTTTCCTGCGATATGCCGGAGGCGGCTGATATCTCCGCCAGGGTCCCGCCGGAAAAATCGATGGACGGCTTCAGGCCCCACCTGGTCAGCACGAATAATCCCGGAAGTATGAAAACCGCCGAAATTATTATGTACAGCCGGATATATTTGGAAAACCTGATCATATTTAAATAAATCGGAGGGAAAAACCCGGAAGGGGTTTCCCCCTGCCGATGCTTCGCTGCCTCCCCCTTTCAAAGTGCCTCAGCTCGGGAAGTAAATTCCCCCGCTTCGGAATTCTTTTCAACAAATAACTTTACCTGACATTAATTGCTTTTTCCTTTTTTTCCGGGCTTATAAAAAACTCTGATTAGCGTTCTGGTGACTACAATACCGGTGAACAGGCTCACCAGAACACCGATTAGCAGTGTCGCTGCAAAACCCCGGACCAGACCGGAACTGGGAAGGAACTGCCAGTTGCCGGGATTATAAA
Source organism: Candidatus Gottesmanbacteria bacterium RBG_16_52_11 (assembly GCA_001779095.1). Lineage (GTDB taxonomy): Bacteria > Patescibacteriota > Microgenomatia > UBA10105 > UBA927 > RBG-16-52-11. The sequence goes on along the minus strand of MFJD01000001.1, from coordinate 271,894 downwards.
GAATGATCGCGGTTACTATAGTGGTTATATTGGCATCCCGAATGGAATCCCAGGCTTTGCCGAATCCCAGTTCCATAGCCAGGTTAAACGGTTTGCCGCGCAGGAGTTCCTCCCGGAAGCGTTCGAAAATAAGAATATTTGCATCAACTGCCATGCCTACGGACAGAAAGAATCCTGCCACACCGGGCAAAGTCAGGGTCACCGGAATCCAGCGGAATATGGCGTACGTGATAAGTCCGTATATGATCAGTGCCGCATCAGCCAGTATGCCGAGTTTGCCGTACCGGCTGATCATGAAAATCCCGACTACCAGAAGTCCGATGACACCGGCACGGAGACTCAGACTGACCGACTGCGATCCCAGTGAAGCATCCACGGTCCGCTTCTCGATCACACTGACGGGCACGGGTAAGGCTCCGGCATTAAGCTGCAGTGCCAGCATTTTTGCCTGTTCGCGGTTAAATCCGCCGGTTATGACCGCCTTACCGTCGGTAATGGCCGTATTAACCCGCGGCCAGGTTACCGGGTACTGATCCAGAAATATCGGCAGTTTCCGGCCGACCAGCCGGCCCGTGATTTCTCCGAAAAGTTTCTTGCCTTCTTCCGTAAATTCAACTGCAACCTGCGGTTCCCCGTTCTCGGAGCTGAAAGTCAGTTCGCTCCGCTTGAGCTCCTTTCCGGACAAACCGGCCGGTTTGGTGTTCTGGACCGACGGGATAACCATTGCACCCTCCGTTGCCAAACTCGGATTGGTAAATTCCCGGAATTCCAGCCTGGCAGTCTGCCCGATCGTAGCCACTGCATCCTCAACGTTCGCGACGCCCGGTAATTCAACTATTATCCGGTATGTATCTTTTGTATGTGCAGACTGGACAACCGGTTCGGCTACGCCGAAAAAATTCACCCGCCGCTCAATCACTTCCTTAGCCGATTCCAGAGCGGACAGCCTGTCTGCATCCGGTATGTCCTTCATGTCGGCGTTCAGTACGATATGCGAACCCCCGGCCAGATCAAGCCCCAGACGGGTCCGGAATTCTTTCCGGATATTCAGTCCGAAAACCGTCGTATTTATACTGACCGGATTGACGACCCGGTCAACTTTAAACGGTCCGACCGCAAAGTTAACACGCAGTCCTTCAGGAATATCGATCAGGAGCGCACAAACTGCAAGAAGAACTATGATTATGAATGCCTTCCACGCACTGACCATAAAGGATAAGTCCGTATTATTGACCCGGGTATTGTAGCATGAACACAGGGCAGTTCAAGTCAGGAAACTGGTTGTCACAACAGTATATTCAGTAGATTCAGTGAAGCCGGAAGCATCATCGGTCCTGCATTGAACAGGCCGGTCAGCCGCTGACCATTTCTTCTTCATCGCCTATCAGCATAACCCGGGATCCCCCAAGTACTGCCAGCGCAAACGGGTCGCGGCGGCGTTTCCGGAAAGTGAATTCTTCTTCAGTCATGACGGTATAGTTGAGCTCACGTTCGCGTTTGGTTTCTTCCTGCTTAACCAGCTGAGCCAGTTCCGGCAGGACTACCGTACCCACGACCAACAGATCAACATCAGTCGGTGCCTGTTTCGGCAATCCCCTGACATACCTGCCTGAAAGCATGGCGTACTTGATTTTCCCGAGTTTAGCCCGGTTTTTCACAATATCCCAGCCCAGTCCGGTAGTTTTACCGATAAGTTCAAGCAGGTCAAAATAGAGCGGATAGTCTTTCCGGAAAATGTAAAACAGCCGGTTGGCCCGCTGCTCCTTGGTCACCATTCCGGCTTTTTCCAAATGTGCCAGTTCCCTGCGGACAGCGTTGATTTCCTCACCGACTTTCCTGACGATATCCCGGACGTGATACATCATCCCGGGATTGGCTAGAAACAGGGACAGTACTTTCACGCGGACCCGGGAAATAATTATATCCTCAAGAATCATACTTTCCTTTCGGGGGGCAGGTACGTATTAATACGACACCGGTGTTCCGATGGGCAACATTGTAATCCAGACAAGTCCACGGTTTAAAAGTATTTCCTTACCGCCGGAATCGAAAAACTTCGTCCGGGCATTGCGGTCAGGTTTCTTCCAGTTTATTTTAACGGATTTTCCGTCCTGGAAAAGCAGGCCTTCACCTGATCCGGTGTTGTTATACAGAAGATGCGCATGGTCGTCAACCGGTCCGGTCTCCTTGGCAAATATAATCACCAACGACCTGACAGTCAGTTGCTGCTTGGTCTCTAAATCGGTGTGGGGTGCTCCTCCGGTAAAGCGGAGATAGGAGTTGGTAGCCGGGTCGTAATCAAAACGGGCACCATACCCTGTTTCATAGCCTTTCCAGGCTACGAAACTGACTGCTCCGCCGGCACCCCGGTCTGTCTGGGATGCATCATCCTTGAATTTCCACGGCTGGTACTTCTGGTCCCACGGTATGTTTTTCTCGTCTACATCCGTCCATCCCCGGGCCGCGGCCAAGGCATAAAGCTTATCCGTAGAACAGACCATTGTATGCTCGGTCGCCACCGGATGATCCAGCCGGTCATAATTCCTATAGCAGGTCGGGAACGATATTCCGAATTGATCCATATCCTTGATCTTCCAGGTGCCGATCTGGCAGAGCGCTTTTGCCCGTTCGTCAACGGTAGGGTCATTGCACCTGCCGGCTCCGCCGACATGGTTATAAAGGGCGTCATACTCCAATACCCAAGGCAGGAAGAACGTTCTGGCACTCCTGACGGGAGCCAGCAGCGTATTTTCAGCTACGCCGCAGTAAAAAATTCCCATGAACCGGGTGATACCGCCTTCCGCGACAGCCTCATAGATAACGTCTGCTTTCGAAAGGCCTGATTGCGGACGGGAATCCTCATGGTTTTCGATCATAACCGCCAGCGGGCGGCGTTTTTCCCAAATATCCCTCTCCGGTTTTGTAAATAATTTTCCGTTTATCGGACACTCCTCAGTCTTGGGTAAACCCGGGTCAACCGTAAAACCGTCCGTTTTAGGTAAGTCAGGCTTTGCCGGTGTATTTGCCGTACGGTAGGCACTGAAAGCAGCATAGGAAAGCCCGGTCGATATCAGATAAAGGGCAATTCCGATAAAACCGTATACGAAATATTGTTGCTTGTTCATATTACGGTGAGAGTTCAGATACGTAACGGGCTTTCTGAATTGCAACTTTCTCTTCTTTCGAGAGTTCCAATTCCACCCCCTTACCGCCGTGTACATGTTTAATATACCATCTGTTTCCGGTTCGCGCATAGAGGGAGGTCATCACAATACCGTTATCCAGCGCGTCCAGAAGTGCCAGAGTGAAACTCTGGCTGCCACCGGTATCGGAAAACGGATTAAAACGGACCACTCCGGCTTTCTGGATATGCAAAGTGCTGTCCGACCTGATTTTTTCCAGCCGCTTTTCAAGCTCTGACAGTGAATTACCCGCTTGCTTCTGCCGGTCCAGAAGGACATTCAGCACGTCCTGAATTGAGGTTTTACCGGTACCGGTAGCCAAGCGGTGGTAATGCGCTGCGAGGTGGAAGAGCTTGACGGATATGACAATAAGCCAGATAACCAGCCCGGATACTACAAACAAGCCGATGAGTGAAATATTGAACACCGTTGGTATGCAAGATATAACAAACCACCGGCCGGATTGTCAATCTGTTGACAAAAAGAAAGTTCCTGTGCTACGCTCAGCCTCAACGAGGCACGTATGCCAAAACGAACCAGACGGGAAAAGATTATTGCTGATGCCCGCAGGATAATCCGCCAGAACACCGAAACCGCATTGCCAACGCCGCAGGCGGTATACGAGAATCCACTTCCCCGGAAGCAGGAATATTCCTTCAGGGGGCAAAAAATTACCGTAGCCCAGGCGCCGGCATATGACTACAGCCTAATCAGAAAGGACATCATGAGAACCGTTTTTTTAGGAGCAGCTGGAATCGCGGCTGAATTGGTGATATTTTTCTGGCTCGGCAGCCGTCAATAATCAGGCTCATTCATCGAAAAAAATGCGTATTCTTTGAGAAGGAGGTGATAGTATGGCAAGCATGTACTGCGTTAAGTGCCGTGCAAAACGGGAAGATCCTAATGCAAAGAAAATTACGATGAAAAACGGAAAACCAGCGACTGAAGGCAAGTGTCCGGTTTGCGGAACTAAAATGTTCAAGATCGGCGGCTGAACCGCATCAGTCCGTACAAGAGTAAAAAACCCTGACGGATAGACGACAGGGTTTTTTATTGGACGTACGGCCTGTATTGCAGCGCTTCCGCCATATGCCGGGCAGATATGCTGTCCGATTGTTCCAGATCCGCTATTGTCCGGGCAATCTTTATCGTCCGGTAATAAGCCCTAGCCGATAAACCGGCTTTCTTGACTGCCATTACCAGCAGGGACTCCGTTTCACCGTTCAACGGGCTGAGTTTCCTGACCAGTCTGACATTGAGCTCTGCATTCGTCAAGAAGCCCGTACCACGGTTCCTCCGGGATTGTCTGTTCCTGGCTTCCTCCACCCTCCCTCTGATGACAGCTGAGGTTTCAGACCTGTCGGTATAGCTACCGATCAGTTTCTCGACTGCTACCTGGGGCACTGAGACATGCAGGTCGATTCTGTCCAGTATCGGTCCGGAAACCCGTTTCCGGTATCGCGAGACTGAACCCGGCAGACACGTACAACTAGCTTCCGGTGAGCCCAGCTGACCGCAGGGACAGGGATTAGCCGCGGCTACCAGGGTAAATTTTGACGGGTATCTGACTGTACCCGCAGCCCGCGATATCGTGACGAAACCGTCTTCCATCGGCTGTCTCATCGCTTCCAGCACATGCCGGGGGAACTCAGGAAATTCGTCAAGGAATAAAACGCCACGGTGAGCCAATGAAATTTCGCCGGGCGCGGGATGGGTACCGCCGCCGATCAGACCGATCCGTGAAGTCGTATGATGCGGTGCCCTGAAAGGTCTTGTTCTGACCAGAGGCATGCCGGATGGCAGATTTCCGGTGGCTGAATACATTTTCGTCACTTCGAACATCTCCTCGCGTGACAGTTGCGGCAGTATCGACGGCAGGGCACGGGCCATCATGGTTTTTCCGGCACCCGGCGGTCCCTGCATATATACGTTGTGTCCGCCCGCTGCAGCGATTTCCAGAGCCCGCTTGACATGCTCCTGACCGCGCACATCGCTGATATCAAAATCTGACTGCACCGGATCTATTTCAACGGCTGACTGTTGTACAGCCGGTTCCAGGCGGCTGCTGCCGCTCAGATGACGGAATAACGCCAGAAGTGATGTTACCGGATATACCCTAATGTCATTTACAACAGCAGCTTCTTGAGCGTCCGACAGAGGAACATACAGATCCAGATGCAGTTTTCTGACCATCAGGGCTGTCGACAGGACCCCGTTGACATGGCGGAGCGTCCCGTCAAGCGATAGTTCCCCGGTAAACACACCATTTCCGTTAGTCGTCTCCAGCTGTCCGGATGCAATCAGTATCCCT
>MFJD01000001.1:264200-266337 GCA_001779095.1 Candidatus Gottesmanbacteria bacterium RBG_16_52_11 | reverse complement strand
TTACCGTGATGCGCTTTGCCGGAAAATCAGCCCCGGAATTCTTCAGTGCCGCCCGGACCCGTTCTTTGCTTTCTTCGACAGCTTTATCAGGTAATCCGACGATGGTAAAGGAAGGCAATCCCTTACTGGCAATATCAACTTCCACCGTGACCGGTAAAGCGTCAAGCGCTACCAATCCCGCCGACATAACCTGGGCAAGCATAAATAATCCCGATAATTCCGCCGTGCTTCCTTAAGTATCACCAAACCTGACACCGATTTCAAGGAATTCTAACAGCGGAAAGCCGAAAATTCATCCGGTAGCAGCAGGTTTATCCGGGGCAGAAGACGGAATGATGAAGGCGGAATTATGGCCCGGACCGGTCAGGGTGGTATAATATACGGCGCACGTTACAACCCGGATTCTCGCCCTCCTTCGCTTTTTGCTCCGCAAAAGAGCTTCGGCAGGTCAAGCCCCACAACAAATATCAGCGGGGCATGCCACCCATAGCTGTAAACGGAGTGAAAAGCGGAGGGGGGAGGAAAGTCCAGACAGCAGAATGCAGGGGACTGGGCAAGAGGTCCGCCCGCAATTGGGAATTCAGTTGCAGGCGGAACGCAAGCCCTGATCCCGACTCACATATTAGTAATAATATGGTAATCGGGACTGGTGTCCGGATGCCGAAAGGCTGAAGGAACGATGCCTGAAATGACAGGCTGAGAGAACCACAGAGACGACCCTTCGGCTTCGCCCGGGGGAACGCGTTTTGCAAGAAACGCGCGACCCTGCGCATGCCTGAGGTATGAAACGCTGGTAATCCCACCCGCTGCAACCGGCGACCTGTTCGCTTACCACGCATTCGGGAGAACAGAAGCATACGGGCATCAGAGTAATGAGAGTCTATCCCGACGGCAATTGAAATATCAGTTGTCGTCGGGAAAAACAGAATCTGGCTTACGAGGTTACTGACGTGCGCAGTTAATTGTCCTTACCGTAAATACTCCGAAGGATTGCCCGGAGTGTTACCACTATCGGAACGGCAAGTACCGCTCCGGTGATTCCGGCCAGCCGGGATCCGATTAAAAGCGCGAGTATTGTGATCAGTGGTGATATACCGACTGCACGCTTCATGACGACCGGTACGATAATGTTGTTTTCGACCTGCTGGATAAGAAAGTACAGTGCAGCCGTTGCCAGTGCCAGAAACGGAGATACGGCAAACGCTACAAGGACGGCAGGTACGGCTGAAACGATCGGACCGATTACCGGAACGATCTCCAGCAGACCCGCGATGATTGCCAACGGCAGAGCGAATTCCACGCTCAGAAAAGATAAACCGATATAGGTAAGCGTCCCGATCGACAGCATCAGCACAAGCTCACCCCTCAACCAGGCACCCAGGCTGTCTTCTACCGATTCAACTGCCTTTACGCTGCGGCCGGTTAATTCATCTGGTATAACCTGTTCAAGATATTGGGTCAGATGCCGTCTTTCCAACAGCATATAAAAAGAAAACACCAGTACTGTCAGGAGGGCAAAAATATTCGAAAAAATATTCACGGTAACCCTGACCAAATTTTCACCGATCGGAGTCAGCTGGGACGTAAAGGAACGCAGGTCAAATACGAAATCTGGATTGATCCGCGAAATCACGTTCGGCAGGTTAACTATAAACCTGGTTGTTTGGGCTACCAGTGTCGGAACCAGACTCGACACCGCTGCGCCTACGATACCGAACAATACTATATATATAAAGAGAATCGACAGAGCCCTGGGTATCCTGAACCTTTCCAGGTATTCTACGTATGGACGCAGCGCGGACATGACAATGAACGAAATAAACAGCAGAAACAGAATGTCCCTGATTTCCAGAACCAGCCAGAGTGCGGCCAGAAGCAGGACGACAAAAATAATCGTACGGTGTGAAATTTCAATCTTTGAGACCATACTGCCTGCGATCAGTATACCATGCCAGCACGGCATCATTCACCCGTTCGGCAAAATCAGGTTTATCGGCATCAAACCATATGATACCCGGTTCTTTCTTAAACCAGGTATTTTGTCTTCTGGCATAAGCATGTTCGGCGAATTTCCAGCGCGTAATAGCCTCACAGAATAACGGACTGTCCGGATTATCCAAGGCCCTATTAACCGGTT
>MFJD01000001.1:259001-264189 GCA_001779095.1 Candidatus Gottesmanbacteria bacterium RBG_16_52_11 | reverse complement strand
CGCCACTGCCGGTAACCCAGTGAATTTAAAGCCTGCGAATCCCAGGGTATCCCGGCGTCAAGGAGCCGGCGGACTTCGGAAACCGAACCCTCCGAAATCCTCTTCTCAACCCTTTCATCAATCCTCAGGTAAAGCAGACTGTTCGGCAGACGCAGGCCGATTATTAGAGCTCCTGTGATAATGCTATCCGCTTTTTGTCCGGAACGGGATTGACTGTTTCCGGCCTGGCGGAATGCAGCAATTTCAGCACGCCTGATCAGGCGCCGGCGGTTATACCGTTCAGACCGATTGAGAGTCTGCCAGACTTCAGGGTAAGTTGTGCGGACGTACCTGCGGATTCGCACAGTATCCCAAGATGCAGTCAGACTCCGGTATGATTTGTCCCTGGGAATTCCGACCGTTTCCATGGGTTTTAAAAGGGACCGGATATACAGGCCGGCACCTCCGACGACAATGGGTAATTTCCGGCGTTTCCAGATATTTTGGATAACACACTTTGCCAAATGCCGGTAAACAGCTACGCTGAATTCGTCGGCCGGATCGACAACATCGTACATCCAGACCGGCACGCTGTCCAAATTATAGGCAAACAGCTTATAAATCCTGCGCCCGTATGCAAATTCAATATCCGAATTCCGGATTTTTGTTTTCAGCGGCAGGTCTTTACCGGTTCCGATGTCCAGTCCCCTGTAGACCTGACGCGAATCGGCAGACACAATTTCCCCGTTAATCCTTTTTGCCAGGGTAACCGCCAGCCGCGTCTTACCGGTAGCTGTCGCCCCCAGAATGAAGACAGCCTCACCCTCTGCGGGTTTCCGTTGTGCGGGCATAGTCAGCGGTAGGTACCCCTCCGGAGATTTGTCTTATTCACCAGTTCATCCAGATACGCCCACCGGCGTTTTTTTTCTTCCCGGCTGACGGTATCGGCAAATGCCTTATGTGCCGCCGTCATTGGCCGGTCAGAATACATGGATATGTATGCTTTGGTAAATCCGACCCGGCGACAGAGCGATACTGTCTGTCTGAACTGCTGCTCGGTTTCCCCGCAGAATCCGACGATTATATCGGTCGAAAGCGTCAGTCCGGGAATCTTAGACTTCAGTTTGCCGACTAAAACCAGATAATCTTCCCGGGTATACCAGCGGTTCATGCGCCGGAGCACCTCATTATCCCCTGCCTGAACCGGCAAATGGATATGGCGCAATATTTTCGGATTGTTAGCGATCACGGATATTAATCCGTCAGTAAAATCCCATGGGTTACTTGACAGAAAATCAACGGAAATAATTCCGTCAATTCTGCAGACCTCGTTGAGGAGATGCGGAAAAAGTGTAGGTATCCTCAGGCGCCCTAAATGCCTGACATATACCGGAGTAATTTCTCTTCCGTCAGTATCTGCTTTCTTATTCTGACTCCCTGTGATGCCGGATAGCTGAACCCCCTGACCGTTAGGGGAACGTGGATTCCTGCTGTATGCATTTTCGAAATAAGTCTTTCCCGGTAAATCTCTCATCACCTGTATTCTGTCAGCTCCGAGCACCAGATCGGCACCGTATGAATTGACATTCTGTCCCAACAGTGTGATATGCGTACTGCCGTTACCGGTCAGCGTCCGGCATTCGTCCAGAATATCCTCAATCGGCCGGGATACTTCCCTGCCCCTGGTAAACGGGACTACACAGAAGGTGCAGAAATTATTACACCCGTTCGAAACGGGTACCCAGGCATGCTGCGGGCCTGTCCTAACCGGTGCATAATCAAAACCGACTTCCTCTATCGGCAGAAATTCATCAACCGCGGGCATCCGTCGCCGCAACTGGGACAGCATGCGTCCGGTTTTTTCCCGGGCTGCCATTCCGACCATACATCCGGTAACTACTATCTTCAGTTTTCTTCCGGCAAGTTTTTCGATACTCAGGTTATGGACCAGCCCGTAAATCCTGTCTTCGGCTGACTGGCGGATCATGCAGGTATTTATTATGATGTCGTCTGCCTGCTTCCGGCTGCGTGCCGGGGCATACCCCCGGGCCCGGTAAAACGAGGCAATCCGCTCGCTATCTGCCTGATTTTGCTGACAGCCGAAAGTGACAATGTGGTACTTCATAACAAATAGAACTATATTTGCTTTACTCCAAATGCCTGCCTGCCCACCGTAGTGAACTATCGTTTATGAGGATGCTTCCTCGTAACGAACATGGGCGCAAGAAGGACAACCGGACATGACAATATGGTATTGCCTGGGCTGTATTGTACCAAAGAATACCCGGTACAAGTCATCAGGTAGCGGGGATGAATTTATCGATCACAGTGGCTACTCCGTCAGCGTCAACCGGAGGAGCGATGAAATCGGCTATGGATTTGAGTTCTTCGACTGCATTTCCCATGGCGATCTTCAGTCCGCAGGCCAGAAGCAGCGGAAAATCATTATAACCGTCGCCGACACCGATAATTTCCTTGGTGTCAATTTTCAAACGCCTGGCGACTTCGACAATACCGTGAAGTTTTGTCGCCTGGGCATGTGCAGCCTCAATGCATTCGTAATTATTATTGAATGATATCATTCTGTGTGCAGAAACTGCCGGAATACTTTCCAGCTCATGCATTACCTTATCAATTATGACCGGGGACACATAATCCGCCCAAAGACTGTAAATATCATTCCTTTCGGTGTTTCCGTCAAATATAAATTCACTCCGGCCGTCAAACTGACGGGTTTGGAGGCGGTATTTCTTCATGATCCTGATGATGGCAGGTACTGATTTTTCCCCCAGCTTCTTTTCCCAGACAATATACCGGGCCTGAGGGTCATAGATCTGGATACCGTTTGCTATGACCAGCAGTCCAGAAAGTTTGAGGGAGGATATGATGTCCTTTATCTGGGATAGCATCCTCCCCGTTGCCAGACATACATGGACATCTTTACTTATCCTGTTAATGGCCTTTACAACTACCTGAGTAGGAACATTTCCCAAGCCGCCTTTCACTAATGTACCGTCTACATCAAGAAAAAGTGCCTTGTATTTCATGAGGGTGGCAGGCGGGTTTAAATATCCGGATTTCCGTTAGTAACCGCTATTATTTTCCCACAATGACCCTGGCATCAGCCGGTGCATCTACAGGAAGGGTCGCCGACGCTTCGCCAACGGTATAATCCGACGCCAGATCCGTTTTGAGAAGATCCAGGGCGCCTGATTTTTCCGGTTTGACCAGAATTTCCGTTGACTCATAGGTATATGCCTCGGTATTCCCGACAGTTGTTACGGAATAACCCAATTCCTCAAGAAAGGATTTCATTTTTGAAGCCGCACCGACGGTGCCACCGCCGTTGAGCACCTGAACGGTTACGTCACTTCTTTTTAATGCCGACGCCGGTGTCGGGGTGTCAGTTTGCGGAGTTACAGCGGTAGTCGGAATTGCTGCAGACGGTGAAGGAGCGTTAACCTGTGCCGGAAAACGGTTACGTGTCAGAAAATACAGGCTGCCGCCGGCTATCAGGGCTGTAACTATTACTATCATCGCCCATACGATTGGATTCTGTCGTGATCTGGTAGATTCAATGGCAATGTCAGCCACCCCTTCCCTGCCGCGTTTGGAAAACAGCTCCTCTACGACCGCTTGCGGTTCGACCGTACTTTCCGGATCCGGCTTTTCAGCTTCAGAAGTCTTACGGATTGGCTCATCGGGCGCGGCTTTCTCCGGTTCATCAGTCGTGTCAGCGTGACCGGACTGATGATCAGCTTCAGTAGTCACGGAAGCGCTGCCGATCATGCCCGGACCTGCCTGACTTACATTTTCAGTCTTGTCCGGGACAGCCGGATCTGTTCCGTTTTCAACGGTGCTGGTACCTTCAATCACTTCAACAACCTGGGTTACGGATTTCCTGGGATGCTCAGGATTTGGAGCCTTGTTATCTTCCGGGACATTCTCATCCGCAACCTTTTTTTTCGCTGCAGCCATGAATACCAGTTTACACTATTCGCTCAGTCGTGTCATCAGAGTCACTTGGTGGTTCAGCTGGATGCCGACGTGTATTTCGTCAGGGCATAGCGCCAGAAAAATACACAGACGGTAAAAAAACCGATGCCAAGAATAACAAAAAACGATAATGCCGGTAAAGTAACGAGACCCATGAAAGCTTTGGCAGGAATTGTCATCATCAGTCCGACCGGAATGATGAAAGTAATCAGCCCGCGCAGCGGTTCGCGGTAAATATCCACTGGCAGTCTGCCCATGCTGGTGACGTCTCGGTAAATCATTATAGCGTGGTCAATTTCCGTAGTCAGAATTGCCAGCGCCAGAACAAGAATATGAAATCCTGTGGCAATCAGAAATCCGTTCAGCAACAAAGTTAAATATGAAAATACATTAATTGCGGTCAGGGATCCCAGACGGGGCATTACCGCAAAAGTCAGAAATACATAAGGTACCAGCATAATCAGGTCCAGCGGGTCGGCACCTCCGACCAGCGAACGGAACAGCGGGTTCATAGGCTTGGCAAGCACCAGATCAAAATCACCGGAAACAATCATCGGCCGGAACCGGTAAACCTCCCGGTAAAACAGCTGGGTTACGGTATCAATCAGGGTAAAAGTCAGGTAGAAGAATAATGCCTGTTGTGTCCCGTACCCTCCGAATGATCCGCTACCGGATAACACGGTCACAAGGAATATCAGGAAGAATACAAACCGGAGTGCCTTACCGGTCAGAAATAAGACTGCATTGAAGCGTGTCGTCAGCGATATTATGAAGGAATTGACCGTCAGAATTTTCCAGATCGTAATGTATTTTCTGAAATCACCGAACATCTTATCTCCCTTCAGCGGAAAATGACCTGACTCCGCGCTGCCATATAAATCTGGCAGCCAGATTTAATAGCACCAGCCAAATGATACCGATAATCATGTCTGCGGTAAAATCTTCCGGATTTTTCGCCAGGTATGTTTTCAGGGGTAAATACAGCATATAGTAAAACGGGAACGCACGGCTGATGTTATAGAGTGCCTGAGGCAGGATATCGAGCGGAAACAGGCTTCCGGCAAAGAATTCCATTATCACGAATGACAGAAAACGCGGCGCCCAGACGTCAGGGGTCCAGAAACCCAGAAGACTCAGGAATATGCTGAAATAGAAATAAAGTCCCAGACCTAAACCGGTAGCCAGAAGGGAACGGAATATTGCCCAGACATCT
>MFJD01000001.1:249065-258993 GCA_001779095.1 Candidatus Gottesmanbacteria bacterium RBG_16_52_11 | reverse complement strand
GAATACGGGAGGTGCAAAAACTGCAATTATTAAGGCGACTTCCCCAACCGAGAAGATTATATTCAGCAGCTTATCGGCTGCGTCCCTGGCCATGTAATAACGGAAAAACCGTACCGGTTTAATCAGGAAAAAAGACAGCGTTCCCTGATTTATCAGCGAGTGGATTTCCATGGTCGTCGTGGCAAAAACTACAGACCGTATCAGTGAACTTAACAGAATATAAGTCAGCATCATTGACTGCGTGTAGCCGAACACCTGGCTGCGGTTGGTAAATACTGCCAGCCATACGAAATAAACCACCAGAACCTGCAGAACCACACGGACCCGCCATAATACGAAGCTCAGCCGGTATTCCAGGCGCTCATTCCAGGTAATTTTCGCAGTCTGAAGATATTTACTCCACATTATCCTGATGCGCTTGTATAGCTGCGCAGTGCGTACTTCCAGAATTTTCTGGCCGCTATCAGACTAACAAGGGAGACGGCACACAGTATAACCTGATCTGATAGTCCGGCCTTGCCCAGATATATTCTCGCAGGTACATTCACAATTAACGTAAAAGGGAATAGGAACAGGTATACGTATTCCGACGTATACCTGTACATTTCCCGGGGAAACCTGGCCGTCCCCGTCAGGGAAAACATTAAATCCACCAGGTTGGTCAGTCTGGTTTTCCATATCGTAAAAGTCAGTACGTTACACCAGACTGAATAAAGCAGTAAAATGCCCATGAACATATATAAGGTAAAACCCGCAATCTGCAAAATAGTTAAGGACAGTCCGATCCGGGTTGCAAAATACCAGGAAAAAACAGCGGCAATCATTATCCGGGAAATGCCGGCATAATTAAACAGCCAGAAAGTCAGGAGAAACAGAGGGTCCAAAGGCTTCAGCAGTATTCCGTCGAGGCGTCCGAAGTGGATGATATTAGCAAACCTCTCGAAATTCCGCGTGAATGCAGTATGGAATACACCGATGACTATCCCGTAAAGTCCGTTAAGCAGTAGGAGTTCATCTCTGGACCACCCGAAAACCGACCGGCTGTTAAAGGTCAGGATATATACCGAAAGCAGACTGAAAATACCCCAGGATAAGCTGGAAACAATGTTGTTCATGAAATTTGTCCGGTAAGCAACCAACACGGAAAAATTCATTTTGAGCAGTGTCCGGTAAATCCGGAAATATCTTGTCATAACATTACTGGCCGACACCGGCATACAGCCTGGTACCGGCTTTCCATATACGCAGGCTTACCACGCCTAAAATAATGAGCCAAACCATCTGACCGATAATTACCGGCGGGAGCGCCTGACTGTCAATCCGCCCGATCATCGCCATTACCGGGTAATAGATCATGTACGGAAACGGCAGAATATTGGCCAGTGTCCGGAATCCTTCCGGCATAATATCAAGAGGCACGAGGAATCCGGCGAAAGCCAGCATTACAACTTCCGTAAACTGATGAAGTCCCTGGTAATCGGTCACCCAGAAAGCTGACAAACCGACAATCATCTTGAAAAGAAATGATATAGTGTAACCGGCTATACAAGTCTCAATAATTAATAAAATCCTGCCCCATGTCAGCGGAGTAATGCCGTCGAATATCCGGAATATAACTGCGAAACCGGCGATGATGATCAGGCCGAAAATACCCTGTATCAGTCTCCATGGCAACTCCTCATAAAACTTCAGCAGGAAATACGGAAAGGGACGCAGTAAATATCTTGACAGTCCCCCTTCCTGAATATCAAGGACCGCAACGTCTTCCTCGATATGAACCGAGAGTATGGCTCCGGCAAATATCATCCAGAAATAGTATGCAGTGATTACTGACGCAGAGATCGGTAATGATGTTCCGCTGCGGTCCCCGATAGCCCAATACCAGTAAAGCAAAATCAGAAGCGGATTAACCAGTTCCACCAGAAACCAGACGAAATTCCGACTGCGGTATTCGAACGTGTGCTCGAAATGTAGCAACAACATCCGCCAATGCCGCATATTTCAGTTCTTCCTTTTGGTAAATACGTCCCGGATAATGTCTTCGATATCCGGTTCCTCGATATTGAGGTCTGCCACCGGAAATTTCTGCAGCAGCTGTGCCGCGGCAACATTGGAAGCCCCGCGTTTTACGGATATGAGTGCTTTCGGAAATTCATAGTACTCTAGTTCACCGATTCCGGCCAGTTTTTCGGGTGGGACATATGTTTCAAGTATGACCGACAGCATCTTGTGGCGCGCAAATTTGCGGACCAGATTATCCAATTTTCCGTCGTATAGTATTTCGCCGTGATCGATAATTATCACCCGATCCGCCAGCTGCTTGACGTCCTCCATATAATGGGAAGTCAGAAGAATGGTTGAACCGTGAATCGAGTTATAATCGCGGATGAAATCGCGCATTTTTTTCTGCATAACGACATCCAGCCCGATCGTCGGCTCATCTAAAAACAAAACCCTGGGTGCATGAATAAGGGCTGCGATAAGTTCCATCTTCATGCGTTCCCCAAGCGACAGTTTCCGCACCTGTACGTTGAGCAGCTTTTCAACATCCAGAAGTTCTACCAATTC
Source organism: Candidatus Gottesmanbacteria bacterium RBG_16_52_11 (assembly GCA_001779095.1). Lineage (GTDB taxonomy): Bacteria > Patescibacteriota > Microgenomatia > UBA10105 > UBA927 > RBG-16-52-11. The sequence goes on along the minus strand of MFJD01000001.1, from coordinate 256,425 downwards.
GGAAAGCGTCTTCCGGTACCGGTCATCGGGGATTTCATAAATTTCTTTATTAAGCAGAAATGTTTCGACAGCCGGCAAATCCCACCACAACTGATTTTTCTGACCCATGACCAGCGCGATCTGCTTGAGGTAACCGTTTCTACGGTCACTGGGAGTGAAACCGAGCACGCTGACAGTTCCGTCAGTCGGATAAAGCAGACCTGACAGACACTTAAGTGTTGTTGTCTTACCGGCACCGTTCGGACCGATAAAACCGACCAACTCCTTCTCACCGATGGTGAATGATATATCGTTAACCGCCCTGACATTTTCATACTTCCTGTGAAACAGTGACCTGAGTGAACCGGTAAATCCCGGTTCTTTTTTGTGTATACGGTAGTATTTTCTGAGGTGGGATACTGTAATTATCATGGGGTATTCCATTATACCGCACGTCCCTCATCGGCAGAAGTATGTTCGTGCCAAAAGGAAAGGCCCCGACAGCGGGGTACTTTCCTTTAGATCCTAAGGGTTTATTTACCGGACTACCTTTTTCAAAGCCTTTCCGGCCGTGAAACCGGGAGTTTTCCGGGCTGATATGTTTATCGGAGCTCCGGTCTGCGGATTTCTGCCAGTCCGGGACTTTCTGGACCGGACCATGAACGTACCGAATCCGGTCACGACAACTTTGTCACCTTTCTTCAGTGCGTCAGTGATAGCACCGAATACCGCCCCGACCGCTTCTCGTGATGCCTTCGCCGTCAGGCTGGCTTTCTTGGCAACCACTTCTACAAGGTCTGCTTTCGTCATGTATTGATTCACCTCCTTCGGGCAGAAGACTGAGAATTTTCGGGTTTGGATGATTAATACAATCCCTACAAAGGAATGTAGTTAATCCGGATTGTTCTGTCAATATATCATTAAATACATCCGATAAGATCAATCTATATAGAAACATGAGACTATTCCGGACTGTATAGAGGCGCCCTTTGGAAAGCCGGAATAAATTATCCGTGTTATTTGGCAACTTCCGTTGCCCTCAGCTCGCGGATTACGGATACTTTCACCTGACCCGGATATGTCACCTTATCCTCAATTTCTTTCTTCACATCCCGCGCCAGGATAGCCAGCGCCGGATCATCAACTTTCAACGGATCTACGATAACCCGGAGCTCCCTGCCGGCCTGAAACGCAAACGCCTCCCTGACGCCTTCGCGGGATTTGGCGATAGTCTCCAGATCCGTCAGCCGTTTGATATATTCTTCATAATTTTCATACCTGGCTCCCGGACGGCTTCCGGAAATGGCATCTGAAACATATACCAGTACGGACTCGACTGACGAAAAAGGGACATCTTCGTGATGCTGGGCAACGCAATCAATCACTTTCTGGGGTATGCCGTATTTCTTCAGAAGTTCTACCCCGAGATCAATATGGTTTCCCTCTTTATCGGTGACGACTTTTCCGATGTCATGTAAAAGGCATCCCAGACGGATGACGTTCACATCCGCGTTCACCTCGCGGGATAATGCAATGCCGATTTTCGTCTCTTCGAGAGTGTGGGCAACCATATTCTGACCATAGGAAAAACGGTACTTGAATCTCCCGAGCATGGCAACCAGCGGTGCCGGCAGATTATACACACCGACCGCATGACACAATTTCTGCCCCTCCTCAAACATGATGCGTTCGATCTCTTTTTTGACCTGTTCCACAACATCCTCGATTCTGCCGGGTTGGATTCTGCCGTCACGGATCAGCCGCTCCATAGTAACCCGGGCGATTTCCCGGCGGACCGGATCAAAACTCGACAGCCTGATAACGCCTTCTTCGTCCAGGTCGACATCCACTCCGGTCGCTGTTTCAAATGCCCTGATATTTCTGCCTTCCTTGCCGATAATCCTGCCTTTGACATCCTCATCCGGTACCTTGATAACCGAGACCGTATATTCGGCCACATAATCAGTCGCCCCGTGACGCATAGCGTCGATAAGTATTTCCTTTGCCTTCTGCTCGGCCACTTCATGAGCCTCTGCCTGGGCTTCACGGATTTCCCTGGCGATTTCTTCCCTCAGTTTGCTTTTCAATTCGGTCAGTATCTGAATCTTGGCTTCTTCATGAGTCAGTCTGCCGATGTTCTCCAGTTTTTTCAGATGGTCCGCTTTCAGACGGTCGGCCTGAGCAATGCGTTCATCCAGATCATTGAGGCGTGAGTTGACAATTCTTTCGCGTTCTTCCAGGGCACCTTCCCGGTGTTCGATCTGTTCAAGCTTTCGCCGCGCTTCAGCTTCCGCCTGCTGACGTAGCCGGTAAGCTTCATCTTTGGCTTCCAAAACCAGTTCCTTAGCTTTGGCTTCAGCAAGCTTTACCTGCGCTTCCAGCTGCCGCCGGTCCCCGGCTGCAGTCTGATCGCTGTCCGGCGTGATCTGAACAGCAGAAACCTGCTGCGGCTGAACCCGGGGTTTCACGGATTGGGATTTCGGCTCTTTTTTCCTGGGCGGCTGCGGTTTCGACTTTACCAGCGTGGATAGTGTTTTCAGTACGTCAAACATATTCCTCCCTAATATCGGCAAAAATTATTCAACCGGTGGTCAGACAATGAGATGGAGTAGCGACCCCGCCGGGCGGGGTAGTATTGAAGTCAGGCGGTCAGCCAGGACTTAGCAGAAATATCCAATAACCTCAGTTGCTCCATACTTTGCAAAAAACATACGCTACTAAACTCATTATTGACCGATTATCATCACGTATTGTAGTCTTTCCCCAGAAGTTCGTCAATTGCAGCGACAGCCGTTTCCGTGTCGAATCCCCTCCGATATAACAGAGCATAAAGCTTGTTCCGGATCTCCCGGAGGGATTGGCTCCGGAGTTTCGGGAGGTGTTTAGCGGCGGCTCTGGCAGCCAGTTCGCGTTCCGATTCCGTATCCGGTCCGACAGCTTCCGACAGTATCTGTTCGGAGACTTCCCTGGCTACGCCCTTACGGCGCAGTTCCATTGCTATCACCCTGCGTCCGTAAGGCTTGGCGGATCGCCGGGACCGGCTCCACCACCGGGCAAATTCCGTATCGCTGGCATACCCGAGTTCGGTGAGCCTCTCGAGCACAGCCTTTTTTACAGTTTCGTTCGTACTTTTTTTGGTGAGATATGCAGAAATTTCGGACCTGCTGCGCGGCCTGATGCTGATGAATCTGAACGCGGCATTAAGTACCTTCCGGTACTGGTCATCGTCCATAAGGCGCAGGTGGTTAATCAGTTTCGGAATTGTGGGCTACCTTGACATGTACCTGTCCGCTCTTGACGGCCTTCCAGACCGCATCGGTGATTTCTTTAGTGATCTTATGGTTTTCCCTGAGAGCCGCTTTGGCTGCTTCCCTTCCCTGGCCCAGCATCTGGTTACCATATTTCAGGAATGCGCCTGATTTGGCTAAAATTCCGTGTTCCAGGGCAACGTCTATCAACCCGGATTCCCGGGAAATTCCGTCATGCATAACATCGTATTCAGCAACCCGGAAAGGCGGCGATACCTTATTTTTGACTATCCGGACCCGGAGCCTGCTGCCGATTACCCTTTCACCGTCTTTCAGTGTTTCGATTTTCCGGCAGTCCAGCCTGATGCTGGCATAAAACTTCAGCGCCAGACCGCCGGGGGTTGTCTCCGGATTGCCGAATATGACGCCGATTTTCTGGCGCAGCTGGTTGGTAAAAATTACAATAGTCCGGGATTTGGATATGACTGCTGTCAGTTTGCGAAGTGCCTGTGACATCAGCCGGGCTTGTAGTCCCATAACGGAATCGCCCATTTCGCCTTCAATTTCAGCCCGCGGAACCAAAGCAGCCACTGAATCGATAACTATGATATCTATACCGCCGCTCCTGATCAGAGTTTCGGCTATTTCAAGTGCCTGTTCACCGGTATCCGGCTGGGATATCAGGAGGTCGTCCAACCGGACGCCGAGAATTTCCGCCCATTGGGGATCCAGCGCATGCTCTGCGTCTATGAATGCAGCCACACCGCCGTTTTTCTGCGCCTCGGCAATGGTAGACAGGCAGAGGGTTGTCTTTCCGGACGCTTCCGGACCGTAAATCTCAACCACCCGGCCTCTCGGCAGTCCTCCGACCCCGAGTGCCAAATCGAGCGGAAGTATGCCGGTTGAGACGGCTTCGACTCCGGTTTTACCGGTTGTCTGTTCTCCGAGACGCATGATGGATCCCTTGCCGTATTGCTTTTCGATCTGATCCATCGCAAGCTTGATAGCCTGAAGCTTCTGGTCAACGGCCATAATTTGTTTCTCCTTTCAGAAAATAGGCGGCAGGTTGAAGCAAGTGCAATTTTTCCACAACCGGTGGTAAAATACAAGGGTCTTGGAACCACTGAATTAATCCGTCGCGGGGGTGTGGTTCCGGATGTGTTCCCTCAGCGACACATATTGGGGGGTATCGTCGGGAAAAAACTGCAAGGTTTTGTCCCGGAATTCGGGGTGTGGCGCAATTGGCTAGCGCATTCGCATGGGGTGCGAAAGGTTGCCAGTTCAAGTCTGGCCACCCCGACATAATATATAAAGCCAGTCCCGGAAGATTTTGCCAGTTTCCCGCTTCTCCCGACATGGTCGGGATTTGCGGGATTAACCCGCAGTAAGACTCCCGCATGGCTGCGGATCGTTAACTGCGGGTTGAACAAGTCTGGCCACCCCGACTAAATTTTCAGAAGCAATCTTTTATTTCCGGAAACTAATAATCCGATTACTTAGTTGCCAAATTCCGGATATTCCCACCGCTGACAGCGTAATAATCACCGGATAGAAAGGAATGCTCAGACGGTACTCGGCGTGGCTGAAACTGAAGGCAACCATTCCGTATAAAATCGTACCCACCAGAACCATCCAGATATACCGCCGGTTGCCGTCACGCATCATTATCCGCCCGAGAAAAATGCCGGCGGCCGCCAAACCGAGAAGTGCCAGATTCCCGGAATATACGATATACCGGCGGTCCTGCCATCCGGGTTCTTCATAAAAAAATATATTTTCCTTCTGCCAGACGTACCACATCTTGTAAAACCGCCAGCGGACATAATCGACCGGATCGCTTTTAACGACTTCCCATCCTTTCAGAAAGTATTTTTTAGCTAATGCCCGGCGCTCCCGGGTCGTCCGGTCCGGATAGAATTCCGACCAGTATTCCCGCCACATAATCAGCTGATCAACCGGATACATTTTCGTAAACGGCGGCAATATTTTCAGTGTCGCACCGTTAAAAAATTCCATTGCATAAAAACTGTCCACCTTGGAAATGGAAAGCTCCCGGTAATCCCGCCAGTTGGTATACAGCGGATAAAGTACCGTAATCACCATGCCGATGATGACTGCCGCATAAGCCAAAAGGTGTTTTTTAAAGGGTATGAAAAAGAGCGTGAGAAATAACGGCACAGCCGCCCAGATAAATGCCGAGTTCCGGGTTTCGGCAGCCATACCGGCAAAAAATCCCAGCAGGAGGCCCCAAAACGGATGCTTCCGCTTGACGAACAGGTATCCATAAACTAAGGCGTAAGTGATGAAAAACGCATCCAGAATCTCGGACAGGAGGACGCCGACATACCCGGCGGTAAACGGATTAACAGCATACAGAAGTAAGCCGGTCCAGGCTGCCGGCTTCTGCCTGACGGAAAACCGTAACAGGAAATAAATCCCGACTGCTGTCAGGCTGTCCAGCACTGCATTTACGGTATACACGGCCGGGTAATCGGCAAATCCTGCGAATTTGTAGACTGTTGCCAGCATCAGAGGAAACGGGTATGAACGGTAGCTGTGAGATGCCAGCATCTGCGGATGATAATAGATTTTCGTAGCATACCACTGATATTCGTCCTGGTCATAAATGACCGGTTGCGGCACCAGGGTAATAAACCACAGACGGTACCAGACAGCACCGAAAAATACGGCAGTAACCATAGCCGCTTCCAGAAAAACTTTCATCTGACTGTTCGGAAATTTCATATTAGTCCTGATCTCCGAAGACCTCACTGCACAACATATGTTATACCGTAAATCCGCATCCTGTCACAACAGAAATTCCGTCATTGGCGGGAAAATTTTTAAGGCAGCGGAACCTGATCGGATTTTTTACCGCTTCGGGGACTGTTTTCCCGCCCTTGCCCCGTATAATCTTACCGTTCACCTTTCTGTACTATCCGTACACGGTTCACGGAGCGATTTGACGGGGCTCGGGTAATATTGACCGGTTACGAAGAGATATCAGTCCATCCGGTTCTTACCGCTTCGGGGATTGTTTTCTCGCCCTTGCCTTATGGGCGAAACCGGCTTTGCGCCGCTGTTTGGCGCGCGGATCCCGGGTCAGAAATCCGCGTTTCTTGAGAATCGGCCGGAATTTTTCAAGGTCTACTTTCAAAAGCGCCCTGGAGATGCCAAGTATGACGGCTCCTAACTGTCCCTGAAGGCCGCCCCCCCGGGTTTTCACGCTGACGGCAAACCTGTTTAAAGTATTAGTAGTCCGGAAAGGCTCCAGGAGGTTCCGTTTTGACACGTCACCGGGGAAATATTCATCCGATGACTTGCCGTTAACTGATACTGCTCCCTTCACCAACGCATTGCCGCTGACGGTAATATTGTCCGCGTTAACATATAACCGTACCCTTGCGGTTGCTACTCGCCGCCGGCCGACAGCTTCATAGTAAGACACTGCGGCTTCCGCCGGCATTTCTTTTTCTTCCTGCGGTTTCTCAACTGATTCAGTCTGTTTCTTCGGCATACTGACTACTTTCCGGCAGCTGATTGGGATACTTTAGTTGAATACGGATGGTCCGTTTCGGCAAAAACATATAACCGGGTTATGAGTCTATCACGGAGTTTATTCTTCGGCAACATTCCCCAGACGGCATGCCGGACTATTTCTCCGGGATTTTCCTGTCTCACCTGCCAGAGCGCCTTGGCCTTCAGACCGCCGGGATATCCCGAATACCTGGTGTACAGTTTGTCCTTCTCTTTTTTACCCGTGACGGCTACATACCTGGCGTTAATAACGACTACATGGTCCCCGCAATCCAGGTTTCTGACGAAGTACGGTTTGGATTTCCCCATCAACTTGAGGGCGATTTCAACTGCCGCCCGGCCCAGCACTTTATCTTTGACGTCAACAACGTACCATTTCCGCAATATCTCTTTAGATTTGGTGGGGGGAGTCGTGGTTTTCATGTTTTTTTCCTTGCCGGTTTTTTGGTCCGTTTCACCGGTGTTGCTTTTTTCGATGGTGCTGATCTGACAACCGCTGCCCGGCGGGCAGGTTTCACACCGGCCTTCTGAACTGCCTTTCCGGTACGCAGAGCCATTGGAGCGGGAGCAGTGCGTTCACCGACGAAAGACAGAAG
>MFJD01000001.1:234830-249053 GCA_001779095.1 Candidatus Gottesmanbacteria bacterium RBG_16_52_11 | reverse complement strand
TTCCGCCGCATCACCCGGCCGGTATCCTATTCTGATAATCCTGGTATAACCGCCGGTTCTCGATGCGAACCGCTGTTTGGCGTCGGCAACCAGCAGCCGGACTACATTGGCATCGGATATCACCTTTCTGATTTCCGTCATGCCCGCGTTGCTGTCCCGCTTAACCAGCGTTACCAGATGTTCAACCAGCGGCTGGACTGCCCTGGCTTTCGTGTATGTGGTCCGGATCCGGTCGCGGATAATCAGATCACGGGCCAGGTTACGCAGCAACATGCGGCGCGCATTAGTACTCCGGGATAATTTCCTGCCGTAAACCTGATGTCTCATTGACCCAGCGACACCCCCTTCTCACGCAGTTTTTCCTCAACGATCGATAATGATTTCGTACCGAGATTTTTCACTTTCATCAGATCTGACCTTGGAGCAGCTACCATCTGGCCCACAGTTTCAATGCCCCCGTTGGCCAGAGCGTTGACGATTCTGGTCGGGATATCCAGTTCCTCTATCCTCATCTTGAGGATCTCCTCGGAAACTGCCGGTAGAGCCGATGATGTGTCCGCAGAAACTTTCATTTTGGGTTCGAAGACCTGCTGGAAGTAGGATACAAGAATTTTTGCGGCATCACCGAGGGCAGCCGTAGGAGTGATTGTGCCGTCCGTCCAAATCTCCATAACCAGCTTGTCGAGGTTTGTCATACGCCCGACACGCGTAGCTTCAACCCGATAATTGACCCGGACAACCGGGGAATACAGAGCGTCAAGCGGTATGACTCCCACTTCACTGACGCGTTTTTCTTCGGTAGTGACGTATCCGTATCCCTTGTCCGCAGTGAGCGTCATCTCCAGCTCGGATTTCTTATCAGCGAGCGTCCCCAGGACAAGTTCGGGATTTACGATTGAAACGCCAGCCGGGGGATTTATATCGCCCGCAGTAACTGCCCCCGGGCCTTTTTTGGAAAGCGTCAATGTTACAGTCTCCGCAGTGTCTTCGATGATCAGCCTGACCTTCTTAAGATTCAGTACCAGCTCGACTACATCTTCCTTGAGACCCGGTACGGTGGAAAACTGGTGCTTCACACCTTCGATCTTGAGGGAGGTTATGGCCGCACCTGGCAACGAAGACAGCAGTACGCGCCTGATGCTGTTGCCGAGCGTTTGTCCATATCCCTGTTCCAGCGGTTCAATGCTGAATTTACCGTAATGGGTATCTTCAACTTCGCTTTTTACCGTAAAATGTGGATCAACCATATTTTCATGTGAGTTTCCCGCTGATGGGTGGAAAATATTCAACACGTCAGCGCGGTCTCATCATCCCTTCTAACGAGAATAAAACTCAATGATTAACTGTTCATTTATATCTTCGTTTATATCTTCCCGTTTGGGTAATCGGGAAATCTTTCCGACCGGACCTTTTCGCAGGATCCACTCAGGCATTACCAGTGACTTGTCGTCAAGCAGCTTCTTTACCGCCGGGATCTCCAGACTTTTCTGACTGAACGAAACGGTTTCATCCACGGCCACCTGATATGACGGAATCGTCACCCGCTTCCCGTTGATGTTGACGTGACCGTGTGATACCAGTTGCCGGGCCAGCGCCCGGGTCGGAGCCAAGCCCATCCGGTACACTACGTTATCCAGCCGGCGTTCGAGAAATTCCATCAGTTTGTCGCCCGTATTTCCCTTCCATTTCTTAGCCATTCTGAAAAACCTGCGGAACTGGCGCTCCAGCATGCCGTACATCCGCTTCACTTTCTGCTTTTCCCGTAGCTGCAGACCATAGTCGGAGATTTTCCTCCGCCCCCGGTGACCGTGCTGTCCCGGCGGAATATTCAACCGTTTAAGCAGTTGGGCATGCGCTTTGGACCCGACTGACTGTGCCCCCAGGTCAAATCCTTCACGCCGTGATTGTCTGTTTTTCGGTCCGGTATAACGTGCCATATTTTTGGAAAACCAAAATTCTTAATACGAAATAAGTTCAGTAATATAAATGCTCTAATGTTTAAAAATAACTGATAAATCGGTTATTAGGATTTTGATCATTAATTCGGATTTCGATATTCGAATTTCGACATTAATACTATGTTAAATTCTCCGTTTCTTTTTCGGCCGGACACCGTTATGCGGTATCGGAGTTACATCGGCAATCAATGTAATTGCAAGTCCGACAGCCTTCAGCGCCCTAAGTGCCGCATCCCTGCCCGCACCGGGTCCCTTGATATACACCTCAACTTCCCGCAGACCCTGATCCAGGGCTTTGCGGGCAACTGCTTCAACCGCGGTCGTGGCAGCATAAGGTGTAGCCTTCCGGGCACCTTTGAATCCCACCAGCCCCGAAGAACCCCAAAATAGGGTATTGCCGTTCATATCGGTAAAAGTCACCAGGGTATTGTTAAACGTTGCCGTAATATATACTTTTCCCTGTTCCGTAACTTTGGTTTTGGTTTTACCTGCCATATGTCAGTTGGTTAATGCTGCTACTTTGTGACCGGCGTTTTTGACGATTCAAGCTTAACCCGGTCATCCTTCTTCATAGCGCCGATGGTAACCCGCTTGCCTCTCCTGGTCCTGGCATTGGAGCGGGTTCTCTGCCCCCGTGACGGCAGGTTTCGTGCATGCCGGATACCCCGGTAAGTATTGATTTCCCGCAGTCTTTTGATATTGCCGCTCACCTGCTGCCGCAAATTGCCTTCGACGGTCACGCCTTTCTCGATCACCTTGGTAATTCTGCTGATTTCCTCGTCCGTCAGGGTTTTGACTCTCCTTGACGCTTCTATCTTGGCCTGCCGGATTATCCCGTTCACATTTGACCTGCCGATGCCGTATATATACGTCAGCGCTATATCAAGTCTTTTTTCATTGGGAATGTCAACACCGGTTATACGTGCCATAGTTACCCCTGACGCTGTTTATGTTTAGGATTTTCACAGATAATAAACACCCGGCCGCGCCGGCGGACAATTTTACATTTAATGCACATCGGTTTGATACTTGCCCTGACTTTCATAAATTTCTGATAGAAGGTAACATCCGCTACTTCATCCGGTATACAATTCTGCCTTTCGTGGCGTCATAAGGCGTCATTTCAATACGCACCTTATCTCCCGGCATTATCCGGATATAATGCAGCCGCATCTTACCGGATAAATGGCAAAGTACGATTCTGCCGTTCGGCAGTTTAATCCGGAATAACGTATTCGGCAGGCATTCGGTAACTTCACCTTCTATCTCGATATTCCCCTGATGAGCCATAATAACAAACTTCTGCAGAGGCTAATGCTCCGGTCAGGGTTAATCCTTCCGTTCCCCTATTCATAACAGGGTCCGTCCCACCCTTGTCCGCTGCTTCACGCCTTCTGACCGGCACGGTTCGCTGCGTAAAATGTTTTCCGTGCATATCTACGGGATTCGTCTCCGGTAAATATACAAATCCACAAAAAAGATTCCCTCCCCTTATACACTGCCGGGGCGGAACCTCTTGCGATGAACCTAAAATACCGACTTAATCAACCTAAACAAATCAAAATCGGATGTCCGTAATTGTACCGTATACTCAGCTTTGGGTCAATATCACAGGCCCGGCAGGGGTAACGGCGACAGTATGTTCAAATACAGCCGATAAGGATTTATCCCGGGTGGCAATCGTCCACCCGTCGTCATTTGCGTAGACGACATTCCCCCTGCCGAGGGCGTAAATCACTTCTATCGCCAGCGTCATACCGGGAGTTATTTCTGCAGTCTTTTCCCTTTTCTCACGGACAATTCCCGGGATCTGGGGTTCTTCATGCAGCTTCCGGCCGACTCCGTGGCCTACCAGACTCGCTACCACGCTGTAACCGGCTGACTCGACACCGTTTTGTATGGTACGGGATATGTCACCGATCCGGTTGCCGGCCTTCGCTGCCCGGATGGCTGCGTCTAAAATTTTTTCTCCGGTATTTAAGAAACTCAGAGTTGCTGCCGGAATATCACCGTTTTTCTTTATCCCGCTTACGGGCAGGGACCATGCCGTATCCGTATGGAACCCACCGTAAATCATCCCGATATCAATAGTCAGGACATCACCGGCCTTCAGGGTATAATTCCTGGGTATCCCGTGAACGACTTCACTGTTGACACATAAGCAGGTTGCCCATCTGTAGTCTTCAACAGTCGTGAATGAAGGCTTGCCACCCTCAGACCTGATCAGCTCCGTGGCCTGTTTTTCGATATCCAGCAGGTTGGTACCTGCATTTGCCATCCTGACAAGCTTTTGTCTGATCAGCCCGAGTTTTTTGCCGCCTTCAGACATGACGGCAACATCCGCATCCGATTTAAGGTCAATCATGTTTGAGAAAAGTCCGGTAAAAATTTTCCAGCCGGAGCGTAAGTTCGCTGCTTCCCGAGTCATTCACGATAAGGTGGTCGCATATGGCGATGGGGCCTCCTTTATTAAGGTACTCGATTTCGGCTACATCACGCGAACGGGCGGTTTCCGGTGTCAGCGGCCGGACTTTCCGGTTTGCCAGCCGGGAATATCTCGTTTTCGGCGGCGCCCAGATACACAGAAGAACAAGTCCCGGAAACCGGGACGACAAATAAATATACTCCTCCCATGAATACAAGCCGTCCAGTATGATTACGCGGCTTTTCCGGGCGGCATCCCGGATCCTGGGTTCAATCTTGACCGCCATTGCCTCCATACCCAGGTCCTGACGCAGTTTTTCACGGTACCAGCGCTCGTTCTTCTCATTCTTTTCCAGACCATGCTCAGCCAGTCCGATGTCTACCTGGTCACCGAACCTCAGTACCGGCAGGCCCTTACTGCGGAAAAATTCAGCCGTGACAGACTTGCCCGAACCGGGCATTCCGACAATTGCCAGCAGCTTCAGATTTTCCTGATCCATAAGGGAAATGCCGAATCCGTCAGGATGTGCCGAAACTTTTTACGATTTCCTGATGCACCCCTTCAATCGACTGTTCGGCGTTTATTTCTGTGAGGACTCCCTTGCTGCGGTAGTACTCAAGTACTTCCCGTTCGCTTTCTTTGTATATCTGGAGCCGGCTTTGAATGCGCTCCGGCGAATCATGCAGCTCCGTACTGCCGGGGTGCAGCGGCCGGGCACGCTTCAGCAGCCGCTTCAGCGACTCCGCTTCGGATATACTCAGGTATATCACATGTTCGATCCGATAACCGTATTTGTCCAGCTTATCGTCCAGGAATTTCGCCTGTTCGATATTCCTGGGAAATCCGTCCATGATCCAGCCGCCCAGAGCGTCGGGTTCCTTCAGACGCCATTTCCATAAAACAAACATTTCGCTGTCGGCAACGTATTTTCCCTCGGCCAGTGCAGCCCGGCAAACCTCCCCGATTATACCTTTGTCGTTTGCTGCAGCATCACGGACCAGATCGCCTGACGTCAGAATAGACAAAGATAATTTATCACTCAGCAGTTTAGCCTGGGTTCCTTTGCCTGAACCCTCAGGACCGTAAAAAACAACATGCATATGAATCAATTCAAAACCCAAAAAAAGTCAAAGGTCAATAAATTATTGAAATTTGCTTCCGGATTTTAATTACTCCTTCAGAAAACCTTCATAATTACGCATCACCAGCTGCGCTTCAAGGGTTTTAACAGTTTCCAGTACAACCGACACCACGATTAGGACTCCGGTCCCGCCGACAAGTAAAGTCGTAACGCCGGTAGCGCCCCTGGCCAGTGACGGAAGAACGGCAATCAGGCCTAAAAACAATGCCCCGGCCAGGGTAATTCTGGTCAGTATGTAGTTGAGGTATTGGGCAGTCGGTGTACCCGGCCGGATACCGGGAATAAAACCGCCGTATTTCTGAATTTCGCCGGCGATCTTCTGGGGATTAAACGTAATCGCTGTGTAAAAATAGGTGAATCCGATAACCAGAAAGAAGTAAATCAGATTATATGTAGCGCTGGAAGGATTGAAAAGACCCGAAAGGGTACGGCCGAAAGATGATACGGGGGCACTCTGTACCTGCTGCAGGAATCCGCCTAAAAGCGACGGCAACAGTACCAGCGAAACGGCGAATATTATCGGTATGACGCCTGCCTGATTAATTCGAAGCGGCAGGTATGAAGTGGCACCACCGTAAACCTTATTTCCGCGGACCCTGCGGGCATACTGTACCGGAACCTTACGGACGGCCTCATTCACCAGAACCGTCGCGGCAACGACGGCCACAGCCAACCCGGCGAAAAGCAGGTAGCTGGTAGCACTTTCTGCAGTAACGGCAGTAAAGGATTGGGAAAATGCCACCGGCAGACGCCCGACGATACCGGCAAATATCAGAAGCGAAATGCCGTTACCGATGCCGTATTCCGTAATGAGTTCACCGAGCCACATAACGAAAATCGTTCCCGCAGTCATCGTGACAATCATGGATAACAGGGTCAGGGGTGAAACCGTCTGGACTATGCCCTGGTTCCGGAGCAGCGCCAGCATGCCGACGGACTGCAGGGCGGCAAGCGGTACGGTCAGCATCCGGGTATACTGGTTAATCCGTTCCCTGCCGTAATCTCCTTCCTTCTGTAACTCCTCGAGTTTAGGGAATACGATCGTCAGAAGCTGCAGGATGATGGATGCATTGATGTAGGGGTTAAGCCCCAGTGCCGTAACCGCGAAATTCACGAGCGTCCCGCCGGAAAATATATCAAGGAGTCCCAGGAACTGATTGGCCGAAAAAAGTGCCGCCAGTTTTTCCCTGTCGATTCCGGGTACCGGTATGTGGGCAAACAGCCGGAATACGAGAAAAATCAGGGCGGTAATCAGGATCTTCCGCTTAAGTACCGGTGTTTTCCAGCTGTTAACGAGTGGCGCGAGAAAATTCGTCATGCTGATACGGTTCCGCCTGCCGCAATGATCACCGACCTGGCTTTTTCGCTGACAGGCACCTCAACGCGGAGAGCTACTTCCAGTTTACCACTGCCGACTATTTTTATCCTTTTCGTGTTATCAGCGACTATCCCCAGGCTGATCAGAGACTTCAGAGTAACCGCAGTATCCTTCGGTAATGAATTAAGTGCACTGACTTGTACCGGCCTGACTTTCCGGCCTGCCCGCTTCACTGAGGAACTGTTTTTCCCTTTTCCCCTCAGAAGCGGCAGCCTTTTGACCAGAGGCAGCTGGCCGCCCTCAAATCCCGGCCGGATCGAATCCCGGGCTTTCTGTCCCTTGGTTCCGCGCCCGCCGGTCTTGCCTTTGCCGGATCCGTAACCCCTTCCGGTACGTTTCCGGCTTCTGTGGGATATCGACGGCATGCCTGATAATGAAATTCCTGACGACATATTTTGTTTATTCTGCACTGCGCGCCCGCTTAAGATGCCTTAGAGCTTCCAGTGTCGCATATACGTTGGATGCCTGGTTTTTACTGCCGAGAATTTTTGAAACGATATCCCGGATGCCGGCTGCTTCGACCACCGCCCGGACCGCTCCGCCGGCAATGACCCCGGTACCCGGAGGAGCCGGTTTCAGCATTATTTTGGCTGCTCCCAGCTTGATATTGATTTGGTGCGGGATGGTTTTCCGGTGCATCGGTACGTTTATCAGATGCTTTTTGGCGTACGTAACAGCTTTGCGGACGGCGGATGATACGTCCGGAGCGCCCCCCAAACCGACTCCTACCCGGCCTTTTTTATCCCCGACAACTACCAGAACGCTGAATCCGATTTTATTGCCGCCTTTGGTTTTCTTCGATACCCGGTTCACCTGAATCACTTTTTCATCGTATTCCTTAACTGACTGTTGCATCATACCTTAATCCCCCCTTCACGAAGTGCGTCCGCAAATGCCTTCACCACGCCGTGGTATTTATTGCTGCCCCGGTCAAAAACAACTGACTTAAATTTCCTCCCGGCCAGCGCTTTAGCAGACCTGGCTCCCAGTTCTTTCGCGGCTTCAGTGTTTTTACCTTTTCCGGTCAGACCCATAATCACCTGGCCGGTGTCGTCATCAACCGCCTGGGCGTAAAGTGTATAACCGCTGCGCCTTAGGACGAGCCGCGGCCTGATTTTCGTACCGCTGATTTTCATCCGGACCCTCTTAGCCCGCTCAATCCTGTGTTGTACGCTGTTTTTTACCATATTTACGTACCCTTTCTATTTGCCTACGGAACCTCCGACGGCTTTGGCTTTACCGGCTTTTTTGCGGATATATTCACCGGCATACCTGATGCCTTTGCCTTTATAAGGTTCCGGCTTTTTGACTTCCCTGATTTTCGCCGCGATTTCACCGACAGCCTGTTTATCAGTCCCGCTGACAACAATCTTACCTTCCTTAATTGTAAATGTTATTCCGGCGGGCGGTTCTATATTTACCGGATGCGAAAAACCGACATTTAATACCAAAGTTGTGCCGTTTAAGGTTGCCCGGTAACCGACGCCGACGAGCTCGAGTGTCTTGGTCCACCCCTCGGAGACGCCCTTAACCATATTGGCTATCTGGGCTCTGACCAGTCCGTGAAGAGCAGATCCCTGCGCCGGTGTTTTGTGCTGTACTTTGACGGTACTGCCGCTGACGGTAACCGTGATGCCTGGGGGAACTGCGAATTCCAGATTTCCTTTGGCACCTTTCACTGCTACCGAGTCACCCCGCACGGCAAGCTCAACTCCTGAAGGGACTGAAATTGGCGTATTTCCTATCCTGGACATATATTCTCCTAACACCGGTTACCACAATTCACAGACCAATTCTCCGCCGACACCCAGTTTTTTTGCCTCCCTGCCCGTCATGATACCTTTGGGAGTTGAGACGATTGCCACTCCCAGCCCGCTCAGCACCCGGGGTATGGATCGCTTGTTCACATAGACCCTCAGTCCGGGCTTACTTTTCCGTTTGATATCCGTAATTACCGGCTCTTTGCCGTTGTAACGCAGGGTTATCACCAGCTGGGATTTCGGATCGGTCCCGGTCTTTTCAACGGATTCGAGAAATCCTTCCTGACGGATGACTTCAGCCACCCGCTGACGCAGTTTTGAATGCGGCAGGACCACCCGGCTTTTACCGGCAAGGGTTGCGTTTTTGATCTGGGCCAGCATGTCTCCGATCGGATCATTTACCATATTTTTCTTCTCACCAGGATGCTTTTATTACTCCCGGCAATTCCCCCTTATGCGCCAGACGCCTGAAACAGATTCTGCAGATGCCGAATTTCCCCATATATGCCCGCGCCCTGCCGCAGAGTGAACACCGGTGCACATTGCGGACCGGATACTTTTGCTTCCTGTGGAATTTGACTACATCCGATGTTTTTGCCATAGAACCTACGCAGTTTATTTCTGCTCTCCCCTTTCTTTTGCCAACGGCAACCCCAATAACTCTAAAAGCCGTATGGCTGTCCGGTCATCGCGGGTACTGGTTACAAACGTAATTTCGAATCCCCGGATGCGGTCAACCAGCCGAAAATCAAGTTCCGGAAATATCGTCTGTTCGGAAAGCCCCAGAGTATAATTTCCGTTTCCGTCGAAACCGTTTCTCGGTACGCCCCGGAAATCCCTGACTCTGGGAAGAGCCACGCTGGTCAGCCGGGTCAGAAAATCATACATTCTCCGGCCGCGGAGCGTCACTTTCAGTCCGATGGCGTCACCGGCACGCAATTTGAAAGACGAAATTGCCTTCCTGGCACGTGTCACCTCCGGCCTCTGACCGGTTATGACGGCCAGCTGCTCGCTCATTGAATCCATCACCTTTTTGTCAGCCAGCGCCTGCCCTAAACCGCAATTGATGACGATTTTGGTCAGCTGCGGCACTGCCATTATATTTCCGATCTTCAGGCTTTTCTGAAGGTCCGGTATTACTTTTTCCCGATAGATATCCCTGGTCATCAGCATATTCAGATGCGCTGTTCGCATTTTCTGCAGATCCTGTACTTCTCATCACCGGCAATCATATAACCAATCCGGGTCACCTGGCTGCATTTGGGGCAGACTAGGCTGACCTTCGAAACGGCCAGTGGCCGGGAAAAATCAATAATTCCGCCGGGATGACGTTCATCCCGTTTTTTCGCATGCCTTTTATACATGTTTGTTCCCGGTACCAGAACCGTATTGCTGCCCAGAAACACTTTTTCGATTTTCCCTTTCCGGCCTTTATCCTTGCCTCCGGTAATAACAACGTTGTCACCTTTTCTGAGTTTCATATCAGTATACTTCCTGCGCCATGCTGGCGATTTTATCAAATCCCAACTCCTTAATTTCCCGGGCCACCGGACCGAATATCCTGGTCCCCCGGGGATTTTTATCCCGCGGATTATCAATGACCACTCCGGCGTTATCATCAAAACGGATATACGAACCGTCGCTTCTGCGGAATTCCTTCCTGGTCCGGACTATTACAACCTTAACCAGCTCATCGTCCTTGACGGTACCGTACGGATCAGCCTTTTTTACCACGCACTGAACGATATCGCCGATTCTCGCGAATTTAATCTTGGATGCGCCGTAAATATGGATGATAACCATATGTTGGGCGCCGGAATTATCCGCTGGTGTCAATGATGTTCGCCGCTGTACCATATATTATTTAGTGATTTTTTCCGCTATCCGGTAATATTTGGTTCTGGACATGGGTCTTACCGGCAGAATCAGAACCTTGTCTCCGACTTTCAGATCGTTCAGCAGGTTATGCGCGGCATACCGCCTGGTCCGGCGGACAGTCTTTTTGTATATGGGATGCCGCTTAATGGACATAACTTCCACGATTGCCGTCTGCTTCTGTCTGACAGATACGACACTTCCGGTCAGTCCTTTTTGGATAATTCCTTCCTTTTTTTGATTATTTTTCATGAGTCAGCTCCTTTTCCCTTAACAAAGTCAAAATAACCGCAAGTTTGCGCCTCATGGCGCGCTGCTCGCGGAGATTTTTAGGCGGATTAGTATACCGGCTGACGTGCATTTGGGCAAGCTTATCCGATAACGCCGCAGCGTTTCTGATTAACTCATCCTTGTCGGATGCTTTCAGTGCCGTCTTTTCCTTATTTTTCATATCAATTATTTAGTAACAAACCTTGAGCTGACAGGCAGTTTGGCTCCTGCAAGCCGCATTGCTTCGCGGGCGACCGGTTCGGCGACTCCTGACATCTCGAACATGACTCTGCCCGGCCTGACTACTGCAACATACTCATGGACGTCTCCCTTGCCGCTGCCCATCCGTGTTTCCGGTGGTTTTTTAGTAATCGGCTTATCGGGAAACACCCGGATCCATACCCGACCTCCGCGTTTTATGAAATGCGTCATCGCCCGTCTGGCTGACTCTATCTGCCGGCTGGATACCCATCCCGCCGATAAAGCCTGAAGTCCGAATTCGCCGAAATCAATTTCACTGCCCCTGATCGATACCCCCCGGCGTTTTCCGCGGAACTGTTTTCTGTGTTTGGCACGTTTCGGCGCTAACATAAATTATTTCCCCGGATTATGACGGTTTTCTGCAAATCCAGACTTTCACTCCGACATACCCTGATTTAGTCAGTGAAGGCGTTTCAGCGTAATCAATATCCTCCCGCAAAGTCGATAAGGGCACGCTGCCCTGCTGGTATTTCTCCCGGCGCGCAATTTCGGCTCCGGCGATACGGCCAGCCAGAACGACTTTTACGCCTTTGGCACCTGCCGACATTACCCGGTCAACCGCCTGCAGTGTCACCCGTTTATGCGGAAGCCTTTTAGCGATCTGTTCGGCGATATTAGTAGCCACAATCTGTGCATTCAGATTCGGCTCTTTTACCGGTTCAACTACCAATTCAATTTTGGTCTTGCCGGTTTCGCTTTTCTGCGGTCCCCGCTGACTCAATTCAATACGGGAAATAAACCTGGTGATGAATTTTTTTATGTCCTCTAGCCCGCTGCCTCCGCGTCCAATTACGACTCCCGGCCGGGAAACGTACAGTATGATTTTGATTTTGTTAATCGACCGTTCAATATCAACCTGTGCCAATCCGGCATTTTTCAGCCTATCCCGGAGTACACTCCGCAATCTGACATCTGACAGCAACAGATCCTTATAGTATTTTTCCGGAGCATACCAACGTGATGTCCACGTATATAACGGCCCGAGCCGGAAACCCTTAGGATGAATTTTTTGTCCCATACAGTTTTTTACGACGCTTTAGTCAAGTAATCCTGTATTCATGACTTCGGGCTTTGTCCGGCCATGACCCAGGACATGCAATGCTAATAAGTTTACGCCGGTTTTACCTCCTCTTTACGCTTGGCATCCGCCTCCGGGTACGTATCATCACTGAGAACGATTCTGATATGCGTCATGCGTTTTTTATAACCGTGTGCGCTTCCGCGCGCAACGGCACGCCAGCGTTTCATCGCCGGACCACCCATAACCTCTATCTCATCAATCATCAGCTGTGATCCGGCATTTGCCGTTTTGGCATTAGCCATCGCCGATGCCAGAACTCCGGAAATCATCTTTGCTGCCCTCCGGGGCATCCGTTCAAGCTGCTGCCGGGCAACCTCAGCCGGCATCCGCCGGATGGAATCGGCAACCAGCCGGACCTTCCGGGTGCTGATTCGCAGATATTTTGCCGTTGCCTGAAACTTCATATATTTCCCTTCCCTACGTCTTATCCATTGTCCGTTTGGTGACCTGACCATGACCACGGAAGGTCCGGGTCGGAGAAAATTCACCCAGCCTGTGCCCGACCATGGCTTCGGTAATAAATACTTCTGTAAACACCCGACCGTTATGAACGGCAATTTTATGACCGACAAAATCCGGCGGAATCTGACATGCTCTGGACCAGGTTTTGACCGGTGACCGGTCACCGCCGGCTTTCTGTTTCATTATTTTTACAAGTAACCGCTGATCTATATAAGGGCCTTTTTTACTGCTTCGGGCCATAGTTATTTTCTCCTTTTGACTATCACTGCATTGCTGTATTTTGTGCGCTTCCGGGTTTTTTTGCCGAGCGTCCGTTTACCCCACGGAGATTTAGGTGACGGCAATCCGATACCGCTTCTGCCTTCTCCTCCTCCGTGCGGATGGGAACGCGGATTCTGCGCTACACCGCGGACAGTTGGTCTGATTCCCATCCTGCGGGCCCGGCCGGCTGTACCGATTATCTGATTCTTCCAGTCAGAATTGCCGATCCTGCCGATCGTTGCGGCACACTGCTCATGGAATAACCGGATTTCACCGGACGGCATCTTAATGTGGATGACCCCGCCTTCCTTTGCCAAAACAGTTGCCCAGGTGCCGGCTGACCTGACTACCTGGCCACCCCTGCCAGGTCTGATTTCCAGATTGTGAATCTCGGTTCCGATCGGAATGAACCGGAGCTGCATACTGTTGCCGACCCTAATGGACACATCGCTGCCGCTTTCGACTTTCTGACCGACAACGAGTCCTTCGGGTGCTAAAATATACCGTTTTTCACCGTCACCATATTGAAGCAGTGCAATCCCGGAAGTCCGGTTGGGGTCGTATTCCAGTGCGACGACTTTTGCTGGTATCCCGGCCTTTTCCCGCTTCCAGTCTATCGTCCGGTAAAACCGCTTCTGCCTGCCGCCCTGGTGCCGCACGGCAACATGACCGGCACTGTCACGTCCCGATTGTTTCGGTAGGATTTGTCTTAACTGTTTAAGTACGGTATTCATATTCTGTCAGCAGATTAATGTCACTTTTTTTCATCCGCCTGTCCGATCTGAAATGCATCGATGGTCTGTCCGTCAGCGAGCCTTACGAATGCCTTTTTCCAGTCGGGCTTGCGGATTACGGACCGACGCTTGCCGGTTCTCCTGGATTTACCGTGCATAATTACGGTCCGGACTTCCCTGACCGACACTTTGTACATCCCTGCGACCGATCCGGCAATCCGGCGTTTATCTGCCTGCGCGTCTACTTCGAAGGTAAACACGCCCCGTGAGGCAAGCTGCATGGTTTTTTCGGTCAGTATCGGTTTTTTCAGCACTGAATTCATATGATTATTTCAACAGAGTTTCTTTCAGCTCGCCTATCGCCTCCCGCGTTATGACTACCATCTGCTGCGACATCACGGCATAGGTATTCAGGGAGCGCGCCGGCAATGTCAGGCAGTCAGGAATATTGCGCGATGCGCGGACAACTCCATCAGCCCCGCTTTTCGTCAGAAGTAAAACCGACATGTCCGGTGCTACCAGACCCAGGGTCCGGGCCATCAATTTAGTCTTCGGCTGTATTGATTCGATCCCGGCTACGACAACCAGCCTGCCTTCCCTGAGCCGGCTTGTCAGTG
>MFJD01000001.1:202455-234819 GCA_001779095.1 Candidatus Gottesmanbacteria bacterium RBG_16_52_11 | reverse complement strand
GCGGCGCATGGTTTTGGGCATGGATACGGCATACGTTCTGGGTCGCGGGCCGAATACGATGCCCCCGCCGACAAATATCGGAGACCTGATGCTCCCGTGCCGTGCCCGTCCCGTACCCTTCTGACGGAATATTTTTCTGGTGGATCCTTCTACTTCTCCGCGGGTTTTTGTGGCGGCTTGTCCGGATCTCTGATTCATCCGGTATACCCTGACCGCCTGGGCAATCAGCTGGCTGTTGACTGATGCGTCGAATAATGACTTCGGTACAGATACCGTTCCTGCGGATTTTCCGGCAGTATCGAGCACTTTAAGCGACAGGCTGTCTCCGCCTGCGGCGCCCGGTTTTTCCGGCGCCTGAGTTGCAGCGGATTTTCCACGTATGACCGCTGTGGCGGCGAGATTCGTCCGGCCGGTCCGGGCTTTAGTTTCCGGACGCAGCTTGACAGCCTTCGGATGTGATGTCCGCGGCTGCATCTTTTTGATAACTGTTTTTTTGGCTACTGCCATAGAATCAAGCTTCTTTCGTAATGACGACAAAACCCTGTTTCGGTCCCGGTACGACTCCTGACACGGTGATCAGACCGGATTGGGGATTAATCCCGACAATCCGTAATCCGCGCACAGTTACCCTTTCTCCACCCATCCTGCCTGCCATCCGTTTGCCTTTATATACCCGGCCGGGCGTAGTAGTCTGGCCGATTGATCCCGGAGCGCGCTCACGGTCTGACTGACCGTGGGTCCGGGGTCCTCCCTTAAATCCGTGGCGTTTCACCACGCCGGCAAATCCCTTACCGATGCTGGTTCCGGTTACCCTGACGCGGTCACCGGGGTGGAAAACAGCATCAACCTGAACCTGGTCACCCGGTTTCATATCCGCAGAAATTTCTTCGACCGGAAATTCCCGTAAAAAACGGAGCTTTTGTGTGAGCCCCGTTTTCTTCAGGTGACCGATGCGCGGTTTGCTGATATTCCTGACCGTTCCGAAGCCGAGTTGGACGCTGTGCTGGCCCGGACGGTCATCGATAGCCGTAATAAAACACGGACCCGCCTGTATCATTGTCACAGGTATCCGCTTTCCTTCGGGCGTAAACGTCTGCGTCTGTCCTAGTTTAGTGCCTATCAATGCACGCAGCATATTTTATGTTATATTACCTTCTGCACGGCCGGAAAATGCTCACCGACTGAAAATTTCCCCATCAGTAGCTGCCTCTCTTTGACAATCCGTATTGATGTAATATCAGTTCAACGGTCAAAAAACGGCTGGCATTTATATCGCTCCGTCATCCTCCCCCTCTTGCCTCACGCCTTTTCAGTACTGTTCGTACACGGCGTGAGGAGCGCTCGTGGCGGATTGATGGTTAGTAAGCTCGCGAATCCGAATTCGCTCGCCAACTAACCATCAAAAAAAACGACCCCGGGTGAGGCCGTTTATCTTTCCGTTGCCGGAAATTTTTAGCTCATCCGAGACGTATGGTATGACCGGTCAGTATCGTATCTGTAGATTCCGGATCATTACAAGTACTTAAGTATACCAAAGTATCTCAGGTTTGACGAGAACCAATATCAGTTCAGGTATTATAATTTTAATTCGACGTCAACTCCGGCCGGCAGGTCCAGATGCATCAGCTGATCGATGGTTTTATCCGTCGGTTCGACAATATCAATCAGCCGCTTATGTGTTTTGATCATGAAATCTTCGCGGCTGTTGCGGTCAATAAACGTACTTCTGGCCACGTTATAATGTTCCCGGTCAGTCGGTAGCGGTACAGGTCCCACAACCTTGGCTCCCGTTCGCACGGCGACGTCCAATATCTTCTGACAGCAATCGTCTATGATACGGCTGTCGTACGCTTTTAAACGTACACGGATTCTTCCCTTCGGCATCCTTATTACCCCACCCGGCAAGATTGTGGGGGATTTTTATGAAATAACCTTAGTCACTACGCCGGCTCCTACCGTATGGCCTCCTTCTCGGATGGCAAAACGGACTCCCTCTTCAAGTGCAACCGGAGCTATCAGTTTAACAGTCATGTTGGTGCTGTCACCCGGCATGACCATTTCCACACCCTTGGGCAATGCAACCTCACCGGTAACATCCGTAGTTCTGATATAAAACTGCGGCCGGTAACCGGTAAAGAAAGGCGTATGGCGTCCGCCTTCCTCTTTCGTCAGGATATACGCTTCGGCCTCAAACTCAGTGTGCGGTTTAACGGTTCCGGGAGCAGCAACTACCTGGCCTCTTTCAACCTGATTTTTTTCGATACCGCGCAGAAGTAGTCCGATGTTGTCACCTGCCATGCCTTCATCGAGCATTTTCCGGAACATCTCTACACCGGTCACGACCGTGGACTGTGTCGGCCTGATTCCGACTATTTCGACGGTCTCATTCACCTTCACTTTGCCGCGGTCCACACGTCCGGTAACTACCGTACCCCGGCCTTTAATCGAAAAAACGTCTTCAATCGCCATCAGGAACGGTTTATCCAGGTCACGTACCGGATCCGGTATATAGGAATCAACCGTATTCATGAGTTCCTGGATACTTTTTTCTGCCTCCGGATCACCTTCCAGCGCCTTCAGGGCACTGCCGCGGATGACCGGGAGTTTGTCCCCGGGGAACTTATATTTGGTTAACAGTTCGCGTACTTCCATTTCAACCAGGTCAAGAAGTTCCTTGTCCTGTACCATGTCGGTTTTATTCATATACACAACGATAGCCGGCACGTTTACCTGACGGGCCAGAAGTATGTGTTCCCGGGTCTGAGGCATCGGACCGTCCGGTGCCGAGACTACCAGAATTGCGCCGTCCATCTGAGCCGCGCCGGTTATCATGTTTTTGATGTAATCGGCGTGTCCCGGAGCATCTATATGCGCATAGTGACGTTTTGCCGTCTCGTATTCGGAATGGTGGATATTAATCGTAACTCCGCGGGCTTTTTCTTCCGGGGCGTTATCGATTTCTTCATATTTAAGTGCTTTGGCCATGCCCGATTTTGCAAGGACATGCGTAATCGCTGAAGTTAGAGTTGTTTTACCATGGTCAACGTGTCCGATAGTTCCGATATTAAGATGCGGTTTCGTTCTCTGGAATTTTTGCTGGTCAGCCATACATAACCTCCTGTAGTTCTAAACTAATAATTCCTTTCATGGAATAAAAAACCGTCACTCAGATATTTGAGCGCGGTGGAATTGTACCATACGCTACGATTGTTTGGCAATGATTTTTTCGGCGATATTACGCGGAACTTCTTCGTAATGAGACGGTTCCATGTAATATGTCGCCCTTCCCTTTGACATGCTCCGCAGTGTCGTTGCGTATCCGGCGAGCTCCGCCAGCGGAACCATTGCCAGTATTACCGTAATCATGCCGCGTTTCTGCGTTCCCATGATCTGGGCGCGTTTGGACCCGAGGTCTCCGATTATATCTCCCATGAACTCATCAGGAGTCGTCACCTCAACCTTCATAACCGGCTCCAGGAGTGTCGGGCTGGCCTGCTTAACGGCGTTCTGAAGTGCCATGGACCCGGCGATCTTAAAAGCGATTTCCGAACTGTCGACCTCATGGTAGGTACCGTCATATAGCGAGACCTGCATGTCGACCAACGGATATCCTGCCAGTACGCCGTTTTCCATTGCTTCACGGATCCCCTTTTCAATGGCCGGAATGAATTCCCGGGGTATTGCACCGCCCTTGATTTCATCCACGAACTCATATCCCTCACCACGGCTTTTCGGTTCGATCCGGAGGTAACAATGACCGTACTGTCCCCGGCCACCTGACTGACGGATATATTTACCTTCTGCCTGGGCTTTCGTTTTTACGGTTTCCTTGTAAGCTACCTGCGGAGCTCCGACATTCGCTTCAACCTTAAACTCACGTTTCATCCGGTCAACCAGAATCTCCAGATGCAGTTCACCCATGCCCCAGATAATCGTCTGGTTGGTTTCCAGATTTGACTTGATTTTGAATGTCGGATCTTCTTCACTCAGACGCTGGAGCGCGTAACCCATTCTCTCCTGATCGTTCTTGGTTTTCGGTTCGATGGCCAGGGAAATGACCGGGTCGGGAAAACTGATCTCCTCGAGAACAATCGGTTTTTCCTGCGTGCATACCGTATCGCCGGTTACCGTAGCCTTAAAACCAACGACCGCTACGATCTCACCAGCGTATGCCTCCTTAATCTCCTCGCGCTGATTGGCATGCATGAGAAGCAGTCTGCCGATGCGTTCGGAGGCATTTTTGTTTGAGTTGTAAATGTATGAACCTGACTTGAGGACACCTGAATAAATCCGGACATATGTCAGTTTCCCGACATGGGGATCGATCTGAATCTTGAAGGCCAGACCGGAAAAATGTTCCTCATTGATCCGTTTCCGGGTTTCATTTTCCCCGGTTTTCGGATTCTTCCCTTCGACCGGCGGCAGGTCCAGCGGACTGGGAAGGTAATCAACCACAGCATCAAGCACCGGTTGTACGCCCTTGTTTCTTAGGCTTGATCCGGCGTAGATGGGAACCAGTTTGTATGCTATGACCGCACGCCGCAGCGCCTGTTTCAATTCGTCGGTTCCCAATTCCTGTCCGCCCAGGTACTTCTCAAGCAGTGTATCATCGGTTTCGGCAATTTTTTCAATCAGTGCATGTCTTGACTTTTCGACTTCATCACGCAGATCCGGGGCGATTTCTTCAAGGACATCGAATTTGGCACCGAGCTCATCACTTCCCCAAACCAGGGACTTCCGGCTTAAAATATCAATAACACCCCGGAAATTATGCTCGCTGCCGATGGGAACGACCATAACCGCCGTCCGGGCGCCCAGCCGATCCTCAATTGATCTGATGGTGGCCCGGAAATCAGCCCCGATCTTGTCCATCTTGTTGATGAAACAAATCCGGGGAACACGGTATTTATCCGCCTGATGCCAGACAGTCTCCGACTGTGACTGAACTCCTTCTTCTGCATCCAGCACGGTTATGCCGCCGTCCAAAACCCGGAGAGACCGTTCAACTTCTGCCGTAAAATCCACGTGTCCGGGGGTATCGATGATGTTGAAACGGTATCCGTTCCAGAAGGTTGTCGTTGCCGCAGAGACGATGGTAATTCCCCTTTCCCTTTCCTGTGCCATCCAGTCCATGACCGTCGTACCCTCGTCGATGTCGCCGATTTTGTACGACCGTCCCGTGTAATACAGAATACGTTCCGTGGTCGTCGTTTTACCGGCATCGATATGTGCAATTATGCCGATATTGCGTACTTTATCGAGCGGTACGTCGCGGTTCAGAGTAACCTGGGTCTGAGGTGATGCCATATGCTGCAAACAGAAAAAGAACTGCCTCATTTCGAAGCAGTCCTGTTATGCTTCCTGATTAGACACATTTTACCTGAAGCAGCAGTCTATGTCCAGTGTCCGTCGGTCATTTATGACTGCCCATTTTCAGCTTCAGCGGACTTCCGCTGTCATCATACCAGTCGGAACCGGAGTAAATGTCAATTTCATAATCCGTCTGCGGATTCAGGCTCTTAATGACGGCTGTATGTTGGCGGACTGCAACTCCCTGATCTGCAAATATGATTGTCCCGGGCCTGACAACCCCGGCATAACTCCTAATTCTTACCGCTCCGATGGTTTCGGCGGAGGTTTCCCAGGTAACGAGAGCTGAGGTATCAGATATCTGCCTTATGGACACGTTACGGGGAACCCGGTCCCGCCGGGCATGCGCCTGCATGCCGGTTGATTCGTTAATCAGAGGGATAAGAAGCGGTATGGATGCGACTGCAAACGACAGTAAAACCGCAGTTATGACCTGCTTCAGGCTCCTGATGCGGTGGACCACCTGAAGTCCGATACCCGCGATAAAAAGAAGCAGAAACAGCGCCAGCGGCCCGTACGAATATATGCCCGGAGGCAGCACGGGAGCGGATGCCGTCGCATTTACACTTGAAACGCTTGACTCCCGGACCGAAGTCAGCGCATTGACTGTATGGTAATAATTACCGGCTGTCCGGGAAGATGATTCTGACCAAGGCTTAAATACTTCCATAACTATAACTTACCACCATCATACCAGACCGGGTGCAGACTATCAGGTCCCGTCCTCAGTTACGGTTTTAAAAGTACCGCACTTGCCGAAGCCATCATCTCAAGAACATGATTTTTCTGTGATCCTTTGAGAAATTGCGGCTGACCAAAGGACTCGATCCGGACCGGAAAGTACTCGACATCAATCAGCCGGCTGCCATGAAACGTATATTTACCCAGGACTCCCAGTCTCGTCTCCTCACTCCACATCTGGTCAAATACCGTATTACCGTGGGAATATGCGATGAAACCGCCGGCATACTTTTCGACAGGCTGAATCCAGTGTGGGTGATTCCCGATGACCAGCGTTGCTCCGGCATCGACAGCCTGTCTGGCCAGGCTTATCTGACGCTGGGATGGCATCCGGGTATATTCCTGCCCCCAGTGGAAGGAAGCGATGACTACATCGGATTTCCCCCGGGTCCGGGAGATCACCGCAGTGACTGTCTCCGGGGAAGCCGGATTGATACCATCCGGAACTTCACCGATATCGTTAAATCCCGCGAAACCGAATCTGACCCCGTCAATATCCAGCACTACCGGCTCACCGGTCACACCGCTGACTGAAAAATCCGAAGCTGCCAGCAGCTGTTTTGTCTGGGAAATTCCGTCCGCACCGAAATTTCCGATATGGTTATTGGCGATATTCACGACATCAATGCCCGCAAACTTAAGCCCGTAAATATGATCCGGTACACCGCAAAAAATCATCCCTGAGTCCGTAGCGGGACAACCGCTGACCAACGGCGTCTCCAGGTTAACCAGCGTGATATCGGCTGACGCCGTGAATCCGGCAATTTCCCGGTAAGCCCAGGTAAAATCACCGTATTTCAGTGTCTGGGTATTTACAGTCCGTGCCGGCAAAATATCCCCGGTTGCGATAACGGTCCGGATACCCGGATCTGTTTCATCCACCGGACTGCGGACCTCGGAAAAGACCCGTCCGATATCCGGGGGCGAAGCCATGGAGCTTTCACGTAATTCAGTCTTAACTCCGGTGGGGGCAACGGAAACGGATTCACTGCCGGTTAGCCCGGGCGATACCGGACCTATCAGTTTAACCGCGGTAACGATTCCGGCACTGATAAATACGGTTGCCGCCGCCGCGGTCAGCGCCTGTATGAGTCTTCTGCCGGCTACTTTTGTTGCCATATCATTTTCCTTTCAGGGGATAGCCCGCCAGCGGAGTGTAGACGGCTCCCCGGGGCGACAATTCCGATTCATAAAGCCAGAGGTCGTCAAACCGGAAGTCACCAATGACTTCCGGAATCCGGATTGGTAAGAGCTCCGGCAACAGTTGCCTGCTTCTGGCCACGGTAATATGGGCATACTGAGGTCTGCCGGCAGCAGGCGCAGGGACCAAAGGCTGCAGTGCCTTCCGCGCCTGTTGAGCCAGCTTAATAAAACCGTCACTGTCGTTAAATACCGCCCACAGCATAGTCGGTGGCCTGCCCGGCGGAGCCGTAATGATATCACGCAGTTTCAGTTTGACGGGAGCATTCGTTTCGGCGACTTGTCCTAACTGCCGGCTGACGGCTTCCGAGATGCCCCTTTCAACCGCACCCAGAAACAATACCGTTATATGCAGCTGATCCGCCGGGGTAAAACGGATCCGGCCGATACCCCGGGGTATACCGGCACGGGCAATATCCAGGATTTTCCGGCTGATAACGGAAGGAGGAGTCAGGCATACAAATATACGTTTTTTCATCGGGTCGGCTCTCACGGCAGGCGTCCGTTAATTTTTTCGGGGTCGGTAAAAAGCCACTTAATAATCGGGCGGATAAAACATCGACTCAGGATACTGGAAACACTCCTCATCGTGCCTGTCTTTCAAGTTTTCCGTTTCATCAATATCAGCCCGATACAGGTGCATGGCCCGGACAATCCTGTCCGTTGACCCGTCCGGTAGCATGCTGCCTGAGGCAACATCACGCAGACAACTCTCGGTCGCTGTCACCGCTTGGAACTTGAGTTCGCAGATACGGCGCTGACTCCAACCCTGGTTCCTCGAACCGTACTCAATATCATCAAATGTCTGAGTATTGGTTTCGAAGCAGGATGTAATGCGGATACCATCCTGAACGACATACCATGCGGCCGCAACGAATATGATAAGCAGTACCAAAAATATCAGAGTTCCCGGTTTCGGCATTAACTATACTATACTCTTTGAGAATTTTCGTATCAATCGTCCGGAGCATTATTTCCGGGGACATTTAATTATTCAATCAGTTTGGGAGATTCTGACAATTCCGGATTATCGGTATCCAAATCCAGTCCTTTTATCTGCAGGAATGACTGCCCGACTAAGCCCTCCATGCTGCCGATCATGCCGGCGGTAGCATGCATCAGGCGGACAACCTGGGATTCCCGGGATTTCCAGATTTTTTCAAGCGCCGCCCGCTCTTTCTGAATCTGTGAGTGAATGTCCTGGTATACTTCGACCAGAGATTCTACCTGCTGCCGGAACTGGTGGCTGGTAATGTATGCATACAGCTCTTCACCCTTAGTGCCCCGGTTAGCCGAAATGAATTTTTCCCGGGCAATCTCAGTGAGTTTCTGACGGAATACTTCCGCCACCGGCACGGCCAGGGCAAATGACACGACATACACGCCGTTTTTGAATCCGAAACCGGATACGGCTTCCTGAGGCAACTGGGCAGACACAATAATCGGAATGTTTGCCTTGGCGTGCCTCAGGTCATCCTTCAGTTTCACCAACCAGTCATCCGACCAGAGTTTTGTCCTTTTCGCTTCCCAGAGTATGACGCCGCATATGCTTCCCCGGGGCGTCCGGACAATCTGCCGCAAATCGGCACCGCGGATACCCTTTTCGACCGGCTCAATGATATCCATCGGGAAGGCATTCCGCAGTGTCTCCTCGAGGTCAAGTTCCTGTACCTCGCCCTGCAGCTGTTGTGAGCCTTGATGGGCTTTGCGCCGGGCGTCTTCCAGCGATTGCTGCAGATCTCTGATAAGCTTGTCTTTTTCCATATCCCGCAACCGGTGTTCTTCGGCTGCTTGTTTCAGCACCGCTTCTTCCAGCTTTTTCTTTTCCGCGTCAATTGTCCGGGCGACTTCAAGCTTCAATTCTTTCTCCCGGTCTTCCAGTTTGCGTTTCGCTTCCCGCAGTGCCAGTTCCTGGTCGCGCATCTCACCGACTTTACGGTTTTTCTCCTCCAGTTGTTTTTCCAGTCCGGCGATTTCTTTTGCCGACTCTTCCAGCAGCTGTTTGCGCATTTTACTCTCAGTTGATTTCCTGATTTCCTCAATTTCGCGTGCGTGTTTTTCGGTAACTGCGTGCATCAGCTGCTTTTCAATTTGGGCAGCCAGCGCTTCAGTTACCTCAACTTCCAGACCGCAGTGGGGACATCGGATAATGGTATTCATGGAGAATCATTGTATCACGGTTTCGACAGGCAGAATGAAGCTAGGAAATTAATACGGCACCGGCTGTTACGAGTACTGTTGCAATGATTTTTTTGAGCAAGCCGGAGCGTTCTTTTAAAAAAACTGCCGCCAGCATTACCGTCAGCACAATCTGGGATTTCGCAAACGGCCCCATCTGTGATGCATTGGCGCCGTTTTCAATAGCCAGATAATATGTCACCGCCTGTATACCGTAAAAGCAGGAAAACAATACCATAGGTTTCAGGAAATCCCGATGCATAATCCGGACAATATTCCCGACCGCCCTCGGATGTATTATCGTCAGAAATATTCCGGGAAGCAGTGATATTACCGGCGTGTAGGATACTGCATCATAACGGCGCAGTATGAAAGTGTCACTGACTACTGCCAGGCCGTACAATGATGTTCCGGCCAGGGCATAAAAAACAGCAGTGCGGGACGATCTGATTTTTACGCTGTCGAAACGGGTTACCAGAAATACCGACAGAAGAATAAGGAATGTTCCCAGAATCAGAAGCGGTGATAATTTCTCATCAAGGAATACCAGGGAACCGGCAATAGTCACCAGAGCACCAAAAGAAGATAATATCGTCACCTCAGATGATCCGAGACGTTTCAGTGCGGTAAAAAGGCTGAGTGTCCCCAATCCGTAAAAGACGGTACTGACTGCGAACTGGACCGGGAACAGGTGAATCGGCGGCGGGACGAATCCCTTGCTGACTGCGTAGATACCGGTAAATAAGGCCACCAAGAACTGAAAAACAATGGAGTTGGCGATCGGATCATTCTTTTCTTCCCGAGCGAGAATGCGCTGCAGGACATTGGCAACTGAAATGGAAATAACGCTGATGGCTGCAAAGTATACCCAGTGCATGAGTCATTTCCTACAGAATATATACCTCCCGGCCGAAGGAATCGACTCCCACTTTCTGAGCCCGGCCGGCAACGACTGCCTCAAGCGGCCTGCAGGCGCGGCAACCGTCCTTCAAGTGACATTTGAAATGGTCGAGTTTGCGTGCCAGGGCGATTTTTCTGGAGATATCGAATATTGACTTGGCCGCGGCATCCAGATCGGGCATCGGCAGGTCCACCGGTTCATCATCACGGTCAAGATACCAGTAAGATATTCCCGTAACCGGTTTCGTCTGGGTGTTACCGGCCAGCATTACATATATCGGAAGCTGCAGTGACTGCCGGTCTTCATCAAATTTTCCGGTTTTGAAATCGATAATCCGGACACTGTCAGAATCGGGCAGGTATTCCAGCCAGTCAATCTTCCCGCAGAGAATGATATTCTCTTCCTCCGATAACCAGAAGTAAGGCAGGTCCTGACGGATCTTGACCGCTTTGCGCGACAGCGGACCGGGGTGTTTCATGATCCGCGCGACCATATCCAGCCCGCGCTGTCTGTGGTTGTGCTCTTCGGTATCATCACGGAAACCTCCCCTGGTTCCCCTTACGTTTTCCCAGGATTTTTCAAAGACTTCCGACAGGGGTTTGGCAAACCGATCTTCAACGGGCAGCTTCGACAGTGTCTCAATGACGTCATGTACAGACTGTCCCAATGCCAGCGCAGGTGACATCAGGGCAATTTTTTTGTTTGTTTCGGGATTGCGGTAGACGTTACTCAGAAAGTAAGCCCGCGGACACTTGAGATAATCGCTGATTGAGGAGTATGAAACCCAGACCGCTGAAAATTTATCCCTTATCATATTCTGTGGCCGGAAGTGCGGCATGCACAACGGATTATATCAGGCGGGCCGTTGTGGGGATACGGATTTTTCGTCAGTAGTGCCTGGACAATATTGACAGAAATGACAGCATAACGTCCAGCGATACACCCAGAAACCTTCTGCCGACGACGATAAAACGGTCTAACTGAAAAGTCATAATCCGGGAGCTTAATTCTACGGGTACAGGAATTACCAGCGGAAATGGGCAAAAGCCTTATTTGCTTCGGCCATCCGGAATACCGTATCTCGCTTTTTAATCGCCTCTCCGACTCCCTTTGAAGCATCCATCAGCTCGACAGCGAGTTTGGCATCGTAAGTTTTGAATTCACGGTTCGGGCGTTTGTGGGCAAAACTTACGATCCACCTGATCGCGAGGGATACCCGCCGGTCTCCCCTGACCTCAATCGGCACCTGATAAGAAGCACCGCCGACGCGGCGGGGCCTGACTTCGACTTTCGGTCCGACGTTCGCAATTGCCGTTTCCAGCACCTTGACCGGATCCTCTCCCTGCTCTTTGATACGGTCCATCGCCCCGTATACCAGTTTCATGGCTACCTGTTTCTTTCCCCGCTCCATAATCCGGTTAGTGAGGCGTGAAACCAGACGGTTTCCGTATACCGGATCCGGTTCGGGCAATGGTTTGGAAATCCTGCCGGTACGCATATGTTAACCAGCCGGAGCGGCTGCCGGACCCGGAATTCCGGATTTCGTGCCGTACCTGCTTCTGCCTTTCTTCCGGTTGACCACACCGGCCGCGTCATATTTTCCCCGGACAATATGGTACTTGACGCCGGGCAGATCCGGAACGCGTCCGCCCCGGACCATCACAATCGCATGTTCGGTCAGTTCGTGCCCGATGCCGGGAATATATGCGGTCACTTCCTGCTTGTTTGAAAGTCTTACCCTGGCTACTTTACGCAGAGCCGAATTAGGCTTTTTCGGAGTCATGGTTTTGACCACCGTGACCACGCCGCGTTTGAACGGGGACGGAATCTGGCTTGTTCGCCTGTCTTTGGCATTGAAAAATTTCCGGAGCGCAGTTGCCTTAATCTTTTTGGATTTCGACTTTCTGCCTTTCCTGATTAACTGGTTTATTGTCGGCATAGTACATTTCAGGACGGTGACGTCTGCATTTTTGCGCGTTCCGGCGTGACCGGAATCAACCGTCCGATTATAACGTTTTCTTTTAACCCCAGCAACCGGTCTTCCTTACCGGCGATTGCCGCATCAGTCAGGACATTGGTAGTCTCCTGGAATGAAGACGCGGACAGCCACGACTCGGTATAAAGGGACGCCCGGGTAATGCCGAGGACGACGATCTGGGCTGTTGCGGGCTCTCCCCCTTCCGCCAGTACCCGGGAATTTTCCTCCTGAAACTTAGCCCTGTCGACCAGCTCCCCCGGCAGAAGCAGGGTGTCCCCCGGACTGTCAATGCGGACTTTGTCACTCATTTTCCTGACTATCACCTCAAAATGCTTGTCATGGATCATAATGCCCTGCATTTCATACACCCTCTGGATTTCGGATATCAGATACTTCTGTGCGCCGCGCATCCCCCGTACCTGGAGAACTTCCTTGATATCGAGATTCCCGGAAGCCAGCTGGTCACCGGCGGAAACCGTATCGCCGTCCTGTACTTTAAGCTCACTGGTTAAAGGAACCGTGTACTCCCGCTCCTCGACCGGTTTTAAGGCGGTATTTCTGATCCGGACTTTATAGCCCTGTTCCGTTTCCGTTACTTCGACCTTACCGGCAATTTCCGAAATAGGAGACAGATTGCGCGGAGTTCTGACCTCGAAAAGTTCCTCAACCCGCGGCAAACCCTGGGTTACGTCCAAACCGACAATGCCGCCGGCATGCCTGACCCGCATAGTCAGCTGTGTCCCCGGTTCCCCGATCGACTGTGCAGCGACGACTCCGACGGGCATGCCGACTTCAACCATCTGCGTAGTCGAGAAATCCCGGCCGTAACACTGGGCACACAGTCCGACTAAGGCCTGGCAGGTGATGGGTGACCTGACCTGAACGGTTTCAACTGCATGCTCATCAAGAACCCGGACGTTATCTTCCGTAATCATTTCGCCCTTGGGAATAAGTACCCGCTTACCTGAAGGAACCGTTATATCCTCTGCGGCTACCCGGCCGACAACCCGGGTGGTAAACGGTGTCTGACGGTCTTCATGCCTTCCGATCGTAAAGCTTTCCGTAGTACCGCAGTCATCCATTCTGATAATCATATCGTGGGCGACATCGACCAGCCTCCGGGTCAGGTAACCGGCATCGGCGGTTTTAAGGGCTGAATCAGTCAGACCCTTCCTCGAACCGCGGGTACTGGTGACGTATTCGAATATTGACAGTCCTTCGCGGTAATTACTTTTAGTCGGCAGTTCCACGATTTTACCCAGCGGATCAACTACCAAACCCTTAATGGCACAGAGCTGTTTCAGCTGATCCTTGGACGCCCGGGCACCGCCCGAATCGATGATCATTTTAACCGGATTATCCGATTTCAGGTTCTGCCAGGTTTTATCAGCTATCCGCTCAGTGATTTCAATCCAGATTTCATTGGAAAGGCGGCGTTTCTCATCCAGCGTGATCAGACCCTGCTGGTAATTCTGATCAACGGTTTTAACCTTATCCTCCGCCTCGTTTATGAGCGAGTCCTTCTCCGGGATGGACTGGTTGTCGAATACTGATACCGACAGACCGCCGCAGAGCGTCGCGCCCAGGAAACCGATATCCTTGATCGCATCGATCAGTTTGACGACATCCTCTTTGGGATACTGTGTCAGCGCCCTGGTAATAATGGTTTTTACCGTAGCCGCTTTCACCGGGGTATTATGATACTGGAGCTTCTCAGGCAGAATTTCGTTAAAGAGTATCCTGCCGACCGAAGTGACAATCAGCTCGCGGTTACGGTAAAGTTTGACCGGCTCCCGGAGATCAACGGAACTTACCTGATATGCATAAACCGCATCGGTAACGCTGCTGAATACTTTAAGTTCGGCATCCGACCTTTCCTCATATTTAGGATCGATGGTCGTTATATAGTAGCAGCCGAGTACCATTTCCTTATTCGGCACGGTTATCGGCGAGCCATCCGCCGGCTTGAGCAGATTATGCGTCGGCAGCATCAGGTGTACGGATTCTTCCTGGCTTTCCCGGGATAACGGTATGTGAACTGCCATCTGATCCCCGTCAAAATCTGCATTGTATCCCGCACAGACGCACGGATGAATCCGGATTGCGGACCCCTCGATCAGAATCGGATAAAACGCCTGGATGCCAAGTTTATGCAGTGTCGGGGCGCGGTTCAGTAACACCGGATGATTCCGGGTGATTTCCTCCAGGATATCGAAAACCTCCGGCGTCCGCCTTTCCAGTACGTTCTTGGCGTTCTTGACGTTGGGGGCAATGCCGCGGACAATCAGCTCCCGCAGTACGAAAGGCTTGAACATCTCCAGTGCCATTTCCTTGGGAATGCCGCACTGGATAAGCGACAGTTCGGGGCCGACGACAATTACGGAACGACCGGAATAGTCCACCCTCTTACCCAGCAGATTCTGCCGGAAACGCCCCTGTTTACCCCGGAGCATGTCCGACAGGGACCGGAGAGGCTGGATCACGGCTCGTGAGGAAGGCCGCTGCGTCGCGGCAATCAGACTGTCAACCGCTTCCTGCAGCATCCGCTTTTCATTTCTGAGAATGATTTCCGGCGCGCCCAGGTCCATCAGGTGCTTGAGCCGGTTGTTCCGGTTAATCACCCTGCGGTAAAGGTCATTCAGGTCACTGGTTGCAAATCTGCCTCCGGTCAGCTGCACCATCGGCCGCAGATCCGGGGGAATCACCGGAAGGATCGAGAGGATCATCCAGGAAGGTTTAATGCCTGACCTCCGGAGTCCGTCAACGACACGCAGACGTTTTGTCGCCTTGATATGCCTTTGGCCTGATGTGCTCTGGATTTCTTCCCTCAGGTCGGCGGCAGCTTTGTCCAGGTCGATATGCTTGATTACTTCATGTACGGCTTCCGCGCCCATGCTGACGCTGAAGCATGATGTTGCATCATAATCGAGCAACCTCAGGTATTCGTCCTCAGTTACGGTCGTATAAATCTTGATGCTTTTAACGATTGAGGTCAGGGAGTCGACGACTTCCTTGATTTTGCTCTTTTCCTTGGCTTTCTGATCATCCAGTAGGTTAAGTTCCTGTTTTTCCTTCAGTTCGAGTTCCGATACCGCAAGTTCCTTGGCTTCACCGCCCTTGATTTTATCCTTAATCCCGGCCCGCTCTTTCTTGTACTGCTCAGAAATTCTCTCCCTTTCGCCGGATATGCGGTTATCCACTTCCGCCTCCCTGTCCTCTCCGATTTTAGCGATGCTGGCCAATACCTCTTTCTTTTTCACGTCGTCCACTTTGGTAACCAGGTACTGTGCAAAATAAATAACCCCTTCCAGAGCCCTGGGACTTATGTCCAGAAGCAGGGACAGCTTGGAGGGAGCCCCTTTGAAAAACCAGACATGCACGACAGGCGCGGCCAGTGAGATGTGTCCCATCCGTTCACGCCTGACTTTACTCTGGGTAACTTCGACACCGCACTTATCACAAATAATGCCGCGGTATCTGATGCGTTTGTATTTGCCGCAGTAACATTCCCAGTCCTTTGTGGGTCCGAAAATCCGCTCGTCGAA
This sequence comes from Candidatus Gottesmanbacteria bacterium RBG_16_52_11, assembly GCA_001779095.1. Taxonomy (GTDB): domain Bacteria; phylum Patescibacteriota; class Microgenomatia; order UBA10105; family UBA927; genus RBG-16-52-11. The sequence continues at coordinate 218,906 of MFJD01000001.1, read as the reverse complement.
CAATCCGTCCTTCTCAGGTTTGAGCGTCCGGTAATTAATGGTTTCCGGTTTCGTGACTTCACCGTAAGACCAGAGTTTGATCTCATCAGGGGATGCCAGCGTAATCTTCAGGCCGGAAAAATCGACGATATTGGCAAAATTTCCCTTCCTATCCATAGTGTCAGTCCTTCTGTACCTCTTTCCCTTCCTTTATATTCTGCTGTTCCGGTAGTGTTTTAGCGGCTCCAGCCTCCGTTGGGGGTGCATCTGCAACCGGTGTTCCGACTGCCGGGGGCGCAGCCGTAACCGGCGGAACCTGAGAAATTGGTACCCCTGAATCATCCATCAGATGCGGCATTGGTTTGGCAGTAACTACCCCGGTGGGAACAACGTTAAGTCCCAACGCCTGCAGCTCCTTTACCAGCACCTTGAACGATTCGGGTATGGTGGAGGCAGGGATATCGGTACCTTTTACTATTGCCTCAAATGCTTTTGCCCTACCGACAACATCGTCAGACTTGATGGTCAGCATTTCCTGCAGTATGTGTGAAGCCCGGTGCGCTTCAAGCGCCCAGACTTCCATCTCTCCCAACCGCTGTCCGCCCATCTGGGCTTTACCTCCCAGGGGCTGCTGCGTAACCAATGAATACGGACCGGTGGAACGGGCATGGGTTTTATCTTCAACCATATGAATCAGCTTCATGATATAACCTATGCCGACAACCACCGGTTCGCGGAACGGCTGACCGCTGCGGCCGTCATAAAGTGTGACTTTACCGCTTATGGGCAGACCGGCATCATTAAGCATTGTGACAATTCTGTCTTCGCTGGCGGGTTCAAATACCGGAAGTGCGACTTTGGTGTTGAGCTTAGCAGCCGCAAAACCTAGATGCGCCTCAAGCAGCTGACCCAAATTCATACGTGACAGTACCGACAACGGTGAAATGATGATATCCACTACCGTACCGTCCGGTAGGTAGGGCATGTCGGCTGTCGGGACAATTTTCGAAATTACACCTTTGTTGCCGTGCCTGCCTGCGAGCTTATCACCGACCACGACTTTCCGGATCTGGGCGACTTTGACGATTATTTTCCGGTTTGTACCCGGTTCCAGTTCGTCTCCTTTTTCCTTGTCGAGAATTTTAACGTCTATAACCGTCCCGCGCTCGCCATGCGGCATCCGCAGACTGGTGTCACGGACTTCCCGTGCTTTCTCTCCGAAAATGGCACGCAGCAACCGTTCTTCCGCGGTCAGCTCCGTCTCGCCTTTCGGGGCAATTTTGCCGACCAGTATATCGTTCGGACCGACTTCGGCTCCGACAACTACAATGCCGTCCGCGTCGAGGTTTCGCAGGGCTTCCTCTCCGACATTGGGGATATCCCGTGTCGTCTCCTCCGGCCCGAGTTTGGTATCAACCACACTAGCTTCATATTCTTCGATATTCACGCTGGTTAAAACATCACTTCTGACTAGTCTGTCGGATATGACGATCGCATCTTCATACCCCAGCCCGTCAAAGCTCATGTAGGCAATTACCATATTCGCCCCGAGCGCCAGTTCTCCGCCCTCACAGGCCGGACCGTCAACGAGTACGGTTCCTTTTTTCACTTTTTCACCGGTGGTCACCAGTACTTTCTGGTTATAACTGGTGGACTGTGCTGAACGCTTAAATTTCTCTACCGTATATGTATCGGCTTCACCGTTTTTAGTCTGGAATACCACCGATGCTGCATCGGAAAAGGTGACGATACCGTCATCCTTTGCCCTGACCACCCGTTCCATTGCCCCGGCGATCGGAGATTCCATACCGGTACCGACAACCGGCGCCTCCGGACGCAGTAGCGGTACTGACTGGCACTGCATGTGCGTACCCATCAGCGCCCGGTTTGCTTCATCATGAGCCAGAAATGGTATCAGGGATGCCGGACCACCGACAACCTGACGGGGTACGATATCAACGTATTCTACGTGCGTTACGTCAGTTTCCAGGAACTCTCCTTTGTACCTGACCGGGACGCGTTCTTCGGTAAGGAAGTTATCAGCGTCCTTCCCGATGGTGGCGTGGGTAATATAATGGTATTGCTCATCACTGGCATCCAGGTATTCTACGGTATCGGTCACCCGCATCCGCACAGTATTTCCTTTCTGAACTTTCTCCACCCGGCGGTACGGGGATTCCAGGAAACCGTATTCATTAACTTTCGCAAATAAGGCCATGTAGGTAACCAGTCCGATATTCGGTCCCTCCGGGCTCCTGACCGGATCAATCCTTCCGTACTGGGACGCATTGATGTCACGGATTGAGAATGAAGCCCGCTCCCGGGAAATTCCGCCGATACCCATGACCGTCAGCCGTCTCAGGTTATCGACTTCTGACAGGGGATTGGTCTGATCGAGAATTGTCGATAACTGACTGGTCCGGAAAAAGTCATTAATTGCTGCGATAATCGGCCGGGCATTCACCAGCTGCATCGGTGTCAGTTCGATGGCGGTCGGACCGGCAAGGCTCATTTTTTCCCGTACGGAACGCTCCAGACGCAACAGTCCGACCCGGAAAGCGTTCGTGGCAACCAGTTCGCCGACCCGGCGGACACGGCGGTTTCCTAAATGGTCGATATCATCAACATCCCCGGTGCCGCGTGCCAGCGATATCAGGTATCTGATACTACCGATAATATCCTCGCGGGTCAGGACCCAGTTTTCCCGGGTGTTAGGAACACTGATGCCCAGCTTTTTGTTCATCTTGTAACGACCTACCCGCTCCAGCGAATACCTCCGGTAATCGAAGAACATGGTCCGCAGTAACTCCTGGGCATTTTCCAGAACTATCGGTTCTCCCGGTCTGAGTTTGCGGTATAACTCGAGTACTGCTTCCGACTGGCTGGCGGTCGGATCCTTCCCGAGGGTTGCTTCGATATACCTGTGTTCGCTGTCCGTATCAGTATCAGCGAATGCATTCGTAATGTCCTCATTGGAAGAAAGTCCGATGGCGCGCAGAAATGTCGAAGCGACAAATTTGCGCCGGCGGTCAATCCGGACCATCAGAACGTCGTTTCTGGTAATGATAAATTCAAGCCAGCTGCCGTGCATCGGCCTGATTTCAGCGCTATAAAGGGTTCGTCCGGTAGTATTATCAATGGTTCCGGTAAAGTAGATTCCCGGTGACCGTACCAGCTGGTTCACTACACACCGCTCAATACCGTTTATAATGAACGTCCCGTTTTTAGTCATTGCGGGAATATCCCCGAGGAAAACTTCCTGGGTGACATGATGACCGTTCTGTTTGTTAGTGAGGGTTGCGGTAACCCGCAGCGGCATATCATAAGTCAGACCCTTTTCCCGGGCCTGATTCGGAGTCAGTCTCGGCTTTCCGAAAAAATAATCCCCGAAAGCCAGTTCCCAGTTTTTTCCGGTAAAATCAGTTATCGGAGATACGTCGGAAAGTAGTTCCTTGATAGCCTGTTCGAGAAACCACTGATATGACTCCCGCTGAACCAGCGTCAAGTCAATTTCCGGAAGGTTTGCGTACTCACTGCCCCAGTACTGGCGAGTTTGGGTTTTGGCCATTGCCGATCAGAACGAGTCTAAACAACGAAAAAAAGAAGCGAACAATGAACGTTCGCCCCTTCAGGCTATTGAGATATTGTGATTATAACGCGCAATACGGTTTTGTCAATAAGCCGTATCACCACCAGCCGGTATCGGCTGACCGTTACCTGAGATACGATGCAACATTTGCGTTATGCTCTTCCAGTGTCCTGGCGTAGTGAATAGTCCCGTTTTCATCATGGATATAGTAAAGGTAATCCGAAACCGCCGGTTTACCGACTGCCCGTATCGCCGACAGACCCGGATTGGCTATGGGTTCGGGAGGCAGACCGGTATTAATATAGGTATTATAGGGCGAGGGATTGGACTTATCGTCTGCCGATAGTGTTTTTTTCCACCAGGATTTTGAATCCGCCTGATAACCGAGAGCATACTGCAGCGTCGCATCAACCTGGAGCGGCATTTTCAGCCGCAATCGGTTCAGGAGGATTCCGGCGATCACCGGCCTGTCGTCATCCGTCTTACCTTCACGCTCAATCAGTGATGCCAGCACAACCGCATCGGCAAATGAAATTCCCTGTCCCTCGATTTCCCGGCGGATTTCGGAAGTGACTTTGGTGTCGAAATTCCGCTTGAAAATATCGACCACGGCACTGGCTGAAGCATCCCGCGGGATGAGATACGTATCGGGAAACATATAGCCTTCTACCGCGACTTTCAGGAATTCAGTTTCCGGAATATCCAGTTCCCTGGATAATTTCATGGCAATTTCTTCCCTTCGCCAGCCTTCGGGAATAGTAACCCAGACGTCAACAAAACCGTGCGTCAGTTCCCTGGCTACCGACCGGGCATCCAGAGACCTGTTAAGCCGGAAATCTCCTGCCTGTATCTGCTTTTCAATTCCCTCGAGTTTAATCAGAACGAAAAATGCCGTCGGAGATCTGATCAGGTTTTCCTGTGACAGGCGGGTGGCAATGCTTTTGATACCTTCACCCTTGCGGATGACGAAATTCACCGGCGTTGAATCTTGCGGATTTACGGCAGAAATACCGTCTTTCCACCATAGAAAGCCCAGTATTCCCAGGACACAAATTACACCAAGCAGTACGATATAACGGAGAAGATAAGTTTTATCTGACTTCATCGAATGTAGCCCTTCTGTATTTTGTGCCGGCCGGATCAAACATGTAAATCCTGCCGCACGCGCATGTCACCCTGACCAAGCCTTTTCCACTGCGTTTTTCGAGCACTTTGCCGCATCCGACGCATTTGCCCTGAGCCAGTAACCATGCCTGAACGGGTGCAATAATATTCTTCAGCATCAGGTAACTCACCCGACGGAATAAACAGGCATATTTTTCAGCGTTTCAACCGCTTCTTTCAGACGCCATTTATCGGATGAGTAAAGCGTACATAGTATATCACCTTTGTCCACGTTTTCCTCCAGTTTCCGGTTGAAATACATGCCCGCTTTTCTGTCTGAAGGACAGCCGAGGACGCGGCAAATTGCGGACACCTGCTGGTTATTGATGGCCGTGACCCGGCCGCCCCGGGCCGACCGCATCAAATATTTTTCCTTACCGGGTTTGAGGTCTCCGGATGAGATATCCGGATTCCCACCCTGGATTTTAATAATATCCCGCATCTTCGCAAGTGCCTTACCGTTTTCCAGCATTTCCCTGGCTACCTGCTCACCGTCGAGCAAACGCCTCGAGTGTATCTTCGAATCCGCGTAGCATTTGCTCAATAGTTTCCCGGCCAGCCTGAGCGCCCTAGCTTCCAGGGCCAGAGGACGCTCCGGAAGTTGTTCCAGAACCGCCATGACGTCCCGTGCTTCCAGAAGCGGTCCGACTCCTCTTCCGGCATTCTGCCGGATTTCACTGATGTCCGGTATGACGTTTATCCGGAATCTTCTGGCAAGGTATCTGAATTTCCTTGATATCATTTCGGCATCCTGGAAATGCTGTATCTTCATAGTCGCTCCGACGGGAATATCAAGTACCAGATGGGTGACGCCCGAAGCTATCTGTTTAGCCATGACGGAAACGATAATCTTATCGAAAGATTCGAAGGCAATCGGCTGTTCGATCTGAATGATGACGTCGTCAGCCGGAGCCAGACCCAGAAATCCGCCCCAAACGATGCAGGCGCCGACTTTCTTCACCATCCGCTCAATTTCCCTTGCGGTAAATACTACCGGAGCCAATACTTCCATGGTATCGGCAGTTCCGGCCGGTGAGGTGATAGCCCTTGTGGAATTTTTAGGAATTTTGAAACCGGCGGCAGCAACTATCGGCACAACGATCATGGTCGTTCTGGTCCCGGCGACACCCCCCATGGAATGCTTCCCGGCAATAATGCCGCGGAATTTGAGTTTCGGACCGGTTGCGACCATGGCTTTGGTCAGGTAAAAGAGCTCCTCGTCGCTGAAGCCTTCCTTGAATCCCGCAGCTGCGAAATAGGTGGTCAGGACCGGTCCCAATCGTTCCCGGCTGATCTGATCCATTATGGCGAGAATCTCGTTGTAAGAGAGCGGTTTTCCGACCAGCTTTTTTTTGATGGCGGCTATCGCCAGTTCCTTATCGGCATCCGCCTGAGACGCAGATGTCCGTGTCATAGGATCGGAACCAGCTTGGCTTTGACATTGAGCCGCTCCCAATACGTTCCCGGCGGAACACAGGTTATCAGAGTCAGATAGGAATTATCGTATGTCTGTTCCAGCGGACTGATATCGCTCGGCCTGGTGACGGTCATTTCGGTGATAACGTATTTATAGGTTAAGCCGTCGAATGTAACATAAATCAGATCTCCGTCATATCCCTTTCCGGCCGGTTTGAGCGACGGCAGGAGCGAAAAAATCGTCCGGTAATTTCTCGGGTCGTACAGCTGGGGCAATGTTGAATGGCCGAACACGACTGAATTTCCCGATGTCCCGGGCATGGCCGTTCCGCCGTAATGAATCAGACCCTTCTCCAGCGAATCACCGCCGATAATGACCCGGGCGTCGACAATTTTCAGTTTCGGAATCGAGAGCGTGTATTCCTTCACGTTCTGGGCTACTTTAAGCTGCGGTGCCGACGGGAACCATACATTGGGATTCAGGTAATTCTGGAAAGAATCATCCGGACCCTCCGCTGCTGCCAGCACCCGGGATGCGTTCGGTGCCCGATCCTGCCGGGACAACGGAGACACCGTCCCGGAGAATAATTCTTCGGACAGAATCTGGAAAGTCAGGATCGGACCCAGCGCCCATATCAGAAGACCGAATCCGGCCAGGATGAGAACTCCTGAAACCAGCCTTCCTTTAGGCCCACGGCGCCGGGATTGTTTGGGGTATGTTTTAATGTATTTGTATAAAGCCATGGCTATCGGTAATTCCGGACTGAACGTATCCCGTACTATCAAGTATTCCGCATACGTAATAAAAAGTCCAGAAACGGCGGTAAAGCATCTAAGGACCGGATTACTGGCTGATGATTTCGATGCTGATGGCGGAAGTACGGCGGGGCATACGGTCTTTGCCGAAAACAGACGAAACGGTAATTCCGACATCGGCCACACCCGGAATCTGGCGGATAGTCGACTCCACAGCGGAAACCGGTTTGCCGGTCAGATCAGGTACCCTGATCTGTTCTAATACCTGGGGATTAGCCTGGCCTGCTACCTTCAGATCGGCAGTAATGACACCGTCTTTTTTCACGGTTACCTGGTCGACTGATACCTGCTTTTGACTTTCCAGTTCGTATCCAGCACGGACTTTAGCCCCCAATACGGATCCCGCTAAACCGCTGACATCGTTTTCGTCATATGCAATGCCGGTCACTGATAGGGCGATCGTACCCGACAGCTCCTTGGCTTCCTGGTCGATCTCCTGAGAAAAAGATTTGTCACTGACAGTGGCTTTGACTGTCTGATCAATCAGACGCAGCGACCCGGAGATGCTGGACGCCAGGTCTTTTGTGGCCTGGTCCTGAAGTTCCTTGGACAGCTGTGATACCAGGGTGTTATAGTCTTCGCGGGAAACGACTGTCACATCACGGCTGGTTCCGCCGGTAAAGGCATTATCGTTTCTGGCTATCATCTGTGAGGATGCGTAATCCGCGAACGTAAACTCACTTCCGGCCGGTAGATTCCCCTGAGTACCGATGGAACGGGCGGTAACTGCCGCGCCGGCTTTGCCGAAGGTAATCGAACCGACACTTTCGCTGGCAGATGCAATCTGAACATCGGAATCGATGGAAAATTGAACAGAACCGCTTGTAAGTATCGATCCTTTTTTCACGGTCCGGGATTGAATTGATTTATTATAGACCGTAACCTTGCCGACGGCCGGATCGCCGATCTTCTTCTTTCCGCTGACCGGTATGGTTTTACCCCCGGATACCGTCTGTTCAACAGTTTTGCCGGGAACTGTCATTGAAGCCGCATCGAAGGCGGCAGAAGCGGGATCAATCGAAACCAGCATGTTTTCCTGGAGTTGTTCCGGATTAATCCGGATACGGACGACGGCTTTCGGTGACACCCAGACGAAAAACCATCCGGCCAGAAGAATCATGGCAACACCAGCTGCGGACACTGCCAGCATTTTTTTGTTACCGGATATGTTCTTCCCTACACTCGTCCCAAGAGACCTGAGCCGGGGCAATAACGGGCTTTTACCGAGAATTCCCGCCGTAAATGAAAGACGTGCAGGCCTGCGGGTCGGCTTATCCTTATCCCCTCCGGCGGGAGTTTCGGACTGAACCGTTTTGGGCACGCCCCCTGAATCCGGTTTAGGTTTATCGCCTCCGGTAAATCCAAGTTCCTCAGGCGGCACAAAACTGACATTTGACTCCGTATCGGTGTCCTCTTCCTCCGTGCCGGCGGTGGGTTTGCCGGCTGCACTAACACCCACAGCACCTGCTTCATCTTCCTTATCATCAGGCTCACCGGAAACTACTTCGTCAACTACCGTCTTTCCGGCTGGCCGGCCCGTTACCGCATCGGAAACAACACCGGACGCGCCGGCATCATCAGCAGGGTGCCCGGTATCCGGTTCGGCCGGAACATCCGGCATGGAACTGGTAAGTTCACCGGCTCCGGCGATGGATACGCTGGTAATGCCGAAATCCGGAGGCAACACTGATATTTTCGGAAAATGGAGGAAATTTGCCCTGGTCGGCCAGGGGTATGTAGTCAGCTGTGACTTGAAAAGATCCAACTGCTCCCGGTCGCCCCCATAAAGAAGCATCCGCGAGGGAAGTACTTCAGCCTGTTTGAAATCGCGGAAAACGGATTCGATATGCGCCAGCACATTTGCATCAAGCGGGATGCTTCTTACGCCCGACAGCGTACCGACCTTATAAAGTGAAACCGTGACCGTCCGGGAAGAAACACCCACCAGGATTGCCGTCGGAGGAACGCCTTCGTCCTGTTTCAGCTTATACATAATTGCCTGCGGCACGGAAACATATCCGATCGGGGTCAGATCCAGTTCAGTCGTCATCCGTTTGAGATGGGAGCGGACTTTCGGATCAATGTCACCGTTTTCGGTCAGATATTCCGTCGGCAATCCGAGGATGACTTTGTGGATATCTTCTGATCCCAGGCGTTCTTCCAGTGCCGTGATAACCTGATCGGCTGCCTGTATCCGTTCGTCCCAGCCATCGGTGCGGATACGCCGGGCTACGGCATGGCTGAGATCGGGTTTTGTCCGGGATGTAATCTGCCAGCAGGCGCCGGCAACGTATGATATGTCAACGATGAGTGACAGGTAGTACTCACTGGTTATCTGATTCCTGCGGGACATCTGAGCTATCCAGCCGGGTAGCTTCATATAGCGGGTTTCTCCATTGGCATGCCTATCACTTGTATACTAACAGGATATTGAATTTACACGCAAGTTCCGGGTACTCCGTGACCGGTTATTTCCGGGATAAAGCGGCATAAATCCGGCGGATTCCTCCTCCGGCGGATTCTTCCCTGGTAATGGTAAATTTGCCGAGATCCGCCGTATTTTCCGCATGCGGACCGCCGCAGATTTCCTTGGAAAAAGACCCTATGGAATAAACCTTTACCTTTTCCGGATAACGCTCACCGAAAAATGCCAGCGCCCCCGCCTCCATGGCTTCCCGGTACGTCATGATCCGAAAAGCTACCGGCAGGGCTCTGCCAATCTGTTCATTCACCACCGACTCAACCAGACGCAGCTGGCTGTCAGAAATTTTCCCGGTATGCGAAAAATCAAAACGTAAACGGTCGGCAGTGATATTACTGCCCTTCTGCGCTACATGGTCCCCGAGTACCTGCCGCAGCGCCTGGTGGACCAGGTGTGTTGCCGTATGCAGCTTAGTCACTTGCCGACTGTGATCCGCCAGTCCCCCTTTAAACATACCGGCAGCGGCAGTCCGCGACAGTTCCTGGTGTTTTTTGAACTCCTGCTCGAAAGCCTCACGGTCCGGCCTTTGATTTTTCCGGCGGGCAATTTCTTCCGTCATTTCCCACGGGAAACCGTATGTTTCGTACAGCCGGAATGCGGTCTCACCGGTAATAAGCGGTAGTTTTTCAATTTCCCTGAGTCCTTTTTCCAGGGTTTTGCCGAACCGTGCCGCTTCTTCCACGAGGACCAGGGTGATCCGGCCGGCATCACGCAGGACTTCCGGATAAGCCCGGCTGTAAAACCCGGCAACCGGTTCGACCAATAAACCTACGTATTTCCAATCAGTTGTCAGGCCAAGGGTCCTGCCGTATAAAAGCGACCTCCTGACCAGGCGCCGCAATACGTATCCCTGCTGTTTATTCGAAGGCAGCACACCATCAGCCATCATAATGACCGATCCGCGGATATGGTCGGCAATGACGCGCATGGCCCTGGTTTCTTCATCCTTCCGGCCGTATTCCCTCTTCGACAGCTTCTCCAGCACTTCAATGACCGGCAGAAACATGTCCGTCCGGAAAATATCCGGCATTCTGTTTTCGGCTGCCGTCAGGCGCTCCAGTCCGCCGCCGAAATCAACATTCTTCTGCGGCAGCTCCCGGATAGTACCGTCGGCCTGCTTCTGATACTCCATGAATACCGAATTGGCGATTTCCAGGAACCGGCCGCAGTCACAGTTCGGATGACAGGCTTGACGCTTGTAGACGGACCGCTCGTGGAGTCGGAGGTCGGCACCGAAGTCATAAAATACTTCACTGTCAGGGCCTCCGGGTTCTCCGGGCGGCATACCTGCCGGAACTCCTGACCGGCTCCACCAGTTCTTTGCAGCCGGGTAGGCAACGATACGTTCACCCTCCCTGGCATCAATGCCCACGCCGCGGAATATTTCTTTCCAGATATTTATCGAATCATCATCCTTCGGTACCGCACCTTCACCTGCGAACACTGAAACATAAAGTCTTTCCGGGGGCAGACCCAGAATTCGGGTCAGGAATTCAAATATCCAGGGGAGCTGCTCCTTTTTGAAATAATCGCCCAGCGACCAGTTGCCGAGCATTTCAAAAAAAGTAGTATGCCGGTTATCACCGACTTCATCGATATCCTGAGTCCGGAATGATTTCTGACTGCTGACCAACCGCCTGCCCTGGGGATGCTTTTCACCCAACAAGTACGGGATCAGCGGCTGCATACCGCTTGAGGTAAACAGAGTTGACGGATCGTTCTGGGGGACCAGCGGGGCTGAGGGAATTACCGCATGCTGCCGCTGTCTGTAGAAGTCGATAAACCGGCTGCGGATTTCGGATGATTTCATAAATCGGATTATAGCACGGGATAATCCGTAATTCAGGTCATCCGGACGATTCGGAATTGTCCCAGTTCGGTGGAGCTTTTCCGGGTTATCACAGAATTTCGCATATGCGAATTTCTGTGATAATAGGAAGGGGATTATCGGCAGACACCGGCCGGATAGCAGTCCGGTCGGCAGTCAGAACCGGGCGCCGGCGCAATATACTGCATCGGTGTCCGGGTCGGACGCTCCCCTGTCAGTCATAAAACAACTGCCGGTAAAAAGTATTCGCGACAAAGTGCCAGGCATCGCCGAACAGTTCCGGATGCTCTTTCATCTGCTGCTTCAGCACAGCCTGCGGAAAAACCCGGAGTGAAACCGATTCGTGGTTTAAGGCCGGTTCCTGATCAGTATATATCTCGAAGAGGACAAACAGATGGTTTTCTTTCCGGCCAATAATTTCCCGGTAATACACGGCGGAACCGATATGCTGGTATTTAAACTTTTTCAGCCCCATCTCTTCATAAGCTTCCCGCTTAAGGGAAGCTGCATCAGATTCGCCGGACCGGATGTGTCCTCCGACGGGTGAGACGTACCGGCCGGCATCCTGCCGGTCATGTGCCTGCTTAACCAGCGTCCAGTTGCCTTCGGAATCAATCACTTCCGCCAGTATAGTGGGATGCAGCAGCCCCCTGGCATGAGCTTCACGTTTCGGACAACTGAACTGAAACTCCCGCATTTCATTTATAATATCCACGGGTTCGTCCCCTGTATCCATACTACCCGGCATCAGGCAGCTGCTTTTCCGCCTCGTCCGAACTGAATGTGTGAGTCTTCTCTAATTTCTGTCCAAGCAGTGTGTATGACTGAGTTACTGTACTCATCGTATTGAACGCATTAGTAACATGTTTACCAAGTACCGAAAGATTTTCTTCAACTTTGGTGTAATCCCGGTGTATCGCCCGGAGCAATCTGAATACTTCCCGGGACTTAAGTTCCAGTTCCTTTCCCTGGTAACTTAATAACAGCACCTGCAGGTGCGCATACAGGGTATTGGGTGATACCGGGTATACCCGCAACTTGCGGGCATAATCCAGAAGCTCCGTCAGCATGGCGATTTCGTAATATACTGCCTCTGACGGGATATACATCAGGGCGAAATCCATCGTACCTTCTTCAGGCAGGATATATTTCCGGCTGATATCGCTGACATGTTTCTTCACGTCGGAAATGAATCCGCGTTTTGCGGTGCTTCTGACCGTATCTGTTTGTCCGTTATGCATGAGTGTAAAGTTCTCCATGGGAAACTTGGCATCAATACATAGAAGTCCCGCATCGGTTTTCAGTACCGCATCAACTTTAACACCGGATTTGAACTGGTACTGCAGATGGAAGGAATTTTTCGGGAAGGCCTGTCCGATCATATCAGACAGCACCTGTTCACCGATGTTTCCCCGGAGCTTGGGTGACTGCAGGAATTCCTGGAGACTTTTTATCCCCCGCCCTACTTCACTCATCTCCCCCAGATTCTTTTTCAGGTCACCGATAACGTGGGCTGCGGCATCAAGACGCAGGTTCAGCTGTTTTGTATTAGCCGAAAGTGCCTGAGCCACATCGGCGGTCGAGCCCCGCATGGCGGCATTCAGATCCCGGTTGGTTTTCTCGATAGACGCCTGCAAGGATCTGAGCCATTCCAGAAGCGCCTGATCCTGAGGTTTCGCGGCGAGTCCTGTGAGTTCTTTCCGAAGCAGTGCAAAACCGATGACGAATCCGGCAATCACGGTAACGGTAAGAAGTAAAACTTCTATGCCCATACGCGCCACATTGTACCACCGGGGATGTTTTTGTCTACAATATCAGTATGCAGCGTTCAGGCAGAAATTTCTGGCACCTTTTCTTAAGCATCGCCGCACTGTCTTTCTTAGGCTGGTTCGGCAATACTTTCCCTCCGGTTGCGACATGGCAGGTAGTTGTGTTTCTAACGGTTACCGGCATATCGATATATTTTTCCGTCCTGTACCTGTCCCGTAAATCCTTAACCGCCCTCGCACTGACCGGTTATACGGTGTTGTTTCTGACATTAAGGTACCTCGGACTGCATGACTGGTACTATCCGCTGCTTCTCACAGCTGCTGCCGGATCAGTGTGGTGGTATCTGAAACACCTGTAACAGGTTGTCTGAGGTTCACAGCTATGATATTATTTACGTATGAACCTCCGTGCGGCATTAATGGAAATGCCGGCCGTTTAATTACGGAGGTTTAAGGAAGTTTCCGAGGCGGCCTCCGATTAAGGGAGGCTTTTTTCTTACCTTATGACAAATAAATTCTATGTAACCTGTGCCATACCCTACGTTAATGCCAGACCGCATATCGGGCATGCCCTGGAATTCGTGCAGGGTGACGCCATTGCCAGATACCAGAAATTACGCGGCAGGCAAGTTTTATTCTTGTCCGGCGGCGATGAAAACGCACTGAAAAATGTCCAGGCAGCACAGGACGCGCAAACGCCGGTTCAGCAGTTCGTTGACAGGAACTCCGGATTATTCCGGACGCTTGCGGAAAATCTGGACGTACAGTTCGACGTGTTCCAGAAGGGCAGCGACCGGGAAAAACATTACCCGGCCAGCCAGAAACTCTGGCAGCTCTGCGCCGGGAGCGGCGACATCTACGAAAAGGAGTACGAAGGCCTCTACTGCGTAGGCTGCGAAGCATTCTACACCCCCGATGAACTGGACGAAAACGGTGAATGCTTTGAACATCCGGGGAAAAAACTGGACACGGTCAGGGAAAAGAATTACTTTTTCCGGCTGTCCAGGTACCGGGAAACCCTGACCGATATCATCCGCGGAACACATTCCGGGTACGGCCGGCTCCGGATCATTCCCGAAAAACGGGAAAATGAAATCCTGGCATTTCTGGCGCGGGGACTGACTGATATCAGCATATCCCGGTCAAACGAGCGGGCAAAAAACTGGGGCGTACCCGTTCCGGGTGATCCGACGCAGCGGATTTATGTCTGGTTTGATGCCCTGAATATTTACCAGAGCGGAGCCGGTTTCGGATGGAACGACAGTCTGTATCGCAAATGGTGGCCCGCCGACATCCATGTCATCGGCAAAGGCATACTCAGGTTCCATGCCGTCTACTGGCCGGCATTCCTGCTGTCGGCAAAACTGCCGCTGCCGAAATCCATCTTTGTCCATGAGTATTTTACCGTAAACGGTCAGAAAATGAGCAAAACCCTGGGCAATGTCATAGATCCGAACCAGATCATAAGTAAATTCGGCTCTGAAGCCGTCAGGTATTACCTTCTGGCAAAATTCTCCCCTTTCGCCGACGGTGACTTTTCCGAACCGGAGTTTACGAAAACATATAATTCCGACCTGGCAAACGGTTTAGGCAACCTGGTTTCCCGGGTGGCCGCACTGGCTCAAAGGTTAAAAATCACCCCCGACGACGGAAAACGGACGCTACTTCTCAAAAGTTTCGGCGACCAGTATCAGTTCAATTTGGCACTGGAGACCATCTGGAAGGTAATTAAGGAATGTGATGTCCGTATCAATGAACGCAGGATCTGGACTTTAAGCGGCGGGGAAAAATCCGCGGCGCTTGATGATATTATCCGGGATATCAGGAATATCTCGTATAACCTGACTCCCTTCCTGCCCCGGACGGCCGGAATCATTACGGATCAGTTCAAAGGCAGCGACATACCCAAACGGGATCCCCTGTTCCCGCGGATTGGGTAAATATACTTATGAAATCCGAGCCGATCGGTGTAGTGGTTACAGTGATTAATCCAACCGGCAGCTATCTCTTAGGTATCCGGCTAAATGCTTATGAGTCAGGTCAGTACGGATGTCCGGGTGGTCGGGTAAACAGTTCTGAATTACTGGTGGATGCGGCAAAGCGTGAACTCTTCGAAGAGACCGGTTTAACCGCACTGAGTATGGATTTTACCGGCGTAGTCAGGGAATTCCAGAAGACTTATACTTTTATACATTTTGCCTTTGTATGCCGGTTATATAAGGGAAATCCTGTCCTAAAAGAACCTGACAAATGCCGGAACTGGGAATGGCTTGAGTCGGACAGTCTCCCAACAAACCTGTTACCGGGGCACCGGGCTGCCATTGACATGACCCGCAAACCAAGGACACCCCGTTTCAGGGATTTAATATAGGTTACATTCGAAAATACGCTTGCCTGATATACATTCCGGCTATCGGATATTTTAACTGCATAATGATCCGGAAATATACTGTATGCGGATGGAGTTTATCGACACCCATTGCCATATTAATTTCGGCCAATTCCGGGATGATTTGTCCTCGGTTATCACCAGCGCCAGGAAAGCCGGGGTCCGGAAATTCGTCGTCCCCGGCGTGGATGCAGTTACATCCGAAACCGCGGTAAAACTATCCCAGAAATACCCCGGTGACATTATCCCGGCTGTTGGCTTCCACCCGTACGAAGCGCAGCGGACAGATCCGTCCGGAGCCGCAAGGCACCTCGAAAGCATGCTGAAGAAATGCCCTTATGCTGCAGTCGGTGAATGCGGACTGGATTATCATATATATAAAGGACATGAGGCGACGGGCAAAAAAGACGCCCAGAAATTCCTCCTGGAAACCCACCTGCGGCTGGCAATCCGTTACGGGCGGACGGCGACGATCCATTGCCGGGATGCGTTTGATGATTTATTTGATCTAATCGACAGTTTGCCCCGGCTGCCCAAAGCAGTCCTCCACTGTTTTTCCGGTGGCATGAGGCAGGTCCGGCAGGCCGAAGAACGAAAACTCCTGATGGGTGTGGACGGAAACGTGACTTATTCAAAGCAGCTTGCAGCCAACGTCCGGTCCATACCGCTATCCAACCTGCTTCTGGAAACCGATTCACCGCTTTTGACTCCGGTACCCCTGAGAGGCCGGCGCAATGAACCGAAAAACCTGCGCCTGGTGGCCCGGGCGGTTGCGGCAATCAAAGGAGTTCCCTTACCCGAAGTTGCGGAAATTACCGGACACAACTCCCGCTCAATGTTTTTCGCATATTACGGTTAACTCCCCCGGTTACAAAAACCGGAACGCCATCCGGATTCAGCAGACCGATAAAACACTACGCCGGCTGCGGGGTATCTGATACTATGGTAGGGAAGCCAAAACAACCGAATTACAGTATGCGGATACTGCTGGTTACCGAAACGTACCTGCCGTTTATTTC
>MFJD01000001.1:186431-202437 GCA_001779095.1 Candidatus Gottesmanbacteria bacterium RBG_16_52_11 | reverse complement strand
CCACTCCATAGCTGCTTTCATGCATGAGCGCGGCCATCGGGTCACGCTCGTTTGCCCGCATCCGGTTATCAGAAATAAGCTGCCGACTCCGGGGTTCGCCGTCCGGTATGCGCCATCCATACCAGATCCGGTATACCACGGAAAACCGTTTACTCCGTTTCCTGCCGGACTTTTCCCGCTGTGGCGGGAAGTCAATCCGGAGTCAGTCGACATTATCCATATACAGGAACCCGGATCACTGGGCATTTCGGCTCTCACATTAGCCCTGACCAGGCGGATTCAGGCAGTCGGCGCCCTCCACTTCACTCCCGACCAGGTTACCAGAATGATGCCCGGAAATCCGGAAAAGCTGTTCACACCGGTCATCCGGGCATACCAGCGTGCTTTCTACAACCGGTGTTCCGGTGTCATGATTCCTACCCGGACATTTGCCGACTATCTCAGAACCATCGGCGTCAGCAAACCCCTGGCGGTGGTATCAAACGGTGTCGACACAAGTTACTATCACCAGCCGGACGCAAAAGAAAAAAAACTTGCGTCGTCCGATAAACCGGCGGGTGCAGTAGAATTTTTCTACCTCGGCCGGCTCGATAAAGACAAAAACGTCGCTGCCCTGGTCCGGTCGCTGCCGTTTACCACCGCCTCCGTCCGGCTTCTGATTGCCGGCTCGGGCAAACAGCAGCCGGGTCTCCGGCAGCTGGCAGATGAACTGGGCGTAGGAGACAGAATATCCTGGTTCGGATCGATTGACCAGGAACAGATAATCAGGCTCTATCACCGGGCAGACGCCTTCATTCTGTTGGCCCTTTATGAAATCCAGAGCATTGTCACGCTTCAGGCGCTCGCCTGCGGCCTGCCGGTCATCCTGGCTGACTCCGGTGCACTTCCTGAACTTGTCCGCGACGGCGAAAACGGATTCCTAGTCAGACCGTTTGATTACCATGGCATCGCCGAGCGCATGAACCGGATAGCCGGTGAAACCAGGCTCCGGGGCGGATTCGGAAAGCTGTCACGTAAGATGAGCCTGGCGCATCACAAACCGACTGTTCTTAAAAAACTGGAAAAATTTTATTCGGATCTGATCGGATCAAAAACCGCCTGACTTATTTACATAGCTCCAGATGTTATAATCTGCAGCCCGTGATACAATACTTTAGCTCGCCACTATGCGCCGGCTTTTCCTAAATTACCCGGATAGATCGAAACGGTTTCTGGAAATTCTGATTCCCTTAACGGCATGGGCGTTGATTACCATGCCGCTCTGGCTGTCATTCTGGCATCCGGCACTGGTAGCATACTTCATCATCACTTTTGACGTGTATTGGTTTTACCGTTCGTTTCTTCTTGCATATCACGGCATTAAATCCTACCTGACCATGGCAGCACACTCGAAAGTCGACTGGCTGTCACTGGCAGCGGCCCTGCCGGGATTCGACAGGTTATACCATGTCGTCATCATACCGGAATATAAAGAGCCGCTGCATATCCTCGAACGGACCCTTTCAAACCTGGTAAAATCGGAATACCCCAAGGAAAGGCTTATCGTCGTACTGGCACAGGAAGCCAAAGATGCCGGAGCCGGTGAGAAGGCGAAAATCCTCACGGACAGGTTTGCCGGCCAGTTCGGCAGGTTTTTCCGGACACTCCATCCGCTGATTCCCGGCGAAGTTGCCGGCAAATCATCCAATATGGCTTATGCCGGCAAAGCCGTTTACCGGGAACTGGCCGGATGGGGCATATCGGAAGAAATGACTACCGTCACATCCTGTGACGCCGACGCGCTCCTGCATCCGAAATATTTCGGAGCTCTCGCTTACCAGTTCCTGACGGACCCTGACAGGGAATATCACTTTTACCAGGGCGCCATACTGTTTTACTCGAATATCTGGCGGGTGCCGCTGCCGAGCCGGGTATTTAACACAATGTGCAGTATCTGGAACCTCTCGCTTTTAACGCAGTCAAAGCATTTCGTCAATTTTTCCACATATTCTCTGCCGTTTTCTACGGTCGTAAAAGCCGGATTCTGGGATGCCGATGTAATACCCGAAGACTACCATTTATTTTTCAAAGTATATTTCACTTTGGGCGAAAAAGTCGAAACCCGCGGCATTTTCCTTCCGGTAATCGCCGACGCCGCAGAGAGCCGGGGTTTTCTGCGTACGATGGTAAACCAGTACGAACAATCCAAACGTTGGGCGTGGGGGGTGTCAGACCTGCCTTTCGTCATCCGGGGAGCATTCATGCATGCGGAAATACCGTTATTTGACCGTTTGCGCCGGGTGGTCAGGCTTCTGGAACACCACATATTATGGCCGGTTAACTGGTTTGTTCTCACTATCGGCAGCCTGATTCCGCCGCTGGTAAATCCGGCGTTCGGCCGGACTGCGCTCGGTCACAATCTTTCACAGTTATCGTCAGGGATCCTGACCTTATCAACCATCTTTCTGGCAATGCTTATCGTCATTGACTGGAAGTCCAAACCGCCGAGGCCGAAAGAATTTGCCGCATGGAGACTGCCGTTTCTTTATCTGCAAT
The DNA here is from genome assembly GCA_001779095.1 of Candidatus Gottesmanbacteria bacterium RBG_16_52_11. Taxonomy (GTDB): domain Bacteria; phylum Patescibacteriota; class Microgenomatia; order UBA10105; family UBA927; genus RBG-16-52-11. The sequence continues at coordinate 199,902 of MFJD01000001.1, read as the reverse complement.
GGCTGACCATACCCATAGTGTCTTTTTTCCTGTCGGCAATACCCGGCCTGGACGCGCATACCAGGCTGATGCTGGGGAAACGGCTGGAATACCGGGTAACGGAAAAGATATAATCTTAAGCAGGATTTATGCTGGACTTCCTTCTGACGCGGACACCGCTTTTTTACCTAACCCAGAGCTTATGGCGTGACGAAGCTTTTTCCGTGCTGGTTGCGGAAAAACCGGTTTCTTTCTTTTTCCAGAAGCTGACGTTCGAACCGCCGCTATACTACATCATGCTCCATGTCTGGATGCGGATTTTCGGAAACGGGGAAATTGCCGTCCGGACCCTGTCATTAACCGGGGTGACTCTGGCGGCCGTGATTGTCATTTTCTGGGCCGAACGGATCTACCGGGATAAGTTCATCCAATGGTTCCTGCCGCTATTTTTTTTCCTCAATCCGATGATTACATACTACGCTTTCGAAGTCAGAACATACGGCTGGTTCATTTTTTTCGCAACCCTCTCACTTTACGCCTACGGCAGCAATAAATGGAAACTTTATGCATTTGCATCAGTCCTGGGTTTTTATACCCATACATATTTCGTGTTCCTGATTCTGGTTACTGCGCTTCATTTCCTTATCTGGAACGGGAGTAGACTGTTGCGGAACATTTCCTTTAAAAAGCTCCGGAATGATGCTTACGTGAAGTCTGCCCTTCTGACCGGAATTTTCATTCTGCCCTGGATGTTTAATATTGCCGTCCAGTCGGGCAAACTGAAAAGCTCATGGTACTATCCCGTCGATTTACAGCTGATTAAATCCGTTTTGGGGAACATGTTTATCGGATATGAGGGTACGCCCTGGTTCCTCTGGCCTTATACTGCAGTACTGTCGGCATTTTTGGCAGCGACATTTCTGCTCGCATTTAAATATACGAAGGACCGGAAACGGACCTCAATGTTTATGCTCATGGTATTCGTACCGCTGACGCTCGTCATCGGTATATCTTTTATCAAACCGCTCTATGTCAACCGCTATCTCATTCCCGTTACCATAGCCGAAATATTCCTCATTACTGAAGCTCTGGCTGCGGTCAAATCCCGGATAATGCGCACCTTCATCGGCCTTGTTCTGCTTGCCGGAATTTCTGCCTTCAACCTCTGGTACCCTGATAAACATCCGAAACTGCCGATCAGGGATACGGTTGCCGTCGTCAACAGACTCGCCAAACCGGAAGACCTGATTTATGCCACCAGTCCGTTGATATATTTCGAAACCGTATACTACAGCCCCGACCGTTCGCGGGTATACCTGTATAATCCGTCATCATCGCCGTTCCCCTGGTATGTAGGGGATGTCATATTTTCTGAAGACCGAATGGTGACCGATTTGCCTATTTTTCCTAAAAAGGCATTTCTGATACAAGAAAAAGGAGACTATTCGATGTCCTACACCGTCTATACCCCGGCAGGGACACGGTGAACCGTATGTTAAGAATATTACCTGAATTTCCTTCGGCAATCCGGCATAAATTCAGGGTGCTTAAAAAAAACTGGATGTTCTCGGCGGCCTCTTCTTTCGCTTTAGTATCAGCGTTGATATCACCGGCGGCGATCATTATTACCTGGAAAAACCTGCCACCGGTCGTCCCGCTCTGGTTTTCAAGACCATGGGGAGCTGACCGCCTGGCGTTTCCGGCATTTCTGTTTCTGCTGCCGCTCTCGGCAATAGTAATTTACGTGACCAATTCATTTATCTCCCTTTTCTATCTTTTAGAGTACCGGATTTTTGTCCAACTGATGCTTCTGATTTCGATAATCGTATCGTCACTGGCACTACTGGTAACGGTGCAGATACTGTTACTGGTATTATGAATGGAATACCGGGTTAACAGCGGGTATTCGGTAGCGGGTGATTATTGTCTGATACTTTTTCTGCCGGTAAAAACGGGAATCCCGACACACCGGGTGGAACCATAATGCCGGTTATCCCGGTATGATCCATCAGGATTTACGGTTATGAATATCGCTCTGGCTTTTAGTGTCGCTGCGGCAGTTACTTTCGCAACTACACCGGCAGTCATTTATCTGGCTAAGCGTTTCCGCCTGGTCGATGATCCCAGTGTCCGGCATCATCCTGCCTCGGTCCACCGCGGGATTATCCCGCGTGCCGGCGGACTGGCTCTTTATACCGGCCTGATTACGGCGATATTTTTATTTCTGGGCATCTCTACGGTGACAGTGGGCATAGCTGGTGCGGGCCTGCTTCTGGTAGTGATCGGCCTGATGGATGACCGCAAGGATGTTAATCCTTATATCCGGTTGATCACACTGTCGGTGGCCGCGGCCGTGGTAGTAGCATCCGGTGTCAGCATTCCTTATATCACCAATCCGGCAACAGGAGGAATCCTTCAGCTGGATGCCTGGAAAATCATGCTGCCTTTCGCCGGTCCAATAGCTATCGGCAGCGTCATATTTTCATATCTGTGGATCATGTGGACTATTAACATCGTCGGCTGGTCAGCCGGCGTCGACGGACAGATGCCCGGTTTCGTAGCCATAGCCGCGACTACCCTGGGTATTTTAGCATTCCGCTTTAACTTAGCTGATCCGACGTACCGGGCTGTACCACTATTGGCTTTCATCGTAGCCGGAGTATTCGCAGGATTTCTGCCGTGGAATTTCTACCCGCAGAAAATTATGCCCGGATACGGAGGAAAGACACTGGCAGGATTGCTGCTCGGAATCCTGAGCATTCTTTCATACGGCAAAGTCGGCACCGCGCTTTTGGTGCTGGGAATACCCACACTTGATGCGGCTTATACCCTCGTCCGGAGGCTATCGACCGGAAAGTCGCCGGTCTGGGCTGACCGGGGACACCTCCATCACCAGCTCCTGAACCTGGGGTGGGGCAAGCGCCGCATCGCCTTGTTTTATTGGACCGTGTCGGCTATACTGGGCGCTGTAGCACTGACGGTCACGAGCAGGCAAAAACTATTTCTTTTCCTCTTGGTTGCCGTAGCATTCGGAATTTTCATTGTATGGGTAAAATTCTTTATGCAATTCTCAAAACCGCGCGACCGAGACAATGGGTGAAAAATCTGGCGGTATTCACGACCGTATTTTTCACCGGTCGGGTTTTTGACGTTCCCCTCCTATGGTCCAGCCTTTTGGGCTTCATCACGTTCTGTTTTCTGGCATCATCGAACTACATATTCAATGATATCCTCGATATTTCTTCAGACAGAAGGCATCCGTTTAAAAGGTACCGTCCGGTGGCAAGCGGTATGCTGCCGGTACCGGCGGCGTTGACGGCATCAGCCCTTTTTGCCGCATGCGGCCTGTACCTGAGCACCTTTCTGGGGGCCGCGTTTTTCGCCCTTGCCATAGCGTTTATCGTACTTCAGTATGCCTACTCACTGGTCCTTAAAAAAATCAGTATTATTGACATTCTGGCCATAACTTCCGGGTATATCATCCGGGTTTACGCCGGTGAGGCGGTCACCGGGTACCATATATCAGTCTGGCTGGCTCTGACGGCTCTGTCATTATCTCTGTTTCTGGCCATCGGAAAGCGGAGGTCTGAACTGACACTAGTTCAGGGGTATAAAGGAATTCTGCCCAAGGACACCCGGGAGACGCTGAGTCACTACTCGGAAAAACTGCTGGATACCTATACTGCAATGTTCGCCAATTCAACTTTCATTACATACGCTTTTTATACCTTTCTGGAGCGGCCGCTGTTCACTGGATTTCTGCTTAAGGGCTACTCCAATTTCGTCGATGACTTACCGGGCAGAAAATGGATGATGCTGACGATACCGTTCGTCCTGTTCGGCATCATGCGTTACATGCAGCTTATCTATGAAGGAAAAGGTGAGTCGCCGGAAAAAATCCTGACCAGCGATCTGCCGCTACTGTCAACTGTACTTTTATGGGTATTTTCGATAGTTGTGGTTATATACGGTATCGGAGGATGATGTCAGTATTCAGTATCCAGTATTCAGAATTCGGTATAGAGTGAAAAATATATATTATTAATACTGAATACTATATACGGTATACTGAATACTTTTATTCGACTTTAGTGGCGTACTGACCGGATATCCAGCCCTTATTTTCACCGTCGTAAGAGATCTGATACCATCCCGACTGTTCATCAAGTATCGTATACTTCTCGCCCGGTTTCACCTGTGCCAACTCGCGACTGGCGGTTGACGGCTGTTCCCTGACCCGCAGAAATCCCGTCGGCGTTTCCTTAATAAGTGCATAAGGCTTATCCGGATCTGCCGCCGCCTTTCCGGTTGGTGTTGGTGTTCCGGATACTTTTTTCGTAGGGGTCGGACTCGATTTCACAGATCCCGTCGGCGTCGGCGACTGGACTATTTCAGCAGTCGGTGAAGCCTCGGGAGCTGCTGACGGCGTTGCCGACATGGATGAAATGGCCATCTTGATGGATGCAACCAAACGGTACCCGGCGGTGGTCTTGACTTTGAGTGACCGCGGTAAGAATCCGGGCGAGTCCACCGAAACCGTATGGTCGCCGACCGTAATATCGCTCAAAGTCAGCGGTGTTGAACCGGCACCCTGCGTATCCACCGATACAGCGGCGCCGTCCGGACTCGTAAGTACCGTCAGTTCGCTGTTTTTGGTCTTGGTTTTCTCCAGCCACAGGATATCGACGGCTGTGGAAAAATCTGTTTCACCTAAACTGGCATTTACGAAAGTCAGCAGGTTTCCGTATATCTGTACCTTGCCCTGCCAGGTAGCCAGCTGCGTAGTTGTGGCGTCCGGTACCAGCTTGACATTGTATTCACCTTCGCCGATATGTTCTTCATACGGGGTCTTACCGATTACCCGGTCGTCTATGAAAATGCTGGCTGCAGGTTCAGAGTTAACTTTAAGCACTCCCTGCTTCGGTGCCGAGGTGCGGACCATCCGGAATACTCCCACTCCGATGGCAACCAGACCTATCAGGGCAACCAGGAAAATTACTTTCCTTCTCATCGCAAACGGATCATAGCATAATTACCAAAAATACGGCAACGGAAAGCGCTTATTGGGGTTTATTCAGGACGACCGGTTTCAGCCGCGACACCGCTTCCAGTGAATACCGTACACCCTGGACGCCGATGCCGGATCTTTTCACTCCCAAAAACGGGAAATGGTCCGGTCCCCGTTGAGGTGATCCGTTTATCTGCACTGTTCCGACATTGAGTAGCGCAGCCAGTATGATGCCCGAACCTTCGTCACGAGTGAATATGCATGCCTGCAAACCGAACCGCGATCCGTTTACTATATTCGCCATTTCCTCGTTGCTGGCAACGGTTATAAACGACAATACCGGTCCGAAAATTTCTTCCGAGACAATCTTCATATCCGGTTTCACGTCTGTCAGAACGGTCGCCTCAATAAAAGCTTTGTCCCTTTTTCCGCCGCGTACGATTTTTGCTCCTCCGGCTACCGCTTCGTTAATCACAGACTCGATGTATTCTGCAGCTTTTTCCGATACGACCGGACCGACAAGCTTCGTATCCGGACTCCTGGGATCACCCATCTTTACCAGGCTATCCATGGTCCGCAGTAATACGGGCAAAATTTCGTCCCTGACGGCCGGTGTTGTCAGAACATACTTGATGGCCGTACAGCGCTGACCCGAATAGGAAAAAGCGCCTTTGACGAGTTCTGATGCCGTCAGGTTGTAATCCGCATCCGGCAATATTAGTGCCGGATTATTACCGCCGCATTCAAACAGCAGGGTTTTCATTGAGGCTTTCCCGGCAATTGCATATCCGGTATCGCTGCTGCCTGTAAAGGCTACCATCGCCGCCCGCGGGTGAGATACCAGATAGTCCCCGATTTCCTCTCCGGTACCCGTAACGCACCCCAATACACCCTCGGGCACGCCGGCTTTCTCGAAGATGCGTACCAGGTGAAGTCCGCTGATGCCCCCCTGCGTCGGCGGCTTGAAGACGACACTGTTACCCATTAAGAGTGCCGGTGCAATCTTGGAAGCCGAGAGATTTACGGGATAATTAAAAGGAGCAATCGCGACAACTACGCCGTATGCCGCCCGTTCAATCAGGGCAATCCTGCCCTTGTCGAATCCGGGAAAATTATCGCTGTCCAGCGTTTCTCCCTTGATTGACTGAGCCTCATTGGCGTAGTAGTCTACGAGATCCGCAGTCCGGGCTATTTCGCTCTTGGATTCGCCGTGCGACTTGCCGATCTCCCGCACCATCAGGGAAATCAGGTAATCCTGATTCTGTCTGATCCAGTCGGCAGCCAGATGCATTATCTTGACACGGTGATTGAGAGGCATTTTCTCCCAGGCAACCTGGGCATGAGCTGCTTTATCCATAACAGCGTCAATCTCCTCACGGGTGACCGCCTGAAGTGATCCGACGACTGATCCGTCGACCGGGGAAATAATTTCCGAAGTTTTACCGCTGGAACTTGTCAACCAGTCCTTTCCGTTGAAATACCGGTAAACCGGGGGTGTAGCCTGATCACTGATGGGTCCGAACATTTCTTCATTCATAATACTATTGTAGAGTGCTCTGAGCGGAATGCAAGAAGAAATGACGGATATTTATATATTTGTCAGGCAATCCGCCGCACCACCCAAACTGATGCGTTATCAAGCCCGCGGTTTTCCGTTACCGCTCTCATGATGTTAGTGGCTGCCGAATCGAGCGAATCCTGGGTTGTGCCGACCGACATGAGAATTTCGGCCAGCTCATCATGACTGACAAAATTAGTGACACCGTCGGTAGTTATGATCAGGGTGTCTCCCGGACTGAATTTCCGCGACTGTACCTGGGGCACCAATCCGAACCGCTTCACGCCCAATACGGTAGTCAGACGGCCTTCCTGATCTATATCGTCAATCGTCAGCCGCTCCAGCTGACCGTTGCGGTACAGATAAACCCGGCTGTCGCCAACGTGTCCCGTCCAGATCACGGTATCACCGATAATCACCACCGTTAAAGTGGTCGCCAGACCCGATCTGAATGCTCTTTCCCGGGCTTTCTGCCATACGGCAATATTTGCCGAGCGGAATATCCGTTTGAGAAGCAATTTTTTGTCATGCCAGTAAAAACGCTTCGTCCGGATAAATTTGTACCCCCAGACAGCAGTTTCCGCCCCCAACCTGGCCGCGATGTCCCCGTTCGGCACAGTACTTACGCCGTCAGCTGCAACGAAGCACTCATCCAAATAATGGTCAAGCGTGTCGTCCTGACGGGTGCGTCCGCCTTTCAGTTGGGCTTTCGCATAGAGTACTCTGGCGTTCTGTCTGCCGGTTACCTTAAACATAATCAGCTGCCCGGCATGGGCTTTCTGAAACTATTGCACTACATATTATATAATTGATCCCATGCCGGAAACACGCATGCGGAAAAGACCGCACCGGGGACTCAAAATCCATAACGACCTGACCTCACGTAAACCGTGGCCGAAACTGGGCCTGCCGCGCTTTTCCCGCAGGATTCTGCGTTACTGGTTTTTCGCTGTCCCGTTAGCACTGGTACTCGTCACCTATCTGTTGATTTTCCGGGATCTGCCATCCCCTACCAGCCTGGGAAAATATGACATCCCGCTGGCTACTAAAATCTATGACCGCAACGGTGTGCTTCTTTACGATATTTATGCTGACCAGAACCGGACGCCGGTAGTACTGGGTGACATACCGCTGACCGTACAGCAATCCACGATCGCCATCGAAGACAAAAATTTTTATAAACACCAGGGAATCAATCCTGTCGGCGGGATTCTGCGGGCTTTTATTGCGTCTGTCACGAGACACAAACTTCAGGGCGGGTCGACCATCACCCAGCAGCTCGTAAAATCCGCGCTGCTGACACCGGAACGAAGTATCACCAGAAAAATCAAGGAAATTGTCCTAGCATTTTGGGTCGAAATTCTCTACTCCAAGGAAAAGATTCTGGAAATGTATTTAAATCAGGTACCCTACGGGGGCACAGCATGGGGTATCGAAACCGCAGCGGAAAAGTATTTCGGCAAAAATGTTAAAGACCTTAATCTGGCGGAAGCGGCACTTCTGGCAGGTCTGCCCCAGGCACCGACTCTGTACTCACCCTTCGGGGCGCATCCGGAACTGGCTATAGCCAGGCAGCATGAAGTTCTGAGGCGAATGGTGGAAGACGGCTATATATCGGCTGAGGAAGCAGAAGCAGCAAAAAACTCTCAGTTGTCATTTGTCAGGCAGCAGAATATCAAAGCCCCCCATTTCGTGATGTACGTGGAGGAACAGCTGGTTTCGATGTACGGCGCCCGGACGGTTGAGCGGGACGGTCTGAAGGTCATCACAACTTTGGACCTGAATCTCCAAGAATATGCTCAGGCGACTGTTGCCGCCGAAGTATCCAAGCTGAAAAATCTGCGGGTAGCAAACGGAGCGGCGCTTATTACCAAACCGGCAACCGGGGAAATCCTGGCCATGGTCGGAAGCCGTGACTATTTTGCATCTCCGTCGGGTAACTACAACGTAACAACCGCCTTAAGGCAACCCGGATCTTCCATCAAACCCATCAATTACGCTATCGGAATCGAGAAAAAAATCGTTACTCCGGCTACGATGTTTCTGGACATACCGACCTGCTTTGACGTACCCGGACAGAAGAAGTACTGCCCGAAAAATTATGACGGGAAATTCCATGGCCCGGTACAGCTCAGGTTTGCTCTTGGCAATTCATTTAATATTCCGGCCGTAAAAATGCTGTACCTCAATACCGTTTCTGACATGATAGCATCAGCCAGCGCATTCGGACTGACTACACTAAAGGATCCCAGCCGTTACGGCCTGTCACTGACACTGGGTGGCGGCGAAGTCAGAATGGTTGATATGGCGACGGCCTTCTCGGCATTCCCCAACGGCGGGATCAGAAAAAACCTGACGCCGATACTGAAGGTTGTCGATAAAAACGGAAAAGTCATCCATGAGCTGAAAGACCCGAATGCCGACAAGGAAATACCTTCGCAGTTGTTAATCAGCGGCGAACGGGTTATTTCGCCGGAAACGGCATTCCTTATCTCCCACATTTTGCTTGATAATAATGCCAGGTCACAGGCTTTCGGCCCCAGTTCAAGCCTGGTTATCCGGGGGCATGCCGTATCTGTGAAAACCGGTACGACCGACGATTACAAGGATAACTGGACTCTCGGATTTACACCGCAATACCTGGTGGCGGCGTGGGTCGGCAATAACGACGGCACTCCCATGAATCCTGCCCTGGTATCGGGAGTCACCGGCGCGGCACCCATATGGAATAAACTCATGGCTCATGTGCTTGAAGGCAAACCGGACATCTGGCCGAAACAGCCGGAAGGAATAGTCGGAGCATCAGTATGTTCAGTCACCGGTCAGATGCCGCCTGAAAGCGGGAGTGAAGGGCAGGAGGCTGCCGGCTGTGCCACCCGCTATGAGTACTTTATCAAAGGCACGGTTCCCCGGACACAGGAAACCGCAGTCAGGCAGGCGATACTGATCGATAAAGCTACAGGGCGCGAGGCTGCCCCCGGGCAGACCGAAAACGTCGAACCGCAGGAAAAGCTGGTCCTCAAGGATGCTTTAAGCACCTGGTGCGTAGACTGTGCCCAACCCCCGGAAGAAGGAATATCACCGGCCCCGGCTCCCCAGTAGTTTTGCAGCCGGCAAATGTGCCGGACCGGACTCATCCGGGCAATACTGCGGATGATAATATTGCCGGACGTCGTATACCATTGCCGGTGTCAGCGGCTTATATAAAGCGTTAAGTTCGGCTAAATATACTACTTGTATCAATCCCATAGCCTATGATATAACCCCTACGGCGGCGGGCACGCCAGGATTCCGGCGTTATGAGACTATTATCTTTTTTTATCCTTTTGATTCCCCTGTTCCTGCTTCGCCTCGGAAGTTTTGCCCGGCATTTAATCGACCTGGTGACAGCCGCAGTATATTCCCTGGTCAGAACCGTGCTGTCACTACTGAAATCAGCGTTCCGCCGCATCAGGCAGGCCAGCCGGAAATTTTCGAAAAATGCGGCTGAAACGGAAGGCCGCCAGAGCTTCAGGGCTTTAGCCGGCGTTTATGCCGAAGGTTTCCGTGAATCAGTCCGTTTCTTCATCCGGCCCTTAAAACCCGTGACAGCATTTTTTTCCGGACTAATACGGAAACGCAACCGGCTCCGGAACCTGAACGGATCCGTGGTATTCACTAAACGCGGACGGAAAGCCAGGCAAATCGTACTGTATCCGGCCCCCCTGACAGTGGCCTGGAGCATCCGTTCATTTTTTGCCGGGATGACATTCAGCCTGATTTTCATATTCCTCCCGCTGGCGGTCCACAGTTTCGTAATATCGCTTCCCCAACCTCAACTCCTCACATCAAGAAATATCCCGGTTACCACAAAAATATTCGACAGAAACGGTGAGCTGCTCTATGAAATTTATGCCGACGAGAACCGGACACCCAGAATCCTGAAGGAAATTCCCCAATACCTGCAGCAGGCAACTATTGCCATCGAAGATAAAGATTTCTATAACCACCAGGGATTTTCCATGAGGGGCATCGGCAGGGCTGTCAGGGAAATAACCGTCAACCACACCATTCAGGGAGGGTCAACCATTACCCAGCAGCTGGTAAAATCGGCATTGCTGACCCCTGAAATAACACTGGAACGCAAGGTCAAGGAACTGATACTGGCGTTCTGGGCGGAACGGATATACTCGAAACGCCAGATATTGGAAATGTATTTAAATCAGGTCCCCTACGGCGGAACTTCATGGGGGATTGAAGCGGCCAGCCAGATGTATTTCGGAAAACCGGTTACGCAGCTGTCACTGGCAGAATCGGCGCTTCTGGCGGGATTGCCGGCTGCACCAAGCGAATTCTCGCCGTTCGGTCCGTCACCGGAAAAAGCACTGGCCCGGCAGCGGGAGGTACTGCGCCGGATGACGGAGGACGGATATATTACCGAAAATCAGGCGGCTGAAGCCCGGTCCCAGAAACTGACGTTTGTCCAGCCGCTGACCGGAATTAAGGCTCCACATTTCGTCATGTATATCAGGAATCTTCTGGAACGGGAATTCGGCGTACGGGCAGTTGCCCGGGGAGGCCTGCGGGTAAAGACATCCCTTGACCTGGGACTGCAGGAAATGGCTGAACGGATTGTCAGGTCCCGCGTGGATGAACTTCAGAAACTGGATGTCGGTAACGGTGCGGCACTGGTCACCAACCCCAAAACCGGAGAAATCCTGGCAATGGTAGGAAGCCGTGATTATTTCGATACAGGCCGCGACGGCAACGTCAACGTCACAACGTCACTCCGGCAGCCCGGATCATCCATTAAAGTTGTCACCTACACCGCTGCGCTGGAACGCGGTTTTACGGCCGCCAGCATTATCGACGACACGGCGGTCACCTACCGGACGGATTCCGGACAATTATATACTCCGGTAAATTATGACGGCAGGTATCACGGTCCGACGCCGCTTAGGTATGCACTGGCAAATTCCTACAACATTCCGGCGGTTAAAGTGCTCGATAAAGTAGGGATCCAGGCGATGATAGAAAAAGGCAGACTGATGGGCATAAAGTCCTGGGACGATACCGGCAGATTCGGGCTCTCCCTGACACTGGGGGGCGGAGACGTCACTATGCTCGATATGGCAGCTGTTTACGGCAGCCTTGCTAATGGCGGGAAACGGAGTGATCCGCATCCGGTAATTGAGGTAATGGATTATACCGGACGGATATTGCTGAAACGTAATAATCCGGATACCGTTGCCGCAACCACACCGGAAGTAGCCTGGATTATCAGCAGCATTTTGAGTGACAATTCCGCCCGTACGGAATCCTTCGGTTCCAACTCAAGCCTGATCATACCCGGTAAAACCGTACCGGTAAAAACCGGAACCTCAAATGAAAAACGGGATAACTGGTGTGTCGGGTATACTCCAACGTACGTCGTTACCGTCTGGGTCGGCAACAACGACAACCGGCCGATGAATCCGGTACTCACGTCCGGAGTCACCGGCGCCTCACCGATCTGGCATGATATCATGACCGAACTTCTGAAAGACCGGCCTGACGAAACCCAGCCGCGCCCGGACGGGATCACTTCCATACCCTGCTATAACGGACGGGAAGAATATTTTGTTAAAGGTACCGAAACGGACCCCTCCAGGTGCAAAACCCTTCCGAGAACTCCGGAGTCTCCGACTCCCGCCCCCAGATAAAGCCCCTACTGAGTGACTATAACCACGCCGGTGTGTTCCGGTTTGAGATGATTATGATACTTCCAGGTACCTACTTTGGTAAACGTGTAAGTATAATCACCGCCACTACCGGTACCGGCTTTCTGGTCGAATCCGGGCAGTGCGTCATGAGTCGGATGGGGGGCTGATGCCACCCACATGGACCCGGTTGCGGAACTGGTAAATGTCACGGCAGTGCCAAGGCGCACGGTGACCGATTGCGGTGTAAAACCGGTATCACGGTAAGTCACTGTCCGGGATGTTGTAACGGTTGAAGGAGTACCCCCCGTTCCGCCTTTTGTCGTCCCCTGCGGGGTCGCCACTGACGGTAAACCGCTGTCCATTGTCGGAGTCGGCACCGAATCCCCGGATCCCGAAGCCTCAGACGCCGGTGTAACGGACACATCCGTTTGCGGATTAGTGGGATTAACCGGCGGCCGGTTACCTATAAAATACCAACCGGCCAGAACACCTAAAACGATTACTAACAATCCGGCAATCAGATTTGTCATATCATTCACCTCCTCCCGGCAGACATAAAATCAAACTCGGAGGGGGTTTCCCCCTTCCGACTCCCGATTTAATCAGGATGCCTCTCCCTTCCAAGGTGTCTGCGGACGGCATTTATGCCCCCATTCATCGTATGGGGAAACTGATTATTATTCTGCGTAAAATTATATATATTATGTATACCGGTCCGCTACCTTGCTGGCAGCGTAACTTTCCGGCTTGATCCGGACCGCCCAGCCGCTGCCCCTGATCATACCGACGATTTCTGTGATCATGTCGCGGGTACTGCCGAATTTGCCGATATCGACATGAATTTCCACATCGTATTTGGTAATACCGTCCTTATGAAGCATGGCTACTACGGTTTCAGCCATTTCCAGTGACAGAGTCGCTTCCTCATACATCCGCTGCCGCAGGACGTACGGTTTCTTATTGATGATGCGTTTCCAGAAGTAAATTCCACCGGTTCCGATGCGATGGACAACGATCGCGGTTACGAAATCCACACCCTGTCCGTTATGCGGCTGGGAATCCGTACCGACAACCAGCCGGTAGGCGCCTTCCGGTTCGCGGGAAATGAATGCGAGTATCCGTTCACGGACATCAGCAAGTCCGAGAGCACCGTATGACGGACTCTGAAACATATGCGCGTATAGTATCAGAGGCAATCCCCTGCCGCAAATACCGGCACCGGAGGCTGACTTATCCCTGAGGTTT
>MFJD01000001.1:173458-186422 GCA_001779095.1 Candidatus Gottesmanbacteria bacterium RBG_16_52_11 | reverse complement strand
GGCTTCATTTACTACCAGTGCCCGTCCGTCCATATCCTTACCATTATATGCTTCGATTGCTTTCTGGGTTTCCTCATCGGATGACATCTGTACAAATCCGAACCCGCGGGATTTTCCTGAGTACTTATCCCGGATGACTTTAGCCGAAACTACGGTTCCGGCTGTCGCAAACATATCCGCTAAGCCCTGATCATCAACGGCGTAGGGAAGATTACCGACAAATAAATTAGCAGCCATATAGCTGTCTCCTTTCATTCTGCAGGGGTACTCTGAAACGGAACCTTCGCAATAATACGGGGATTGTACCGTATTGATTCTTTCGCGGAGGGATTTCACGTTCGTCCCACTGGCACAGGAAGTATATCAAATCTTTAAGTTAAATGCCACCGGCGGCCGGCAAACCCGTAATGCCCCGGTAATTCAGTTTCGGTTCCGGGACTCTTTATTCCAGCACTTCTTCCTCGTCGTAAGATGCCGCGGAGCCGGCTGCCTGATTCTGCCGGATTCCGGAACCGGTATGCCCCTCTGTGAATCTGAAGTCAGCCAGGATCGTATTGTATACTTCATTCCAGTATGCTTCGGATAATCCCGGCAGAAGTTCAGCATAGACATGCATGCCGTCGTACACCGCTCCGGTAAGTATCTTTTTCGGTAGTGCCGGAAAGACGGCTTTTTTCGCCGGTTCACCTCCCAATGTCGTATCCAGAATGCTGGCTCCGGAAATCGTTTTATCATTGGTAAACCAGGCTTGCACGGTTGAGGCGGTCGCATCTTTTGCCCAGATGATGATACCTCCCGGATAATCCTGATCGGTTATTTCTAAATGGGCATAATTTTCCGAATCCTCATCATGCGGATTAACTGTAAGTCCCTCAGGGTATTTAAATGAGAATGATGCGTTCAGATCATCCCAGGTTTTAAGTATTGCCGGTGGCGCGGGCGGCGTGGGCAGGGAAACCGGTACGGTAACACTGCGACGGGGATTTTGCCGCAGACGGATATACACCGCTACCGCCGAGACAGCTGCAAAGCAGAAAAACACAAGGAGGATGACTGGTCTTCTCATATGGGAAAGTGTACCACCAACAATCCGGGCTTTGCTATAATTAAATTGAATGAGAAATATCTTTGTCCCAGTCATCACTGCCCTGGTAATCATCCTGGTATTGCCGGCCGGGGCAATGGCTGCCAAAAAGCGGGTCAAGAGCAGTGTTCCGGCCCGCTCTGCCGGCGTTTCATATTCCAAGGCCAATCTCAACCGCCCGGCAAGATCGGTAATTCTGACTCTCTTAAACCTGGGACAGGTGCAATCAGTCGCTTATGAACTAGCTTATTCGGCAGGCGGTATTTCCCAGGGTGCTATCGGCAGTGTTGCCGGCGGCGGCACCCAGGATGCCCGGACACTGTATTTCGGTACCTGTTCACACAACGTATGTACACCGCATGCGAATATTACGGGAGCTACGCTGACGGTCCGCACTACGCTTAAATCCGGCCGAATTCATACGAAATTGTACCGGATAAGGATTTGAAGAAGACAGTATCCGAAATTCTAACGGTATCAGGTCTCTGGTATAATCATCGGATATGAACATACTGGTCATTTTTGCCACTTATTCCGGCGGAACTCAAATCGCAAGCGCAACATTGGCTGAGGCACTTAAGGCTGAAGGACATTCTGTTACGGTAAAAGGCCCGGCCGAAACTCAGACGGATGAACTGGTTAAATCCGACGCGGTCGTCCTTTGTACGCCTACCTGGGATTTTGAGGGCAAGGAAGGCCAGCCCCATGAAGATTATGTCGGATTCATGGAAAAAACCAAAGGTGCGTCACTGGAAGGTATGCCGTTCGCAGTTCTGGCGCTGGGTGATTCATCCTATACCCATTTCTGCGGTTCAGCTGAAGTTCTGGAAGCTTACGTCACCTCCGTCGGAGGAATACTGAAAGTACCGTCACTGAAAATTGACGGTTACTTTTTCAGCCAGGAAAAGCATACCGGGAGCATCAGGGAATGGGCAAAATCATTTTCCGGAACGCTTTCATCCAAATAAAGTTTTCCACCCGCTATGGAACTTTTCCCCGCCTTCATACTCGCAGCGGTAGAGGGACTGACTGAATTTTTACCGGTTTCATCAACCGGACACCTGATTTTGGCGTCTAATCTGCTCGGGGTGCGGCAGACGCCGTTTGTTACGAGTTTTGAGATTGTGATACAGCTCGGCGCAATCCTGGCTGTAGCGGTATTATACCTGCGGCAACTCTCGGCGGTCAGGATTATCTGGCCCAAGTTGGCCGTCGCATTCCTGCCCACTGCCGTCACCGGATTTGCCCTCTACGGGATAATAAAATCCGAATTTTTTACGCACCCCGATATCACGGTCGCAGCTCTGCTGATCGGCGGATTTATACTGCTTTTTTCCGACCGGATCAGGTTGCTGCCCGCGGCCGAAATCAATTCCCTGTCGGTTCCGCGGTTACTGCTGATCGGCAGTTTCCAGTCACTTTCAGTGATACCCGGAGTATCCAGGGCCGGTGCAGCAATTCTGGGCGGACTGGTCAGCGGTCTGCCGAGACGGCAGGCTGTGGAATTTTCCTTTCTCCTGGCGGTCCCGACGATACTGGCAGCAACTGTTTATGACCTGGTCAGATCCGCCGGTGCTTTTTCACCCGAGGAGTTAGGGTTAATGTTTGCCGGATCTCTGGTGGCCTTCATAACCGCCGCTCTGGCGGTAAAATCATTCGTAACGTATGTTTCCGGACGGTCACTGGCTGTTTTCGGCTGGTACCGGATAGCCGCCGCTATCCTGTTTTTCCTGTTTGCCTGATTTCCGGGACTAAGGGTACGGCGTGGGTTTGGATGAACACATGATATCGTTAATGATATACGGCTTCCGGGTACCGGTACCGGTAAACTCGCAGGTAAAACCGGACACCGGATTTACAGTCGGAGTCGGACTGGGTGTGGGGCCGAAAACGGTAGTCGGTCCTGTTGATGGCGTGGCAGCCGGACTTACCGGCAGCGTCGGGATGGCCGTAGGCGGAGGTGCAGTCGGGGTAGGAATAATCTCATCCAGTAAATCGTCTACGGTACCGGTGATATCATCGATTATCTGTTCGTAGGCCTGCTGCTGCGCAGTGCCGGGGGCAAAACCGGCATTTATTGCCAGGCAGACCTCCTGCCGGCCTGTGGCCGTATGGATAATCAGCGAATATCCGCTGCTGCATCCATCGGCGCCGGCAGGCGCGAATACACGGGCATCGGACTCGCTGACGAGTTTGAAGAGCCGTGAAACCGTCCGGGTATTAGTCAGCCTGGCTGCCCCCGTTACAGACTCTTCACACCCTTCATAAATCCTGGCCGCGCCGTCACGGGTAAATTCAATACAGCGGTCATTCACTTCATCCCTGACGGTGATCTTGGTGATTTCGTCACGAACCAGAGGCTCAAGCTGCGGCGGATTGCCGCTGCCGGGCAGGAGAAGAAACCTCCCACCGTAAGATCTGCCGATGCCGATCAGTACGACTGCGGCGATAAGGACAATTACGGCCAACAGCACTCCGGCTGCTGCCAGCGGATTAAATTTCAATCCGGATCCTGTTTTCCCGGGTTCCACAACATAAGCGTAATTGATGGCCACGGGGTTTGCAACGCGAAATAAAAATTGAACAGCCCTCCGTAGGAAGGCTGTTCAATTTTACACGATTAGCTAAAGTTACCTGACTACTGATATCGAGGTACCCGGATTCAGCTCGCTCGCGGCTGTCGCAGCGACCCTGCCGTTTACGTCACGGTATACCGTATAGTTCGTATCCTGGGCATTTCCGTTAGAAGGATCAAACGGAATTGCCGCAATGTACGTCGGAACCAGTACCGACGTCAGGTCGACCAGACCCGCATTTGTACCGATATGTGTCGGAGTTGTGGTAATTATCGTCGGTAAATTTCCGTTGTTTTCGGTAGCGTATTGGTAAATTGCATTCGTTATCCCGTATAAATCCGATCTTCTCTGTGTGTCACGGGCTGAGGCAAACTGCCGAGCCGGATTGACTGCAACGAGTACGACAGCGGCAAGAATTCCGATAATACCGATGACTACCAGAAGCTCGATCAGCGTAAAACCTCTCTGCATATACTTTCGATCTAAGACTTTCAGCATTCTCCTCACCCCCTTTCAGTACCATTGGGACAGACAATGTGCACCGCAAAGTCAGCGTATCAGGATTACCATACCTTGTCAACGAAATTCTTATCCGGTTACCGACCCAGTAATCTGATGGCTTCGTTCACTGTCTCCGTATCTATCGGTTCAGCCATTGCCGGAGGGGTACGGCTCCGGACGACGCTGATAAATCCCGGTATGATGAGCACGGCGTTCACAATCAGCATGACGCCGACAGCGCTAAGCATCGCCAGTGCCGCCAACAGTTCCTTATCTTTGAGAAAACGGATTTTGTACATAAACCTTCATGGCTACAGTATATTCCCCCGCTCCGGTAAAACCACCACCGGACTTAGCATGGATTCCCGTGACGTGAGTCATATACGGAGCTTTTTCCAGTTCGGTGAGGATCTGCGCCAGCCGGTTATAATCCGAATTCAGGGACAGCGTCAGAAGCAGTATGAGCTTATCCTGTTCAGCTACCGGACTGAACGAATTGAACTTGATTTTGTATGAATCAGTATGGAGTCGCAGCGTTGATTCAAGGTATTCAATAAACCTGGGAAAGTTAACTTCGTTGGGAAATACGGCGGAGATGGCGGCAATCTGATCCCGGTACCTGGCAGAAATATCCTCGGATGTACTGATGATGCGCCGGTCATTGGCCAACTGGTTCTGTTCGGCGCGTAGGAGAAGGACGGTCGCAATCTGATTCCGTATCAGCACGATAAAAATAATATTTACCAGTATCAGCGCCACTAAAATACCGGCCAGTACCAGCGTTTTATTGACGTGTCGGACAAATGAGCCGGATCCTGCGGATTTCATATCAGTTTTTGGTCACGAACGTAATTTCAAACGGTACCTGGGTCGGCGTCTCGAGAGTTCCCAAAGGCAGTGTCACCAGTGCAAAATTTTCCGAAGCATCAAGCCGTTTCTTAAAATCCAGCAGAGCATCCCGGTTAACCGCAATTCCGTGCAGGATAAACAGCAGTTTGCTGTCATCGTATTCCCAGCTGGTGATGCTGATATTGTCGGTAATGATACTTTTCAACGCCTCCAGATGCCGCTGAGGCGTGGTCCGCAGCACCGACAGGGAAACGATATTCTTTGCCTGGGCGTTTAAAAGAAGCAGCGAACGGGCGTTTCCTGACAGCAATTGGTTTTCTGACCTGACCCGGTGTACCTGGGCATCCACCCCCTGCTTTTCCATCGTCACCGCAACATATGTACCGGCGGCAAAGGCACATAAAATCCCGGCAACGGCACTCATCCGGGTGAGCATGACCCGGTAGAACAGTGTCGTCCGTTCGGTATCGTAAAAAGACTGCGTTTCCGACGGCAGCAGATTAATCGATTGCGGATCAACCGGTGGTGCTATGGGAAGCACTGCGGCAGCAAAAGCTTTGTTATAACCGACATGCGACAGTCCGGTTTTAAGCAGCTGTGCCGGGTAACCCAGTAGCTGTGAAATATGGGCAGTCCAGTCATCAGAAGCCATCTGTCCGGTGATGATAATCTGGGCTGAATTTTCCGCCAGCATGCCCTTTTTCCGGTAATAGGAGGCAATTTCCGACAGAGTCTGATCGATTGATGCCAGATAGCTTTCCGGCGAATCCTGAGGGTCATAGTTGATTACGGTAGTGAAATGCGCTTTTTCACCTTCCACCAATGTGACATAGGCTCCCTGGGGATTGATTTCAATAAGAAGTGCAATCGCCTGGGTACTCAGCTTCAGTAGCCGCCCCAGAGCAGAGGCATCCGGTTCGAACCTGAGCGGCTTGAGGCCGGCTTTAATAAGTGATCCCACCAGCGGATCAAGTATTTTTTTCTGGACGGCAACGACATTTGCCTGCGTGTCCTTCTGGCCCCGCTTCAGTATCTTCCAGTCGAAATAGATGTCCCCCGGCGGAAAGGGGAACAGTTCACGGGCGTGCCAAGCCACTGCCTCCTGCATTTCCTCGACCGGAATATCCGGCAGGGTATAACCACGGGTATACGCAAATACTTCGGGGAAGCATACGGCGACATACGGAGTAGTAAACTTTCCGGCAGCTACAAGCTGACGCAGGCAGTTAACGAAAACATCGGTTTTGGTGAGCACCCCGTCGGAGAATGAGTCATCGGGTATCTGTATCTCGGACATGCGGACCGGCCGGCCGCTGACAACCTCCACCCCGTGGAGTGAGGTCCGTTCAATTGACAGGCCGAAATATCGTTTCTGCGGCAGGATCAGATCGGGCAGTGACATACGGCAATAATCTTAGTTCGGTCAGCTCATTCTAACAGACGTGACAGGGCACGCACAGATATTGTATCTCAATTGGATATCCCGACCCAAACCTGCTTTGCCTTGAATAGTATCTGCCTTAACCGGTAAGATGGTAATGCAGCTGCTGACAAACAGTGCGCTGACAACACATGAGTCCGTACGTCACCAATCCGGAATTAACTGCTGCCCCCTCCGGCGGTACGGATAAAGAATCCCGTCCGCCCGATCCGGCACCGGGAAAAGACCGGACCCGCCGGATTGCCCGGACACAGGGTTTTACGCTCATTGAAACGCTTGTCGGCCTCGCAGTACTGATAATATTTTTTGCCGCCGTAGCGCTGATTATCCAGCAGGTTCTGAAAAATGTAGGATCGTCCAGGGTCAGGTCCACAGCGCTATCAGTCGCGCTTTCGAAAATGGAAACCATCCGCAACCTGCCTTACACCGATATCGGCCTGATTGCAGGCATTCCCCAGGGGTCAGTCAGCCCCCAGGAAACGATCCCGGTAAACGGACTCGATTTCTCCGTAAACACCGATATTACCTACGTGGACGATCCTTCCGACGGCTCGGCTCCGGCAGACAGCATCAATTCGGATTATAAGAAAATCCGGCTGGAGGTAAGCTGGGGCGGTCTCTATCCCTCAACTATACCCCTGATCCTGGTATCCCAGATCAGCCAGAAAAGCCAGGAAACCTACGAGGGAGGCGGGACATTGAAAATCCGGGTCTATAACGCCCAGGGTCAACCGGTATCTTCGGCTGCGGTAACGGTTGACAACACTGTGTCGCTGCCGGAAGTTCATATCAGCACCCTGACTGACGCCAACGGTGAGGTAATGCTGCCGGGTTCACCCGCTTGTGTTGCCTGTTACCGGATCAGTGCCACTAAAAGCGGATATTCGACCGACCGGACTTACTCCACAACTGAGGTTGCCAATCCGGTAAATCCGGATGCCACCGTGATCGAAGGTGATATCAGCCAGGTATCGCTGGGTATTGATGCGGTTGCCCGGCTGACAGTGAATACCTATACACAAAGTTACGGAACGGCGACCAATGTCCAGTTTATCCTGCGGGGCAACAGAATAATCGGTTATGACACCCTGGATGAACCGGTCTACAAGTTTTCGACTTCAGCCAATTCCGGCGGCGGTTCGTTTACGGTATACAATCTGGAATGGGATATTTACGACCTGCTTTTCACCAATTCCGCCCACATGCTGGCAGGCTCATCGCCGCCGTTGCCGATCGCTGTTACCCCGAGCTCATGGACCACGCTGCCCGTCGTCGTGGCGCCCAAAGCAAACACATCACTACTGGTTAACGTCCAGAACCCCCAGGGTCAGCCGCTGGCATCCGCCTCTGTTACACTGGCAAATTCCCTGCTGGGTTATTCAGAGATCCGGATCACGCCGTCTACCGGATCGGCAGATTTCGGCCATGCCTTTTTCAACAGCCTGACTCCGGAGACGTATGACCTGGTGATAACTCTCCCGGGGCATCAAGAAGCGACCGGATCTTATTACCTGTCTACCAACCAGCGGGAACGGGTGATACTTAATTACGCATTATGAAACGCAGCGGTTTTACCCTGATTGAGCTAATGATGGCTCTGGCACTTTTTTCCTTTATCGCCGGCGGAGTGGCGGTTTTTTCGGTCTATTATTTCCGGCATTACTCATTTTCGTTTGAGGAAAACCAGTCGGTCAGCCTGGCCCAGTCGGCGCTGACCCGGATTATCAAGGAAGTCCGCGAGGCGAGAAACGGTGAAGACGGTGCCTGGGCTATCGTTGCCGCCGACGACAATGCTTTTACGTTTTACGCAGACCTGACCGGTGACGGCCGCAGTGACCGGGTAAGATACTATGTCACCGGTACGACACTGATGCGCGCAATCACGGAACCGACCCTGCCGCCGGTTACTTATCCTGCGGGGGGTGAAACAGTGACCACTGTGGTGACCGGCATCGATACATCACTGGGTCCGGTATTCGGTTATTATAACGGGGACTGGCCTGGTGATACCGTAAACAATCCGTTGCCGGCCGGCAGCCGGATCGCCGATACCAAGTATGTTACAGTATACTTGCGCATAAATATTAATCCGAATACCGGGGCAGCGCCCTACGAGCTGACTTCCGGGACTTCAATCAGAAGCCTGAAAGATAACCTATGATCCGATACCGGAATTCCGCCGCACATTCTGATTTCGGCGGAATTTCAATTTTCATACTGCTTTTCGGGGTCATCACTACCTCGCTGATTGCCGGACTGGTCATTATTGCAGCTTCCCAGTACACCCAGTCGCTGCGGACGGAAAGTTATGAAAAAGCATTAAGCATCGCCGAGAGCGGCATTGATTATTACCGCTGGCATCTGGCCCACAATCCGACGGATTATACCGACGGGACAGGCCAGCCGGGTCCGTATCTGCACGAGGTAACGGAACCGTCAGGACATGCCGACGGCACCTTCAGTCTGGAAATCACTCCTCCGGCCTCCGGTTCCGGCATCATTACTATCGAGTCAGCCGGATGGACAAATGACCGGTCTGACATTAAAAGAACGGTCAGGGTCAAACTCGGAACGCCGTCAATTGCCAAGTTCGCATTCCTGAATAATGCCAATATGTGGTTCGGCCAGAAGACTACCATATCGGGGAAAATATTCTCCAACGGCGGAATCCGCATGGACGGTACCCATGATTCTTCTGTCCAGAGCGCCCGGGAGACATATACCTGCGGTCAGGAGACCGGATGCGATCCGCCGGAATCAAAACCCGGCATCTGGGGCGAAGGCGGCCCCCAAGAGTTATGGGAATTTCCGGTTACGTCAGTCGATTTCGAAGGCATCAATCTGGATTATTCCGTCATGAAGAATTCCGCCGAGAACGGCGGCTTATATTTGCCTGCCTCAGGCAGTTTCGGATACCATATCGTCTTTGATGCCAACGGCACCTACACGGTAATGACGGTTACGGCTGCTGACAGTGAACGCGGGTGGAGCGTCGAAAACGGCTGTGAAACGCTTTATCAGGTTATCGACGAAGAAACACCGGTCGGCACATATACCATCAGCACGAAACCGATCATTTTTGCGGAAGACCATCTCTGGGTCGAGGGAACAGTCAACGGCAAAGTGACGGTTGTTGCGGCCCGGTTCCCCTTGGACTTAAACGATATGAATATCTGGATTAACAACAATATAGTTTATGTAGCCAAGGACGGTAGCCATAATCTTGGTCTGATTGCCCAGAACAATATCTATATACCGCTGGATGTGCCTGAGATACTGGAAATCGATGCCGCGCTCCTGGCTCATGAGAACAAGGTCCTGCGCCATGATTACAAGCATAAGGACTGTAAAAACGCGCCGGGGGCAGTACGCCAGAAACTGATATTCTACGGTGCGCTGATCAGTAACCAGCGTTCATACTGGAATTACGGTGGCGGCAGCGCCGGTTTCGGATCAGATCCGGTTTCCGGATTTTCGCAGCGCGAATTTACTTACGATCCGTACCTCTATTACAGTCCGCCGCCGTATTTCCCGCTCCAAGGGGGAATTGAAATCATTTCCTGGGAGGAGGAATGACCGCATTCAGGAGGGTTGCAGACTTCAGTTAATTAATCACCTTCCGGGTGTCCCGGCAGCCTGCTGGAAATTACCCACCACGCTGTAGATAGGCGCAATGATCGAAAGAATCATGCCGCCGACGGCAATTCCGACAAAAAGCATCAGTACCGGTTCGATAATCTGAGTCAGACTTTTAACCTCTTCTTCAACCTCCTGCTCGTAAAAACCGGCCAGGTCGGCAAGCGTAGTGTCGATAGTTCCCGTGCGTTCTCCGGCGGCCATCATCTGGACTAAAAGCGGCGGGAATGACTTGGATTCCTTAAACAGACCCGACAGGGTTTTGCCTTTTTTCATTTCATCCGGGAAGGACAGGGCAAGCTGCCGGTATTGCGGCCAGGTCAGAAGGTTAAGGGACAGCTCCAGGGCTTCGGTGATGGGAACGGCACTTTTTATCAGAGTAGAAAAAATTCTGCAGAACCTTGCCATATCAATCTTTTTCACCAAATTTCTGATCAGGGGGACCGGCCGGGCAGCATGCACGAAAACCGTCCGCACCCGCTTGCTTCTGAGGGCAAAGAAACCCCCGACTGCGGCCAGCACCGAAAGCAGAATGATCGGAACAAACTGCCGCTGGAGAGTGATGGAAAACGTAAACAGATAGCGGGTGAAAGCAGGCAGCGGCATTTTCAAGCTGAGGAAAACCCGGCCGATCTGCGGCAGGACAAAGAAGAACATCAGCACCCCGATTCCGATCATAGCGGCGAATACGATGGCCGGATAAATCAGGGCACCTTTGACTTTTGTCGAAAGATTATATTCGGCGCGCAGTTCGGTTTCGAGATACGTAAACACGTCCGCCAGTTTACCGCTGACCTCGCCGGCGTGGGTCAGAGTCAGGAAATAGGGCTCGAAAACATCCGGGTACCGTTCGAATATCCGGGAAAGTTCAACTCCCTGCTCGAGATTGTAACTCATATCACCCAGTACTTTTGCCATCAGCGGATTCTTGGTTTCGGTACGCAGCACTTCAATTCCTTCGGACAGCGACAGTCCGGTCGAAAGCATAACCGAAAGATACCTGCAGAAGGTGATTTTTTCGATTGCCGGAACCGCGCCCTTTATCAGACCCCGGTGACGGACCTCCCGGACTAGAATAAGGGACGCACCGTTTTTAGTGATGAATTTAGCAGCCTCCTCCCGATCTCCAGCGGATATTTCACCCGTGAATACCTTTTTATCGGGTCCGATAGCCTTATAGGAAAAAGTGGCCATAATTACTCACGCATCACCCGCAGCACTTCCTCAATGCTGGTTTGTCCCCCGCTGGCTTTGTTGATGCCGTCAGTCACCAGCCGGATCATACCGTTTCCAACCGCATATTTGGTTATTTCGTCAGATGATACTCTCCGGATGATCAGCTGACGGACCGCTTCGTTGACTTCAAGAATCTCGAAGATTCCGATCCGGCCTTTATATCCTTTATGATTGCATTCCGAACAGCCCTTGCCCCGGTAGAACTTGCTGGAGATATCATCACCCGGCATCAGCTGCCGCAGGTATGACAGCATATCATCGCTGACCGTATACGGCTCGATGCAGGATGTGCAAATTTTACGCACTAACCGCTGGGCGATGACCAGGTTCAGTGTCGAGGCCACCAGAAACCCTTCCGCGCCCATATCTAAAAGCCGCGGAATAGCTCCCGAGGCGTCATTGGTATGCAGCGACGACAGCACCAGATGACCGGTCAGCGAGGAGTGGATCGCCATTTCGGCGGTTTCCTGGTCCCTTATTTCACCGACCATGATTATATCCGGATCATGCCTGAGTAGTGACCGCAGTCCCGCAGCGAATGTCAGACCTGCGGCCGGATTGATCTGCGTCTGATTGACCCGGGATATCCCGTATTCGACCGGATCCTCAACGGTGCAGATTTTCACTTCAGTGGAAATAAGTATTGTCAGTATGCTGTAAAGCGTCGTGGTTTTACCGGAACCGGTGGGTCCGGTGACCAGAATCATGCCATGCGGCTTCATGATATTATTCTTCACCAGCTCCAGGTTACGGCCGGTCAGCCCCAGTTCCTCAAGTGCCAGCGGCCTGGCTGATTCGGAGAGCAGCCGGAGAACTACGTTTTCTCCGTAAAAAGCCGGCAGAATTGAAACCCGCAGGGCGATGAACATGTCCGATATTTTGAATTTGAACCTGCCGTCCTGAGGTATCCGGTGTTCATCTATTTTGAGGCGTGACAGAATTTTAATTCTGGCCACAATGGCCGGGTGTATGTTTTTCGGCAGAGTCAGAACATCCCTGAGAACCCCGTCAATCCGGAACCTGACCAGAAACGTTGACTCGAGCGCCTCCAGATGGATATCACTCGCTCCTTCCGCCGAAGCGTACTCAAGAATCGTATCCAGAATCGTTATTACCGGAACATCCGAAGCCAGCTTCACCTCATCCTTCGTATCGAGAGCACTTTTTTCGACATTCTCCTCAATCACCTTGGTGAAAAGCTCCTTGATATTCCGTTTGTACTGGCCGATGGCTTTGCCCAATTCCGGGGCTGTAGCAAAAAACGTCTTTATTTTCAGTCCGGTTTTGCGCTTCACGAATTCCCGGGCTTCGAGGTCAGACGGATCGGTCATTGCCAGCTGCAGCACATTGTTTTCCCGTCCGAAAGGGATAATCCGGAATGTCACAGCGGCTTCCTCGGGAATCAGGGAGAGTATATCCTGGGGGATGACTTTATGGCTTAATTTGATGAACGGTACCTGGTAAAAATCGCTGATGATCTGTCCGAGCGCATCTTCGCTCACCAGGCCGCGGTAAATAAGAATATCGGACAGGTCTTTGCCCAGCTCTTCGGAGGATTTGACCGCAGCATCAAAATCATGCGGCGTGACAAAACCTGACTTAAGGACAATTTCCCGGAACTGGGCAGGCTGCATCATATCA
>MFJD01000001.1:149757-173437 GCA_001779095.1 Candidatus Gottesmanbacteria bacterium RBG_16_52_11 | reverse complement strand
ATTCCGAAACCGGAATTAAAAGGGCACAAGTGCCGCCGTCAGTTTCCGGGTCCGGCTTGCGGTGAATTTAACTTACGGGGTGTCTCAGGAGCTGCCGATATACTGTTTAATTTTTTCAATAAACTGTGTCGGTGAAAGGTTGGCCTTGACGATAAATTCCGTTACGCCCATCTGCTGGGCGCGGGCCATTTCCTCTTCATTATTCAGATTCGAATACATGATGATCGGCTTTTTGGCAAATTCGTCGGTTTTGCGAAGTCTTTCGAGGACCGCAAATCCGTCGAGTCTCGGCATCATGACGTCCAGCACCACCAGGTCCGGATGTAACTCCTGTGCCACTTTCAGGCCTTCTTCACCGTTTTCGGCCGAAAAAACCTCATAGCCGTCGGCTTTCAGCCGCGTGGAATATATTTTGATGATCAGCGGATCATCCTCAACAAACAGTATCTTTGCCATACAACCTATTATACAGACTTAATCCGAAATTGGTAGGGAAAAGTAAAAAGTACTGCCGACTCCGAGCGTCGATTCGATCCAGATCTTACCCCGCATGCCTTCGACCATGATTTTGCATATATACAGTCCGAGCCC
The DNA here is from genome assembly GCA_001779095.1 of Candidatus Gottesmanbacteria bacterium RBG_16_52_11. Lineage (GTDB taxonomy): Bacteria > Patescibacteriota > Microgenomatia > UBA10105 > UBA927 > RBG-16-52-11. Next base: position 172,846 of record MFJD01000001.1, on the reverse strand, counting down.
GGTGCCGCCCTGCGGCCGGGCGTAGTTGGTCTTCTGTACCTGCGAAAATTTCTTGAACAGGAGATCCTGATCCTCTTTGGCAATTCCGGATCCCGTATCGGTAATTGAAGTCGTGACGCTCCTGCCGTCGAATTTGGTCCGGACAGTAACACCACCCTTATGGGTGAATTTAAGTGCATTACCGATAATATTGATCATAACCTCCCTGACCTTATCTGGGTCGGCTTCCACCTGTGGTATCGGACCCTCCCGGATGTATGTCAGGTTAAGCCCTTTCTCTTTGGCCACATTCTGCAGATTGGTGATAACTTCGGAAATTATTTCCTCAAGGTTTAATGTCTGGAAGGCAAAATTCATCCGTCCCGCTTCAATCCGGGAAATGTTCAGGAGATTATTGACCAGGCGGATCAGCCGGTCATTCTCATTGTAAGCGGCAGTGAGAAACTCCTTAGACTGCGGTGAAATATCCCCGGCATACCCTTCTAGAATTGTCGACAGCGAACCGCGGATCGCCGTCATCGGGGTCCGCAGTTCGTGGGAAGCCAGCGAAACGAATTCATCCTTCAGTTTGTCAAGTTCCTGGAGTTGAGTATTGGCAGACTGCAGTTTGTCATTTAATTCCTTTAGTTTCTTCGTCGTATTGTCCAGTGTCGTATAGAGTTTGGAATGCTGGACCGCCAGGCCCACGATGTCCGTAAAATTCCGGATTATTTCTTTCTCCCGTTCCATGATTTCCGATTCGGACTTGACCAAACTGAAAATCATTACCCCCTGGGTTTTGCCGTGATAGGTAACCGGGTAAACCATGCTGGTTTTGATACCCACGATCGTCTGCACCTGCCGGGCATCTTCCTTCGAATAACACGGTCTCAGAATATCAAACCAGTCGTGGGTAATATAAGGACGGTTTTCCTTCATTACCTTGATACACTGGTTGTCGGTTTCGGTAAACGGGATCACAATATCCTTGAAAGGTACGGGGGTGACCTCAAGCGCCTTGCGGGCTTCCGCCGTCTGGGAGATGGACACCCGCCTGAGCGTCTGGGAATCCTCGTCGATTAAAGCCAGGACGACTATCCGGTATCCCAGCTGGAGGTACCCGAGTTCAGTCAAAACGCTGTCTACGACTTTCTGGACGACAACGTTGAAATCAAGGGTGTCCAGTATGACCTTTTCGAGACGCCAGACAGCTTCGGCTGATCCCGGCTCATTCCCGGCGGCCGACGGATTCGAACGGGACAGATTTCGGGCTATCCGGGCAAGAACGTTCATAACATTATATTAGTATACCAGTGAATCCCGCCCACTTGTGTGATAAACTTTGAGGTTATAGCCTGAATGTAGTATAATATATACTATAGGATTATAAACATGCCCGTATCCACTCTGATAAAACTGGTTAACGGCCAGCTGCTGACGGACTTTAACTGGAACAGCGATCCGGATCCGGATTCACCCATACCGGAAGTAATACCGCCAGAACCTTCCCTGTCCCAGGTCCAGTCGCTCCAGATCGTCGCCGAGGACCTGCGGGACGGCCTGCACGGAATAGCCGAGTACCCCGCCGCGGAACGGATGGCTTCCTATATCGACCTTCTGGCCCAACTCGGAATTTCTATTATCACCGTAGGTATTTATCCGGGGAGCAACAGTAAACTTGACTCCACCATTAAAATACTGCTTTCCTACCTGGCAAAAAACCACCCGCGTATCACGCCCGTGATTCTTGTGCTCGCTGATCCGAAATCGATCCGCTGGGCGAATTCGTGTAAGACACTTAACCGCCGGACCCGGGCGCTGATATTCATGGGTACTGCACCATCCCGCCTGTTGGTGGAGGAATGGGACCGGGATTACATACTCGAAAACCTGGCGGCGGCTGTAAAAACAGCTTCAAAAACATATAAGCTGGACGTCATCGGCGCAACGGAACACACCACCCAGACGCCGCCGGATTTTTTAAGGGATATCATTTCCACGGTGGTTAAAAACGGCGCCCGGCATTTCTGCATCGCCGACACGGTGGGTATTGCCCGGCCTGTCGGAACGAACCGCATAATCCGGTTCAGCCGGGACGTCCTCACGGCAGTCAACGCACCGAACGTGGCACTTGAGTGGCACGGGCATAACGATCTGGGAAACGGCCAAGCCAATGCCATGACAGCACTCGGAAGCGGCGTCCGCAGAATCCATTGCGTTGCCCGCGGTATCGGTGAACGGGCCGGCAATACCAGGCTGGAATCGGTACTTCTGACGGCGGGTGAAATCCTGCACGAACACCGCAAGCCCGTACCCTGGCGGATGCGGCGGCTGCATGACGTACTTTCTGCCTATTCTGATCTCACGAAGATGCCGGAACCGCAGCACGGGGCAATGGGAAAAAGAGCTTTCGCTACATCGCTCGGAATCCACAGTGCAGCCATACTGAAAGCCGAGGAACTATATGACGAGGCCAAACGCCGCAAAATGAAACAACTGGCCATCCGGCTGAAAAAAATGTCCCAAACTATCTACAGCGCGGTGGACGCCAGGCGGGTGGGCCGGAAACAGGAAATCCATGTCGGACCCTGGAGCGGAAAAAGCACTGTCAGACTGGCGCTTCGGTATATGTCATATACGAAATGGAAGCCGGATGACAAAACGATTGACCTGGTACTGACAACCGCCAAACAACTGGGACGGGAACTGACGGATATGGAGCTTCTGAAACTCATTAATCACGAAAGCTGACTTTTGGTACAATAATCCGGATCCGTTTCCGGTTCCGGTCGTTGCCGAACCGGCCGGTTTACAGTTAACCAGCATCCTGACCCGGTTAACCAGCTCCGGGCCGGCATGATCACCGGAATAAATTGTGAAAAACCGACGGTACATCTCCTTCGGAGGACCCTGGCAGAAACAATCAGCTGATGCTGACGTCTCTTACGGGGGTGTCCTCTATATTTTCGAAAATCCTGATGAATTCAAAGCTCAGTTGGACGGCAGGATCAATGCTCTTTCCGGCAGCTCACCGGAAATAACCGGCAAACGGATCCCGGTATCGGCGCTACTTAGCTATATATCAACAGACCATATCATTACCGTACCCCACCTGCTGACAGACAACACCGGCCTTTTAGCTGCCCGGGCACTCTGCGGCCTGCCGCCGGACTACGGAGTTACCGAAGGTCGGATTGCGTCCGCCGGAGCTTCTGTCCTGGTTGCCGGACCTTCTTTCGGTATGGGTTCCAGCCGAGAGCAGGCGGTAACGTCTCTGCTGGCGGCCGGCATTACCGCGATAATCGCGCCGTCGTTCGGTCCGATTTTCGAAAAGAATGCCGCATACCTCGGACTATTAACCTCGGTCGATATGTCACTGCCCCAACTGATCGATACCGGTCAACCGGTTCCCCTGGAAGCTTTTTTAAAAGGCAAAAGCAACCATTTAAAAGACGTCGTTTCCGCCGGCGGATTATTTCCATACCTCGAGCACCCGGCCCGGCAGCGGCGGAGGAAAACGGGTGGTGGCAAAAACCCTGCGCTTAACATCTGGGAGAAACGGCTGTTATCCCTCACCGGCCGGATTCCCGTGCCCGGCGACACTTTAACAGTCCCCGTCCATGCAGCTTACTCCTACGTAGGATTATCCGGTCCGGCAAAAGCGGCGCTAATCCGCCACCGACGGGATTTAATCACCCTTGACCGGAAACGGATCTTCCTCTTCGAGGATCATTTTGCGTATTCCGGCAAGCCGGAAATCGCCGGTCTTACGGCCAACCAGCGGGCATTTGCCAAGGAACTCGGCCTGCCGGCGGAAAATTACTTTTTCGGCCGGCTCGGTGAAGGCGGCGGAGCCGGAATCTGCCACCGGGTAATGCTCGAAAACTTAAACCCTGCTGAGGTCAGGATGGTAATCGCCACTGATTCGCATACGCCGACGCTCGGAGCGCTCCCGCTGACTGCGGTACCGGTCGGCTCGACGCTATTTGCCGCCGCCCTGGCCTGCGGGCAGATACCGCTGTCCGTGTCTTCGGTCACCCGGATTCAGTTAACCGGTACGCTGCCGGAGGGGGTAACCATCCGGGACGCGCAGCTGTCCATGGCCAAGGATATTACTGCCAAGCCGGGTGCCTCGGTAATCGAATTCGGTGGTTCGGGGCTGATGAGTCTATCGTTTGAGGCAGTTGCAGCTCTCTGCAATATGGTACCGGAGACATTTCTGGGGGACGCGGCGGTGACCGAAAATTTCCCTGCCGGCGCGGCATACCTCGGAGACCGTTACGGAATTTCCGGAGAGGAAAGCCGCACCTTGTACGGCATGCCTGACCCGGACGCCCGCTATGCCCAGGTTTATGGTTTCGACCTGTCGGCTACTGTTCCCTGGATATCCCTGCCGGGTAATCCGAAGGACTCCCGGCCGTTAAGCGGATTGCCGGCCTATCCCCGGATAAACCGCAGCTTCATCGCCTCGTGCACCAACGGGGTCAGGGAAATTTATGAAGCGGCATGCATACTCAAAGGCCGGAAAGTCGCAGCCGGCGTCCTGTTTCTGGTCATCCCCAGTTCCCGCCGGGTATATGAGGCCGCCAAAGGGCTCGGATACGTTGAAATTCTTTCTGCTTGCGGTGCCCGGGTTCAGGAAGAATCCGCCTGCAGCATCTGCATCGGTGACGGTCCGGAGGCAGTGACAGACGGGGATATCGCGGTCTCGGCCACCAACCGGAATTTTCCCGGCCGGATGGGCCACCCGCGCGCAAGTGTATACCTGGCCGGTGCGATCGTCACGGCAATGAGCGCCGTTTTGGGCCGCATTCCGAATGCCCGGGAGTACCATGCGGAGATGAAACGCGCCGCAGTCAACTTCGCTGCCCTGCCGCCTCCGGTATCGGCTGTTTAGTAAAGTTAACCTTCCGGTAGCCAATCCCGGTTCAGCGGACCATCCGGACTCAGAAGCTTTTCCAATTCTGCGATATCGATATTTCCCGGCCGGCTCCAGGACCCGCGGTACCAGTCGAGGATTGCGAAGGATCCTGCGCCGACTTCAAGACCCTGAGCTTCGGTAAATATTACCCAGTCCGGTACGACGTCCTGGTCAATCAGCACGTTGATGGCTTCTTCGGTGGAGCCGGATTCTTTCTGACCGTGGATATTAAGAGTGGTCACTGCCGGAAGTATGTCCCGGTCACCGAGCATTCTGACGAATTCTTCCATCGGCGGGTGGCCGGTGGGATCGATAAACTGGAGCAGTGGTGTTTCCCCGTCCCGGCTGATCAGGTGTCCGGCCAGCCGACCTGTCAGATGCGGATATATCGGGATGCGGTGATGACAACGGGCACCGGTTTTATGCGACAGGTGGCCGGACGTTTTTCCGGACAGGAGCTTCCCGCGGATATGCCTGCGGTGTACCGGAGCCAGCACGGAATGTAATTTAACCGGATCAATGAACGAATCGGCCTGGTCCCAGAACATAAAAACGGCGAATTTCCGGTCCGGATCGTCATGCTCTTTGAGTCGTCTGACAGTTGCGGCAATTTCCGGACGCCGTCCGTCGAAGAAAATCCCGAACACCCGGCCGAACTGGATAAACGCCAGTCCGCCGCCGGCAACGATATCGGCTGCCCGGCGAACTCCATCCCCCTGAAATTCGGCCAGCCTGGGAGGCTCATCGTTGTCGGTGTTCTTATATCGGAATATTACCCGTGCCGGTGGTAACCGTGACATCGGGCAATTATACGACAAAATAACGGATAAATCAATACTATAGGATATAGTATTTCCGACCAATTTTACTTACTATGAAAACAGGAGGTGAACTGATGATTAACCAAAAACAGGCTATGAAGGCCATTGAAGCGGCGCAGGCAAAAGCCAATGAGCTGGGAATTGCCGTCACGGTGGCCGTGGTTGACGAATACGGAATGCTGCTGGCCTTGTCGCGTATGGACGGGGCGCTTAAGGTCAGTCCCAGATTCGCAACCACCAAGGCATATACATCCGGAACGCTGGGTATGCCTACCGGAGCAATGGAACCGTTTACCATACCGGGCAAACCGTACTATGACCTGAATTCCCTTCACGGGGGCGAATTCACGACTATTGCCGGCGGTATCCCGGTCACCCATGACGGGAAGCTTATCGGCGGCGTGGGCGTCGGCGGATCAATGGACGTTTCCCAGGATGAACAATGCGCCAAGGCCGGAGCCGAAGCAATATTCAGCTGATATTCAACGCAGAGAGTCAGTTTGACCCGGAAGTTCGGATCAGGCGGTTACTGTTTATGCGGATACCGCGTGTTTCGTGGTGAATTTGCGGAAGACTATGCAGTGACTGCAGCGCTTGTTTATTTCGCAGTAGACATCCCGCCCGGATTTCACCTTTTTGACCAGCCCGGCTTTCGACAGCTGATCGATATGGAAAGTAACCGTCGGCTGGGTCAGGGCGATATTCTCGGCCAGCATTGAGATATTCACGCGGCCTTTGCTATCTTTGATTGCGTTAAACAGGTCAAACCTGCTGCGCACAGATAATACCCTGAAGCATTCGTAGCATTCGTTGGGCATACTTAGAGGATTATCTATCCGAATGCGGTAAATGTCAATCCGGACGGCGCTTGCTACGGCCGTGCAGCTGTCAAACCGGGTGAATCGTTTTCCGGATTATTGACCGCTTTGGATACCGGGTAAGCTTCAAGGCCACCCCCGGCATACGGCACCAGCATAGGGCGGAGCATTTCCGGGTCAGAGACACCGGAATCCAGCCACTTACGTTCATAGTTTCTGGCCAGTATCACCGGCATCCGGTCATGTATCGGCTTCATCAGATCATTCGGCCGGGTAGTAATTATGGTAAACGTCATAAGCGGCCGGTCTTCGGCGTCTTTCCATACGTCATACAGTCCGGCGAAAGCAAAAACAGGTTCCCCGGCATGATGGATATAGAAAGGCACTTTTTCGCCGTCCAGCTGTTTCCACTCATAGAATCCGGAGGCAGGTATCAGGCACCGCTTGTTTCTGAAGGGGCCGCGGAATGCAGGTTTTTCCCCGAGTGTTTCCGCCCTGGCATTTATCATCCGGTAACCGATTTTAGGATCCCGGGCCCACGATGGTATCAGGCCCCATCTGGCCAGTACTGCTGTCCGGGGATCATCCGTTGTCACTACGGGCATTACGGATCCCGGTGCGACATTAAACCGGGATTTAACGTCAGGGGCATCCCGGAGTCCGAATCGCTGCCTGATTTCCCGGGTGTCAGATGACAGAGCGAATCTGCCGCACATATATTCTGTTCAGCAACGCACCCGTAAAAAGGCGCTTTCCCCTCGTGCTATCTGCCTATTGTACCATCCGGCTCAATGTTTATCCGGTCCCGATCAATTTGTCCGGGGATCTCCTTTGATAGCCTCAGGCGGTATCCTGAAGATTCAGTTCCGCACGGTACATATCCTCCTCATTTTTGAGGGTGAAATTACGTTTCGTGAATATCTTTACCATTACCTCATTATCCAGCAGGGTGAACGCAATGATTTTCTTGATACCCCGCCGCTTGGCGATATCGATCATATAATCCGTCATCATTGACCCCAGACCCTGCTTCTGCCAGGGATCACCCAAAACAACGGCATACTCGGCATTTTCGTTGTAAGGATCGGCAACCAGTCGGGCCACGCCGACCATCTTTTTCCGTCCGTCCTCAGAAAGTTCCGCGATAATGGCAATCTCCCGGTCATAATCAATCTGGGTATAACGGATCAGCATTTCATGGGTAATTTCCTTTACCGGAGCGAAGAACCGGTAGCGCTGCGTTTCCCGGGAAAATGTAGTAAACATTTCCCGCTCCAATGGCTCGTCTTCCGGACGGATGGGCCTTAAAAGCACCGTTTTGCCGCTGGCGATCTGCACCGTCGACTCATACTCCCGGGGGTACGGCGAAATCACCATGTGCGAATACGGCTTGACTGACTTGTTGATCACGGTATCATCCAGAATAACCTTGGCGTCGAGAACGATTTCCCCTTGGTGGTCGATGACAAAGGGATTGATATCAAGTTCCCGGATTTCGGGAAAATCCATCACCAGGTATGCAAACTTATATAAGAGGTACTGGATCGCTTCGACGTTTACACCGGCGACGCCGCGGTATCCTTTGAGCAGACGGTAAATCGTAGTACCTTCAATCAGCCTCTGGGCCAGTGCCATATTCAGGGGCGGCAGTCCGACATTGGTGTCCTTGAATACTTCGACGGCAATTCCGCCCATCCCGAAGACAATGGCGGGGCCGAAAATGGGGTCTTTTTTGCATCCGATCAGAAGCTCATACTGCTTGCTGATCATCTGTTCGACATAAACACCGTCGATTGTCGCATGCGGCACTTTACTGCGGACGGTATTGATGATCGCGGTGTAGGCACCGGCCGCATCACCGGCAGTCGTTATGCCGACCACGACGCCTCCGACGTCAAACTTATGTATGATATCCGGCGAAACGATTTTGGCTACCACCGGAAAACCGATCCGCTTGGCCGCATTGCCGGCAGCTTCGGCTGAGTTGACCAGTTCACCTTTGGGAACCGGGATCTCATAATTGGCCAGCAGCTTTTTGGCTTGCGGTTCTGTCAGCACATGCCGCCCGTTATTTACGGCATCGGTTATCAGTATCCGGTTGTCCTGTGTAGCCGGAGTAAATGCATGGGGCACGGTACCGGGTGTTTCATAAAGCAACTCCAGATTACGTTCATACTCGTACATATGCATGAAAGCCCGGACTGCGTCTTCGGGTTTTTCGTAAGCCGGGATGCTGCCTTCTTCCAGGATCCGGCGTCCCTCTGCCACGTCATCTTCACCCATCCAGGCCGCCAGTATGGTCTTGTGTTTCTGGGTATTCAGCTGGACCAGTTCCTTTGAAACGGCTACGGCATCGGTTACTGCCTGCGGAGTCAGTATCACCAGAGTGCCGTCGGTACCCGGCTCGTTGAGACAGGCTTCTACAGCTTTGCGGTAGCGGATGGCATCGGCATCTCCCAAAACGTCAACCGGATTACCGTGACTCCAATGGGGAGGCAGATGCTCATCCAGGTACGATACGGTCTCCGGAGACAGGCTGGCCAGCTCCCCCTTCATATCCACCAGGGCATCGGTAGCGATAACGCCGGGTCCGCCGGCATTGGTAACGATAGCCAGCCGGTTGCCCTTCGGTCTGGCCTGCATGGACAGCGTTTTCGCACAGTCGAACAATTCGCTGATGGTTCCGACCCGGAGAATCCCTACCCTTTTAAAGGCTGCGTCATAAACCTGGTTATTGCCGGTCAGCGATCCGGTATGCGACAGCGCCGCTTTGGCACCTTCGGAGCTCTTGCCGACTTTAAGGACGATGATCGGCTTTGTCCTTGCAAATCCCCTAGCCGCACTTAAAAATCTTCTGGCCTCCGTCAGGGATTCCATATAAATGAGGATGCTGGTTGTTTCCGGATCCGATCCGAAGTAATCAATCAGGTCGTGATATCCGATATCGAGGGTTTCGCCGATGGATACGAAATATGAAAAACCGACGTTTTCCTTAACCGACCAATCCAGCACCGCGCTGCAAAGTGCTCCGCTCTGGGATATGAAAGCGATTCCTCCGGTATTAGCCATCTTCCGGGAGAAGCTGGCGTTAAGCCGGGCTTTGGGACGGATAAAACCCAGGCAGTTGGGACCGAGAAATGTCACGTCATATTCCCTGGCTTTATCGAGGATATCCTTGGCCAGCTGTTCGCCTTTGACGCCGGCTTCGGCAAATCCGGCGCTGACGATTACCAGTGCATGGTTGCCGGCTTTACCGCACTCCTCCACTACACCGGGAACCGCGGACGCCGGTACGGCGACAATTCCCAAATCCACTTTGTCCGGTACATCCGCAATTGTCGGGTAGGCTCTGACTCCCTGCACCGTATCGTGCTTGTTATTCACCGGATAAATCGTTCCGGCAAATCCGCTGCCGAGAAGGTTTTTGAGAAGCGAATAGCCGACACTGCCTTCCTGATTTGAGGCACCGATCACTGCTACCGTTTTCGGATTAAATAGCGTTTTCAGGTGCCGTTGGTTCATAAGTCAGGTTTGCCGTAAACCGTTTCCGGATGCCCGGGGTTGTATCCGACCGGAACTGAATAAATATATATCCGGCCGGAAGAGCTTCCTGTATTCATTGTAGCGTCAAATCCTCCAGTATGGCGAGAGGATCTGTTTCAACTGGTCCATACGGACCTGATGCTCTTCAAGCAGAAGGTAGGTTGAATCCGTTTTGTCTTCCGGGTACGGCAGGGACTGACCGTTGATACCGGCCATGAAGCTATTCAGGCTTTTGGGGAAATACTCCGGATGATATCCGCCTTCCAGGGTGGCAAATAATAATGGAAACCGGTTACGCAGGCTGCATCCGGCATCGTAATACGAATTACAGCTCAACCGGAGGTTGAGAAGCGGATCTCCCTCATGGCCGTCAAATCCGGCCGACACCCCGACCGCGTCCGGACGGAAACTGTCGGCAATGCCAAGGGCCAGCCTGACTGCACCGGCGTAGATATCGTCCCCGGCGCCCGGCGATAAGGGAATATTTACCGTATACCCCGTACCCGGACCGGTACCTATTTCCTCAATGGATCCGCCTCCCGGAAATGAAGGCTCCTGATGCAGCGAAATATAGAGTACGCGGTCTGAAGCATAAAAAAACTGTTCCGTACCGTCACCCAGGTGAGAATCGATATCGAGTATGAGCACTTTTTTGCCGGCATCGGACAGAATTTTGGCGGCTATTGCCATGTTATTGAAGATACAGAAACCGGACCCGCGGTCGGCATGGGCGTGATGTCCCGGCGGACGGACAAGTGCAAAATCACCCGACTGACCGGCGCTGACTGCCGCTCCGACAGCATGAATTGCCGCGTCAAAAGTACCGGCTGACGTCACGGTATCACTGTCGAGCGGCCTGCCGGAGCGGCAGGCCTGCCTGACTTTTTCGATATACTCTTCCGTGTGGACCAGCCGCAGGTATTTTTCACCGTTTTCAACCGGCATTTCCGGGATGTTTCCCAGAGAAAGCAGCCGGCCGGCGTTTTCCGGATGAGTTCCGGTGTCATGCCTGAGAAAGATGCTGTTATATAGAAATTTCATGGCAGTAAAATCATTATAACAACCGGAATCAGGTCAGTTCGTTGGAACGTATACCAAGCTTCCCAAATACGCAAGTGTGACGAATTTGACCGACTTTCCCAAGAATGTAGCCCAGAGAAATTTCCGGAACGGCATACCGACGGACCCGGCAGCAATGCCCGCCAGGTCAAACAGGGGATTGGGAATTGCCGACAGTATAAACAGTACTATGAATCCGCGCTGCGCCATCAGCTTTTCCAGACGCCGGAAACGGTCGCTACTGCCTGCCATTACCCGGCCGCCGCGGCCGGCGAGGTATCCCGTCGTCTCCCCGAGTGCAGCACCCGCGGCTGCAGTCAGACCTGCCGGCAAAGCCTGGTACAGGCTTCCTCCGACGAATGCGATCAGCGGAGCCGGCAACGGAATGACGATGGTAGCATTACCGATCAGGCTGATGAGGAATATACCAAGATAACCGAGCTGTTCATACTGCCGCAGACTTCCCCGCAGGAGATATGCTCCGGCTACGATACCGGCTGCTGCCGCGATGCTAACCAGGGCTCCCCCCGGATGTGAACGGACCGTTCCGGTTTTCCCGGATGATATACCGCTATTCATGGCTTCCGAATACTTCCGAATCTACCGGCATCACATATAATACAATAACACCGGTTCCATCATGAGTCTGTCAAAGAAACAGCGTAAATTCATCCGACGGCAGTCAGGATTAATGGCGCCTGAGGCAATTGCTGTCAGACTGGGCCTCAGGACGCAGGAAGTGTCTGATTATATCACCAGTCGCCGGCCCTTCGGGGATGCCGCCACCGGAGGTAATACCGGTAATCAATTAAGCATCGGGGCGCTCATCAGATCCCGCTGGCCGGTACTACTGTTTCTGGCCGTCCTCACAGGTGCGGTATTTGCTAACGGACTGCCGGCCGGATTTGTATCCGATGACATCTTCTATCTGGTAGACAATGCCAAAAACGGAAGTCTGGAATCATTCCAGTTCGTTCTGAATACGCCACTGACCGCCGGTAAGGCGATACTGAATTTCGGTGTGTACCATCTGTTCGGATTAAATCCTGCTGCTTTCCGGACGGTGAATATCCTGTTTCATATGTTCAGCGTCTGGTGTCTCTATCTCATCCTGACCGTGACCGGATATACGTCGGCTGCCCTGGTTGCCGCAGCACTTTTTGCGGTACATCCGTTGATTGTCGAATCAGTTACGTGGATCGGTGGCGGGGGTTATGCCCAGTTCGGGTTTATCTTCCTTTTTTCGCTTCTGAGTTATATTCTGGGCACCTCGTCCGGATCCTGGCGGAAGGTATCGGTGATAAGTTACCTGGTCATGCTTATCACCAGCGAGAAATCAGTCCCCCTGTTTCTGATTTTCCCGCTATACGAATTTGCCTTCGGCAATCTGAAAAGAAATTGGAAACGTTTAGTGCCGTACACCGTGCTTTCCGTATTCTGGCTGTTTCTGATTTTCGGAGTTTTCCGGTACGGACAGTCACGGATATCGTCCCTGCAATCCAATTATTATATGCAGGGCGGGCAGTATTATAATCCGCTGCTGCAGATACCTACTGCCGTCAGCTGGTATTTGCAACTGCTGTTCTGGCCGGACCGGCTGTCGTTCTACCACACTGACCTGCTGCACGGTCCCTGGGACATCGCGTTAAGGGCTATCATCACTATGGCGGCTATCGGCGCGGCAGGTTACTGCGCAATCAGATACCGCCGGGTCTTCTTCTGGCTGGCACTCATGCCGGTCAGCCTTTCACCGTCCCTGACACCCCTTAGGATTGCCTGGGTGGTGGCTGAGAGATACGCCTACCTGACTGTCGCGGCCATCATGACCGCCGGTGCCATAATATTGGCTCCCCTTTACGCCAAACGTTTCCGTTACGGCGCATATCTGGCAACTGCCGCCTGGATATTGGCACTGGCTACCCGGACAGTCATCCGGAATAACGATTTCCGCACACCCGATGCGCTCTGGATCGCCACCGCAAAAACGGCTCCATCGGATCCCAAAACACACAACAACCTGGGCGACGTGTACATGCGCCGGGGCGATATAAACCAGGCCATTGCCGAATTCAGCCGTGCAATCGAACTGAATCCCTTCTACGCTGATGCCTACCATAACCGGGGCCTAAGCTATCTGAAAGCAGGCAAAACAGAGGAAGCTGAACGGGACCTCTCAGAAGCTGTACGGCTTAATCCCAATATCTGGCAATCCAAACAACTCCTGGCATCAATACAGTTTGGACGCGGGGATTATCAGGAAGCCTTAAATCAGATTTCCAGTGCGCTGACCACCGTTCCTGCCAACCCTGACCTTTATGCAAATCTGGGTCTGATCTATCTCAAACTGGAAGACAGGGATAAAGCGGATGCTGCGTTTGATCAGGCTATCAGGTTGGACCCGGATAACACCCAAATCAGATCCTATATAGACAAAGTACGGCAGGAAAACAGTCAGACACCGTAATTTTTGGGCACCTGAGTCCCGAAGCAACGGTTGCCGGCAGGCATGAGGGCAGCGCAACGGCAGGGGCCGTAACAATTATGAAAATCATCATCCCGAACCGGAAACTTGAGAAGCGGGTCCGCCGTCTGGCCAGGCGCCGCAATGTGGATGCCATCGCCGGGGAAACCGGTCTGACCCCGGCCCAAGTGAGGCAGGTACTGCAAGTCCGGTCGGCCGGCAATGTTCAGACGGTGGGAGTACCGGCCGGAGCCGGAAAGCCGTTCCGGCTGAGTAGTTGGCTGGTCAGTCATGGTGTTCAGTCAGGACTGCTCATCATCATTGTGCTGGTTGTCTATGCCAATTCCCTGGACAACGATTTCGTTTCCGACGACATCACCTACCTAGTCCGCAATACCGAAAGACTTAAAGACTTCCGGTTCGTTCTGGATACGCCGCTGACAGCCCTGAAAGCTCTGATAAACTGGCTGACGTACCATACTGCCGGCTTGAACCAGGTCGCTTTCCACGGAGTGAATATCCTCTTCCATACCGGATCGGTACTGGCACTTTACCTGTTTCTCTCGGTAGTGACCGGCGGCATGCTGCCGCTTCTGGCCGCTGCCCTGTTCGCGGTCCATCCGGTAATCACCGAATCGGTAACTTGGATCGGCGGCGGCGGGTATGCGATGTACGGATTCTTTTTCCTGTCGGCGCTGGCGCTTTATGCGGTTTCACACTCCAGACGTATTTATTACATCTTCTCAGTCATCCTGTACCTGCTGATGCTTCTTACCAGCGAAAAATCAATTCTGCTTTTTCTGGCATTCATTTTCTACGAAATATCCTTCGGCGACATCCGGAAAAACTGGCGCCGGCTCCTGCCGTTCGTAATCCTGTCGTCGGTATGGGTATGCCTTGTCCTGTTCGTCTTCCGCTATGCCCAGCAGCGGCTGACATCGCTGGAAACGGAATACTCGGTTGCCGGTTATTACAATCCCTTGGTCCAGATTCCGACGGCGCTGTCAAGCTACCTGGAACTGATCATTTACCCCAAATATCTTTCTTTCTTCCATTCCCGGCTGGAATTTCCGCTAACCGTTTATTTGTTCCGGGTCGCGGTGGTAACCGGACTCACGATCGTAACAGCGGTAAGTTATATGAAAAACCGTTTCCTTTTCTTTTTTCTGATGCTCTACCCCATCAGCCTGCTGCCGTTTCTGTCACCGTTTCCGATTGCCTGGGTAGTCGCTGAGCGATATGTCTACCTGGGAAGCGCTGCCGTAATCACGGTTTTAGTCTGGATAATCCTGCGGTTAGCTGCCGGAGGTGGCCTGCAACGGATAATTCCCTTAATTGCTGCAGTTGCCGTACTTGTTCTCGGCTACCGCACGGTAGTCAGGAATAACGACTGGAACAATTTCTCTACCCTCTGGACTGCAACTGCCGAAACCGCTGCCAACGACGCCAGGGTGCATAATAATCTGGGTAATGTTTACCTGGATAAGGGAAACCTGGATGACGCGGAAAAAGAATTTCTGACTGCCGTTAGGCTTAAGCCCGGCCATGCCGGTGCCTATTACAACCTCGGCCTGGTGTATCAGAAACGCAGCCAGCCCGGGAAAGCAACCGAATATTTCCGGAAGTCAATAGAGGCGGACCCGGATCTGCCCCAACCACACAAAACCCTGGCTTCGATGTATTTCGAAACAGGAGATTACGGTAAAGCGCTGGAGCAGGTTCTGACGTTATCGGAAATCGATCCGGAAAATTCCAGCGTTTTTTCCAATCTCGGTTTGATCTATGAGAAACTGGAGGATTCCGCAAATGCCCGGCAAGCATACCGGCGGTCACTGCAACTGGATCCCGATAACTTCGTCGCCGGAAAACAGCTGCAGGCGCTTGAAGACCTGCCGGACTAAAGTCCCTGATTACCGGAATCGGCGGTTGGTCAGTTTCAGCATTTCAAACCACAACAGGCTGACTCCACCGGCCAGTACTGCAGTCAGTATGTGAGTTGCGCTGACGGCGGCAAACCTGAACAATTCCCGGGCTGACGGCACCACGAGAATAACCGTCAGAAGCGCTATGGCACCGGCTCCGATCGCCCAGAGCGTCCGGTTGCGGAAGGTTAATACGTGAAGTGCCGACTGCTTCCACGAAAGGTTAACCGCAATCAGGATGATATTGGCAAACACCAGCGTCAGAAAGGCAACCGTCCGGGAAACCGCTTCGGTCTGACCGGAAGAGAGCATATACAGGTAGACTACAAGCACTACGGCAAGTACGCTGATTCCCTGAAGAATGCTCAGGGCCAGATTTCTCCGGGAAAAAAGCGGCTCATCGACGGGACGGGGACTGCGGCGCATGATATCCTTCTCAGACGGTTCCGACTCAAAGACCATCGAACATGCCGGGTCAATCAGCAATTCCAGAAACGCAATATGCGCCGGCATCAGTACCAGCGGCAAACCCATCAGGACCGGAGCCAGAGCCATACCTCCGATAGGGATGTGGACGGCAACGATGTAAGCCATGGCTTTTTTCAGATTATCGTAAATCCTCCGTCCGAGTTTAACCGCTTTTACGATTGAGGAAAAATCGTCATCCAGAAGTACCAGGTCGGAGGATTCGCGGGCAACATCGGTTCCCCGTTTGCCCACGGCAATTCCGATATGGGCGCTTTTAAGTGCCGGTGCATCGTTCACGCCGTCACCCGTCATGGCCACTACCTCGCCGAGAGACTTCAGCGTTTCGACGATCAGCAGTTTTTCGTTGGGTGATATCCGGGCATATACGTTCACGCTCTTAAGCGTTTCCCGGCGCTGCCTGTCATCCATGCCGGACAGTTCGGCACCGGTAACAATCAGCTCAGGTTGATTCAGGTCGATCTGACGGGCCACAAATCCGGCCGTTGCCGGATAGTCGCCGGTAATCATAATCGTCCGGATACCGGCCCGGTATGCGTCGGCAAGTGATTCCTTTACCGATTGACGTACCGGGTCGGCAAATCCGATCAGTCCTGCAAATTTATACGTCAGTCCAGGTAGCGACGCGGGCGGTGAATCTGCCGGCAGCGAACATGAGGCCGCCGCCAGTACTCTGATGCCGTCACGCGCCATCAGCCGGACCGAATCCTCAACCCGCTGCGCATCCCGGCCGCTTAAACCGCAGAGTCCGATAACTGCTTCCGGCGCACCTTTGACAGCCAGAACCGGTTTGCCGCCGCCACGATCCCAGACGCGGCCGATTACCAAAAGGTCTGTCGTTAACGGATATTCCCGAAGGAGCTTCCAGCGGTCGGACGGGATATCATCCGGCCTGAGGTGTAATGTTCCGACCCTGAGCAGTTCGCGTTCGATCGGGTCAAACGGATGCCGCTGGGAAGCCAGGAGTCCGGTGTGGATTAGTGCATATTCGCCTTCGGAAAGACCACCGGTGCCGGACAGATCGCTCGGCGAATCCGCAATTCCGGCTGCAGCCCGCACCAGAGTCAGCGAGTTTTCCGTCAGCGTCCCGGTCTTGTCTACACAAAGGACCGTCGCTGCGCCCAGCGTTTCAATGGAAGACATATTGCGCGCCAGCACCCGGTGTTGCGAAATCCTCCATGCCCCGAAGGTGAGAAACAGAATCAGGACGACGGTAAATTCCTCCGGTATCATCGACATGGACAACGTGAGTCCGGCCAAAATTCCCTCTGTCCAGTTATTCCGGGAAATGCCGTATATTAAGACGATGACGGCGCATACCGCCAGACCAAAAATCGCCACGATACGTACAAGTCTGGCTGTTTCCCGCTGAAGCAGCGTGTCAGTATCCTGCATCATGCCCAGGGTCTTGCCGATCCTGCCCATTTCGGTCCGGTAGCCGACTGAGACGATTCTAGCCAGACCGTGGCCGGCAACCACCATTGTCCCGGAATACACATAGGGAGTGTCATCCCCGCCGGGTCGCTGCATGGCTGCATCCTCACTTCCGGCGGTCTTTCTGACCGGCAGGGATTCCCCGGTCAATACGGCTTCATCGACACTGATATTGGTCGCCCGGATCATCACTCCGTCCGCAGGCACCCTTTCCCCTTCCCTGATGAGTACGGTATCTCCCGGAACTACCTCACGTCCCGCGACCTGCACAAACCTGCCGTTACGGATAACGGTGGTCCTCGGACTTGACAGCTGCCGGAGTGACTCCAGAACTTTTTCCGACCGGTGTTGCTGAAAGACGGTCATGGCGATGACGGCAATGACGGATACAAAAAGCAAAGCTGCGTCCCCGATATCACCGATGTACAGATAAAGCGTGGCGCAGGCTACTAAGAGAAGAAGCATCGGCTGGCGCAGGATGTCTATCAGAAAATACAGCCACGATTTCCGTTTCTGGGACGGCAGCTCGTTATTACCGTATTTCTTAAGTAGCTCTGCTGCCTGCTCTTCCGTCAGGCCGGTTTCGCCGGCCGGGAAAGACCCGTCGGCATTAAGACCCAATTTATTTTCATGCAGGACATGAAAATGCTTCTGTTTGGTAAAGGCATCGTCGGCAGAAAATACCATAATCAATGAAGCCAGCTATTTTATTATCAGGTGGCAGGGCACTATATGCAACGCGCGGGATGACCTGTTCCTCAATTTACCCCTAACTGTATGACACCGGGGTAACCCCGCGGTACGCAATTTATTTCCGTCGCACAACGGGTTTACTTCTGCGTCCTGCCGCCGGCGGGGTTCTGTCATAAAGAGGGGCGTTAAGAAATCTGGCCAGGGCAAAAGCCACACCATGGCTGACCCCTCCGGTCCGGGTAACAACACCCCGGGTAAAAACGCCGAACATTCCGATGCCGCGGCCGATCTTATCGGTACCGAACAGCATGTCTATCGCCTGCTCCAGAGTCTTTCCTTTCCTTATTTCAAGCATGACGGCATCAGGCAGAACCAACCCACCGGAGGCCCCGACGCCGATTCTGCCGCGCCTGTCAGTGATAACCACCAGCGACTGTTCCATCCATCCGAATGAATTCTCCTGAAGTCCGCCTTCTATTCCGACACCGAAGTGTGCCCGGGGAACGGCTGACAGTGCGCTTCGGGCCCGGTTAAGAGCACCGCGGAACATTTCCTCCAGGCTTACCGGCTGATCCGCCACCCCGGATTCGACTGCAACTGAGCGGACGGAAATATTTTTATAATACCGTCTGAAGATATCCCTTACCGGCGCAGCCTTGGTTGGATTAGTTGAACCGACCGCGACGAGCATACCCGTCAAGTGTATACTAACGGCAAGGCGAATGTGAATATGCATTGCACCCTGATTCTGGTTTCATCATTAAACGGCATGATTGCCGACGCCGAAGGCCGGCGCCTGAACTGGACATCCGAAGAAGACAAGCGGTTTTTCGCGCGGATCCGCGACAGGCACCGGTTGATTGTTATGGGCCGGAAAACTTACGATGCGGTACGTTCTTCGCTGTCCCTGTCGCCCGCGAGACTCCGGGTCGTCCTCACCCGCCATCCCGATACTTTCCGAAGCCACTATGTAGCGGGACAGCTTGAGTTCACGGATGCTGGCCCCGAAAAACTGGTTGCTGAATATGCCGGACGGGGTTACCGGAAAATGCTTCTTACCGGAGGAAGTACTACCGCCGGGAGCTTCCTTTCTAAAAATCTGATAGATGAGATATACCTGACCATTGAGCCGGTCATTATTCCCCGGGGTTTGCCGCTTATTACCGGCCTGACGGATTCCGTCCGGCTGACGCTCACTCAGAAGAAACAGCTGAACAGGCGCGGTACCTGCCTTTACCGTTTCCGCGTCGTCCCCGGTCACACCTGACGTTTCCGGATAATCCGGAAAAACCATACTGCCGTAATAGTACCGGGTACCAATATCCGCGGAACGATTCCGTAACCCGCGGCAATCACGGTACAGAGTACCAGCACGTGTGTTGCCCCCCATATAGCCTGACTGCCGGATCCCGCAACGCGGAAGCGTAACATTGCACGGGTAACAATGACAGCTAAGTAAGTCCAGGCCAGAAGTAATGCCGACGGAAGAATAATACCGGCTACCATAACTGAAAACAGTCTACTACAAGATACGGGATTGGCAAGTTCAGGATTTTGGAATATATACCGGAAGATAAATTTACGAATCCCGTAGCAGGAAACCTCAGGGTTTGTTACAATTAACCACCGCCCATGTCGGGCGGGTATTGCTGACGATCCTGCCTGAGCAGAAATCCGCACCGGTCAATGAATACCAGTCCCTTCTTCATTATGGTCGCGGCATCCCTGTGGGCTGTCGACGGCATAATCCGGGCCAATCTGACGTCGGCGATTCCGGCCGGCAGTATCGTTTTCTGGGAACATGTAGCCGGTCTGTTCGTACTGCTGCCGCTTCTGCCGAAGATTACCGGTGTTTTTGACCGGTTGAATCTCCGGGACTGGCTGCTGATTGGAGCGGCGACTTTCGTCTCCAGCGTTGCCGGCACGATCCTGTACACCCAGGCGCTCCGGGTCAGTGCGCCGTCAGGAGATTTCATTACCCCGCTTGTCTTGCAGAAAATCCAGCCTGTCATCGTCATTTTCCTTTCCGTAATAATCCTGAAAGAGCGGCTGAATGGACTTTACGTTCTTCTGGCACCCGTCGCACTTGCCGGCAGTTATATCATGAGCTTCGGTTTTTCACCGGTTATCCCCCAGTTTGCCGGACGGGAACTGACATTTATTCTGAGTATCGGGGCAGCCGCAGCCTGGGGCAGCGGAACGATACTGTCAAAAACGGTCCTGTATAAACTCAGGTACCACGAATTCACGGTGCTGCGGTTTATCCTGGCAATCCCGATGGCTTACGCCGTTTCAGTCCTCCTAGGCCAGTGGACTGCGCCTTCCGGGATTTCATTTACGGGATATCTGCTGTTTATCCTGATTGCCCTGACGACCGGCGCAACGGCACTTCTGATATATTTCCGGGGACTGCGCCATACGGACGCAAGCGTGGCTACAATCGCCGAGCTTATATTTCCGCTTTTGTCCATTGTCATCGGTATCACCAGCCTGAATCCGTACGGGGCTCCGCAGCAACTTTCCGGAGCAAATATTCTGGGAATCACCATGCTCCTCGCAAGCGTCATCCTGATCAATCTCCAGTATGCCCGGCAGTCCCACATCTCATTAATAACCGGCCGGATCGTCCGCGGCAAGGGCGATGGCCGGAAAATCGGTTACCGGACAGCCAATATCGCTGCCGCTGAGCCGGTTCCGGTCAGATACGGTGTGTACGCCGCCCGCGCCAGAATCGGTGATTCATGGTACGAAGGCGTCCTCCATTACGGTCCCCGAGCGGTATTCGGTGAAGATGACCCGCGGCTCGAGATCCACTTTTTTAACACCAGAACCATGCTTTACGGAAAAAAAATTACGGTTTACGCCTATGACTTTATCCGGACAACGCGGTTTTTCCCTAGTCTGCGCCTACTCACACAGGAAATCGGACGCGATATCATCAAGGCGAAAGCGATCCTGAAGCGCCGCCGTCTGAGTGAAGAAACTGCCAGAAATGACCGGTCTTAAATTATTGCCGGGACCCGAAGATTACCCTGGCTACAACTGTTGCATCCTCATAACGGACAGACACGTACTCAACTAAAACCGGCGCCCCGGGCAGAATTATTTGCGCACAGGGAACCTCACCGGCATCAGCGAGGTTGCCGGATACGTCACTGACCTTAAAGCAGGCTTTAAGCGGCGCATCAGGATCATTCAGGCTGGCGCCGGGCGGCAGAAGAACATTCCAGACATTAGTGCCCGATTCGGTAAATAACGGATCCTGCGATTGGGTCACCCGTACCGTGAAACGGTTCTGCTCACGGGTGATGCCGGCAATTGTCCCGGTAAAACTGCGCATCCGGTCAACCCTGGCACGGACGTCGAGCGGCTGGCGGGAAGACCTACCCGCAAATCCGGCAAAAATGACAATGATCAGGGCGGCCATGAAACCGGCCGCCGTGACAAACCGGCGGACATTGGCTTTGGTATTGCCCTGGATGACTGCTGTCTGAGGATTGAGCTGGATCTTGGAAACACCGTCATCCGACTTATCGGTGTCACCGTCCCAGGGAGGAATAATTACCCTATCATTGTCGTCCATACTTCAAATGTAGAGTGAAATGCCGCCGGAGTCAAACGGAATTTGACTATGCGTCAGATGCCTGTACCGTTCCGGCCTCACCCGGTATAAACGGATGAAATCCGTTCCGCTGCCTTTGCGGTACCTGGCAACCAGCTCAACCGGCCATGCGGGATCTTCCTGGCTCCGGTTAACGATCAGGTATAAAGGCATGTCGGCTGCCAGGGAAATAATATCGTCCGGGATATCCGGGGTGATCTGCCGCACGGCTTTGTGGATTACATTCGGATTCTGAAAATAGTAAAGCTCAACCGCAGTTGTCGGAAGACTCCCGTAAGTTCCTTCGGTGATCACGCATATCTTTTCAGTTTCCGATTCATGCCGGATAAAAGCCATAATCTCCCTGATACCGCCTCCGGCCGGCCAGCCGTTCACGTACTGGTATCGGTCCTCCTGGGGTATCGGTGCGTGCGGCATATCAATCAGAATCTTCAGGTCCGTATATAACGCCGGCATAATCATCAGGAGCATAAGCAGAATCAAGGCAGATTTCCGGCGAAGTCCGGCGGCAGCCGTTCCCGCACTGTAAGCAATAAGCGGCAGGAGCGGAAGGCTTAAAAAATAAATATAGCGCGGATAAAGCGTCCGTCCGGCAAACGCGAGAACTGACAGCGGAACCAGTGACCACAAAAGGAAGACCGCTTTTCCCCGGAAAAATCCGCTGATTCTGAATGCGGAAAAAATTGCCAGTATTGCCGGCCAAGTCAGGTATGTCACCATCCAGTCAGTCAGTCTGACTGTATTAACCATCCTTACCGCGACCGGCACCCGGAACAGTTCACCGATGCTGTAAACGAATTCCCGGTTTTTAACGGAAATCATGGGGAATGACGGCGACAGCAAGAGCACCAGGTAACAAAGTCCGGCAATGCCGGATACGATTGCCGTCCAGATGACCCATGAAAAAACCCGGCGCAGTCCGACGCTATTCCGAAGTCCCAGAATAACCAGTGACGGCAGCAGAAGATAAATTGCGAAAAATCCGGACGCCCGGTTCAATATGCCGGCACCGGCAATTAAACCGTAACCGTAGGCTATTTCCCGGCGGGCGGTTTTTGCCAATGCCATCGCCAGGAACAGGCACCAGATATATAAAGCACCGGCCGGACTTTCGTAAAGCGCCATCCGGTTCAAAACCAGCGCCAGGGGATATATTATAAAAAGGATAACCGTCCACCAGCCGTAACGGATATCCCGGAAAGCCAGAGCCGAGGCGGCAAACAGACCGGCTGCGGTTACAAGTCCAGATCCGGCCGACACAATCCTGCCGCAGGCAACGGGATTCGGCAGTACCGACATGCAGGCGCTGGTCAGCCAGATGAAAAGCGGC
>MFJD01000001.1:146061-149728 GCA_001779095.1 Candidatus Gottesmanbacteria bacterium RBG_16_52_11 | reverse complement strand
GCGGCATCATATACTCCGAGTTGTGCCCAGCGGACATATATGGCTTCGTCCGTAAACAGGGGAAGGTTCCTGATTCCGTATCCCCGGGTGATCGCGTAAACCAGAGTCAGCAATACTCCGAATCCGATAAATCCGGCATAACGCCGTGTGGGAAATCTGCCCGGCATTTGGCTCAAGTATATCATCCGGGCTCACCCGGACCGCGGGGAAAATATCCCCTCAGTGGTTGCGGCGGAAGCCGAAAAACATTCCCGACAGAAGAAGGGCTGACCCCGCCGAAATTGCAGCCAGCGTCGGTCCGATGGCTCCGGCGGTCGGGACTTCGGCCGGAGTCAGGGCGCCCACGCCTTCAGGTACGGGACCGATAGTCAGGGTAAAGGAACGTGATCCGGCATCCGAGGAAAAACTGATACTGTGGTCGCCCTCGGTCAGGGTGGTCGCGAAACTCCAGTTGCCGTCGGCATCGACAGTGACAGCGTTCCCCGTACCGTCAACCGTTGCCGTGACCGCAGATCCGGCAACTCCGATACCGGTAAACGTGACGTTCCCGCTGGTATACCAGAGATGGTCATAGGTGACTCCGTCAACGTTCATCGATCCGACGGTCTTCACCTGAAAACCGCTGGCAAACGCCGCGGGTACCGCCAGCAAAAACGCCAATACGAAGCAGAGGCCGGCCAGGGATATAAACTTCATATACTCTTATCGTAGTCCTTCGGAAAATTCCGTGTCAATAACGGAAGCCGGCCGGACGATTTTTGAAGGGTAAACCGGGTATTTCGCATCAGTAACTGATGCCGCTAATAATTCCCGGCAGCGACAGCGAAAAGAAGTACCACATCGTCAGAAGTATCAGAATCACGCCCACAAACCTGGGTACTACCCTGCCCCGGAACCACCGGGTAATAATCAGAACCATCCCGGTTGCAGCCATGAAGAAAAACCAGTCAACCGGCGGGATATACTCATATTCCGAAAACAGCATCGTGATGCCGCCGATCAGCAGGATATTGTAAATGTTGCTGCCGACGATGTTTCCCAGCGACATTTTTTCCTGATGATCGCGCTGGGAAAACAGAGTAGTCAGAAGTTCCGGCAGTGAAGTGATCACTGCCGTAAAGGATAATCCCAATGTAGTTGTGGAAACACCCAACCGAACCGCCAGATTTTCGGAAGACAGTACTACCAGTATGCCTCCGATAATGATTCCCGACAGGTAAACCAGCGAGGTAATGACATCACCGGCTGTCAGGGGGCGCTTTCGGGTATAGGAATCCATGATCCGTCTGTCAACCCCTCTTCTGCCCCGGAGGGCCAGTACATACTCATAAACCGTAAAACCCACGCTCCCGGTTAAAAATACCATTCCGGCGTAGAAGCGGGGCAAATTCCACAAATGAATCAGGAGGAAACCGGTACTGACCGCAATCAGGACTGCCACCGTCGTCTGGGTTTTGGCCGTCCCGATCCGCATACTGCCGGCTAGGATGGCAATGCCAAGTACCAGGAATATGTTAACGATGTTTGATCCGATGATATTCCCCAGGGCCAATCCGGCATCTCCGGCAACAACAGCGGTACCGGATACTGCCAGTTCGGGAAGTGAAGTTCCGACTGCCAGAACCACCACACCTACGACCAGCGGTGATATCCTCAGGCCGGCCGCTACCCGTTCCGCGGTCCTGACGAAACCGAATGATGAAAACAGAAGAAATCCGCTGCCTAACAGAAGCATCCAGATATAATCCATTTTTTCAGTATATTTGATTAGGATTTCTTTTACACGCCCGCGGTTGCCCGGTCGGACCGCTCGGGTTATCATAGCTGATATGGTTTCAGAAGTATTTTTTGACGTCGAAACCCAGCGGTTATTCGCCGACATTGAAAGCGATGATCCGGGTAAACTGGGCATATCAGTCGTTTCGGTTCTGACCCGCACGGGCGATCCGGACGGTAATATCAAGGAAACGATGCGGTCTTTCTGGGAAAACGAACTTTCCGGCATGTGGCAGCTGTTTACTCCGGCTGACCGGATTATCGGTTTTAACAGCCTGTCCTTTGACATTCCGGCACTTTCACCTTACTCCCCGCCGGCATTCTCTAAACTTCCGCACTTCGACATATTTGCCCGCGTCAGGGACGCGACGGGTAAAAAACTGGGGCTGGCAACCCTTGCCCGGGATACCCTGGGACGGGATAAAAGCGACATCGGCACCAACGCCGTGATGTACTGGAACCGGAAAGACCCGGCCAGTCTGGAAAAGCTGCGCAAATACTGTGAGGCAGACGTGTATCTGACCCGGGACCTTTATGATTACGGTTTCCGGAACCGGAAGCTGATGTACCGCGACAAATGGAATGAAATCCGGACTTTTGAGGTTGACTTTTCCTATCCCCGGCCGGATCCGGGTGATCCCGGTACGCAGATGGGACTGTTCTGACAATCAATAAGCGCCTGACTCCAACGCGGCATCCTGACCGGTTAACGGAAATTCCCGTCCTGATCTGGTATTATATTGATCAAAATCTATGAAATATAACCGCCTGACACCGGAGGAATCATCGGTAATCGTGGGAGGGACAACCGAGCCGCCGTTTTCCGGTGAGTATGATGAGTTTTTTAAACCGGGAATTTACGTCTGCCGCCGCTGTAACGCGCCGCTTTTTACGGCAGAGGCTAAATTCCGGTCCGGTTGCGGCTGGCCCAGTTTCGACGATACCGTACCCGGCGCCGTCAGGGAAATTCCGGATGCCGACGGCAGGCGGACTGAAATCCTGTGTCAAGCCTGCGGCGGTCATCTGGGTCATGTATTTACGGGTGAGCGCTATACACCCAAAAACACCCGGCACTGCGTCAATTCCCTGTCGGTCAGGTTCGTACCGGAAAATCCATGAAAACGAAAACCGCTTATTTCGGAGGCGGCTGTTTCTGGTGTACCGAAGCCGTGTTCAGAAGACTCAGGGGCGTTTGCTCGGTGACTCCCGGCTATGCCGGCGGGACGTCGGAGCGTCCGGATTACCGAAGCGTCACTACCGGCAAAACCGGTCATGCCGAAACAGTCCGGGTGGAATATGATCCCGGAATAATTTCCTACAGCACCCTGCTTGACGTTTTTTTCACCGCCCATGATCCGACCACGCTAAACCGTCAGGGAGCTGATGCGGGCAGTCAGTACCGTTCGATAGTGCTTTATACCGGTAATGCCCAAAAAGCTGAGGCGGAAGACGCAATCCGGAAAATCAATGACAGCGGGAAATATCCTGATCCGGTAGTTACTCAGGTCGTACCGTTTACCGTCTTCTTCCCTGCGGAAGCGTATCACCTTGGATATTATGAAAAGAACCGTGAAGCTCCGTACTGCCGGATTGTGATCGATCCGAAAATTACCGGATTGTACGAAACTTTTCCGGATATTCTGAAAAATGACCGTAGTAGCCGAAGCCGGCCTGTCTAAACCTGTTCGATACGCAGGACATTCGTATTTCCCGAAACCCCGACTTCGCTGCCGTAGACCATGATCACGTGTTTGCCGCTTTCTACAACCGGGGTTGACACCAGGACTTCCCTGATGTCGCTGATACTGACCTCCTTGGTTCCCTCTGACGGAGTAAACAGGAGTGGTCTGACACCCCAGACTAATAGCAGCTGATTCCGGACCCGAACGTG
>MFJD01000001.1:112478-146014 GCA_001779095.1 Candidatus Gottesmanbacteria bacterium RBG_16_52_11 | reverse complement strand
CCCCCGTTTCGGTAATTACCACGAAAGCACTGATTTTCTGCGACTCGATGACACGCTGTTTGACCAGATCGCTGGCCGCAATCGTCAGCGCATCGGTCTGCGTGCCGATATCATACCGGATCTGCGGCTGGGGCCGCCTGGTATCGATAAACCTGGTAATACTGCGCATCATCGCTACGGCTTCCCGCGGATATTTACCGACAGCCGTTTCGCCGGACAGCATGACGGCATCCGTCGAATCGTACACTGCATTGGCGACATCGGATACTTCAGCCCGGGTCGGTGCCGGATGTTCCATCATACTGTTGAGCATTTCCGTTGCGGTAATGACCGGTTTGCCGGCCTCGAGACACCTCCTGATAACATGCTTCTGGTGGTAAGGAATCTCTTCGACCGGAAGCGCCACCCCCAAATCACCCCGGGCTACCATAATACAGTGGGCTGAAGCGATAATATCCTCCATGTTATCGAGCGACTCGGCTGTTTCAATTTTGGCTATCAGCCTGACCGGACCGCCGTTATTTCCCAGCGTCCCTGCGAGCGACCTGACCTCATCGGCCGACCTGATATATGACAGCGCGACGTAATCGATATCACCGGAAGTAACCAGATGCAACCAGCGGTCGATTGTATCGGAACCCGGAATATCCGCGATTATGCATACCGGCAGGCCTGACGCGCGGGACACTTCCCGCACCCTGCTGATACTGGCTCTATGCCAGTCCGGCGTATTGTGCTTCAGGTTAAACCTTACCACGTCCGTCCCGGCTTCAAGCAGTGACGCAATTCCCTCGGCGTTGTCCGACGCCGGGCCGACCGTGGCAATAATTTTGGTGCCGACCATACGTCTATTGTGGTTGAAAAACAGCCACCGCGCAACATGGCATGAAGTATACTTGCGTTATGCCGGCAAATCCCCGAAATGACATTTCCGTCCGGGACATACTGGAAAACTCCCGGAATATCGCAGTGATCGGTTTATCGGACAATCCCGAGCGATACAGCCATATCGTGGCATCGTATCTGATGCATGTTGGGTATATCGTGATTCCGGTTAATCCGAATATCAGGAGCGTTCTCGGGAGCATTTCTTACCCATCGCTCCCGGCAGTTCCCCCTGAAATCAGGATCGATATCGTCGATATTTTCCGGAAACCGGAACATGTACCGGAAATCGCTGTTCAGGCTGTTCAAAGAATCCCGCATCCGGTTATCTGGATGCAGGAAGGCATCACATCCCCCGAAGGCCGGCGGATAGCCGAGTCAGGCGGAATTACCGTAATCGAGAATGCCTGCATCATGAAAGCACACCGGCAACTTGCAGGCCGGTCAGCAGTCAGCGGATTTCGGCGCGGCGTTCCTTCAGGAAGAGGCTCCACTGTTCTATCAGGTCGACGATGACCGCAAACGGCGTCTCGATGATGAATGTAAACAGAAACGCCACGACATTATATTCCTTCCATTTAGCGGCAAATACCGATCCGATTTTGGCTATCGGAACTGAAATCATATCCAGGAAAAACTCCCTGAAGCTGGCCTTATCATCGACTGAAAGTTCTTTGGCTTTATTCCTGATAGACACGGCGGCAAAAACCGTCAGTGCGATCGTGAACGTATCAAACGCTACGGATGTTATCGGTAGACCGGCAAACCAGAAAATGTAGGCAACACCGTAAAAAATTGCTATGGTAATGAGCGTGTACGCGGTACCCATAACAGCACGCACCAATGGCCGTCGGGGTTTGCGGACGTGAATTTCGTAGTAGTCAAACTGGGCCTGAGCATACACGAAACTGTACACTGCTTTTAAAACGTTCTTACGGTTTTCATCTTTCGGAGGCCGGATAATGGTAACGAGAAGGAACATGATGACTGTCGGCACGAGAAAATCAATGAACGCCGTAAACAGGTTAAAACCTTCGGCAAATACGTTAGCCAGCGGCACCTCAATGATGAAGAACGTGACCCAGTTCGACAAAAATACCGAAAGCGTCGAAAACACCGCCAGCCGGAATAACCGCTTCTTCAGTGTCGAGTACCGCTTATCATAATGTTTTTCGATTTCCCGGGTAAACTGCGCTTTGTCCTGAAATACCCGTAATAGCATAGCCGGATTGTCTTTGAAGTCTTCCAGGATATCCCCGACGAGGGCAAATACCGTATCAAACCGTTCACAGAAACCGTAAAATTCCTTAGCCATCGGATGCGTCAGAATCCGTCCCAGCTGGTCCCTGAGCGATGGCAGTGACCGGTTGAGTTCTGCCACCAGCTCCTGAGACGCCTCGGTCCACTGCGGGTACTGAAAAACCAGCAGATGATAGGAAATAAACGCATCATCAAGGTCAAACAGCGTCCGGCAAACCGATATATAAATCAAGGCTGCCTTCTCGTCATCCGATATTCCGCCTTCGGGCACGATCCGGATGCGCTGGTCCATCGCCCGGGTCATGGCGTTAATCAGACCGTTCTCCCGGACCGGATTAGTCAGGATTTCCTCAATTTCACAGGCTGCGATTTCCAGGATGGAAGTGAAATAGTTGATCCTCGTTTTGATAACGGAGGGGTCGCTTCCGAGATATGACGTATGCTCCAGAAAATAAAGATATTTCCCAAGGGCCCGTTCGATGACAACAATCCGCTCCTTCGGGACGGCATCGTTCGGCAGGTGTCCGCCGCGGATCAGATCCATTGTCAGGGTCTCCGCTACTTCGGAAATGCGGACGTTTTCGATGAAAGTAAGGCCGGAAAGCTTGGAGAAGAGCAGCCGTTTCAGGGTCCGCTCGATCGCCCCCCGGCGCAGCGCATTATCATCCTTCCAGTCGACCACCTTACGGATAAGTTCGTAAAACTTGGCTACCCGCGACGCAATTTCATCCACGTGGATCGGCGTATAATTTCGCCGGTCGGCATTCAGGCCCTGAACGTACTCCTCGATCAGCATAACCACCGGTTGGGTCAGTTCGCTCTTCGGCCCATCGGAATTGCTGCCTGCCGTAAGCGGTGCCAGAACGGAAACAGGTTCCAGAGGTTGGTCTGACATTTCAGTATCATCGGCCATAACCGGATTACTCCTGCTGTATTGTACCGATTTTTCCGCAATTCCCAAAACTGGAGTTATTTAGTCCGGCTGCGGCCGCATCGGGTATGCTGTGACTCCCGGGACATATCACGTCAACCCCGGCCGCATGCAGGAGCAACCTTATTACTCAATCCTTACCGGATTCTGTCCCGGTTCTGACAGTATTATGCTAGCTTTGGTGTGAATACACCGCCGGCAGATTGGGAAATTCTGTCTGATACGAGCTAAAAGTCAGAGGATTTGTAGTGGTAAAGGCAGACTTCTGCATTCCGGAATTTTATTACCGGATTCTTACATTAGTCTTACCATGCTCTTCACACCGCTGCTGTATAAAGTCAGCATGCTTCTTTAACAATCAGGGTCATATGGCTGCCGATGCAGGAAAACCTATCGTAACCCATCATCATCGAGCCGTTCTGCCGGTAGCAGTATTGCCATATGAATACGGTACCAGTCGCATGCCGTATTCAATCACCACCCTCATAAGCTCACCGCTTTCGGGTGATACAAAAACCCCGGGTTTATCCCGGGGTTTTTGTGGCTGGATAAATCCAACCGCATCCCTGTCATTTCACGGGACGGGTCTGCACGAACTGAAAATAGTTGCCGTCCGGATCCTCGAGGGTAGCCACCAGGCCGTACTCCTCAATATGGTACGGTCCGGTAATAATCCTGACCTTAGCCCTGCGCAGTCTCTTTAGTTCCTTTTCGATATCGTCGACTTCGAAGTTGACCATAAACCGCTCCGGCGTTTTATTCTTACCTCTGACCTCTGAGTGGTCCATAATCGACAGTGATGCAGAACCTTTCCATTCAAAACCGAACAGGTTGGCATCTCCCATTTCCGCTTCATATGTCTGCTTCAGTCCGACATCATTTCGGTAAAAAGCCGCAAGTTTCTTTGCATCAGAACTGAAAAGCAGTACTGTTTCAATACCTTTGATCATATATGGTACCTCCGGATTAATATATTAATATATTAATATACATCAATGAACACCACAGGTAAAGTAGCCCGGAAAAGTTCATATCCGGATAAAAAATAGCGCGTTTCAGCGGATTATCCGGGCAAATAACGCTGACACGATTACCGACAATATTATCATCGTACCGGCCCAGGCAATCCACAGCCCGAACGGCACGTTGATTAACAGAAGCATCGGCAGATGTGCCAGGACAAACCAGAATCCGATTACCAGGTACGAAAACCAAAGTACCCTGTCCCAGTACTCTTTCGGCATTACCGGCCGCAACAGATCAAACACCGCTGCCAGAAAGACGCCGGAAACGAAAGTAAATAATAGCGAAATTACGAAAAATTCAGCCGGCGGCGGACCCTTGCCCGGCATCATCAGCTTACTCCAGACATCAAAATATTCCGGTTTCATGTAAAACTGCATTGTCAGAAACGCTTCCGCCTGCCGGATCAGAATTGCCGCCAGCGTATACAGGAGTCCTGCCCTGAAAATCAATCTCCACCGGAGTGTTTTCCATCCTTGAGACATACCTTCACCCCCCTTCTTTTTACATCATAGACCTTTTGCGGGAACGGGGGAAATCAGGTATGTTGCAGGCATATTATCGGTTGCGGCTGGTTAATGACCGCTTGCGTCGGGCCGGTCTCTTGAAAATCCCGGGGCGCCGTCATACGATACAGGTATGAAACATCCCCAGCCTGATACCGGTTCTGTCCGTGATCCGGAAGTAGTCGTGATGGGTGAAAATGTGAGCCGCATGAAGCACAGTCATGATGCCGGCAGCTCCATCTGGGGAATACTCCTGATATTTTCGGGCGCTGTTTTTCTTTATAATTCGACCGGAGTCCTGCCATGGGAAATCTGGAATGACATACTGTCATTCTGGCCGCTTCTATTGGTTCTGGGAGGCCTCCATGCCCTGCTGGGAAACTCACCCCTGTCCCGGCTGATACTTCTGGTGGTATCGGTCTTTGTTTTCGGAACCGTATTCATACTGACGGCCGGCCGGTGGAATCCTGCTTTGGTTAAAGGTCTGCCGCGGGAAATGCTACAATTTACCGGTGTCGTAGAATCAATGCTTAAAAAACCATGAAATCCATGAGGTTCATAACCGGATTGTTCATCATCCTGCTCGGATTAAGTTTCCTGTTTGACTTTCCGTTCCTGAAAATCCTTTTGGCGCTTCTTATTATCTGGCTCGGAATCAAAGTATTATCGGGTGATGACAAACCAATTGCAGAAAAAATCGACACCAGTGTAATCCGCGAGGACTCGACCAGGTCAGTCCACGTATTTTCCGGCTTCAGCAGAAAGCTGGAATCTGAGGCATTCCGCGGCGGAGAAATCGTGACCGTACTGGGGGGCGGCGACCTGGACCTAACCGGAGTCAAAGCCGGAACGAAAACCGTTGAAATCTCCGTGGTGGCGGTTCTGGGAAGCATTAAGGTCAGAATTCCCAAGGATTGGTCAGTCTCGTCTGAGGGTGTCGGTATCCTCGGCGGATTTGAAAACGAAACCGTCCCGCCTGCCAAACGGATTATTCAGCTGCGCATTAAAGGTGCGGCCGTATTGGGCGGCGTTACCATAACCAATTAAGCCGCTGCGGTAATCCGGCCCTTCCGGCAGAGAAATGTCTGCTTATCTCCGCGCCGACGCCGTGGCAACATATCCGACCAACTGAAACGCTTCCAAACCGTTACGCCAACTGACTGTATCCAGCTTCCGGGAGTTCGGACCGATACCGCAGCTGCCGCGGTTTACAAAAAGCACAGCACCGGCAGGATCTGACTTGATCGGCCAGTACTTAATTTCTTCGGACGGACAATCCTCCGGAACGAAATAGAACTTGTCAAACCGGACGTAATCGAGGTCGCGCCGGGAACCGGAATGTTGGTATGCCGCCGGGTCGTACCCGGTCCAGAACAGCCAGTGAATATACGGATTGCCGTTGGCTTTGGAGAATACGATCAGATCATAGTCACCGCTGATTGACACTAGTTTCCCGATGAGCGGGCGGTAGGCAAAATCACGGAAATACGGTTCATGAACCGGCTGATGAATGAACAGCTGGTGCAAAAAAAATGCCAGATTTATCCCGTAAAGAATTATTACCATGCCGGCAGAGATTGTCCGCCGGATTTGCCGGAAGGACTGGATTATCCCGGTAATACCGTAAGCGACAACCGCGTACACCGGCAGAAGTGAAATTAAAAACCGGTGAATGTTGGGTGTCTCATGACCGGAAGGGGCAAACGTGACTGTCCCCAGGAATATCCACGACAGCATCAGATAACCCCAGGTGGCTTTGCGCCTGATGATGAAGTAGATCCCGGCCAGCAGAAACGGCGCATCTGTGAGCAGTAAAAATCCGGTAGCCGGGATGCGCTCCCGGCGCGGTTCAACAGACTGCAGAAACAGCTGCGACGGGCTGAAGTAAGCCGCATAATTGTCAATTAATACTCCGGAATTTGCGGTAACTTTATTATGGAACATCCGGGCTATCAAGGGCGGCAGATCCATGACCCCGTCCTCCAGGTGTTCGGATTCAAGCTGCAGGGAAGCCTGCGCTCCGCCGATTGATGAAAGCTGGAGGAACCGTTCGGGGGAGGAAACCGTAACGTATAGGCCCACGGCCGTAACGGCCAGCATCGCCAGAAACGTCAGGAATTTCTGTCTGCCGGACAGGCTGCCGCGGTACCAGAACAGTGACGACAATACGTAAACCGGGTAGGCTACTTTCGTTACGTGGTAGGTCATCATGCTCATCAGTACCAGAACGGCAGATAATACCAGATGTAACGGTCGCTTCGATGTGAACCATACGATGAGGAGGTACATGCCTGCGAAAAACAGCCCGGCTGACACCAGCGGATCCGATTGTACCCGTGACAGGGAAACTGAAACCGGCGATACGGCCGTCAGGGCGGCTGCAGTCAGGGCAAGTGTTTCATTTTTACTGAGTTTGTTCACCAGGGCGTAAATAAGCCCGACCAGGATGATTCCGGCTAAGGCTGTCGGCAGCCGGACGGCAAAAGGAGTCAGTCCGAATACGGATATAAAGGGGACGGTCAGATACGCATAGAGTGCGCCTTTCTGGTCGCCGAATGACTCAAGTGTCAGCGGCATGAGTTTGCCGTATTCGTCGCGGCCGGTTCTGAGAAGGGAAAAGGCATTGTATCCGAAGCTGGCCTCATCGGCATGGAATCCTTCGGGAACGGCATCCAGCCGCCAGAGCCGCAGTAATCCGGCAAACACCAGAATCAGAATAAGAATCCATCTCCGGCTCATAAAAAACACCGATGCAAACCTATTATATCCTTTGCGGTCGGGGCAGACCGTGCGGCAAAATCACCGGAGCGGCTGATCGGTGAACTCTCCGGTCAGAGCATCGATTTTTGCAGCCAGTATGAAGTCATTTTCATGAAGACCGCCGATTTTATACGTATACAGTATCAGCCGGACATGGTTATAGGAATAAATGGATATGTCAGGATGATGACCTTCGGCCTCGGCAATTTCCCCGACCCGGTTGACGAAGTCCAAAGCGGTCCGGAAATTGCCGAATTTAAAATCGCACTTTAATTTCCGGCCGCTGTCAGTCAGTTTCCAGCCGGAACTGACCAGGGTCAGAAACCGGTTCAGTTCCTCTCCTTCAAGTACCGGCGCCCCTTCGCGGCAGGGAACGCATGATTTCCGGGTGAGATCCATACCTTATTATAAATCGTCACTGTCAGTTCCCGTTTTCCCGCCGTTTCGTGTTTTGGTTATCCCGGATAGCAAATTCGCCGATTACGGCACGATGATCTCCGATCCAACCGCCGGTTCTGCCCCGGATTTTCACTAGTCCCCGGTAAAGTATCCAGTCAAGTTTCAGACCGAAAGCCTCCCGCTGAGTCAGCGGCATGCGCCAGGTATTAGCTGAGAGGTCTGCAGTTTCTTCAAATCCGTAATTTTTAGCAGTATCGTAAAAATAATACCGTTCATTCAGGTCAGCAAATCTCCCGTATATTTCCGGTTGCGGAGCAGGAATCCGGTGCATCAGGGAAACGGCGAAGCGGTACCGGTGCCGGTCGGGAATCACGGTATTCATGTCACCGCAGATTATCACCGGGCCGCGGAAGGTATCCGCATGCCTGATGATACCGGTCAGCATGATCCTTCTTTCCGTCATGCCGTTGCCGGTCACATTCAGGTGGCAGTTGTAGATTCTGACCAGGGATCCCCCTGTCATTACCGTGACCCAGAAGGCCCTGCCGGCGAAATAGCTGCGCTTGCGGCCTTTCCGGTTCCAGATGATTTCACCCTGCTCCCGGCAGTCCGAATTAGTCAGGACGGCGTTGCGGAATCTGACGCCGGGCAACGGGGATTTGACCGCTGATGACATCAGGTACCGGTATCCGGTCCGCAGTCTGATAGCCTGAAGAAATGCTTCCGAAGTGACTTCCTGCAGGCAGTAGATATCGGCACATGTAGCTGATATGAGCGATAAGATGCCCTTGAGCGTCCGGCCGTAAAAACAGTTCTGGGTTACAATATGCAGATCGCTAGACATACGCCGATTGTAAGGCAAGGAGCAGCCTCCGGTCCATTATGAATATAATCCGGGAATATTTCATTTGCCGTCAGCGGTAAGGGTGCACAAAGTGATAATCCGGAGTGCGGAGTTAAATTGTGGTAAACATGTTTATGAAGCAGCCCGGTTCGTGGTTTTCAGGAGACTGCTTCAATCTTATCGGTCAATTCCTGTATGTCGAAAGGCTTTGCCAGGTAACCGTCAACTCCGGCCTGTTTCGCGGCATCCCTCCCGCCCGGGTGCGCCGACAGCATGATGATCGGAATATTCCGGGTACGTGCTGCCGACCTGAGTTCGCGGGCTACCTTTTTTCCGTCCGTACCGGAAAGGAGTAAATCAAGGAGTATGACATCCGGCACCGCTGTACCGGTAACGCCGCGGACACCGTTCCAGGTACGGATTGACCTTACTTCATACCCGTAAGCCTCCAGGGCAAATGTCAGAGCCTCAACGATTGCATCATTATCATCGATGATAAATATCCGTTTCATATTTCCGGGTAATTGCTGACATTTTAAGTGTTTATGTCCCCTATTCCCGGGAATGATTATCAGATCCGAAACCGGATTATTAATTTCCGAAGCGTCCTGCGGCAGCGCAGGCAGAATAGCATGCCGGAAAGAAAAACACAAAATTTCTGCCGCCGGATTAAGGTGGCGAAATATCCGTAAATGTAACACCCGAAAGTATATCACTGAAATATTTTCCGGTTTCGGATTCAGCGGCCTGTGTCCGGTCAGCTGCCGGCAAAGCGACAATTGTATATACCAAGGAATCCCTGACTATGTATGCTGCCTTTACGGTCAAACCGGCAGCCAGCCATTCCTCATCCCGTCTGACCGTCTTCAGTCCGCCCGCAACTGTGGCCTCACTGTTCAGAATGCGCTTTGCAGGCTGGCCCTCGTAAGCTGTCCGGCTGATCCGGTCCGAATCCAGGAGGAACTGCTCCGGTGATATAAATGATCCTTCGGTGACGGTTATCTCAAACGTGCTCCCGTCGGGAGCCTGAAAAACCGTCCGGCCCGGAAATTCCGGTACCGGTTCCGACTGACGCCAGGACGCAGGCACCATGATCCCGTATCCGTAACTCCCGTTCCGGTAGGGTTGGACGGACGGGGTAACCGTACTGCCGTTATCAGCCGGTGGCGGTAAAGTCTCCCTGCCGCGTTGCCAGAAGTAATAACCGGCAGCTCCGAGAAACAGGCACAGCGCAAAAATAACGTTCAGTATGCGCGAGAATTTCATAACCATATTGTACCAGTCCGGTCGGTCAACCGGCGCGGGATCAATGTGACGGAACACTGTTTCCGGGTGTGGATAATTCGGGGAGAGCCAGCCTTACGGCAGAAACCGGCTCTCCCCGGTAGTCAGCGGAATAACATAATCAGCATTTTCACGGCATCAGAACCTAACGGTTCGAGACGGCATATGCCCCGGATGCAGTAAAACAAATAATCCGATGACAGATGCGCCATAACGGAAAATAATAATCCTGCACTCAATGCAAAATGCCTTCCGGATGTCGGCAGCTTCGTACCGTGCCGAAATTGTGTTTTCAGGAACAAAATCCCCGTGCACAGAAAAACTGCCAGGCAAGCTAAAAGTAGCGGAACGTGTCCCCACTTACCCCCGTAGAGAGCCAAATTGTTATAAGTAACCGGTAAACCTTTCATGACGACACTGACCAGGTGGTCAGAATCAGTTCCCAGTCCGCCGATTACCCCCCAAAATATGAACTGACCCGCTTTATAGGCGATTTTTCCGCCGGCCGACTTGCAGTTGATTAGCGGATCATGCGAAATAAATTCAATTCCGGATTGTCCTGCAGTCCCGACTGCACCGGAAAAAACAAGATGGAACAGGGGGTCGGACATACGTCCTCCGCAAACTTTTCTTTTTTCAAGGTTCATTTCGGTTTAAAGCACTATAATTCCGCCGATAAAGGTGAATTATATACTAAGTTCCGGTTCAACCGAAAACGTAAACACTCACAACAGGAACAGAACGTAAAACGGTAACCGGTCAGTCCGGTATCTGATTTCGTTACGATTAGGAAAATGTATACTATACGGTGTAGTTTTTATGGCCGACAGAAACAGAAAATCACCGACCAGGGAAGAACTGCTACGGGCTACCGAAAAAACCGTACCGGATGTGATTGCCGGCGGCCTGAAGGTCATATTCTCCGGTATCAATCCCGGTCTTTATACTGCCTGGGCCGGACACCATTTCGCCCATCCGGCTAACCGTTTCTGGCAGGTACTGTTTGCCTCCGGATTCACCGACCGCAGGCTGCGTCCCGAAGACGAACGGCAGCTACTTAATCGCGGTTACGGCATCACCAATCTGGTGTTAAGGGCAACGGCGACAGCTGCCGAAATTCCTGCCGATGAACTGCGGATGGGTTCCAAGCTTCTGACTGAAAAAATCAGACGCTACGAACCCCGCTGGCTGGCAGTCCTGGGAATCGGTGCTTACCGCACCGGATTTGCCAGGCCCGAAGCCGTCATCGGGCAACAGCAGGAAACCATCGGTCTTACCCGGATCTGGGTCCTGCCTAATACCAGCGGGCTCAATGCCAACCATACGCCAGAGCGGTTAACTGAACTTTTCCGGAAATTGCGCGCCAGGAGCGGATAAGGAATAATTCAGCGGATTAACGGAACCGAAAGTGACGCCTACCGGAGTGACGCCGAGGGCGAACCTTCGGGTGTGGGCGTCACTGATCCGGCAACGGTAAAATTGCGGGTCAGGTAAACGATATTTCCCGATGCCAAGCTTTTAATCCGCAGGTCCAGTGTTTTTGGTCCGGTAGATATCCCCAGCAGACTGATTGACTTGTCTCCGTACTCGGACCAGGAGCTGCCGCTGATTCTGTATGACCAGACTGCACTGCAGTAGTCACCCTGACTGTATGATATGTCGATATCCACCCTGTCGCCTTCGACCGTCTCCCCTTCTGCCGGACTGACGATTTCCACCGGGCCGACTTCCCGGATGCATTCTTCCGTTTTTACCGTCGGATTTGCCGCAACCGGGGACCATCCGGAATCCGGTTGTGATTTGATCTGGACCGGCAGTACCGTAATCTCCGGTGCAGCTGTCGGAGACGGTACCGGCATATCGGCCGATGTAGTACGTAGGCTGCGGACGTTGGCGATAAATACGGTCAGAAGTACCGGAATCGTCAGGAAAGCCGTAATGAACTCAAGATACGGCTTACGTTCAGGAAGTCCGCGGTAAAGGTTCTTAAGTTTGGCAATCATAAGTTCCCCTCGGGCTGCTTTGGCGCAATCGGGGAATTACTATTGTACCAGAGACTGTAAAACCTGCAACCCGGCCGGTATACTTGAAGATCCGCTGCTTTCGGATTAAAATGGCCGTATATGATCCGCGGTCTGATCCCGATCATGGTATTATTGGCTGCGGCACTGCTTCTGCCTGGTTCTGCCGGAGCATTTACGGTAAGGACCGGCGATTCCACCGGTGTCCCGGCCGGTGAAACCATTAACGATTCACTGCTGATTTCCGGCCAGGAAATTACCATCGACGGTACTGTCCGGGGAGACGTGTTCTGCGCCGGACAGAATGTCAGCATCACCGGAAACGTAACCGGGGACGTGATCTGCGCCGGGCAGCATCTCCGGATTTCCGGAATTTCTGCCGGTGACGTCCGGCTGGCCGGTCAGTCAGTCAGCATTTCCGGAAATGTCAGCCGGAATATTACCGCCTTCGGTCAGACTCTCACACTGGAAGCAACCACCGCGGGTGAAACCCTTTTTGCCGGCCAATCCGTGCACCTGGACGGAACCGCCGCCCGTGAAGTCCGGGGCGCAGCCGATTCTGTCATTCTGTCGGGAACGGTAGGAGACCTAAATGTTACCGCCAACAGGCTGCTTCTCTCACCGAAGGCGGCAATCAGAGGAAAGCTGACATACGTCAGCGACCGGAATGCGGAGATAGCACCCGGAGCCACGGTTTCCGGCGCCATTATCCGGATTCCGCCGGAGAAAAGCAAGGCAGTGCCGTCCGGTTGGGGGCAGAACCGCAGACCCGCCTCATGGATAGCCGGCAGGATAATGTCATACCTGACCCATCTGGTGATCGGCCTGGTGTTGGCATTTTTCGCATCCAAACATTTCAGAAACATTTCCCGGGCTATGCTGGCCCGTCCGGGCCGGGCAATCGGCAGAGGTCTTCTGATTCTCCTGGCTGCTCCGCTGGTGGTTCTGCTTTTAGTGCTGACCATTTTCGGAATACCGGTTGCCGGATTGGCCGTTTTGGCGTTGATACTAGCCGTATTTATCAGCCGGATTGCCGCGGGAATGGCAGTCGGAATAAAAATTTCGGATGAATATCTGAAACACAGGAAACTGTCCTTCATCGGTTCCACGTTTATCGGCATTACCGCGTCCTGGATTGTCTTCTCGGTACCTGTTGCCGGCTGGCTGTTATCGGCGCTGGCCGTCCTCTGGGGACTCGGAGGTTTTTACTTTCTGGTCCGCCCGAAATCCGCCGCCTGAGGGGGCGTAATTGGCATCTTACAGTTTACTTACCCCGCTTTAGCGCAACTATTACGGATATATGAGTAGATACTGAGCATTGACCGAAAGTATAGGACCGGAACCTGATTATGAGAATAAACTACCATCCGGACAAGCATCAGAATCCTGATACCTTAATCCGTTTCCCCCGGCCGTTCCGGAAGGTCCGGTGGATACCGTTTGATTCCCCTTCCCTCCAGCGTGCGGCGGTTGCTTTACAGCTGAACCGGGTCGTGAACCCCGTTCACTGCCTGAAAAACGGTTCATGACATTCTTTTAGCATCCGCAAGCCCTAAACCCTTTCCTGCTCCGAATCCGGACCGGAAGGGGTTTTTTATTTCCGGCCTCCGGTGATTACTCCGGTATCAGCCTGGTAAATACTACCGTCCGCCGGGAATAATTCTTCGCTGCGGCATTCCACGTTCCGGAGCAGGTAATGAGATTCAGATTAATAGTATCGGCCGGACCGAAAACATCATCCAGGGGAAACTCAGCGGAATCGAAACTTTCAACCCTGACTACCTGGAATTTACGAACGGCACCGTTTTCATCGGATACTTCCGCAATATCACCCGGCACCAATCCTGACAGCCGGTAAAACGCGGCCGGTGAACCGTCCGCTTTGTCGTAATGGCCGGCAATGACCGCGTTCCCGGTCGCCCCCGGCAGGTATCCGGGCTCAAACCATGCGGCATTATCCGCATCCGCCGGGACATCCATATTACCCTGCCGGTCAGTCCGGACATATTCCACCCGGGCGGCAACATTGATTGCGGGAATGGAAATTGTCAGTGGTCTGGCCGGCCGGGCCGGCGCAACAGCCGTCGGATACCCTACCCTGACACCGGTAGCCGCACCCAGCGGCATCGGTTCACTGACCGGCTGATGGAACCGGCCGGCACTGATGATGGCGGCAGCCAGACCGGCAACCACTAAAATTATGATGCCGGTACGGCGGATGTCCATAGAAACATTCCGCAGATGCTGTCCGGGATGACTGTTGTTCGTTTTTACCCGTCGCAATTACGGAACTCCCGGTAAGTCAGCCGCGGCCGGTCCGGGGAGCACCTACCGGAACCTGCGGTGTCGGACTGGGGGCAGCGGTCGTCGGTCTGGGGGTGCTGGTTGCGGCCGGCGACTCCGTCTGAGCCCTGGCTTTACCCGGAGTTAAGTAATATAGCGCAACGCCCAAAGATAGGGACACGATAAACGTCAGTACCATGGCAACAACAGACCTTATTAGTTCCTTCATCATGCTCAACACCTCCTTCCGTTCCGTTACACAAAGCGTCAACAGAATTACATGCTAAGGCCGGGATTCAATAAACCTGTAATAGTAACGTAAGAACTTTGTATGGGTATTCCGAAGCATATTGATGCTCCATAATGCGGATAAGTCCGGTTACAGGAATGCGTGTCTGAGGATCGGGAGTATGTGTTACCGGCTATGCTTTGTGCCGTGCCGGCTGCTTCTTCTGCCGGGACAGGACTTTTTCGCGGTTTGCGGCAAGCTGCTCATCCACAATCTTCTGACATGCCGGATCAGGGCAGACAGTGATCGTCCGGGTGATAACCGATTTACCCCCGAACGTAATCATTGTCTCCTTCCAGGTTTTGGCGACAATCCTGGTTTTGCCGCATCTGATGCAGGGCGTATGTCCGTTTGAACTCATATCTTTTTTATGTTTCCGGCGGCAGCAGAACCCGTTTACGGACTTATCGCTTTGTGACTTATATCGCGGGAACTAAAATCCTTCCGAAAACGCGGATATCCCAACGCCACATGACCGTACGCCGGTTGTAGTCTGGACACTATAGCAGGTTTGGCTGTTGATTGGCAAGGAAACACCCGGCCGCCGGCTTATCCCGGAAACGACGGTGGTCGGTCAGGGAGATACAGAGCGGAAAGCGTTGACCCGGCCCCACTTCCAATAGCTGCCGGTTCCGGTTACAGGATCTGAACGCGACTCAATCCGATTGCGGACAGAATTTGTGGATGATCCGTAAGGGGAAGCCCAAACCAAGCCGGCAACTGCCGATACTACCGGAGTTGCCATGGATGTCCCGGATGCGAATTTGTAACATCCCGAAACGTCACAGACCGGTTGCGGATTGGATGAACTGTCGCTGTCATTCCAGGTCGAAAAGATATACGCGCCGGGAGCCGCAACATCCACCCATTTGGCTCCGTATGATGAAAAGTACGCTTTGGCGTCACGGTTGTCAGTCGCCGCAACGGCAATGGCATTGGCATAGGCTGCCGGGTAAGTCTTTGACTGATTTGCCGAATTTCCGGCAGCGGCAGCGACGATTACACCGTTATTCCAGGCCCGATTTACAGCGCTTTCCAGTGTAAAGGACCGGGAAGAGCCTCCCAGACTCAAGTTGATGACTTTGGCGCCGTTATCAGTCGCCCAGTTGATGCCGTTGGCGATCCACGAATATGCCCCGGAACCCGAGTCATTAAGCACCTTGCCGTTCATGATTGTGCAGTTCGGGCAACCTCCGGCAACACCCTGGCCGTTCCCGGAAACGGCGGAGATAATTCCGGCAACGTGGGTGCCGTGACCGTATATATCGTTAAAACCGGTCGATGATCCGGTAAAATCCCGATTAGCGGCCAGTTTTGACGACAGATCCGCATGGGACTGCGCCACGCCGGTATCAAGTACCGCGACCCGCACGCCGCCGGATACCGCACTCCAGGCTTCGGGAGCGTCGATGTCGGCATCAATTATTCCTGTTACGCCGTTTACTGTCTGGCCGGTATTGTTAAAACCCCACTGAAATGACGCATAATAAGGATCCGGATCGGATGCCTCGGCAATAAAATCCGGTTCGGCAAATTCCACTTTGGGATTATGTGACAGGGCGGTCAGAATCCGGTCGGCCGCCTGTTCCGGTACCGATATGACCTCAACGTCCAGCGCTTCTAAGTTTCCGATCCTGTTACCGCCGACGCCTCTGACCTGACGGTTGATTTCATCTTCAGACGTTCCCTCAATGAATTTCACCAGGATCTGTCCCGGTATGCGGTCAGGTTTGGCGGCATACAGCCGCTGCGCAGGTAACAACCCCAGGACCAGCAAAACAACAGCAAGCAATGACTTCACATTAATCATTATCTATAATATTTACCACACAGACACGGGTTTGTAAATACCATTACAGGATTCACCGCCGATTACTTTTCCGTACCGGCCGTTGCCGCGCTGACTTTGCTCGTCTGACCGATCTGCCGCCTTTGACACCTGAAATCCTGCCGTAACTTGTATCGTCCTGATTTTCAAGCTCCCGTCTGATTATCAGGAATACGGGTACGGTAAGTAACATTAGGAGCCACCACCAGTCAGTTTCTTCGATAAACTGCTCTGTCCTGATTCCGCCAAAACGTTTCAGCCAATAAATCGCGCCGGATTCGCGGGTTATGGCCGGTGATTGTACCGGGATGGTAATTCCCCCGGCTTTTGCCTGTCGGACTCCGGTTAATACCATTATGGCATTAATAATCGTAAGTATAACTATCCGTTTGATCATGATAACCTCGGATTTCTTTCCGGAATATCATGGTAGAGTATGATCTGGAACGGATGGAAAAACGGTAATAACTTAGTAAGAAAATGCATGTATAATGCGGGTGATCATGAAACATATGCGGCATCTGCTGACCGCACTATTTGTTGTCGTATCCGGACTTATATTTACCGGCCCGGCTGCCGCTGCTCCGGCAGTCATCGGTACGACTTCAGTTAACAATGCCGCAGGGACAGCCAACCAGCGGCACCTGGTCGTCACCTCCGACGAAACCGTCCATGCGTTTCTGCAGCTGGGAACCGAAACCGCCACCTGCGGCGGTAGTCCCTTAAGCGGACTTCTGTGGTTTAACTCCACGGATGGTGGCGCCACCTGGACCTGCCGGGGACAGCTGTCTTCCGATACGTCGAACCAGTTTTACTCATCAGCCGTTACGGATTCTTCGGATAACATCTACGTCGTTTATTCCACCACCGGTTCCGGCGCCAGCGCCGCATATGATATCTACTACCGCAAACTCACCAAAGGTGCTGGCAGCAACTGGACTCTCGAAAGCGAGCAGACGGTCCTGGACGCAACTGCTGCAGACGCCTATACCTACTCAACAATTGACCTTGAGGGGACAACCCGGATCTGGCTGGCTACACGCTACTATACCGGAACACAATACCAGGTCAATGTATATTATTCGGACGGACTGGGCACGGCACCTTCATGGTCCTTATCACAGGCGAACCTGGATCCGGACGGAACCAGCTCTTCAGCCAGTTATAACGTCCCGGCCGTAGTCCGGTTCGGGTCCTATATAGGTGTCCTTTACAGCAATTCGTCCAGTTTCGTTTATTTCCGGCACCGCAGCGACTCGCAGGATCTCGACGAATGGCAGGCCAAAACATATGCGTTTCTGAGCGCAACCAATAGCCAGTGGTCGGTGGCCGGTAATTCCTACGGTGAGTTGTATGCTATCGCCGCTTCAGGTATTTCCGCTTCATATGCGAAATTCCATCACAACATCTGGTACGGTGGCAATAATTTCAACATCTCGACTTTCAACGAAGCCCTGACGGGAATCGGTATCGGCGTGGATAACAACACCGCGTGGATAGCCCACAACAACACCGAGGGTTTCAGTACGGGTCTTGCCGGGACCGCCAATTACCAGACCAGGATCCTGAAAGTCATCGATCCCGGGTACCGCTTCAACTACACCGAGGAAACGCCGGAACTGACTCCGTCGTACGGGACTTTTGACCAATACTGGAGCTACGTTTCCGGAGGATACCTCGATGACACTTCGGACGGGTCAAATACGACTACTGCCGACACCAGAATGGTCACCGGCGTCGGGGATATCGCTTATTTCGGCAGCACGGACAAATTCGATGCCGTGGCCTGGGACCTGTCCACCAACGGCACGGTGGGTACGGTCACCTGGGAGTATTATGATTCGGATATCGCCGACTGGTCAACTCTTACCTTCCTCTCTCAGACCAGTGCCAATGCCAGCAACTTCCGGGTAGACGGA
The DNA here is from genome assembly GCA_001779095.1 of Candidatus Gottesmanbacteria bacterium RBG_16_52_11. Lineage (GTDB taxonomy): Bacteria > Patescibacteriota > Microgenomatia > UBA10105 > UBA927 > RBG-16-52-11. Next base: position 127,782 of record MFJD01000001.1, on the reverse strand, counting down.
TATGCCACATTCACCGAACCGACCGACTGGGGAACGACCCAGATTAACGGAGAAGGAACACCGTTTTACTACATCAGGGCCAGGGCCACCGGTGCCTATACCACTACCCCGGTCGGTACCCAGGTAGCGCCGCTGGCTCCGACGCCGTTTATGACCATGAACGCCAAGCCGTCCCCGGCCGGCAAATTCTACGTCGTCTGGACCGAGGGAGCCGCCTCCACATACCGGATCCGGGCCAGTTCGGTGACGGTCAGTCCCGACTATAACGACCCGCCCTCAGTCAGTGAAATTTCACCGGCAGTAATGACGTATACAGCCAACGGCGGCGATTCGTTACTTGGCATGCAGGGTGAACGGCTGATAAAAACTTCGGACGGAACGCTGCATACTTTTATGCAAAGCGCATATGCTAATCTCAGTTGCGGCGGCAGTTACGTCGGCGGATTAGTCTGGCTGATGTCAAGTGACGGAGGCACAACCTGGACCTGCCGATCCCAGTTTTCCGGTAATCATGACCTGTATGCTACAGCTGCTACCGACACAAGTGACAACATATATGTGGTCTATAGTAACGTGTTGGCAGGATATGGTACTGACGGCGATATACTTTACCGCAAACTTACGTATACCGGTTCGGACTGGACGATCGGAAGCGAACGGACGCTACTGGATTCAGTCAGTGCCGATACAAGTTATGATACAGCCCGAATACTCATCGAAGGCACATCCAGATTCTGGCTGTCACTAAGGGATGCCCAGGATTACGGCGTCGACCACCGGAACGGCATCTATTATTCTGACGGCTTAAGCGACAATCCGTCGGTTAACGTATCTTTATCCCCGGTTGACACACCGGGAGGAACCGACGGGCCGCACACCGGAAATCTGGTCAGATACGGTGGTGATAAAATCGGTTACATCTACTATGATGAAGACCTGAATCTTTACTTCCGATCGCGGACCGACGGCGATCCGTTAACCGGTTGGAACGGCGCTACCCAGATTACACCTTCGACAGTTTACAACGATTCCTGGGCTGGGGTTTATTCAGCTACCGGTACCACAGGCGGTCAGATATTCCTCACCTGGACCGATGCCTCCAATGAAAACGTATTGTTTTCGTATTATAACGGTTCGATCTGGTCCTCTCCCTCGGAAATCTTTGCCGCCTGCGCCAACTGCGGGCATTATGTGGATATCATGTCGGACGGATCCGATGTCTGGGTCATCGGCGAGGACCCCACCGATCATACATCCTCATTTTATATAGCCGGCACGCTGGCTTACCGTAAAGGTGTGGCGCCTTACGGAAGCAGTGATTTCTCAGCTTCCGAATACCCATACGGATACGACGGAAAACCGGATCAGGTCTGGACGTATATTTCAGGAGTTTATACCGATGAAACGACCGATGCCAACAACAATACAGCCTCGGATGTGCCGCTTATGGCCAGTTCAGGTGACATTGTCTACGTAGGAAGTTCCCGGAAATTCGACTATATTGTGGCTGACATGACAACCAACGGGGGTTATCCCGGATACGGTCTGCCGGTCTACTGGGAATATTGGAACGGGATTTCCTGGGAGATGCTTCCGACTGTAAATGAAGCCACCGACGCAACAATGGTTATTATCGGTACCGACATGGAAGTCCAGTTTATCCCGCCCGACAATTGGGCTACCACCAGCGTCAACGGCGAGGGTAGTTCGTATTATTACGTCAGGATCCGGCTTGCCAAAAACCGCACCAATACAGCAACTGCATCTAAGATATATCTTATCCCCGAAGTCAACCATCCGGCCGGACTGAAATTGGTGGAAAACGGTACCCCGCTGGTTATCTGGCCGGAATACAATGCGTTTGAAGGCAGGGTGAGGATAAATCTGGATGCTTCGGTTACTCCTACTCCCACTCCTACTCCCACCCCTTCTCCCACTCCGGGAGCCACATCCACCCCGACACCCACTCCGACTACCGCCCCTTCGTCCTCCTCCGGATCAGTAGCCGGAGCTGTCGCCCCCACCTGCTCCGACTCTCCCACGTACGCGACTCCCCTGATCACGGAAGTGAAGGAAAAAGGCCACTTCTCCCTGGAAGTGTCCCTGTCACCTCCTTCCGAAAGCTTTGACTCCATGGTGCTTGCGTACGGCACATCGGCCGGAGTCTACCCTTACTCCGTGATGGGAATCTCCCCCGATCAGAAGAAAGTGACCGTGGGGGACCTGTCCCCCGGCACCACCTACTACTTTTCCGTCCGCTCCCAGAAAGGCTGCGCCCCCGGATTCTGGTCGCCTGAGGTATCAGGCACCACCCGGGCTTTTCCGGAAGGAAGCCAGGCCATCAAAAAGATCCTGCCGCCGGTTCCGGCTCCGCCTTCGGAGCCTGTCCTTCCCACACCCTTTCCCACAGCAATTCCCACCCCCGTCCCGACCGGGGTGCCCCCGTCAACTACTGCCACTGATTTGATAACCGGCATCGTGGACCTGATAACTGAGGCTTTTACTGAGCTGGCCGGTGCCGTCGTTGCCTGGTTTGACCCTAACCCGACGGTGATATCGGGGCTTTCGGTGACTCAAATCGGGGACACCTATGCCCTGGTGACCTGGACCACCAACCACCCGGCTTCTTCCAAGGTGAGTATCGGGACTTCCCCCGACTACGGCCGGGACTACCAGGTCATCGGCAGGGTCACCGGACACGCGGTTCTTCTCACCGGACTGTCTCCTTCCACCACCTACTTCTACGAAGTCCAGTCGCAGGGGAAAACCCACGCCTATGACGCCCGGCACGAGTTTGCCACCACCGCCACCGGGGATACCGAAGTCCCACCTGCTCCCCGGCGCCCGGAACCGGTCCTGGACCGGACCACCCGGACCCTGTCACTAATCGGCCTGGCGGCTCCGGGGAGCGCGGTTCTGGTCTTGGCATTCCCCCCGATTATTCCGCTAGTTCCCCATATCCGCTTCACGCCGGTTAACCTGCTGGGGATTCTGATGGGGTTACTTCGAAAGAAGCGCTACCCCTGGGGAGTGGTGTTTGACTCACAAGCCCACATCCCCCTGGACCCGGCGATCGTGACGCTGCGGGGGAGCTCCGGGGTCAGGCAGCAGATCACCGACCTGTACGGGAGGTACCAGTTCCTGGCTGAGGGGGGAGACTATACCCTGGACGTGGTCAAGACCGGGTATGCTTTCCCCTCCCGGAAAGGCCCCTCAGCTGCCGCCTCCCTCTACAGCGACCTCTACTACGGGGATGCCTTCTCCCTCACCGGCCCCGCCGCGGTGGCACTTAACATTCCCCTGGACCGCCTGGGTGAGCTGCCTTTCAATGAAGCCGAGAAGCTGAGGATGGGCATCGGCCGGTTCGCCGGAGTGGAAAGCCTGGTGCTCCGCCTCTCCGGCCTCCTCTACACGATCGGGTTTGTCTTCAGCGTTCTGGCCCTTCTGGTTACCCCGACCACCGTCAATACCCTGATTGTCACGGTGTATGCCGGGATCCTGATCCTGTCGCGCATCAGGCGGCGGACCCAGCCCTTCGGAGTGGTACTTAACAGCCGGCACCGGCCCATCCGGGGAGCTGCTGTCACCCTCACCCGGAAGTTTCCCCCCGGGCAGCAGCTCACCTACACCGACCGGCTGGGACGCTACGCTTTCCTGGTTACCCGGGGACACTACCTGGTGACGGCAGCTTATGCCGACCCCGCCGGGCAGATAATCAGCTCCGTGCCCCGGGAGACCCCGGTTGAGGGAGTCGTCGGATACGTGGGGGAGGACCTGGTGGCGGGGTGAATTTCACGGCCTGAAATCTCAATACCCTGAAAAAAACTACGGGTACATATACTCCCGTTTTTGCACAATCCTACCGTAAAGCATTACTGGCCGGCCGGGCGCATGCCCGCAGCCGGATTAATCTGGATGTTCTGGGCGGTGATGCTGCCGTCAGAGTTCTCGGTTCCGAACGCCGCAATCCTTGAACCGAGCCGGATATCACCGGCGGATGCCGTGGCTGTGGCCGATATTTCCGTTTTACCCGACAGAAGTACGTTTCTGCCGGATCCGTCCGCCAGCTTCACCGTAAGCGTAGTGCCGTCATAATTGATCACCTCGCCGGCGACCGGACGGAAACCGCTGCCGCTTCGGAACTGGCTTGACCTGCCGTTGCGGCCCGGCTGCATATTGCCTGACTGACGGAAAAACTCCGGTCTGCGGCTTTCCTGGTATTTCATACCGCCGAAGAAACCGCCCGCCGCAGCCAGAAGTGCAACGATAACTAAAATAATCTTATTTTTCATTAAATCACCTCCAAACATGCATGATTTACGAATTATTTACAATAGTGCCTGCGCTATCGGTTATTACGGAATTATTCGTACCGCAAGGCTTCAATCGGCTGCAGGTTCGAAGCCAGGCGGGCGGGATACCAGCCGAATATGATACCGATTCCCCCGGATACCCCGATTGCCAATGCCACCGATGAAACGGCAATCGTGAACGGCATACTGATGACTCTGGCTATTATGTAAGATACGGCAATGCCGAAGGCGATACCGAAAGTCCCGCCGACAGCCGTGAGAATCACGGACTCCAGCAGAAACTGGGTAATGATATGGCGTTTCCTGGCGCCCAGTGCTTTCCGGAGGCCGATTTCCCGGGTCCTTTCCGTGACCGTCACCAACATGATATTCATGATGCCGATGCCCCCGACGACCAGCGAAATGGCTGCGATGCCGGACAAAAGCGCCGTAAAAGTTCCGGTGACGGACGAAGCCGTATTTAAGATATCGTTTTGGGACATAATGAAGAAATCCGCCTGCGACGGATCGCTCAGGCGGTGCCGGGCCAGCAGGAGGTACCCGATTTCATCCTGTGCCTGCGTCATCACATCTTCACTGTTTGCCTCAACCGCAATCTGATTCACATAATTGGTACCGAATAACAGTTTCTGGGCTGTCGACAGAGGTACATATATCCGGTCATCCTGATTCTGGAAGCCCGAACCTCCTCGGCTTGTGGTGACGCCGATGACCCGCATCGCCTGACCGTTGATACGGACTGACTGGCCGACGGCAGCAGCTCCCTCTCCGAAAAGGTCGGTGACTGCCTGCGGTCCCAGTACCGCTACTTTGGCCTGCGCCTCATTATCCCGCGCGGTAATGAAAGTCCCAGAAGACAGCTCCGTTTTGCGGACTTCCAAGTACTGCGGAGTGACACCCAGTACCATGGTATTGGTATTGTTCCTACCGGCTGTTACCTGGATCCGGTCGGTATATTCCGGAGAAACGTTCTTAACCGTCGTGACAGCGGGCGAATTCAATATCGCCTCGGCATCGGCGGAGGTCAGGTTGGTACCGCTGCCGGCCGCCTGCCGGACGCCGCCGGACTGGCCGCCTGAGGGAACGACCGTCAGAAGGTTGGATCCCAGGGACTGAATCTGCGCAGTTACTGCTTTCTGACTTCCCTGACCCAGCGATACCAGGGCAATCACGCTTCCGATTCCGATGATTATGCCCAGAACCGCCAGTCCGGTCCGCATTTTGTTTACGGTCAGATTACCCAGCGCATCAGTGACTATTTCCGAATATTCCATAATTTTCCCCGGTTGTTAACTTTTCACTCCGGTCTTTACGGTTCTCCTCCGGTGACAGTTTCCGTCGCGGACAATTCTCCCGTCTTTCAGATAGATTATCCGCCCGGCATGTTCGGCAATATCGGACTCATGGGTAATCATAATTATGGTGTGACCGGCATTGTTGAGATCCTGAAATATCGACATAATCTCCTCCGCCTGCACGGATGCGATATTACCCGTGGGTTCGTCAGCTAAAAGAATTGCCGGATCCATCGCCAGTGCCCGGGCGATAGCCACGCGCTGCTGCTGACCGCCGGACAGCTGGCTGCCCGTATGGTGCATACGGTCGGACAGGCCTACCTTCCCAAGAAGCCCGGCTGCCTTTTCATACCGCTTTGCCTTCGGTATGCCGGCATAATACATCGGCAGCATCACGTTTTTGACGGCACTCGTACGCGGCAGCAGATTATACGACTGGAATATGAATCCGATTTTCCGGTTCCGGATGTCTGCCAGCGCATCATCATCCAGACTGCCGACATCTGCACCCTCAAGCATGTAAGTTCCGCGGGAGGGCACATCAAGCGCTCCCAGAATATGCATCAGGGTCGATTTGCCGCTGCCTGAAGGTCCCATGATCGCCACAAACTCACCGGCGGTAATTTCGAAAGAGACGTCATCCAAAGCTAAGGTTTCCACCGAATCGGTGGCGTACACTTTGGAGATATGCGTAACTTTAATCATAACGGAGAGGGATATCAGCGTCTCTGGGATCCGGAGAAACCGCCGGTCCTGATAAACCCTCCGCCTCCGAAACCGCCGAATACGCTGCTGCCGGACTGGGATTGTCCGCTGGTCTGTGTGGATACGACAACTTCATCTCCCTCGGAAAGCCCTTCAATTATTTCGGTATCTGTGTCGGACGATAGCCCGGTTACTACGGAAACAGTGCTGATATTATTACCCTTCTTCACCCGAACCGTCTTCTGGTCGCCTTCGCCGGATATTGCCGAGGAAGGAATTTTCAGCACGTCCGTCTTCGAATCCAGGATGATATTGGCTGTCGCTGCCATGTTGGGCAGGATGTCTTCGGCAGTCGTGTCAAATGATACGACTACCGGATATGTCGTCACACCGCTGGATACCGATCCGATCCGGTCGACTGTCATGACTTTACCGGTAAACGATTTACCGCTGACTGCATCCAGGGTAAGGGTAACTTTCTGACCGGGTTTGATATCGGGAACATCGATTTCCGATACCGTAAAAGATGCCAGAGGTAACCCGGCCGAAGTAATCACAGCTACCCGGTTAGTTGATGTAGTGGTGGAAGTTCCGGTGCCCGATGAACCCGATCCGGCTATGGTCATGCCCGGGGTATAGGTAATATTTGTTACCGTACCGGACATCGGCGCCGTCACCACCGTTGAGGCGGCCTGAAACGCAAGCCAGGCACCGGACAACGCAGCCTGTGCCTGGGCGATCTTCCCCTGCTGATTCTTGTAGGTCGCTTCAGCAGCCAGCCAGTCATCCTGTACCGTCATGAACTGGGGCAGTGTCCGCTCCGTACTTTTCGGTGAACCGTCAGGATTTTCATAACTGTCACTTTCGGCCAATTCCCTGAATTCCTGCCATTTGGTAAGCATATCAGACTGCAGTGTATAGAGACTGACTTTAGCAGCATCAAGGCTTGATTTAGCTGACAGATATGAGGCATATGCCGCCTGGGAATTCTGCGCGGACGCGGTGTCCGGGGTAATTTCCATGATTTTCTGGCCGGCAACCACACTGTCCCCGTCATGAACATACACTTCCCTGATGATGCCGTTAACGGATGTGGATACATTAACCAGGTTGGAAGTCAGTATTGACCCGGACGCCGTAACCGAAGAAACCACCGTCCCCGGTTCAGCCGCCTGCGTGGTTACCTGAACTGACGGTCGGCCTGTGCGCGACCGGACAGTGAAAACTATTCCGGTGGTGATAATGACGGCAATCAGGATTGCAGCTACCCTGTGCTTCCGGACCCAACCGGTTGTTCTGTCTGATAATTTCATAAACAAAGTTTACGCCGTGAACCTGAGAAATACCTGATACCGCTGCGTTCCCCCGATTAACAGGAAAAAGTCCCCTGATCGGGGGACCATTTTCCTGTTGATAATGTGCTCAAAGGTTTATTTCAGTCCGAAACCGGCGTGATTTCCGGGACCGAATCCGAAACCCCGATGCCCAAACCCAATCTGCCGTAATACGTCAATTGACAGGTTATTGGCTTTCATCCAGTCTTCCATTCCGTTTCTGCGTTCCTCCATCTTCTGTATCCGCTCTTCCTCCGAAAGGCTGCGCCAGTTCTCCATGTCCGACTTCATTTCGTCATGCTTGGTAAGTATTGCCGACTTCTGCGCTTCCGTTATAGTTCCGGCAGATACGGCACTGTCGAGTCTCTGCTGCAGCTGCGTCCGCATCTGCACCTGACGGGCACTCCGTTCGTCATCAAATACCTTCCGGACATCGCTGATATTCAAGCCGAACCTCTGTGCCAGCCGCTCCACAATCGGCGGATATGTCTGATCTGCCGCCGATACGGTCCGGCCGGTATACAGAAAGGCTATTCCCGCAACGGTTAACGCACCAAGTCCGACAATTAATTTCTTATTCATCATGTCACCCCCTTTCCTGACATCAGCTTAAGGCACGAAGCTGAAAACAAGCTGAGTCAGACAGGGAGCGAGACGGTGAAGGTGCTGCCCTTGCCCGGAGTACTCCTGACAGCGATGTCACCGCGGTACATTCCTGCAATCGATTTGGCGATGGACAGTCCCAGACCGTATCCGTCAGCAGAGTGTTTGCTGCGGGAAGTATCCGCCCGGTAGAACCGGTTGAAAATATACGGCACGTCGGAAGCCTTAATCCCCTGTCCCCGATCCTTCACTTCCAATCTGGCGGCTGACCGGCCCCTGCTGATCCTGATGTTTACGGCTGATCCTTCAGGACTGTATTTGACGGCATTATCCAGAAGGATGGTAACCAGTTCCGTCAGGCTTTCCGGATTGGCCTTTACATATACGTCCGGGGTCTGGGTATTGACGGTTATATCGCGGTTCCGGATGTGCTGTCTTTGACGCCTGACGGCTTCCTCCACAGAAGTGCGGAGATTTACCGGTTCGACCGGCAGAGATATCTCCCCGGTCTCGTACTTGCTGAGTGTCAGCAGGTAATCGGTAAATCCCTGCATCTTACCGACTTCTTCAAGATTGCTCCTCAGGACTGACCTTGCCTGCCGGGATGTCAGTGCTTTCTGGCGCAGGGCAACCTCGATTTCCGATTTGATCGACGTCAATGGTGTCCTCATTTCGTGTGAAGCATCGGCGATGAAACGCTTTTGTGCATCCACCATATCTTCGATCGGCCGCAGCGTCCGGCCGGCCAAGAAGTATGAAGCAATCCCGGATAACCCGAGGATGCCCAGATTGACCAGTCCCAGGTTTACCGCGATCCGCCGCCTGATTTCGCTGAAAAGTTCCTCATCGATGGCAACCGGCACTGCCAGCCCGCGGAAAGGCAACGGTATTGCCTGTTCCCGGACTTTCTCCAGGTACTCCTCCCGGATATCATGCGGCATCTGCCTGAGTATCTGCAGTCCGAATCCCCTCCGGAGTTCCTGCGTCATAATCCGGTAGACGATTCCGCTGAAGAGAAGGCTCACCGCCATGATGATCAGGAGGTACCAGGCGGTCAGCTTGAGCCTTGCGGACCGGAATATTGTCATAGTCTTTTCCCGTCGCTTAGCTTATATCCGAAGCCGCGGACCGTCCTGATTAGCGGCTTTTTTGTACTGAACGGCTTATCGATCTTCCGGCGGAGATATCCGATATAGACCTCAACTGTATTGGGCAGAATGTCCGAATCGTAACTCCAGACGTTACTGGTAATCTGGTCTTTCGTCAGAACGGTGTCCGGGTGGCGCAGGAGAAATTCAAGGAGGGCAAACTCCTTCCGGGAAAGCATTACCGGCTTACGGTCACGGGTTACGGTGAAGCTGACCGGATCAAGGGTCACTCCGGCATAAGTCAGTGCGGTATTATTGCCGTTACGCGGCCTGCGCGCCAAAGCCCGGACCCGGGCGACAAGTTCTGCAAAAGCGAACGGTTTGACCAGATAATCGTCAGCTCCGGTATTGAGTCCTGCTACCTTTTCGTCCAGTGCGCCTTTAGCTGTCAGTATGAGAACCGGAATATGGATTCCTCCGTCGCGGAGTTTGCGCGTAATAGTCAATCCGTCCATTCCCGGTAGCATGAGGTCAAGGATAATGACGTCATATGTTTCCGAGGCTGCCAGGTCATACCCTTCAATCCCGTCATACGCAACGTCAACCGCGTACGATTCCAGCTCCAGACCCCGGCGGATCGAATTGGCGATTTTATGTTCGTCTTCAATGACTAGTACCCTCATCAGGGCCATATTATACGCCGAATCTAAGAATTTGCTGAGAATACACCCAAAAAAACCAACCCTCCGGCCGGGAGGGCGGGTATGCGGATTATTAACTGCAGGTTATTCTCCGACTATCAGCTTGCCGACCTGCCCGTTCTGGCGGTGCTGGCCGACCGAACAGTAGTACTCGAATTCACCGGTCCGGTCAGGGGTAAAGGTGACTGTCGAAGAACTGCCGGATTTGGTAACCGGTATCGAAACGTCCAGCTCGTCAATGTTGAAATCGTGCATCGCATCTGCGGCCGTAAGAACAATAGTCACCGGTACCCCGATCTTTGCCCGGATGACGTTAGGTTTGTAGTAAAAGCTGCCTGCTTCGACCTCTACGTTTACACCCTGTTCTTCCGTCATGGTATCCGTACCCGTCGGATTTACTGCCGCACCGGACCGATCCGATCCGTCAGTCGTGGTTACGGCGGGTGACGGCTCCCCTTCCCTTACCATAATGGCATTATCATCCTGAGGATTGACCGCGGGAGACGTACCCCGGGTAAACATAATCCCCAATCCGATCAGGGCAATTACGGCTACAACTCCCAATACAACCGCCGGCATACTGATGCCGCTGCTTCCGGTTTGAATCTCATCCATATGAATCACCTCCTTTCAGACAGAAACTATGTCAATATCCGAATAAAACAATACTGACGGGAAATTCCGTCTCATTCCGAAGCCTTCAGATAAGTGTCAAAGAACCGTACCGACCGGCTGAGTGCGGTACTTAAATTTGCCGACAGGTTATGGTCATCACCCGGATACGTGTAAAGTTCACTGGTATTTCCGGCAGCGGTCAGCGCATCCTGCAGCCGCTGGCTGAACAGTATCGGTACGCTGCTGTCGGCGTCCCCGTGATGGATCTGCACCGGTCCGGAAATATCCGGTACAAATGATATGGGCGATATCGAATTCCAGAACTGCGGATTGGCATCGGTATCCCCGTATTGGTCAACCAGCATCTGCCGGCTGGGCCGGCGGATAGCTTGTTCACGCTGGGATGGTTGCCATGGCTTTGAACCCGGACGGCGCCAGTTTTTTACCAGGTCATCATAGGAGGCAACCACCCCGGCCCAGATGACACCGGCTTTGATATCCGGATTGACCACCATGGAACGAAGTGTAATGCTGCCGCCCATCGAGTGTCCCCACATCCCGATCCGGGAAGAATCTGCGCCGGGATATCTTTTAATCGATGAAACGGCGTTGAGCACATCGACCGTATATGCCGGCGAGTAGTAAGCACCCTCGGGATTGCCTTCGGAATTGCCGTGGCCGCGGTAATCCGGCCGGATCAGTATATAGCCGCTGCGGGAAAACGCGTCCGTATATGCACTGTACCGTTCGGTAGTCCGGTATTCGGCAGGCGGAATATACCCGTGGTTGAATACAATTACCGGCCAGCCTCCGGCCGGTGGATTGCCGTTCGGTACGGTCAGCAGTGCATAAATTTTCAGGCCATCTGACCGGTAAGAAACGATGTAGCGCCGGTAATTTGATCCCGGCGGCAGTGTCTGCTCCGTTATGATTTCGCTTCCCGGGTACTCCTGCTGCCGCATGTATTCAATGGAAAGCGGATGGAGCGGTTCAACCGGACCGCCCTGATTGGTTTCGACGGTGTCCCCGGAACCGCCGGAGCCCGGAGACCGCGGTCCTAAGTGAAGTCGACCGGCACCGAAAAACAACAGGCCGGCAAAACCCGCGATCATTAAAACAGCCAGCACTAATTTTGGTATCCGTTTCCCAAAGCGGTACATATAGTTTTAATATTAATCAGCATTATCCTGAAATTCAGCTGAGAAACGCCAGGGTAAGGTCGGCAAACGGCGGGCAGTCCGGATGTCCAATTCTATTCCGGCGCGGCAGACACTTCCGTTTCCGGGGCGGTCCGGTTGTGCCGGAAAAATACCCACCAGACCATAACGGCAACGTATGCCAAATACACTCCCAGCTGCAGGTAATCCATTTGCCTGGAAATTCCGAAAAGCGCTTTCACCATATCCCCGGCAAATGTCGAATTGGCAGGTGCCAGGGGCAGGGTCAACCGACCGGTCTCAGGTATCAGTCCGAGTCCGGAAAACTCACGGATACCGCGGGCCAGAAGCCCGGCCGCAAAAAGTATCAGTAATCCGCTGGTGACGCGGAATGCATAATATACCGGCATTCTGAAAGTCGCCGTAAACAGGGCAAATGATAACAGAAGTCCCGCGGCGGTTCCGCCGGCAAAACCGGCGAACACCTGCCGCGGCTCGCCGGAAAGATATATTGTCGAGAGAAACAATACGATTTCGAATCCTTCACGCAGTACTGCAGTGAAGGTCAGCCAGAAAATACCCCGCGACTCCTGCCGTTCAACTGTTTCCGTAAGTTTCACCAGAAGCCTGGTTTTGTACCGGGCAAAGTGCCGGTGCAGGAAAAAAACCGCCCAGGTGATGAATAAGGCGGAAATCACCATCAGGCTGCCTTCGGTAATAGCCTCAGTCGGGCCGGAAAATATTTCGTGCATCCTGAAACCCAGCAGGCTGGCCGAAAGAAGCAGAGTAACGCTCAGGAGTGCGGCGGCGGCCGTCGCCAGCCATACGCTGCGGATACCTTTCCCCTGACGGGTCCGGGTCATGACACCCAGTATCGTGGCGACGATCAGGGTAGCTTCAATTACCTCGCGCAGCGTAATCAGAAATGCCGGCAGCACAATGGCAATACTCCTTCGGATCATTACAATACCATTGATCCGGATCTATATCAATAGTTCAACCGGAGCTCACTCCGCCACCATAAATTTTGAAAAACCGGGGAATTCGGTATCAGCAAATTCCGGATTTACTGATGTTTCCGGAAGAAATTACGCCGGTCCGGCCCACCCGGAGCGGCTCAGATCGACCTTGCTGCCGCGGAATACCACTCCTTCGCTCAGGAGCAGGCGCCGTTTCCCGGCCAGCCCGCCGTCTCCGGAATACCCGTGCAGGCTTCCGTCCGAAGCTACAACCCGGTGGCAGGGGGTATGCGGCGCATCAGGATTGTCCCGCATCAGCATGCCGACCGCCCGGGCTGCCCGGGGGCTGCCGGAAAGCTCCGCCACGGTAGCGTAGGTGGCGACTTTGCCTTTCGGGATGGATCTGGTAACGCGGTATACCCGTTCACGGAAGGACATTGGAAAAATATCTTATACTTTTTTGCGGACTTTGCCAATACCGTCAGATGCATCTGAATTTAGCGGAGTAATAACGATGGGGTATAATCACAGTCACGTATGAATCAGCCATTCGGGATCAGCGAAGTGACTGCCAAATCAGCCCTTGTCCGCTGCGGCATACCGGGCATAGATTACGTGATCAATCCGTATATCGGGTGCCGTTTTGCCTGTAAGTACTGCTACGCCAGTTTCATGGGGCGGTTCGTCAATAAGCAGGTATCCGATTGGGGAACCTATGTGTATGTTAAAACCAATCTTCCGGAACTGCTCGGCAGGGAACTCACCCGCCTGAAGGACAAGGGCCGGGGAAAGGAAATATTTTTCAGTTCGGTAACCGATCCGTATCAGGGAATTGAAGCCAAATATAAACTCACCCGGAATCTGATCACCGTCCTGGCCGACTACGGATTCGGGGGTGCCGTATCGGTACTTACCAAATCCGACCTGGTTACCCGCGATATCGACGTATTCAGCCGGCTGCGCAGTATTTCGGTAGGCCTGACTGTCACGTCCGCGGACGACGGCATTTCGCGTTATTTCGAAACTTACGCCCCCCCGGTTTCTAAACGCCTGCAGGCGCTTGTCGCACTGAACGGCCGGGGTATACGTACGTACGCCTTCGTCGGACCGCTGCTGCCGCATTTCGTTGCCCAACCCCGGCAGCTGGAAAAGATTTTCCGTAACCTGTCGGACGCCGGAACCAAAGACATTTTTATCGAACACCTTAATCTGGCGCCCTATATCAGAAATCGTCTGCTGGCCGAAATGAAAGGTGCCGACCGGGAGATCGTGAGGAAATTTTATAATTCCCAGACCAAGTCTTACCGGCAGGATCTGGAAGGTATAATCCGGACGCTGGTTACTAAATACCGTCTGCGGCTGTTAGCCGATATGGTCATTTTTCATAAGGAATATCAGTCTGTCCCCCGGGACAATGCTCCCGCAATTGACCGTATCCTGCACTGATAAAAGTAACGTTTGCTGCTGAAGTAAATTACTGAATATAAAAAACCGGATGCAAACCGCAATTAATGGCCGACTTCGGGAACCAGCATGCCGATGCCGATGATTATGACGATTCCCAACAGGAGGTATACCGCCTGATTGCCCAGGTACCGCCGCGGCGCGTGGGCTGCTTCAGGTAAAAAGTCGGTTGTGGCGATATAAAGAAACATACCCGTAGCCAGAGCCATGAGAATACCGGTCATCTGTCCGGATACTCCGGCAAAATAATAAGTCAGTAAGGCTCCGGGGAAAGTCGCCAGAGCGGACAGGAAATTAGTTAGAAATGTCTTCCGGCGGGTCCATCCCATGGACAGGAAAATCCCGAAATCCGCAATTTCATGCGGCGTCTCATGCAGGAAGGTCGAAAATGCCACCACAACGGCCAGTGTCGGATTCGTCAGATAGGCGGAAGCAATAATTACGCCGTCCAGGAAATTATGTATCGTATCACCGACTACCATAAACGGCCCGACGGCCGGTCCGTGCGCGTGGCCGGCATGCGTCTCGCCTTCCTGTCTGTGATGATGGAAATAGAAAAAAAACCGTTCGACCAAAAACATGACGACAAACACCGCCAGGATAATACTGAATGCCCTGTTACCGGTTGTTTCCACGGCTTCGGGGAACAAATGAAGAAACGATACGGCCAGAAGCACACCGGCAGCCAGCGGCACGGAAAAGTTCGCTACCTGTCCGGCCCACTGTTTACGGAACAGAAGCAGCACTCCGCCGATAAGTCCGGCGACGCTGCCGATAAATGATAATACTATCAGTCCCGCTATTCCTCCCATAATTGCTGCCTGTTTAACGTAATGCAAATCCTGCGTAAAATCAACATCTGCCGGATTCCCGCCCGCCGGCATCCCCCGCTTGCATACGGAGGCCAAAGTCATTAATATAATCCTATGGAAGAGAGCCAACCGGCTGATGCCCCGGCAGAAATCACCTCAGCAATACTACAGCAGGAAGCCGTTGCCGTACCCCCGGAACAGCCGAAAAATACCCGCAGGCTGTTACCGCTTCTGATCATACTGGCCGTGGTAGTCGTG
>MFJD01000001.1:70557-112461 GCA_001779095.1 Candidatus Gottesmanbacteria bacterium RBG_16_52_11 | reverse complement strand
TTGCCTGGCCGAAACAGCCTCCACCTGTAGAACCGGAAATCATCGCCCAACCGACGCCCCGGCCGATGTTCCTGGCTCTAAATACAGCCGGAGCGACCACCGCTGTCAACGGGGAGATACTGGTGTCGGGCCGGACGCTGCCGAACGCGACCGTACTCATATATACGGATGCTGACGAAACCAGCATTGAGAGCTCCGGGGACGGCCAGTTCGAGAGCACCGTCATTGTCGGTGAAAACGGCGGGCTGGTGCGTGTCACCGCATTCTCTGATGCCGGTGAGGAAACATCGGAAACTATCAGCGTCGCACCGGAAACAGGTCAATGAAAAAAATTCTGATCATAGTTCTGGGAAGTATGATAGCCGGCTTATACCTGGTTTCCGCCGCCGCGGCAAAAACCGATAACGCTCCGGGGCAACTGAAGAAAACGGAGAATTCATATAAAACTCAGAACCAGGCGGCTGATAAACCCGTAACCTCCGTCACCAAAACTGATCCGCCGGGACTCCTGAAAAAACCGTCCCCCACCGCCCAGCCGCTGCCAACGGCTAACGCTAAACAGGTCGAAAGCTTCGTTGCCGTGAAAAGTAAAGGAAAGGCACCGGAAAAAATCGGAGCTGCCAAACTCAGGAACATTCTGACTGAAGGCACTTCCAGTGCGACGCTTTCCGGCGTCCGGGTGAAAAAAGCGAAAATGACGCTAAAAACGGCGACTGCTGGCGCCCAGCTGAAACGCCATGCCGTCATGGGCGTCATCACCGCCATCACCGACGGCATCATTACCATCTCCCATCAAACCCAGACCGGCCGGACCTGGATCATTTATTACAACGCAGCAACCGTCATCACCATGAAAGGCATCGAAACGCCGACGGCAGCTAACCTCACCGCCGGAATGCGGATTGCAGCAGTTGGTGAAGTAGCACCGGAAAACGGGATTCTGGCCAAACGCATCCATGTGATTCCTGGAAAAGCCGGCGGCCTGACCGGCAGGGTTCCGATTGCAACTCCCAGTGCCGCATTCGGTACACCCGCGCCGACGGCCACGGCTACCCCATCCTTATCACCGACAGCGACACCGGTACCAACGGGTGCGGTACCGACCCAGACACCGACACCTGAGCCTACGGAAATCCCGACCCCGACCGCTACTGCCACACCGACTCCCGCGATCTGATCTCAGCCTGATCACAATCCGGACAGGTGCGTTGCCGCTCATGTCCATTCCCGATACAATAACGTCAGGAGGGCGCTTATGAAAGCATTGCTCGTTTTTTTCCTTGGCGGCACAATCTTCCTGCTGATTGCCGGAATCCTAGCCCTCGGATATCTCGGATTCATCCCCGGCTTATCAGCCGCCTTCGGATCGGACAAGCCCCGCGACCTGGGTGTTACGTATTCCGAAGCGGAATTTGACGGTTATGTGGCCAAGGGAGGAAGCGAGCTTATTGCGATGCCGGAATCGGACGGGGTGAAAACCGTCAGATCGGAAGGTACCAAACCCCTGACAGCGGGGTTTACCGGAGAAGAAATTTCGGCCCGTATCAATTACAGTCCATGGAAATACATGCCGCTGCGTAATGTCCAGGTGAAAATCCATGATGACGGCACGCTGGAGGCGTCCGGAATTCTCGCGGTCGACCGGATTGCCGGTTTCCTGTCTCAGATAGGCGGAACCGGTGTCAGCGATGCCGACGTCCGCGCCGGCTTGTCGAAGCTGGGAATCATTCCGACCGATCCTCCGGTATACTTCAAAGGCAGCGGATCGGTCACCCGTAACGTAGCCACTGTAAACGTCCGGGCTGCGGAAATCGGACGCATGCCCGTGCCGCTTGCAGCCGTCAACGCGGACGAAGTACTGACCGGACTGGTAAATGAAATAATTTCCGGCACCGAAGGCCTCAAAGTCGATTCCGCAACATTCAGCGGAGGAGTACTAAAGTTTGAGGGGATGGTACCGGAAAAAATTTATTCTGTCAGGAATAACTGATTACTTTACCGGATCGTGTCATGCCCAGCCGATTGCCTGCATAACCTGTTGGGCCGACCCGTAAGTTCCCGCGGGTAACTTCTGCATGAATTCCTTCCGCAGATTTTCCGGAACGTCCTCCATGTCGTTACAGGCCTTTTTAAGGGCATCTGCTGACGCCGGATAGGTTATGTGGGCTTTCAGATGATCGATTGCCACTTTCTTATCGTCCATATGTATCACCTCCTTCTGAGCAGATTATCGGACTGCTGCCGATACGGTGTGTGTGAAACATGTAAGAATTAAGTAAGAGGCAAACTGAATGAAAACGTTGAACCCCTGCCGGTGATACTTTTCACCCGGATCCTCCCGTTGTGTCTCCGGATAATTTCCCGGGATATATAAAGTCCGAGTCCCATACCGGACTGCCGTTTGTCGAACTTCGTATCAGGCACCTGATACAGACGTTCGAATATCCGTTTCTGCTGATCACTGCTGATGCCGACTCCCCTGTCAGTAACACTGACAGTCCCCGTACCGCCGTTGCGCGAAACCCGTACGGTAATGTCACGGTTTTTCGGACTGTACTTGGCAGCATTGGTAATGAAATTTGCGATCACCTGGTAGATACGGAACCTGTCTGCCCTGACGTCTGCCTGTGACTGTGATTCGTAGCGGATGCGCTGCGGTACCGTCTTCTGAAGTTCTTTAACGGTAGCTTTCACCATAGCGTTCAGTGAAAATGATTCCCTGACGATCGGAAACTTGCCGGTCCGCATCCGGGACACGTCAAGCAGGTCATTTATCAGCCGCTGCATCCGGCTGGTCTGCATATCGATATTGTGCATAGCCTTGGTTAATTTGGCATCGCCCCGTGACTTAATCAGAATCCGCATCACATCCAGGTAAAGCTTCATGCTGGTAACCGGAGTCCGCAGTTCGTGGGACGCCATGTTTATGAAATCGTCTTTCCGGACTTCCTCCTCCCGTACCTGTGTCAGGTCACTCAGGATAACGGAAGTCGCGACCGTACTGCCATCCGCATTTTTCACATCGGCTTTCCGTATGTGCAGATACAGCTTTTTCCCGCCCTGGCGGTTGAGTACGATTTCCGACTGGGACGACCGGGTTCTGAGGGCCGACAGGAACGCCCGCGCATCAACAGCAGGATCGTGGTCCGGATCATCCTTCACCCCATTCCGTGTTAACTGCTCACCTGGAGGAATTTTCATACCGAGCATAACTTCCGCCAGCCGGTTCGTGATGGCGATTCTCTGCAACCGGTCCGTGATGATGATACCGACAGGCAATTGCTGGACGATGGTCAGGAGACGGATTTTTTCTTCCGCCTCACGGTCGATCAGGATATCGATCGTCTGTTTCAGCCACCCGATAATGGCCGCCAGAAAGAAGTAAAGCAAACCCAGCACGATCGTTGTCTGTATACCGGTGCGCAATTGGGCACCGGTATAACCTCGGGAATAAATAATGAAAAAATAGTATCCGACCGCGATGCCTGCCGAAATGTATCCTCCCCTGACGCCGTCCCGGAAAGCAAAATAAATTGTCAGTGCAAGCGAAACGATAATCACCAGACTGCCGGTATGATCCGGATCCGAAAAAATATAGTTGGCAAAGAACTCAGTGAGGGAATATGCGGCAACCGTGCCGAGAATGGGAAAGGATAACGAGTAATTTTTCTTCCCTAAACGGGCAACCGGGTTAATAAACCTGAGTAGCTCGTCCATAACGTGTGAAGCAGATATCAGGAGTATACCATTTTAAATATGGTTGTTGTGGGATATTTTTTACTTTCTGAATAATCGTTTCTTACGGCATTAACGTATTGACAGGTCAATTGAAATCCGATCAACCGGGTTACCCTGAATGGAGAGGTATATCCGGAACGCCAGGTCGGTAGAATTGTGAATTGTTCATGGTATAATATCCAGGCTATTTCACATTCCCCTGTAGCTCAATGGCCCGCCCCGACTCGCCATAGCTCGTCAGGGCGAGGCGGGTAGAGCGTAATTATGGCGTACGTTTACATACTGAAAAGTGTGAATTATCCAAAGACATATGTTGGCAGTACAATTAACCTTGGTAAGAGAATGCGTGAGCATAACTCCGGCAGATCTGCATATACCAGCAGATTCAAACCATGATTTTTAGTTTATAAGGAGAGTTATGTTAATTTAACCGATGCCAGAATAAGGGAAAAATACCTTAAAAGTGCTGCCGGACGTAAGTTTATAAAGAAATTAAATATAATTCACTAATACATTCCCCTGTAGCTCAATGGTAGAGCGTCCGACTGTTAATCGGCAGGTTGGAGGTTCGAGTCCTCCCGGGGGAGCCAGATAGGACGCTGAGGAGACAAAGCGTCCTTTTTTGTTGTAATATCGGGCTTTTTTGAAGGTTCGAAAATTCTATCATCTAATGTTGCAGGTTTTTGTATTTTCGAACCATTGGTTAAGGAAACAGCTTCAGCCAGCAAATTAAAGGTTTTTGAGTGTTTAACCTCAAGCACCCCTTCATCCAGGGTAAGTTTTGAAAAGACGAGGTTAATTAAAGCTCGTTTGTCAGTTTCGTCCTTTGCTTTTAGGTATATCTCTTTTGCTCTCTGTGACAGCTCATAGAGATTTATACCTAATTGGAAGTATTTTCCACTTGCTTGGTTATGTTTTTTGATGGTTAGAGTTATTTTTTCAAGTTCATCATTCCAGTCTTTCGACTTTCTAAGGAATGTATCTTCTGAAATGTTGCCATCCAATTTATCATCATAGAGTCTGTCAAGTCGGTTTTTGTAAAGATCCTGTTTCTGGTTAAGTTCACCTATCACGGAGGAGTAATAAGCTATTTGGTCTTTATGACTTTCCTTAAGAGCTTTCCTGATCCAGTCAACTATTCTGGTATTTTTGATCTCAAGTTTCTCAAATTCACCCACAACCTGGGATTCAACCACATCCTGAGTAATCCACGCCCGCTGAGAACAGTTTCTGTAGTGATTACAATGCCCGTAGACGATGCTTTTATGGATTTCCCAGGTAATTGTACCCGCACACTCTTTACAGCGGATTAACCCCTTAAATTGATAGTTGTGCTTGTTGTATTTGGGTGTGGTTTTACTTTTCAGAAGTGATTGAACTTTATAAAACACTTCTTCTGAAATGAGTGATTCTTGATTACCTGGGTGTATCTCATCATTCCACTTTATTTTCCCGATGTAAAAAGGGTCTGTCAGAAGTCTGTGAATTCGGCTTTTTACAACCCGCCTTCCGCTATCTGTTCTTAACCCTTGATCGTAAATAGCATTAGACAGTCGTTTGAGTGAGTAATCACCCGTAGCATAAAGCTCAAACACCTTTTTCATTAAGGGAGATTTATCTTGGTCGAGAATGTGAGTTTTATGACCTTTCTCACCGATCGTCAGATACCCCAATGGTGGTTTAGTGGGAAGCCAACCCTGAGCTATCTTTTCTTTCTGACCCTTTTTAACATTTTCAGAAAGCAGTCTGACGTAATACTCAGCGGTTGCAACTTTAACTCTCCACATAAACCACTCGTGTGATCTGGAGTTTTTATGGAGTACACACGCCTCTTTTGCCAGATGAATTTGATAACTCTCATTTTCAAGTATCCACTTATCTATTGTCGGTACATCAGCGAAATTTCTTGTAAGGCGATCCGTGGTTTCAACTATGACAATCGGAATGTTGACTTTTCGAATATAGTTAACCATCTCATTGAAGACTTTTCTTTGCACACTTCCACTGGCTGACTCTGATACGGCAAATGCTTTTTCAACAGTGAAGTTGTTTCTTTCCGCGTATTCTCTGAGGTATTTCTCTTGTGCGGGTAGAGAATAACCCGTTTCTTCCTGTTCTTTACTTGATACTCTGCAGAAAATGATTGCTTTCATAATTTTAATTTATATATATTATAAACTATTGTCAACTATTATTAACTTAATATGTCTTTCTGAATTTAGTTTTATATCCAGTTCTTCGTAATACACCCTGAAAATATATGGCCTTGTTCGTTCTTATCCCTCCCTCTTTGTCAACACCAGCTACATAACGGGCGGTTTCAAGTAATTCATCGGGGTCATTTTCATTAATCAAAATTTCGTAATACCTTATGCTTTTAACATCATCGAGTAACTCAGCGATCTCGTTAGCTATGCTGTGCAATTCGATAGGATCTTTTTCTTTTAAATTATTCCTCATAATGGTGTAACTGTTAACTGTTCTACTGTTAAACAGTAGGCTATTAAATATTTATTACTGTTAATACTGTTGACTGTGTGACAGTAATAACTGTTTGTCATATTAGTTTTGGTTTCTTCTTTAAAGTATTTTGTGACTGATTATCAATCTTGATTAACAACTCGAAAAAACGAACCAGCGAATTACCAACCTCTGAAAGGATTTCTGGTGTTAAATCTGTCTTGAAATCTTCTTTAATGATCTGCTTAAGCTCGTTAAGTAATTGCTGATTTACCATATTATTTTTGGCTGTAAATTCTGCTCTTGATTTGTTTGAGCTGGTTAAAATAGTCGTTCGGCTCTACTCGTGCTTGTCCTGACCAAAAAAGATCCAGAAGTTTCTCAACCTCACTATCTTTACTGAAGGAAAAAGAGACCTTTTTAGGATTTGTTTTATCTACTGAAAGAATTGGAGAAAAAAGCGATATGTACCCAACCAGTGAAAGATCGGTAGAGGTATAGGTCTTGTTGCTGATTTGTTTATTTATCGTCATATTCATAATTCTCGTTTGTAACTTGAGAATATGACGCGATCAGACCAACAGAAAATTGACCAAAACGGGGAGAAATAGACCAAAACGGGGATAGTTAGCGGTGAATCGTTAGGGAGAAGCGTTCGTTAGTTAATAAAATCTCGAATGGAATCTTACTTTTCTTGAAAAGTTTGTTTAGATAGCTTCTCACACTGCGAACATTTTTATGAGTTAGGTGATTGGCGTGTTCGGTAACCGATGAATCCAGCCTCACAAGATCTGGATAGCCAATTTCCTTTCCGTAATTTATGCAGAAATGAAGAAAGTATTTATACGGTTTTCTGGCAAGCATTTTAAAGGTGTATCGTATTTCGTTATTATTAAGCAACTCAGCCATTCCCATCTTCTCCTCCAGTCTCCAACCATAGGGCAATTTTATTACCTGAGGTATTTGAGAGGATGTGTTATTAGTTTCCTCCGATCCCAAAATGTTTATTTTTTCCTGTAATTGGTTAAGTACATAAGCAAGTCTATCGGTGTGAACTGCCACCCAGGAGGTTTCTTCATTCGCAAGGCTTGGTTTATCATCAACATTCACTTGATCTGTACCAGCAATGAGGATTCCTATTGCCATTAGTTTTTGGAATATTGCTTCACGATCCTCCACTCTTAAATTGGCAAGCCTCTTCAGGGGAATATGAAATGTTTCACCACCTATAAGATCGCTTTCAGTTTGAAGTGCTCTAACTACATCGTTAATTTTTATCAACGAGTCGAGACCACTGATATTTCCAAGCCACTTATCGACCTTATCCTTAACATCCTCTGGAATGTCGTTAAATATTTTCATTGTCATATTAATCTTGTAAATACTTACAATTTATCTGGAATTGTATATAATAATATCAACTATTATCAACTCAATTATATGACAGAAAACAAAAATATCGAACTGGTTACTCTCAGGGAGGCGTGTGAGATGTTGAAAGTCCATCCCCAGACACTGAGATTGTGGGATAAAAATGGGATTCTTAAGGCTGTACGATTCGGTCAGCGAGGAGATAGGAGATATAGAAAGGAAGATTTAGAGAAATTTATTAACAAATAATGTTATGAGCCAAATTATTACTTATCAAAAAAGTCCGTCAGGTAAATATTGTCAAATTAAATTTGACGATGGAAACAGAATTTTGATTTCCCTAGCACAGGTTGGTGTTAAAATATCGAGATTAAAATGGGGTGGTTTAATTCCAGCCGAAACCATACTTGAGATTTCAACACCTGATTTATTTTCTGATAAATATAAACCCGTAAGGGAAAAGTTAACAGAAATTTCACTTGAACCAGATTTCTTGGATGTTTTTAAGGATTTATTATTGCCAATAAAATCTCTTGATGAGGCAAGAAAGACTCTGGATAAGATTTTTACCGTTTGACGTATGCCTAATATGAATAAAGATTATCCTATTTTAGGTAAAGATATTACTTGGGACACCATCGATGGGGATGTACTCTTGGCGGTTGAATTTAATTCTTATGCGAAAGTGGATGGAAAAACAGTAACTTCAATTCCTAATTTTCCATATGCGACTTTGACTATCGAATGTACTAAAATCCCACAACGAGCTACTTTGTACGTGACCCACAAATTAGATTTTCAAAATTTATGGAATGCCTATAAGGTGCGTGGAATTCAAGACAGTGAAGAAGTATTGGTATTTTGGACTAAGAAACACTATAAAAGTGGATTAATAAAGTTGTTTGCATCAATTATGCCGAAATTATGGATTAGGGTTTGTAAAAAAGGTGCTTATAAATTAATGACAGATAAAAATTATAAACCAGAAATAACAGGTGAAGCTAGGTTTTTAGCTGAAAGTCCAGTAATTGAATGGAAACCTGACGTTATGGAGTAAAATAAGCTTAAATAAGCAATTTGGTAAAGAATTACTATGAAAATATTTTTAGCACCAAGATCTAACGAAACCTCATATAAGAATTTTTTAAGCACAATTGAAAGTGGTGTCGACTATTCTATTATTGAGCCTTACTTAGAAGACCAAGGAAAAAAATTACTCGGAGACGGAGGGAAAACATTTGCGTGGGGGAATAAAGAAACAAAAAAATCATCTTGGGATAAGATGGAAGACGGTGATTTAATCCTATTTTATAAAGGCAGGGAAGGTGATGAAAGAGAAGGCAAGTTGGTATATGCTGGTAGACTTTTATATAAACAGCATAGTAGAGACTTAGGAGTGTCATTGTGGCCGCCTAAAACAGGTGAGGAACCTTGGACGTGTATATTTTTTCTTAAGGACTTAAAACCTGTTTATATACCCATTACTGAATTAGCAGATTTGGCAGGATATAGTAGAAACTTCATTGTTCAGGGATTTATGCCAGTTAGTGATGAGGGGGTTCAAGCTATTCTCTCAAAATTTGGAAGCGTTGATGGCTTTGTAAACCATTATATTGCAGGTGAAGATAACACTCTCGCCCCGAGTGACTTAGAAGAGAAGAATGAAATAGCAGCTCACGCAGAAGCAGAAATGCTTTTATTAAAAATTGGTCGTATGCTGGGGTATGACACTTACTCTCCTAATAAATCGAATGAAGCTTACGGAGAAAAACTTCAAAATTATATTTCGTTAAATGAATTACCCACTCGATTTATTGGTGGAGATATAACCAAATTGGTATCACAAATAGACGTCATTTGGTTTAAGGACGAAGTGCCTAAATGTGCTTTTGAAGTAGAGCATAGTACAAAAATTTCAAGTGGTCTTCAAAGGCTTTGTCAGTTAAAACCTTTGTCAACAAAACTATTTATTATTGCTTCAAGTAAAGATTACTATCTTTATGAAAAATATATAAATGCTGATCCTTACTATAAGTACAAGGAGGATTTTAGATTTAGGGAATATAAACAACTAGAAAACTTTTTCAAGGCGGTATCAGAATTTTCAGCAATAAACGATACTTTCTTAAAATAAATTATGAATAATTTAATTATTCTTGGAATAGTAATCATTACTAGTTTGGTTTTAGGTTTAATAAAATATGGCAGTCTAGCCGATCAATATAAAGGTAAACCTTGGCAATCAAAATTCAATGAAATATGGAACGATTTCGTTAATTTCTTAATTGCCGGATTGGTCGGATATTTCTTTGTCTTCGTAAGATTGCCATTATTATTGAAGGGTGAATCATTAAACCTTAGTGATTTTGTCTTATTAGTCGTATTTATGCTTGGCTTGTTTGGACACTTATGTGTTATGTCTAAAAATATAACTGACGGAATAACGGCAATTTTCAAGCGAGTTTTAGAAAGATAGGTTTCGAAAACAATCACTAATATAGAATTATCATTTAGTTATGAACGATAAAATAGTATTACTAGTCGGATATACTGGTGGAATCGGATATAAAACTGCCAAAGTTTTGCTAAACGAAGGTTATTCGGTTATCGGAACTTATAATAAACAGACTGAAAAAATTGATCCGAAAGGTGGTAACTTTACTAAAGTTCAGGTTGACCTAAATAGTTCGGAATCTATTAAAAAACTAGATGAAGTCTTAAAAGGTAAATCTTTATATGCGATTGTAAATTGTGCTGGGATCGTAAAGTTTGAAGGCGCTTCGTTAGAAGAAAACATTGCGATTTGGAATGAAACTTTGGCGGTTAATCTTTCGAGCAATTTTTATTTGGCTAGATTGGTTGGGAAAAAACTCGTAGAGAATGGCCGTTTTATTATGATTAGTTCTACTGATTCCTATTATGGTGGTTCTATTACTGCTAGCTATGCAGTAAGTAAGGCGGGTGTTAATTCGCTTACTAAATCTTTATCGTTATTGTTTAGGAATAAAAAGATTAGGGTAAATGCTATAGCGCCGGGTTGGGTTTCTACCCCAATGATCGAAGGGAACAGTGAAGAATTTTATAAGAAATTGGCAGAAACGAATCCGTTAAACAGAATCGCAGAACCGGAAGACATAGCCAAAGCGATTAAGTTTTTATTATCTAACGATTCTGATTACATTAACGGACAAGTGATAACTCTAGATGGCGGATACACAAATCAAGATCCGACGCTTTTAATTGAAGAGGGAACTAAATAGAGAACATACTTAACGGTCGATGTTTTTGTTATCTGAACTTCTCATATCCCATCCATTTACCCATTATATTTAATGCTGCTACTGAAGATCCATCCATTTCTTGGGGCTTAAGTATTATCTGTTTTAGTCTTTTTATAAGAGAAAATAATGTTAGACCTTCAAGTTTTAGTTCAGCTTGGACAATTTCCTTAATGTCATCATTTGTTATCAATCGGGAAGCATTTCTTGTGGCTACAACACGAGTTTTAGCTTTATATCCAGCATCGATATATGCCTGAGTAGCGTTTCCTGTTAACAGATATGCCTGGATAAACTTAATTTGTTTCGGTCTCAAATGTATTGCCATAATACAAATCAAATAGGAGAGATTCCAGAAGCGGGGTGTATGTAGATTTTACCAGCTTTATTTACCCTTTTTCATCCTGGGAATAAAAAAGCCCACGTACTCACCCTCTCGAAGGTTAAGACCTCTTTTAGTCTGCTTGGTTTTACCTTTTTTCTGATTTGATAATTTTCTTTTCATAATTTTTATTTTACCCAGTCCTATTATAGATTTGTCTGGACTGAGTAATCATAAAATTTGAGAGTCGGGCGGAAACCCATACCCCCCACAGATTCACACAGGCATAGTAAGGAATTTCTGGGTTTGTTGCAATGTCATTTCGGGGTATTCGATCTCTGTAGTCCAGTCTGTTCTTCTAAAATCATCCCACTTCTCGAGCAAGTTGGAACTTAAAGTAACTTTTTCAGTTTCAAGTAGCTTTTGAAAGAGTGGTGCATATTCCGCTTTCTGTATCTTCTTGTTAAAAATGTTAATTCTACTAAAGAATATCGACAAGTAATGCCTCTTGGCTTCAAAAAACGGCTTTTTGGTAGCTTTCGTAAAGATTGGTGTCCAAATCAAGTACTTCTGGAATTAAATCAGTATCAAAACCCATATGATTCTCAATATTTGTACTCGATATATTTACAGGTAATTAATCATGTTTGTGATCCATGCCTCGCATCATCAATACATGTATGAGGGGACAAGCAAGTAATGCCCCCATGAAAAACAAGCTGCCGACAGATACCTTGAAAACAGTTACTGCGGTAACGGCTAATGCGATGAGCACAACACAAACGGCGAGTATTTGTGTACTAATAAGCGGTTTATTTTTTGGGACAGTAGCGACATTTCCGGTTTCAGTTGATAAATGATCCATATTCTTTCACCTCCTTAATGGAAAATGTATGTTTACCCGGAGCATACACGATTGGATATTAGGAAAGACTTAAGAAAACATGAAGAAAACTTCACACAAAATGCAATCTTCATGAAATATTAATGATTATGAAGTATACTTCACGATACCTATGAGGATATTGGTCGTTGAAGACGAACAGCGGTTATCAAGCGTGATTAAAAAAGGATTAACGGAAGACGGATTTGCGGTGGATACGGCATTTGACGGCGAAGACGGTTTGTATCTGGCGGAATCGGAAACATACGATTGCATTGTGCTGGATATTATGCTTCCGAAACTTGACGGGCTTGAAGTATGTCGGAGACTCAGAAATAAAAAGATGAGAACCCCGATCCTCATGTTGACCGCCAAAGTTACAGTAGAAGATAAAGTTGCAGGTCTCGATAGCGGAGCTGATGACTATATGACGAAACCGTTTGCATATCTTGAACTCCGGTCACGGATTCACGCATTACTGCGCCGCAGTACGGGTGAGATATCACCGATGCTGACGCTGGTTGACCTGTCGGTTGATCCGATAAAACACACGGTAATCCGCGATGGTACGAAAATCATCCTCACTCCGAAGGAGTTTTCCATACTGGAACTGTTGATGCGGCATATGGACGAAGTTGTAACCAGAACAATGATCACCGAGCACGTGTGGGATTATAACTTTGACGGGATGAGTAATGTAGTTGATGTATTTGTGGCAAGTCTAAGAAGGAAAATTGATAAAAAGTCACCTCATAAATTAATTCATACTATCCATGGAGTGGGATACAAAATCAGCGAAACGGCTTAGTCTTTATTACCGTATGACTACGAATAGCATACGATTCAGGCTGACAGCGCTTTACAGCAGTACGCTAATTTTTTCACTGGCGATACTTTTTGTTAGTTTTTTTTGGGTAACCCAGCGTGAACTCTACAATCATACCGATGCGACATTACAGTCACATTCCGCCAGGATCATTACTATCCTGACACAAAACCAATTTCAATTAGATACGCAGATGTCTTCCCAATTACTGTCGGATGTGTTTAACGAAACACCGGGTATGCTCGTTTTGATTACGAATAACCAGGGGGACGTGCTTACTATTTCTCAAAAGATAACGGGTGCAGAAAAAATCGCATTACCATTATTTAACAGGACAAAAGATTCAAACAATCCGGTATTCGTTAATCAGGCCGTCGGTGCCATGGATATGCGCTTTATACTTAGTCCGGTAAGCGTCAATGGTTCTGTCCGTGACATCGTAATGGTCGGTCACCCTATTGATGTCATCCAACAATCGCTAGTGGCACTGTATGGCAGTTTAACTCTGGTATTTCTGTCTTTTGTCATTCCGACAATTGTGGGCGGTTATATGTTGGCTGGAAGTGCTCTGCGTCCGGTTGCCGAAATAAGCCGGGAAATGGAGGAAATTAATTCGGAAAACCTGAAACGCAGGGTTAGAAATCCCCAAACACATGACGAAATCGAAAATCTGACACATACATTTAACAGTATGCTTGACCGTCTGGAAGAATCATTTACCCGGGAACGCCAGTTTATCGGTGATGTAGCACATGAACTGAAGACCCCTCTTACAACGCTTAAAACCGAGATTGAAGTTACATTATCCAGACGGCGGACAGATCATGAATACAAAAAAGTAATGACAGAATTGTTGATTGACACCAACCACCTGTCCGGAACCCTCACGAATATTCTGGATCTGGCATGGAGTAAGACATATTCATACGAGAACATGAAAGACACGGTAAACATTTCAGCGGTAATTAGGGAACTTACGGAAATTGCCCAAAAATTGGTATACGGTAAGGGTGTATCAATAAAATCTCAGGTAGAACAAGGACTTATTGTTCGTGGGAAAAAAGATAAGCTTTTCAGGGCGATACTGAATATTGTTGATAATGCGATTAAATACAGTAAAAGCAATGGTATTGTGAGTATCAAACTTAGGCAGCAGGAAAATCAGGCAGTCGTTCGTGTTAAGGATACCGGGCGGGGTATTTCTAAGGCAGATTTACCTCATATTTTTGACCGCTTTTACCGTGGGTCAAAAACGGATAAAACCCTAGGGTCCGGTTTGGGTCTGTCAATTGCACAAGCAGTCATTATTTCATGCGGTGGAACGATTGATATTGAAAGTACTTTAGGAAAGGGAACTACAATAACTATCATATTTCCGCTTGAGTTAACAACTTCATAATTTCCCCCGTTTATTAATGAAATCTTCATATTTGCCTTGATACCATTGGCTACATATGAATATTTCGACAGAGCCCAATATTAATGGTGAGTTAAACCGAACCATGAAGAAAACAACAGTCCCAATTAAAGGCATGCACTGCAGATCGTGTGAAATGCTCATAGAAGGCGAACTATCGAAGGTGCCGGGTGTTTGTAAGGTTGACGTCAGCGAAAAAAGGGCCAGTGCAGAAGTGTATTACGCCTCCGACGCTTTACGGGTGAATGACATTAAAGAGGCAGTACAAAAAGCCGGCTATGAAATAGGATTCAACGACAAAAAGCCGTGGTTATCGAAAAATATTGCTGATTACGCTGATATTTTTTATGCAGGAGTCACACTGTTTTTTTTCTATATCATAGTCAGTATTTTAGGTCTGACTAAGCTTTTCGGGGTCGGTGGAGGTCATCCCACCAGTTTAGTTACCGTGCTTGTCATCGGACTGACTGCAGGATTTTCTACCTGCATGGCGCTCATAGGCGGACTGATATTAGGAACGGCCACGCGGTATGTCCAGAAACATCCGGAAGCTACAAACAGCCAGAGGTTTACCCCGCATATATGGTTTAATGCCGGTAGAATCTTATCGTATGCCGTTTTTGGAGGAATTATCGGAGGGGTTGGATCTTTTTTTCAGTTTTCCGGGTTCAGTTTAGGATTGCTTACGCTGGCAGTCGCTCTGGTTATGTTAACTCTTGGTATGCAGCTAACTGGACTTTTCCCCAGATTGGACGGGTTCAGGCTTACTATCCCCAAAGGAATAGGTAGATTTTTCGGAATTAAAGATCAGGCCACCAGTGAATATAGTCATAAAAATTCGTTCCTAATGGGAGCCAGTACATTTTTTCTTCCCTGCGGTTTTACCCAGGCGATGCAACTCTACGCCATGTCAAGCGGTAATATCCTATCCGGTGCACTTATCATGGGGGTATTTGCAATCGGTACAGCACCGGGACTTTTGGGAATCGGCGGTTTGACATCCGTTGTTCGGGGAGTATTCGCTCAGAAATTTTTCAAATTTGCCGGGGTAGCCGTAATGGCTTTGTCGCTTTTCAATATGAATAATGCTTTTAACCTCATCGGTTGGAACCCTGTTGGTGTGTTGTCGGCAGTGGGCAGTAACGTATTGGCCGACAGTTCAGATACAAGCGCAGTCCGTGACGGTGATGTCCAAGTCGTTAGGATGACACAAAGTGCAAACGGGTATGAACCGAATTACTTCACGATCACCAAAGGCATACCGGTTAAGTGGATTGTGAACTCAGTCGACTCCAACAGTTGTGCATCAAGCATCGTCTCGTCCCAGATCGGAGTTCGGAAAAATCTGCATCCCGGCGAAAATATTATCGAATTTACTCCGACGGAAACAGGAAAAATAAACTTTTCCTGCATGATGGGCATGTACCGCGGATCATTCGAAGTCGTAGATTCTGACGCACGAGTTCCGCAGGCTCAGGTACTGGCAGCAAATGTTCCAAGCCCTCAACCACAGGCGCCGGCACCCAATACCGGGGGCGGGTCTTGCGGGGGTAGCGGTGGTTGCGGGTGTGGCGGTGGGGCAAAAAAAACGGTGGTGGAAGATGAGGCTCAGAAAGTGCCGGTTCAAAACAATACTCAGGTTATCAGGACAATCTATACCATCGATAAGGATATTTCACCGAATACGTTTACCGTAAAAGCCGGTGTTCCGGTCCGGATGGAGATTGAAGCCAAAGATGACGGAAGCGGATGCATGGGATCGATCATGGTGCCCCGGTTAACACAACCTGAGTTTTTAGAAAAAGGTAAAACCGTTACGTTTACATTTACTCCGTCTGCCGGTGAATATCCTATTACCTGTGCCATGGGGATTCCGAGAGGAAAAATTAAGGCCATTTAAAAAGGAGGGACATATGAACGAACAGACTATCAAAATATCAGGCATTACGTGCGGGGCTTGTGTCAAATTAATCACCAGAATGCTCTCCCACATGGAAGGCGTATATAATGTGTTGTCCGTTGATCCGCAGGGTGTCGCCAGGGTATCAGTGGCAGCAAAATTTACTAAGGAAGCATACACAGAAGCGCTGTCGGGTACGTTCTATACCGTAGAAAGCGTCAGTTGACCTTATAACGCCGAAAAAGGGGTTTTTATGAAAAAGGATTTATCGTTCACAGTCTCGGGAATGCACTGTCAGTCATGTGAAATGCTGATTGCGGAAGAACTCAAGGAATTGCATGGCGTCAGTGATATCCGGGTAAACCACAAAGATGGTACTGCAATGATGCAGATGGACCCAAAAACGGTATCTGTTCAGGATATTCTTGGGGCAATTAAACGGGCAGGATATGAGAGTAAACCAATGGCAAACGGCGAATCTCAAACAGGCGCGTCTAATTTCACGGATGCTGCTGTTTACGGTTACGGAAAACCGCTGAAAATCACCATTGAAACAACGACTGATGCATTCCCCACTACTGATTTTCTGAATATCTTTAGCTCGTTGAGCACAATCAGGAATCAGGCACCTCCCCTAAAAACTGAATCTCCCACAGATACTGCTATACATTCGGATTCAACTAGTACTCCTCAAACTTTCGGGCATTCTGAAGAAAAATCACCGCCAAAGCGTATGAAACTGGATATTTCGGGTATGCACTGCTCATCATGTGCAGGCCTTATTGAACGGTCACTGAAGAAAATGCCGGGTGTTGCCCAGGCTAATGTAAATTTTGCCGCGGAAAAAGCCAGTGTTGTATTCGACGAACATGCCGCAACTCCGACGGACCTGGTTAAAGCTATCGAAAAAGCCGGCTATAAGGCAGCTATCATCCCGGAAAACGAATCTATCGACGAAAGTGCCAAACGGTCAACAGAAATCAGTCACCTGTTTCACTTATTCCTGCGCAGTTTCATGCTTAGCCTGCCGATGTTATACTTCATGTTTTTTGACTTTTTTCCGTGGTTCCCGGGTAGAGTTTTTCTATTACCTTACATCGGAATTGCGTCAC
This sequence comes from Candidatus Gottesmanbacteria bacterium RBG_16_52_11, assembly GCA_001779095.1. GTDB lineage: Bacteria > Patescibacteriota > Microgenomatia > UBA10105 > UBA927 > RBG-16-52-11. The sequence continues at coordinate 95,154 of MFJD01000001.1, read as the reverse complement.
TTATTCTGGCAACACCGGTTCAGTTCTGGATGGGAGCCGGATTCTATAAAGGCATGTGGTCTTCACTCCGAATGAAAACATTTAATATGGACAGTTTGATTGCGATAGGCACATCAACTGCGTATTTTTACAGTTTACTGAACTTTATCAATTATTATGTTCAAAATAGATCTCTAATCGGACTGGGTGGTGCTAAAATTCCAGAATTATATTTTGAAACAGCTGCATTTTTGATAACCTTCGTACTATTGGGGAAATGGTTGGAAAAACGGGCTAAGGGGCAAACATCGGACGCCATCAAGAAACTGATGGGACTTCAGGCAAAAACAGCTCGGGTGATCCGTGATGGTCAGACACAAGACATCCTCATAGATCAGGTTGTTACCGGAGACACGATCCTGGTTCGTCCGGGAGAGAAGATTCCGGTTGATGGTAAGATACTGAAAGGCTCATCTGCAGTTGACGAGTCCATGGTTACCGGTGAAAGCCTCCCGGTAGAGAAGAACATCGGAGATACTGTTGTCGGTGCAACGATCAATAAAACCGGCAGCTTTGAATTTATAGCAACTCGGGTTGGTAACGAAACCACTCTCGCCCAAATAATCAGATTGATAGAGGAAGCCCAGGGCTCCAAAGCACCGATTCAAGCGTTCGCCGACAAAATTTCAGCTTACTTTGTACCGGCGGTCATTGGTATAGCCATAATTACATTTCTGGTCTGGTACTTTTTGCTGGGCAGCACGTTGGCATTCGCTTTAATGGCATTTACTGCAGTCATAGTTATTGCGTGCCCGTGTGCACTCGGGCTTGCCACCCCGACGGCACTCATGGTCGGTACAGGAAAAGGAGCACAGCAGGGAATACTCATTAAGGGCGGAGAGCCACTTGAATCCGCCTGCAAAGTCGGTGCCGTAGTGTTTGATAAAACAGGAACACTCACTCAGGGGAAACCGTCAGTAACCGATACTGTTTCGCTTAGCGAGTTGGATGAAGATGATCTGATTATGATTTCTGCGAGTTTGGAAAAATCATCAGAGCATCCATTAGCGGAGGCCATCTATGAATATTCCAAAGAAGAAAATATTCCTGTAAAAGATATTACAAACTTTAAAGCAATTCCGGGAAAAGGCGTAACCGGTGAAGTTGACGGAATAATATATTATTTCGGCAACCGGAAGCTTATAAGCGATGTTGCCGGTCTTGATATTGAACAATATAACCGTAAATTAACACGACTTGAAGAACAGGGAAAAACTGCCATGATTCTGGCAAAATCAGATAAAGTATTAGGAATCGTGGCCGTAGCCGATACCGTAAAAGAGACATCAAAAGAAGCTGTTGCCGCGCTCCAAAAGAGAGGAATTGAAGTATATATGATAACCGGCGATAACGAGCGGACAGCTAAAGCCATCGCATCCCAGGTTGGGATAACAAATATTCTTGCGGAAGTTTTACCGCAGGACAAAGCCAATGAAGTGAAAAAGATCCAAGAGAAAGGTATCAGGGTGGCGATGGTCGGTGATGGCATCAACGATGCTCCAGCATTGGCTCAGGCTGACATCGGTATTGCTATGGGTTCGGGAACTGATGTAGCCATGGAAACAGGTGGTATCGTCATTATCAAAAATGACCTCCGGGATGTAGTTACGGCATTTGATTTGTCGCGGCAAACTATGTCCAAGATTAAACAAAATATGTTCTTTGCCCTTTTCTACAACGTGATAGGTATACCGATTGCTGCGCGTGTCTTTGCCGGATTGGGTTTGGTACTCAAACCTGAACTTGCCGGGCTTGCCATGGCTCTTTCTTCGGTTTCGGTTGTCACTAATTCACTAACCCTCCGATATTTCAGGCCGGGGAAAAATAATTGGGTATCCAGGTTCGCCCCATTCGCCATGGCTGTTATCTTTACTCTGGTTTTTATTGAATTCGGAAGACTAAGTAGCGCCATGGCTTCTGAGAAACAGGGTATGGGTAAAACGGAAACCTTACCAGTTTCGCAAAACTATACCGGCTTTATCACCTCGCATCAGTTAAAACTGAACTTTTCCGGGAGTGATCCAAAACTATTTTCAGAAGTTAGCGAATTGCCAGCTGATTGGATAATAGCTGAAGGTACTCCGGTTTTAAGCACTGACGAAATGGTTTTGGGAACAAAAGAAGCAGCTATGATGCGTGAAGAAAAGCTTTTTACGAATATCGGTGATACGATTGACGATTTCTTCGGCATACGCTCAATGAAAATTGTCGGTATTCTTGCTCAGACGGAAAGCCCGGTTGATTCGTATCACTTTATAAATAATTCAACGTTTGAAAAAATACCAATCACTGCAAAAATCAGTCAGACGAATTAATATGTCTGCGAAATCAGATGTCATAAATCATCTGAATCTCGCTAAGTCCTTGGTCGATCAGGGAATTGAGATGATTAGTTCCGGGAGTAAAGACCGTGATGTTATCCAGGTAGCCCGGGAGGCACAGAGAATAATTCAAAAGACCAACAAGCTGATTTTGGAATATCACATAAAAGTTTGTTTGAGGAAGCTATTGAAGCCGGGAAATACTAAAGAAATATGTCGAGAAATTGAAACCGTTTATAAATATTCGCAAATCCCGTAGGAGGCGTATATGAAGCAAAAACATAAGCAGTCAACCGATGCCGATAAAATCATGATGTGGCTTATCGGCGGATTATTGGTGGTCATAATTATCCTTATCGGTTACGTAGCAGTGGGAGAAAGTAAGGCAGATCCCGGTACAAACGTTGTCCAGTATAATCTAACCGATACAGAGAAGCCGGCAGCGCAAGTCGATGCTGCGTCTAAGGATATCGGGATGATGAGCGTAAACGATACGAAAATAACCGACTTTACTGTTAAAAATACAGGCACAAAACCTCTGGTGTTTTATGGCATATCTTCGTCATGTGATTGTACTAGCGGACAAGTGACTATAGACGGTACTAAAAGTCCTGCAGTCAGTATGCATGACAAAAACAGCTGGACAGGTACGGTAAACCCGGGACAGTCGGCAACCGTTTCGGTAATTTACGAACCGAAAATTATGCCGGTAAAAGGCGATATCTCGCGGTCTGTATACCTCAAAACCAACGACCCCGCTAATCCACAGCTGACGTTTTCCATCAAAACATTTGTGGAATAAGATTTATGAATCCTTCAATTTCATTCAGGATTCATAGTGAGCGTGTCGAACTATGAATAACCTGTTTCTTGGTGTATCACTGACGGCTTCGTTTATTGGTGGCATGGTGGCCCTATTTGCCCCGTGTTGCATCACGTTTCTGTTTCCTTCGTATTTAGGAACGATCTTTAAGGAAAAAAGCCGGGTTGTATTCTTAACCCTGGTGTTTGCACTGGGTTTGGGTACGGTATTGATACCGGTTGCTCTCGGTTTCCGGTTCATCGTATCGTTTTTCAATGATTATCATACGACTGTCTATCTAGTCGGAGCGCTCGTCATGTTTCTCGTTGGTTTGATGACGCTGTTGGATATCAAACTCATGCTACCACTTCCGCATTACACAATGCCCAAGGAAACGAATGTTGTGTCAACATACATCCTGGGATTTTTTTCCGGCATCACGTCATCCTGTTGTGCTCCGGTTTTGTTTGCCGCCATCACACTTTCCACACTTTCACCGACTTTCCTGTCATCACTGATTGTGTCAGTCGTCTATGTCATGGGTATTGTATTTCCGCTTTTTTTCCTGTCCTTGTTCTACGAACGGATCACAAACCAGTATTTATATAAGGTGAAAAAGAATGTTGAGAAACCTCTGAAAATATTAGCTGCTGTGACGTTTATGGCTTCAGCGGTAATCATCTCAATCCTGGCACTGGCAGGAAAGATACAGATGGACTCCAGCATGGAATTCGGTAAATCTCTCCGAACGCTCATTTACACGCTTTCGGAGAGATTTCAAAATCCGTTATTCGATATACTGATAATAATCGATGCGTTGGTGTTTATTGTATTTGCCATTCGACAAGCAAGAAAAGGAGGTGAATAAAATATATGAAGCATCATCCATTAGCCACCGCGAACGCTGCCGCATTAACAGTCGGAGTGATCTACCTTGTTTGCGCTTTATCAGTCTTGCTATTTCCTGATATGGTATTAAGCATCGCCCGAACATGGTTTCACGGTGTCACGTTGTCAGAGTTCTCGAATACTAGTATCACACCGGTGTCGTTTCTTGTGGGGCTTTTTACATCGGGAGCCGGCGGCTGGGCGATCGGTTACGTTTTCGCTTATTTCTATAATTCATTTGTGAAGAAATAACACTAGACGGATAAAGCATTATCAATAATAGGTTTCACCTGTTCAAATGGCAGGGCTCCGGGAATAAGTTGTGTATTGCCTGAAGCATCAATAATGATTGTGCCGGGAGTACCAGTAACACCTTCCTGGGAACCGGTGGCGATCTCATCTTTAACTTTCTGGGTAAATTCTCCGGAGTCCAGACAGGATTGAAACTTGGTACTGTTCAATCCCAACTCTTTCGCAAGCGGTGCCAACTGATCGAGTGCAAAACCCGTACCGTTTGACGTTGTTCGGTCGAGGATGGCATCGACATATTTCCAGAATGCATCATTGCCGCCAAGTTTCCCGGCGCACTCTGTTGCTTCCGCCTCTTTTTGGGCGTTCGCATGGAATGAAAGCGGATAATGCCTGTATACCCATTTCACCTTATCACCATACTCCTCTATTACTTGCTTCATCGTCGGGTGGAAACGTTTGCAGAACGGACATTCCAGGTCAGAATATTCTACGAGAGTGACTTTTGCGTTTTTATTACCCCGAAAATAATCGTCACCGGTAATGACAGGTTTTTTTGTAGCCGGTTGGACTGCCGGAGGCTGAGCATCAACGGGTAACACATTGCCGGACGGTTGATTATCGTCCGTCGGCACCGGCGCTGTGGCTTGTGCCCGTAAGCCGCTTTTCTCCAATATCTGCACTTTCGTCCACAGCGAACCCAGAAAAAATGAAGCCAATATGAGGAGTGTCACCATCACGGGCATCGTATTGAAGGGTTGAGGCTGTGGTGTAGCGTTTTGCATATGGAATTACCTTAACAAAACAAACATGAAGATTTAATGAATTCTCAGGCGCATTCTAATTTAGCAATTCATAGTTATGCCGCATTTCTGAGAAATACAGTTGTAATTACGACTTAAAAACTGTTATTCTGCTACTGATGAAAAGTCAGCTTTTTCTATACGCTGTTATAGGTTTATTAGTGGGCAGCTTGATAACAGCTTTCTTCATAGCCAATAGCGTTAACACCAATAATGTGGGTGTCATGCGGATGATGGGTTTGCGACAGGGAATTGGAGCACCCATGAATAGCAACCTGGATAAACATTTTATTGAACAAATGATTCCTCACCATGAGGGTGCTATTGAAATGGCAGAACTGGCTAAAAAACGCTCCCAACGCTCAGAGATATTAACTTTGGCTGACGCGATCATCACGAGTCAATCTCAGGAAATAACTCAAATGCAATCTTGGTATAAAGAATGGTACGGAATCGACGTGCCGATAGATTCTTCATCTAGAATGGGTATGGGACGGGGCATGATGCATGGAGGTATGATGGGCGGTGAAAATGCAGATATAGAATATTTGGAAAATGCTGAAGATTTTGATACCGCTTTTCTGCAAGAAATGATTCCGCACCATCAAATGGCTGTAATGATGGCTCAGATGTTGTTGTCCGGAACAGATCGACCAGAAATGAAACAATTAGGTCAAAATATTATCAAGGCACAAGAAACAGAGATTGAACAGATGCGTTTATGGCTTCAGAGTTGATCCATATAAAATCTGTAAAATACGCTCTAACATCGTCTATCCCGCGGAGCATTATTATTGTATCGTGGTTATTGACACTCAATAGGCTGGGACCAGGTGTTGTTGGATCTATCGATATCTGAAAATGTGATATCCGGATCAATAACAAAACTTAGCGTCGCCCCGCATTTGGCAGGATACCAAAATTTCTGCGTTTTGTTTGACGTCGGGTGATCATAGGTACCGCCTACCCCTCCGCTTTTAGGACAGTTATCTCCAAACCCAAAATTCCCTTCGTTAAAAGTCGAAAATAATTTGTCATCTTCATATACCGCCAGTGTGACATTATGAGCACAACCCCACGTTTGATCTGTCGCAGAATTTAATAATTCTACCTGAAACAGAAGCGGTTCGCCGTTCTGATGAGGTTTGAATCCTGAACCGTCTTTCAGTGTATAGTAGTGAATACCGAAAGACATATCCGGACCCTTTTTACAGTGATCCACTATTTCGGGCGACTCTACAGCATAGTTATTGTCCTCATTCGGTTCTGTATTCTTATTTTCCGTATCAATGAGAAGCTCAATGGGATTACAATCATTCGGCGTGTAATGAACCTCTCCAGTAAACTGCAAAGAAGGCGCCAATGGCGGGACATCAATTAGCGCCAGATACTGACCACCTGTCGTTCTCATAAGCGCCCGGGTTTTCACCGATACATCGGTCCCGATATTTTGTATGACATACTTAACGTTATTTTGAACTCCAATACGTTTTTCTGTATACGGATAAAAAGAATTATTCATTTTTAGTTGGTTCACGGTCAGGTCCGGTCCGGTTGTCGGAGCACAGTGCGTGACACCCTGCCAAACGTTATCAGATTTATCAGTTTCTTTTATTTCATTCTTTTCGTCGATTTCCAGGAAAATAGGTTTATCACACTCGTATGACCATGGTTGAAAATAAAGAAAATCAACACTTTCTCCCGGTTCAAGGGATGTATAGAAATCTTCTTTATATCCCAACGGTTTTTCCCCTTCCCGCCAAACTACATCATAATGGCCAAGAAAATACTTCGTTCCGGTATTTTTTATTTTAAAATGTATATTAGCCGTATCGCCTGCATGATACGATTTTTTATCCCAGGTAACATCAGTAATGGTGAGGTTTGGTCCGACTTTTTGGAAAAATGTACCCCAGTCGGGTTTAATTGCCAGAAAGCTCCACCACGGTCGATGTATTCTTCTGAGTCCGTTAGTTTCTTGATCAATTTCAAATTCAACTCGGCTTGTTATAGGAATAAATCCGAATAATTTCAATTTTTCCTGAGCTGTAAATACGTCCACGAGCTTTCCTTCGCGCGTCGCAGTTTCTGAGTTAGTTATTATTCCCAGGGAAGAAGCGGCAGAAGCAATTGCCGACAAGCTGGTCTTTTGGAATGACATCGATGGGGTTGCATTGGGGATAAATTCTCTTTTAATTATCTGTGTCGGAGCCGGACTTACTTGTATATTTATGGTTGTTTTACTCTGAACTGTTGATGGAGTTATCAATGACTCATTTGTATTAATCCTTCGAAGAGTAGAGGCGGGGGTAAGGGTGGGGGTAGGGACAGGAGTTGGAGTAGGAGTTAATACTATTATCGTTCGGGTCTGGGATGTGGCTGGTGTTGGAGTTGAAACCAAATTAATTCTATTGAGGTTTACGTCTAAAGCCAGAGAAATTTTTGGAGGAATAATAAATCCGGTAAAAATAATAGCCAAAAGAAAGTTGATTAACATACTTTTGGGCAGATTTAGCCAGATAGTACCATAAAGTCATCCGAAACAATACTTTCAAACACTCTTTAATGCTTAGACAGACAATTATTATAGGATAATATAGTGCATTTTAATGTAATACTAGGTTCTAACGTCGCCGTGTCGTCCGCCGAAGCATCTTAGCGAAGGAGACCATCCCGCGGAGCAAATGTATATACAGATATGCGACGCTTCATGCTTAACAGTATCCTATAGCATATTGCGCGACGGTCAGAATTTATGGTATACTTACCTATTCGCTGAGTGAGTGTTCTTCATTAGACCGCTATCCCGCGAACAAGTTAGTACTATAAAGCCCGCAATCGAGACGGGCATTTTGTTCATTATGAACCTGAGAAATATCGCCATCATCGCCCACGTGGACCACGGCAAGACCACCCTTGTCGATGGCATGCTCAAACAGACCCACACCTTCCGTGACAACGAACGGGAAATGACCCAAGAGACTATCCTCGATACTAACGATCTGGAACGCGAAAAAGGGATCACCATCCTGGCTAAAAACACCGCCGTTATATATAAGGATACCAAGATAAACATCATCGACACCCCGGGACACGCTGACTTTGGCGGCGAGGTGGAGCGCGTGATCAGGATGGCGGACGGTGCGCTTCTGATCGTCGACGCTGCGGAAGGGCCGCTACCACAAACGCAGTTTGTCCTCTCAAAAGCACTGGAACATAACCTTAAAATGATCGTGGTCATCAATAAGATCGACCGCTCGGATGCGCGCCCGGCGGAGGTTTTGCAGGCTACGGAAGAATTGTTTTTACACTTGGCAAACCACGAAGACCATCTTGACTTTCCGGTGCTGTACGCCGTCGGCCGTGAAGGCAAAGCCTGGAATACCCTGCCCGCATCAATCAACGAAAATTCGTCGCTGGAACCGCTGTTTGAAAAGATTCTGTCGGCAGTCCCCCCGCCCTGTGAACATGACGCCGGCAAACCCTTCAAAATGCTGGTATCCTCACTCGATTTCGATTCCCATAAAGGGGTATTTGCCATCGGCAAGATCGCACAGGGGAACGTACGCCCTAGGCAGAAGGTACTACTAATGGCTGAGAAAGAGAAACAGGGCTCCTTCAGCGTTGACCAGGTATTTATTAGTGTAGGACTCAAAAGAAAAGAAACTGAGACCGGACAAACCGGAGACATCGTTGCAATCACCGGGATCGACGGAGTGCAGATCGGTCAGACACTTGCCGATCCTTCCGACCCGGTCGGGTTTCCGGCTATCACCCTTGAGGAACCGACTCTTAAAGTCATACTTTCTGCCAATACTTCTCCCTTTTCAGGACGCGAAGGCACGTTCTGTACTGCCCGACAGCTCCATCAGCGTCTGATGCAGGAACAAAAGACGAATATCGGTTTAAGGATTGAGGAAACATCGGGAGGCAGTAGCTTTTCCGTGTCAGGCCAGGGCGAAATGCATCTGGCCGTACTTCTGGAAACCCTGAGGCGTGAAGGATACGAAATGCAGGTCGGCAAACCCGAGGTTATTGAAAAAGAAGTAGACGGAATGAAGTGCGAACCATACGAGGAGCTGACTGTCGAGATTGAGGCAGGCTTTATCGGTGTCATTACGGAAGAATTGGGCAAACGACGGGGAGAGCTCCTGGATACTATCACAAACGAGAGGGGGATCACGCGGATGGTCTACCGGATATCATCAAGGAACCTGCTGGGATTCCGGGGTGATATCCTGACCAAAACCCGCGGACGCGGTATTTTCGCCACCCGCTTCGTCGGGTACTTCCCGATGTCACGAAAGGTCCCCAAACTGAGAAGCGGCGTCCTGGTTTCATATGAATCGGGCAAATCCTCAGGCTATGCCCTGACCACGGTACAAGAGCGCGGCCAGGCGTTCATCGGTCCCGGAGTTTCCGTTTATGAAGGAATGATCATCGGCATCAACAACCGCTACGAGGATATCGACATCAATGTCTGCAAAACCAAGAAGCTCACAAATATCCATTCGGCGACTGCCGATATCGCCATCCAGCTCGATCCGCCGGTGACAATGTCACTTGAGCAATGCCTGGATTTCATCGAAGAGGATGAACTTCTGGAGATCACCCCGGCGAACCTGAGACTGCGTAAACGCCATCTCACTAAAATCGACCGCGTGCGCGCCGTCCGCAGGTCTGCCGGCATCGCCGCCGCCTGACATTAATACCCTATTCCTTATAGCGGGGAAACCAAATGATCAGCCCCATTAATTGGCTTATATAGGCTCTAACGCCGTCTGCCCCGCGAAGCTAGAATAAAGTGAAGGCCCGAAAGGGTCTTTATATTTTCTCAAGTAGACCGAAACCGTAGGTTCGAAATCCGGCAAGTAACGCTACTGAGTGAGTCGTACTGTCGGTGAATGGTAATCCGCCAGCTGGCTGAGAATCAAGTCCTCCCTGAGGAGCTTGAGATTCTTATTATATTTGACTAATTCTCTAATTTAACAGCATACTATATTTGTGAGACAAAAAGGTTTTGCCCCAATCATAATTATAATTTTGGCGGTATTAGTAGCCATTGTGTATTTTCTTTATAAATCTTACGGAATTAAACCTCAAAAATTGATTGTGACATTTCCTAACGCAGTGCCAGCGGAATTCGACGTGACAGACTGGAAAACTTTTAAAAGTGCAAAAGGGGGTTTTGAATTTAAATACAGGCCGGACTTAAAGGTCAGCGAAAATACCTCAAATGAAGGAGTATTAATTAATAACAGTACAACTAATTTTCATGATGACTACGAGCTCTTTTTTCATACAACAATAACTTTGACAGAAAACAATGGCCTTTCACTTGAACAGTTTGCACTAACATTGTGTGGCGATGAGAAAAAAGCTGATAAGTTGTTAAAACAGGATAATATGCCCTGCAGAGAAGGAATAATAAATAATACGGAAGTATATTCTAATAACGAGATTAAGGGCATAAAGTTTTACTACAATTCTTATGAGAACACATATTTGGCAATTATTTTCCCCAGCAAGGACATTTCTAAATACTTATTGTTATTATCGGCGACAGAAACTGGGGGAGACGGACCAACCGCAATGGGCTTGAGAACAATTGACCAGATTCTCTCCACATTCAAATTTACACAGTGAGGTCTAGTAATTAGGTTTCCCAGGAAGTTCCTCACATAGTCTACCAGTCGGAGCAATTGGTCTTGGCCTTGAATAAGCTTGTCAACCTGATCAACCCCCGACATGACTCGAACTTCTTGATATACTCTGGGCATGTATAAATTCAGATTCAGTCCCATTGAAAATAGAACCCAATTATTCAATGCCATTAAGTACATTCACATTACGGCTCACAAACTCTGTAAACTTAATCTTGGATACCTCTTGCCTGTTGCTGGAAGTATCGGCGTATTTTGTCACTATGAGGAGGAGTATGATCATTTGACTAATCTTCGAAAAGAACTAACTGACACAGCTAATCATTGGAATCATAAATACTATCGGTTATATAAGCCAATTATTTTTCCCGCTATTAATAACGTACCCATGACAACGTATACTTATCTCTATATTCGTAAACCCGACCAAGAGCTACCCATTGTTGGCGACGTGGATTTTTATCTTAAACCCTCAGCATATAGAACTTTCAAACAGTCTGTACACAACGGTGCTTTTCTACATGGAGTAACAGTATTAGCTAGGACAGATATTGACTTCGTTAAACTATCCGATCCTGCAATTGACGTAACTGCATTTGTTGGTTCATACAATCTGAAAGAAGTATCTCCGACCATGCATTCAAGCTAATTTTTTATATTCCAATAATCGTCCCGGTATGCAAGTACATGAAAAAGCCATGTTTTTTGGGTAGTTATTGTGACTTCCATTGAATAAGACGAGACGCTTCAGCTATTTGATTTCTCACAAACTGCAAGTTACTCAACAATTTTCCAGAAAGAATCCTTACGGATGATTTTTCCCTCGACGAATTCAAGCAAGTCGACTCCCCGTACTTCTATCTTTTTCCCTGATACAGATGTACCGGTAAGTGTCCATTCGGAGACTCCGAAGTCACCACAAACCCAATGCTGATCATCTCCGTAATGCACATCCGGAATACCCTCAAATCTTTTTGCTAAACCTGCCCGCACCTCGGTTTTCCCGACATACCTATCACCACGAGGCGTAGTCCCCCGCGGCATATAAAAGACACAATCTTCTGCAAAATAGTCCATGATGGAATCCAGATTATGTTGGTTAAATGCTTCCAGGAATCCTTTGAGTAGTTCAACGGTTACATGCTTAGACATGGGATAACCTCCGCGCAATCATACTAAAGTACAATATTGCTGACACGGTTCACTACTGATTACCAGAATTCAAGCACTAAGTTATTTATTCATCTGATTGTAGAAAATGCGCCCGAAGTGTGTGAACACTGGGGAACAAGTTTGTGTTCTCAAATCTTCCCGGTATGAGAGCAAAGGAAAATTAGGACCTTTTAACGCCTTAAATTTAGTGGTCGTGTAACTTGCTTTCGTGTAATATTTCTCCCTTTATTGCTTTTTCGACAGCGTGTATAAAGACCACATAAGCTTCAATAAACTCTCTTCCGGCAGGTACGTCATCTACGGAGTAATGAGATTTTTCCTTAATTTTATGGAAAAGGTGCAGTATAATTTCTCTGTTTTCGGGGGATTGTATATGTTGTATTACATTATCCAGCTTACCGGTCTCAACTGCTTTATCTGCAAGAGCTATTTCCGGCTCCACTGAACCGGCAGGCTTAATGCCCTCATATCCAGCCCCCTCGCCCTCCCTGTGTATTCTTACCAAAATTTCAAACAATTCCATTTCAGCCTTATCCATTTCTTCTTTAGTTTTCGCCGCTTTTTTCTTTGCCTTTGCCCGCTTCAGGGCTTTCCTGATTTCGTCTTCGTTTTCAGGTTTGACCCATATCAGGACATAATTAGCATTGTCCGTATTGATAGCTTTTCTGGCAGCATTGACAACGGGTCCGTCTAAGGTGTCACAGTGTGCAGATGTCCGGGAAGGAAAGACATACAATGCACCGAATAGGATAGAGAGGATAACAAAAACCGTTTTTGTTAAATGCAGCATTACCATTAATTATACGATAAGCGTTCAATAGCTCTTACATTTCCAATGCTCAGGCCCGGTGAGTGTCATAGTTTTGGAAACAACGGTTTATATAGCAGATAATATGCTCTGAAGACCCTCTTGTAGTGCATTTAAAGTAATTGTAGATTGATATAAACTCAATATATTTCAAAGTATCAATATTAAGGAGGTTGCTATGAACCCCAAGTACACACATAAGACCGTCAAGGGCACCACCGCGGTCAATAAGAAAATCACGGGATTCACGGACGAGGAACGTGCCGCGATGCGGGAGCGCGCCAGAGAACTTGCAGCGGAAGCTCGGTCAAACAAGAATAGAGCCCAAGGGGAAAACGATGTTCTCGCAGCAATCGCAAAAATGCCGGAACCGGACCGCGCTCTGGCTAAGCGACTCCATGCGATCATCAAAGCCACTGCGCCAGCCCTCTTGCCGAAAACCTGGTACGGGATGCCCGCGTATGCAAACAAGGACGGCAAGGTCGTCTGTTTCTTCCAGGCTGCAAGCAAATTTAAATATAGATATGCTACGCTTGGCTTCCAGGAAGATGCGCATCTTGATGATGGTGATATGTGGCCAAGCTCATATGCGCTGAAGAAATTGACCTCCACCGAAGAGGCAAAGATCGCCGCGCTCGTGAAGAAAGCGGTGGGCTGAAGCTCACCGGGGATCTGAATGTTGCCCGGGACAACTCCGTTTGAATTTAAGATTGGGTCAATTTTTCCGTTCCTGAATATATCAGTCAGGGGGAGCAGGAAGTCTTTTTGATATACTATATAAATGATTCTCACAAAAAGTACTCCATTCACGAAAGATGAGATAGATCAACTTCGGGAGCAGTTCGACAGTTATATTAAAACAGTAATCGATGTGGAGAAAAAAATCTGTTCAGCAGGATGTGACCGTCATTTTGAGTCTGAAAAAATACTTCTCGACCAGGGGTCCAAACAGGCGAATCTCTGGGGAGGCGGCATCGACTTAGAGACGAAAACTATTGACGGAAATTCGTTCATCAATATCCGTTCCACCCAGGGGAATACGAGTAATGAAATCCAGGACGTAAATATCCGGACTGCTTTTGAGAAGATCACTAAATATTTTTTCCAAACCGTATATGCAAAATAAAACTGCATTATCATCACTCGCCATGGATTTAAAGCGTGTAGCGCTCGGATTACACCGTAAATCATTTACCACAGCCGACAGATTTTTTAAAGAAGCGATGAAACGCAGGGCAGAGGTACAGGTCAGCGAATTGCAGCCATATATGCAGACGATCATTGAACGAATAGGTTTATTATCCGAACTCACTGATGACCGCAAAGCTGAAGATGCATTGATGTATAGCACACGGATTCAGAATTACGTGCTGCATAAGTAATCTGCCCAAGCGCCGAACATCCCGCGGAGCAATTATTTACATAAATCACTCTCTGTGCCGTGTTCGCCGTCTGCCGAAGGCAAAGCTAAAACTTTGGCTTTATCCTCCGGAGAAATCCAGTCAAACCAGCAAACAGCATATTTGTAGGTTTCGGAATTGTAATACTGACCCCAATCAGGATCTTCCGAAGAATAAGCTGAAGCCCAGTCGGGATCCTTTGATGCCTCATTTTGTTGCCGGTAATCGTAAACTCCCCAATCAACAAAAGTGTTTAATCCTCCAAAAACTTCAGGTCCGCCTTTGGTAAGTCCGACCGCTGTTGCTATAATTTCTCCCTGTTTCACATCCAGCGGAGGGTTTACCTGAGTCGTCCTTGAATCTGTTTCTTCAGGCATAGGAAACTTCTCCGCTATAGTCTGGAACTTCGGCGCCAGTGTTAAAAGATGTCCGAAACGATAGCGGACACCGCACGGATGTTCAAAATCAAAAGTATATTGGACTTCTCCGTTAACCGGATAGCGGGCGCCGGCAATAACTTTGGCGTCATACGGGGCAATCACTGTTATTTCATCGGGTCTTGATCTATCGAATCTTAAGCCTCCGTGCGCTTTGTAGTCGTTACCTCTTATCTGTCCGGGGTACAAAATTGATGTAGCTTTGGTAATATCCACCGGCATTTGAAAAACAAACGGCTCGGGACATTTAGCGTAATTATCAGTCATTTGTTTAAACTTATTCGTGGGTATTATTTCCGGAGAACGAAAAACTGATACAATGACCAGTACTACAATCCCGATTAGAATAAAGGGCAGAACTTTCCTCATAATTTACTTTACTATATCATTTTTCATTTTTACAATCATATCCCCTTTTTTCCCGTTTGCATTACCTCTTTTTGTCAGAAGATCCCGAGGTGCAAACCTATTTCACTCCCGGAGTGAGACTCCAGGGATCCGTCTTTAATTAACTATCAGCCGGAATTATATCGGTTAGTTCTGTAACCTACTTGCCTATCACAGCGGTACAGAATTTGCACCTTCTGGCCTTGATCGGAATAAGGCTGAGACATTCAGGACAGGCCTTCTCAGTCGGATCTTCGGTTTTACCGCTTTTCATCTTTTCCGTTAACTTATTCATGGGAGTTACGATAAAGAAATAAGTGCATTTATAAAATCACCGACCATGAATTTGCTGTTATTTATTGTGAAATATAGACCGGAGAAATCAGGTGTCCCGCCAAGGGCGCCGATGAATGGTGTAATCAGACCTTTTACCATCGCGGTGACGACATTCCCGAAAGCCACTCCGACAACGACTCCGACGGCCATATCCACGACATTACCTTTCATGATGAATTCCCTGAATCCTTTAAACATGCATATCACCTCCCTTTGCGGTTAATTAGCTTACCTGATTATACCCCGGATGTTGAATCAGGATAATCCTTATCAGTTTTCTAAAGCCGAACGCATTTCTCCCGTGCAGCAATAGCCGTTCCGACAATTTTCCGATTAATATGAATACTACTGCACTACAACTAATGCACACTATTGATAATTGACAATTAATTGTAATTGGTGTACGATGTGTACAGAGACCAAAGAGGGACACCATGATGCAGAATAATAACATCACTAAAAAAAACTTCAAACAGAGACTTACGGCTTTTGTCAATCCGATTCTGGTAAAAAGGGCTAAAGTCCGGGGAACACTGGAAGGACTCACTTTATCGGAAGTCGTCGAAAAAGCGCTTGAAGCGTATGTACCGGAGATTGAAAGCGTCAGCGACCGGCACATTCAGATAAAGTTTGCCACCGCTCACACAAGTAATACATTAGTAACCGGAATAGGCGCTAAGGCTAAGAGAAACGTTGCGAAACATACAAAAGCGCTTGTAGTGCCCCGATAAGACTCACCAGCGGCAGGTTTACGGGCATAAATCTGTTTAAATCCGATAGCTTTTTTGCGATAAGCGAAGATAAAGATAGCCCGATCAATAAATATTCCTATCTGTTTCGCCTTACCGTAAGACTTCTTCTCATTTAGACAGTTTTATGGATCTAAATTCATTACGTCTTATACCGCAGTCACTTTACACGCGCACTGCCTCTGACGGGCAACCGGAAAAAATCGCACCCGATGGTCCGAAAGTCCGTCAGTATCCCCAACTGTCGGATCGGACGTTTCAGGAAGAAGGAAAAAACGAGCAGATGAAAAACGAAGCGGCTAAAAAAGAGGAAGACAAGCAAACCATCGATGATTTAGTCAGGAAATCAAACAGATGCATCATCAGCATTTCTTCCCTGTTCCCCTGGGATTTCTTCGCCAATACGATACAGGTCGAAGAAAGCAGAGTGACGTTTATTTTCCGGCAGTTTATGGCCTCCCAGTCTCATAGCGTAGATATAAAGGATATTTCAAATATTTTCATCGAATCATCACCTTTCTTCGCCACGCTTCAGGTTGTTTCCCGGACTTATATTCAGAATGATATTAAGATCGGTCATCTGAACGCCGGTAAGGCCAATGAGGTCCGCATGATCATAGAAGGGCTCCGGACTTTTGCGGCACATAATATTGACACGTCAAATTACGAAATAGATGAGCTTATATCAAAAATCGGAGAATTTCATACAAATCATATCGTATCCTGACAAAATGAATGGAGGTGAAATCATATGGCTGAATTAATAAAAGAAACGATAACAACCCAGGGGAACGCAGTTAATCCGACAGTTGCAACTCCGGTAAGAATCGGAGCCACCAGCTCTCAGACGATTGAATACTTAGTCTATTTCCTGTTTGGGGCACTTGAAGTACTTCTGGCATTCCGTCTGATTCTTAAGCTGACGGGCGCAAATATCTATAGCGCTTTTGTAGGATTAGTCTACGGAATTACCGGAGTGTTCATATTGCCTTTTGAAGGCATATTCCGCAGGGGAATTTCCCGGGGTGTCGAAACGACATCAGTATTTGAAACTTCGACAGTGGTCGCAATTATTGTATACGCTGTCCTGGCTTGGGGAATCGTCAAGCTTATACGGATATTTTCCGGCGAACGACAAGCTGGCTGATTAGTCAGCTTGTCCGGCTGGAGGAAACCTTACCGGGAAAGAAGGTGGGAAATATGAGACTAATAGATATCACTCTTATTGTATTAGTTATTACATGGTTGGGAGGATTATCTTTTAAGATCGGCGGAGGACTGTTACATCTGCTTCTTGTTGTCGCAGCCGTCGTATTCGTCGGCCGTCTGTTAGGGGTAAATGTGTGATAACGGTTAAAACGTGAGGAGGTGAAACCGTATGAACCTTTCTTTTACAAATTTAAGCCCGTTGGCATCCCTGGTATTCGGAATACTGATCCTTATTTTTCCGAAATTCCTGAACTATCTCATCGCCGGGTACCTGATCCTTGTCGGCATCATCGGACTGGGGATATTTCGTTAAGGCCGTTTGCCCGGTTAATAAAGAACACCGGACTGCCGGGTAGGATCCGGCACCGCCCTTCCCGCGGAGTAATAATCTGATGTCAATCAGGTTAACTTAACTACTTTGGGCAAAGAAAATGCGAATATGGTCCCCTGATCCGGCTGGCTTTTCACCAGCCATAACTCACCGCCCATCAGCCGGACCAGCTGCCGGGAAATATAAAGTCCCAATCCCGTACTGCCGGCTTCACGGTTAATAGCCCGGGTCATATGCTGGAACCTGTTAAAAAGAAGCGGCTGCTTGTCGGGAGGAATACCGATGCCGGTATCGGAAATATCCGTAATGAGCATCGACTCTTCGGTTCTGTGGGAGACGGTAATTGTGCCGGTTTTTGTGAATTTAACACTGTTTCCGATCAGGTTAATCAGAACTTCTTTCAGCCTGTCTTCATCCGCAAGTACGATATGGTTAATTTCATCGCACTTCCTTACAAGCTTTAAACCCTTCTCTTCAATGCTGTGCTTATACTCCCTTTCAATATTATTCTCCAACTCACGCATATCGGTTTCCACAATATCCGCAGTAAGCTTGGCCTGTTCGAGCCGGGATACGTTCAGGTAATCATTAACAATACTTATCAGGTTATGGGAAGATGACATCGCATCGGCTAGCGACCTTCTGTCCGCGTCGGAAATAGTACTACCGCCATAACCCTGCAGGATATTGTCAATGTTTCCGATAATGACAGTCAGCGGTGTTTTCAGCTCGTGGGATGCTATCGAAAAAAAATCATCTTTCTGACGCTTCAGATCAAGCTCTGTTGTATAGTCATGGATAACAGTAATAGAGCCCTGAGGTGCGCCGTCAACCAGTACCGGTTCCTGGCTGATGATAACCCCCATCTTTTTTCCGTTTGCCTCCATAATTGCCTGTGTGCTTATTTTCTGATTCTTATTGTCTGAAGATACTGTCCCTAAGGAATCAAATGACAGCATGTTGCCGTGTTCGTCGTATATATGAAGAATATCCTGCGGTAATTTACCCTTTATTCCTGAGGTTTCCAGATCAAAAAAATGTAAAAATGCCGGATTAGCATAAGTAATGGCATTATTCCGGTCCGTTACGATTACCCCTTCGCCCATCATTTCCAGAAGATTGCTTGACTGTCTTTCCTGATATGCTTTGTCCGTCGTTACCTTCTCCAGCTGCACAAGCGTGGAGTTAATGGCTTTTGCCAACTGCCCGAGTTCATCCCTGCCGTAATTATTGATCCGTGCCGATAGCGAACCGGCCGGTCCGATAAAGGCGACTTCTCTGCTCATCTTTGAGATCCGGTTAACCACTATTATTTCCATGAAGAAATACCCGAACAAAAATACCAGAACGGCAGTAATAACCAGAAGCATCATGAGCCATGACGCACTCTGCCTGCCGTATGTCGTGATATCCCGGTCTATTGAAGTGCGGACCAGTATGGCAGGCTCACCGTAGATATCGTTAATAACCATGTATGAATGGAGTATATTTTTGTTTTCCTTATCGATATAGACCGGTGAAGCATCGGTTATCGAATGCTTAGCCATACTGTAACTTTCGGGCAGTACTTCGGAGCCATAAAGCAGAATTTCCACGGGGTACTTCACCCTGTCTGACAAACTATTAATTTCTACCTCATCCAGATATCTGCCGAAAACCAGCGTTCCGCCTGCCGGACCGTCACCGGAACTTTTCAGGATCTGACGGGCGGCAATCAACATCGGTTTATTGCCATCCACCAGCACTATGCCCGACACATTGTTGGTTTCATTTGCTTCTGTTGTGAATGTGTGGCGGAATCCTCTGTCCGACCACCAGACAGAAAGCGGAATTCTTGCGTGGTTCTTCAGGTCATATTCGATCCCGACCAGCATTTCCTTCCGGGTATCGTAGAAAAGCAGGACATTCAGACCGACGGCCTCGAAGGTAGTGTCCTGCGCGTTGGATTTAAGAAACGCGTCATTCGAATTCAGTACGTACTGATATGCATCATCCCAGTTTGACCAGTCTCCGGCTTTGCTGTTTAATGTTTCCAGCTCCGCGCTAATGGCTGCTGATAACCGCCCAGTATCCCGTACAGCCTGACGGCTTTCAAGTTCTTCAAAGCTCGGGATGATTATTTTCTGAGTGATGGACAGTATGATGGTTGTAGTAATCGCAAACAGTATAAATAGAATCAGGGTATTTTTGTCGCGTAACTTCATGGGCAGACTCTGATGATAGTATAGTATATTCAGTTCATCAAACAGTATCATCACTCCGCCGGCCCTTTTCCGGGAAGGAGAATAATTGAATCAACGCATTCGGAAATCGTCCCGGCGGGCGGGCAAACTGTTTAAGTAATAGTCTGTCCGGACTGCCCCCGTAATACTTGACAGCAATTATGACTATTCCGTATGATGGCTAGCAAAACACATGGTCCATAAATCCTTCATTCAGTTTAAATCTTTCCCCCCATCCGACCATAACCAACCCATCATCGTCCTCCAGTCTCCCCACTCGCGCTCCCTTAACGTCGGCTTTTTAACCAAGTTAAACGGTGCAACCCAGTTTGTCCCCGGCCGGCTTAACTTCGGACCCCGGCGCGAAGACGATACGTATCAGGCCACCATTGATTCGCTTAAGATCCGGCCGGTGTCCAAAATCCTCAAAAAATATAAACCGGAAGAGATTTCTACCGTTACCGTACTTCGCGAAACTTTGGCCTGCCGGCTGGGCAGTGCGCTGATGGCGGTGGGGATGGAAAACCACTATGGCGACGCGTTCATCGGTGCGACCCATATCAAAGGTGACGGTAAAATCCGGACGGCTTATCTGTACGAGAATACTGAAGGGCTTACCCAAAACGGACTCTGGATTATCGCCGAGAGTTTCTGTGTGGGCAGGAACCTCGCGGCCACCATGAACTCCCTTCTTTCAAAGTTCCGTCCCCGGGAAATCCTTTTCATCGCTCCGATCGCGAGCCGGCGGGCGATTAACGCAGTCGGCGGTATTATCGCCCGAAAAAATATTCCCACTACCTTTGTAGCCTGGGGAGCTCTGTTCGGAGTGGATGAAAAAACCCTTTACGACATGCCCTGGGGCCATCGCGATACCGAACCGCTTGATTCCCGTGACCGGGAAGTATTTATCTCAATGTACGGACCCCGGCTCTGCGTCGGCGGTGATTTCGGCAATAACTACTATGGCCAGGTTCTGGCCCGCCAGCTATATGTAGAGCAGCTTAAAGAACACCGCATCAGGCCTCATTTTCCTACCACCGGCAAAATCCTGAAATTATATCACCGGAGTGAAATCGTCAGCCGTTAATATTCCCGGTCCGCTACCATTCGTAACGCTGCATGGCTTTTCCGGCAGTAAGCCAAAGTAAGACTGTTAAAAAAATACCCACAGCGAACAGTACTCCGGTCATAAGGAATTGACTTATTCGTCCGGTAATCATCATGCTGACCAGCATGCAGGCTTCCGCAGTTACAGCTACAGACAAACCCAATGTAAGAATCCCCATTCCGCTCGTACTGACCTTTTCCGGGTCGTGACCGAGTGAAAAATTCGGGGCGATGGCACCCAGGAACGTCTGAAATAAAGACAAAAAGAAAATGATCATAATACTTGCACCGAACATTATTTGGCGGTAGCCGGCGGCAAACGGGAGTACCCGCCAGACTATCAGGGCCAGCAGAAACAGGGGAATGTCCGAGAGTACTGCCAGCAGGACTTTCGAAAGCAGAATTTCCGTCCGCGGTTTAGGCAGGCTGAACAGGTACCATGCACTTCTGCCTTCGCGGGAAACCAGCGGAAATATAAAGCGGAGCAGTAGCGCAATGGTAAAGAACATCAGCCAGCTGAACGAAAATACGATCAGCTGAACCTGCCAGTTCCCCGGGTGGGAGATGTTTTTCGTGCCGTATGATAAAGACAGGAAAAAAAATGCCGCAATCGATATAAGAAACAGGCCGTAACCGGTTTCGGACGGTAATCGTACCAGCGACAGCCAGTCCTTAATAAGCAGCGGATAGCGGAAGTGTGATAACCTGTTTTTCCAGTATTCCGGTAAATTTTTCAGATATGGCCGGGAGTGCTCTGCCAGAATAACCGGTACAAATCTGCGGATCTGGACTCCCAGGGAAATTAATAAAACAGCGGCAGTCAGAAGCACGGCTATCAGCGTTCCGCCGCTGATGCCTGACGTGACCGTTTGCGCCAGCCAAAAAGTCGGCAGCACCGGATTATTCAGCGGAAGACCGGCAAATAATACTGCAAACTGTTCACTGGTAGCATCATAGATCCGTGATAAGGCCGGCGGGAAGACCAGCTTCAGAATCCAGACCATTCCCCCGAAAAATAACCCGAAACCGATCACGGAAAAGTGGTACTCATGACCTCTCAGCCACCCCACCAGCGCAAGCGCAACCAGCATTCCGACACTGCCTGATACGATCACTAAACAGGATAAAACCAATACCGTACGCAGCAGGAAACCTAATGAGAGCATGTCAAATGCCCCTGCGTATGACAGCGTAACCGGGACAAATACAAACAGCATTACCGTCAGGTTTGCGGATATCGTTTTAAGGTATGTCCAAGTGGTAATCCATACGCGGGGTACCGGCAAAGTCAGCAGATATGTTAATGACGGGCTGGATGTCAGAACCGTCCCTGACGCAGCCGCCACACTGCTGGTCAGGGAAAGCCATAAAACTACGGCGATTGCCGCGTGGATGATATAGGCAGCGGTCATCTGTCCGTACCGGTCAAATGCCGCCAGATTATTGAAAAAAATGTTGCTAATGCCATATAGGGCATAAGCGATTCCTCCGAACAGAAGAAAGAAAAGTGAGGCTACAAACAGCCTGCTGTAAATGCCCGCGGCAAACCACCGCTTCATCAGAATCAGATCAGCCCGAAAGAGTGTACCCAGAATGTACATATCCGGTCCTAAAGTAGATTACCCAGCTTTATTGATTTGTTTATACTTAATTCTTTAGTAATCCTGCCCATATGCATTACCCCGACGCGGCCGGCGAATTTCTGCGCAAAGTCGAGAATGTGAGTTACGAATAATACGGTATTGCCCCGTGCCGCATAATCAACAAGTGTTTTACCCATGGTATCGATACTGGCGCTGTCCAGTCCGACTATCGGTTCGTCGATAATCAGGAGTTCCGGTTCGGCTAACATACTGGCCAGAAAAGCAATTTTCTGTTTATTCCCTCTTGAATACCGTGTCATGGATTGCCGGAGAATACCGCTTATGGGAAATAGCGGAACCAGCCGGGCAATCCGCTTATCCAGTTCCGCTCCAGCCAGACCGCGTAATCTGCCGGTCATGGTTAAGAACTCGCTGCCGGTGAGATAGTCGTATGCCGAGGGGTCATCAGACACGTAGCCGAAATGCTTTTTGGCAGCCAAGGGCTCCCGGACAATGTCATGTCCGCAAATGGCGGCATTCCCTGAACCGGGAAGCAGCAAGCCGACCAGCATCTTAAGCAGCGTGGTTTTACCGGCGCCGTTGGGGCCTATGAGGGCATACCTCTCCCCTTTTCCGACGGATAAGTTTACCGAATCGACGGCAATAAAAGTCCCGAATGTTTTTGTCAGATTCCGGATTTCGACTACCTTCATAATTTTCCCCTCTGTTTTTCAGCAATAGCCTATGAAAATATTTTCCTTATTATAATCATTATATTGTAGCCGCCGGAAAATGAATAATCGGCTCAGCTCAGACCATCCCCCGAAGCAGTCACAGTCCACCTGACACGTAATCAGTTCAACAGGATAAGCAGAATCTACCGGCCTCTGGGGTAAGGATATTAAGTATGATATATTTAACGTATGAAGAGCTGTGGCGGTTCAGAAGCCGTTTACGGACTGGGTTTTGTCGGTGCAGCCGTATATTATATCCAGCACGCTGCGACCTTCTGGGACGGAGCGGTGGGAGTTTTTAAGGCTGCGGTCTGGCCGGCGTTTTTAGTACACCGGCTTCTCGGTTTTCTGGGAATGTAAATCCCTGTGCCGGACCGAATACCGATCCTCTGAAGTAAATGTAGATATCCCCGACCCCTGTATGGATTGCCGGGCTCAAATGCGTGTAAACTAGGATATATGAACCGCACCCGGCGCAAATCAGATATCAGCAAACCCCTGGGGTTTGTCATTCTCATCGTGATGATCGTGATTACGGCTGTGATGCAGTTCGGGAATTTTGACCTACGGACACGGGCAACATCCGTACCTGCAAATATCACTGTCGATGCGTCTGCACCTTTGCCGGACACGGTATCAGGGGAATTCATGCGGGCATTCGCTCAGGGCGGGGAGGAAAAACTGAATATGCTGGCACCGGCAGTCAGCAAAATTGCGGCGCTGAAACCGAAGGTGATCCGTATAGACCATGTGTATGACTTCTTCGTGACTGCCGACCGTTCCGGCGGTACACTGAGTTACGATTTCTCCCGACTGGATGGTGTCGTCCGGAGCATACTGGACACCGGTGCCGTACCGATGCTGTCACTAGGTTACATGCCGGGGGAACTGTCGGATGACGGCACGGTAACCGGGAAACCCCGGAACTGGCAGGAATGGACTGATCTGGTCAGGCAGACGGTCGGACGTTACAGCGGGAAAGGCGGACTCAACGTGGCCGGGATTTATTATGAAGTCTGGAATGAACCGGACCTCGAACAGTTCGGATCGTGGAAAACTTACGGAGGTAAAAACTACCTGGACTTATACCGTTATGCCCTGGCCGGTGCACAGACTGCACCGGATGCAAACCAGCTTTATATCGGGGGTCCGGCAATTTCGGGAATGTATAAAGCCTGGATTGAAGCTCTGACCGGCTCCGGACTGCGGATGGATTTCTTTTCCTGGCATTCCTATAATCCAGATCCCGGGGAGACAGCCGGCGAAATTCAGGAATTTCGGCGTCTGGTTTCTGACAAGCCGCAATACAGTAATTCCGGGATTCTGATCACGGAAAGCGGATTTACCAGCAGCAAA
>MFJD01000001.1:63235-70529 GCA_001779095.1 Candidatus Gottesmanbacteria bacterium RBG_16_52_11 | reverse complement strand
GGTGGGCTGCGGCCTATTCGTCGGCATTACTGCGCAGGCTCATGGATAAGCCGCCGGCCTATATTTTCAGTTTCGAGATACAGGACGGACCGGACGACACGACCGACGGATGGGGCATGCTGACCCACCAGTCAAAAGGTTTAAATCCGAAACCGCGGTATGACTTCTTCAGCATGCTGGCAAAGTTTTCCGGACAACAACTGAAAGTCAGGGGCGAGGGAACTCATGTGACGTGTATCGCCGCCGTCTCCGGTAATCAGATCCGGCTGCTTCTCACCAATTACCGCCATGACCGGGAAAATACCGAAAATACTCCGGTCCGGATAACCGGACTGAAAAACGGACGCTACCGGATCGAGAAATCCTACCTCTCCGGTCCGAAACAGACAACATCAATCTCCGTGACTGACGGTGCCGCGGAATTTCCGGTTATCATGCCCGATAAAAGCGTTGTATTTGTTAATATCGGCAGGGAAATCTAAAGCCGGCCGCAACCTGATGCCGGTATATTAATCCGCATCCATGAAAAGCATAAAAACCGTGGATGAATATATCGCCGATGCCCCGGAAAATGTGCGGGACAGGCTGAACGAACTCCGGGAGGCAATCAGATCAGTCGCCCCTGCTGCTGTTGAGCGCATCAGCTACGGAATGCCGTATTACCACTATAAAGGCCGACTGGCGTATTTTGCCCTGGCAAAGAACCATATCGGCGTCTATGCCCTTTTCCCTGACGAAAAGGAATTCGGGAAAGAACTTGAACGGTATTCGACATCCAAAGGGACAATCCGTTTCCCCCTCAAGGAAAAACTCCCGATAGCTCTTATCAAAAAACTGCTGCGGGCACGCCTCAGGAAGCTCGAAAAAGCCGCCCGGGATAAAAAACTGCGTAATCTCCCCCGGTTTTTAGCAGTTTATCCGGTAAGTACTGTCAGATCCTGAACCGTTTCCGGAATACCCGATAAGACTAAGGCAGTTAAATCTGCTATACTGCAGGCGATGCATAATCAGTATTATGCAAGCGGATTTCTGTACCATCCATTAAGCGGAAAAATTCTCTTGCAGCAGTCACCTGAAAACAATAACACCTCAGTCTGGTCAATGTTCACCGGACACTGCGACAATAACGGCCACCGGCATTCTTACTGCACGGTAATTTACGAACAACTGAAAACCGATATGCGTCCCGAAGCTGTTTTCCCTGTCTACGACTATAACCGTCCTGAAGCCCGGGAATGTCATTTCATCTTTTATGCGGTTGTCAGTCACGATGACCTCAAACTCAAACCCCGCCGGGGATTCGAGATCCGGTGGTTCACGGCCAAAGAGATATCGAAGCTCGAGCTGCTGCCGCAAGTCCGGCATGACATCACTATCGGGATGCGGGTGATCGGCGCAGCTGAACGGGAAAATTCCGCAGTCTGAGCATTACCCCACGATCGTTAACGCAATCCCCGGTTTGTCGGCCCGGCCGGTCCTGCCAATCCGGTGT
Organism: Candidatus Gottesmanbacteria bacterium RBG_16_52_11; assembly: GCA_001779095.1. Classification (GTDB taxonomy): domain Bacteria; phylum Patescibacteriota; class Microgenomatia; order UBA10105; family UBA927; genus RBG-16-52-11. The sequence goes on along the minus strand of MFJD01000001.1, from coordinate 69,037 downwards.
ACATAATCATCATAGGATTCCGGAAGATCATAATTGATGACGTGGGTCACGTTGTCGATATCCAGTCCGCGCGATGCGATATCCGTGGCCAGAAGCACCCGGACCCGTTCAGCCTTGAAATGCTCCAATGCTCGCTGTCTCTGGTTCTGAGATTTGTTGCCATGAATCGCCGCTGCCTTCACTCCCCGAAGCTGCAGATGTTTCGCGAGTTTTTCCATACCCCGCTTCGTACGTCCGAAGACCAGTACTTTGTCAAAACCGTCTTTCTGCAGCAGGTCAAACAGCACATCGGTTTTCTGTCTGCCGTTTAAGCGGATGATATCCTGATCGATCTGCGCCGGCGTGACCCGCGACTTCACGGATACGGTAACCGGCTCATTCAGGAAACTCTGCATCAACCCGCGAACTGAATCCGGAACCGTCGCCGAGAAAAACAGCGACTGCCGCACCCGGGGCAGCCGGGACACGATATACCTGATGTCATTGATGAAACCCATGTCCAGCATCCGGTCTACCTCATCCAGGACAATGGAATTGTAACGGGAAAATTCCAGTTTCCGGCGCTGTTCCAGATCCTTCAGCCTGCCCGGCGTGCCGATCACGAACTGCGGGTCACTTCCGAGATCCTGAAACTGGGCAGCAAACCCCACGCCTCCGATACAGATGGCGCTGCGGATACCCGTGCCCCATGACAGCAGCCGGCATTCCTCATGGATCTGCACGGCAAGCTCCCGGGTGGGCGCAATCACCAGCACCCGTCCTGACCTGTCAGTCTGCATTTTCTGTATCAGCGGGATAAGGAAGGCGGCGGTCTTCCCGGTCCCCGTATTGGCAATACCGACTACATCCTTACCTGCCAGAATGTGGGGAATCGCCTGATCCTGGATCGGAGTGGGTGTTTTATAGCCCCGGGAAGAGATATTATTCAGAATCCGGGGTGCCAGCGGAAAATCAGTGAACGCATGCACCGGAACATATGCCGGAGCCTGCCGGCCGTCCGCCCGGTTCACCAGAAGCGATATATCGATACCGGCTGCCTGCCTCCGGGGGCGCGGGGGATTCCGTTTTGACTGTGGTTTCTGAAACGACCCGTTGTTGCGGTATCTTCCGCGTGTAAATATCCGTGACTGAGAATGCATATTGGTTTTGAAACAACGGAACTGCTTAATTGAATAAAATGTGTATATTGAAATCGGAGAAAAGATACAAAATGAAGTAATATCGGGGTATCTTTATCTTACAAACTCAATGATATATTTTTTCATTAAGCAGATCCGTTGCCTCAATCTGCTGTGATTGGTGAAGTATAACAGAACGTACTGTACAAGTCAATACTACTATAGGATAGTACACTTGCCCACCAACATCCCGGTCCGGATTTTTCCCGGGCAATCGTATATAACGGGTATTTCAGGATATTCAGTTAAAAAGCGGCAGCATAAGGTAAACAGATATGCCCATTAAGAGGTACAGCAGAGTCCGGACCGGTCCGAAAATCCGGTCCGGCAGAGAAAACTGTCAAAAGTATACTGTTTATGGTAAAAAACGTTTGTGTTCACCGGGGAATTCCATATCCGGCCGGATTAAGTATGGCAAAAGAAAGTTTGACTAAAGGAAAATCCGTAAATTCCAAAGCCGTGATAATCGGCGGAGGCATCTCCGGCCTCGCTTCGGCGGCACTGCTGGCCAAAGACGGATGGGACACTGTGCTGCTGGAAAAAAACAGGACGGTGGGCGGCCGGGCCAGAGTGCTGAAGAAAAACGGTTTCACCTTCGACATGGGACCGTCGTGGTATCTGATGCCGGAGGTGTTTGAAAGGTTTTTCTCATTATTCGGAAAAACTCCCGCTGACTATTACGACCTGGTCCGTCTTGATCCGCGATACCGGGTATTCTTCGGAAACGAACCGGGAATCGCGATCACGGATAATCCGGAAGAAAACGCTGCCTGGTTCGATCAGGTGGAGCCGGGAGCCGGCAGAAAACTCCGGAAATACCTGGCCGCAATGGAACAGCTGTACCGGTTGTCCACTGAGCGCCTGATGTACCAGGATGTCCGGAACGTCCGGACGTGGACCCAAAAAACAAACCTGGAAGCCGCAGCGGGCGTGCTGGGAAAACTGAAAATCTGGGAAAGCTGGTACACGGAAACGGACAGGTATTTCAGGAGCGAAAAGCTGAAAAAGATACTGGGATTCCCGGCGGTACTCCTGGGCGGATCCCCCTTCAATACCCCGGCGTTGCACGGTATTCTGTCCTGGGCAGATTTCGGCAAAGGGGTGTGGTACCCCAAAGGCGGCATGGGCAAGGTGGTAGAAGCGCTCGTTAAGCTGGCGCAGGACCACGGCGCCCGGATCATCACCGGTGCCGAGGTGTCTGAGATTGAAATCAGGAACGGAAATGTGACGGCAGTGCGGACGCCGGACCGCCGTTTCCCGGCAGAAGTGGTGGTCGGCGCAACCGATATCCCTATGGTAGAGACACAGCTTCTGCCCAAGGCATACCGGACCTGGAACAAACGCTACTGGCAGAAGAAAACGCTGGGAATTTCCGCGCTTCTTATTTACCTCGGAATAAACCGGAAAATAAACGGATTGACCCACCATAATATATATATCTCCGACGACTGGAAGGAAAATTTCCGGGAAATTTTCAGGGAGAAATCACTTCCCCGGGACCCGTCGTTTTATATTTCGGCCCGGTCGGCAACGGACAGGACCATCGTGCCGGAAAACAGCGAAGAACTGTTCATTATGGTTCCGCTGGGAGCCGGCGGATCATATCCCCGGGAAGAACTTACCGAATTCTCCGACATGGTCATCGGTAAAGCCGAAAAGCTGTTGGGAACGGAAATCCGGAAACACCTGGCAGTCAGGGAAATTTTTACTCCGGAACAATTTGCGGAGGATTACAACGCATATCAGGGTTCGGCACTGGGCCTGGCCCATACCCTCAGACAGTCCCTCTGGCTGCGGCCGGGAAACCGGAGCCGGAAAGTGAGGGGCTTGTACTATACCGGCCAGTATACGAATCCGGGAGTCGGTGTTCCCATGGCGCTGATTTCGGCCGAAATCGTAGCCGGTATGGCTGTCAGGACCGAACCGGAAACGGACAGGATCTTCAGAAAAGGCAGCGTGATTTTCTACTATTCGAGCCTGTTTTTCCGGGGTCAGGTCAGAAAAGACGTTTTTACCCTGTATGCATACCTGAAGGTGGTGGACGATTTCGTTGATACTGATAAACCGCAGATAACGGATATGGACCATATGCGGCGGGAAACACTCAAAGTCTGGCAGGGAGGTAAAACCGGAAATACCATCGTTAAGGGATTTGTCGAACTCGCCCGGCGGAAGAAATTCTCCCGGGACTGGGTGGGAGAGTTCTGGCAGGCGATGAGAAGCAACCTGACGAAGAAACACTACGGCAGTTCTGAAGAACTGGACCGGTATATGCACGGATCAGCGGAAGTGGTCGGACTGATGTTGGCCAGAATACTGGATCTGCCCGAAGCCGCGATGCCGTCAGCCGCACTGCAGGGAAAAGCGATGCAGTATATAAATTTCATCCGGGACTTGAAGGAAGACCGGACGCTGGGAAGGAACTATCTGGGCTATAACGAAGAGTGGACTGGTGACCGGGAGAAATGGAATAAATTTATCAGGAAACAAATAACCCGTTACCGGCAGCTGCAAAGGGAAGCTGCAAAAGGATACAGGTATATTCCCAGGACCTATCTGATTCCGATCAGAACCGCAGCCGATATGTACGGCTGGATGGCCGAAAGAATTTACGAAAATCCGATGCTGGTTTTGAAAAAGAAAATCATGCCTGATAAATTCATGGTGCTGGCCCGGGTCCTAATTAACAGTCTGACTCTGAAATGATTATGCGCTACAAATCTTTAGTCAAGCCGCCGGTAAGCCGGGTTCTGAAAAGCGGGCTGGTAGTCCTGAAACCGGGAGAAAACGTCGGCGAACATGTTACGGAAAACCGCGAGGAAATACTGATCGTCCTGGCAGGGAGAGCCTCCGTAATGGTTAACGGACACACGGTTACACTTCCGTCCGGAGAGTCACATTTCATCCCGGTTGGCACCGCGCATAACGTAATAAACCGCGGCAGGAAAGAACTGAAGTATATATACGTAGTCAGCCCGACCGGCGTTGCAGGATGATATAGGAAAGCAACAGATACCAAAGGCGCAATTCCGCCGACAATGCCGCCCCTGCCGCGATTTGATTGAACTACTCAAGTCCGGCACTGTGGGTGTAGAATCGGGGTACCATGACTATTGCCTCCCCCGCTCTGCCTTGGCTTCTCGAACCGGATGATCCCGGAGTCCGATACCTGGCGCTGCGCGACCTTTCGGGTCTGCCTCCCGGCGACCGGGAGCTGGTCCGGGCAAAACAAGCAGCTTACAGCGAGGGACCGATCAGTACTGTCCTTAAACATATGAATCCTGAAGGATTCTGGCGTATACCGGGTGGTGGGTATAATCCGAAGTACTCCTCCACGGTCTGGTCGCTGATACTGCTATCCCAGCTGGGCGCTTCCGCCGGTGACGACCGGAGGATTACAAAGGCCTGCAAATACTACCTGGATCACGCTGTTTCGAAAGCAGATTCGATTTCGTATAACGGCACCCCGTCGGGAGTCATCGATTGCCTGCAGGGAAACATGTGCGCCGCTCTGACCGGAATGGATTATGCGGATGACCGGCTCGACCGGGCATATGACTGGATGGCCAGAAGCGTCACCGGTGACGGTGTGAAATACTATGCCTACAAATGCGGTCCGGGATTTGCCTGCGGACCCAACGGGAAACTACCGTGCGCCTGGGGCGCGGTCAAGGTCATGCTGGCTTTCGGCAAATTACCGGAAAAAAGGCGGACGCCGTCAATAAGAAAAGCTATCGGGACGGGCGCGGATTTCCTCCTCGGGAGCGATCCCGTGAAAGCCGACTATCCGACCAGGGGCGGCATCAAGCCGAGCCGGAACTGGTGGAAATTCGGCTTCCCGGTATTCTACGTCACTGACATACTGCAGATTGCCGAAGCGCTCGTATCCCTGGGGTACGGAAATGACCCCCGGCTTAATAACGCGGTCGGTTTCATCAGAAGCAAACAGGACGGACAAGGCCGCTGGATACTCGAATATGATTATTCCGGCAAAACCTGGGGCAACTTCGGTGAGAAGAACCGGCCGAACAAATGGGTCACCTACCGTGCCCTGAAAATACTTAAACTAGCCGGCGCTGCCTGACCGTTATCAGAATCAGGACTGTCCATCCCGGTCACCACCGGATAACGCGGCGAAATTTTCTTCGAGGTGCTCCCGCTTCGATGCTTTCGGAATGACGATCAGCCCGAGAGCCAGAAGTTGTTTAAGAGCTGCCCGGGCAGGCGTTATCCCCTGTTGCCGGGCTGCTTCAGACAATTTCCGGTCATTCACTACCCGCCCCTCATCAAGCGGCGAGTAGGCAGTGACGGAAACATGATTGTCCTGACAATAGGTGATCAGCTCCCGGTTGACCGACCCCGGATAAATATGGAACTGATGATTATACACCACAATTCCCGAAGCCAGCGCTTCCCGCATCTGCCGGATGCTGAAATTGGATACACCGATATGCCTCGTTATGCCCGCTTTCTTCAGCAGTTCAAAATCTTTGAGTACCTGCGGAACCGGACGGTCATCGGGCCAGTGGACCAGCAGCAAATCTATGTAATCAGTCTGCAACTCCCGAAGAAACCGCGGACCGGACTGCGCAATGTGACCGCTGGTGAGCGGCGGGAAAATCTT
>MFJD01000001.1:62680-63204 GCA_001779095.1 Candidatus Gottesmanbacteria bacterium RBG_16_52_11 | reverse complement strand
GCCGGCCTTCACGGCCGCACCGATTATATCGTGGTTCCGGTAGTAGTCCGCCGTATCGATATGCCGGTATCCGATATCCAGGGCAGTTTCGACAGCCTGACGGCCCGGACTGCCCCGGAGCTTCCATGTTCCCAAACCTATCCTCGGTATCTGCATAGCAATACCGCGCACTTGTGCCGTTGAAGTTGCTTCCTTTCGGCAACATATATATTATATATGCAGATGAAAGCCGGGCAGCTTGTCCGTCATCACCGGTTGTTTTTCGTGTTCGTTATCCTCTTCATAGTGGTCGGCGTGGTCGACATGTTCAACTTCGACCGGCTGATCTACAAAGCCCTGTGTGACCTGATCTCACCGTTATCCGGCAGTCCCTGTCCGCCGTATTACGATATCCCCATCTGGCACGTCTACTTGTCGCTGGCGATCCTGGCAGCCCTTTACCACGTGCACGATGAAATCCGCGTTTCCAACAAACACCTCTCATCCCGCAAAATCTGAGGATCTCTTACGGATAATCCCGGCCA
>MFJD01000001.1:59426-62607 GCA_001779095.1 Candidatus Gottesmanbacteria bacterium RBG_16_52_11 | reverse complement strand
GCCGATCCGGTAAACAGCTCATAGGAAAAAGTCGCCCGTCACATTTAACTTGACAAACACCACGGCGAACCCCTACGCTTGAATATATGGCTACATCCAAAAAATCAAAAAAGGTGAAGGCTCTTCATAAAAAACTCGTACTCTCGGACTCTTTCCCGCTGGTGGTATTCCTGATAATTCTTTTGGGAATCGTCATCACCACGTTTCTGGTCATGAATCCCAAGGATGTGGGAGTGCCGGAAGCCGGTGTGACTACACCGAAGCTGTATGTCGGACTCGGCAATAACCTGGGCGAGGTCAAACGGTATGACATGATAACAAAGAAATGGTCGTCACTCGGCCAACAGAATCATAACGGTATCAATAAGGCAGTCCAATACGGTAATAAGCTTTACTTCGGTTTCAACGACGGGGTCATCAGGACATACGAACCAGGTGCCAACCCCGCCTGGAAAGGGCTGGGTGACCGGGGTGAAATGATCACGAGCATGGAGGTCTATAACGGCAAACTCTACGTAGCACATATGTCAGCTCCCGGAACCGGTGAAAAGATGCTCGAGTCTTATGACGGATCGACGTGGAAAACCCTGCGTACTGACGCCAACATGAAAACGATCACCGTTATGAGGGCTTTCAATGGGAAACTGTTCGTCGGTTATGCCGGATCATTCGATCACCCCGGACAGCCGCCGTACGGCTGCTACAAATTCTACATCAGCACCAACAACAGCTGGTCGAAGGAATACTGTCCGCTGGCAAACGGATTCACGGCAATGGAGGTTTATGACGGAAAGCTCTGGATGGGCGACTCGGTACTGAACGGCAATATCATAACGACTACAACCGGGACCGATGTGGTGCTGATAAATGATAAACCGGCTAGGGGCGTCCTGGTATTCCGGACTTATCAGAACAGACTTTATACCTCCGATATGGACGGAGTGGCGTTCGTCTGGAACAACAACACTGCCAAGTGGAACAATCTGGGAGACAAAGGGTCTCAGGTTCAGAGCATGGTGACAGGCTATGGAGACAAGCTGTTCATCGGCGACTCGAGCGGAGTCGTTACCCAGTTTGACGGAACTGACTGGACCGTCGCCGGTGACTGGACCGGCATCGGAAACATGGTCATCCACCAGCCGTAAGGGCTGTGTCAACAATTCGCGCCCTTTAGAATCACCATACCTGACACTTATACCGGTCAGACGGTACTTTCCGCTTTCTGTTTACTGACGATCCGCAACTCTTTGCCCCATATCAGTGCCTCGGACACCTTCCGGTATGCCGATGTCAGTACCCGCTGAAAAGTACTCTGGGAAACTCCCATTTCCCCGGCCGCCTCAGTCTGGTCCAGGTTCCTGATGTTTTTCAGCCGCAGGCTTTCGATTTCTTCGGGTGAAATCTCGATATAATCCCCACTCGAGTACCCTTCGGGTTTATACGAACTGTACCCGACGCAGCAATCCACCCTGTAATCGCATTTCGGCCTGCCCATATGCTTTTGAGAATCTGCCCAATCTGTAGTATGCTACTACCCGGAAAGCCTCGCCCAGCCCCTCCGCGAGGAAGGGCTGGGGGCACAGGGGCTTTCTTTACTTTTTATCGGATTCTTCTTTATCTACGTTTTCAATCCAGTGGCGGATGGTCGCCAGTTTGGCTTCAAGCACCGCTTCCCGTTCTTTGAGCAGTGCTTTGCGGTCTTCTTTTGACCAGCTCATATCATCCGGTGCGCAGTACCCGCCGCACATATTTGAGTTATACATTTTTTCTGCGTCACCTCCCTTCCGCGTATGATTATTATGAATATATACCCAAAACTATGCTGTGTCAATAGACGATCATGAATATAAAACGGACGGCTTGGATTTCTGAGGCAGGTTTGCGGATAAAATTGCGTATACCGGAATCACTCACCTGACCCGTGTTTCCGATGGCGGTGTATGATGAGTCCCGCGACACCGAAGACCGCGGCAATTCCGACTCCGATATAGACAAAAGCCTGCTTATTCTCATGGACATATGCAACCACGTCACTGCCCATATCCCTGGCCTTCTCAATGATTGAGGGGTGTGCCGCGACGAATTCTCCTGCAGCAGACCCTAAATCTTCCACTTCCAGTGTTCCGCCCAACTCATGTACATCCATAATTTGGATATCGGGCTGCTCGCCGTGAATATCTTCAGTCGGCGGAGGCTGAGGCATTACCCGGCCGGACTGAATGTCATATAGTGATGGAGGTTCGCTTTCTGTCACAGCTCTGACTATACCATGATCGGCATAAATGCGAATTGTGTCACCGAAATTGCTGGAACTGGTATACTTCTGCCATGACAAATTACATCGCACTGCTGCGTGGTATCAATGTCGGCGGCAAAAACATCATCCGGATGGCCGACCTTAAAACCTGTTTCGAGGGACTAGGTTTCGGTAAAGTTACCACGTTTATCCAGAGCGGGAACGTGTTATTTGCGACATCAGGTAAAACCCCGGAAAAACTCGTAACAACCATCGAACGGGCGCTCGATAAAACATTTAATTATAAATCTACTGTCCTGGTCCGGTCGGCATCCGATATCGCCGGCGTCCTGACCGACGTTCCGCGTGACTGGAAAACCCGCACCGATCTGCGTTGTTATGTCGCGTTCGTCAAGCCGCCGGTTACCGTAGCCGAAGTGATCAGGGAAATTCCCGTAAAGGCAGGAATTGATACGATCAGCGCGGGTAAAGGTGCCGTCTATATGACCACAGTTTTAAGCGGTCTGACCAAAAGCGGGCTGAATAAAATTATAGGTAAAAATATCTACCGGCTAATAACCATCCGCAATTACAGCACCATGAAAAAAATTGCAGCCCTGATGAATAATGACTAAGAAGAGTGCGACATGGGAAAAGATACCGAACTTCTGATAATCATCGACCGGGACGGAACGCTCATCACCGATACGGATTTCCCGGGAAGAAATAAGGACTGGAAGAAGGATGTTGCCGTCAATGCCGGAGTGGCATCTTTTCTCTATAACCTTCAGAAAAAATTCCGGACCGTGACCGTCGTTGTATCCAACCAGTCCGGTGTGGCGCGGGGATTTTTTACCGAACATACTGTAAACGAAATAAACAGGCATATCGCGCAGGAACTGAAAAAATATAATGTGACGGTTGATTCCTGGCAATTCTGCCCTT
>MFJD01000001.1:55720-59389 GCA_001779095.1 Candidatus Gottesmanbacteria bacterium RBG_16_52_11 | reverse complement strand
ATCAAACCCGAGTATATACAGGAAGTTACCAAGCGCAAACCAGCTACCGTCATGATCAAAGATGCGCTTTCCGGACTGGGCAAAAAACCGGAGGATTCCGAAATGCTACTGGTGCTGGGTGACAGGGACGAAGACAGTCAACTGGCCACCAATCTCGGAGCCGTGTATATCGACGTGAAAGGAAAATCGGAAACGCAGATGACCGGAGAATTCGGGAGTTATACCGGCATCGGCAGGAAAAACCGTTATTGAAGTTACCACCAGGGATACCTGCTGCCTTTACCCGGATCATTCACATCATAAGAAGCATACGAGGTCATAAATCCCCTGGCACTGCCAATATCCCGGCTATACCACTCGACATCCGGATCGAGTAATGCCCGCATACCGCGCAGGATTGAATTCAGTTGTTCTTCCCGCTTCTCAAGCTCCCGGCTGCCGGTAACTATATATGTAAAGAATTCAAACGCTTCAAGACGGCCCAATTCACCGGTTTTACAGCCCCGGTGGATCAGATGCTCGATCTCCAGCCCGTCATACGCCCGCTCCAGGAAATCGACAAACCGTTTGGCATTATACCTGGCAAAAGGTAAATCAGGCAGTTTCCAGGAACCGTCGGAGATAGCCTCCAGCATCGCCGATACTTCGGTTTGGTCAATTCCCGGAAAGCCACGCTGATGCGGCATTGCGTCCGGGGCAGCGCTTCCGATCCGGGCTTCAAGAAGAGGCATTGGTAATCTATGGGAAATCCGTCATTATGAATATACTCCCCGGTGCCGGACAACGCAACCATACGGATTTTCTGAAATTTTTTAGTATAATGCGGCTGTGATTGCCGAACTTCCCCCGGTACGCATCATGTACGTTGCCTCCGATAAAGGTATCTCAGGCAGCGAGGAGGCATTTACCAAACTTGAATCCAGACTCCAGTCCCTCAAAGCAAGAAAATTCTACGGCTTGATTTTCGGTACTCCGCCGGAGGAAACATACTGGGCTTGTGCTGCTGTCCGTGACGGTGAACAACCGGAAGCTATAGGTCTCAAAACCGATATCATCCCCGGTGGCAGGTACGCGATCCGGCGCATTCATGACTGGGAACACCATATCGAATCTATCGGAAATGTATTCCGGGATATCATCTCTTCCCATCCGTTTGATCCTAGCCGGCCCTGTGTCGAGTTTTACCATGGTACCAACTATTTGGTAGTCCGGGTGCCGGTGCAATAAGAACCAGACAGTATGAACCGGAAAATATTCTTTTGGGCATTATACGATTTCGCCAATTCGGTTATCATTGCCAATCTGACACTGTACCTTTCACAATGGGTCATCGTGGATAAGGGCTTCCAGGATATCTGGTATGCCATATCACTTGTGCTTTCAACTGTTCTGCTTATCCTGACCGCACCGTTTTTAGGTTCATATTCAGACAGGACCCGGAAGAGAATGCATATCATTGTACCGCTGACGATACTTATCGGCATCTCAACCATATCTCTCGGAATTATCGGAGCAAGCTCCATGCCGAAGGTTTCCCGGGTTATTATCGTACTGATTCTCTCTGTGGTAATTCAGTATGCATATCAGTTAAGTCTGGTTTTATATGACACCCTGCTTCCGCTATTAACGACAAAACAACACTTCGGGAAAATATCGGGCATCGGAGACGGACTGGGAAACCTGGGATTTCTGCTGGGTTTGTTTATTACTTTTCCATTTATAAACGGCACGGTTACGATTACCGGCGAGCCGGGCAGAATACAGGCTTTCATCCCTTCCGGGATATTATTTCTGCTGCTGTCTGCTCCGATGCTCCTGACAATACGGGACATGGATTCCACCGGCTTACCGTCCCCGGTACTGAACTTCCGGCATGTGCTGAAGGGATTGAGGGATGTACTGAAGGACAGGAATATTTTATGGTTCCTGGCTGCATTTTATTTCGTCTCGGACGCGGTACTGACCATCCAGTCATTTTTCCCGATCTACTTTCAGCAGGCTCTCGGTTTTTCGGATATGCAGAAACTCATTGCCACATCGATCGTCCTGATCTTCATCGTCATCGGTGCTGTCATGCTGGGCAGATTCAGCGACAGACGCGGGTTGAAAAATACCCTGATTATCTCGACTTCGGTACTCACGCTGCTATTGGCTGTATTTCCCTTTATCTCAACCGCTGCACATGTTTACCTGTTTCTGCCGATTGTCGGAGTATTTTGGGGTGGCTTTTATGCCATATCCCGGGCATTACTGACCAGGCTTTCTCCTCCGGAAAAAAGGGGAGAGTTTTTCAGTCTGTATACGATATTCAGGCGTTTTGCCTCAATCGTGGGACCTCTGCTGTGGAGCCTAACCGTTCTTATCCTCGCTCCTCTCGGAAACGGTAAATACCGTATATCCATGTACCCGCTGATTGTACTTATGGCATTAGGAGTCCTGATGTTCAGGAAAATCAGAAGTACGGAATAAAAATCCGGTCAGATGACTTCATCGCCGATGCTTGGCGGTAAGACAGGTGACGCCGGTTCTTCCCCGCCGAATCCGGGACAACCCTGCTGAAGCCAGAGCTTCTGTGCCAATTTGCATACCCATGGCTGTCCGAGTATATCCTCTGACCGGACGGCATTGTCCCCTGCTGCATCCGGATTTCTGCAGTAACCGTTCGGCGTAAGGTTGGCGCAGCGGGGGTACTCGGCGGTTCTCATGCCGGCGCCAGTATACCAGAATTCAGCTGCGGCAACCTGCAAATGCAGCTAACCGGGACATATCCCTGCAGGAAAGCGCAGCCCGTTTCTCAAACTGCGCCCCGGATACGAAATAGGCATCCCGGCTCATATCGGAAAAACTCATGAGGGAATCGGCCGTATCGGTTACAGTCCAGTCGATGCCGTTGTCCGATGCATTGAACCACACGAAAGCCTTTACCTCGGGGTGGCCTTTAAGGTACGTGCCCAGGCTGCGTATCCAGGCGGCTTTGCGTTCCGGCCTCCCGCGGATGCCGGCACTGCCGGTTTCCGAAATCATAATCGGCTTGCCGTAACGGGCAAGGGCAGAAACGGTACGGGTATATATCATTTCCGGGTCCCGCCAGACATTGGATTTATAATATCCGGCCCAGTTAAAGGCGCTCAGTCCCACCCAGTCCACATAGTCATCTCCCGGATAAAACGCATCGATCTTATCTGCCAGCGGCACCCGGGATTCGGTATAGATCTCGTTCGGTGACCAGACCCAGGTAACATTAGTTGCTCCGGCTGACCCGAAAATTTCATGCACCCGGCGCCAGGCCAGGACGTACTCGGCCGGAGTATTGAAGGTGCCGCCCCAGGGATACCAGTTGCCGTTCATCTCATGGGCAAACCGGATCATGACCGGTTTGCCGTACCGTCTGACTGACTGTGCATATTCCCGTATGTACGGATCAAATGTCCCGGCAGCTATTTCCGTCATCCGGTAGCCGGGCTGGCGCACCATATCCTCCGACCGGTCATACCCTGCAACCGGCTGCCATGGTTCCCAGGTGATCAGGGGTACGGCACCGCCGGCAGCAATTTCCGTTGCCCAGACACTGTCGAAGCGGTTATCTTCCGATCCCCAGGACTGATAGTACCCGACGATGGCGAAATCCCGGCTGATGGCTTCTTCCGTCATCCGCAGTGTCCTGCTGTC
>MFJD01000001.1:26675-55679 GCA_001779095.1 Candidatus Gottesmanbacteria bacterium RBG_16_52_11 | reverse complement strand
CAGCACTTTGCCGTAGGCTACCTGCTCCACCATGGGAGCCGGAGCCGGCTGGAATATGGCTTCAATTGACTGCCGGGCGGCATAACCGAAAAAGAGTCCCGCGAGCGCCAGGGTGGCAACCGCGTACCGGAATACCGGCCTGACCGGAACTAAAACTTCCGGAATCCGCTTAACAGCCTGCCTGATCCCCCCGGTATAGGCGCTCACGCAGACTGCCGTCAGTGTCATCACGCTGAAGAGCGCCCAAGCCCGCAGCTGTACCGCGTCATGTCCGTTAAATGCGCTGGTCAGCATACCGGCCGCGGCTAAGGCAGCAAAAATCAAGTGCAGGGAAAACGTACCCAGGGGTATCTGTCCGCCGGCAGCCCGGGAACCTTTCCGGGTCACCATGTACCTGAGCTTCCGCCCGGTGATGAACTTCACGAACGCGGCCGCGTACACCAGGTTGGCACCCAGGTTAAGGAACATGCCGAGTGATCCGAATGACGGCTCTATCCGCGGCCGGATATTGAACCGCCGGATATAGCTCTGGACCAGATTGGCGGATATAAACGGCCCGGTGGCATAAAGTAACCACTCGTACAGATTCATGGAAGCGGACCGGATGCCGTAGATAAGGTAAAGACAGGTAAGGACCAACCCGACCGTAACGGCCACGCCGGTGAAGTAATAAAGCTGGGCCAGAAAATAGTTTATCTTTTTTGCCCAGGGCAGCCTGAGAATCAACCGGGGAGTATGCCGGAATAGTATTTCAAACAGCCCGTAACTCCAGCGCATCTGCTGGTTGAAATAATCAACCCAGTTGACCGGCCCCTCCCCGCGGGCGAGAATTTCCGGCACGAAGACGCCTTTCCAGCCGCGGGCATAGAACTTCATACCCGTCAGATGGTCTTCAACAATGGTCGGAGCATACCCGCCGATTTCCTTCATCGCCGCAGCCCGGTAAACGTGGCTGGTACCGATCAGAAACGGCATATCATAACCGTAGAATCCCTTCTGCATCGGCCCGTGGAATACGTATGCCTGTTCGGCAGCACCCCGGGCAATCCAGTTTTTGACATTTTTGTAGATCTGGGGCATGCCGACGAAGGCAACCTGCCGGTCGCGGAAATACCCCAAAGTCCGCTCGAAGTATTCCGGGAACGGGACATGATCCATGTCAATCTGGGCGACGATGTCATATTCCTTTTCGTGCCGGTCCAGCCAGGCATTGTGGTTGCCCGCTTTTGTCCGGGCCCGGAACTTACCGGAATCCCGGTTGTACCGGGGGATGCCGGCCCGGGAAAAATGCTTCACGCCCAGTGTGGCGCAGAGCTTTTTTACCGGGAGACTGTTTCCTTCGTCCAGCACCCACGTGTCATGGGGATAGCGGACGCGGGTCATGGCAGCCAGCGTTTTTTGGAGCATATCGATCGGTTCTTTCCCGGGCACGAAACAGGTGAGAAATGCAACCCGCAACCCCGGTTTAGGGTCAACATGCCGGGGTACCTTCATATTCGACAGCGCGATCCAGTTGGCGACTTTCTGGGTGATGCCGATAAATACCACGAAAGACAGGGCGCCGAACAGCAGGTAGTCAAGTGCGTGCCAGGCTGAAGTGTATCCAAAGTTATGGGATATGTGATCCGGCTGGAACCACCAGACGGCGTACCACAGTGTCAAAGCCAGGCTGAGGGTGGTCAGGAAGGTGAAAGTAAACCGTTCCTTAGCCGTCATTACAGGCAATTTCTCTATTTCCGACCGGTGTTTCGGCAGTTGCATAGCTTCAGACTATTACTATAAGATAGTGGATTATACCATAACTATAGGCTATATACAAGGATGAATCCTGAGGCTGCTCCGGCCTCAGAACGCGGAGCGGTAAAGGGGGTCGGCAATCGCCTTTCGGAAGGCTTCGATGGACATTTGGCTGATATTGATGCGCCAATTTACTTTCTCACCGGCCGTGCGGTCTTCATCGTAGAAAACCACTGCCACCACCCGGGAAAACCGGTCCTGAATGCTTTTTGACAGCATCTCGGTATACCAGGCGACCTTGTCCCCGCCACGGTCGGAGGTATTGACTTCCGCTATCATCACCGGTTTGGTGGGGGCAATGCGGGTGAGTTCTGTGTAGGATTGGGTGAAAATCTCGCTGAAGGATTGCCACGAACTCCAGCTCTGTGTCGTGCCCCAGTTGTATCCGTCCAGCGCCACCCAGTCTACAGCCGTATCCCCCGGGTAAAGCGCCGCGATGGATGAGGATTCCGAAGTAATGATATGGGGCGAAAAGACCCAGATCATGTTGGTTGCTCCTTCCTCCAGGGTAATCTGCCGGAAGCGGTTCCAGGCCTCCCGGAAATCCTGCGGCGCATCGCCGGTGCCCGGGATGTTCCATTCCATCGAGGGGATATTCATTTCCCAGGCAAACCTGAAAAAAACCGGTTTCCCGAATACCTTGAAATTCCGCCCAACGGCTTTGAGGAATCCGTCACAGTTTCCGTCGGCGATGGTGCGGTACAGGGGTTTGCCGCCTGAACCGCAGCCGTCGAAAAAATAAGGATTGGCACTTACCATCGGCCGCCAGCCGTTTGCGGCTATAGTATTCAGCTCAGCCAAAAACCCGGAATCGTCCAGTTCATGCCACCCGCGGTAATAATGAGCTATGGCGGCTTTCTTGCCGATCTGCGACTCCATGTCCCGCAGCCGCTCCGGGTGAAGCGTTTTGGCAGAGTCATCCCAGAATCCTTCGGTCCAGAGCCCCCAGTAGACAGCCCGAGCCGGTGCCGGCGTGAGAGCCGGTGAAGGTGAGTTTGCGGCATCAGCCGGAGCCGGGCTTGCCGCCTGCTCTCCGAGAACAGCATCCGGAACTGCCGTCGGTGTCGCAACTCCGGAACTGCGTCCGCGGTTCGTAATGCCCCGGCCACCACTGAACCAGTATATGACGGGGATTGCTGCAACGAAAACGAAAACTACTACTGTCATGCGGCGATTCATCATGGAAGTTGCCACGGGGCAGCAAATTTACGTAGCCAGTATACTTTGGGGGAAAGCGGTATAAACGGCAATAAGGCTAAACCGTATCAAAGTGAGTCGGAAGATATAAAAGAATCAGTACTATTGTCGGGAATATGTTTTTTAAAGGGGGTTACGGAGGAGATCTGCAGGGGTTTATAAAGCGATGTTTAGGTTTTGTGGATACGGACAGTACTCCGGGCATATATACTTACCACCTCCTTTAAAACCTTACCCGCTCATACTGATACATTTATGTGAAAGTACCATCAGTATTTAATAAGAATCTGGTAAGAAAATGGAGGGCCGTGTACCAATGCTGCGCATCAGGTGCGTACCCTCCGTAAATCACAAATCGTCTCTCGATTGGACTATCCTAACAGTCGTGCCGACTTCAGCCCAATCGTACAGCGTTTCCGCGTCCGGGAGTGATAAGTTGACACAGCCGTGACTCATTGGCGTGCCGAAATTGTTATGCCAGTATGTTCCGTGCAATCCATACCCTTTAAAAAAGTACATAGTATGCGGAACATTCTCCAGGTAATATCCCGGTCCTGACATCGTAGTCCATTCGAGCTTCACATAAATCTGATAAGTGCCCGTCACCGTCGGATGTTTAGAAGTTCCGGATGAGACTACAAATTCCTTCAGCAATTCGCCGTTTCCATAAACATAGACTTTCTGTTCATCGAGAACGACCAGGATCAGTTTATTTACGACTTTATCCGGGTCCGGCGTCGGAACGACCAAGTCCAGCGGCGGAATCACCAGGACCTGACCCGCGTAAATATCATCCTGGTTGAGGATATTATTAATATAAGCCAGCGCATCCAGACCAACTCCGTACCGGTCAGCGATACCCGACAAGGTATCGCCGGACTGGACGGTATACGGCCCGGGGTCAGTCGGTGTCGGTGACGGCAGCGGCGTCGCCGTTGCCGTCGGTGTCGCGGTCGGAACCGGTGTTGCCGTCGGCATGAATACCGTCGGCTCAACTGTAACGGCTGCAACCGGCTGCTCTGTCGCCGCGACCGGTGCCGGAGTGATAACTGCCGGCAGATTGCAGGCAGTGAGAATAACTGCTGCAAGAAGCAGACAAATGGTCTTCACTCTTTCCTCCGCGAGAGACAATTAAATTTGAAATGTGCTTTTCCCCCTCAAATTAAGTGATTTCACCGCTTTTAGGTGATCAGAATGGGAAAACTCACGTAGTGTAACCTGACCTGCCGGAGGATTCAAGGTATGACGGTTGAGAATTACCTTTTCTCCACCCGGAATCCCAGGATGCCGATGAGGATACTGGCACCCATGTTGATAAGGACCATCCGAATAATCGGTAATTGGGGGTCGGCAATAATCAGGATTGCACCCGACAGCCAAATCAGGCCGATGATGCCGGCGGTTGAAGGATAAGTGACGAAACCGAAGGTTCCTTTCATTATACTGCCAACCTGCTGACGTCACGATAGAGCATCAGGTCCGATTCCGCAAGCCCGGCAAACCAGTCGCTCACTGCTTCGGTCGCCTGCTCAACACCGACGGTGCGCTGCTGTGCATCTTCCAGGTTCAGGAGGCTGCTTTCGTCGATATCGTTGGTGATATCGGCATAAATGGCTCTCATGGTCCGGAATGACGGATCAAGATAATGTGTGAAGCTAGAGATCAGCGCGCTGGCCCGCAGTCCCGCAAACAATCCTTTGGGCATGCGCATCCGGAACTGTTCACCCATCAGAAACAGGTCCAGCCAGACTTTGGTATAGTTTTCCACCTGTCCGAGTTCCAGTTGCCTGAGTTGTTCCCGCCAGGATTCTATCAGCTCGCCGTACCGGGTGAGGACTGCCTGCTTCAGCGACTTTTCCGGGTCTGAGAATATGCGGTCATATGTTGACAGGCACCGGAACAGATAGTGCGAACCGATCGACAGGAGTTGGGCACCGAGCGCTTGGGTATCGAGGCTATCCGATCCCAAAGAAAGCTGTTTGATAATCCGGTAGTAATCCCGTTTATTCGGCGGACTGGGTTCGACGATGCCGAAATCGATACAGGCATACCGATTGTCAGGCAATATTTTAATATTTCCCGGATGGGGATCGGAGAAAAACTTATCGAGCGAAAAAATCTGCCACATGCAGTCGTAGCTGATCCGTTTGATAATAAAGTGAAGATCAGTCCGGTAATGTTCCATCAGCCAGTAACGGATGTCAGCGCCGGCTGACCGCATCCGAAGTAAATCTGTCACCGGCATCCCTCCGACGTACTCCTGGACTATGATGTTATCCGTAGACAGTTCGGCGTAGGTATAAGGGATGAAAAGGACCGGGTGGTTACGGTAGTGCTGCCAAAGGTACAATGCATTCTCCGTTTCCGTGCGGTAGTCAAGTTCCCGGTAGGTAATATTTTTAAACTCGCCGATTAAACGCGGGACGTTGACGAAGTGCTGCTCATAAAAAAGATCAAATAAAAAGCCCAGAAGCCGGATGATGACAAAATCCACAAACAGTTTTTCTGTCAGGCGCGTACGTTTTATTTTTACAACGACCGAAGTACCGTCTATGAGCGTCCCCCGGTACACCTGCCCGAAGGTGCCCGAGGCAAACGGTTCCGTTTCGATGGCGGAAAACCGTGCCAGTTTTTCATTCCCGATTTCCCGGGCCAGGACATAAGGCACGTCAATTGCCTCCGGCACGACGTGATCATAAAAGGTGAGGAAACGTTTTTTGGCCGAGTCGGGGATCAGGTCAGCGCGCAAACTGATAAACTGAAGAAGCTTGACGTACACTCCGCCCATGGCATCGACGGCTTCATATACGACATCGTACATGGCTTTTTCTTCTTTCAGGAAACGGTGCCAGGCAAACCGTACGCTGTACCCGATCAAGTCCAGAATCCGCTTCATATCCTACCGGTTGCGCCAGAATCCGATCACGAACATAATTACCGTAAACGAGATGCCGGCGAGGTAGAGCTGGTAGGTGAGGGGGTGATAATTCATCCAGAGGGCAATCAGGACAACCGCTATCCAGGCAAACAGAATCGCGAAAAAAACCGACGGGTATTTCACGCCCCTAATATAACATTTCAACTTAAACGCGACAATGTAATTTACTTTCCTTTAAACAATCTTTCTGCACACGGGAAGAATTGACAATTACCTGCAATATTACGCAATATTTTGCAATATTTTGCAATGAGATGTAAAGTCGAATTATGAAGTTCCCGCCAATATACTCCCTTACGCCTCAGATCAACAGCCTGCTCTACGAAATAGACGTTCTAAAAGCAGCATATTCCCTTCATCCTGTGCCGACCGAACGGGAAATATTGTTGCGCAGGAAAACGCTTCTGAAAAGTTCCTTATATAGTGCCAGAATTGAAGGCAACAATCTGAATACTGATGACTTGGATAATCTGGATCTTACCTCCGAAGACCGGGAAAAAACTGAGATCGCCAATCTGGTCAGTGCTTACGAAAAGTTGCCGGGATTGACTGTCGGAGCATTATCAGAAGATACTATAACCCTCCTGCACCGGATAGTCCTGACCGGAATCTCTCCCGACGCCGGACACCTCAGAACTGATGAATCCGCTATCTATAACCAGTCCGGAACTGCCGCCTATCTGACACCGGCACCGCGGACGATACCGTTTTACCTCACCGGACTCTACGATTACGTAAACCGGTCGACCGATCCCATACCGGTGGTAACCGGTACAGCCCATATTTGGATTGAAAAAATCCATCCGTTCTCAGACGGTAACGGCCGGGTAGGCAGACTGCTTTCGGCTTTGATCCTGATGAAAGGCGGATATGATTTCGGAGGCTTGGTACCGCTGGAAGAGTATCTGGATGCCCACCGTGATGCCTATTATTTCAAATTGGGCCGTGACCGGCAGGATGTGACAGAGTTTATCGGTTTTTTTCTGAATGCACTCCTTGAACAGGCAAGAATATCCCTGAAACTGGCCCGGGAACCGGAAAAAGCCGATCCCTACGCACACCTGTTACCCCGCCGGGGAGAAATTATGCGGATCATCAGGGATCACAGGATGGTCTCCTTTGATTTTCTGTCCAGGAGATTCCGTGCCGTACCCCAGCGGACTCTCCATTATGACCTGGCACAACTCGTGAAATCCGGACTGATCCGGAAAATGGGCAGCACCCGCGGAGTACAATATGGAGTGGCGGAATAATTTAAGCATGCGCACTGCGATCGTCATCAGGGATCTGGCAAGATTCCGCAGTCGGGAAAGAGCCGCGTTCCTGACGCGTTTTTTCAAAACCGGACCGGGCGGGTACGCCGAAGGCGACGTGTTCTGGGGCCTGACCCTTCCGCAGGTCCGGTCGGTCCTGAAAAAGTACCGGGACCTGCCGCTGACGGAAGTACCCGTGCTTCTGGCTTCCCCAGTCCATGAAGTCCGGCTGACGGGACTCCTGATCCTGGTCACTCAGTTTCGCCGCGGAGACGACGCTGCGAAGAAACTGGTCTATAACCTGTACATGAAACACCTGAAATCAGTCAACAATTGGGACCTGGTGGACCTGTCGGCGCCGAATATCGCCGGAGCATACCTCCGGGACAAACCGAAGCAGGTACTGTATACGCTAGCCGCATCCGGGTCCGTCTGGGACCGGCGGGTAGCGGCACTGGCCTGTTTTCACTTCATCAAATTCGATGACTTCACTGATGCGCTGAAAATTGCGGAAATCCTGCTGGCTGACCGGCATGACCTGATCCACAAAGCCGTCGGCTGGATGCTCCGGGAGATCGGAAAACGGAATCTCCCGACGGAAGAAAAGTTCCTCAAAACCCACTACCGGCGTATGCCCCGTACCATGCTCCGGTATGCTATCGAGAAATTCCCCGAAATCAAAAGACAGAAGTACCTGAAGGGAATATTATAATCCGGCTGTCAGAAGTACAGCCGGCTACTCGCTGCTGCCGGCCGGCAGGCTTTCGCAGGCTTCGCCGTCCTTGTCGCCGTCGAGGCGGTTGACGTCATTGCCGGTGCCGCCGACTTTCTCGAAAAACGACTGGGCTTTGGGCTTGGTGGCAAAGTCATCGCAGTTATACTCGTCAGCCTTTTTACCCAACACCTGGTCGGTCGTGATATTGCCTTCGGCGTCGTACAGGATGTTGCCGGATTCATCCCGGCTGACGCGGGACTCCTGCAGCGACCGGGTCTGAAACAGCTTGCCCAGATCAAAGTCATTCTGGGATAGCTCCAGGCCGAAGGCAGCCAGCAGTGCGATGAAGGCGATAACCAGGGCGATCCGGGCTTTCTCCCAGACCACGAAGAGTATAACGACGATGACCATCAGCACCAGGATCAGTCCCAGCCGGAATTTCCGGTTGCCGCGAAGAGGTGTCTTTCCGGAACCGGATTTCTGCTCCGGCTGCTTTTCCTCAGGAGCTTTTTCGTCATCTGCCATAGGCCCATGATATCGGAAATCACACCAAAGTCAAACAGACAAAGCCGGAAAATACCAAAAATCAGGCCTGAATGAAAACCCTAAAATACGCCCGGAAACGTGATTTCCCACTGTTTTTAACACCCGCTGATTTATGCAGTCAATAACCGTCAGCATCATCACAAAAGTTAGCATATGCGAATAATTGTGATAATGGGGAAGACACAGTAATATATGGTATTCAGTATTCAGTATTCGGTATTCAGTATTACCCGACACCTGAGTCACAGGGATGACCGGCAGTATTTCGCCGTTATCGGATAGCCTTCGTTCAGACTCACCCGCTCCCCTGGTTTCTAAAGTCAGACAATCCCCGAAAAAGTGTCTGGTCCCTGTCCGGTTTGCTAATCAGGACGTAACCTGTTATAGTCCACTGGTGTTCGTCAGATTTAAGTAAAAATCTCTTAACGTAAAAACTCATTCTGATTAGCTAGTAAAGGCGCCCCAAGCAAGACTCCTTTCCTTCTACTCACGATCGATTTTCGCGCTGTAAGCAGTTTTTTCCTGATCTGGAACAACTTTTTGGAAAAAAGGAGGTGAATCTAGCATGGCAAAACGATTATTCATAGGCAGTCTGCCTTATGACGTAACCAGTGCCCAACTGGAGGAGCTGTTTTCCCAGAGCGGTAAGATCGAGTCGGTTAATGTAATTACCGACCGGTACACCGGACAGGGGAAAGGCTTCGCATTCGTGGAAATGACCACGGACCAGGAAGCATCTGAAGCGATCAAAAAATTCAACGGCTACAACTTAAGCGGCCGGACGATCGTAGTGAACGAAGCCCGACCCAGAGAGGATCGCGGCAACGGCGGCAGCGGAAATTCCCGCGGCGGCAATTCCTACGGCAATACCCGCTCCACCCGCTGGTAAGCCGGTTTTGAAGACCCCAATGAAACCCGCCGCAAGGCGGGTTTTTTGGTGGTAGCTGCATCCATCCGGCCCAATTGACGGTACTTCAGCCGATGACACAGAATATCCAGCCCGTCAGCTGATTACGGACATATCCGGGGATAAAAAGTTAACGGTCAGTAAATTTACCCGTTACCGGGAAGCATAGACCGAACCGACTGAAATACAGTCATATGGTGCTTCAAATAGTCGCCACAGACAGGAATGCAGTCCCTGCGACATAATCATTCTTGATGTTCCGATTGCATAGTAATGCTAGACTACGGTAAGTATGGGTGAAACGGGTGAGGCTGTCACCGGAAATCTGGAGAGGTTTGAATTGCCGCTGTACCGTCAAGCTACTGACGTATTAGGCCAATTATTTGAGAATCCGGAGTTAGGCAATTTGGAAATGATCACCATCGGTGGTTCCTTTGCTACCGGACGATTCAGACCCGACGACGATCTGGATATGTATATACTCATCCGAACACTCCCGGATGATGAACAACTTATGCGCATGAATAATGAAGTTATCCGACATATTTCAGCTGCCGGTCTTACCCCCCATATAGGTGCATATATCGACCGGACTGGCAATTCCGTTACATTTTCCAAAAGACGGCAGGCAATAGTCATGAGACAGAATATAAGCCGGCCGGAAGTACTTCCGGCCGTATTGTTAAGCGATCATCCGGATACGCCTTATATCGCCCGAAATGAGAATGCAGTCAGTTTCTGGACGGGTGTAATCCCGACGGCCGGTAATCCGGCCTTTGCCAAATACCGGCTTGAACTCTGACATCCGGAATACTGTACTAATCAGGTATACCGGACACTAAGTACACGGCAGGATTCTGCGGATTACTAATTCAGCGAACCCGCGGGATAAGAGCCGAAAGGAGATCATCTATCCCCTGCCCTTTGGCGGCGGAAACGAATACATGCGGGTGTCCGCCGGTCCGGTCAGCCACCTGCTGCCGGTCCAGGTCCGGCACGGCATCGGTCTTGTTATACACATAGATGACGTTTTCCTCAGGGATTCCCAACTCTGACAGTATCCCGTCCACGACATCGGCTTTCTCCATATAATCGCGGTCGGAAACGTCGATGACGTGAAGAACCGCGTCTGCATGGACCGACTCGAGAAGCGTCGACCTGAATGCGTCTATCAGGTCCGGCGGGAGGTCTTTGATAAACCCGATAGTATCCGAAACCGCAATCCGCTTCCCCAGCTCGGGGATAAAAATTACCCCGATGGCGCTGTCCAGAGTGACAAACAGGGCATTATCAACCGGCTTTTGTTTGTGGGTCAGAAGGTTAAAAAGCGTCGTCTTGCCGGCATTGGTATAACCGACCAGTGAAACGGTCTTAAGACCTATCGATTTGCGCCGTTCGATCTGCCGGGTCCGGCTGTCGGTAAGTTTGGTCAGCGAATCCGTAACGCGCTTCATTTCGCGCTTCCAGTGCCGCTTCATGAGTTCCGTGTTGGTTTCACCGATACCGCGGGTGCCGATGCCGCCGCCCTGGCGGGACAGGACCATACCCATGCCGAAGATGCTCGGTCCCATATGGCGCATCCGCGCCAGTTCGATCTGGAGCTTGGCTTCCCTAGTATGGGCGTGCCGGGAGAATATCTCCAGAATCAGGTCCACCCGGTCCCAGACTTGAATACTGGGATTTATATCCCAGTACATCTTCGTCAGGTTGAATTTCTGGCCCGAAGTGAGCATGCCGTTGAAAGTGACCACTTCAACCTTGTGGGTTTTCAGGTACTCCCCGATTTCCGCAGCCTTGCCGGGTCCGACGTATGTCTCCCGGAACGGCAGGCCTTTCTGGATGATCAGGTCGGCCACGCCGGTATCCCCCATCGACTCAACCAGGTTCCAGAGTTCGGTGACTTCCTGCTCCATCTCGTACCTGCCGGTCCGCTTGTCGGTCAGGTATACGAAGAGCATGGTGATGGGCCGGGCTGAATTCTCCATACGGAGCATTATACCCTTTCCTGAGCGGTTTCCGGCAATTACGTCCTTTGCCGGTCTGCGGCAGGAATTCCGTTTACTTAGACCGGTGACGCTGAAGGTTGGAAGTAATACAATAATCTTTTGGACTTTTTTATGCACGAAAGAGACATGCAGCGGCAAATGGAATTTGCCGGCAGAATCCAAACCAGCATATTACCCGAGTTTACTCCGGCTATAGGAGGTTACGATACCGGTGCCGGATTAAGACAAAGCCAGGAAGTCGGAGGGGATTTCTACTTTTTTATGCCGCTTCTATCAGGACCCGGCAGGACCGCTTTCATAATAGCTGACGTGATGGATAAAGGCCTGCCGGCAGCGACGTACGCGCTCATGACAGTATCCAAGCTCCACTCCATACTCAGCCTGTACGGAAGGGCGACACCGGCAACAACGCTTATGGAGCTGAATCTCGAATTAAGGCATCTGATAAAGGAAGACACTTTTATCACATGCCATATCGTCGAGCTTGATTCAAATTCGCACAGAGTGAAATATGCCATCATGGGTCATCCGCCGATGATCGCACAGGATCAGGACGGTAATCCGCTGATCGGCATATTAAGGGGCAGTCACCCTCTGAATATGGTGGATGATCCGGATATCACCTTCGGTAGCTTGGATTTCCCTCCCGGGGCAACGATTGTGTTATATACTGACGGCTTAACTGAACAGCATGGGGATTTCGGGCGGCCGGAACTGGAAAGTCTGGTAAGCGAAAACCGGGACCTTCCGGCACAGGAATTGTGCGATCAGATTATGGGAGGCATGGACGGATCCGGAAAATACGATCCCCGGAATGATGACTGTGCGGTCGTAGTATTGAAAAGACGCTTAACGGATGGGTGATCGGGGAAACTTTCCGGAATAAAGTCTGATCGGCCGATTCAGGCCGAACTACAGACAGGACCACTTGCAGTAATGCCTCCGGTCTGATATATAGAAGAATATGAATATGAAGCTCACTCCCTACCTCAATTTCAACGGCAACTGTGCCGAGGCGATGAAATTCTATCAGTCGGTTCTGGGAGGAAAACTGACCATGCAGACATTCGGAGAAAGCGGTATGCCGTCCACACCTGATTACAAGGACAAGATCATGCACGCCGATTTACAGAACGACGCTTTAAGCTTCATGGCCAGCGATAACGCACCGGGAAAAACCGTCACCATGGGCGATAACGTGCATATGAGTCTGGCCGGAACCGATGAAGCATCACTGACCAGGTACTTCAATGCCCTGGCCGCAAGCGGCAAGGTCGACATGCCATTGGCCAAACAATTCTGGGGGGATACCTTCGGCATGCTGACTGACAAATTCGGTATCCACTGGATGGTAAACATCTCCGCCCCGCCTGCGAAGAAATGAAGTGCACTTTTTCCCCTGCCACTACATAACGATCGCCGGCCTGCTGAATTGAGGATGTTGTGGGCCGCCGTAGATCACCCCGCCGGCCAGCCCGATCCGGATGTCGGTTGATGCCCCGGGGAAATTCTCATCTATAACCTGCCGGGCATAATCTGCTGCCTGCCGCTGCTCTTCAACTGATCCGTAATTCATACCTGTGATTCCGACCCAGGGCGGACCGGATGCACCGGTACCGGCTGACAGCTGCCGGTAAAGTGTGGCAGCCTGCGTTACGGCATCGCCTACCCGGATTAAACGTGTTTCCGGGGGAACGATCGAGGCGACCATGACTTCGTGGCCTCCCTCGTTGATCCGCACCATCTCCTGACGGAATTTCTCCGGACCGGAAGCCAACAGCCTGAGAATACCGCTTTTAATGTCATTCCGGTTGACGGTCACTACGTGGACGCCGGCGATTCCGACATTCCGGTGAATCACGGCGACCGCTACGCACTGTGACGCCAGCCCCATCCAGAGGGGTTTACCGTTTCGCAGTTCGGTATTGGATTTGACCGCGGAAGTGTTACTGGTCAGGACGTCATAACCGTTCTCCCGGGCATACTCGATAGCATTCGCATCAGCAGAACCGATAACATCCCGGTTAGCCGCTTCACCCTGCCGGACATACGCTTCGGCGATCGTTTCCAGGTCGTAACCGCTGCGGAGAGCTAGATCCAGGAGATCAAATAATACCTGTAACTCTTCTTTCCCGTTTCCCATTCCCGGTATGGTACTCAATTTATACTGCTGAATCAATCCAAACCAAACATTTCGAACAGTATTAAGTATCAAGTATTTAGTATTAGGAATAAACAGGAACTATAAATTAATCCCGTCCCGACGGCAAGAAAGTATATCCCTGAAGCTGCGGAGGTGATATTATTGTACTGCAAATTTCCGATCCCGATTATTCTGTGGCTGCGGGTGGGGGTGTATCCTGAATCTGAGGTGAGGCTGACGCACTAACCGGTTGAGCCACCGGCACCTGTACCACCGATGTAGATGTCACAACTACAGGAGGAGCCGTCCCTGCTGTCACCTGGGGTGGAGTTTCCGATGGTGATTCGACTGAAACAGGTTGAGAATGTGCTTCACTTTGAAGATCTGTTTCGTCCACTTTCCCATTAAGTTTAATATCTCTCTGCTCCTTTATTATCTGCTTCATTGCGATTAACACGGATGCTAACCATTTAAATATCGGCTCATATGTTGCATCCGAAATTGTAAGATCCTCGTGATCAATTTCAAATTTCTTTTTGGCAATAACTTTCGATACCTTTCGTCCACGCTTAGTATCAAAATCTAAGATCTGACCTGGAACTAATACCCCGAATTTACTTTTAATATCTGTTTCGAAGTTCGTCATTCGCTGCCGGAACCAGTTTTTATCACGATTGATGAACTGTCCCGATATCTCTTTCGACTTAATGTCGATATAAGCTGCTAATGTACCGCCCTTGAAGTTTATCGGGATAGAATAATTCTTGTCAGGTTTCTGAGGTTTAAGGGAACCGAATTCAGAAGGATATTTTTCTCGAACGTATTTCTGAAATGCTTCCCAGAAATTATCATAATATTGCTCCAAGTTTGTTAATTCATCCGAAGACTCAGAATCCTCATCTATAGGATCGCATTCAAATTCGTACCTTATACTTCTGGTGGTTTCCGTATTTTCAGACTTCTTGCTCTGCTCGAGAACCACCCGTACTCCGTAAAACTCGGTGCTTGAATTTGTACGCCTATTTAACCAATGAAGAGTCTCACGATATTCATCTGAAATATTCTCGAAGACCCAAATTATATAATTTGCTTCCTTATTGGCTGCATAAGCCAGTAGCTTACCCAAGTGTTCATCGTCTGCCGATCCGAGCTGTAGTTCGATAATAATTGTATCGCCAGATTTATCTTTCAATACTATATCTGCCTGAAGTTTATCAACCGGAAGAAATGTAGTAATTGTTGATATGTCAACTTCAATATCAAAAACTGAGATAAACTTTTCTATATTCTCCTTTTTAGCCAACCACTCTGTGAAATCCCGCTCATTGTTCCAAACCTCTGTCAACTCATACTCATCGAAATAGTCAATCCGAGGATCCATGTATTCAGTCTAGAGTATATGTGTGTCATTAACAAGCAATCAGCTCTCTTATATGGTAAACAGAAGAGACTCATGTTATAAACCTCGAACTGCACATTTATTTTTTCCTAGTCAATTCCCCAGAATGTACTTATACTTAATCTATGGCCCGATATTTTGGGAAAAGAAGTAAGTATTTGTTGAAAAAGAATTTTGAGTATGATAGCAAGTCTTTGGTGTTTTTTCTTCTTGCACTGGTTTTGTTTTCAGCAGCAACAAAATTCTTCAGTTCTAATTCATATTTGTACATCATTTTGATGTTAATTTTTGTTATACCACTGATGAAAATATTACGACGACGTTCTTTTTTCTATAAACACAAATCCAAAAATTATGAACACGGTGATGCCGGTGAGTATGAGGTTAAAAAAGTACTAATTAGACTGGACGATCAATATTCTATTTATCCTGACGTACACTTAAACGGACAGCGATGGAATATCGATTATGTTGTTTGTGGTCCAACTGGATTGTTTACTATTGAAGTGAAGAATATCCATCCGGGGAAAATTGAGTTTACTAATTCAGTCTTAACCAACGACGGGTACCCATTGTCCGGAATGATTAACGAGGCAGTTCGCGAATACAACGGTTTGAATCAGCACTGCAAAAACCAACTTAGTGCGGAAATTTTCGTAAAACCGATTCTGGTATTTACTAATTCCCGCTCGACAGTGAATTTCGGACTTCATCCCGTCATTCGTAACATCCAAATTGTTCAAAAAGAATGGTTGCTTAAAGCAATCACAGAACAACCACTTTATACATTTCCAATTCCACGAGATCGTATAGATGACGAGCTGAAAAAGTTAGTCATGCAGTAGCGTTTGTGCTGATGAAGACTCGTTAATAGTGCAGTTATGATCCGAATTCGGAAAAATGCTGTCGTAATTCCTCTGGTATTTATTGTCAGTCTCCTGCTCTCCTTCTCAGCCGGATTTCTCGTCCGCGGATCGGTGAGCCAGCCAGAAAAGTCGGTCGACAATGTCACATTCGGCGTCCTGCATGAAGGTGAGTATAAGGTCACGGAAGTGATCGACGGGGATACAGTGGTTCTGGAAACCGACCATCATGTGCGTTATGCAGGAATCGATGCGCCGGAGACTAACGACCCATCCGGCTTATCTGCCCGAGACTTAAACGCCCGTCTGGTGGAAGGAAAAACCGTCCGGATAGAAATCAGTGAAGGTAAACCTGATGCCTATAACCGAGCCCTGGTCTATGTCTGGATGGGCGACGAATTGATCAATGAACGGATGATTGAGGAAGGCTATGCGACCGTTCTTCTGAATAAAAGAATGGCGAAACCCAAATACTACGACCGGCTAATAGCGGCCGAAGAGTACGCCCACTCCCACCATAACGGCATGTGGATCAAAGATATGAAATAGTATTCCGTATACAGTATGCCGTATACCGTATCAGGGAATAGCACCTCTGTTTTACAGAAAAATGTAACAATACCAATAAAGGGTATTGCACTGAGGTTATTAAGTAGAAAATATTACAAATGAAGTGATAGCATATTGGTAGTATGGCTGAAGCAGCAGGTGACGGACAGCATTCAATATTCAGTACACTGAGAAGTCTATTTACTCAAAGAGAACGGCGCCCAAGTGATAATGATATTCAGAAAGCCAGAATGATATATGAACTTGTGCCTAAGCTCTATATTTCCGGAGTGTTTGACACTCGTTCCGGGGTTGAATCGTTTATCAACGATGTCGAACCTGAAACCGGTCTGGAACGGAGAGTACTGCTTTCCCGGGCTATTCAGGATATTCAGGCAGATGCCGGCAATATCAGCATGCAGTGTCAAAATTTAGGGGCAGTGGAAGAATTCTGCAGATTCAGTCCTATGGAGGAGGGTGGCTTGATTTCTCCTACGGTTATAATGAACACCGATCACCCGGCGCTGAATTTTTCTCTGTCCATGCGGAAAATACAACGTGACGGTGGAGTACCTCTTGACCCGCAGAACGGATTAAATCTCCTCAAAGCTCTGATTGATGCACAGGCGTTCATCCAAACACATTCCCAGGATGAATTCGTGAGCAAACAAGGCGAATTCCGTTGACAGATACTTCGGTATACACCTATAGTGTAGGTAGGAGGTATCCCCATAAAAACCCGGCTTCTGCTGCCTGCAGTGGTACTGGTATTTACCCTTCTTGTCTCCCCTGTCTCCGCTGCCCAGAATCCGTTTGATACCCTCATAAACGGGCTGATGAAAAGAATCGGCGCCACCGGCGAGACCGGCCCTGTAGGCCAGACCGGACCTGCAGGACTCATGGGTCCAACCGGACTAATAGGACCGATCGGAGCTACCGGTGCGACCGGATCTGTGGGTCTACCCGGTCCGATTGGTGCAACTGGTGAAAAGGGTGAAACTGGAGAACCCGGTCTAATTGGTGCTACGGGACCAATGGGACCACAAGGCGCACCAACGCCGGTAGATTTTCAATTTATTTATTTCAATGAATCAAATTCAGATGTAATGTCTGAGATATTCGATGCGAATGAATTTTCATCCGTAACATTTAGGTACTACTGTACAAATGGAAAATTTCAAATTCTAGTAAGTCACGATCAGGTTACTTGGCAGGAACCTACTGAATACTTATGTAATGGAATTTCTGAACAAATCACCTTAGAAACAGCTATGAGGTATTACAAAGTATTCTTTCTTCATTTCAGTCCAAATACAAGTAGTGCGCAAATAATCGGCCGTTTCTCAGTTGATTATTATGGGGGTGTAGGCCCAACCGGAGCGACAGGATCAGTCGGTGCCACCGGTCCCGAGGGTCCAAAAGGTTCAACTGGTGAATCAGCTCAAACACCTTCTGTAGATGAAATTATGGTTTTTGACTATGGTGATCTTAATGGAGCAATTGAACCAAGGGTAGTTGATTTAACTTCGCATAGAGTATTCACTATCACCTGTTTAATTGATCAAGGAGATGGTGGAGTTAAAACATGGAGATCAGATGATCAACTAAATTGGGAACTTGAATATCGTGCTGGCTGCGGAGGTAGCGGGTCAGTATATAACCAAAACACTAGTAAAGTTAAATCCAGATTTTATAAAGTTGTTCTTGAGGGCGCTTTTAAAGGCTATGTAAGTATGCTGGCTTATTAAAAGCAGAATATATGAACTTATGAAATATTATAACCTTAAAACGTATAAAGATTTAAAACAGTCAATTCCAAATTTTGAAAATTTCTGTGATATCCTTCAAAAATATAAGGAATTAATTAACACCGGAAAACTGGCTGAGTTTTACTGTAGGAGACTTTTTAGATTAGAACCGGTAGTGCCTTCAAATTCTAATTTTGACGCAATGACACAGTACTTAAAAAAAGTTGAAATTAAGTATAGGAATTTCAAAAAAGGTAAGACTCCACCAGGAATGAAGATAGATTCAAGCCTAGTTGATTACGTTTATTACCTTGAACTTAATGAGAATTTATTACCAATAAACATATATTTGTACAATATTGCGGATCTGAAGCATACCACTGGAATGAGAGTTTCATTTAACAAAATTCCAAAAACGAAAGTGTTTTCGTTGGAGTAGAGTCACACTATCAATTCATGCCCATTTTCCCGGCGCGAGAGAATAAGGGGACGGCTCTGGTTCGACTTCGCTCACCACAAGTCTATTAGCCTCAGTTTTCGTGATTATGTGTTATAATCCCCCCACAAATAAATACATATCAAGAGCGGCGGGGAGTTCCTACATCGCATAAAGCTATGTAAGACGCAGGATTTCGCCTGATGATCCGCCCGGCAACCGGTCGATAAGATACGGTGCCAAAACGAACCCCGGTTCAACCGGGGAATGATAGGCCCGTATGGGAAAATATCCCGCTACGGCGGGATTTTTCGTGTCCGTGGCCGGAAAGGATATCATGGATATCCAGGATGCAGCGCCGTTCGGATTCGTGCCGCACCGGCTGAATGTGCCGGGTGTGCAGAAGTTATCCAACTTCTCATACAATATATTATTCGTTTTCAAACACAATATCCGGCTGCACGCCGTCTATGTACCGCACATCGAAACATACCGGGAGAAGAACGGAATACAACTGATGACCTACTGCAATGAAGGCGATCCGAATGCCAAAGTCATACTCCTCTATGACAAGAAAAAGAAACGCTGGCACGGGGAGAAATTTTTCCTCAACGAGCGCACCGGAATAGCCGATGGTTCAGAATGGAAAATGTTTTTCATCCACCTGACTCTCCTGGGCTGCGACCGGCGGGAGAAAATGTCTTTTTACGCGTCAGAAGGAAATGACACCGGTCATCCGGGAAAGAAGCTACCGAACTAACCGTATCAGGACTATACTGTATCCATGGCTCTGTATGACCCTGCGGACGAACGGCCTTACCGCGTCAGCCGCACCAAGATCGACCTGTTCGTCAGCTGTCCCCGCTGCTTCTGGCTGGACCGGCGGGCCGGCATCAGCCGTCCTCCGGGTTTCCCCTTCACCCTCAACAATGCCGTCGATACGCTTCTGAAAAAGGAATTCGACATCCACCGGGCAAAAGGAATCGCCCACCCCCTGATGAAGGAATACGGCCTGAAAGCCGTGCCGCTCTCGCACAAAAAAATCGATGAGTGGCGGGATTCGCGCCGCCGGGGTATCACGTATCACCACCCGAAAACCAACCTGGTTATCACCGGCGGCATCGATGACGTCTGGGTCCGGCCGGACGGAGAACTGATCATCGTCGACTACAAAGCTACGTCCACCAAGGACGAGATCACCCTGGACAGTGAATACAAGGAAGGCTACAAGCGGCAGATGGAGATTTACCAGTGGCTGTTCCGGAAAAACGGATTCCGGGTATCATCAACCGGGTATTTCGTCTACGCAAACGGCAGGAGCGACCGGAAGGCGTTTGACGGTAAACTCGAGTTTGACGTGCAACTGATTCCCTACACCGGCAGTGACAGGTGGGTGGAAAAGACAGTGGTGGACTTGTGGAAATGCCTGCGGACTGACCATCCGCCGGAGGCGGCGGACGAGTGCGAGTACTGCGCCTACGCCGCATCCCGGATTGAAGCTGATAAGACACCGAAAAAACGGGTGTATGTCGGATCATCTTAGTGTTATGGATTTTCCCACCCGATGCTACAGAAAAACCTACACCGCCTTGCGTCATACCTTCCGCATCATAAATAGGTAAGTACGACGGTTCCGAATCCTCTCCACACTTCTCCGAAAAATATCTTATAGCCCTTATCACTTGTGATAATTCCCTTCCTTCTTGCGGAACCTGTAACAATAATTTAAAAATAGATTGCCTGCACTTTAAAAAATCAAAATAATTTCCTATCCGTCTTACCACATGCAGGTAAGGAGAGGGCGCGTGTCACGCAGAAAGAAATTCCTACTCGGAATACTGATATTTGTTCTTGCGGCATATGTAGTTTACGCCGTCCTTGGCAAACCCCCGGTAACGATAGCAAAAATGCGCTTCGTAACCGGACCGGAGAGCCCGATCGGTAGCCTGATGGTGAAAGCAGATGTGAAGACGGCCGAATTAGTCATAACTACCAACGGAACCGTTACGCTGACCGGAGGCGGAAAATTGCTGAGTCAGGTCTCATATAATCCGCAAACTCTGCAGAATTCTCTGGACCTCGGTCTCAGGATCGCTGTACCTCAGCAGTTCCGGCTGATCACCAGACCGCTCATCTGGCTGGTAAAGACCAATATCGCCGTCGGAGGAGCATTTTTTTATTACGTCATTCCGCTGAGGGCAACGGTCACGTATACCCTCAGTTGAGAATCCCAGAACACGCCGGGAAGGAGGCGTTGTATAAGAAATCCTGTAAGTCACTGTGGTAAATCCGGAAAAAACACCAGAATCCACTATACAAGGAGACAAACCATGCGAGTACGAGTAATTTCTTCGATCATGATGATTGCCTTGCTCGGCGCCATCCTGGTCAGCGTATTTACGACACCCGCCAAGCCCGTATCAGCCGGCGGAGTGACTGACTATATACTGATCGACGCCACCATCAATCCGGTTAGCGGCGCGATCTCAGTCGGCGGCTTTTCCGCTGCGGAACTGGCAGCATTCGGAATCCAGCCGATCCACCAAGATGTGGTTTCGGTCCTGCGGCAGCTCAATCAGGTGCACGCATTCCTGAACGGCACCGAGATTACTGTTGACGTCGACGGACAGAAATTGGCCGCGATCCAGTGGAACAAGGAAAGCCGCTCGGCGCTGTTTGTCTTGGCTGAGTCGTACGGAATCAGCCTGCCCGGCGCGACGACCGAGCGGGTCAGCGGACTGCTGGACGAAGTCCAGGTGGAAATCACCACACGGATGACTGCGGAGACAAGCAAACCCTTTGCCATCCAGCTGTCACGGCCGCTGCAAGCTGACGTCGGAACCAACGGCCAGGTGACCCTTGAGGGTCTGCCGACCGGCATCTCACTGGCACCGGAAGTCGTGAATCTGGCGGCAAGCGGCCGGGTCAAGAATTTGGTCGTCTGCTGGAACCAGGGGCAAGTCGAAGCCACCGTAAACGGGCAGCAGCTGCCTTCGGTCACGCTGTACCGTGCCGGTGTGGATGTGCTGAATAAAGTACTGCTGGGTAATCAGGCGGTGCAGAACCTGGATCCGGCTTTCACGACGAAAGTCGGCATCGACGCCTCCCTCTCCGGGGCGCCGCACCAGACTGATGCCCGCTGCGGCGACTGATCAATCGCGCTGAGCGATGAAGGTCGGATAACCGCAACTAATAACGGAGGAAGTCCGGGAGATGTTGCCTGAAGCAACAATGACATTTCCCGGACTTCCCCAATTCTTCAGGGATTGTCCCGCTGTAGCAGGCAATGCGGGTCTTCCGGCCAGCTGCTATAATACGAACCGGTATGCAAAGCAGCAGTAAAGTCAAAGTCGTAAATATCCGGGAGAAGCTGGCGCTTTTCACCGACTTCTGGAGTCCGAAAGTCATCGGGGAGCTCAACGACCACAAAGTCCAGGCGGTCAGGCTGAAAGGTGAATTCGTCTGGCATCACCATGAGAAGGAAGATGAACTGTTCTGGGTAATCAGGGGGAAATTAATCATCCATTTCCGCGACCGGGATATCGAGGTAAATCCGGGCGAGTTCGTGATTATACCCCATCTCCTCGAACATAAACCCGAAGCCCCGGAAGAGGTAGAAATCATCCTGATCGAACCTAAAGGTGCAGTCAACACCGGAAACGTGACAGGCGAAAAAACCGTTACTCATCAGGATAAGATATAGTATGGAAAACTCTGACAACCCCATTAATCACAAATTCGTGGCGGTTCTGAATAAAAAAGTTCCGGTGAATCTGCTTCTGAATGCTTTGGGCCATATGGCAGCAGGGTTGTCAGTCAGTTACCCCGATGTACCGGCCATGCGGTTTGACAACTACACCGACAAGGACGGGAATGAGCACAAAAGCATTTCCGATAATCCCTTCATCATCCTCCAGTCGGATAATTCGAACCAGATACGGACGCTGCGGTTGTCGCTGATCGAAAACAATATCCACTTCGTGGACTTCACGAGTACCATGACGGTGGGGTCATACCTGGAACAGAAGCAGCGGACCCGGGAAACTCCCGAATCGGAACTTGAGTATTACGGCATCTGCCTTTTCGGGGAAATCGATCAGATCAACGGACTGACCCGGAAATTTTCCCTGTGGAAATAGATACCGGTCGGGTATATTGCTTAGGGAGGAAGTATGAAAATCATAAACCTGAAAAAAGTCAAAAAACAGAAGCTCGGCCCGCCGCTTTTCACCGGTAACGTGGTGCGGCAGTCACCGGTGACCGACGACGAAGGATCGCAGCTCTCGATTGACTATGTCCATTTCCCCGAAGGAGTGAGGAATAATTTCCACCGGCATTCGAACGACCAGGTGCTGATCATCACCCGCGGCGAGGGCATCATCGCTACCCGGAAAAAGCAGGTGAAAGTGAAAAAGGGCGACGTCGTATGGGTCCCCGCCGGTGAGGAGCACCGGCACGGTGCGGCGCCGAAATCCGGATTTTCGCATATATCCGTGACCCCGGCCCATACCAAGTTAACCCGGTCGGAAAAGTAGCCACAGAAATACCGGCAGTTACAGGGTTTTTCATAAGTACTTGACAGTATCCCCTGCCGGTGGTATCATTTAGATGATATTCTAAATATCTAAATATGGATACGGTTTACAAAGCCCTGGCTGACCCCAGCCGCCGGAAAATCCTGGAGATACTCAAGGACGGAGACATGACAGTGAATGAAATCGGAAGGCATTTCCCCTTCTCCGGGGCTACACTGTCACACCACCTGGATACCCTCAAACGGGCCAACCTGGTCGTCGCCCAGCGGCAGGGACAGTACATCGAGTACTCACTCAATACGTCAGTGTTCGAGGAGGTCGTCAAGGCGCTTATCGGATTATTCGGAAAGGAGTAACCTATGAAAAAACTGACCGCCCTCATCATCGCCGCCCAACTTTTCTTTGCCTGGCTGGCCTTCCCCCGGCTGCCTGAGCTGATGCCGGTGCACTGGAACTTCCGGGGACAGATCGACAGCTACATGCCGAAACTCCAAGCGGCACTCATGATGCCGGTGATGTCCGTAGTCATGGCCGTCCTGTTTGCGGTATTACCCAATATCGACCCGAAGAATGACAAGTACCGGCTGTTTGCCCGGGAATGGCAGATCATCCAGACCGGTTTCATGGCGTTTTTTGCCTGGATGCAGTTCATCATCTTTTACGTGTCACTGAATCCGGCGGCAAAAATGATGCCGCTTATGTTCATCGGACTGGGGGCACTGTTTATCCTCTTAGGCAATTACCTGTCAAAGATCCGGCAGAACTATTTCATCGGTATCAAAATTCCCTGGACACTCTCAAGCGAAGACAACTGGAACAAGACCCACCGCTATGCCAGCTGGACATTCGTGGCGGCAGGCATATTGACGCTGGCTGAGTCGTATTTCATCTGGTACGCGCCGGCGGTCATATTCGGCAGCATAATGCTGGCTACCGTGCTGCCCGTCATCTATTCGTTCCTGCTTTATAAAAAGGCGGCATATAAAATGAAATACGTTTACGCCGCATTACTGTTTGTCATCCTGGCCGTGTCCCTCCTCAGGCTGACCGGCCCTGAAGATACCTGGATCTGCTCCGGCGGAACCTGGGTCCGCCACGGCAGTCCGGCTCAGGCGGCGCCGTCAACTCCGTGCAGATAAAAGGCCAGGCAAATATTTTGTTGCCGGCAATATTATCCTGTAGTAAAATGAACCCCTCATGGCTCAGGAATCGGAATTCCATATAGGCCGCGCCCGGCATATCTGGGGCAGCCGGGATATATCCCGGTACGCCGAGGCACTGCCGGCTTATACCGAAGGACTTGAGGCCATGGCGCAGACACTGGCGGCGGAGGAAACTGACGGAATTCTAGCCCTCGGGTATTCCGCGAAGGATATGGTAGCTGACCTGGATCAGGTTGCCGCCCGGCTTCAGATACAGATACCCCGGATCACCGGTATCGTCGGCCAGCCGGCGTGGAATCTATACTCGGGCGGTCAACTGGCAATTGAGCAGTACGAAAGGTTAGGTATACTGTTCAGAAATCCGGTGATTATCGATGATTTCGCCGAGACAGCCAGGAAAATTACCGATCTCCATAAGGTTTTCCGGGCATTTGACATTCCTGACCGGTATGTGGTGCTGTACGTCAACCCTGAAGCCCGGGAAAGATTTATTTCGCTTGGCATCCGGGTCCGGTCAATCATTCCCGGTGAGAATCCCCAACTTCTGGATCTGCTGAAGCAGCGCAGAAGCCCGTCATCGATGACGTAGGCGAGTCTTGCACGGATCGTCCATGATCAATTATCATTTTGTTTTATGACCCTTCAGAACAAATCAGATCATCCCAACCGGAGAGTATATTCGGGAATAGTTTGGTTGGGGGTTTGTATGGATGAGGACATAAACTACGGCGATAACGTTATTGCCTTCGGCATGGCCGGAAGCGGTATCATCCGGCTGGGCACCGGCAACCAGCAGCTGCTGCCGGACCGGAGCCGGATGCTTCTGAAGTGCGTCGGCGGAGTCGTCCACCGCAGACTCAGCGCGCTCGCCAGCAAATACGGTACGGAATACCTGATCACAGCACACGCCGGATGCGGCGGCGGCGCCCAGGATATCATTGGACAAACAGCACTTGAAGATGCGACCCGGCAGATGGCCGGAGACCTGGGTGTTCCCTACCTCGGATTCATTCCGACGGCTGCCGAACCGGTTGAGATCGGCAACACCAACATCACCGCCCATATCGGCAGGCCGGAATCGGTCCACCAACACGATGCCCGACGGCTTATATTCACCACCGGAGGCGGTATTACCCAGGCAGAAATCAGAAAATTCGAGGCTGACGGTTATGGTGACGCCTTTGTAGTCAGCGCCGATATCCTGGCAGCGGCAATCCGGGACGGCAGTATTTCCCAAATCCAAGCATCTGAATATCTGCTGCTCCATCTGGATGTTGCTGACGGTATTACGGAAGGACTGCAGTTGCATACTGCGGCCAGAATATTCGACGCCGGCAGGCTGCCGCCGGATGAAGCTGCCGCCAACCGGCTGCTGGCGGAACGGATGATCGCCCGCATCCCCAAAATTTGACCCCGGACCGTTTTTCTGTGATGATGGATTCAGAACTCCCGTTCTGCAAAGGGCGTTGCCCTCCTTCGCATATAGCTTCGGAGGGCTTAAGAAACTGTAATACTCTCCGCCGGTTGGCGGATTGCAAACTTTTTCTGAAGGAGGTGATTAAATGGCAATAAAAAAATCAGCCAAAGGCCGGTCGATAATCATATCTCCGACAGTCATCACGCTGATGGTAGCCGTAGCATTGATTGCCGGAGTCCAATTCCAGAAAATGTCCGGTGATCTCGGGTTTGATACCCGCTCAAGGGCGGGAAACAGCGCCCCGTCGGGCCCGCATTTCAACCTGAACATCATCGGTGTTCCGAAGGATAAGACGGCGTCCATGACCGGTTCGGCCGGACACCGGATATTCGTGCCATTGGCCGGTAAATGCAACATAACATTAAGCCCGGGAGAATTCCAGGTGCTGGACGGCAACTGTACCGACAATAACGGTGCGGCTTTCCAGCTGCCTAATCCCGATCCGAATAACGACGGGGTAACCGAGTACAGCGTGTACGCGCGGGCGCTCGGCAAACCGGGCGGCAAGTCGACCACGACTACCTGCGCAACCGACCCGGTGACCGGGGAAATCTACTGCTCGGTTTATTCGATGGTACTGATCAGGGAAAAGGGCAAGAGTTCGTTTTCCAACGTCAGTCAACAGTTACTGTATATATATTACGACCTTAACGGCGACGGAAAACCGGAACGGTATAATCTTTTCAACGAAGCCCTTCAGGATTATTTCTGGAGTTATGACAATAACGGTTTGAAACTGGCACAGCTGCGGTTTTATGACGTATCAACATACGTCAACCCGTAAAGCAAAAATATAATTAAAGAAGAAGACCGGACACTTCCGGTCTTCTTTTCTCGGTTGGGAGATTAAATTTCTTCCGGATCCGTGCTCTATTTCCATACTGTTTTAGCCGGTAATGGCATATTGCCATAACAATCCGATTCTGCTACTTTGAGGCTGCATGGAATCCCCCCTCCGTACGGCTACTCAGCTAGTTATGGTCGTGGTGAATATCCTCCGCAGCATTGTTTATTTCTTCAGGTTTTTTGCGAATACGCGGTGAGGGCTGTCCGGCAGACAATTACCCAAAGACCGGTATCCGCTTTTACCGGTAAACGGGAGGTCTTCGGAACAGTTTGGCTTGCATAACTTCATTAAAACTGTACAATCGGCCCTGCAAGCCGGAACCTAATCCTGCCCTCAAGGTGATATGACTCAGGAGCGGATGCGGATTGCCTGTGCCAGCGGTACGGATACGTTCAGGATGAAGCCGCATGTCGTGGCCGCCGTGGAAGCGGATTTTGACGTATTTAGTGTCACTGTTGACCGGTCCCAGAAGCAGGTTCTGAAGCTCCACCGTCCGGATGCAATTTTCATTGATTACGATCCGGAGAATACAGAACAGAAAGGTGAATTCACAGGATTCATGCGTATGCTGACAACGCACTTTCCTGACATTCCGGTCATCATCCGAACTCCGGTCGGAGATTCACAGTCCCGGCAGAAACTGCTGGCATATATGCCGGAAAACGTACGGGGGATAATAAACACCGACCGGGCGTATGAACTGATACCGGGCGATATCCGCCGGATCATGGAACGCGCTCCGTCAGAGGGTATGATGATCGTTTTTGGCAGCCCCGGCCCGGATGTTGAGAATGTATCGGATTCCCCCTGACCCGGCAATATACGGTTCAGTTTTCCCTGTTCCCGAAAATCATTAAAAAGCCGGGAATAATCAGGAATAACGGCCAGAGTTTCCCGATATCCAAAGTGGCTATACCGTAATTATCCAGAAGAAATACCAGGCCCAACGCTATCAGGATTACCCCCGGCAGGAGTCCCCCCTGCGCCTGCGCCCGAAATCTCCGTCACTACCTTTTTCAGCGTTTCCTTTGGTATTCATATGTATCCATTATAACGCATGGCATACATCCCCTATTTCAGCTCCGTGGCGATGCCGGTTTTGCGCGGCCGGGGATCAAGTTCCATTTTCACAATTGCATCGGGGGCTTCTTCATAGTTGCCGATCCGACCGACGGCGATGACGATAAATGGTTCAAGATCCGGCTTCAGCCGGAAAAACTTCCGGACCTTTTCCCGGTCAAACAGTCCCATCTGCCGGGCGTGGTATCCGAGTGCCTGCGCCTGGAGTACGAACGCCAGGACCGCCGCGCCAAGATCGTAGTAACAGAACTGATTGGCCTTTCCTCCAGCCTTGGTTTCGGCACAGGCCAGAACCAGAACCGGCGCGGTGCCTGCCCACGACTGGTTGTATCCGTTCAGCGCCGAAAATATTTTGCCGTAATGATCCGAGCCTTTTTCCGTAAAGAAAAACTGCCACGGCTGGCGGTTGTGGGCAGACGGTGCCCAGCGGGCGGCTTCAAACATGGTGTCCAAGTGTTCCCGGGGGATCTTCTCCCCCGAATAGAAACGCGGGCTCCAGCGGACGGCCACCGGCGCGATCACCGGATGGGCCGGTGCCGGTTTCCTGACCCTTAGAATATCATCCAGTTTCGTCATTTACATCGGATTATACACCCGGAAAAATTGAACCGTAAAAAAACCGGCCGGCATATAACATTCTGCCTGTACTTTTCAATTAAGGTGTATGGAATCCGGCCGCCGGACGGACCGGAAACGACTGGTATATAATCACTTCATGAAAGTTTATACACCGCTTATCGGCGAGGCCATCCGGTTCGCGGTTGCCGTCCATGCCGGACAGATTCGTAAAGGCACCACTATCCCCTACATCACTCATCCGCTGACGGTGGCCCTGATTCTGGCACGGGTGACGGATGATCCGGAAGTCATCGCGGCCGGAATCCTCCATGACACCATCGAGGATGCCGAGCCCCGCGGATCCGTAACCCGCAAGGATATCGGGGAGAAGTTCGGCAAAACCGTCGCCGTTATGGTGGACGACGTCACCGAACAGGACAAGTCGCTGCCGTGGACGGCGCGTAAATCGGCGGCGCTTGACCACATCCCCGAAATGGGAAAGAAATCCCTGCTTCTCAAAACCGCGGATGTCCTGGCCAACTTATCGGACCAGGTTGAGGATGTGCGGACCGGTGGGGAAAAAATATTCCTCCGTTTCAATGCTACCAAAAAGGCACAACTTGACAGGTATGTAAAACTGACTGAAGCCCTGCAGAGTGCCGATCCGGAAAATCCGCTGCTTCCAGACCTCAAAGAGCAGCTGTCGGCGCTTCTGACAATCAGTAAATAATCCGGTGAATCCGTTACTCAGCAGCGTCGCCACCCCTGAGGCGCCGGCTGAATTCCTGCTCAATCCGAAGTTTCAGATGCGGATCCTGCGTCATCTGATTTTCGGAGTCCGCCAGGA
>MFJD01000001.1:20680-26657 GCA_001779095.1 Candidatus Gottesmanbacteria bacterium RBG_16_52_11 | reverse complement strand
GCGTCTGCATCCGTATTAAGCCGTTTCAGGTATGCGAGAAGTGCCCCGGAAATATTCCCCGGAATACCCGACGGCTGATAACCAAGAGCCGGGAAGCCCTGCAGGTTGGAGATTTCATAAAGGAATTCTTCAAACAGTCCGACTGATCCCAGAAGATCATCTGCCGGCACCAGTCCCCGGAAACGGACGGCAGCAGCAGCGATATCATCATCCGACAGTTGCGGGTATTTCC
The DNA here is from genome assembly GCA_001779095.1 of Candidatus Gottesmanbacteria bacterium RBG_16_52_11. GTDB lineage: Bacteria > Patescibacteriota > Microgenomatia > UBA10105 > UBA927 > RBG-16-52-11. The sequence continues at coordinate 26,425 of MFJD01000001.1, read as the reverse complement.
GGCGGAAACCGGCGGAGGCATCCTGTAAACCGATGTTCCGGAAAATCCAGGCCCGGGTAATCCGCCCGGCAAACCGCGGCACATACGTCATTCCGGTCCGGAAATGCAGGAACAAATTCTCAAGTATTAACTCCGAATAACCGGAGGCATATTCGGTGACTGCGGTGGCAAACAATCCGGGCGTACCCGCCAGCTCATCCATGATGATGCGGGCTCTGGCTGCCTGACCGAATGCGTCGGCAAATGTCACCAACCCCGGATATTCCGGCAGAGCGTCAAACGGCGGTAATACCAGTCCCGGTTCTTCCTTTCCCGGCATAGGTTGTGATTATCCTATAATTTGAAATCCGGTTCAACATTTACCTAGTCAAATATTTAAGACTTGACTTAATAAACCGTATAATGTATAGATATAAATCTATGGATATCTTCTCGGCACTGGCGGATCCGAACCGCCGCACCATCATCGAAATGCTGGCACGTAAAGGGCAGCTTTCGGCATCGGATATCTACGGTAGGTTTAACGTCTCCCCTCCCGCTGTATCCCAGCACCTGAAAATCCTGCGCGATGCCCGGCTGGTCAGTGTGGAAAAGAAGGCCCAGCAGCGGCTTTACACCATAAATCCGGACAAATTCACCGAACTGGAGTCCTGGGTCAGGAAACTGCAGGACATGTGGAACGTACGGTTCGACCGCCTGGAAAAAGTATTGTCTTTAGAAAAAGGAGGCAAAATATGGAAGAAAAAGATATGAAGGAGATTGTCATCACCCGCGTGTTTGACGCGCCGGTGGATCTGGTTTTCCGGGCCTGGACCGATCCGGGCATGGCAAAAAAGTGGTGGGGGCCGGAAGGCTTCACCGCGCCGAGCATAAAAATTGATCTCCGCGTCGGCGGCAAATACGTGTTTGCGATGCGCGGACCGGAAGGATCGGAGTGGGACAAGGTCATGTACAGTGCCGGAGTCTATAAGGAAATAGTCCCGGATAAAAAACTGGTAGTGACCGACTACTTTTCGGATGAAAACGGCAACATAATGGATCCGGCCGAATACGGCCAGGATGCGGACTTCCCGAAGGAGACCACCGTCACGGTACTGTTTGAAGAGGCCGGGAAAGGAAAAACGAAGCTTTCCATCATCTATCCGAAACCGGCAACGGTAGCCCAGTACCGGGCCATGCTGAAAAGCAAAATGGACGAAGGCTGGAATTCCAGCCTGAATAAGCTGGAATCGGTATTAACCAAATAATATTCTCAGCCTATGCAGAAAATCACCACCCACTTATGGTATGACAGGCAAGCCCGCGAGGCGGCCGAATTCTATACGTCAGCCTTCACCGGCACCTTCGGCAAGTCCGGAACGACAGGCAAAATCACCGGTTCTTCCGAACTTGACGGCACCCGTCCGGCAAGGTGGACGTTGTGAATATCACGCTTTTGGGCCGGGAGTTTACCCTGCTTTCCGCCGGACCGTACTTCAAATTCAACCCATCGGTGTCATTCCATGTCGTCTGCCGCACCAAAACCGAAGTGGATGGGCTGTGGAAAAAACTGTCTGCCGGTGGCACTGTGCTGATGGAACTCGGAAGTTATCCGTTCAGCCGGCGTTACGGGTGGGCAGCTGACAAATACGGCCTGTCCTGGCAAATCATCCCGACAGACATGGAAAAACTCATGAACAGCGGCGATAAAACGAAAACCGCAAGAGTGACCGAAGCGTTTCTGAAAATGAAGAAATTCGACATCGCGGAATTGCTGGCGGCATACTCAGGCAACACCTGAATCTGACGGAAATAAAGCCGGCTCCGGTGAAACCGTATGGAAAAAACCTTTATCAATCATTTTGAAGGACTGACACGGAATTTCGCGGGGGATGTCATCCTACCCGGAGACAGCCGGTACGAAAAGGCTTCAGCGACACTTTTCGCCAGGGGTTCACCGCTTGCCGTACTGATGCCGGAAACTGCCGGCGACGTTGCTGCAGCCGTCAAATACGTAAAGGAAAAAGGATTCCCGCTGGCTGTCAGAAGCGGCGGTCACAACGCTGCAGGTTTCGGCACCAATACCGGCGGAGTTGTCATCGATTTGTCAGCCATGAACCGTATCGACGTATCCGATGCCGCCAGGGGTAAAGTCAGGATCGGATCAGGCGCCAGGTGGGGCGATGTAGCCAAAGTCCTTGGTAAACATGGTTTGGCCATTTCCTCCGGCGACACGGTATCAGTCGGTGTAGGCGGCCTGACGCTCGGCGGCGGAATCGGCTGGATGGTCCGGAAATACGGTCTGGCTATCGACAGCCTGGCGGGTGCGGAAGTCGTGACAGTAAACGAAAAACTCAACCCAACAGCCTCCGAAAATCCGGAACTGTTCTGGGCTATCCGGGGCGGCGGCGGCAATTTCGGAATCGTCACCAGCTTTGATTTTCTGGCCCATCCGGTAAGTGACGTTTATGCCGGAAAATTATTTTCACCCGTGACAAAATGAAGGAACTGCTGACCGGCTGGCGGGATTACATGCGGGCCGCTGACGAATCGCTGACCACGATTTTAAATATCATGCCGTCATTGGGAGACGAGCCACCGGGCGTCATGCTGGGATGCTGCTTCGCCGGTGAAGATGCCTCCGGAGCCCGGAGTGCCACCGATCCGCTGAAGAAGCTGGGTAACCTGGTCAAAGAGGATGTTACGAAAAAACCATACGCCGAGGGACTCGAAGAAGCATTCCAGCCTGAAGGCGTCAGGGTCATCGTCAAAAACGCGTTTGCGGAATCATTCAGCGATGAACTTATCAGTGCAGTAAGCACCGCCGCTGAACATAACCCGGACCTGATTTTGCAGATCCGCAGTCTGGGCGGCGCCATGAAACGGATTCCGGCCGGTGCCACCGCATTCCCGCACCGTAACAGTGAAGTGATGCTGGTCTGTCCGACGTTTGTCCGGCCAGATGCATCCGGCGCAACGATTCAGGAATCACTGAAACCCTGGAATACAATCGCAGAGTTCGGTAAGGGTGCATATTCCGGTTTCATCAGCACCGTCACCGACCGGGATGTCGCGGATATCTATCCGAAGGAAACGTATGTGCGCCTGGCCAGCATCAAGAAAACTTATGATCCGGATAACCTGTTCAGCCGGAATTTCAATATCAGACCGGCATAATCCCGAAATACACTCAGGCTGCCCGAACGTAAATAGTCAAATTTGAATGACTCCGGCCATTGGGTATAATAAGTACCGATTATGAAAAAGCTGACACTTATGCTGGCCGCAACCGCAATCGTGATTCTGGCCGGTGCATATTTTCTGCTCAGGCCGGGTGGGGTCACAACACCCGGACCGGAGACTCCGCCACCGGAATCCGCCGGAGGAAAAGGTCAGGCCGTCAATGAACCGGATCTGGGATTCACCCTGACGCTGCCACCCGGATTCACAGCCGAAAAAAACGGGGATTTCAGCCGGATATATTACCGGCAGACCCGGGAACCGGGAGCGGGACCGGCGAACTTCGTCTACATTTCCGCCGTACCGAAAAACAGTGAGGGTGCGGAAGGAACTATCTACAATTATTCCCGGAACGACATAGCGAAACTCAGGTCCATGCAACCCGGCGACCTAACGGCGCTGGGAGACAACGCGGATCCGGATCTGGCGTCATATTTCACTTACAAGCGGGCGGACGATGTGATGCTGGGCGGCTTCGGAACGAAGACATTCGTGAACGGAAAACCCTGGGAATTCCCGGCCGGCACAACCGAATACCGTTACCTGACGGAATTTGACCGGGTAACATACATCGCCGGAGGTTACGTTGGCGCGGGTACTGAAGGCAGCCACCTTTCGAAAGCGGAATTGGATGATATTTTCGCGACCATCAGGTTTACTCCGGAAACCATTCTTGTAAGTACTGCCACTCCGGCCTCGGAAGGAGACCGGAAAACATATACCAGTGCAGAAGCCGGCCTGTCTTTTGAGTATCCCGGCAACTGGGAGGAGAATCCGGCGGGTCAGAGTTTCCCCGACGGCGACCTTTTTTCCCTGATCGTCCGGGGTGAGACGCAGCGGCCGCAGACGGAAATGTATGACGGCGTGATATTTGCAGTCATGAAACCGGTAGAGACGCCGGATGAGGTCATGGCCTGGATGAAGGAACAGTACGAATCGGCTGATCCGGTCGATCCTGAACGGCCGCCGCAGTATTCCGCAGTCGCATTCGGCGGCATCAGGTATGAAAAAGTTGTCGTCTGCGGCCTGGGATGTTTCCCCTACTACCACACCAAACAGAACGGAAAAATTTACGGATTCCTAGGACTGGCCGCGGGACCGAATGCCAAAACATATGAATCGGAAATCAGCCGGATCATATCAAGTGTGAATTACACAGCTGAATAATCCGGTTAGGAATTCGGTATGATCCGGAAAAAATTCTGGTCGGGAGAGGTCACAAAACACAGTATTGCCCTGGATCTGGAACCGGGAGTCTTTACCCTGGATGATCCGGAAGAAATCGCCGCGTCCCTGAAGAAATCTGCCGACGCAAGCATCAGGTGCAAAGCCACGCCATTCCGGTCAGCCATGAACATGCTGAACTTCTATATCAATCGGGCCGGGAAAAATTTACCGCTACAGCGGCGGAAGATATTGGAGGTTGCCAAAACTGAACTGCGCAGGCGGTACGGAAAATCCTGAGGCGGTCTCCCGGTCTGACAATGCAACTGGTTTACCCCCCATCATGATATATTCAACTAAACAATAAAACCCAACAAACCAATAAAACCCGCCGGGTTGTTTAGGTTTAAACATCTTCTTGACGTCTAATTATTGCGAGCAGTATCTTAAATATATGGCCACTGTACGTTCTGTCCACTTCAGAAATAATTATATTTATCATATTTTCAACCGTGGTGTTGAGCGTAGAAAAATCTATCTATCTGCACATGATCGTTCCAGGTTTATCATGCTCCTTGAATATTATCGTTCCAATAAACCCAAAAGTTTCTCTCATTATCTCAATCTTTCAATTCAAGAGCGTGCGCGCTATTTTGATACCATGCAGTCACTCCCACCAGTCATAGATATTCTTACTTATTGCCTTATGCCCAACCACTTTCATCTGCTTTTACGTCAAAATAGGGAAAGTGGCATAGTCCGTACGGTATCCAATATTACCAACGGATATGCCAAATATTTTAATTCCAAATATCACCGGATTGGACCGTTATTTCAGGGTCCTTTTAAGGCTGTGCTAATAGAAACGGAAGAACAATTAGTGCATGTTTCCAGATATATTCACCTAAATCCTATAATTAGTGGTGCTATTGATGAAAAAGAATTATTTGTATATCCCTGGTCTTCACTCCCAAAATATATAGGGAATAGCCAATCGAAGTGGATAGAAACTAAAACTGTACTTAATAATTTCCCTAATCAAAAAGCATACCAATCATTTATCCGGGATCAAGTATCATACGGAAAAGAATTGGATAAAATAAAACACCTGCTTATGGAAGAGGTTTAAACCTGTTAAACCCGGCGGGTTTAATTTTATCGGACAGGATTATACAGCACGGAAAACGGAGCAATCCGGCCTTGCATCAGCACGGATTTCCCCATACCATGATCATATGGGCATGCTGAAATACCTTGCCGCTTTCGCCGTTTTCACCATCGGGGTCGCATCCGGATTCGGCGTCGCGCCGCACTACCTCTCCCGCCAGACACCCCTCAATCCCGATACCCTGAGCGGCCTGT
>MFJD01000001.1:355-20655 GCA_001779095.1 Candidatus Gottesmanbacteria bacterium RBG_16_52_11 | reverse complement strand
ATAACCGGCCGGTGAGCTCGGAGTATATCCCTCCCCCGCCGCTGGCAAGGATCCTGGGGGTTTCGTCAAACAGCAATAAGCGGATTGAGGTTGACCTGACCAACCAGAAGCTTTACGCATTCGAGGATAACAATAAAATCTACGACTTCCCCATTTCTTCGGGACTGTACGGCCGGACACCGACCGGAGAATTCAACATCTGGATCAAACTCCGCTATACCCGGATGCAGGGCGGCAGCAGAGTTCTGCACACCTATTACAATCTGCCTAATGTCCCGTTTACTATGTATTTCGCCAATGACCAGATCCCCCAGAGCCGGGGATACGGCATCCACGGCGCTTACTGGCACAATAATTTTGGCCATCCGATGAGCCACGGCTGCATCAATATGCGCATCGCCGACGCCGAAAAAATATACTACTGGTCCGAGCCGAACCTGAACGGAAAATCATCGCTGCGGGCCACCGAGGACAATCCCGGAACGCACATCATCATATACGGCACGGCCCCGGCATCGTAACTCATCCAAACCGGGGTAATTTAAGTTTTATAGACCGGCGGAACGCACAATTCTCAGTGCAAATTCGGGTCTTCCACCCGGCGTTTTCGGCGAAAGTGTTTCGATATGCCCGCGTCGGTTGAAGAAAGATAGTCCGACTTTGGACGCTTCTTTCCTTATCGGACCGCTTTTTTCCCATGTATTCGTTTTTAGATTGAAATGGACTTCCTCCCTAATCTCTTTTCCTGAAGCGTCCTTAAGCGTACGGAAAAATTTACGGAAGATCCGCCGTTCGCTGGTAAACTCGGTTCTGGCTGGTGTCGGGCCGACTTCGTATTGTGCCTGTATGCCGGGGGCATCCGGGACATCAACGGTATAAAGTCCCTTTTCACTATTCCAAACTCCTCCGGTAACTAAATATTCCTTCTGTTATTCTACGGCTCTCCTTCTTAAGGCCTCAGGGGATTGAGCGGCGGTTCCTTTCTTTCCCGGCAGGTAGTCGATTGCAGTTTCTCCCATACATACTTAATTATATATAGGTCAGATGTAGTAATCAATTTGTTTGGACACCAACATCATTCATCAGCCGGTTTAGCATTGTTATCCGGCAAGGTATTGCCGCGCTTCATGAAGGGGCAGCAGCACCGGCAATTCCGGATCGGTAAATATGGCTTCGTACCGGACCAGGGTCCGCACCAGCGGTTGGCCTTCCATAACCATCGTCAGGCGTCCTCTGAGGATATAGCCCACCGGTCCGCCTGTCTCCGGAATAAACTGTTCGACTGCAGGATCGTGTCCGGACAAAGCTCCCAAAGATATCAAAGCAGCTTCCGGAATATAGAAATTATTCACTCCGGAAATGTGCAGCGACTGGTCCGGAACATCCGGGAAATCCCGCCCGCCCCGGTCGATGCCGACCGCCAATCCGCCCGCCGAAACCAGCCGGGTCAGCGTTTCCGGCGGAACCGCCAGTACCGGCGGTTCAGCCATCGTATGTCCGGTTTCACCGGGATACCGGTGGGTCCGGATTTCTCCATCAGGCATAACCAGTAAACGGACTGCTTCGCGGATGCTCAAGGGAATCCATTGAAGCGCCTCCGGTCCCATGCCGAACCGGTCTTCGTTCCGGCACAATTCATCACCCAGCTGGGCGGTTATCGCCCTTGACACATGATCCGGAAGCACCCGGTCCGGAAGCGGCAAACGGAAGTAACTCTCATATGGCGGCTGTCCTTCTGACAACATTAGGAGCATTATACTACCTATAGTCCGAAAACGGATTTAACAGTGGCTTATGCCTGACGCGTCAGGAGAACAACTTCAGTCCGGGCGATCTGCCAACCTTCGCGGGCATAAAGAACGGCGGCCGTAAGCGGATCGTTTTTGTGATGCTTGAGCAGATGCCCCACGTTTCTGGCGATAATCCGTTTAACTCTTTTCCCCCGGTGGGCGTGATTGATAACCTGTTCGATGCCGTTACCTACCGTTTCGGCGACCCGGACGAAGGGAAGAACCGTCTGTTTGCGGTATATCCGCTGCCCGGTCACAGAGGCAAATATATTGAACCGATATTCATTGACCGAAAGCACCATATCCCACTTGCCCGCCCGGTATGTCGAAATCAGGTCAGTAACATGATCCGGCCGCAGTCTGGATATATCGGCGTCAACCGTGAGGATATGATCGTGAGAGGCTGCGTGCCACCCGGCGACGATACCGGCGCCCTTGCCCAGGTTGGCGGCAAACCGGACCAGCTTCACCCCGGGAACTCCCGACACCGCGGCGGCGCTGCCGTCCGTGGAGCCGTCATCCACGGCAATAACTTCATCGACACCGGGGTGGCCGGTGAGAACGCGGGCTACGTGGGCAACCGATACCTCGTTATTGTATATAGGGATGACGGCGGAGATGCGCATATCCGTATTGTACGGTCAGATTGCCGTACCGGCTACCCGGCAACCTGTATGTCGAGATATACGGACAGGTCATCCCCTTCACGCTCAAATCCGATTGCGTTGACGGTAAAACCGCCGCTTTCCGCGAGCCGGACCATCGGTACCATAACGAGAAATTCCGGATCGGTAATCCGGACCGAAGGATCGCGGAAAGCAGAGTCCAGGTAGCCTGAGGCTTTCAGAACCAGCAGTGAATTATGATGATCCACCGTAGCTATGACACGGGTTGCCGGCTCCAGGGTAGCGGAAAAAGCACCCAGCAGCTCCCCGCCGCCAACCAGTCCATAATCATCCAGTAACCAGATTTCCGGGATCCGGATAATATCCGGACCGGGAATTACCAGAAGCATTCCTAACGGAATCCGGTCAGCACCGTAGGCGATGTATCTGTCAGGCCCTTCAGGTCCGTAACCGTCAGGCCGGGGCATGAATTCTACCGACTCGATTGCCGGCATAAATATTATTGAGGCAGGATTATTTATTCAAGATAATCCCGTAACCTTTTACTTCTTGAGGGGTGACGCAACTTACGCAGTGCTTTTGCCTCAATCTGCCGGATACGTTCACGGGTGACGCCGAAAAGCGCCCCGACTTCCTCGAGAGTCCGCGGCCGGCCGTCCTCCAGACCGAACCGGAGAATCAGTACTTTCTTCTCCCGGTCGGAAAGGGTCGCCAGGACTTCCTCCATGTGTTCCTTAAGAAGCTGCCGTGATGTCTGGTCAAACGGTGACGGTCCCTGGTCGGATATGAAATCCCCGAGATGGCTGTCTTCCTCGTCACCGACCGGGGTTTCCAGGCTGGTCGGCTCCTGCGATACCTTCATGATCTCCCGGACTTTGGTGACGTCGACTTCCATGATCTTGGCGATTTCCTCGGGTGCGGGCTCTCTCCCCAGGTCCTGCATCAGCCGCCGGGAAGCACGGGCAAAACGGTTGATGGTCTCGACCATGTGGACCGGTATCCGGATCGTCCGGGCCTGATCGGCAATCGCCCGGGTAATGGCCTGACGGATCCACCAGGTGGCATATGTCGAGAACTTGAAACCCTTGCGCCAGTCGTATTTCTCAACCGCCCGGATCAGCCCCTGATTCCCTTCCTGAATCAGATCCAGGAGGCTCATACCCCGGCCGATATACTTTTTGGCAATCGACACCACCAGCCGGAGATTGGATTCGATGAGCTTCTTTTTCGCCCGGCGGTCGCCTTTCTCATACCGCTTGGCCAGGGACATCTCGTCGGCAAAAGTCAGAAGGGGTATCCGGCCGATTTCCTTGAGGTACATCCGGACCGGATCGGAGACTCCTTCGGCGCTAGCCCGGGCCAGGGCTTCGATTTCCTTTTCCAGCTCCTGGATGCTTTTACTGGCTTCGCGCTCGTCATCCTGGGAAGTCGTTTCGAAGACGTCGACACCCGCCCGGATCAGCTTGTCATACAGGTGATCGAGTTCGATGATATGGTCTTCCGGCCGGGGATAAAGATACAGGATGTCGTCCTGCGTGACGAAGCCGTTTTCCTTGCCTTCGCGGATTAAGTCCTGGGGTGTATTTAGGGTCCGTGCTTTAGCTGCCATAAGCTCCGATAGCCTCCGCCGTAAGCGTACACCGCTGCCGAAACAACCGTGCCGCTTCTGACAAAGCGCTTCGCTTCCTGCTTTAAGGTGAGGCGATTATATCAGAGGACGGAGGGCTTTTCCAGGGTCCGCAGCTGGTTCGTCAGCTCAGCAACCGTCTGCTGCAGTGACAGATAAGCGGTCTCTCCCGCTTCGTCTGCCGGCATTTCCCGGAGCCGGGCCGTCGTGTCGCGGATTTTACGCTTGAGGACGGACTTATGCAGTTCCTTAAGCGCCCGGGACCATTCCCGCTCGACGAGTTCGGCATCGTCAATCACGGACGACAGGTCAAACAGGTAAGCCCGGTCAAGTATGGAAAGCAGTTCATTGGGTATCATGCCGGTGAACCGGCCGATGGCAAACGGTGTACCTTCAGCCTGGTACTTTTCCAGCTGTTCGATAATCTGCCGGACGGCCGGAATGCGGAAATCGGAAACGGCGACAGCCTCGCGCAGTTCATCGAGATAATCAAAAGTCCGCGTCTGAACCAGAAGCGACAGGACGTACATTTCCAGGCGCTCTTCGTGGGTAACCGGTTCCGGAGTTGTCGATCCGGACTCCCGGGCCCGGTCGGGCTGCACCGGTTTTTTCAGCCGGCGCATGCCCTCATTCACCACGTCCTCGGATACGTCCAGAACCCGGGCTACCTGTTTCACGTAGTGGGCCTGGATGATCGGGTTTTCGATCCCCGCTATCTCCGGCAGCAGCTCGGTACTGATTTTCTTTTTGCCGAATGCGGCTGTCCGGTCGTAACGCCTGACAGCAGAACTGATGAAATAGTCGTAAATCGGCACGGCAGCGGATACGGCTTTCTTAAATGCGCCCGGGTTAGCCCGGACAACTTCGTCCGGATCCTGGTTTTCGGGAAGGACGACGACCCGGATATCCAGGCCGGCTTTTTCGGCGATGCCGATACCGCGCCGTGACGCTGCATCGCCGGCAATGTCACTGTCAAACGCGATTGTCAGGCGCTCGGTAAAACGGCGCAGGAGCGCAACGTGACCATCCGTCAATGCCGAACCCTTGACGGCGACGATATTGGCTACGCCGGCCTGAAACGAGGATATGACGTCGAATTCTCCCTCAGTCAGTATGCAATCGTTTTCCTTCTGGATGGCGGATTTGGTCACATCCAGTCCGTACAGGACGTTGCCCTTGATGTATACCGGTGTTTCGGACGTATTGATATACTTGGCTTCTTTCGCATCCGGATCAAGCATTCTTCCGGAAAATCCGACGACATTCCCCCGGTGGTCCCGGAGGGTAAACATGATCCGGCCGCGGAAACGATCGTACATGCCGCGTCCGCTCCGGGACCGGATGACCAGTCCGGCTTTTTCCAGAAGCTCTGCGGCATACCCCTTTTTCGTCAGGTACCGGTACAATCCCTCCCAGCCGTTCGGACTGTACCCGAGCATGAATGTTTTAGCGGTTTTGTCGGATACCCCCCGGTGCTTGAGGTATATCCGGGCGCGCTCACCCAAGTCATGCTTGGTCATCAGGTAATGGTAGAACTCACTGGCCAGATGGTTAACTTCGAATATTTTCTGCCGGATCCTGCCTTCCGGCGTGTCCGGAATGCGATGCGTCAGCGTGACTCCGGCCGTAGCTGCCAGCGTTTCCAGGGCTTCGGAAAAATCGACCCGGTCATACTCCATGACGAAATCGATGACCGATCCGCCTTTGCCGCACCCGAAGCAGTGAAATGTCTGCCGGTCGGGGGATACGATGAAGGAAGGGGTTTTTTCCGAATGGAACGGGCATAAGCCCTTGAAATTCCGGCCGGCCTTCTTCAGCGGTACTTTCGCGCCGACGATATCGACAATATTCAGGCGCGATTTAACATCATCAATGTCGGACATGGCAGCCTAAAGATAGCATACGGACCGCAGAAACCCAAAATCCCGCGGGCTCAGTCGACCAGCGGCAGCGCAAACGGGTGTTTGCGGTATTCAAGGTATTTCCGGATCGAATCACCATGATCGAAGGCAAATTCGTCAAACGGCAGCAGACTGCCGAAGGGAATCCATTCGACTTTCGACGACTCGGCATCAGCGACCCCGGTCTGCCTGAGGGGCCGGATGAGATATTCAAGCACCACATTCTGCCGGTCTTCCATCGGCCGGTCAGGCCGGGAATTGACCCGGAACAGGCTGATGATCTCGCCTTCCCAGCCGGTCTCTTCCCGGAGTTCCCTGAGAATCCCTTCCGCGCCGGTCTCGTCCCGATCCAGAAATCCCGACGGCAGCGACCATTTGCCGGTTTCCAGGAGCGGACCGGCACGCTTAACCAGAAGGAGCGCCCCCTCCTTCTCGACAATCGCATGGGTGACCACATGCCGCAGGTTTGCCGGTGAACCGTTTTCAAACTTACAGCTGATCATATTATTACGCCCCGAAGGGAGAAACCTACCGGATGATGTCGGATATCCGTATCATACCATCGCCTTCCGGCCGGCACACCGGCACGATCCCGGAGCGGTTTGCCGTGGTCACGAACGGCAGATCCTCTTCCCTCAGGCCTCCGGTGTACCGGTTACGGATTTCACGCGTCAGATTGTCAAAATACTTATGCCAGTCGGACGGCCAGTCATTTCGGGGTGAAGAGAGCAAATTAGCGCAGGCCCGGTCTTCGGGAACTTCGGGATCGGAAAACGAACGCTCCCCGGCTGCCACCACGGTAATGCGGGAGACGCCGGTTCTGGCCAGCCAGCCCTTGACGGCTGCCAGATTCTGATAAGAGGCTGTCACGACCATGCCCGCCCCCGCACCCAGCGCCCGGCTGACCGCCCGCGTCCCGTTACTGGTCATATAGAGCACGGTTTTCCCCTTCACGTTAATCCGGCGGATGTCGGCCGGATGATTGGAGGCAGCAAAAAATGAGGCCGGCAGCACTGAACTTTCACCGATAACCAGACTGTCCGGATAAGCTGACTTTCCCTGCTCGACCGAGCGTTCGCTGACGGCAAAAAGATTCGCTACCCCGTCGTCCAGAAAACGGACGATGTTCGTGGTTGCCGCTAAAACGTCAATGATGACGCAGATCCCGGAAAGTTTTTCGGGAAGTTCCCAGGACCAAATTACGGAATACTCCTGATTTTCAGTTTTCATGATTTTTGACGGTAAAAACAGTATACGACACCCCGGAGCCGCCGGTTTGACCCGCAGCCATGTTTCGGCTAGCATATCCCGGTATGATTGAAGACGAACCGGTGTCCATAACCGCCGACAGGATTAACATTTCCGGCCTACTTACGGGTGATAATAACGCGCCCGTCGGTGCAGTGCTGTTTCTTCACGGCGGCGGGAAAACCAATTCCAAATCCATCTTCCGGCCGTGGCAGAAGGCACTGGCAGCTGTCGGTTTTCTGACGCTTGCCATCGACTTCCGCGGCTGCGGTGACAGTTCCGGTGAATTTACCGACGGCAGCCTGACCCACCGGCTGACCGATGCCCGGGCGGCCGTGAATTTCCTCAGGAAAGTCAGCCGCCTGCCGGAAAACCGGATCTGTATAGCCGGATCCAGTATGGGCGGGCATATCACGGCGAGGCTGACCGATACATTTCCCGACGTCAGTTCAGTAATTCTGGTCTGCGCCGCCGCTTACTCCGGATCATCCGAACCGCTCCGCCTGGATGACAGTTTCACCCGGGCTATCCGCCACCCGGACAGCTTTGCGGATTCTCCGGCTTTCCGGTCGCTGTCGCGATTCCCCGGCAGCATCCTGACCATTTACGGCGAACACGACCGGATTATTCCCGGTCCGGTAGCGGCCCGGTACGAGTCTTTCGGCCGTAGCCGGGGCGCCGCCATCCGGATTCCCGGCGCCGCCCACCAGCTGCTGCAACCCAAAAGTCCGGATGACGCCAAACGGATGAGGGACCTGATCGACGGGAGTATCGCATTTCTCCGTCAGCTTTTCCCGGTCCGGTCCGGTTAACAGACGCCTGACATACAGCGGTCCAGATACTCCTGCAACTTTTCACCGGACCGATTTCCCGGACTTATCCGGTACAGGAAAAACCGGTTCTCCGGGGAAACCGCCGCACCCGGAGCTGATGTCACTGCCGTCCGGTATCCGCCCGCAGCTACCGCACCTGCCGCGGCCCGGTCCAGAGCGCCGAACGGGTACGAAAAAGAATGTACCGGCACCCGGAAAAGTTTCTCCAGTTCATTTTTGCTGCCGGACACTTCTTTCTGCACTTCGGATAAACCAACTCCTGCCAGCGGCCGGTAATTCAGTCCCGCCGCACCTATTTCCACCAGTCCGCCGGCCACGGCCCCGCGGACTTCGGCAACGCTGAGATGTCCCGGCCGGCCGAGTAAATTGACGGGCGGGAACAGCGTAACCGGAATCCGGTATTTGCGGATCAGCGGAAAGGCATCGGTATGAAAATCCCGGTATCCGCCGTCAAAAGTGAGGACTACCGGACGGAGCGGCAGTACAGCCCTGCCGTCCAGTATGTCAGACAGGTCCGACATCGTCAGGAAGGTATATCCGGAGTTAAGCAGGGTGCTCAGCTGCCGGTCCAGAACTTCCGGAGGGACGGCATCCGGCTGGCCGGGACCGGCTTGCCCGATATGCCGGTACCGCAGAACCGGCAGGCGAAAACCCTCATCCGGTGCTGATGATCCCACATCAGGAACTAAATCCTCAGGCAGTTGCGTTACTTCAGTACCGGCAACATCCGCATTATCGCGGAAAAATCCGGCCATCACCGTCACTGCGGAAATTGCGGCGAAAACCAACAGCATGCCGGCAGCCAGTGTTTGCGGAATCAGTGCCGGTACCGGAATAATGCGCAGGTGCGGACGGGCCATAGAACTACCATTGTACATAAAACCTGCCGGATTATGTCACCCCGGGGGCTACTCATCTGAGAGTCAGCTTCCTGCCTGTCATCCGGTTTGCTGCATCCGTGTCAGCCGGTGTCGGACGGCATGGCGTAACGGAAATCAGACCGGAAAGGATCGCGCCGGTATCGTACTGGGTGTCGGTATCCGGATCGGAGGCCAATGTCGGCGGATAGGAAAATTTACCGGCTTTCGGATCAAGCGATATCGGATAGCGGTAAAACGCATCCAGCTTCGGCTGGAACCGGGTAAACAGCACCGAACGGCTGGATTCGGCGGGAAAATTCACGTTCAGTATCGGCGCCTCCCAGAAGTTTTCCGCGATACACCGCAATATGATGTCACGTGCCACCCTGCCGGGATAATTAAGGTAAGATGTGATATCCTCATCCGCCGCGTGTTTCTTAAACCAGAACTCAACCGGCAGAAACCAGGATAAAACGATAGCCCGGGGTGCCAGACCGACCGAGATGGCATGGCCGGCAGCCGTAAATGTCCCGGATGACAATATCGAACCGCTGACGTTGGCGCCGAAGTTAATCCCCGACAGCACCAGATCATAGACGGCATCACCGCGGGACTTGACGACTTCCATGGCATCGACCGGATATCCGTCAACCCAGATGACCGGGACACCCTCAATTTCGCTTTCCCCGTACTTGCCGCCGGTTGAAACGCTGATATGACCACCGACTCCGCTCATCTGGCTGATGGTGGCGGCAACCTGAAGGTCAAACCGGTCCTTGAGCATCCGGACCAGCAGCCTGATGCCGATAGCGTCGTACCCGTCATCCCCGGTCAGAAGCACCCTTTTCACAACCATACCTGCCATTATCGCACACCACCGGTCCGCCGTGAATAATGTGCCAGGAACCGGATGAGGGGCCGGACTTCTCCCGGCGGGGAAGGAAACT
Organism: Candidatus Gottesmanbacteria bacterium RBG_16_52_11; assembly: GCA_001779095.1. Taxonomy (GTDB): domain Bacteria; phylum Patescibacteriota; class Microgenomatia; order UBA10105; family UBA927; genus RBG-16-52-11. The sequence goes on along the minus strand of MFJD01000001.1, from coordinate 10,823 downwards.
ACAGCCCATGCCGTATAATATAGGGGCGAGGTTACGCTTCGTATGGCAGGAATGGAGAAAGCAATGCCCAAGCCTGAAGCAGGATTACCCGGCGTGCCGAAACCGGCCGACCGGCCTGATGTGACCGGTGTGCCTCAAAACGGTGGGGAACGTCCGGTGGAGCCGGCCGAAGGCAGCCCGATGCAACAACTCGTATCCCGGGCTGCAAACTCCCCGGCCGGAGACAGCGGACCCATAACGGTTGCTTTGCCGGAAACAGGAGCAGCAATTCCCATTAATCCCGAAGCAGTGCCTCCGGAGAAGAAAAGCGCGCTTGAAGAATCGAAAAACTTCATCCGGGATTACCTGACCACCGGCGACCTGATACTCCGGCGTTACGCTCCGGAAAACCGGAAGCGGATCATCGCCCTGGGGACGATCATTTCACTGTCTGATGCCGGACTGGCATCACTGTCACATTTCAGAAGAAAACTGCTCCACGATAAAAACATAGCCGCGCACCTTCTCAAAGGCGCAAAAGACGCAATGAGCATGAATGCGTTATCCGACGATGAAATAGATACATTTCTCGATCATGCTGAGGAAAACCCGCTCTGGAAAAAGCTCGGCGAGAAACAACAGACGGGTTTCGAAAGGTACGTCCGAAAAACATTCGCCCTGCAGACTCAGGTAAAAGACGGGGGTTCCCAATCCAATGATTCATCTGACACAACTGAGCCGCCGCCAGATGATGCTACGAAAAAACTTTACGCGAAACTGGCCAGGGAGACACTACGCAGTATCCCGTCAAACCGGCTTCCCCCTACACTGAAAAAAAATGCAACCGGTAAATTACTGGATGCTGCGGCGATAGTGTATTCGAAGAAACCGACTATGGACACCGTCTATGACCGGCTGGGTAAATGGATCCTGCGGGATGCCAACTGGGACCTCAGCAAAGACGTCCCGACCGAAAAACCACTGCAAATCCGGGCTACAGAACTTCTGGAACGGATCAGAAAACTGGACCCGACTGACCTTAAGGCATCTGCCCGGAAAATCGTCCTGGTGGACGTGCTATACCCCGTGTACATCGATGCCGCTGAACTGCTGCTCCAGAAAATTAAAATCAGGGCTCTAACCTCTATGGAAACAGAGTTATTAGAGGTCAAGCACCATCTGAACGAACGTATCGCAACATCACTCCTGTTGCGGGATTTCGAATATACCGGAGGCCAGTCTCCGGTTGACTTCCTCCAAAAGGTCTACCGCAGCCGAAATTCAGTAACAGGACTGGTCAAATCATACGCGGATATACTGCCGACGGTAATCTCTTTCGGCGGCAATTTCGTACCGCGGTTTTCCGGCGGTAGCTGGGTGACTCCGGCGATGACCGCCGCCCGCTTAAGTGCCGCATACTATCTCAGAGACAGACCCAGCCACCAGCCGCAGATACGACGGAAGTTACCCTTGAAATTCTGGGAACCCAGGGACGAAGATTTAGTGATGAGCCGGATTGTTGATGGGCTGGAGCTTATCAAAACCAGCCCCTCCGTCAGTGACAGAACCAGGGAACTGACCGAGGTGATGGATAAAAGCGACCGGCGCCAGAACGAGTGGGAAAATGAGATATGGAACCGGCCAAAGTATAAACCGTACAATCCTATCAAGCGGATCCGGCAGGACGTGGGAAAATATGTGCAGCGCCTCCAGGATGAAGGGTATGTCTCCGAACTGATTACCCAGGGGGCAGGCGTGCTTCATGCACTCACCGAATACCGGAAACCTATCGGAGATGCACTGTTTCATACTCCGAGCTTCATGGTGAAGGACCGGATCCGCCGGACATACGGCCGGGCGGAAACGGTTGACCAGGCCAAAGAAAACATTATTGCCGGACAGAAGGCGCTAGGTAGTGCATACCTCAGATACCAAGCCGGAATTTCGGGATTACGGTCGACAGAAGCTGATCTTTATAAACTCCAAAACCGGTTCAAAAACATCCGGCAACAGCTGCAATCGTTCCACGAACTGGAAGAACTGCTGGGACCTTATGATCCGGCGGATGCCCCAGACGGACCTAAAGAAAAAGCCCGTTTGAGTGTCAACGATCTGTCTGACCATTCAATCAGAGTACGCAACCTGACGTTCAAAAATATCCTCCGGGATGTATCCATGGATATCCCCCAGGGATCAATCGTGGTAATAGAGGGCCCCTCCGGTGCGGGGAAGACTACCCTGATCCGACATATGCTGGGACTTTATACAGCTGTCCCAGGTACGGTAAGCTACGGCGGCGTTGATCTCGGGGATATTAAACGGTACAGCGAGGACTCGATTTACTCTATCATCGGGTACGCCCACCAGGAACCGCGGATTTTCCCTGAACTGACACTCCGGGAAAACCTGACGCTGTGGACACCGAACCATATTGAGGATGACCAGCTGAAGGAGATACTCAGTGACCTCCTGCTGGACAAGTTCACCGGCCGGCTGGATGAGAAAATCAAGAACCTGTCCGGCGGTGAACGGCGGCGCCTGAGTATCGCCCGGGCAATCATCCGGAATCCCAAAATCCTGTTCCTCGACGAGCCGTTATCAAACCTGGACCGGGATTCCCAGAAACAGGTCATGGAAATCGTTGGCCGGTTGCACCGGCAGAATCCGGATATGACAATTATCGGGGTCACACATGAAGAGATGTTTGAAGCAGTAGCCGATCAGGTTATCGATGTCAGAAAGGTCAACGGTCCTCCGCAGGTGAAAACCGTCTACGTCGGCACCGGCAAGCCGGACACGCGCCAGGCGGCTTCCTAACATACTGTTGCTGAATTGTCATATCACGTGATCACTGTGGCGGCGGAGATCAACGGCAGTTCTTCGCCCTCTTTTGTGGTGATGCGGATGAAGTCATTGGCGATGATCCGCTGCGCCCGGCTTATAACGGAATCCCGGCCGAGTTTCGCCCGCTGTCCGGTTTCCAGGTTCTGGTACCAGCCGCCGACCATATAGTGGAATACCCGGTCGGGAAAACCGGTAGCTATCGCCTGCCTCAGCGTCTGCTCACCGGCGTCCCGGCTTTCCATGTCATATCCCAGGTCACCGGCGTTCCGCATCAGATCCCCGGCGGCCTGACGGATCTCCCGGAGTGCCGGGAAGGAAACGAAATTCTCCCGGCACCAGTTGCTGTCAAATCCGTTAATCTCGGCCTGCCGGTAGACATTCAGATGGTTGATCAGGTCGGAAGTATCGGAAACGAAAAACTTCCGGTGCTGTCTTTCGGCTGCATCCCTTTCTCCGGCCGGCGTTGGCAGCAGTTTCCGGTTGGCGGAGCGGATGGCGGCGATAACGGCCATATCCCGGCCGCAACCCAGAAACGACCCCTGCAGTATCATTGCCGCGTCCCGGGGATCGCACCCCAGCTCTGACATGTCCTCGCCGAACGGGGACAGCTTAGCTTCATCGTCCGGATTGAGTGCCCCCAGGAGCCGCAACTGCTGATGCGCCGCTTTCCATTGATCCTTTCCGGGCATATCCATCAGCCGGATCGGATCATGCTCAGCCGAATAACCCATGGCTTTGATCTGGAGCAGTACCGACCGGAGCGGGCTCCTGAGGATCTCCGGCCTGGTTTCGGTCGGGCGGGATTCGTACTCCTGCCTCGTGATAAGGCTGTAATACTCACCCGGGGCAGTACGGCCGGCCCGGCCCTGCCGCTGCAGCATCGAATCCCGGGCACACGGCATGGTCCCGAGGATGGCAATATCACGCTCTGAGTCATACTCCTGCATCCGTACCTGGCCGCTATCAACCACATACCTGACGCCGTCAATCGTCAGGCCGCGTTCAGCAACATTAGTGGAAATGATGATTTTGCGCTCCGGTGAAGGCTCGAATACCCGGGCCCGTTCGGCCAGCGGCAGTTCAGCGTGAAGCGGCATCACGGATACCCCCTTGAGGTTTAAATTCTTGAGTTCCGAAATCGTCCGGCTGATCTCGGATTTTCCGGGCATGAATATCAGCACATCACCCGGAGAGTCAGTTTCATGGATTGCGGCGACAATCCGGGCAGCTTCCCGGGGAATTTCATCTTCCCGTACGCTCCGGTCGGAAAAATGAACATCGACCGGATACGGCCGGCCGGCAGCCTCAATCAGCGGAATGCCGGGAAAGTGTTCACTGATTTTGGCGGCGTTCAGTGTTGCCGACATCAGGACAAATTTGGCGTCTCCCCCTTTCCCCTGGGACTTTTCCGTCAGGGCCAGGCCGATATCCGACAGCAGGTAGCGCTCGTCAAACTCGTCAAACAGGACTACCGAAGCCTGGGAAAGTGACGGATCGTTGCGGATGATGTTTTTGAAAACACCGCTGGTCATGAATACGATCCGGGAGTCATCCGATATCCGGCTTTCCGGTCCGGTCACGTAGCCGACCTTGCTGCCTAAGGGCACGTGCATCTCGCGGGCCACCCGGCGGGCGACTTCGGCGGCCACGTCGACCCGGTTTTCAACCACGAAAATTTTGCCTTTATCGGCAAATCCTTCGGCGTAGAGCGCCTGGGGCACCTGGGTCGACTTGCCGCTGCCGGTCTCGGAGATCAGTGACAGACGGTTGCCGTTTTTAAGCGTCTCCATAACCTGTGGCATCACCTGCCAGATGGGCAGGTCCGGATTACCGATGCCGGCTTCAGGGGGAGGAATTGCGGATTCTGCCTCTGCCATACTCTCAACTATCAGGAATACCTCCTACCATAGTACTTTGAATTGAGGGCAAGAACAAAACTCTGCGGGTACCCATGACGATGAAGACTGTTACAGATCAAATACTGCAGAAAACCGGCGCAGTGTAACTTATCTCTTTTCAGTGGAAACCCGCATAAGCGGAAAATAATTCCTGATATTTCCGGCGTCTCAGGCCGACGTTAATGCAATTTCCGGCAATTTCCGCCAGAACCGTGTCCGGCGCTTTGCCGTTAACGAAACAAAAGGGTCCGTTCTTCAAAAGTCCGGCTATTCCCCTGATACCCTCATCAACTGATATATTGCCGCTGGCAGTGGCATACACGATATTCTGGACCATTTCAGCGGTCCGCATTCTGGATGGCGTGTCCCAAACCGCAACCGCCACCAGGTCATCCGGAGGCACCCGCAGGAATGCCTGTGCGTCCGGGAAAATCTCACTGACCCTCTCAGGTACATCCGCAACAGGCATAATTCTACCCACCGGATCCCTCAGGGGATAACCGGCCGTGGCGCTGTCGCGCATGACGCCGATATTTTCCTCAGTGGGTTTGGTATCAGTGAAAAATACCAGATCCACGACCTGTCCGTCCTGATCCCTTATCCAGTCCGCACTAAAATAATATGTCAGCATGGCATACTTATCGGGAACGTATAAACCGTCTGACTGAATATCTTCTGCCATCTGCACCGGCGTCATCCCCAACTTACGTGCCATTTCACCATTAACGGTATGGATGACATAATCCCTGCCACCCGGTGGTTCATATTCCCTGACCTGCGTCCAGAAACATTCTTTGGAAGACTGCATATTTATAAATTTATTTTATCCGGCCCGGTTTCTGCCGACTCTGAATTCAGGCCTGCAATTCTATCCAGCAATAAGGAGACCAGACCGGTTCCGGATTCCGAGTCGAAATGCCCGCCGCGCGGGATAACCACGGGCGTAACCTGCAGGTCTTCAGCTAATTTCCGTAAACTCGGCTGGGGTACATACGGATCATCACCGCCGTATATAACGCTGCAGCTGCGCACATGGTTCCTGACCCGGGTAAAATCCACGGATTTTACTTTCATGTAAAAATCGTTAATTTCGTCACCGTAGTTGTCTGAGAAACCGGACACGCTGATCAGGGCTTGCACGGGTGAAGCGGACTTTTCGAGGAAATCCAGCGCTGCGACAACTCCTAAAGAATGCCCGACTATGACTAGCTGACCCGGATCAATGTTCCTGACCAGCTCCTGAACAGTCCGAAGCCACTCACTCCGGTCAGGATGATCAGCGTCCGGAAGGGTCGGCATGATGACCGGATATCCTTTCCGCACCAGCTGATCGTGCAGTGTCTGCTGCCAGTATATGCCGGCGCGGCCCATCACACCGTGGAGAATCAGGACGTACATATCCCCAATTATACCCGAGGGGCTGAAAAAGCCGAATTCATATAAGCTTGTGAAACAATTAAAGCAGCACTGCGTACAGAGGAATACTATTAATAGTAGTGCGGAATTGCGTCCGTAAATTATCTACCGACTTTTTTGTAAACCTCAGCAAACGGCTGATCTTTCAGTTGTTTAGCCAGCACGCATTCATCTTCACCGAACCAGGCATTATTCAGTGTGCCGATCAGCTTGAATCCCCGGTTTTCATAAAACGAAATGTTGGATTTTCTTTCCGTATAAAGATACAGGAAGTGCAGCTTGAGAGACAGTGCCAGCTGGTCCCCGAGCCTTAACAGTTCGGAGGCGACCCCCTGCCTGCGGAACCGCTTATCCACACCCAGCCAGTCAACAAAACCCACACCGCCGAATTCCTTTTTCAGAATATAAATTCCGATCAGCTCTTCCTTCACGAATGCTCCCAGAGCGGTATGATCTTTCCGCAGGGCTTCGGTGAAATAAGCAGCGGAAAATATCTGCTGGTAGCTCCGGACGGACTGGGGCTTAAAAACGTCGGACCAGTCTTCCTGCAGAAGACGGAATACGAAGGAGCTTATCAGTAAGGCACGATCAACCCCGATATTTCCGATGCGGAACGTTCTGTTTTTCATAAATTAAACCTTTACCATCAGCATACTCTGACAACTACCCGCTCAGGCTTCCGCTGTACTTATGATATCCGGCAATTATTTCCCGGATATCCTTCTCCGCTTCGGTCATGAGCGGCTTGTTTTTCTGCATTTCCTTCCAGTTGCCTTTTTCCGGGTGCTTCAGTGCCCGGGCAAACCGGTCCCGGAAAAAACCCGGGTATCCCAGTGAAATATCCGCCAGCCATTTCCGGTCACCGATCGAAAAAAACAGGTATGCACCCAAGGACCGGTAGAACAGCCGGATCCCGTCAATATCGGTAATTTCCTTAAAGTATGCTTTCCCTTCCGGAATGATTTCAGTCTCCGGTCCGGTAAACGGAAAAACGTGGATATGGGAGTGAAATACGGTCTGGCCGGTTTTGCCGTGCTCGAATGTGCTCACACTACCGTATGCCTGAAGAATAAATGACGTGAACTTCCGGTATAGCGTAAGAAATTCCCGGTACAGCTGGTCCGGATATGCACCCAGACAGGAAATGTGCTCTTTCGGGATGATCAGGATATGACCGGCAGTTATCGGGTGGACGTCGCAGACCACCCGGAAGCCGTCGGTTTCCGACAGCGGATACTCAAGTGCGACCGACCGGAAATCGCAGTGCTGGCAATTATCCGCCGGACCTATATCGTCTTTCTTATCCATCCGGTCTGATTATACCTAAGCCGCCGGTCAGATGCAGGCTTGCCGACGACAGACAAAAGGAGTGTTACTTTCTGCTTATCAATTTCATCAAGCGGCTTTGCTGCCAATCCCGTTCCTTGGCGGCTTCCGTATCGGCATCAGATGTTCCGGTGGCTCTGTAAATAGCCTGCTGGGCATAAATTGCAGAACCGTATGCATGCCGGGGAACATGGGCAGTTGCTGCCGCCTGTCCGGCAGCCCGGGCTGCGGAGCGGGCGGGATTATCCCCTCCGGTGTCACGGGCAGCTGCATGAGAATCAAGCGATGCCCGGCGGATGACAGACATCCTGAAAACTCCTGTACTTAGCCAGTCCCGGAGTGCTTCAAGTGCCTTCCGGGGGCGATGGTCTTCCGGGTATTCCTGCTCAAAATACGGCAAGACCCGTTCGGCACAGTCAATCGCCCAGACGGCTAATGTCTTATGACCGGCTTTTCCGATAAGCTCCGACATTTCACCGTCTTTGCGGGTGATGGAAAATTTGGATTTCACCATATTTCTATTGCATAATAGGCGGAATGGGCAGCGTTAAAACACATTTTCAGAAGTAAGTGAATTTATGCTGTCTAACATTTCATTAGTCAAGAGTCCAACCGGTTCCTGATCCATATAACAGCGTGGCGCCGGAAAAAATATCCGTACAGGAAATTTTGTGCCCAAATGAACCGTCGGCTGCCAGATTCTGCAGCGTATCAACCGTAAGCGGAGATTCCGGTTCCAAAACCCATGGCGGCCAACATTTATCCTGATGGACAGTGAGCGTAGGATCAAAAACGAGATTGCCGCTATCCAAAACCAGAAACGTATGCTCTTCGATCGACCGCGTTACCGGGTCCGCCCTCGCGCCGATTACCACCGCCGACGGTTTGCCCATCTTCTCAAGCGCCCGGTGTGCAACCAGCGCATAATCAAGGCAAGTTGCATCACCGACTGAAGCCGACAACGGTTTGGCACAGTATTTTTCTCCTGGCACACGGTAATTTTCGTACCCCGCTCCCACTGCCGCTGCGTTCTTCATTGTAGGATTTTTCAGGATATGCTTAGCCGCTCTTGCCGCCCGCCAGCACGCATGCACGGTTCTTCTGAAGTCATCAGTTTGACCGGGAAGGACGTCCGCGAATTTCTCCTGTCCGGTAAACAGTTCTTCAGTTATCCCGGGAGTAATCCGGGACAGCAAGGAGTCAAATGACTGAAAATCACACTCTGCGAAATACGTAAGCGGTGACGTATGGCTTTTGCCGGCAAATACGAGGTCACCATCGTTTACCCGCTGAATGTAAAATTCTTCGTTATACGGTGTCAGCGGCACCATATCGGCAAGCGTACGCAGTGATGTCTTCCCTTGGTCTTGTGTCAATCTGGAGACTTCACCCGGCTCAGTCATAAATACATCCGTAAATCAAACATATCATAGCGGTAAGAAATTAGAAGCGTAATCAAACTGTTACCCTAACTCCGTAAGGAAGAATATATAGACCTTAAAGCAAATAGTCATAGCGCGGCACTATGCTTGCCGAAGGGCGGTGTCTGTTTGAAAATATCCGAACGGAACTTGCAGGGCTCGGCGGGCGGAATTCCCCCCACACCCCCCTTCCGCCCGCCTCGCCTTGAACCGGAGCGGAAAGGACGATTTCAAGTTTTTCTTTGGCGGCAAATTCTTTTCTTATAATTCGCCGAATTTCTTGTTCTTTGCTAATTGTTCTACAGATTTTTTAATCCTCTTTTGTCTGGTTTCATCCGTTTTTGCAGTACCAACCCAGTAAACGTAAGCTAATTTAGAAGAAGGAGAAAATTTCTGAAAATTTTCCCATGCTATCTTATTTTTTGTTATTGCCTCTTTGAAATAAGCTGGAACAGAAAAATTTTTACTAGACGGAACTCTTTTGTTAGTTTTCGTTCCTTCACGGAAGGCTTTGAGTCCTGATTCTGCCATGACTCCCTGCTTAATCATCTTCTTCGCTCTTTCAACATTTATTTCTGACCAGACGCTTTTGGATGTTCGCGGGGAATAGCGTTGCATATATTTTTCATCATCGATTTTCTTTATCTGCCCATCAATCCAACCAAAGCAAATTGCTTCCTCAACAGCTTCTGCATAAGGAACAGATGGTTTTCCAGTATGCTTTTTATAATAAATAAACCAAATACCCTCTTTGGATTTATGATTTCTTTGTAGCCACGACCGCCACTCATTACGGGTTTTAATATAGAGTTTTTCGCTAGCGCTCATATGTTATCGGATTTTAGTGCTGGTTGCATCAATAAAATCATTGCACCTGTTGGGTCTGCTATCATGCAAATTTTTCCAGTACCAGGAATATCATTTACTGGTTCCAAAATCTTTCCGCCCAATTCAGCGACGCGATTCGCAACAGCTTCTATCTCTTCCACTGCAATATAGGCATTCCAACGTGGTGGCTTAGATTCTTGTTCATAATCCGTTTTTGTTGGGTTCATCATGCCCGCAACATCTTTGCCGTCTTTTTGAAAACTTGTATAGGTTCCTAATGGACCAGCGTCAATCTCTTGGCGAGTCCAACCTAATAAACTACTGTAAAAATCACCCGCTTTTTTCTGATCGGCAGTTACCAGTTCGTTCCAAATAATTTTTCCGTGTTCGTTCATAGATTTATTATATTAACTCCTCAATTGAAACGCCCAATGCTTTGGCAATTTTCGCCATAGTTTGAACGCTTGGCTTATTAACAGCACCGCTTTCGACCTTCATAAGTGTTGTATATTTTATATCCGCTTTCTTGGCTAAATCGTCTTGGGTCAAGCCACGTTTAGCTCGTAATTTCCTGATATTTCCACTGATTGTTTTTCCACTTGTCATATAAATAAAGTTTTGGTAGTATTGTAGTATATAAGAATTTTATCTCTACTATAATGCTACCAAATAAAATGAATTTAATCAAGAAAAAGAAAAGCCCGCTTTTGGCCTTCATAAAGTTCGAGCCGACATTTTTAACAGGTTCTTTGGCAG
>MFJD01000001.1:0-206 GCA_001779095.1 Candidatus Gottesmanbacteria bacterium RBG_16_52_11 | reverse complement strand
GCCGTTTTTCGGGGAAATTTCAAGCCGTTTTGAATTCAATAAGGCCAAAAGCGGGCTTTTCTAAATCCTATGAAATACTTTATCTACACAAGAAAATCTACGGATAGCGAAGAACGACAAGTGATGTCTCTGGAATCGCAACTTTCTGAATTGAAAGAATTTGCCACCAAAGAAAAACTTGAAATCGTCGCCTCGCTAAGCGAGGC